>NZ_RJKS01000009.1 GCF_003762905.1 Curtobacterium sp. ZW137 | reverse complement strand
TGTAGTTCCCCGGGACGTTGTGAACGGGTGACGTAAGTGAAGACCTCCGGGACGATGTGAGTTACCACACACCACGTCGTCACCGGAGGTCTTCGTGACTCACGCTAATGCCCCGTTCACTCCAACGGGCAGGGAACGCCTTGCCCGGCTGATCGTCGTCGACGGCTGGCCCGTCCGTCGGGCCGCGGAACGGTTCCAGTGTTCGCCGGCGACGGCAGCGAAATGGGCTGCACGATACCGAGCGGGCCTGTCGATGGCCGACCGGTCGTCGAGGCCGTTGTCGAGTCCGACCAGAGTCCCGTCCCGGCTGGAACGCCGCATCCTCGCGTTGCGGGTCACCCGGCGGTGGGGACCGCACCGGATTGCGTTCCACCTGGGCCTGGCCCGCTCGACAGTTGGACGTGTCCTGGCGCGGTTCCGGATGCCGCTGCTGCGCAACATTGACCAAGCAACCGGGCTCCCGGTTCGCCGGCCGACTCCGGTGCGATACGAGAAGTCCCGGCCGGGTGAGCTCGTCCACGTCGACATCAAGAAGCAAGGCCGCATCCCAGATGGTGGCGGCTGGCGCGCTCACGGACGCGGGTCTGCCCAGGACCGCGCCGCCGGCTCGAATCGTGATCGTGCTGCTCGACGAGGCGCGCGTGGTTCTCGCGGGTACCGGTTCCTGCACCACGCGGTCGATGATCACTCCCGGCTGGCGTATTCAGAGATCCACGACAACGAACTCGGCGCCACCGCTGCCGGGTTCTGGGCCCGCGCAAACACGTTCTTCGCCGCCGCGGGGATCCATGTCGAGGCCGTGATGACCGACAACGGTGCGTGTTACCGATCCCGCGACTTCGCGACCGCCCTCGGTGACGCGAAGCACCGCTTCACCAGGCCCTACCGGCCGCAGACCAACGGGAAGGTCGAGCGGTTCAATCGAACCCTCGCCGCGGAATGGGCCTACGCCCGTCACTACGACAGCGATGCAGCCAGAACCGCGACCTACGCGGACTGGCTGCATCACTACAATCACCACCGACCACACACCGGCCTCGGCGGCCAAACCCCATCAGATCGCGTTCATAACCTCACGGGGAACTACA
>NZ_RJKS01000008.1:1816-5268 GCF_003762905.1 Curtobacterium sp. ZW137 | reverse complement strand
TTGTGTTGTCAAGTCTTCGGCTTATTAGTACCGGTCAGCTCCACGGGTCGTTAGTCCCCGCTTCCACATCCGGCCTATCAACCCAGTAGTCTGCTGGGAGCCTCTCACACTCAAGGTGCATGGAAATCTCATCTCGAAGACGGCTTCCCGCTTAGATGCTTTCAGCGGTTATCCGGTCCGAACGTAGCTAATCAGCGGTGCCCTTGGCAGAACAACTGACACACCAGAGGTTCGTCCATCCCGGTCCTCTCGTACTAGGGATAGATCTTCTCAAATTTCCAACGCGCGCAGCGGATAGGGACCGAACTGTCTCACGACGTTCTAAACCCAGCTCGCGTACCGCTTTAATGGGCGAACAGCCCAACCCTTGGGACCTACTCCAGCCCCAGGATGCGACGAGCCGACATCGAGGTGCCAAACCATGCCGTCGATATGGACTCTTGGGCAAGATCAGCCTGTTATCCCCGAGGTACCTTTTATCCGTTGAGCGACAGCGCTTCCACAAGCCACTGCCGGATCACTAGTCCCGACTTTCGTCCCTGCTCGACCTGTCAGTCTCACAGTCAAGCTCCCTTGTGCACTTACACTCGCCACCTGATTGCCAACCAGGTTGAGGGAACCTTTGGGCGCCTCCGTTACTCTTTGGGAGGCAACCGCCCCAGTTAAACTACCCATCAGGCACTGTCCATGAACCCGATCAGGGTCCTACGTTAGACATCCAGAGTGACCAGAGTGGTATTTCAACAATGACTCCACGAACACTAGCGTGCCCGCTTCACAGTCTCCCACCTATCCTACACAAGCCACACCGAACACCAATACCAAACTGTAGTAAAGGTCACGGGGTCTTTCCGTCCTGCTGCGCGTAACGAGCATCTTTACTCGTAGTGCAATTTCGCCGAGTTCGCGGTTGAGACAGCTGGGAAGTCGTTACGCCATTCGTGCAGGTCGGAACTTACCCGACAAGGAATTTCGCTACCTTAGGATGGTTATAGTTACCACCGCCGTTTACTGGGGCTTAAATTCAGAGCTTCGCCCAAAGGCTAACCCCTCCTCTTAACCTTCCAGCACCGGGCAGGCGTCAGTCCGTATACATCGTCTTGCGACTTCGCACGGACCTGTGTTTTTAGTAAACAGTCGCTTCCCACTGGTCTCTGCGGCCTTCAACGCTCACGGAGTAAATCCGGTCACGTGTCCGGCCCCCCTTCTCCCGAAGTTACGGGGGCATTTTGCCGAGTTCCTTAACCACGATTCTCTCGATCTCCTTGGTATTCTCTACCTGACCACCTGAGTCGGTTTCGGGTACGGGCGGCTGCAACCTCGCGTCGATGCTTTTCTCGGCAGCATAGGATCACTGATTTCCCCTTACGGGTACGCGTCGGATCTCAGGCGTACAGACGACGGATTTGCCTATCGTCAGCCCTACATCCTTACACCAGGTTCACCTTACGGATACCATCGCCTGGCTCAGCTACCTTCCTGCGTCACACCTGTTCATACGCTAACCGCACCAGCATGGGGTCGAGCGTTAGACCGGCCACCATCACCCCGAAGGGATCCGGTTGATCCGGGTTAGGACTCTTAGCACCACTGGATTAGCTTGGGCGGTTGTTCGCCGGTACGGGAATATCAACCCGTTGTCCATCGACTACGCCTGTCGGCCTCGCCTTAGGTCCCGACTTACCCAGGGCGGATTAACCTGGCCCTGGAACCCTTGGTCTTTCGGAGGACGGGTTTCTCACCCGTCTTTCGCTACTCATGCCTGCATTCTCACTCGTGTAGCGTCCACGGCTGGATCACTCCGCCGCTTCACTCGCCACACGACGCTCTCCTACCACTCCGCACGACTGAACCACGAAGGCTTGTCTATAGTGCGAAATCTACAACTTCGGCGGTGTGCTTGAGCCCCGTTACATTGTCGGCGCGGAATCACTTGACCAGTGAGCTATTACGCACTCTTTCAAGGGTGGCTGCTTCTAAGCCAACCTCCTGGTTGTCTATGCAACTCCACATCCTTTCCCACTTAGCACACGCTTAGGGGCCTTAGTTGGTAGTCTGGGTTGTTTCCCTCTCGACGATGAAGCTTATCCCCCACCGTCTCACTGCTGCGCTCTCACTCACCGGCATTCGGAGTTTGGCTGACGTCAGTAACCTGTTGAGGCCCATCGGCCATCCAGTAGCTCTACCTCCGGCGAGAAACACGCAACGCTGCACCTAAATGCATTTCGGAGAGAACCAGCTATCACGAAGTTTGATTGGCCTTTCACCCCTATCCACAGCTCATCCCCTCCATTTTCAACTGAAGTGGGTTCGGTCCTCCACGACGTCTTACCGTCGCTTCAACCTGGCCATGGATAGATCACTTCGCTTCGGGTCTAGGACATGCGACTGAATCGCCCTATTCAGACTCGCTTTCGCTACGGCTGCCCCACACGGGTTAACCTCGCCACATATCACTAACTCGCAGGCTCATTCTTCAAAAGGCACGCCGTCACACCAACAAGGGTGCTCCGACGGTTTGTAAGCAAACGGTTTCAGGTACTATTTCACTCCCCTCCCGGGGTACTTTTCACCTTTCCCTCACGGTACTTGTCCGCTATCGGTCATCTGGGAGTATTTAGGCTTATCAGGTGGTCCTGACAGATTCACACGGGATTTCTCGGGCCCCGTGCTACTTGGGATACACATCCGGCCATAACACCATTTCGTCTACGGGGCTGGCACCCACTACGGCCCGGCTTTCAAACCGGTTCGACTATGATGCGCTGTAACCGCCCCAGTCCGGCAGAACTGAGTGACGTGTCCCACAACCCCGACCATGCAACGCCCGCCGGCTATCACACATGATCGGTTTAGCCTCATCCGCTTTCGCTCGCCACTACTCACGGAATCACATGTTGTTTTCTCTTCCTGTGGGTACTGAGATGTTTCACTTCCCCACGTTCCCTCTACCCGCCCTATATATTCAGGCGGGAGTCACCAGGTCACAAAAGCGCCTGGCGGGGTTTCCCCATTCGGAAATCCTCGGCTCACAGCTCGATTATCAGCTCCCCGAGGCTTATCGCAGATTTCTACGTCCTTCTTCGGCTCCAGATGCCAAGGCATCCACCGTTTGCTCTTAGAAACTTGACCACAAAGATTAAAATTGCGATCGACTCGTCAACCACGACCACCCGAAGGCGATCATCGTTACGAGCGATCTAAAGATGCTCGCGTCCACTGTGTAGTTCTCAACATACGATCGGCACCAGCGCTCCACAATCACAACGGACTGCTTCACCCTGGCCCAACGAAGGACCCCCACAGATCTTCACGACCCGTGCGGCCCAACCCCCACACCCGAAGGCATGGGAAGCCTGGTCCCTCAGGACCCAACAACGTGCACCAGCCAGGACCTCCACCCCGACCCGTTCCAACCCTGCAAGCAGAGCGTACTGAGATCGGAAGCATCA
>NZ_RJKS01000008.1:0-1720 GCF_003762905.1 Curtobacterium sp. ZW137 | reverse complement strand
ATGCCAGATGCTCCTTAGAAAGGAGGTGATCCAGCCGCACCTTCCGGTACGGCTACCTTGTTACGACTTAGTCCTAATCACCGATCCCACCTTCGACGGCTCCTTCCACAAGGGTTAGGCCACCGGCTTCGGGTGTTACCGACTTTCATGACTTGACGGGCGGTGTGTACAAGGCCCGGGAACGTATTCACCGCAGCGTTGCTGATCTGCGATTACTAGCGACTCCGACTTCATGAGGTCGAGTTGCAGACCTCAATCCGAACTGAGACCGGCTTTTTGGGATTCGCTCCACCTTACGGTATCGCAGCCCTTTGTACCGGCCATTGTAGCATGCGTGAAGCCCAAGACATAAGGGGCATGATGATTTGACGTCATCCCCACCTTCCTCCGAGTTGACCCCGGCAGTCTCCTATGAGTCCCCGGCATAACCCGCTGGCAACATAGAACGAGGGTTGCGCTCGTTGCGGGACTTAACCCAACATCTCACGACACGAGCTGACGACAACCATGCACCACCTGTACACCGACCACAAGGGGGCGACCATCTCTGGCCGTTTCCGGTGTATGTCAAGCCTTGGTAAGGTTCTTCGCGTTGCATCGAATTAATCCGCATGCTCCGCCGCTTGTGCGGGCCCCCGTCAATTCCTTTGAGTTTTAGCCTTGCGGCCGTACTCCCCAGGCGGGGCGCTTAATGCGTTAGCTACGACACAGAAACCGTGGAAAGGTCCCTACATCTAGCGCCCAACGTTTACGGCATGGACTACCAGGGTATCTAATCCTGTTCGCTCCCCATGCTTTCGCTCCTCAGCGTCAGTTACGGCCCAGAGATCTGCCTTCGCCATCGGTGTTCCTCCTGATATCTGCGCATTCCACCGCTACACCAGGAATTCCAATCTCCCCTACCGCACTCTAGTCTGCCCGTACCCACTGCAAGCCCGAGGTTGAGCCTCGGGATTTCACAGCAGACGCGACAAACCGCCTACGAGCTCTTTACGCCCAATAATTCCGGACAACGCTTGCACCCTACGTATTACCGCGGCTGCTGGCACGTAGTTAGCCGGTGCTTTTTCTGCAGGTACCGTCACTTTCGCTTCTTCCCTACTAAAAGAGGTTTACAACCCGAAGGCCGTCATCCCTCACGCGGCGTTGCTGCATCAGGCTTTCGCCCATTGTGCAATATTCCCCACTGCTGCCTCCCGTAGGAGTCTGGGCCGTGTCTCAGTCCCAGTGTGGCCGGTCACCCTCTCAGGCCGGCTACCCGTCGTCGCCTTGGTGAGCCATTACCTCACCAACAAGCTGATAGGCCGCGAGTCCATCCCCAACCAAAAAATCTTTCCACCACCAGACCATGCGGCCGGTGATCATATCCAGTATTAGACGTCGTTTCCAACGCTTATCCCAGAGTCAGGGGCAGGTTACTCACGTGTTACTCACCCGTTCGCCACTAATCCGCCCAGCAAGCTGGGCATCATCGTTCGACTTGCATGTGTTAAGCACGCCGCCAGCGTTCGTCCTGAGCCAGGATCAAACTCTCCGTAAAAAATTACAGACCCAACACCCGAAAGCGTCAGGCCGAGTTGATCTTGACTGTTGACTGTCTACTGACAATCTTCAATCCAAAAGGAATTGTCTCCGGACGTCCCACAAGTGGAACGCCACGGGGTCAATAAATTGGCATTGACAATGTGCACGCTGTTGAGTTCTCAAGGACCAGACGCAC
>NZ_RJKS01000007.1 GCF_003762905.1 Curtobacterium sp. ZW137 | reverse complement strand
TGTCTCCGGACGTCCCACAAGTGGAACGCCACGGGGTCAATAAATTGGCATTGACAATGTGCACGCTGTTGAGTTCTCAAGGACCAGACGCACTCAACGCTCGACCCGTAACAGGTTCCGCCAGAGAGGCATTCGTTCTTGTTACCGCCCGAGGACACGTCGAATTACTTCGACTTCTTCGGGGGCTGGTTGCCTGAGCGGGACCCCGTCCGGACTGCGTCTCCAGGGCTTGCACCCTGTGACCGTCTCGGCCGTTCCGTTCTCCGCCTCAGCGGCAACGAGTGATTACTTTACACAGGGCCTGGGGGCCCCGCCAACCGTCGTGCCTCCCGGGCGTGTCGCGGGGCTGGATCCCCGTGATTCCGCGGATCGGGGCTCCGGATGTGGCGGCGGGAGGCGAGTGCGCGCGCATCGTCCGACAGTGCAGAGGTCGATCGACTTCCGTCGTGTCGGAGCATGCGGACGCATCCGCTGCGTCCGCATGGGTCGACAGCGCGCGAGTCGATCGTCGAGCGCTGTGTCGGAAGGGTTGCGCGGATCGGGAGCGGCTCGCGCGGCGCCGCGGGCCGCAGGCTTCGGGCAGCAGCGGGCAGCAGCCGGCAGCCGGCAGCGGGCACCGCGGGCAGCGGGCCGGGCAGCGCGGGCCGGGCTCCCCGGGAACGACGAAGGGCACGATGCGCGAACGCATCGTGCCCTCGGACCGGGCGCCAGGGACCGAGCGGCTACTCGGCCGCGGCGAGCTGCCCGCAGGCGCCGTCGATCTCCTTGCCGCGGGTGTCGCGGAGGGTCGTCGGGATGCCGGCGGCGTTGAGGCGGCGGACGAACTCGTCCTGCACGTGCACCTCCGACGAGGTCCACACGGAGCCGGGCGTCGGGTTCAGCGGGATCGGGTTCACGTGCACCCAGCCCTTGCCACGCTTGTTGAGCTTCTCCGCCAGCAGATCGGCACGCCAGGCGTGGTCGTTCATGTCCTTGATGAGCGCGTACTCGATCGAGACCCGTCGACCGGTCTTGAGGTAGTAGTTGTGGGCGGCATCGATCGCCTCGTCCGCCTTCCACCTCGAGTTCACCGGGATGAGCTCGTCGCGGAGCTCGTCGTCTGGCGCGTGCAGGGACAGCGCGAAGGTGATCGGGATGTCTTCCTCGGCGAGCTTCAGGATCGCGGGCACCAGGCCGACGGTCGACACCGTGATGCCGCGTGCACTCATCCCGAGTCCGTGCGGCTGCGGGGCCACCATCGTCCGGACGGCGTCCATCACGCGCTTGTAGTTCGCCAGGGGCTCCCCCATGCCCATGAACACGATGTTCGTGACGCGCTCGGCGTCGACGCGGTCCTTGCCGCCCTTGCGCGGGTCACCGCCGAGTTCCCCGGCGGCGATGGCGGCGTTCGCGCGGACGATCTGCTCGATGATCTCCGCGGTGGACATGTTCCGCGTCAGGCCCTGCTGGCCGGTCGCGCAGAACGGGCAGTTCATGCCGCAGCCCGCCTGGGACGAGACGCAGAGCGTGATGCGCCCGGGGTACCGCATGAGCACCGACTCGACGAGGGCGCCGTCGTGCAGCTTCCAGAGGAACTTGATCGTGTCGCCCTTGTCCGTCGCGAGACGCCGGGTCTCGGTCAGCAGGGGCGGAAGCATACCGGCGACGAGTTCCTCGCGCTGGGCAGCGGGCAGGTCCGTCATCCGGTCGGGGTCGGACGTGTAGTGCGTGAAGTAGTGCGTCGAGAGCTGCTTGGCGCGGAAGCCGGGCAGCCCGAGCTCCTTGACCTTCGCCTCACGCTCTGCGACCGAGAGGTCCGCGAGGTGCTCCGGCGGCTTGCCGCGCTTCGGCGACGCGAACTGCAGCAGCGGCCGGCCTTCGCCGTCGGTGGCCTGGGTCCAGCCCTCGGTCCGGGGACGCACCTGCGGGCGGGCAGAACGTGCTGCCTGCTGTTCCTCGAACGGGGTGCGGGTCTCGGTGGCCATCACTCCAGCTTACGGGACGGGCGCGCCCCGTCAGGAACCGGCGGGCAGCAGGCGTGCGAAGTGGTGTGCGGCGGAGTACATCGGCACGATGTCGACGACCTCGCCCGGGTGCGGCGCCTGCAGCACGAGGCCGTCGCCGAGGTAGAGCCCGACGTGGTCCTCGTTGTCGTAGACGACCATGTCGCCGGGCTTCGCCTCGGAGTCCGGGATCGTCGTCGCGGCGGCGTCCTGCGTCGGGACGTAGTGCGCGAGCTGGATGCCCACCGCCTGGTACGCCACCATCGTCAGGCCGGAGCAGTCGATGCCCGCGTGACTCGCGCCGCCCTCGACGTACGGGTCGCCGAGGTACTGCAGTGCCGTCTGGAGGATCGTCGCCCGGTCGCCGCCGGCGGACAGTGCGGCGGAGATCGTGGCCTCGGCCTGCGCGGTCGTCACGCCGAAGCGGGTGACGAGTGTCGGGTAGGACACCACCGAGGTGGTCGTCATGCCGTCGGTCGAGGTGATCGGGATCTCGACGTCGTGCGCCACCGTGTACGTCTGCAGGTGCTGCGACGTCGTGGTGGTGGTCGGCGCCGCCGTGACCTCGGGCGTCGCGGCGTTCGCCGGCATCGAGAGGGTCAGCGCCGAGGTGAAGGCCAGGGCCGGTGCGAGCAGGATCGCCGCACGCTTGGCGTTGGCGGCACGGCGGACGTGCCGCGGGTCCAGGGCGCGCTCGGCACGGAGCGCTCCGGTGCGCGAGACGAACGCGGCACCGGCGGCAACGCGGGCGACGGGTTCCGACGGACGCGCCGGGGCCAGCGAGACGACGCGGGCCGGCCTCTGGTGCTCGACGAAGGTGGAACGGGCCACGACGGGACCGGCGGCCGAGCGACGTCCGCGCGGACGAGCCGGGGGTGCCACGGGTGCTGCTGTCGACGGGGTCGGTGCGTGCAGGCCGTCGTCGGCTGCGGGCAGAGCGTGGCGTCCCATGGTTCCTTCCGGGTACGAGTCGACCGCCTCGGGAACGGGACTCGGGAAGATAACGTATTGGTCACGAACCTGATCCCGGCTGGGGAAGCGCTGTCGTTTCCTGCAGCCCGTCACAGGAACGACGGTCCGGTCCAGCCGTTCCCGAGCCGTTCGGGGCCCTGCAGCTGACCCGTCAGACGGCCGCTGGCCGCATGACGGCGGCGAGTCGGGCCTCCCGGGCGGTCGCGACGGCCTCGAGACGTGACGCGAGCCCGACGATGGACGGGTCCACGCGCGCGTCCCCCGGCGTGTCCCCCGAAACGGTCCCCGGGATCGGAGCGCCTGCGCGGACCGCGAGCGGCAGGACCCCCGCCCAGACGCCGTGGTCCTCGCCGTCGTCGGCGGCCTCGCCGACGCCCGCGAACCGTACCTTGACGCTCGCGTGCTCGAGCGGGAGCTGCAGGACCTGGGTCTGGCGGACCTCCTTCGCGGTCATCTCGCGGACCTCGTCGCGGCGGCCGGGCATCAGGTGGTCGCTGACCTGCCAGAGCGCCTCGGCGCGGAGCTCGGCCGGGACGACGGTGGCGCGACCGGCGATCATCGCGCTGCGGTAGTTCGCCGAGCTGTCGAAGGTCGAGCGCGCGAAGACGATGCCGTCGAGGTGCGTGACGGTCGCCGCGACCTGGACTCCTTCCGGACCGGCGTCGAGGAACAGGCCACCGCCGGTGGATCCGTGCAGCAGGAGGACCGGACCCGCGCCGAGGTCGCCGACGCCGCAGAGGAAGGGCAGCACGATCGGGTGGCCGCCACGGACGAGGCCGACGTGGGCGACGAAGGCCTCGCCGAGGACCTCGCGGAGGGCCTCCGGGTCGGTCTGCTGGCGGTCGCGCTTGCGGCGGACGGTCATGTCGGGGTGGTCGGGGTGGGGCACGGCCTGTGTGTGCGGGGCGGGGTGGGGCGTCGTCATGGGCCCACGCTAGGTTCGGGAGTGGACTAGTCAGTAGTCCAGATGACGGGGTGATGCATGGACCAGTTCGGGAAGACGGCCGGGGTCGTCGCGCGGATCCGTGGGATGGTCCACGACGGGACGCTGCGGTCCGGGGACGCGCTGCCGTCCACGCGTGCGCTGGCCGCGGAGCTCGGTGTCGCGCGCGGCACGGTCGTGGCGGCGTACGAGCAGCTCGACGGCGAGGGGTACATCCGGACGCGGCACGGGGCGGCGGCGCGGGTGGCGGCCTCGGTCGACGGTCCGGTGCCGGTCGGTGCCGCTGCCGGCGTCCCGGTCGTGCCGGGAGTCTCGGCGGCCTCGGCGGCCGCGGGCGCCTCGGCCGCCTCGGGCGCCTCGGCCGCCTCGGCCGCCTCGGCGACGGACACGCCGACCGTCTCCGCCGACGCACCGCGGGCCGCCGTGATCGACTGCCGCCCGGGCATCCCCGCGGTCACCGCCATCTCGGACCGGGACTGGCGGGCAGCCTGGCGCGCCGCAGCCGACCTGCCACTCCGCAACGCGCTCTCGGACCCGCTCGGCCTTCCCCCGCTCCGCGAGCAGGTCGCCGCCCAGCTCGGCCTGAGCCGGGGTTTCGCGCCGGATCCCCGCCGGGTGGTCGTGGCCGCGGGTACTTCGGAGGCGCTCTCCCTCGTCACCGAGGCGCTCCGGGTCTCGCTCGGCCGCGCCCCGCGGATCGCCGTCGAGGACCCCGGGTACCGGACCGGACACCGGGCGGTGGTGAGCGCCGGCGGCGAGGTCGTGGGGGTCCCGCTCGACGAGGACGGGCTCGACCTCGACGTCCTGCGCGCGGGCAGCCGGTTCGACGCCGTGATGGTCACGCCGACGCACCAGTACCCGCTCGGGTCGGTGATGCCGGTCGCGCGGCGGCAAGCGCTCCTCGACTGGGCCGACGCGACCGGGACGCTCGTCATCGAGGACGACTACGATTCCGAGTTCCGGCACCGCGGGCAGCCCGTCCCGGCGCTCGCGGCGCTCGACCCGGGCGTGCTGCACGTCGGCGGGTTCTCGAAGTCCTTCGACCCGCGGCTGCGGTGTGCGTACGTCGTGCTGCCCGCGGGGCGCCCCGACGTCGCGCTCGCCGTCACGGCGGCCCGGGTCGCGCGGGGCGCCGTCGTCGCGGAACCGGTGCAGGCAGCGGTCGCGCACCTGCTGCGGACGGGCGCGTTCCGGCGCCACCTCGGCCGGGTGCGGCGGGACTACACGCACCGGCGTGCGCTGATCGTCGCGCGGCTCACGTCCGCCGCGGGCTCCGTCCCCGGCCTGGAGGCTCGGGCCCTCACCGGCGGGCTGCACACGGTGGTGTCGTGGTCGGGTCCGCTGCGCGGTGCGGCCGTGGTGGACCGGCTCGCGTCGCGCGGGGTGCTCGTGGCGGACCTGGCGGAATACGAGGTCACGGCGGGGAGCGCCGGCGAGGGGGTGGTCCTCGGGTACGGGGCGGTGTCACTGCCGGCGTTGGAGCGTGCGCTCGACGCGTTGGTCGAGGTGCTCGGCGCGGGGTGAACCGAACGGTGGTCGGTTTCCGGGCTGTTTCGTGAGCGTGAAGAAAAGTAACGTTGCGATCATTTGCCTAGCGCTTTTGGTTACTTCTCGAACATGATTCGTGAACGTTCCGACACGGCGACAGGAGATCCGGTGACCACCACCCCCGAGCAGCGCGAGGTCCTCGACCTCGTCAGCGCCCAGTTCGACGATGCCGTCCAGCTGGTCCGGGACCTCATCGAGATCCCGAGCGTCGGTCCCTGGTTCGGTGACGACGCCGCGGTCAGTGGTGAGGGCGACGTCCAGGCGTTCTTCCGCCGCCACCTGGAGGACCTCGGTGCGACGGTCGACGAGTGGGAGCCCTCCGCCGCCGAGCTCGCGGTGTACTCCGACGGCCCCGGGTACTTCGCGGACCGCGACTTCACCGGGCGCCCGAACCTCGTCGGACGCTTCCGCAGCGGCCCGACGGACGCGCCGGCACTGATGTTCCTCGGGCACTGCGACGTCGTCCCCGGCGGTCCGGGCTGGACCGACGGCCCGTTCACGAGCTCGGTGCAGGACGGCCGTGTCATCGGCCGCGGCGCGTGCGACATGAAGGGCGGCATGGCTGCCGCACTGGCGGCCATCCGTGCGGTGCGCTCGAGCGGCGTCCGGCTGGCCGGCGACATCGAGTTCGGCTCCGTGACCGAGGAGGAGACGGGCGGCATGGGCACGCTCGCACTCGTGCACCGCGGCTACCGCCCCGAGCTCGGCATCGTCATCCCGGAGCCGACGAGCCTGCAGGTCGCGCCACTCTGCCGCGGCATCATCTGGGGCGAGATCACCATCCCGGGCAAGAGCGGCCACATCGAGATCGAGCAGCCCGCCTGGCAGGACGGCGGCGCGGTCGACGCGATCGCGTACGGGCGCAGGCTCCTCGACGCGGTCGACGCCCTGAACTCCACGTGGCGCGACCTGCCGGAGAAGAACCACCGGCACGTTCCGCTCCCCTGCCAGGTGAACGTCGCCGAGATCGACGCCGGCACGTACCCCAGCTCCTGGGCGGGGTCGTTCACGATCCGCTTCGACGTCCAGTACCTCCCCGGGGAGCTCGACGAGCACGGCGGCGGTGGTCTGGTCCGTGCGCAGATCGAGGACATGGTGAGCGCGTTCGTCGGCGACGACCCGTGGCTCGTCGCGAACTCACCCGTCGTGACCTGGCTCGTCGACGCCGACTGCGGCGAGACCGACGATCGGCACCCGCTCGTCGTGGCCCCGCAGACCGCGCTCGGCACGCTCGGGATCGAGCCCGTCGTGCAGGGCGTCACGTGCCACACGGACATGGGCCTGCCGATCAAGGCAGGCGTCCCGACGATCACCTTCGGCCCGGGGCAGCTCAGCGTCGCGCACCAGCCCGACGAGCACCTCGACCTCGCCGAGTACCGCACGTGCATCGAGGCGATGGCGCTGATGATCCTCGACCTCTGCGGGAGCGACCGTGCCTGACCTCCTCCTCCACCTGACGGACCGCGGCGTCACGGACGTCCGTGCGCTCCGCGACACCGGATCCGAGACCGACCGCACGGTGCTCGTCGACGCCGGCAGCGGGTCGGTCGTGCTGAAGGTGTCGGAGACGTCCCGGATGCAGGCAGCCCTGCTCGAGGTCGTCGCGGCCACCGCACCGACGCTGCCGGTCCCCCGTGTGCTCCGCACCGCGACGGGCGACGGCGTCACCGCGACCGACGACGGCGACGTGTTCGTGATGACCGCGCTCGAGGGCGTCCCGCTCGAGGACGTGGAGCTGTGGCCGACACTCGTGGACGACCTCGCCGACGTGCAGGCCGGTCTCGTCGACGCGCTCCGCTGGACCGATGCCGGCGCCGCGTCCGTGCCCACGACGAACGACTGGTCCATCGAGGCCGCGACCGACCACGAGCCGCTCGTCGACGCGGTCGCCGACGAGCGGCACCGCGCCGCGATGCACGGTGCGCTCGACGTGTACCGCGCCGAACTCGCTCCGGCCCTCGCGACCATGCCGCGTCAGGTGCTGCACGCGGACGCGAACCTGTCGAACGTGCTCGTCGCCGACGGTCGCGTCAGCGGGGTCATCGACTTCGGGGACGCGATCGCGGCGCCGCGGGTGCTCGACGTCGCCGTGACCGCCTGCTACCTGGCCGTCGCGCTCGGCTCGTTCGACCACCCGATGCTGCACCGCTACCTGGACCGCGTGGGCACCGCGCTGCACCTGGACACGACCGAGGCCGCCCTCGTCCTGCCGCTCGCCGCGTGCCGGCTGGTCATGGCCGTCGTCCTCGCCCGGGACACCGCGAAGCGCCACCCCGACCGCGCCGACTACGTGCTCCGCTACGACCGCGCCGCCGTCGCACTGCTCGACGCCACGGCCGCGCTGCCGAGCCCGTCCACCCCGCTCCTGACGAAAGGCGCCTGACCCGTGCACCAGCAACTCGACACCCCACCGGTGCCGGCGCCGGCCGAACCGACCGCCGCGGCGGACGCCATGGTCAACCGCTTCGACCCTGCCGACGCCGGACTCCTGCCGGAGGCCGACCAGCAGCTGCTGACCCGTCGCCGCGGCGTCCTCGGCGACATCTACCCGCTGTTCTACGAGCGCCCGGTCCACGTCGTCCGCGGCGAGGGCGCCCGACTCTGGGACGCCGACGGCACCGAGTACCTCGACGCGTACAACAACGTGCCGGCCGTCGGGCACGCCAACCCCCGGATCGCGAGCGCCGTGTTCGCGCAGCTCTCGCAGATGAACACGCACACCCGGTACCTCCAGGACGGCATCGTCGCGTTCGCCGAGCGGTTCCTCGCCACCCATCCCGAGCACCTCGACCGGGTGATCTTCTCCAACTCCGGCTCCGAGGCGAACGACCTCGCGATCACGATCGCCCAGTGGCGCACCGGTCGCCAGGGCGTGATCGTCACCGAGAACGCCTACCACGGCACCACGCAGCTGCTCGCCGGGGTCTCCCCCGAGAACGGCTCGACGATGCCGCTCCACCCCTGGGTCCGCACCGTGCCGGCGCCGGACACCCACCGCGACGGCGCAAGGGCCGCCGAGCTGTTCGCCCAGGCGATCACCGACGCTGCCGCCGACCTCGACCGCCACGGCTTCGGGCTCGCCGCCCTGCTGCTCGACTCGATCATGTCGACCGACGGCATCTTCCCCGGCGAGCCGGGCCTGCTCCTGCCGGCGTACCGCGCCACGCACGCCGCCGGCGGCCTGGTGATCGCGGACGAGGTGCAGCCGGGCGTCGGCCGCACGGGCGACGCGATGTGGGGGTTCCAACGCCACACCGAGGCGGGCCTCCACCGGGGTGGCGGGGGTGAGCCGGGCCTCCCGTCCGGTGCCACCGACACCGCGTCCGACGCGACGCTCGTCGACATGGTGACCTGCGGCAAGCCGCTCGCCGGCGGCCTGCCGATCGGGACGCTCGTCCTCACCTCCGCACTGAGCGACGGGTACGCCGCCGGGCACCGCTACTTCAACACCTTCGGCGGCAACCCGGCGTCGATCGCGGCGGCCACGGCCGTGCTCGACGAGGTGCAGGAGCGGGACCTCGTGGCGCACGCCCACGAGGTCGGCGCGTACCTGCAGGCCGGGATCGCCACCGTCTCCGCACCGACGGGACTCGTCGCCGACGTCCGCGGCGCCGGACTCTTCATCGGCGTCGAGATGGCGCCGGGGCCCGGCAGCACGATCGCCGACCAGGCGGCGAGCGCCGGCGCACGGGCCCGCCGCGTCGTGAACGCACTCCGTGAGCGGAACGTGCTCATCTCGGCGGTCGGCTCGCACGGCCAGGTCCTCAAGGTCCGGCCTCCGCTCGTCTTCACCCGCGAGGACGCCGACGCGTTCCTCGCCGTCTACGCATCCGTGCTCCAGCTGGAAGGACCCACCGCATGAGCGACGAACAACGCGAGGTGCTCAGCATCTCCGGCGTCGGCAAGGACTTCGGCGCCGTCCGAGCCCTGCGCGACATCGACCTCACCGTCCACGCGGGCGAGATCGTCGCGCTCCTCGGCGACAACGGCGCCGGCAAGTCGACGCTGATGAACATCATCTGCGGCTCGAACACCGCCGACCACGGCGAGATCCTGGTCAGCGGGCAGCCGATGTCCGGTCTCGCCGACGCCAAGCGGCTCGGAGTCGGCGTGGTCTACCAGGACCTCGCCCTCGCCCCCCACCTGTCCCTGACCGAGAACCTGTTCCTCGGCAACGAGCTCCGCCGGGGGATGTTCCTCGACCGGAAGCGGATGCACGCCGAGGCGCGTGCCGCGATCGAGAAGCTCGGCATCTCGACGCTCCGCGACGTCCGGTTGCCGGTCGGGTCACTCTCCGGTGGGCAGCGCCAGGTGCTCGCCGTGGCCCGGGCCATGAACTGGGCGACGGACCTGATCCTGCTCGACGAGCCCACCGCGGCGCTCGGGCCGAAGCAGGTCGGCATCGTGCTCGACTCGATCCGGTCGGCGGCGGGCCACGGGCTCGGCGTGATCCTCGTGTCGCACGACATCCCGAACGTCCTGAAGCTCGCCGACCGCATCGTGATCCTGCGGCACGGGACGATCATCGCCGACCTGCAGCCAGAGGGACTCTCCGTGGCCGACGTGATGACCGTGATGGTCGGAGACGAGGTAGCAGCATGACCGCAGCAGCCCCCGGTGCCGGAGCGGCACCCGACACCTCGATGCGGTCGGCGCCCGCGCTGAAGCACGGCATCGCCCGGGTCTTCAGCAACCGCGCGGTGCAGATCATCGCGGTGGAGATCGTGCTCATCGCGGTCTTCCAGATCCTCTCCCCGAGCGGTGCCTTCCTCAGCGAGGCGAACATCCGCGGCATCATGCTCACCGCATCGCAGGTGCTCCTGCTCGCGGCGGGCCAGGCGGTGCTGATGTCCGCCGGGCAGATCGACATCTCGCAGGGCGCGGTGCTGATCCTGTCGTCGGTGGTCTCCGGGCAGGTGATGATCGCGATGGGGACGTCGTCCCCGGTCGGGGTCGTCATCCTGGTCGGACTCGTGGTCGCGATCCTGACCGGCGCGGTGCTCGGGACGGTGAACGCCCTGTTCGTCGGGGTGGTCGGCATCAACTCGCTCGTCACGACGCTCGGGATGCTCTCGCTCGCCACCGGCATCGCACAGGTCGCCACGAAGGGCGTCAACCTGGTCGGCATCCCCGCCGAACTCGCGTCGTCCTTCGGGTCGGCGACGATCGGAGCGCTGCCCGTCCCGACGCTGCTCGGCTTCGCGCTGCTCGTCGTGATCTGGCTGCTCTACCGGTACACCGCCTGGGGCACGCACACCCTGGCGATGGGCTCGAACTTCCTGGCCTCCCGCCGGGTCGGCATCAAGACCCTCACCAACACCATCGGCATCTTCGTCCTCTCCGCCGGGCTGGCCGGCCTCGCCGGGTTCATCGACCTGGCGCGCTACTCGACGACGAACATCTCGGGGCACACGAACGACTCGATGGCCGCGATCGCCGCAGCCCTGATCGGCGGGACCGCCCTGACCGGCGGCCGGATCAACTTCCTCGGCGTGATCGTCGGCGCGTTCCTGGCGATCATCCTGCAGTCCGGGCTCGTGATCATCAACCTGTCGCCCTTCTACCAGACCATCGCGATCGGAGCCATGCTCCTCGTCGCGGTCAGCTTGGACCGCAGCAGCCGCAACAGACGAACGACCTAGCGGCCCCGCAGTCCGAGAACCACCCCGCTCCACGGCACCACCTCCTGTCCACCCCCTCCCTGCTAGGAGACCCCCGTGTTCCGTTCCAAGACCACCTCCGTCCTCGCCGCCGCGTCGGCCATCGGCATCGCCGTGGTCCTCGCCGGCTGCTCCACCGGATCGACCGCAGCCGCCGGCGACGCATCGTCGTCGGGCAAGAAGACCATCGCGATGGTCACCCCGGAGTCCACCGGTGAGTTCTACGGCACCATGTACTGCGGTGCGAAGGCCGCCGCCAAGAAGGAGGGCGTGACCCTGAAGATCCAGGGCACCCCCGAGACGACGACGGATGCCGAGATGCAGGTCCTGCAGTCGGTGCTCGCGACGAACCCCGACGGACTCCTGCTCACCGTCTGGGACAACACCGCGTTCAACTCGACCCTGAAGTCCTACACGGACAGCGGCAAGCCGCTCGTGATGCCGGACTCGTTCCTGTCGAACAAGGACTACGTGCAGTCGATCCGCACCGACAACTACCAGTCGTCGTACGACGCGGCCGTGCAGGCGATCAAGGACTTCAAGCTCACATCGGGCAAGGTCGTCATCGTCACGGACTCCCCCGGCAACCAGGTGCAGTCCGACCGTGCGAAGGGCTTCAAGGACGCCATCGAGAAGGAGAGCAAGCTCACCGCGCTCGACATCCAGTACGTCGGCGGCGACTCGGCGAAGGCATCCCAGACGGTCTCGTCGCAGCTGTCCGCGAACTCCGACGTGAAGCTCGTCTTCTCGACGAACATCGGTGCCGGCACGGGTGCGGCGAACGCGATCTCGTCCTCCGGCAAGGACGACATCGTGCACGTCGGCTACGACACCGCGTCGAACCAGGTCGCCTCGCTGAAGAAGGGCGAGTACGACGCGCTCGTCGCGCAGGACCCGTACACCGAAGGCTACGAGGCCACCGAGCTGATGGCGAAGCTCGTCAACGGTGACACGAAGGCGGACGACGTGACGAAGCAGACGGTGTACTCGCCGTGGAAGCTCGTCACGCAGGACAACGTCGACGACGCCGACGTCAAGAAGTACCTCTACTCGACCGACTGCTCAGCGCTCGGTTGACCAGCGCCGGGCGCGGGGCCCTGATCCCCCCGCGCCCGGTCCCCTGCTCACCGCCCCCACCCGTCCGTCCCGTTCGATCCCAGGAGGTGCTCATGCTCGACACCGACATCCAGGCGCTGCGCGACCGGCTCGAGTCCGGTGCGACCACCGCACTCGCACTCGCCCAGCACGCCCTCCGCCGGATCGCCCGGATCGACCGCGACGGGCCCCGGCTCGGCGCTGTCCCCGTACTCGATCCGCGGCTGCTGGAACGTGCAGCCGCGAGCGACGCCGCCCGAGTCGCCGGTGCGGGCACCGGTCCGCTGCACGGGATCCCGTTCACCGTGAAGGACAGCTTCGCCGTCAGCGGCCTCACCGCCGCCGCCGGCTCCCCCGCGTTCGCCGGGGTCGTCTCCCGCCGGGACGCCGTCGTCATCGAGCGGCTGCTGGGTGCCGGCGCGGTCCTGGTCGGCAAGACGAACATGCCGCCGATGGCGATCGGCGGCGGGCAGGCCGGGCTGTACGGCCGCACCCGCAGTCCGTACTCACCGGAGTGGCTCGCTGCTGCGTGGCACTCCGGGTCCTCGATCGGCAGCGGTGTCGCGGTCGCCGCCGGGCTCTGCTCCTTCGGGCTCGGCGAGGAGACGGTGTCCTCCGGCCGCTCCCCGGCGTCGAACAACGGCCTGGTGGCGTACACGCCGTCGTGGGGTGTCGTCCCGAGCACCGGCAACTGGCCGCTGCACCCGTACCGCGACGTGGTCGTGCCGCACACCCGATCGGTCGCGGACCTGCGTGAGGTCCTCGCCGTCATCGCCGGGCCGGACGAGCGCGACGTGTGGTGGCGGCAGGACGCGGTGGACGTGCTCCCCGCCGCCGAGGTCGCCGCGTCCTTCCGGACGCAGGACGCCCCGCCTGTCGCGGCACCGCTCGCCGGGCTGCGCGTCGGGGTCCCCCTGCTGTACGTGCCGGAGGCGGCCGGTCCGTCCGACGCCCCGCCGTCCGTGCCGCTCCGGCCGTCGATCCGCGCGCTCTGGGACGACCTCGAAGCGCAGCTCGTCGCCGCCGGCGCCCACGTCACCCGGGTCCGCTTCCCCCTGGTCGAGGCGTACGAGCAGCGCGGCGACCTGCCCTCGCTGGAGGACTCCGGCCACCTGCCCGCCGACTGGACCGCGTTCGAGCTCGACCAGCTGGTGACGCACTCGTGGCAGCGCTTCCTCGACGAGCACGCCAGTGAGCCGCTCGCGCTCGCCGACCTGGCCCCCGGCGCCATCCGTCCGGATCCGCCCGACGCCGTCGACGCGATCGAGAACGGCCGGGTCCACCCCGGCCGCGACGTGTTCGACTTCACCGCGATCACGCGCTCCACACCGCTGTCGGAGGACGAGGTCGCCCGGGTCGCCGCCCCGGCGATCGCGGGCCTCGACCGCGCCCGGCGTGAGCTCTTCGAGGACTGGCTGACGGCGTCCGGTCTCGACGTCCTCGCCTTCCCCGCCAACTCCGACATCGGTCCGCACGACGCCGACGTCGACCCGGCCGCCGCCCGGGCGGCGTGGGCCGACGGCGCCGTGTTCTCGACGACGAACCACGTCATGCGCCGGGTCGGGATCCCGAGCGTCACGATCCCGATGGGCACGATGGCCGACACCGGCATGCCGGTGGGTGCGACGATCTGTGGTCCGGCCTGGACGGACGCGCACCTCGTCGACGTCGCAGCCGCCCTGGAGGCCCGGCTCGCCCCCCGTGCACGCGCGCGGCTCCCCGAGGTTGCCGAGCTGGGCGCGGTGCGCTCTCCCACGGCTCCCGCGCGTCCGGTCACCTCGGCGCGCGCCGCGCTGACCGGCACGGCCACGATCGACGAGGACGGCAGCGTCGTCGTCGAGGTGTGGGCCACGGTCGACGGCCTGGACGAGGTCGCCGCCGTCACCGCGTGGGTCGAGGTCGGCTCCCAGTCGGTCGTCGTCCCCCCGACGGGCACCACCGCCGCCCGGTTCCGGCTCGGCCCCGAGGTCCGTCGGCTGCACCGCGCCACCCGGGTCCTCGCCCTGCTCACCGTCGTCGGCCCGGACGGCCTCGTCGCCGCCGCCGACACCATCGACCTCCCCTTCCACCGCCCCGCCGCCCCCGCTGCGGCACCCGCCCACTCCGTACCGATCAGGAGCACCCCGTGACGACCATCCCCGCCACCGACACCGCCACGACCACGACGACGCCGCTGTGGTTCCGGACCGCGACGGACCTCCGCGACGCGATCGCGGACGGGACCCTGACCGCCGTCGAGGTGATGACGGCCTTCTACGACCGCATCGACGCGACGAACGACGCCGTGAACGTGATCGTGTACCGGCTGCCGCGCGACGAGGCACTCGTCCTCGCTGCGGAAGCGGACGCGGCCCGGGAGTCCGGCGCGGAGCTCGGCCCGCTGCACGGCCTGCCGATCGCCATCAAGGACCTGGTCGACGTCGCCGGGATGCCGACGTCCCGCGGATCCCGGGCATTCGCGGACCGCGGCCCGATGCCGACGGACGCGCCGCACGTCGCGAAGCTCAAGGCCGCCGGGGCGCTGGTGATCGGGAAGACGAACGCGCCTGAGTTCGGCGTCGGCACCGTCACCTGGAACGACGTCTTCGGGATCACCAGGAACCCGTTCGACCTGTCCCGGCACGCTGGCGGATCGACCGGCGGCGTCGCTGCGGTCGCGGCCGGGATGCTGCCCTTCGCCGACGGCTCCGACTCCGGCGGCAGCCTGCGCTACCCGGCGTCGTTCTGCAACGCCGTCGGTCTCCGCACCACGCCGGGCCTCGTGCCGGCCGCACAGGGCGCCACCTCGTGGGAGCCGCACTCGGTGAACGGCCCGGTCGGCCGGAACTGCCGTGACGTCGCGCTCCTCCTGACCGGGATGTCCGGCACCGACCAGCTCGCCCCGCTCTCCGCCGGCCGCACGGTCACGACCGAGCTCGGGGCGCCGTCGACCCGCCCGATCCGCCTGGCGTGGAGCGCCGACCTCGGCGGGCTGCCGATCTCGCCCGAGGTGCGCGAGTCCCACGCCCGCACGCGTGCCACGCTCGAGGCAGCGGGGGTCGAGGTCGTCGACGTGGAGCTCGACACCGACGGCCTCGACGAGACCTGGCAGACCATCGAGCTGTTCGGGTGGTTCGCGCTCCTCGGCACGGACCCCCTCGAGCACCCCGAGTCGTACCGGGACGACTTCGTGCGGAACGTCACCGAGGCGTCCGGCTACCCGAGCGGGCAGATCGTCGCAGCGCTCGACCGCCGCTACCGCGCGTACACCGAGATGGCATCGCTCCTGGAGGGCTTCGATGCGTTCGTGGTCCCCGGTGCGCCCGTGGTCGCGCCGCCGGCCGAGGTCCCGTGGGTCGCCGAGGTCGACGGCGTGGCCTTCGACCGGTACTTCCTCTGGCAGCGCCTGGCGTGCCGGCTCGTCCCCTCGGCGCACCCGGTGCTCGCGATGGCGGCCGGGTTCTCCGGGCACCTGCCGGTGGGCATCCAGGTCGTCGGCCGGTACGGCGCGGACGACGAGCTCCTGGCGCTCGGCGACCGGCTCGAGACGATCCTCGGCGTCGCCGGCGTGCACCCCGAGCTCGGCTGATGTCGGCCACTACAGTGATCAGCGACGAAGGGGTGGGACGACGTGGGTGACAAGCGCGACCAGCGGCTGCTGCGCATCGTCGACCTCCTCGAGCAGGGCGGCAAGGTCGAGACCGCGACCCTGGCCGGCGAACTCGGCGTCACCGAGCTGACGATCCGCCGGGACATCGACCACCTCGACACCCAGGGCATCGCCCGCCGGGTGTACGGCGGCGCGGTGCTCGCGGCCGGTCGCAGCTTCGAGCCGCCGTTCAGCCTGCGGGTGCGCACCAACGTCCCCGAGAAGCAGGCGATGGCCCGCGCGGTCGTCGACCTGATCCCCCGCAAGGCGAACGTGGCCCTGGACTTCGGCACGAAGGCGTACCACGTCGCGATGGAGATGCGCGGTCGGCACCTGCAGGCGCTCGTCGCCCCGACGAGCGTGCAGGTGATGGAGGCCCTCGGACAAGAGGAGGACATCCACCTCCTGGTGCCGGGCGGCGAGCTGAAGGCCGGCGAGCTGAGCCTGCACGGCTCCGTCACCGAGCAGTTCTTCCGCGCGCACCGATGGGACGTCGCCGTGGTGAGCGTCGCCGGCATCAGCGCCGAGAGCGACCTGGTCAGCGACTTCAACGAGACCGACGCACGGCTGAAGGCGGCCATGATCGGCAGCGCCGACCAGGTCGTCGTCCTCTGCGAGGGCCGGCACCTCGGGCAGGTCTCCTTCGCGCCCGTCGCCACGCTCGACGGCGTCACCACGGTCGTCACCGACGCCGTCGGCCCGAACGACACCGCCGACGCGCTGGAGTCCCGTGGCATCCAGGTGATCCGTGCGCTGGAGACGCACCGTGGCGACTGACGTCGTCGAACTCACCCGCCAGCTGGTCCGCATCCCCTCCGTCTCCGGGACCCCCGGGGAGTCCGAGGTGCTCGCACACCTCGTGTCGCTCCTCGGCGACCGGTACGAGGTGCGCACCAGCTCCGGCGCCGACGGTGCCCTCCGTGCCGTCGCCGCCGTCCCCCGCACACGCACCGGTCAACTGCTCGTCTTCACCGGCCACGTCGACGTGGTCCCGACCGGGGACGCCGCCACGTGGACCCACTCGCCGTTCGGTGCCGACGTCGTCGACGGCCGGGTGTGGGGCCGTGGCACCACCGACATGAAGGGTGGCGTCGCCGCGATCGTCGCGGCGCTCGACGCCGCACCCGACGACGCCGCCGTGGCCGCACTGTTCACGGTCGAGGAGGAGACGGGGAGTCGCGGCGCCGCGGAGGCGGCGACCCTGCTCGACGGACGGGAGGCCGGCCTCCTGGTCGTCGCGGAACCCACCGACGGCCGCGTGGTGCGTGGACACCGCGGGGTCACCTGGCTCCGCATCGCCACGGCGGGTGTCGCCGCCCACGGCAGCGCGCCGCACCTGGGGCGGAACGCGATCACCGGGCTGGCGGACGTGCTCGACCGCGCAGCGCGGTCCGGCTCCGGGTGGGACACCCTCAACGTCGGGACGATCGGCGGCGGCACCGCCGTCAACGTCGTGCCGGACCGTGCGTGGGCCGAGATCGACCTCCGCACGACGACACCCGGGGCGGACCCCGCCGCGTGGTGGCGGGCGCAGCCGGACCTGGCCACCGTCGAGCCCGTGCTCGACCTGCCCGCGGTGCTGCTCGACGCCACCGACCCCGTGGTGCACGCCCTCGGCATCGAGCCCGACGACCGCATCGTCGGGTACTTCACCGACGCCGCGGTCCTGGTCGGAGCGCTCGGGTGCGACCGCGTGGTGCTCCTCGGGCCCGGCGAGACCGACCTGGCACACCGCCGCGACGAGTCCGTCGCGATCCACGCCCTGCACGATGCCGTCGCGCAGTACACCGACCTGATCACCCGATGGGGAACCCGATGAGCACCACGACCACCACCGTCCCGACCTCGGCGAGCGCCGCGGACGCCGTCGAGCGCGCACTCGTCCGCATCGAGGAGCTCGGCCAGCCCGAGATCTGGATCACCCTTCGACCGGCGTCGGTGCTCCGCGAGCTCGCCGCCGCGGTGGACGAGCGGGTCGCGGCCGGGGCGCACCTGCCGCTCGCGGGCTGGACCGTGGCCGTGAAGGACAACATCGACGTCGCCGGGCTGCCGACGACCGCCGGGTCGCCGTCGGTGCTCCGGACGCCGGACGGCAGCGCGCCGGCCGTCGCGCGGCTCGAGGCAGCCGGGGCGGTCGTCGTCGGCAAGACGAACCTGGACCAGTTCGCCACCGGACTCGTCGGCGCGCGGTCGCCGTACGGCACCCCGCACGCAGCCGGCGACGCCACCCGGGTGTCGGGCGGGTCGAGCGCCGGGTCCGGCCTCGCCGTCGCGCACGGCATCGTCGACGTGGCGCTCGGCACCGACACCGCCGGGTCCGGTCGTGTGCCGGCGGCGTTCAACCACGTCGTCGGGATCAAACCGACGCTCGGGCTGCTGTCCGCCGAGGGCGTGGTCCCGGCGTCGCCGTCGTACGACACCGTGTCGGTGTTCGCACGGGACCTCGCGACCGCCGCCGCCGCGACCGAGGTGATGACCGCCGCCGGGACACCGCGTCCCTGGCCCTCCTCGGCGCCGTTCCGGGCCACCGGTCGGCGGATCGGCATCGCACGGTCTGCGGACCTCACGCCGATGTCGCCGTCCTGGCGTGCCGCGTACGACGCCACCGTCGCCGCCGCTCGCACCGCCGGGGCCACCGTCGTCGAGCTCGACGTGTCGCCCCTCGTCGACGTCGCCGCACTGCTCTACGGCGGCGCGCTCCTGGCCGAGCGGGCACAGGCGTTCGGCCAGGCACTGGCCGCACTCGGCGGAGCAGCGGACCCGACCGTCGCACGCATCGTGCTCCCCGCGATGGACTTCACCGCGGTCGACCTGGTCCGCGACCAGCAGGCACTCGTCGCTGCGCGGGCCACGACCGACGCGCTCTGGGAGTCCGTCGACGCGCTGCTGCTCCCCACCGCGCCGGGGCACCCGACACTGGCGGAACTCGCCGACGACCCGGTCGGGGTGAACGCGTGGGTGGGGACGTACACGAACTTCGTGAACCTGCTCGACCTCAGTGCGCTGGCCGTGCCGGCGGTCGGGTCCACCGCGGCGGAACCCGTCGGTGTGAGCCTGGTCGGGCCGGCGTTCGGCGACCACGCACTGGCGGACCTGGCGGTGGGGCTCGGACTGGCGGCGTCCGCGGGGGCGCCCGACGCGCTGTGGGGAGCGCCGAGCGTCGACCTCGTCGTGTTCGGCGCGCACCGCACCGGGCAGCCGCTGCACCACGAGCTCGTCCGGGCCGGCGCTCGGCTGCTCGGCACCGTGACGACGTCGCCCGAGTACCGGATGGCCCGGCTCGCCACGACGCCGCCGAAGCCCGGGGTGTGGCGGGTGGCGTCCGGCGGCGCGTCGCTCGTCGGCGAACGCTGGGCGCTCCCCCGCGCCGGCTTCGCGACCTTCGTCGCCGGCCTCGCGGCGCCGATGACGATCGGTCGTGTGGAGCTCGATGACGGCTCGGACGTGCTCGGGTTCCTCTGCGAGCCCCGCGCGCTCGACGGCGCCGAGGACGTCACCGCCGCCGGCGACTGGCTGCTGGCGTAGGGACCCCCGGGCGTCAGAGCAGGTCGGGGGCCGGGACCCGCGCGGGCCGCGGGAGCGTCTCGGCGAGGGAACGGGCGAGCGGCACCGTCCATGCGATGTTCGCCGCGATCCCCGCGTTCGGGGTGTCCGTCGGCTGGTGCAGCCGGTGCAGGTCGTTGAACGTCAGGAACACGGAGGGGATCCCCGCCGCGTGGAAGGACGCGTCGTCGGTGCCACGGGTCGGCGGGAAGCGGTCCACCGTGCTGAGGGTCCGCCCGGTCGCCGCCGCGTGTGCCGCGATCGCGTCGCGGACGTCGAAGCCGAACGACTCCGGCCCGACGAACGTCTCGAGGTGGTCGCCCCGCCCGAGCCCGTCCAGGTTCAGCACGAAGTCGATCGCCGCGCGGTCGCCCTCCGAGAGTCCGGCGACGTGGTGTCTGGAGCCCAGCAGGTGCCACTCCTCGGCGGTGAACCACACGATCCGGATCGACCGGGCCGGCGGCGCGGCTGCCCAGAGCTCCGCGAGCGCCAGCAGTGCGATCGAGCCGCTGCCGTTGTCGTACGCGCCGAGCGTGTTGTAGAAGCTGTCCAGGTGTCCGCAGACCACGACGGTCCCCGCGGACGGGTCCGTTCCCGGGATGTCGACGACGAGGTTGTCGGACGCGGACCGGTCGCGCGGCCCGGAGTCGAGGTCGACCGACACCGTGACGCCGCCAGGCCCCCGGTCCGCGATCCACTCGGCGAGCTGCAGCCCGTCGAGGTGCCCGATCGCCAGGTGCGCGACGTCCGGCGCCGACCCGCTCGGGAGCGGCTGCGGTGCGGCGGGCCCGCCGTCCCGGGCGTGGACGACGACGACGATCCGTCCGGCGTCGTCCCGCACGCCGAAGCGCTGCCAGACGATGGAGTCGCCCCAGATGCCCTCGGGGCCGAGGACCTCGAGCGTGCCGGTGACCTCGCCGGACGTCCCGGCGCTCCAGAGCATCGGCCAGGCGGGCAGGTCGCGGGTGACCGGCGACGTCACCCGGACGCTCCGCACCGTGCCGGGGTCCCACCCGGGCAGCGCCACCGTCTCGCGGCGCACCGCGAGTCCGAGCCCGCGGACGGAGGACGCGACCCAGTCGACCGCGGCTGCCATCTGGGGTGTGCCGTGGAACCGGGGACCGTGGGACACGAGTTCCTCGAGGAGCGCCAGCGCGCGGGCGGGGGTGGTCATCCGGTGGTCTCCAGTGCGGGGTAGGCGGCGTCGTGGAAGGCGTCCTCGGCGGCGAGGGTGTCGCGGAACCAGCGCGTGACGGTGTCGTCGTCGATGGTGTCCGGGATCGCGTCGACGGCCGTCGCGAGCTCCTCGACGCCGGCGGTGAAGGGCGGTGCGGCGTGCATGTCGATCCAGGCCCGGAGGTCCGTGAACCGTTCGACCGGTGCGGCCGCAGCACGGCGACACCACTCGGAGTACAGCGTCTCCGCGGCGAACATCGCGGTCACGGCGCCGGGCGCACCGTGCGTGCTGGTGAGACCGAGGACCTGCGAGGCGAGCACCTCGGAACGCGCGACGGCGTCGGCGAGGCGACCCGGGCCTCCCGGCCATCGCGACCGGACCGTGCGGAACCACCCGAGCTGCTGGCCGACCAGCCCGGCCACGGCGCGGGCGTGACCGGCGACGGCGGGCCAGTCGTCGGACGCCCACGCGAGGTACCCGGTGACCCTGGTGGCGGTGCGGACGAAGCGCTCCTCGATGGCGAGGTACGCGGCGAAGGCGTCGTCGTCGATGGATCCGTCGGTGGCCTCGCGGACGAAGCGGACGTCGGCCGACGCCCGGAGCGCGTCGGCCGACGCGGCGAGGACGCGGACGCTGCGGCGCGAGGGCGTCGTCACCGTGCCGTCAGCCACCGGACGAGCCCGTCGAAGAGTGCCGGGTAGCCGGCCCAGTCCTCGCAGAACGCGGGCGGTGCCCAGTGCGGCGAGCAGTCGCTCGTGAAGACGGCGGTGCGCCCGGAGCCCTCGGTGCGCACGGCGACGAGCGGGTCGCCGTCGATCAGGACGGGGACGACGGCGTCGGGCTTCGCGACGGTGCGGTTGTACCCGAGGAGCGCGGGCCAGGCGCCGTCCACGCCGTCGATCACGGGGTGGGCGTCCACGACGGCGGCGACGCCGCCGGCGGGCAGCTCGACGCGGTCGTCGTACGGGGCGATGTCGACGGGGAGGACCTCCGCGATCCGGGTGCCCGCGTAGGCACCGCGAGCCTGCCAGCCGGAGAACGAGAGGTAGCCGCCGATCATCAGCAGCGCGCCGCCGGCCGTCACCCAGTCGGCCAGGGTCGCGACGCGGTCGGCGCCCGGGATCGACCGCTCGAAGACGCCGGGTGCGAGCTGCAGCGAGTTCGCGCCGATGTCCGAGAGCACGATGACGTCGTACTCACCGAGGGCCTCGGCCGTCTCCGGGAAGTCGGTGGGGACGAGGTGGCCGGGCAGGTGCACGACGTCGTGACCGGTCGCGGTGAGGGCGGTCCGCAGCTGGGTGACGCCCTCGGCGTACGAGTGCACGGTGAACTCGTCGACGCCCTTGGCGTGGGTGGTGGTGGTGATCCAGCTCTCGCCGGCGATCAGGATGCGGGCCATGGTCGTCCTCTGGGTCGGTGCTGTCTGGGTTGGTGCTGTCTGGGTTGGAGCTGTCTGGGTTGGAGCTGTCTGCCTGGTGGGGTGGAGCTGGTTCGTCGCCACCCTGCTTGGCAATCGATTGCCCGATCACGGTACCCAGCATCGGCTCGCCATGGGTTACGGTTGCGTTACGCCGGGCCGGGAGGCTCGGCAATCGTTGCCCAGATCGTCCTCAGGAGGTCGCATGGCCGTCACCCTCGCCGACGTCGCCTCCCGCGCGGGCGTCTCGATCACGACGGCCTCCCGGGTGCTGGCGCGCTCACGCGCGGTCTCCCCCGCCGTCGCCGCCGCGGTCACACGGGCGGCCGACGAGCTCGGGTACGCGGGCAACAGCGTGGCGCGGGCACTCCGCCGGCAGCGCACCGACGCGGTCGGGATGGTCGTGCCGAGCATCACGAACCCGTTCTTCACCGCGCTCGTGGACGCTGTCGAGCAGGCGCTCCAGACGAGCGACCGGGTGCTCTACCTGTGCGACGCCCGGGACGACCCCGGGGTCGAGGCCGCGCACCTCCGCTCCCTGGTCACCCGAGGGGTGGACGGCATCGTCGTGAGCCCCTGCGCCGACGAGCAGAGCACCACGGCCGTCGTCGCCGCTGCTGCCGCCGTGCCCCTCGTACAGCTCGACCGGCACGTTCCGGAACCGGTGGCCGACTGGGTCGGGATCGACGACCGGGCAGCGATGGACCTGGTGGTCGGACGGCTCGCCGCGCGCGGCGTCACGTCCGCGGCCTTCGTGACCGCGGCACGGTCGAACTCGTCGGTCCGCGAGCGGCAGGCCGGATTCGACGCCGCCTGCGCCCGGCACGGCATCCGCACGGACCCGGCGTGGGTGGTGCCGTGCGGGTTCTCGATCGAGGACGGCATCGCGGCCGGACGGGTACTGCTCGACCTGCCGACGCTGCCGTCGGGAGTCGTGTGCGCGGACGACCTCATCGCGATCGGTGTGGTGCACGCGCTCGGTGCCGCCGGGATCCGGGTGCCGGACGACGTCGCGGTGACGGGACTCGACGACCTGGCGTTCGCACCGTACGTCGCGCCGCCCTTGACGACCGTGCGGCAGCCCGTCGCGCGGATGGCGGCCGAGGTGCTCCGGCTGCTCGACCGGTCCGGTGCCGAGCGGACGCCCGGCGAGCGGGTCATGCTGCCGCCGGAGCTCGTGGTGCGCGCTTCCGCGTGAGGCAGGTGCCTCCGCTGGGCGCGTTCGGCGCGTTGCGGGCGGCGGGCAGGCTCGCTGGGACGCGCTCGGTGGGAGGCGCTCGGGTCACGGGGTGAGGTGCGCCCGCGCGCGGGCCTGCACGGCTGCGGCGTCGCGGTGGTCCCAGAAGGCGAAGTGCGTGCCGCCGGGGAGCATGACGAGCTCGGCGTCCGGCAGCTCCGACGCCGCCCGGGTGCTGTGGACGGGGAGGACCTCGGTGTCCGCGTCGCCGTGGACGAGGAGCACCGGCACACGGACCTCCTCGAGTCCGAGCGACGTGATCGCCCCGAGGGTCCGGACGTCGTTCGACCACCCGGTGCGGTGCCGGCCCGAGGTGTTCCCGGTCGCGGCGACGTCGAGCATGAAGGCGCGCTGATCCGGGTCCGCGAGGACGTCCGACACGTGGTCCCGCAGCGCTCGACCGCGGAGCGAGCTCACGCCGGACATCGCGCCGAGCACGGTCGCCCGCGGGGCGTGCGCGGCGAGCCACCCGGACACCCGGGCGCCGACGGCGGTGTGCGACACGACGTACTCCGCCGGGTGCGGTCGCGCCGGGGCCCATGCACCGCTGACCGCCGAGGCCCCGACGACCGCGTGCACCCGGTCCGGGTGGCGCGCCGCGAGCCGGTAGGCGGCCGGTCCCCCACCGGACCACGCGAGGACCCCGACCCGGTCGATGCCGAGGCCGTCGAGCACACCGGCGAGCAGGTCGGCCTCGTCGTCGATCGACGCGTGCGCCGGGTCGAGCGGGGTGCCGAGGTAGCCGGGCCGGGAGACGAGCACGCTCCGGAACGTGTCCTCCGGCAGGAAGCGGGACATCACCCGGGCGGCGTCGATCCCGCCCGGGGAGCCGTGGAGCACGAGGACGGGGACACCGGCGCCCCTGGTCGTGGCCTCCACGTGCATGCACCGAACCTAGTGGCCGCGCCCATGCGCACGCTGCCACCAACCGGAGACGTCGTTCAGGACGTGCGGCTCAGGACAGCGCGGCCACGATCGAGGCCAGGTGCGCCCCGCGCGCGAGGAAAGCGACAGCGCCCCAGGCAAAGCGGCGCGCAATCGTGTACCCGATGTCGCATCGCTCGCACGGCGAGCAGCACGAACGCGACAGCGAACGCGACAGTCCCCGCCCGGGATCCGGACGGGGACTGTCGCGGCAGCGCGCAGCGGCAGCGCGCGGCCGCAGCGCGCGTCAGCGCTTGACGGCGTCGATCTTCAGCATCTTGGCGATGACCGAGTCGAGCTCGCTGTCGTCGAAGACCTGCTTCCAGTCCTCCTTGATGAGCTTCTCGCGGCCGTAGCCCATCGCGATGTGGCAGGCGTCGGAGAACGGGTTCGAGCCGCGGAGACCGTTCGTCAGCGCGATCCAGGTGTGGCCGTAGAGCATCGCTCGGGCGGCATCGCGGGGCACGCCGACACCGGTCACGGTCTCCTCGAGCGCGTCGTTGAGGAAGTCGCCGATCATGCAGGCGATGGTCTCGACGAGCGTCGGCTCGAGCACGGCGAGCTGCTTCACGGTGACCCAGTGCACCTGGATGACGGGCGCGTACATCGTCGAGATCACGGCCTCGGCGATCGCCTTCGCGCGGTCACCCTCGTCGCCGAGGGACTCCGACGCGTCGAACGCCGCGATGACCTCCTGCGGGGCGGCGATGCCACCGAAGGTGTCGTCCCACTCCTCCTTGGTGGTGCGCTCGAGGAACACCGACGGGTGGCACGGGTGCGCCACGGCGTAGTGGATGTCCGAGCGCTTCGCGAGCAGCCCGGCGTAGGCGGCGGCCGGGTCGAGCGTCAGGATCGTCGCGCCGGCCTTCATGGCCGGGACGAGCTGCTCGGAGATGCTGCCGAGCAGGACGTCGGGGACGGCGAGGATCACGACGTCCGCCGCGGCTGCTGCCTCGAGGCTGTCGGTGATGGAACGGCCCAGGCCCTCGATGCGCTCCTGCCCTGCGGGCGAGGCCTCGCTGTAGAGCGTCGTGTACTCGCTCTTGGCGAAGTTGTTCGAGACGCGGGTGCCCATCTTGCCGCCGGCGCCGATCACGGCGACGGTGACGTCGGCGGTGCCCGAGCCGGCTGCGGTGGTGTGGCTGATGGCGGTGTCGGTCATGATTCCTTGCTCCTGGTGTACTCGATGGTCTGTGTCGTCCACGCCGCCTCGGTGCGGGTGGTGGTCTGTGCGGGGTCGCCGGTCGCTCCGACGGTGGCGTCCTGCCACGGCAGCCAGAACTCGATGACCCGGTTGATGCCGCGGACCTCCGGGGCGATCGCGGCACGGACGGCGTCGTGGTCGATGCGGCCGGTGCCGATCGGGACGCCGGTGTACTGGAACCCGACCCAGCCCGGCGAGCGGGTGAAGTCGGCGTCCTTCACGTGCCAGTTCACGACGTACGGCAGGCACGCCTCGACGACGTCGGACGGGTGCTCGAGGTTCGCCACGGTGTTCGCCGGGTCGAGGCAGATCCCGAGCGACGGTGAGCCGATCGCGGCGACGACGGTGACGAGCTCCGCGGTGGGCACGACCTCGTACGTCTCGAGGGCGAGCATCACGCCGGCCGCCTCGTACGCGGGAAGGGCCTCGCGCAGGCGTCGTTCGGTCTCGGCTGCGGAGGGCAGGTCGTCGCCGGAGCTCCACATGGAGCGGACCAGCGTCGCCCCGAGCGCGAGCGCGATGTGGAGCCAGCGCGCCAGGTGGGCGGGCGCGGTGCCCCTGGTCCCGACCTCGAGCGTGAGCCCGAGCGACGCCGCGAGCCCGCGGATCGACGCCAGACGCTCGTCCGACGCGGTGTCGAGCGGCAGGTGGTCACAGATCTGGAAGAGGTCGACACCCTGTGCGGCGGCGTCGCGCATCGCGTCGTCGAGGGACATCGGCGACGGGACGCGGTCCGACATCCGCCAGAAGTACGCGTACGTGGAGAGGCCGAGGAGGGAGGTCATGCCGTCACCGCCAGTGCCTGGGCCTCGTCGAGGATCGTGCGGATCGCGGCGGGGTCGTGCGCGAACCGCCCGAGGAACAGGCCGCCGATGCGGCCCCGCCCGCGGGTGAGGAGGCCCGGTCCGGCACTGCCGCCGTAGACCACGACGCTGCCGGCGAGCTCGGGCCGGGTGGCGAGGTGCTCCTCGATGCCCGCGAGGACCTCGACGATGTGGTCGTCCGGCGCCGGCTGCGGTGCCCCGATCGCCCAGGCCGGCTCGTACGCCACGATGACGGGACCGGCGATGCCGTCGGCGACGGCCGTCGAGACGAACCGGTCGAGCTGGCCGGTCACGTCCGCGATCGCGCTCTGCCGGGAGGCGCGGGTCGGCTCCCCGACGCAGATCAGGGGTCGCAGGTGGTTGCGGAAGGCGGCGTGCACCTTCCCGGCGACGTCCTGGTCCGTCTCGTGGAACAGTCCGCGACGCTCCGCGTGCCCGATCTCGACGAGGTCGACGCCGATCTCGGCGAGCTCGCGGCCGGAGACCTCACCGGTGAAGGCGCCCTCGTCCGCCCACGCCAGGTCCTGGGCGCCGAGGAGCACCGGAGTCCCCTCGAGCGCGGCACGGACGGGGACGAGCGACGGGAACGTCGGGATCACGAACAGCTCGACCGCACCGCTGGTGACGGCGGGGTGGTGCCGGGCGATGTCGGCCACGGCGGATGCCCACGCCAACGTCCGGGCGTGCCCGAAGTACATCTTCAGCGACACCCCGATCGTCAGCCGGGGCGTCGCCGTGGCCAGGCTCATGCGTCGGTCCCGACCGGGGCGCTGCCGTCGTAGGAGCAGATGGCAGCGACCTTCTCGGCGCTGGCGGACGCGGTGTCGAACTCGTAGCCGAGCCACTCCTTGGCCATCCGGCGGGCGACCTCGACCCCGACGACGCGCTGGCCCATGCAGAGCACCTGCGCGTCGTTGGAGAGGACCGAACGCTCGACGCTGAAGGAGTCGTGCGCGGTCACGGCCCGGATGCCGGGGACCTTGTTCGCCGCGATCGCCACACCGAGGCCGGTGCCGCAGATCAGGATCGCCCGGTCCGCTTCACCGGCGGCGACCATGCGGGCCGCGTCGACGGCGACGTGCGGGTAGGCGGTGTGCCCGTCCGCGTCGACACCGACGTCGACCACGGACACGACGCGCGGGTCCGCCTCGAGGTCCCGCTTGATGATCTCCTTGTAGTCGAAGCCGGCGTCGTCCGAGCCGACGACGAGACGGAACTGGGTGCTCATGGGTGTGCCTTTCGTGTGGTGCGTGCGGGTCAGGCAGGGACGGAGATCGTCGACAGGACGGCCGCGGTGATGAGGGCGAACGAGATCGCTCCGGCGTCGGGCGTGCCGACCGCGTCCTCGCCGTGGGTCCGCGCGCGGCCCATCTTCGGCAGCAGTGTGGCGGTGGCGTCGGCGGCGGCGGTCGCAGCGGCGGTGGCCTCCGACCATGCGGTCACGAGGGGGTCACCGGCAGCGATCCGGGCGGCGAGCACGTCGTCGAACGGGACGAGCGCGTCGACCATGGTCTTGTCCCCGACGACCGCGCCGAAGGCGAGGACCGCGTCGACCGCGGCGTGCACCGCGCTCTGGACGGTGGCGGGCTCCGGACGTTCCTCGTCCCCGATGACGCGACCCATGGCCTCCAGGGCGGCTCCCCAGATCGCACCGGACGTGCCACCGGCCTTGTCGGACCAGGCGTCTCCGGCGATCGCGAGGACGCTGCCGGCGCCCGCACCGCGCACTGCGGCGTCGGTCGCGGCCGCGTCGGCGGCGGTGGACCCACGCTGCATGCCGATGCCGTGGTCGCCGTCCCCGGCGACCGCGTCGATCCGGCCGAGCTCGTCGGCGTGCGCGTCGATCGTGCGGCGGACCGCGGTGATCGCCTCGGCGACGACGCGGGCGGACTCCTGGGACTCGGGGGTGCCGGGGGTGACCGGGACCTCGACGCCTGCGGCGAGCACGGCCTCGGGCAGGCGCTCCTGCGGCACCGCACCGCCCTTGCGGAAGGCGGGGCTGTCGGCGGGCGCTGCCCACAGTTCCTCGAGCTCGGCGTCGAGCCAGAACAGCGTCAGGGAGACGCCGGCCATGTCGAACGACGTGACGAGTTCGCCGACCTCGGGCTCGACGACGATCGCACCGGCGGCGGTGAGCTGCTGCTGGACGGCACCGAAGACGACGAAGAGCTCCTCGTACTTCACCGAACCGAGGCCGTTGAGGATCGGCACGACCCGCGCACCGTCGACCGCGACACCGGACGGCAGCTCGGTGAGGAGCTTGCCGACCAGCAGCGTCGCGAGCTCCGACGCCGTGGGGACGTCGGCCTCGTCGATGCCGCGCTCGCCGTGGATGCCCATGCCGATCGCCATCCGGCCCTCGGGGACGGTGAAGAGCGGCTCGTCGGCGCCGGGGAGCGAGCAGCCGGAGAAGGCGACGCCGAAGCTCCGGGTGCGGTCGTTGGCGCGGCTCGCGATCGCGGTGACCTCGTCGAGGGAGTCGCCGCGTTCGGCCGCGGCCCCGGCGACCTTGAAGACGCAGAGGTCACCGGCGATGCCGCGCCGCTTGTGCGCCTCGGTACTCGGCGCCGAGGCGATGTCGTCCGTCACCCGAACGGTGCGGACGTCGATGCCGGCCTCGGTCAGGGCGCGGGCCGCCGCGTCGAAGTTCAGGACGTCACCGGCGTAGTTGCCGTAGGAGAGGAGGACGCCCCCGCCGTGCTCGGCCGCCTTCGCCACCGCGGTGACCTGCTGGGCGCTGGGGCTGGCGAAGAGGTTGCCCATCGCCGCTCCGGCAGCGAGTCCGTGGCCGACCAGCCCGCCGAACGCCGGGTAGTGGCCGGAGCCACCGCCGACGACGAGGGTGACCGTGCCGTCCGGGCTGGTGGTCGAGCGGGCGACGCCGCCGTGCACCTTCCGGACCCGTGCCCGGTTCGCGGCGACGAAGCCGTCCACCATCTCGTCGGCGAAGTCCGCCGGGTCGTTGAACAGCCGGGTCATGCTCCTGCCTCCTGCGTGACCGCACGCTCGGCGTCGGTCGTCGTCGGTGCGTCGCCCAGCCGGTGCCGGCGGGAGACGATCACCATCAGCACGCTGGAGAGGACCATGAAGAACCCGACGATGAACATCGGGACCTGGTAGCCACCGGTCCACTCGCTCACCGCACCCGTGATGTAGGGGGCGGCGAAGCCACCGAGGTTGCCGACGGTGTTGATCAGTGCGACACCGGCGGCCGCTGCGGCCCCGGAGAGGAACTGCGTCGGGACGGTCCAGAAGTTCGGCAGCGCCGCGAAGATCGAGCACGCGGTGATCGCGATCACGGCCACCGTGGCGGCAGGCGAGTTCATGAACAGCGCCACCGGGATGCTGAGGCCACCGACCAGGGCGGGGAGCGCGATGTGCCAGACCTTCACGCCGCGACGGAACGCGTCACGCGACCAGAAGTAGAGGACGACGGCCGCCGGCACGTACGGGATCGCCGTGATGAGGCCCTTCTGGAACAGGTCGAACGTGGTGCCGAACTGCTCCTGGAAGCCGTCGATGATCGTCGGCAGGAAGAAGCTCAGGGCGTAGAGGCCGTAGATGAAGCCGAAGTAGACGAACGCGAGCATCCAGACGCGGCCGTTGCCGAAGGCCGCGCGGAGGCCGCCCTTGCCGTGGCCGTCGTCCTTCGCCGTGTTCTCCTTGGCGAGTGCGGACTCGAGCCAGAGTTTCTCGTCCTCGTCGAGCCACTTCGCCTGGGACGGCTTGTCGCGGAGCACGAAGAGGCAGAGGATGCCGACGATGATCGCCGGGATCGAGACGCAGAGGAACATGAAGCGCCAGCCGGCCAGGCCGCCGAGCAGTCCCTCGTGGGTCATCAGCCAGCCGGCGAGCGGGGAGCCGATGACGCTCGTGAGCGGCTGCGCCAGGTAGAACAGCGCGAGCATCTTGCCGCGGTGCCGTGCCGGGACCCATGTGGAGAGGAACAGGATCGCGCCGGGGAAGAACCCGGCCTCCGCGACGCCGAGCAGGAAGCGCAGCCCGACGAGCTGCGGGTAGTTCTGCACCCACGTGAAGAGCAGCGAGACGAGGCCCCACGTGATCATGATGCGGGCGAGCCACACGCGAGCACCGAACTTGTGCAGCGCGAGGTTCGAGGGCACCTCGAGCACGAGGTAGCCGATGAAGAACACCCCGGACGCGAAGCCGAACTGCGCTGCGGTCAGGCCGAGGTCGGCTTCCATCCCGTTCGGCGCCGCGAAGGAGATCGCGGTGCGGTCGAGGAAGTTGATGAAGAACATCAGCGCCACGAAGGGCACGATGCGGATGGCGATCTTCCGGATGGTCGTCTTCTCGACGATGGAGGTCGGAATGCCTCGCGTGGCGGGGATGTCCACGATGACTCCTGCTCGGTGATGGTGACGGGCGCTTCGGTGTGCCCAGAACAGTGTGCAGCGCGTCGTCGCGATTTGTCAACCGGTTGACCAGTTGACCGACCGGTACGCTTCCCCCATGCCCGCGTTCAGCGAGAACGACCCCCTCAACATCCGGCTCGAACTCGAGTCCGTGCCGACCGGGTCCCCCGCCTCCGAGGTCGCCCGCCAGCTCGTCGCGCTGCTCACCGCCGGCGACCTCGCACCCGGCTCACGGCTGCCGTCGGAGCGCGTGCTCGCGGAACGACTCGGCGTCGGCCGGTCGGCGGTACGCGAGGCCCTCGCCGCCCTCGAGATCCTCGGCATCGTGCAGATCCGGCCCGGATCGGGCACGTACCTCCGTGGCGGGACGTCCGACCTGCTGCCGACGACGCTGTCCTGGGGGCTGATGCTCGCGTCGAACCGCACCCGTGAGCTGCTCGAGATCCGGTCCTCGCTGGAGCGGACCGCCGCGATCCTCGCCGTGCAGCGTGCCAGCGACGAGGAACTCGACGCACTCGGCGCGACGCTCGACCAGCAGGCCGCGGCCCTCGACGACCCGCCGGTGTTCATCGAGGCCGACGTCCGCTTCCACATCCTGCTCGCGCGGGCCGGCGACAACGACGTCCTCGCCGACCTGCTGCAGAGCCTCCGCTCGATGCTCAGCGTGTGGGTCGGCCGCCGGGTCACCACGCGCGAGGCCACCGAGGCGGCGTACCGGGAGCACCGGGAGGTCTACGACGCGATGCGCGCCCGGGACGTCGCGGCGACCCAGCGGGCGATGGACGCGCACATGGCGACGGCGAGCGCCCGCATCGAGCACGCGGACCCCGTCCCCGCGGAGTAGCGGGGCGCGGACCTGCGCTGGGCCGGGCGGGAGGCTGCGCTGGGCCGGGGCGCGGAGGCCCTGTCGCGGAGTGGTCGCGGAAAGCGACAGTCCTCGGTCGCGGCACCCGCGAGCACTGTCGCTTTGCGCGACCACACCCGCGGGGCGGACCGCACCAGCAGGCGCGGCGTGCGCTGTGCCGGACGGGAGGCTCGGGGCACGTCCGGCACCGAGCCTCCGGTCCGTTGCCGGTCCGGCAACGGGACTTGCCCCGGAACCCCAGCTGTGTCTGACTCGGCGTATGCCGATCGATGCCGAGCCCTCCGCCGCCACCTACTGGGAGCAGCGGTACGCCGACGAGCAGCGGATGTGGTCCGGCCGGGTCAACGCCGTGCTCGCGGACGTCGCCGCGCAGCTGGTGCCCGGGACCGCGCTCGACCTCGGGTGCGGAGAGGGCGGCGACGTGCTCTGGCTCGCCGAGCAGGGGTGGACGGCCACGGGGGTCGACCTCTCCCCCACCGCCGCGGCACGGGGCGACGCCGCTGCTGCAGCCGCGGGCCTCGACACGAGGACCCGGTTCGTCGCGGCGGACCTGGCGACGTGGGAGCCCGGGGAACGCTTCGACCTGGTGACCGCGTCGTTCCTGCAGTCCTGGCCGGTCGAGATCCCGCGGGAGGCGATCCTGCGCCGGGCGACGGGGTTCGTGGAGTCGGGCGGACACCTCCTGGTGACGGCGCACGCCGCGGCGCCGCACGCGCACGACCACGAGCACGCACAGGAGCACGAGCACGAGCACGAGCTGGACGGGTACCGCTTCCCGACGCCCGAGGACGACCTGCGCGTGCTCGACCTGGACGCCTCGTGGGAGGTCGTCGCCGCCGAGCTCCGCCCGCGCGCGGTACCGCGGGACGACGGCTCAGTCCACGAGCTCCTGGACAGCGTCGTGCTGGTCCGCCGCGCCTGACGCTCGGTCGAGCGGGCGCGAGGTGCCGACCCGGAACGACACCGTCGTCGTCGTACGACAGCGCTGCTGTCGTTCCGCGTCGGCAGTCGCGCAGCCGATCGGCACGCCGCGCGATAGGTTCGCGAGGTGACGACCGACGTGGGTGGTGACCGGACGAGAGCGGCTGCCGGAGCGGAGCCGCCCGGCGTCGTGCTCGTCGGTGCCCGCGGCTACGGCCTGCACCACCGCGCGAACATCGACCGTCTCGTCGCCGCCGGGGCGTGCACGCTGACCGCCGTCGTCGACCCGACGCTCGGGAGCACCGAGGACGGCGGCGTCCCGGTCGTCGCGGACGTCGCCGCTGCCCGGTCGGTCGGCCCCGTCGACGTCGTCGTGGTCGCGGCCCCCATCGCGGCACACCTCCCGCTGGCGCTCGCCGCGCTCGATGCCGGCGCCGACGTGCTCCTCGAGAAGCCGCCCGTGACGACCCGTGCTGCGCTCGCCGAGCTCCTCGACGCCGAACGGCGCACCGGCAGGGTGGTGCAGGTCGGGTTCCAGAGCCTCGGGTCCGCCGCCGTCCCCGCCTTCCGCTCCGGCGCGGTCGTCGGCCGGGTCCGCTCGGCCGCCGCGGTCGGGACCTGGCGACGGGACGCCGGGTACTGGGAGCGGTCCTCGTGGGCCGGGAAGCGCCGGATCGCGGGGGTCGACGTGCTCGACGGCGTGGTCGCGAACCCGCTCGCCCACGCGGTGGCCACGGCCCTGGCGGTCGTCGGGTGCCGTCGTGCCGAGGACGTCGTGCGCGTCGAGGTCGAGCTGTACCGGGCGAACGCCATCGACGGCGACGACACCTCGGCGGTGCGGGTCACGACGGCCGCGGGTCTCGAGGCCACCGCCGCCGTGACGCTCTGCGCACCGGAGGAGACGATCCCGCGCGTCCGGGTCCGCGGCGCGACCGGCGCGGCGACGTTCGCGTACACGCTCGACGAGGTCACCCGCGACGACGGCGACGGCCGGGGCACGGACACGGACACGGACACCGTCCACCACGACCGGACGGACCTGCTCGAGAACCTGCTCGACCACCGCCGCACCGGCGCCGACCTGCTCGTGCCGCTCGCGTCGACGGGTGCGTTCGTCGAGGTGCTCGAAGCCGTGCGCGCCACCGAGCCGGTGCAGATCGACCACCCGCACGTGACCTGGACGGGCGAGGGCGCCGAGCGGCACCCGGTCGTCGCCGACGTCGAGGCGATCGTGGCCCGCGCCGCGGACGAGCTCGCGCTGTTCTCCGAGGTCGGCGCACCGTGGGCGCACGCCGTCAGGGACGAGGTGCTCCACCGCTTCGTCGTCGACGGCCCGGACGGCGCCCGCACCGAGGTCGCGACGTCCCTCGACGGCGCCGGCACCGTCCCGAGCTCGGTCCCCCGGCCGTACCTGCACCCGGTCCGGACGCTCGGCGGGGTGCACGTCAGTGCGCACCACCCCGGTGACCACGACTGGCACGCGGGCGTCGGCCCGGCGATCCCGGACGTCGACGGCGTGAACTGCTGGGGCGGCCGGACGTACGTGCACGGCGCCGGCTACGTCTGGCGCGACGACCACGGCACCGTCACCGTCGACTGGGCCGCCGCGCTCGGCGACACCCGGACGGTCGACGTCTCCTGGCGCGGCCCGGACGGTCGGCCGGTCCTGCACGAGGAACGTGTGACGAGCGCCAGGGCGCTCGGGCCCGACGCGTGGGAGCTCCGGATCGCGTCGTCGTTCCGGACTCCCGGCGACGCCCCGGTGCGGCTCGGCGGCCCCGGCAGCAACGGTCGCGTCGGTGCCGGGTACGGCGGGTTCTTCTGGCGGTTCCCGGCGTGCGACGACGTCGAGGTGCGTACGGCTTCCGCGACCGGGGAGGCCGCGGTGCACGGCTCGGTCGCCCCGTGGGTGTCCTGGTCTGCGGACTTCGACGGCGGTGCGGCGACCATCGCGCTCGAGGCGCTCGGGCACCGCGACCCCTGGTTCGTCCGCGCCGCGGAGTACCCGGCGATCGGGTCGGCGCTCGCGTGGTCGACGCCGGCCGTGGTCCGCCCCGGCGTCCCGCTGGTGCGGGCGTTCCGCGCGGTGGTCGCGGACGGGCGAGCCGATCCCGTCGAGCTGCTCGGGCGGTCTTCCGCAGCCCACTGACGGACGGGAGGCCCGGTGCCAGCTGGCACCGAGCCTCCCGTCGGGTCGTGGTCAGACCACCGCGTCAGGCCGCTCGCAACGTCGGTGCGTCCTGGGTCGCCATCCAGTCGAGCAGGAGCGCGACGCCGCGCGACGGGTCGAAGCGCGGTTCGTAACCGAGCAGCGCGCCCGCCGCGGTGACGTCCGCGAAGGCGGCGCGGACGTCGCCGAGCCGGTACTGGCCGGTCACCTGGGGTGCCGGTGCGCCCGCCTGCTCGGCGATGACGCCGGCGAGGTCGAGCAGGGTCATCGGCGCACCGGAACCGATGTCGACGGTCGTCGTGCCGGCGCGGTCACTGCGGGTGGCCGCGGCGAGCGCCCGCACCACGTCGTCGACGAAGACGAAGTCGCGGGTGATCGAGCCGTCCTCGTAGACGGGGATCGAGCGGTGATCGCGGGCCAGGCGACCGAAGAGGCTGACGATGCCCGTGTACGGGTTCGTCAGCGACTGGCCGGGTCCGTAGACGTTCTGCAGCCGGAGGACCGAGAGGGGCGCACCGTGTGCGGAGGCCCAGGCGTGCAGCACGTGTTCCTGGGCGAGCTTCGTCGCCGCGTACACGTTGGACGGACGCGGGTGGGTGGTGGCGGCGGCGTGGGCGAGCGGTGTCGCGACCGAGCCGTCCGGCGACGCCGGGTCCCACTGCGCGCGCTCCAGCTGGTGTACGTCGCGTGCGTCGGCGGCGAAGCGCTCCCCCGAGGCCGTGGCCCAGTCGCCCTCGCCGTAGACCGCGCGGGAGGACGCCAGGACGAAGCGCTCCGGGACCACCCCGGCGCGGTGCAGACCGTCGAGGAGCTCGCTCGTGCCGACGACGTTCACGCGGGTGTGGCGGCTGGCCTCGGTGAGCGACTGTCCGGTCCCGGTCTCCGCGGCGAGGTGCACGACCACGTCCGGGTGCACCGACCGCAGCACCGCGTCCCACATCGTCGGGACGGTGACGTCGAACGGGATGGCCGTGATGCCGGCGGGCAGGGCCGGCCAGCCGGAGGCGTGCACCTGCGGGTGCAGGGAGTCGAGCAGGACGACGTCGTCGCCGGCTCCGGCGAGGTCGGCGGCCAGACGGGAGCCGATGAAGCCGGCGCCTCCCGTGATCAGGACGGTTCGGGTCATGATGCCTCCTCGGCATGCTGCAGGACGTGCTCGTCCAGGGCGACGAACACGGCGGGGTCCGGGCCGAACTTGCGCGCGAACGGCAGCCCGGCGGCCGTCAGCATCGGGACGTCGTCCAGGGTGAATACGTCCGGTCGGCCGGAGGTGGTGTCCGACCAGCGGATGGTGTGCAGGCTCGCCCGCTCCAGGTGCAGGGCTGGGTCGTTGCCGATGATCGTCGCCGTGGCGGACTCGACCGGGATCATCGTGCGCTCGAAGTACCGGACCAGCGCGGGGTCGTTCGTGGTGCGGTCGACGACGGCCTGCATCGCGCGGCGGTCGATGGCGAACCAGCAGCTGTCGAACCAGCACGGCGCGTCCGTGGTGAACGGGCTGCGCAGCGCCAGGAACCCGATGCGTGCCGGCGCGCCGACCGCGGGTGCCGGGGCGTACAGGCGGACCGGCAGCCGGTGCTCGCGGAGCCGGTGGATCGCGACACCGCGCACCCAGCGGAACACCTTCGCGAGCGGCTCCGGCAGGCGGCGTTCGAACCCGATGTCGGGGAGCGCGCGGTACTGGAACCGGTAGCGCTGTTCGGCCTCGGCACGGATCGCGGGGTCCGGGACCTCGGCGATCGGCCAGGCTTCGATGACGGCGTTGTCCCCGGCGGCGGTCGCGGCGGTGAGGCGGGCGTGCAGGACCGCGAACGGGGCCGTCGGGTAGTCCTGCTCGGAGAGGAGCATCACCCAGTCGACGTCGAGGTTCGTCAGGACCCAGTCGAACAGTCGCCAGCGGGCGCGTTCGAGGGTGATGTCGCCCCAGCCGATGGTCTCCGGGCTGAGGAGGACGTGGACGCCGAGCGCTTCGAGCGGTGCACGGTCCAACGGGTGGTGGGTCTCGTCGTGCTGGACGACGACCTCCGCGCGCGGGTCGCCGCGGCGCAGCGTCCGGACGAGGCGGAGCAGCTGCTCGCCGTCACCGTAGGAGGTGAGCACGTAGGCCAGGCGGGGTGGCGCGTGCGAGATCCGGGGGTCGGGCTCGGGGTGGGGCTCGGACATCGCCTGCTCCTCGCGGGACGGTGTTGCCGCTGCCCGCGGGGAAGTGCGCCGCGGTGAGCACAGTGTGATCCCGGGAGGTGCCGGTGGTCGATGACGGATCCCCGATCGTGCGGGAAACCGCAGGGCCCGGCGTCAGCGGTTCGTCTGCGACTCGAGCCACTCGGGGTAGCGTCCGCCGACGATCTCGACGGAGTCGGAGAGCGCCGTCAGCCGGTCGACGTCCGCCGCGGACAGGGCGACCTCGGCCGCGCCGACGTTCTCCGCCAGCCGGTGCGCCTTCGTCGTGCCCGGGATCGGCACGATCCACGGTGCCCGTGCCAGGAGCCAGGCGAGTGCGATCTGGCCCGGCGAGGCATCGTGTTCTCCGGCGATCGCGCGGACGCCGTCGACGAGTTCCACGTTGGTCCGGAGCGCCTCCGGTCCGAACCGCGGGATGCTCGCCCGGAGGTCGTTCGCCCCGAAGGTCGCCGACGGGTCGATCGTCCCGGTCAGGAAGCCCTTGCCGAGCGGGCTGAACGGCACGAACCCGATGCCGAGCTCGGCGCACGCTGCGAGCACCCCGTCCTCCGGCCGACGCCACCACAGCGAGTACTCGCTCTGGACCGCGGTCACCGGCTGGACGGCGTGTGCGCGGCGGATCGTGCCCTCGGCGGCTTCCGAGAGCCCGTAGTGCCGGACCTTCCCGGCCGCGATGAGTTCCCGGACGGCGCCCGCGAACTCCTCGATCGGGTACTCGGGGTTGATCCGGTGCTGGTGGTAGAGGTCGATGTGGTCGGTGCCGAGCCGACGCAGGGAGCCCTCGACAGCGGACGCGACCTCGTCGGGCCTGAGCATCCGGCCGAGGAGGGTCCGGCTGTCGGGGTCGATCGCCTCGGCGAACTTCGTCGCGATGACGACGTCGTCGCGGACGGGAGCGAGCGCGGCGCCGACGAGTTCCTCGTTCGCGTGCGGGCCGTAGATCTCGGCGGTGTCGAAGAGCGTGACGCCCTGGTCGACCGCGCTCCGCAGCAGCTCCGTCATCGCGGTGCGGTCCGGGTCGCCGCCGTACCCGCCGGTCATCGTCATGCAGCCGAGGCCGAGCGCGGAGACGTCGAGCCCCTGGCCGAGGGTCCGGTGCGCGATCACGGGCGGTGGTAGTCGTCGTCGGCGACGTGCTCGAGCCAGGTGGTCGTGGTCGCCGGGTCGTCGGAGAGGTCGAGCATGGCGAGGTGCTCCATGTACCGGTCGGGGGTCGCACCGTGCCAGTGCTCCTCGCCCGCCGGGGTGTACACGGTCTCTCCGGGCTGCACCTCGATCACGCCGCCGTCGCGCGTCCCCATCAGGGCCACTCCCTCGGTGACGTGCAGGGTCTGCCCCTTCGCGTGCGAGTGCCACGCGGTGTGTGCCCCGGGCATGAAGCGGACCTTCGCCACCGTCATCGTCTGCCCGGGTTCCTTCGGCGCGGCGATCGGGTCGAGGTACACGTCCCCGGTGAACTGCTCAGGCGGGTTCTTCGTGGTGGGCTGCTTCGGTTCGATCCGCATGGTGCTGCTCCTGTTCTCGTTCTCGTTCCTTCGTCGCCACCCAGCTGGCGAGCAGCCGGAGGGACTCCTCGGTCGGCGAGCCGGGCTCGGCCGAGTACACGAGGAAGTTCAGTCCGGGCTCGCCCATCGGCTCCATCGCCTCGTAGACGAGGTCGAGGTCGCCGACGACCGGGTGGTGGAAGTGCTTGTCGCCGTGCGCGTGGTGGCGGACGTCGTGCGCGCCCCAGCGGACACGGAACTCGTCGCTCCGCGTGGAGAGCTCGCCGATGAGGTCCTGCAGCGCTCGGTCGTGCGGGTTCCGGCCGGCCTCGGTCCGGAGGATCGCGACGTTGATGTCGGCCGCCGTCGCCCAGTTCGGGTAGAAGCGCTCGGACAGCTCGCGGTGCAGGAACGCGAACCGGGCGAGGTTCACCGGGCGGTGTTCCTGCTCGTACATCTCCCAGTAGAGGCCCCGGAACAGCTGGTTCTCGGCGAGGACGTCCATCCGGCCGTTGCGGACGAACGCCGGGCCGGCGGTGAAGCCGTCGAGTGCCCAGCGGACGCTCGTGCGGACGTCCTTGGGGACCTGGCGCCGGCGCCGACGGACCGGGGAGTCGTTCGCCTCGCGGGAGAGGTCGAAGAGGTGCTCGCGCTCGGCGTCGTCGAGGAGCAGCGCGTCCGCGAGCGCCACGAGCACGGTGTCGGAGACCCCGACGAGGTCGCCGCGTTCGAGCTTGGCGTAGTACTCGACGCTCATGCCGGCGAGCATCGCGACCTCGGTGCGACGCAGTCCGGGCACGCGCCGTCCCGGTCCTCCGGGCAGCGAGACCTGCTCGGGCGTGATCCGGGCTCGGCGTGACGTCAGGAACTCCTTGACGTCGTCCTTGTGCGACATGCCCACCACGCTACGAGCCGGCAACTGGACGAGGAATGCCCTGCTGGTACACCCTCGGCGGTCGGGATCGTGCCGGCCCGGTCCGTCGCGGTCGTCGTGACGGCGTCGCGGACGAGGCCGTAGCGTCGGCCCCATGGAACTCCTCTTCGTCCACGGCGCCCTGGTCCGCGACGGTGCCTGGTGGTGGCAGCCGACCGCCGACCTGCTCCTCGCCCGCACGGGTGTCCGCAGCCGTGCGGTGGCGCTGCCGTCCTGCGGCGAGACCGCGTCCGGCGTCCCCGAGGGCGGTCTGGTCGAGGACGCCGCCGCACTCCGGCGCACACTCGACGAGGTGGACGGGGCCGACGGGGCCGTCGTCGTCGGACACTCCTACGGCGGCACCGTCGTCGCCGAGGCCGGCCACCACCCCGCGGTCCGGCACCTGCTGTACGTGTCGTCGTACCTGCCCGACGTCGGGCAGGCGCAGGCCGCGATCATGAGCGGCGAGCCCGACCCGGTGTCGATCGCCGAGGTCGGCGACGGGACCCTGGCGGTCGCGGGGTACGACCGGTCGTCCTTCGGGGCGCGGTTCCTGCAGGACGCCGACGACGCGACCCAGCGCGCGGCGTGGGAGCGGGTCACGGCGCAGACCGCGGCCGCCTTCGTCACGCCGACCACGGCCGCCGGCTGGGAGGGCGTCGACTCGACCTACCTCGTGTGCACCGAGGACCGGAGCACGTCGACCGCACTGCAACGGGAGCATGCGTCGCGAGCGACCCGCGCCGTCGAGGTCCCGACCGGCCACCACCCGTTCATCACCCGACCCGACCTGGTCGTGGACCGGATCGAGGCGCTGCTCGCAGGGTGAGCCGCGAGCGCACGACCGTGTGGTTGGATCGTCCGGCACGAGCAACGACGCCGCAGATCCCGAGGGAACCCATGCCGACCGACACCACCCCGCCCGGACGAGTCCTGCTGGAGGGCCAGCGCTGCCGGGTCCGGATCTGGAACCGGGCGGACCGCTCGGTGACGACCGTGCACGAGAGCACGGAGCGCCTCTACGAAGCCCCGAACTGGACGTCCGACGGGCGACTCGTCCTGAACGCGGACGGCGTCCTCTGGACGATGCCGTCCGACGGCGCGAGCGCACCGGAGCGGGTCGCGATCGAGGGCGTCCCGCCGCTCAACAACGACCACGTCCTCGACCCGGACGGCGTCACGGTCCACGTCAGCGCCGAGGACTTCCACATCTGGAGCGCCCCGCTCGCCGGCGGTCCGGCGACCCGGGTCACGCCGGACGACGGTGCGATGCACTTCCTGCACGGCGTCAGCCCGGACGGCACCGAACTCGCGTACGTCCGGCTCGACCCGGACGGCGACGACGTGTGGTCCTCCGGCACGATCCACGTGCTCGCCGTCGACGGCACCGCTGACCGCGCCGTCACCACCGCCCCCGGTCCCGCCGACGGCCCGGAGTGGACGCCCGACGGTGCCTGGATCCTGTTCAACACGGCGCAGTTCGAGGAAGCGCCCGGCCATGCGCAGATCGCCCGTGTCCGTCCCGACGGCACGGAGCTCGAGCAGCTCACCGTCGACGAGCACGTGAACTGGTTCCCGCACCCGACGCCGACGGGTGACGCCGCGGTGTTCCTGTCGTTCCCACCCGGTACCCAAGGGCACCCGGCGGACGAGCGGGTCCGGCTCCGCCTGGTGACCGGGCCGGGCACCGTCAGCGACTGGGGACCGGCGGTGTGGCAGGCCGCCGAGACGATCGTCGAGCTCGACGGCGGTCAGGGCACCCTCAACGTCAACGGCTGGGCGCCCGACGGGTCGGCCTTCGCCTTCGTCGACTACCCGATCGGCGCCCCCGCGCGGTGATCCGGACGGCCATACCGGACCGCCAGTCCGGACCGCCAGACCGGAAGGTCGACCCGGACGGTCGGCCCGGCGCATCGCCGGGTCAGGAGCGCTCGCCGCCCTCCGGCCAGACGGCACGCTGGACCGCCGACATGCCGCGGTCCAGCGCCCGCAGGTCATCGAGGTCGAGCCGCCGCAGGACGCGCAACCCGTACTCGGGCCGCCGCGCCATCAGCTGCCCGACCGCATCGCGTCCGCGGGCCGTGGCACGGAGCCGCCGGACCCGCTGGTCCCCCTCGGCCGCCGTCCGTGCGACGACGTCCTGCTCGACCAGGCGGTCCACGACGCCGGACATCGAGGCGAGTGAGACGCCGAACGACGACGCGAGCGTCGTGAGGGTCATGCCGTCCTCGGCGGTCACGAGCACGGTGAGGACCTTGAGCTGCTGCAGCGTCAGCCGGAGCGAGAGCAGCGGCTCGACGATGTCGGCGAGCCCCTCGCTCTCGAAGCGTGTCGTCATCGCGCCGATGCGCTGCTCGAGACGCGTGCGCTCGTCGTCCTGGTCGGTCACGGCTCCAGCGTAGGGCCGGCTCCAGCACAGAGCCGGCTCGAGCGCCGGCTCCCCCGAGCGGCTCCAGCGCCCACCAAGGCGAACTGCTTAGCCTGAGGCTAACCAGCTCGAGAGGATGTCCATGACCGACAGCATCGCCACCGACAGCATCGCCACCGTCCGGAGGACCGCCGTCCAGACCGAGGCCGATCGCGTGTCCGCCGACCTCGCACGCCGCGGGGTCGACGTCGACGCGGTCCGGGCGAGGTACCGGCAGGAACGGGACCGACGCGTCCGACCGGACGGCGCGACCCAGTACCGCCGCGCGACCGGCTCGTTCGGCTACTACGCCAAGGACCCCTACACGCCCCGGACCGACCGGGAGCCGGTGACCACGGACGTCGAGGTGCTGGTCATCGGCGGCGGCTTCGGCGGACTCGTCACCGCGGCCCGGCTCCGCGGCCACGGCGTCGAGGACATCCGGATCATGGACGAGGCCGGCGACTTCGGCGGCACCTGGTACTGGAACCGGTACCCCGGGATCCACTGCGACATCGAGTCCTACGTCTACATGCCGCTCCTCGAGGAGGTCGGCACCGTCCCGAGGTGGCGGTACGCCCCGGGCGAGGAGATCCGCCAGCACGCCATGGCCATCGGGCGGACCTTCGACCTGTACCGCGACACCCTGTTCCAGACCCGGGCGACCGGACTGCGCTGGGACGAGGACGACGACGTCTGGACGGTCGAGACCGACCGCGGCGACCACTTCCGGGCACGGTTCGTCGTCACGTCCTCCGGGACCCTGACGGAGCCGAAACTGCCGGGCATCCCGGGCATCGAGACGTTCCGCGGCCACACCTTCCACACCAGCCGATGGGACTACGGCTACACCGGCGGCACGGCCGAGGGCGGGATGACCGGACTCGCCGACAAGCGGGTCGCGGTCGTCGGCACCGGCGCCACCGGAATCCAGGTCGTCCCGTTCGTCGCCCGCGACGCGGAGCACCTGTTCGTGTTCCAGCGCACCCCCTCGACCATCGGCGTGCGCGACAACCGTCCGACGGACCCCGCGTGGGCCGCGTCGCTCCGTCCTGGCTGGCAGCGCGAACGCCAGGAGAACTTCATCCGCACGGTCTCCGGCGCGCCGGTCGACGAGGACCTCACCCGGGACGGATGGACGGCGACGGCGCGGATCCAGCGCACGATGATCACCGGCACCGTGGACGAGCGCGTCGACCCGGCGGAGCGGGAGCGTCTCGACGAGCTGCTCGACCTGCAGCACATGACGGACGTCCGCGCACGTGTCGACGAGGTCGTCGAGGACCCGGCCACCGCCGCGGCGCTGCAGCCCTGGTACCGCTACATGTGCAAGCGACCGGCGTTCAGCGACCGCTACCTGCAGGCGTTCAACGAGCCGAACGTCACACTCGTCGACACTGCGGACACGGGCGGCATCACCCGGATGACCGAGACCGGCGTCGTCGTGGGCGACACCGAGTACCCGGTCGACTGCGTCGTCTTCGCCACCGGCTTCGAGGTCGGCGTCTCCGGGGTGCTCTCCGGCAGCCTGCCGGTGCACGGTCGCGGCGGCACCATGCTGCTCGCGTCGTGGGCACGGGGCCCTCGGACGCTCCACGGCTTCACCACGCACGGGTTCCCGAACCTCTTCCAGCTCGGGCCGCTGCAGAACGCGAACTCGGTCAACTTCGTCCACGTCCTGCAGGACCAGGCCGACCACATCGCCGAACTGATCCGGTCCGCGCGGGCCACCGGTGCGCGGTACGTCGAGCCGACCCGCGACGCGGAGGACGCGTGGGCCGCCACGATCCGCGCCACCGCCATCGACAACGACGCGTTCCGCGCGGGCTGCACGCCGGGCTACTACAACCGCGAGGGGACCGCGACGACCGGGAACACGTCCTTCGGCCCGGGCCCGGTGGTCTTCCGCGACGTCCTGGCGGACTGGCGCGCACACCGGATGGACGAGGTGATGGTCACCACCTGAGCACGGTCACCCCGTGACGGACGGGAGGCCCGGTGCCGGCTGGCACCGAGCCTCCCGTCCGGTGGTGGTCGCGACCCGGCTACCGGACCCGCCGTCGAGCCGCGCAGCGGATCACGCTAGCGTCGAGACCATGTCGTCTCGTCCGCCGGTGCGCGACCCGCGGCAGCGGCGTGTCCGGGTGCCGTGGGACGGCCTGCCCGTCTGGGTCCGCGACGCCGCGGGCGGGATCCTGCTCTTCGTCCTGTCGCTCCTCCCCCTCGGTGTCGCCGGGGTCGAGCTCGGCGAGCTGCACCACGCCGTCCCCGGGTGGGTGCCCCCGGTCCTCATCGCCGGGCAGTCCCTGACCCTCGCCGCCCGCCGGGTCGCCCCCGGGACGGCGCTCGCCGTGGTGGGCGTCGCGTTCGCCGCGGCGCAGCTCGCCGGCGTCGGCACCGGGGTCGCCGGGCTCGGCCTGTTCGTCGCGATCTACTCGTTCGCCGCCCACGAGCAGCGGCACCGGCGGACGATCGCCGTCGTCGTCGCCGCCGGGTACGTGCTGCTCGCGTTCGCCCTGCACGCCGAGGGCTCACCCGAACGCCTCGTCGACTGGGCGACCTTCTTCCTGGTGCTCACGACCCCGTGGTTCGTCGGTCTCCTCGTCCGGCGCCGGGTCGCCGAGCAGGCAGCGCGCGAGATGCAGGCGGCGGAGGACGCCGTCCGCGAGTCCCGCAACCTGCTGGCACGGGACCTGCACGACATCGTCACCCACCACGTCACCGCCATGGTCGTGCAGGCCGACTCCGCCGCCTACCTCGACGCGTCCGAGGAGGCCGAACGCGCCCGGACCCTCGAGATCATCGGGACCACCGGCCGCCGCGCCCTCCAGGAGCTCCGGTCGCTCCTCGGCGCCCTCGAGCAGACCATCGCCGCGCCCGGCGGCGGGCCGGCACCCCGGGAGGCCGTCGCCCACACCGTCGCGGACCTCGTCGCCGAGGCCCGGCAGCGCGGGTACCCCGTCGTCCTCACCGAGCCGGCAACACGGCCCGTCCTCTCCGACGAGGTCGCCCTCACCCTGTACCGCATCGCCCAGGAAGCCCTGACGAACGCCATGAAGCACTCCCCCGGAGCCCCCGTCGAGATGACCCTGACCGATCACGACGGACGCGTCGAGCTGCGTGTCGTGAACGACGTGACCGGCGACCCTCCTGGTGTTCCCGGCCGTGGCCGCCGGGGCATGGCGGACCGCGCCGCGCTCCTCGGCGGACGGCTCGACACGGGCGCCGTCGGCGGCCGCTTCGAGGTCGTCGCCTCGTTCGCCCCGGACGCCCACGCCACACCGGGCCGCCGCCGGTGAACGCGGCTGACGGAGCGACCCCGACACCACCCGACGCGGGCAGCCGCCTGCGCATCGCGCTCGTCGACGACCAGACCCTGGTGCGCGACGGGTTCGCCCGGGTGGTCCGCGCACAGACGGACATGGAGCTCGTCGGGCTCGGCGCGAACGGCCGCGACGCCGTCGACCTCGCCCGCGACGCGACGCCCGACGTGATGGTCGTGGACATCCGGATGCCGGTGCTCGACGGCATCGCGGCCACCCGGGAGATCCTCGCCGCGCCGCGTGACGACGGAGCGGCGCCACCCCGGATCCTCGTCGTCACGACGTTCAACCTGGACGAGTACGTCTTCGACGCCCTCCGTGCCGGAGCGAGCGGGTTCCTGCTCAAGGACGCCTCGCCCCCGCAGTTGCTCGACGCCGTCCGGACGATCGCGCGCGGCGAGGCACTCGTCGACCCCGCCGTGACGCGCACGCTCATCGGCAGCTTCGCGGGCCGGATCCGGCCCCCGGTCACCGTCGCCGACGAGTCCGGGCAGCTGACACCACGCGAGCTCGAGGTGCTGCGGCTCCTCGCCCGGGGCATGTCGAACGTCGAGATCGCCGAAGCCATGTTCGTCACCCGTGAGACCGCGAAGACCTACGTGTCACGGATCCTGCTGAAGCTCGGGGTCCGCGACCGCGTCCAGGCCGTCGTCTACGCGTACCGCACGGGCATCGCCGACGACTGACGGGCCGCCCGACGGGACTGTCCACCTTTGGGGGACCCGGCGGATCGCGCCGTTTCCTACGGTCGTCATGGCAGCAGATGCTGCTCCACGACGAAGGAGACCGACCATGGCAACGACCACCGCCGGGAAGCCGAGCGTGATGCGCCGGATCCTGACCTTCCCCCTCACCTGGATGATCATCGGCACGGTGTTCGTGTTCCTCACGAACGCGATCCTGGTCGGCGTCGGCTCGGAGATGGACGCCACCGGCGTCATCGTCACCGCGCTGATCGGCGCCGCCGCCGGGCTCGTGTTCTACCAGCTCACGATGTGGCTCGTCGCCCGCCGCCGGACCCCCGAGCTGACGGTGCGCGGCATCGGTCGCGAGACCTTCCTCGGCCTCGCGATCGGCGTCCTCTTCATCGCCGTGTCGTACCTGATCGTGGTCGCCACCGGCGCCTACACCGTGACCTGGGCGCCCCACGACGTCACCACGACCGTCGCGCTCGCCCTCGCCGTGAACGCCGGCGCCGCCATCGTCGAGGAGCTCACCTTCCGCGGCCTGCTCTTCCAGGGCGTGGAGCAGCTCTGCGGCCCCCGCGTCGGCCGGTGGATCGCCCTCGCCGTCACCGCGGCCTTCTTCGGCGGCGCGCACCTCCTCAACCCCGGCGCCACGCTGTGGTCGTCCCTCGCCATCGCGATCGAAGCCGGTGTCCTCCTCGGTGCCGCCTTCATGTGGCGCCGCAACCTGTGGTTCGTCTTCGGCATCCACTTCGCCTGGAACGTCATCGAGGGCCTGCTCGGCATCCCCGTCTCCGGACACCGCGACCCGGGCCTGTTCGTCACCACCGTGCACGGCGACGGCCTGCTCTCGGGCGGCGCGTTCGGCCTCGAGGCGTCCTTCGTGCCGGTGCTGGTCAGCCTCGCCGTCGCGATCCCGATGCTCGTCGCGGCCCGCCGTCGGCGAGTCGCGCCGACCCGGTCCGCCGCGGCGCGCGTCCGTCTGGAAGCCGTCGGCCGCTGATCGGTCGTCATCCGACGGACGGGAGGCACGGTGCCGGCCGGCACCGGGCCTCCCGTCCGCGCGTCAGCGCTCCGGAGCCGCGGCAGCGATCACCACGCGACCTGCGTCCGGAAGAAGCGTTCCCAGAACGCCGTCCGCTCCGGGGTGGCGACCGGACGCATCGCGAAGTCGGTCCCGAGGTCCATCACCGTCGGCACAGTGGCCGCGTACTCGGGCCATGCCGGCAGGCCGGGACCGTTCGGGTCGCCCGTGGCGATGTAGTTCACCCAGTACGCGGACATCCTGGCCGCGACCGCTCGGTCGTCGTCGTCCCAGTCCAGGTCGACGACGTCGAGGTTGTCGAACACGAAGTCGATCTCCGAACCGTGGCCGGCGCGACGGGGGCCACCGGACGGCGACGGCGGACGGTGCGTCCAGAAGTACGTCCGCACCGGGCGCTCGCACTCCGCGGTCCACGTCGTGCCCCACAGGGAGGTCGACACCGTCGCGTTGTCGTGGATCGCGTCGTTGCTCGCCAGGGCCGCCTCGTCGTCGTCCGTGGCGGGGTAGAGCGCGAGGAACTCGTCGGCGAGCGGACCGAACTTCTCGTGCGCGCCCCTGGTGAAGGACTCGAGGGTGACGTGGGTCGGCGGTCGACCCGGTCGCCACGGCTGCTCCCCCTTCGCACGTGTCGCGGCGAACGCGTCCTCGGGGATCGCGCCGCTCTCGTCGAGGTCGTTCCCGGCGATGTAGTCGACCCGGTTCTGGGCGCCGAGCGCGTACGTCTCGGCGTAGCCGTGCGGCAGGACCCAGCCGTCGACGACGGGACGGAAGAGCGGTGGGCGGGCGTCGCTCCCGGTCTCGACGTCCATGTCGCCGAGACGGTCCCGGTCGACGAGGTCGTCGAACGGCAGCGCGCGCATCGCGTCGAGGTCCGTCGCACCGCGCGCCGCGACGAACGCCGCGCCCTGCGCCTCGGCGGCGTCGCGTCCGCGGTAGGAGGTCGAGAGGTACCGCAGCTCGGTGTCGCCCGCGTGCCGGGCGTGGCTCTGCGCGATCACCCGGTGGAACAGGCCGGTCGCCAGCGGTGACATCGCGAGGAAGTTGCACGTGCCGGCCCCGGCGGACTGCCCGGCGATCGTGACACGGCCGGGGTCGCCGCCGAACGCGGCGACGTTGTCCCGGACCCACTCGAGGGCGCGGACGCAGTCGAGCAGACCGTAGTTGCCGGAGGCGTCGTGACCGGACTCCGCGCTCAGCTCCGGTGTCGCGAGGAAACCGAGCGCACCGAGCCGGTAGTTGAACGTCACGACGACCACACCCCGACGCGAGAGGTTCTCGCCGTCGAACCGGGGGTCGGCGGCGCTGCCCTCCTGGAACCCGCCACCGTAGATCCACACCAGGACCGGCTTCGGCTCGTCGCCGCCCGACACCGGCGTCCACACGTTCAGCGTGAGGCAGTCCTCGTCCATCCCCAGCCCGAGCGCACGGGTCGCGGCAGTCTCCGGCTGGGGGCTGATCGCCCCGAACCGGGTGGCCTGCCGGACGCCGTCCCACGGTGCCGGCGGCTGCGGGGCGCGCCACCGGAGATCGCCGACCGGCGGGGCGGCGTACGGGATCCCCCGGAAGACGTGCACGTCGTCGCGACGGCCCGTGGTCCCCTCGATGAGTCCGGCGTCGGTCGGGACGGTCGTCGTCGTGTGCTGGTCGATGCTCATGCCGTGGCCACGCTGTCGATCTGGCGCACGATGGCGCGACGGAGGACGACCACGAGGACGCCGCTGATCACGAGCGCGACGGTCATGCCCTGCCACATCGCGCTGTACCCGAAGGTCGTCGCGATCGACCCGCCGACGATCGGTCCCACGATGTTGCCGAGGTCGCTGCCGAGGAAGTTCGTGGTGCTGCCCGCGCCGCGTCGTTCCCTGGGGACCATCTTCATCGCCATCGACTGCAGGACCGGCTGGCACCCGCCGTAGCCGAACCCGAACAGGACCGCCGCGACGAGGAACGCCAGCAGGGAGTGCGAGACGCTGATGAGGAAGAACGAGCCGATGAAGAGCACCATCATCGGGACGAGCACGAGGTACCCGAAGCGGTCCGCCAGGCGACCGGCGAGCGGACGGGAGACGAAGAGCACGCCGGCGTAGATCGTGAAGAAGAAGGAGATGTTGCTGCCGATGCCCTGCTGGCCCGCGAAGATCGCCAGGAACGGGTTCACCAGGCTGTAGCAGGCGAACACGAAGAAGGTGATGATCGCGGCGAGCAGGACCTCCTTCGCGAAGAAGTTCTTCGGCGACAGCTTGAACCCCTTCGGACGCTTGTACTTGAGCTTGATCTGGGTGCACATGACGACGCCGAGGCCAACGAACCCGGCGGCGATGAAGAACGCCGTGTCGTAGGAGCCCGCCGCCGCGACCTTGAGCGAGATGACCGGCCCGACCATCTGCGCGATGCCGGCGCCGAGCGTGAAGAACCCGAGCCCGGTACCGATCCGCTCCCGCGGCAACGCGTCGGCCGCCATCGCGATGAACGCCGTCGTGCTGAACGCCTGGCCGGCGCCCTGCAGCAGGCGGAAGGTGATCAGCTCCGGGACGTTGCCCGAGATGCCGAACCCGAGGAACGCGATGCCGATCGCGATGATCGCGCCGAGGACGATGAACTTCCGGTTGAAGGCGTCGAGAGCCGGTGCCGAGGCGAGCTTGAACACGATCGCCGACCAGGCGAAGGCGCTGGAGACGATGCCGACGACCGCGGCGGTCGCGCCGAGGGAGTCGGTGTACTTGCCGATGAGCACGTTCGACATCTGCAGCCCGATGGACACGAGCACGTTCGTGGCGAAGATCGCGATGAACGCACGGTTCCAGATCTTCGAGGGTTCCTGCGCCACGGACGCGTCCGCCTCGGCCGTCGCGGCCGGGACGGGCGGTCGCCCGTGTTCGTCGTCGATGATGTCCTTCGCCATTGGAGGGAGCCTTTCGCCTGGTCGTCGTAACTCACACGAAATCGTGTGAGATTGAAGATAGGCAGGAAGACCCGAGCCGTCAAGCCGGGCTCAGGCGACGGGCGTCGGGACGTCCAGGCCGTTCAGCTTGTGCTGCCGAGCACACGTCTCGATCGCCTCGGAGCTCGCGCCGGCCTCGAGGAGGTCGAGGAGCCGCTCGTGCTCGGCGATCGAGGCGCGGTGCCGCCCGGGGACGGTGTGACTGACACTCCGGCGGATCACGTCGAAGCGCTGCAGCTCGCTCGTCAGGAGCGACGCGATGTGGGCGTCGCCGCTCCGCTCGTGGAAGAGCGCGTGGAACCGACGGTTGAGCTGGCCGAACCGGTCGAGGTCGATGACGTCGAGCGCCTCCCCCATCTCCCGGTCGAGCGCCCGAGCCGCCGCGATGTCAGCAGCGGTCAGGTTCGGCTGCGCCAGCGCGGTCGCGAACCCCTCGAGCCGGGCGATCAGTTCGAGGGTGTTCCGGTGGTCCTCCACGTCGAAGAGCGCGACCCGCGCGCCGACGTTCCGGACGACCTCGATCCACCCCTCGGCCTCGAGCCGACGGATCGCCTCACGCAGCGGGATGTTGCTCAGGCCGCTCTCGCGGACGAGCTGGTCGACGACGATCCGGTACCCGGGCACGTAGGTCCGGTCGATGATGCGACGCTTGATGAGGGCGTAGGCGAGATCCGCCTTGCTCTCGCTGTCCGGCTCGCGACTGCTCACGCGAGCACGATAGCGCAGACCCCGTCGGACACGGTGCGAAGTCGACTTGACGAGCACGACCGACGGCTTTAAGTTCATGCATTGGATCGTGCACGATCCTGACCGACGTGCACGATCCTCGACAGGGAGGTCGAGATGCAGCAGCCGGGTACCGCGCCACCACAGCGTGTGTGGACCGCGGGGTTCGCGTGCCTGTTCGCGTCGTACGCCCTCATCTCGCTCGGGCTGACGATGAGCAACGTGCTCATCGGGAAGTACACCGACTCGCTCGGTGCCACGCCGAGCGTCATCGGCATCGTGAGCAGCGCGTTCGCGGTCACCGCGATCGTGTTCAAGTGTGTGTCCGCCCCGGCGATCGACAGCTTCGACCGCAAGTACGTGCTGATGGGCGCCGCGGGCGCGATCGCCATCGCGATGTTCGGCTACGGACTGTCCGACTCCGTACCGCCGCTCATCGTCTTCCGGCTCGTCCAGGGTGCCGGTCAGGCCTTCACCGCCACGTGCTGCATCGCCTTCGCGGCCGACCTGCTCCCCCGCGAACGGCTCGGCATCGGCATCGGGGTGTTCTCGCTCGCCCCGGCGCTCGCCCAGGTGATCGGCCCGAACATCTCCCTCGGCGTCTCAGCGGCCTTCGGCTACCGGACGCTCTTCCTCGTCGCCGGGGGCGTGCTGCTCGTGGCCGCCGCGCTCGTCACCCGTGTCCGCGCGCCCTCCGTGCCGCGTCGACCGTTCCGGATCACGCCCCGGAACGTCTTCGCGCCCGAGGTCGCCATCCCGGCGCTGTTGTTCTTCCTGCTCGTGGGGTCCTACAGCCTCGTCAACCCGTTCCTCGCGCTCTTCGCCGAACGGCAGGGGGCGGGTGCGCACATCGCGCTGTTCTTCACCGTCGACGCGCTGACCCTCTTCGTCTCACGCCCGCTCGCCGGCCGACTCGCCGACCGATTCGGCTACGGGGTGCTCGCGGTGTTCTTCGGCCTGTTCGCCGCGTCGCTCCTGGTGATCAGCACCGCGCACACACTCCCCGTGTTCCTCCTCGCCGCCGTCCTGCTCGGCTTCGGGTACGGGTCGTGCCAGCCCCTCATCGAGGGCATGGCGATGAAGATGGTGCCGGCTGACCGCCGCGGGGCCGCGAGCTGCACCACGTTCCTCGGCAGCGACGCCGGCGACTTCGCCGGCCCGATCGCCGGCGGTGCGATCGCGCAGTCCGCCGGGTACCCGGCGATGTGGCAGACGATGACCCTCCCCCTCGTCGCGGGCGCGGTGCTCGCCGTCGTGCTGCGTCGCCCGGTGGCGCGACGGCTCGCGCGGGCGGCACGGTCCGAGGCGGACGTGGTCGCGCAGCTGGCGGAGCGGGAGTCGACCGTCTGACCCTCCGTCAGCTGACCACCACCCGCACACGATCGAGGTCCTGGACGAGCTCGTGCGCGGTGCCGGACGCCGTGGTCGGCTGCGCGGTCACCCGCGCCGTGACGAAGTACGTCCCGGGCTCGTCGAAGACGACGTGCCGCGTCGCGGTGACGCGCCGGGCCGGGGTCACCGGCTCCGCGACGTAGCCCTCGTGCTGGCCGTCGTGCCACTCGAGCGCGACGACCTCGCCGCCTGCGGTCGGAACGGTCGCCGATGCGGTGATCGCGACCGCTTCGCCGACCCGCGCGGCGAAGCGACGGGAACCGTCGGACGACAGGTCCACGACCGGCTGGACACCGGCTCGCTCGGACGCCGTCGGCGGGACGACGACCTGCCCGTCGACGACGTCGTACCGCGTGGAGGCGGCAGGAGCGACGCCGTCCTCGACCCAGCGCGCGAGGGCTCGGAGGGCCTGCTGCAGGACACCGAGGTAGCTCACGGTGCGCGTCGGGAACTCCTGGTGCTCGTCGTCGCCGTGCAGGGCGTTGTCGACGTACCAGAGCCGGAACGTGTCGTCGGCGGCGTCGCCGAGGTGCTCGACGACCCGCGAGCGGTACCAGTCCGCCTGCCACGCGAACGCCTCGCGGTCGAGCAGGCACGCGACGACGATCGTCTTGTCGCTGATCCGGCCGGTCTGCACGGTCCCGGACGCACTGGCCGCGAACAGGGGTCCGAGGAGGAAGGGCCGCTGCGGCGAGCCGGGCCGGCCGTCGGCGTCGCGGAACTGGTCCCACACGGCGTACGAGGCGTCGGGGACCTGGTGCCGGTGGTAGGTCTGCGCGGCGAGGAAGTTCGCGTTGTCGACCCGGACCCGGTCGCCGACGGCGATGCGGCCGACCGTCTCGGGGTCGTTGTCGAGGTCGATGACCGCCGCGTCGCCGGTGGTGCCGCTGAGCCGGATCCGCGCGCCGGCCGCTGCACCCGTGAGGACCTGCAGTTCCGCTCCGGCGACGTCGTGGTCGAGGGTGTGACCCAGCGTGAACGCCGCCACGTCCGTCGCGCGGACCTCGTCGTAGACCGGTTCGACCCCACCGACACCGGTGAACGCCGACCGGTCCGGGACGAGGCCCGCGGCCACGGCGTCCGCGGTGGACAGCAGGGCCGCGACCGACGTCTCCACGAGGGTGCGCTCCGCGTGGATCGGGTCGTCGGGGTCGGCGCCGAGGTAGCCGTCGACGTTCCAGAAGTCGTGGTCGAAGTACGCCGGGTCGGCCATCACGATGCCCGGGTAGAGCGCGCTGAACGCGTGCGTCCCCAGGGTCCCCCACGCGAACCAGGCGCGCGGCGGGAAGCCCATCCGTGTCACCTCGGCGAGCGCCGCGGCCTGCGCCTCGGTCAGCACGTCGGCGAGCAGCTCGGCCGGTGCGCGGTCGCTGCCGGCGTCGTACGCGTCGACGATCGCCGGGAAGGCGTCGTGCAGGATCCGCTGCGCGTGCATCCGCACCGTGAAGACGTTCGGGATCGCCATCGGACTCCCGACGACGTAGGGCACGTAGCCGTCCCAGACCCCCGTCGTGTTCTCCGCGGCGCCGATCGTCCGGTACGCGCCGCCGCTGCCGCCGTACGCGTAGCCGAACGGACGGTGCGGTCCGTAGACCTCCTCGGCGACGACGCGCGAGTACCGGGCGGCCGCGGCGTTGGCCTCGTAGGCGCCGATCCGCGGGTCGACCCCGGACATCGGGTCCCCGGCCGCCTCGCCACCGCCGTTGGTCTCGACGAAGTACGCGCCGCTCGCGGCAGCGAAGCCGATCTTGTCGGCCTGTCCGGACGCCTGCTGCGCGAGGTCCTCCGACAGGGGGCGCGGCGTGACGTGCTGGAAGAAGCGCCCCTGGTACTGCTCGGCGGGCGGGAAGTAGAACGAGAAGCGCGTGTCGGTGCCCGTGAAGCCGCCGTGGACGTAGCGGTGCCGGACCGGTTCGTCACGCCACTCGTCCACGTCCGTCCAGGGGCGCGCGGCGGTGTCCGCGAAGGGGATGTCGGTCGGGTCGGACACCTGCGTCGTGTCGGTCATGGTGCTCCTCCTCGCTCCACCGGGTGGGGCGACGTCGTGGGGTGGCGGGTCAGAGCCCGGCCGTCGGGGTGGTCATGGTCGCGATCATCTCGGTCCAGTTCCGGCCGGTGAGCCGGCGGATGCCGTCGAGGAGCATCTCGCCGATGTCGAGGTCGGGGTCGACCGCGTTCATCGTCGCCAGTCCCTCCCAGAGGGCGAAGACCTGGCGCCCGACCGCTGCCGGGTCGAGGGACGGGTGCGCGAGGCCGCTCCGCTGCTGCTGTTCGACGACCGCGGTCCACAGCTCGATGGCCGCCGCGGTCCGGTGCGCGATGTACTCGGCCGCCGGGTGGTCCTCGGACACGGCCTGCCCCTTGATCACCTGGTAGAGGCGTCGTCGGTGCAGCTCGGTCTGCGTCCGGGCGTTCGCCACCTCGCGGAGGCCGTCGAGGTCGAGGTCCGTGGCGAGGGCGCTGGCGCCGGTCGTCGGGTCCCGGTGCGCCGCGAGCGAGTCGGAGAGCTCGAGGGCGGCGATGACGAGGTGGTCCTTCGTCGGGAAGTGGTACAGCAGGGTCGCCTCGTTGGTGCCGGACCGCTCGGCGACCAGGGCCGTGGTGACCTTCTCGTGGCCGAGTTCGTCGACGATGTCGAGGACGGCACGCGCGATGGTCTCGCGGCGTTGCTGCGACCGGGCGTAGGGGCCGCGCTTGTTCCGGGTGCCTTCGGTGGTGGTCATCGCATCACCGTAGGGCCGTCACCGGTGTCGTCTCCCGATGCCGTGCCCTTCGCCGCCCGCTCGCGCTGCACCATCACCGAGGCGGTGATCGCCGGCAGGTCCCGTTCGAACCGCTGGTACCGCCAGGCGATGACCGCGGCCACGATCGACAGCGCGGCCGGCAGCCAGCTGTTCACGGCGATGATCCCGAGCGTCGCCGACGGCGTCTGCACCGCGCGGGTGCCGTCGTACCCGGCGATCGAGAGCACGATGCCGCCGATCCCCGCGGCGACGCCGACACCGAGGTTCTGCGCGAAGCTGGTGACGCCCCCGCCCACGCTCTCGAGACGTCGGTTCCCCTTCGACTCGTTGTACGTCGCGTTGTCGATCACGAGCACCGGGAGCAGGAAGGCGATCGGTGTGCTGCCCGCGGCGGTGAACAGTGCGGCGACGAGCAGCAGCGGGATGTTCGCCCCGGCGAAGGAGTACATCGCGAACCCGATGGCCCCGAGCACGGACGACACCATGATGATCGCGGAGATGGAGTACCGCTTGATGATCCGGGGGAAGAACAGCATCACGGGCAGGATGAGGATCGCCAGCGCACCGGCGATGCCCAGGAGTCCGACGTTGCCGACGACGTAGCGGTAGTAGTAGGCCAGGGCGCCGAAGTTGCCGAGCACGGCGATGACGAACTGGATCCCCGAGACGCTCCACAGGTACGGGTTGCTCTTCAGGACCGTCATGATGTCGCGGAGCGTCGCCCGCTGCGCCTCCGCCGGGTTCGGCTGGTGGGTCTCCCGCACGGTGCAGAACCGGATGAGGCCGATGAGCGCCAGCGGGACCGCGAACACCAGGATCATGTGCGACCACGCGGTCGTGGACTTGCCCGCCTGCCCCACGAGCACGGGGAAGACGATGCCCACGACGAGGCTGATCACGCCGATGACGATGCCGGACGCCGAGGATGCCTTCGTGTACGCGTCCCGGTTCGCGAAGGCCCGCGCGAGGTAGAGCGGCTGGTTCGCGAGGAAGAGCGGGGAGAAGACCGCGGTCACGAGCAGGTAGCTGACGAACACCCACGCGTACTCGGCGACCTCGCCGAGCCCGCCGGGAGTGGAGAAGAGCACGGCGGTGAAGACCCAGATCCCGATGATCGCGAGGTCGTAGGGACGTGCTTTGCCCCACCGGGTCTCCGGGGACGCGTCGACGAGCCAGCCGGCGAAGAGGACCCCGACCGCGTCGACGAGCTTGCTCGCGAGGAGGAGCCCGCCGACCACGGCGGGGGCGAGCCCGAGCGTGTCCGTGCAGTAGATCGTGAAGTACGTCAGGACGATCACGGACCCGGCCTGCGACGCGTGCGAGGACGACCACGCGAGCAGCCGGCCGAAGGAGATCCGGCCCGTCGGGTCAGGGGTCGTGGTCGGCGGGGACTGGGGTTCTGACGTCGCTGTCATGAGACTCCTCCATTGGAGCACCAGGGGTTCGGGTGAGCCGATCGTAGGAGTGCCCACATCCCGCTGTCAACGCCAATGTTGAGTTCACCCTAGGTTTCCACTCGAAACGAGCAGTTCCACCCCACAAGAGGGGACGAGGATGGTCCTTTTCCCAGTGCTCTTCCAAACTTGGACGCCGGGAACGCGCGAGCGGCAGACCGCCGGGCGGCAGCGGTCGCGCCGTCAGATGTCGCCGCGCCCACGACACCCCCCTGGAAACGACGAAGGTCCCAGCCGATCGGCTGGGACCTTCGTCGTGGTCGGGTCTTCGTGACCCTGGTGTTCGGTCGGGCTGACAGGATTTGAACCTGCGACCCCTTGACCCCCAGTCAAGTGCGCTACCAAGCTGCGCCACAGCCCGCGAGTCCTTGCGGACTCTGAGTCCTTGCGAACTCGAAGCCCCGGAGGACTCCGCCACCCGCACCCGACCGAGCGCGGAGCAGCCCGACCAGCATAGCGGACGCAGGACCCTCGCCGCGCCACCCGCGCGCACCCGCCCCGCCCCGATCGAGTGCGCAGACGTTGTGGGTGTGCGGCCACCTGGAGCACGACGTCTGCGCACTCGATCGTTCCCGCCTGCGGAAGGGCGGCCACCACGGCCACGAGCCGCCCAGCGCGCCTCCCCTAGGGTGGCCCGATGCGTTCCCGTCCCGCCCGTGCCCTCCTCGCGCTCGCGGTCACCGGCCTCGTGGTCGGTGTCGCCGGATGCAGTGGTTCCGCACCCGACACCGCCCGTCCGACGCTGACGAAGGCACCGTCCGACACCGTGACCGTCGCCGCCGAGCCGGATCCGGCCGCACGGTCGATCCGGGCGAGTCGCGCGCTCTTCGCCAGCGCTCCCGGGGCGGTCGTCGCACCGTCGGACGACGCCGAGGCGATCCGCCACGCGGCGAGCGCCGCCCGCACCGCCCACGTCCCCGTCCTGCTGACGGACACGAAGGACACGAAAGACACGAAGAGCAACGCCGTCGGCAAGGAACTCGACCGCCTCGACGCCCGCTGGTACCAGGCCGAGGGCGACGTCGAGGTCGACACCGGGCTCGAGCGCCGCGCCGCGCCGGACGCGACGACCGCTGCGGCGACGACCCGGGCCTCCCGGCCGGCGACCGTGGTGGTGGCGGACAGGACGGCCGACGCTGCGGTCGTCGGGACGGCGACGGCGGCGGGTGCGCACGTGGTGACCATGCCGGAGGGCGTGACCGACCCGGCGGCCGCACCCGACGTCCTCAAAGCGCTCCACGCGCACCGGTCGTCGCCGACGGTCCTGGTCGGGTCCGCGTTCGCGGACCTCGGTGACCCGACGTGGACGGTCCGCGCGGCGGAGAGCGGGTGGCAGCTGCCGCACGGTGGTCAGCGGCCGTTCGACGGGCACCGGTACGTCGCGACGTACGGCGCCCCGGGCGCGCCGGCACTCGGCGTCCTCGGCGAGCAGGACCCGGCCGCGTCGGTGGCGCGGACGAAGCAGCTCGCGGCGTCCTACGACAGCGTGTCGGACGAGCCGGTCACGCCCGCGTTCGAGCTCATCGCGACCGTCGCGGCGGGCAGCGCCGGGGCGGACGGGGACTACTCGAGCGAGCTGCCGGTCTCCACCCTCGAACCGTACGTCGATGCCGCGCACGACGCCGGCATGCCGGTGATCATCGACCTGCAGCCCGGGCGCTCCGACTTCCTGTCGCAGGCGAAGCGCTACGAATCGCTCCTGGAGCGGCCGGGGGTCTGGCTCGCGCTCGACCCGGAGTGGCGACTCGGGCCGGACCAGGTCCCGCTGGAGCAGATCGGGAGCGTCAGCGCCGCCGAGGTGAACCAGGTCTCGGACTGGCTCGCGTCGCTGGTCCGGTCGGAGGGCCTGCCGCCGAAGGCCCTGGTCCTGCACCAGTTCCGGCTGTCGATGATCCAGGACCGGTCCGCGTTGCGGTCGCATCCGGAGCTCGATCTGCTCATCCACGCGGACGGCCAGGGCTCGCAGCCCGACAAGCAGGCCACGTGGAAGGCGCTGCACGCCGATGCCCCGGCGGGCGTGCACTGGGGGTGGAAGAACTTCTTCGACGAGGACCAGCCGATGCTCTCCCCGTCCCAGACCATGGACGAGGTGGCGCCGACGCCGTCGCTGGTCACGTACCAGTAGCGCGAGTTCTCCACAGCCTGGAGGCCCGGTGCCGGTTTCGTCGGCGGGTCCTGACAGCATGGGGTCATGTCCACCCCCGCGCTCGGCTCCGTCCCGTCCGTCCCGGCCTCGGTTCCCGCCCCGGCACCCGCCGCGGCTCCGCCGTCGGCGGAGATCGCTGCGGAAGCGCAGGAGGCCCTCGCGGCGCTCACCGGCCGGCCGGACGCGGTCTTCCACCCGGGCCAGCTCGAGGCGATCTCCGCCCTGGTGGAGCACCGGCAGCGTGCCCTCGTCGTGCAGCGCACCGGGTGGGGCAAGTCCGCCGTGTACTTCCTCGCGACCCTGCTCCTGCGTCGTCGCGGCGGTGGGCCGACGGTCCTCGTCTCGCCGCTCCTCGCGCTCATGCGTGACCAGGTCGCGGCGGCCGCCCGAGCCGGGGTCCGCGCCGTGTCGATCAACTCCGCGAACGCGCACGAGTGGACGGAGACCCAGGCGAAGCTCGCGCGCGACGAGATCGACGTGCTCCTCGTCTCCCCCGAGCGGCTGAACAACCCGAAGTTCCGCGACGAACAACTCCCGTCGCTCATCGCCAGGATGGGGATGCTCGTCGTCGACGAAGCGCACTGCATCTCCGACTGGGGCCACGACTTCCGGCCGGACTACCGCCGGCTCGCCGAGCTCATCCGCTCCCTGCCGCACGGCGTGCCCGTCCTCGCCACCACCGCGACCGCGAACGAGCGCGTGGTCGAGGACGTCGCCGAGCAGCTCACCGCCGGCCCGTCCGACCCGGTGTTCACCATCCGCGGGTCGCTCGCACGGGCCTCGCTGCGGCTCGGTGTCCTGACGCTGCCCGACGCCCGCGCGCGCCTGGGGTGGCTCCTCGCACACCTCGGCGACCTGCCGGGCAGCGGCATCATCTACACGCTGACGGTCTCCGCGGCCGAGGACATCGCCCGACTCCTGCGGGAGAGCGGCTACGCCGTCCGCGCGTACACCGGCCGCACCGACACCGACGAGCGTGAACAGCTGGAGCAGCAGCTCAAGGGGAACGAGCTGAAGGCGCTCGTCGCCACCAGTGCGCTCGGGATGGGGTTCGACAAGCCCGACCTCGGGTTCGTGGTGCACGTCGGTGCGCCGTCCTCCCCCGTCGCCTACTACCAGCAGATCGGTCGCGCGGGGCGTGCCACCGACAACGCCGACGTGGTCCTGCTCCCCGGGTACGAAGACCAGGAGATCTGGAAGTACTTCGCCAGCGCCTCGATGCCGACGTCCGCACGCGCCACCGCGGTGCTCGGAGCGCTCTCCACGGACAGCGCCCTGTCGACCGTCGCGCTCGAAGGGCTCGTCGACATCAAGCGGTCCACACTCGAACTCCTGCTCAAGGTGCTCGACGTGGACGGTGCCGTCCGCCGGGTCGCCGGCGGGTGGGTGTCCACCGGGCAGCCGTGGGAGTACGACTCCGTGCGGTACGAGCGCGTCGCCGCTGCCCGGGCGGCAGAAGCGGCGTCGATGCTCGACTACGAGTCGACCTCCGCGTGCCGCATGCAGCTCCTGCAGCAGGACCTCGACGACCCCTCGGCCGAACCGTGTGGGCGCTGCGACAACTGCGCCGGGGTCTGGTACCCGGTCGACGTCCCCGACGGCGCCACCGCCGGTGCCGCCTCGGCGCTCGACAAGGTCGGGGTGGAGATCGCCCCGCGCGCCCAGTGGCCGTCGGGCATGTCCGCGCTCGACGTCCCCGTCCGCGGCAAGCTCGCGCCCGGTGAGGTGGTCGCGCCTGGCCGCGCCGTCGCACGCCTGACCGACCTCGGGTGGGGCGGGCCGCTCCGGGCGCTCTTCGCACCGGGGGTCCCCGACGCGCCGGTGTCGCGGGAACTCCTCGACGGGTGCATCCGCGCGCTGCGGGACTGGCCGTGGGAGACCCGGCCGACCGGCGTCGTGGCGATGTCCTCGCGGTCACGGCCGCAGCTCGTCGCGTCGCTGGCGCAGGCGCTGTCGTCGATCGGCAAGCTCGAGTTCCTCGGGACGCTCGACCGCGACGGTGGGGTACCGCGCGGGGACGGCGCGACGAACAGCGCCTACCGCCTGTCCGGCGTGTGGGAGACGTTCGCGGTCGGCCCCGAACTGTCGGCGGCGCTGCAGTCGCACGACGGGCCGGTGCTGCTCGTCGACGACCTGGTCGACAGCCGGTGGACGATGACCGTCGCCGGCCGGGAACTCCGGCGTGCGGGGGCGTCAGCGGTGCTGCCGTTCGCCCTCGCGACCGTGGCGTAGCCGCGCGCGGGTTCCAGCCGAAGGGTCCGGGCGGCGCCTACTCGGCGCCGATCGCGTCCAGTTCCGCCAGGGCGTCCTCCGGCAGGGTGAACCCCGCCGACGCCACGTTGTCCCGCAGGTGCGCCACGGACGACGTCCCCGGGATGAGCAGGATGTTCGGCGAGCGCTGCAGCAACCAGGCGAGTGCGACCGTCAGCCGGGACACCTCGAGCCGCGCTGCGACGGCGTCGAGCGCGGACGACTGGATCGGCGAGAAGCCGCCGAGCGGGAAGTACGGCACGAACGCGATTCCCTGCTCCGCCGTCAGGTCCACGAGTGCGTCGTCCTCCCGGCGGGCCACGTTGTAGAGGTTCTGCACGCAGACCACCGGGGCGATGGACTGGGCCTCCGCCAGCTGCTCCGCGGTGACCGTCGACACACCGAGGTGGTTGATGAGTCCCTGCTGCTGCAGCTCGGCGAGCGCCTCGAACTGCGGCGCGATGGACCCGGGTTCGGGCGCGTCGAAGCCGCCCATCCGGAGGTTCACCACGTCGAGCCGCTCGACGCCCAGGTTCCGGAGGTTGCCGTGCACCTGTTCGACGAGTTCGTGCGGCTCCCGGGCGTTCGGCCACCCGCCCCGCTCGTCGCGTCGCGCGCCGACCTTCGTCACGATGCGGAGGTCGGCCGGGTACGGCGAGAGGGCCTCGCGGATGAGCTCGTTCGTGACGTACGGCCCGTAGTAGTCCGAGGTGTCGATGTGCGTGATGCCGAGTTCCACGACGGTCCGGAGCACCCGGATCGCCTCGTCGCGGTCGGCGGGTGGGCCGAAGACGTGCGGTCCGGTGAGCTGCATCGCGCCGTACCCGACACGGGTGAGTTCGAGGTCGTCGGCGAGGCGGAAGGCACCGCCGGGGAGCGTCGTGTTCGTCATGGCGTCCACGATGCTCCGCACGCCGGCGGGGACGGTCAGGCCCGGTACCCCACCAGTCGTCGCACGGCTTCCTCGACGCGTGCGCGTCGCTCACCCGGGTGGACGTGCTCGGTGAAGGCGCCGTCGGGCAGGCGTGCCTCGGCATCGACGACCGCGAGCACGTACGCCAGCAACTCCGCAGCGTCGAACGCCTCGACGTCGACCGCGCCGCCACCGGACTCCGCGAGTGCGGCGATCGCCTCCGCGGTCGCAGCCGGCAGCGCCCCACCGGCCACCACGGACGCGAAGAGCTCACCCGCGAACCGCGGGAGGTCGTCCGGCCGGAACCGCACGCCGAGGATGATCGCCATGGACCGATCCTACGGAGCGGTGGGCCGTGCGGGCTTCGGGAACGTCGTGCGCATGTGGTCCGAGGTGAGCACGTCACCGATGCCGATCATGAGCACGGAGAACACGATCTGCTCGACGACCATCCAGAACGGGTACAGGTTCGGGATCGCCGCGATGACGAGCGTCACGACGGGGAAGATCCGGCTGAACAACCGGAGTCGCTGGTACGCCCAGTAGTAGCCCAGCTGCGCACGCCACGCGAAGACGTAGAGGGTCAGCGTGATGAGGAGCACGACGGTCGCCCGGAACCAGACCGCCCACGGGATGGTCTGGCCCGCGTGTGTGAGGACGATCGCGATGACGATCGCGGCGAGTCCGACGACGGTCTCGGCGACGAGCAGCCACCGGATCCAGCGGAAGGACCGCACGGTGTCCGGGTGCTCGAGCATCGACTCACGGATCACGTACCCGCCCGCTCGGCCGCCGGCCAGCCGGTCGAGCCGCAGGCGGCACCACATCCGGTCGGCCAGGGTCTGCTGCGTCACCCGTCCATGGTGCCGTATCCGGCGCACCCGGCGGACCACGAGCCTCCAGTCCGGAACGACGGCCAGGAGGCTGGACACGCGTCGCCAGCGCTGGTCGCGTCCGTCCCGTGCGCGGTTCCGGGGCCGTCAGCGGCCTGGCAGGAGCTCGGCACCACCCAGGATGGTGGTCGTGTTCCAGTCGAGGACGACGAGCGAGTGCACCTCGTCCGGCAGGATCTGCGGGATGCCGACGTCGATCACGGCCGAGGTGGCGCCGTGCGGGATCACCCCGATCTCGACGGGGTCGCCGTCCGGGATCCACCGCGCACGCTGCCCGGTGCCGACGACGTCACCGCCGGTGAGCTGCACGCGGATGTCGGCCGTCGCGATGTCGGTCGTGAAACCCGTGATCGTCACGCGGATCGACCGCGCGCCGGACCGCGTGACGGTCACGTGCCCGGTGGTGTGCACGCCGATCGAGACGATCGTGCCGTCGACGGGCAACCCGGTGCGGTACCAGGGCTCGTCGAGCGGGGGCAGCGTCGCCACCGCGTTGACCGGCGCCCGGCCGACGGTCGTGTGGGCGACCGGAGGCGGCGCGAGCAACCAGAAGCACAGCGCGGCGATGATCGCGACGCTGACCGCTCCGATTGCTGCCCAGCCGTTCGGCGTGGGCCCGTGCCCGGGTGACATGCACGGAGCGTACGCCCGTGCACGTCACCCGCGCTGGTGGATCAGGTGCGCTTCCGGCGCTCGCGCACGCGCATGTTCACGGTGATCGGCGTGCCGGCGAAGCCCCAGACCTCGCGCAGACGCCTGGTGATGAACCGGCGGTACTGCGGGTCGAGGAACTGCGTCGTGAAGAGCACGAACGTCGGCGGCTGGCTCGCGGCCTGCGTGCCGAACAGGATGCGCGGCTGACGGCCACCGCGGACCGGGTGCGGGTGCTCCTGCACGAGCTCGGCGATGAAGGCGTTGACCTTGCCCGTCGGGATGCGGGTGTCCCACGACTCGAGCGCGGTCTCGAGGGCCGGGACGAGCTTCTCGAGGTGACGACCGGTGCGTGCCGAGATGTTGACGCGGGGCGCCCAGGCGACGTGCGCCAGGTCCTGCTCGATCTCGCGCTCGAGGTAGCGACGGCGCTCGTCGTCGAGGAGGTCCCACTTGTTGTACGCGAGGACCAGGGCGCGACCCGACTCGAGGACGAGGTCGATGATGCGGAGGTCCTGCACGGAGACGGGCTCGGTGACGTCGAGGACGACGACCGCGACCTCGGCCTTCTCGAGGGCGGCCGTGGTGCGGAGCGAGGCGTAGAAGTCCGCGCCCTGCTGGAGGTGCACGCGCTTGCGGATGCCGGCGGTGTCGACGAAGCGCCAGACACGGCCGCCGAGCTCGACCTGCTCGTCGACCGGGTCACGGGTGGTGCCGGCGAGCTCGTTCACGACGACGCGCTCTTCACCGGCGGCCTTGTTGAGCAGCGAGCTCTTGCCGACGTTCGGGCGACCGAGGATCGCGACGCGGCGCGGGCCACCGATCTCCTGCTTCGCGACGGCGGAGACGTCGGGGAGGGTCGCGATGATGAGGTCGAGGAGGTCCGCGACGCCACGGCCGTGGAGCGCCGAGACGGGGTGCGGCTCGCCGAGCCCGAGGTTCCAGAGCGCGAAGGCCTCGAGGTCGCGGCGGTCGTCGTCGGCCTTGTTCGCCACGACGATCACGGGCTTGTCGGTGCCGCGGAGCATCTTCACGACGTGCTCGTCGGTCGCGGTGATGCCCACCGTGACGTCGACGACGAACAGCACGGCGTCGGCGAGGTCGATCGCGACCTCCGCCTGGAGCGCCACGGACGCGTTGATGCCCTTGGCGTCCGGCTCCCACCCGCCGGTGTCGACGAGGGTGAACCGCTTGTCGTTCCAGTCGGCCTTGTAGCTGACGCGGTCGCGCGTGACGCCGGGGACGTCCTGCACGACGGCTTCGCGGCGACCGAGGATGCGGTTCACGAGCGCGGACTTGCCGACGTTCGGGCGACCGACGATCGCCAGGACCGGCAGCGCGGGGAGGTAGGCGATGCCGTCCTCGCCGAGGGTGCCGGCTTCGAGGAGGGCGACGTCTTCCTCGTCGAGCTCGTAGTCCTCGAGCCCGGCGCGGAGCGCGGTCGCCCGCTGCTCTGCCTCGGATTCGTCGAGGCTCGCGATCCGCTCACCCAGGGAGTCGTCGTACTCCGGGAAGTCGTCGTGCTCTGGTCCGTTGTCCAGTTGCGCCATGGTGGTTTCCTTGCCGGCGACCGTGTGGTCGCGTGTCAGTGCCCGGCCGTGCGGGCCAGGTCGACGACCGCCTGGACGGTCTGGTCGAAGTCGAGGTCGGTGGAGTCGAGCGTCGTGACACCGTCAGCGGCGTTCATGAAGTCGACGACCTTCGCGTCGGCGGCGTCTCGTCGGGCGAGTGCTGCCGAGGTCTCGGCGGCCGACTGGGTCGTGACCTCTGCCGAGCGCCGAGCCATTCTAACCTGCTCGTCGGCGGTCAGGAGGATCCGGACCTCGGCGTCGGGTGCGACGACCGTCGTGATGTCGCGACCCTCGGTGATGATGCCCCGCGCGTCGGCCTTCCGCATCACGTTCCGGAAGAGCTGCACGAGGCGTTCGCGGACCTCGGGGAGCTTCGCGATGTGCGCCACTGCTCCGGTCACCTCGGGGGTGCGGATCGCGTCGGTCACGTCGGTGCCGCCGACCCGGACGAAGTACGCGTCGGGGTCGGTGCCGATCTCGTACTCGAACGTGTCCCAGCTGGCCAGGATCGCGCTCGCGTCGTCGAGGTCGACGCCGAGCTGCAGCGCGTGCCAGGCGAGCGCCCGGTAGGCGGCGCCGGTGTCCTGGTAGCCGAAGCCGAGCGCACGGGCGGCTGCCCGGGAGACGCTGGACTTGCCGCTCCCAGCGGGGCCGTCGACGGCGATCACGAACTTGGCGACGTACGCGCCGTCGGCGAGGCCGGACGGCAGCGGGTCACGGGTGAGACCGGGCTCGCCGCCACCCTGGCCGTCGGCGCCACCGCTGCCGGCGCTCCCCGTTGCCGGCCCGGGCTGGTCCCCCGGCGTCGGGAGACCCGTGTCGGGGCTGTCCGGGCCGCCGGTCACGCCGGACTCGTCGTGCATCTGGTCGGGGTTCAGGCCCATGCTGCTGCGATCCTCCATCCGCGGCTCTCGAGTTCCTCGACGAGTCGCTGTTCCTGCTCGGGGACGACCGACACCTCGACGATGCCGATCGGTGCGCCCGGTGAGTGCTCGAGGCGCAGGTCCTCGAGGTTGATGCCGATCTCACCGATGGTCGTCATGAGTTCGGCGATCTGCCCGGGTCGGTCGTCGACGAGGACGACGACCTGGGCGAAGCGCTTGGTGGTGCCGTGCTTGCCGGGGAGACGCTCGACACCGCGGTTGCCCGACGCGATCGTCTCGGCGATCGTGCGGGGCGCACCGGGCGCCTCGGGGTCCGCGAGTGCGTCGATGACGCGGGTGAGCTCGTCGCGCAGGTCGGCGAGCACCGGTCGGATGTGGGCGGCGTTCGCACCGATGATCTGCACCCAGAGCCCCGGGTCGCTCGACGCCACGCGCGTGACGTCACGGACACCGCCGCCCGCGAGTTCGAGCGCCGCTTCGGGTGCGTCCTGCAGGCGCGACGCCATCAGGGTCGAGACGAGCTGCGGGACGTGGGACATCATCGCGACCGCACGGTCGTGGGGCTCCGGCTCCATCTGGATGACCGTCGCCTCGAGGTCGAGGGCGAGGTCCTCGACCACGGCGGCGCGCCGGTACGTGATCGCGTCGTGCCCTGCGATCACCCACGGACGGCCGATGAACAGGTCCGCCCTGGCCGCCGTCGGGCCGCTGCGTTCCCGTCCGGCCATCGGGTGGGACCCGATGTACCGGGAGACGTCGGCGCCGGCGGCGCGGAGCCGCTCGAGCGGCACGGACTTCACGCTGGCGACGTCCGTGACCACGGCGTCGGGGTAGGCCGCGAGTTCACGCTCCACGACCTGCGCGGTGACGTCCGGCGGGACCGCCACCACGATGAGCTCCGGCGCGTCGCCCTCGGCCGGACGGCGCCCGGCGCCGTAGTCGACGGCGAGTGCCAGTGCGGCCGGTGAGACGTCGTCGAGGATCACCTCGACGCCCTTCTGCCGGAGGCCGAGCCCGATCGAGGCGCCGAGCAGACCGGCACCGACGACGCGGACGGGCCCGCGGACCCGACGGTCGACCTCGGCGGTCGTGTCGTGCTGGCTCATGTCGGTCACCGCGTAAGCCTATCGACCGGCCCCGTGCTGTCGGTCGGCGTCGGTCGGGCGGTTGCTCCTGGTGGGGTGGTTGCTCCCGATCGGGTGGTGGCTCCTGGTCGGGTGGCGGCTCCTGGTCGGGTGGCGGCTCCTGGTCGGGTGAGGGCGAGCGTCGCGGCGCGGGCGGTGGCGATGACCTCGTCCTGGGGCGCGTCGGTCCCGAGGGCGGCGAAGAGCGCGGCGCTCACGGTGTCGAAGGCCATGCGCGCGCGGAGCTTCTCGGTCCACGGGGCGTCTGCCGGGACGAGCCGTTCCACCACCTCGTCGAACCAGGAGCGGATGTCACCGCCTTCGGTCGCGAGCTTGTGCATCATCGGGCGGTTGGCGTGGGCGAAGCGCATCCCCCGGATCCGTCCGGCCGACGTCGAGTCCACCCACCGGAGCGCCGCACGCTGCAGCAGGTCCGGGGCCGGCGGCTGGTCGTCGATCCACGCGAGGAGTTCGTCGAGCTCGCTGCGACGGTCGTCGAGGAGCGCACGGAGGATCGCTTCCTTGCTGGCGAAGTGGTAGTAGAGCGACGACTTCGTGACCCCGAGCGCTTCGGAGATGTCCCGGATCGAGGTGCCTTCGAACCCCCGGCTCGTGAAGAGCTCGAGGGCGACGCGGAGGATCTCCGCGCGGGTCTCGCTGCCCGGGCGTCGGGTCGGGGTGCTGTCGGTCACGGTGATGAGTCTACTTGCCGAACGATCGTTCGGGAGGTACCGTTCCTCCTGACCGAACGATCGTTCGGCAGACAGCGTCGACAGGAGACCTCATGAACCCGCAGCCCCGCATCGCCGTCATCGGCGCCGGCCCCGGAGGACTCCTCTGCGCCCGCGTCCTGCAGCTCGCCGGTGTGGACGTCACCGTGTACGACGCCGACGCGTCGCTGTCCTCCCGGACGCAGGGCGGCACGCTCGACCTCCACGCGGACAGCGGGCAGATCGCGATCGAGGACGCCGAGCTCCTCGACGAGTTCATCGCGCTCGCCCGCCCCGAAGGCCAGTCGAAGCGGATGGCGGCGCCGGACGGCACCGTGCTGATGGAGCACCTGGCTGCGCCGGACGAGTTCGCGGCACCGGAGATCGACCGCGCGCAGCTCCGCACGCTGCTCGCCGACTCGCTCCGCCCGGGCACGATCCGCTGGGGGCACCGGCTCACGGAAGTCCGCGGCGGCTCGCGCGGTCTGCGCTTCGCCGATGCCGACGGGGCTTCGGCCGACGTCGTGATCGGTGCCGACGGGGCGTGGTCCCGCGTCCGTTCCGCCCTGACCGACGCACTCCCCCGGTACACCGGGGTCAGCTTCGTGGAGGTCGTCTTCTCGTCGGTGTCGACGGCGCACCCGCACATCGCACGGCTCGTCGGCGACGGCCACCTCTGGGTGAACGGCGACGGCCGCTCGATGATCCTGCAGCGGAACAGCGACGACGTCGTCCGGGGGTACCTGGGCATGCGCGTGCCGCTCGACTGGCTCGCCGAAGCCGGCCTCGGCGTCGCGGACGGGCGCGGCGGGCTGCTCGCGGGCAGCCCGTCCCTCGATGCGAACGCGACCCAGCTGACGGACACCGAGCGCGTCCGGGCCGAGATCCGGTCACGGTTCGCAGACTTCTCGCCCGACCTGCTCCGCATCGTCGACGAGAGCGAAGGGACGCTGCCGAACCGCCCGATCATGGCGCTCCCGACGCCGATGGCGTGGGAGCACGTCCCCGGCGTCACGCTGCTCGGGGACGCCGCGCACGTGATGTCGCCGTTCGGCGGCAACGGGGTGAACCTGGCGATGCTCGACGGTGCGGAACTCGCGCGCGCGATCATCCTGGCGCTGCGGGACGGCACCGACCTCGACGACGCGATCCGTGCCTACGAGCAGACGATGATCGACCGTGGTGCATCGATCGGTGCGGGCGCCAACGCCGCGATCGTGGAGCACTTCGCCGCCGGTGGCCCCGACCTCGACGGCGTCCCGGACTTCGACGTCGAAGCAGAACGCTGGCGTGCGGGAGCGGACGAGTACCGTGCGGCACGACGCGAGTAGCCCACGCCGTACCGCAGCGGGGTCAGTCGCTCGACTCCTCGGCGGTCTCGTTCGCCGCGGTGCCGCGCTCGGCGGCTTCGGACGTCGCGCCACGCGCGATGCCGAGCAGCTTGCCGAGCTCGACGCCGTTCACCTCCCGGGTCCGCCCGCTCGGCAGGCTCCCGAGGTGCAGCGGACCGAACGAGCGGCGGACCAGCTCGTTCACCGGGTGCCCGACCGCGTCGAGCATGCGGCGGACGATGCGGTTGCGGCCGGAGTGCAGCGTCAGCTCGACGAGCGACTCCCCGCGGGACGACTCGAGCAGCCGGACCTTGTCCGCGGCGATCGGGCCGTCCTCCAGGTCCACGCCGTCGAGCAGGACCTGCACGGTGGCCGGCGACACGTTCCCGGCGACCTTCGCGATGTAGGTCTTCGTCACGCCGAACGACGGGTGCGCGAGCACGTGGGCGAGCGCGCCGTCGTTCGTCAGCAGCAGCAGGCCGGACGTCTCGGCGTCCAGGCGCCCGACGTTGAACAGGCGCTCCTCGAACTTGTCGACGAACTGCGACAGGTCGGCTCGGCCGCGCTCGTCGAGCATGCTCGAGACGACACCGGTCGGCTTGTTGAGGAGCACGTACCGCCGGGTCGTGTCGACCTGCACGGGGACACCGTCGACCGCGATCGCGTCCTTCTCCGGGTCCACGCGACGCCCGAGCGCCTCGACGACCTCGCCGTTGACGCTGACGCGGCCCTCGGCGATGAGGTTCTCGGCCACGCGGCGCGATGCCACTCCGGCGGCGGCCATCACCTTCTGGAGGCGCTCACCCTCCGGCTCGGCCGGGGCTGCGGCGCCCTCCGCTGCGTCCCAGTCGGGGATGATCGGGCGTTCCGGCGTGCCCTCGAGCGGAGTGCCGTTGCCGTCGCGCTGCCCTTCGGGACGCGGGGTGGTGCCACGGTCACGGTTCCGGACGGTGGCCGTCCCGCCGACGTACCGGCGCCCGTTGTGCCACACGCGGCTCGCCTCGCCGTCGCGGGACTGGGTGCTCCGACGGTCGTCGCCGCGCCCACGCTGCTCGCGGTCGCGCTGGTCGCGGTCGGCGTTGTTCCACCGGGGGCGGTCCACGCGGCGGTCGCCGGTCGGAGCCGGCCGTCGCTCGCCGTCGCGGCGGCCGTACCCGCGGTCGTCGCGCCGGTCGCCCGAACGGTCGTCGCGGCGATCGGTGCGGTCGTCACGGCGGTCGGTCCCACGCGGGCCCGTGCCACGGGTGTCGTGGCGGCTGTCGTCGTGGCGGACGAACCCACGGTCGTCGCGGCGCGGGGCACCGCGGTCGTCCCGGCGGACGAACCCGCCGTCGTCGCGGCGCGGAGCACCACGGTCGTCGCGGCGGGGCGCGCTGCGGTCATCGTCGCGCCGGCCGTAGCCACGGTCGTCACGGCGGGGCGCGCTGCGGTCATCGTCACGGCGGCCGTACCCACGGTCGTCACGACGGGGAGCACCCCGGTCATCGCGGCGCGGAGCGCCCCGGTCGTCATCGCGGCGGCCGTACCCACGGTCGTCACCACGAGGAGCACCCCGGTCATCGTGGCGCGGAGCGCCCCGGTCGTCATCGCGGCGGCCGTACCCACGGTCGTCACGACGAGGAGCCCCCCGGTCGTCGTCCCGCCGGCTCGGCGCGCGGTCGTCCCGCTGGCCGTACGGACGGTCGCCGCCGGTGCGGTTGCCGTAGCCACCGCGATCCGCCCCACCGGAACGGTCGCCACCGGGACGGTTGCCGTAGCCACCGCGGTCGGCCCCACCCGAACGGTCGCCACCGGGACGGCTGGTGTACCCACCTCGGTCGCCAGCGCCGGGACGGCTGCCGTAGCCACCGCGATCCGCACCACCGGAGCGGCCACCGCGGTCGTCATCGCGACGCCCGTACCCGCCGCGGTCGGAGCCGCCACGGTCCGAGCCGCCGGAACGTGCACCGTACCCACCGCGGTCAGCGCCACCGGAGCGTCCACCGCGGTCGTCATCGCGACGCCCGTACCCGCCGCGGTCCGAACCACCACGGTCCGAGCCACCGGAACGCGCCCCGTACCCACCGCGATCCGACCCGCCCGGGCGACCCGAGCCTCCAGACCGTCCGCCGCCGGAGCGGCCCGCGTCTCCACGACCAGCACCCCCGCGACCGGCGTCGCCGTGTCGTCCGTCCTCATACGCGGCCATCGGGGATCCCTTCGTTCTGCTCGAAACCGTCAGCGCCGTCTTCCAAGAGCGGCGAGATGAGCGGCAGTTCCTCGAGCGAGTTGATGCCGAGCTGCTGCAGGAGCAGATCGGATGTGACGTAGTTGATGGCGCCGGTCTCGGAGTCGGTGAACGACTCCTCGATGAGCCCGCGCGCCACCAGGGTCCGGACGACCCCGTCGACGTTGACGGCCCGGATCGATGCGATCTGGGAGCGGGTGATCGGCTGCTTGTAGGCGACGACGGCCAGCGTCTCGAGTGCGGCCTGGGACAGCCGGGACGGCCGTTCGGCCTCGACGAACTGTTCGACCACGGCGTCGAGGTCGGCTCGGACGTAGAACCGCCAGCCGCCGCCGACCTCGCGGAGTTCGAACCCGCGGCGGATGGTGCCGTCGACGCCGTCGAAGTCCGCGACGAGGCGCTCGATGGCCTGCCGCACGACGGGCACGGGCGCACCGACCGCCGTGCCGAGTGCGACGAGCGACTGCGGCTCGTCCGCGATCATCAGGATCGCCTCGAGCTGCCGGTCGACGGGCGCCTCCGACGCGGGCGCCGGCGCTGCGGCTGCGGACGTGGATGGAGACGCGGACGCCGCGGTGGCGTGCGCGCGCATCGACTCCTCGATCGCCCGTGCGTCGCCGATCTCCTCGGCGCCACCGGGTTCGGCGCTGGAGACGTCGTGGACGTCATCCGTCATAGTCGGCTCCAAGGTTGGCGAGGCTCTCGTCGGTCCAGTGCTCCGCGGTCCACCGCAGGGTGAGTTCCCCGAGCGGCTCGTCCTGCTCGAAGGTGATCGACGCGTTCCGGTAGAGCTCGAGGATCGCGAGGAAACGAGCCACCACGATACCCGTCATGTCGACGCCGGCGACCAGTTCACGGAACGAGACGTCCGGGGTGCCCGACTCGGCGCGGGTGCGGAGGATCGACACGACGACGGCCGCTTGCTCCCGGATGCTCACGAGCGGGGCGTGCAGGTGGTCGAGGCCGACGGTCGGGATCTCCCGCGGTGCGAACGCCAGCGCGGCGAGCGCAGCGAAGTCCTGCACGGAGAGCGTCCAGACGAGTTCCGGGGTCGTGGCGCGGAAGCGTTCCTCGAGCCGGACGCTCCGGACGTGACGGCGCGACTCGGTCGTCCACCGCGACCCGAACCAGTCCGCTGCCTGCTTGAACGCCCGGTACTGCAGGAGTCGGGCGAAGAGCAGGTCACGGGCTTCGAGGAGCGCGACGTCCTCCGCGTCGACGAGTTCGCCCTGCGGCAGGAGCCCGACGATCTTCAGGTCGAGGAGGGTCGCGGCGACGACCAGGAACTCGCTCGCCTCGTCGAGTTCCTCGGCGGACTCGGCCTGGCGGACGTAGGCGATGAACTCGCCGGTGACGACGCCGAGCGCGACCTCGGTGATGTCCATCTCGTGCTTCGTGATGAGCGAGAGCAGGAGGTCGAACGGTCCATCGAAGTTCGTGAGCCGGACCCGGAATCCCGGCGTGTCGGACGTGCCCGACCCGGAACCGGACCCGGCCGCAGTGAGGTCAGGCGACGGCGCCACGCTGGACGAGCTCTCGTGCGAGCTGCCGGTAGGAGTGCGCCGCAGCGTGGTCCGGAGCGGTCTGCGTGATGGGGCGCGCCGACACCGTGGCGTCGGGGAACTTCACGGTGCGACCGATGACGGTGTCGAGCACCCGGTCGTCGAAGGTGTCGACCACTCGCTCCATGACTTCCCGCGAGTGCAGCGTCCGCGAGTCGTACATGGTGGCGAGGATGCCGTCGAGCTTCAGCGCGGGGTTGAGCCGGTCGCGCACCTTGTCGATGGTCTCGATGAGGAGCGCCACACCGCGGAGGGCGAAGAACTCGCACTCGAGCGGGATGAGCACCCCGTGTGCGGCGGTGAGCGCGTTCACGGTGAGGAGCCCGAGCGACGGCTGGCAGTCCACGAGGATGACGTCGTAGTCGCCGGCGACCTTGCGGAGGACGCTCGCCAGGATCTGCTCGCGGGCGACCTCGTTCACGAGGTGGACCTCGGCCGCGGAGAGGTCGATGTTCGCCGGGATGACGTCGAGGTACGGGGTGTTCGTCGGCTGGATGACCTGGTTCGGGTCCTTGATGGAGCCCATGAGCAGGTCGTAGACCGTGGGGATGTCGTGGGTCCGGACACCGAGGCCGGCGGACAGCGCGCCCTGCGGGTCGAAGTCGACGGCGAGGACCTTGCGGCCGTACTCCGCGAGCGCCGCTCCGAGGTTGATCGACGTCGTGGTCTTGCCGACGCCGCCCTTCTGGTTGCAGAGCGCGATGATGCGGGCGGGGCCGTGACCGTCGAGCTCCTCCGGCACGGGGAATGCCCGAACGGGCCGGCCGGTCGGACCGTACGTGGTCTCGCCGGTGCCGGGCTGGGTCGTCGGGTTGGTGCTCACCGGGCCATCGTACCGGCGCACCCGCGCTGACCCACGCGCGACGCGGGTCAGGCTGCGCGCAATGCGACGCGCATGCTGTCCACGCGCTCCGCGATGGCCGCGTCCGTCGACCACCGCTGCTGCAGGCGTCCGACGAGCTCCCCGACCTGGGCACGATCGAGCCCCGGGTGCAGGGCGAGACCGACCGTCAGTTCCGGGCCCGCGAAGCGCCCGAGCGGGTCGCCGGGTTCCAGCTCGACGCGAGCGACGCTCCGCTCCCCCTCGACGGAGGCCGCGAAGGCCGCAGCGACCGCGGTGTCCTCGAAGCACGGCGTCCACGGGAGGTCCTGGCCGAGCGCCCACACCGCGGGGCGACGCAGGACGAACTCGCTCGGCGAGGTCGGGTCGAGGACGACGAGCTGGGTGTCCTCGCTCGCCGCCGCCATCGCGACCCGACGCGACTCGACCGGGATCGGCCGCGCGGTGGCGTCCCATGCCTGCATCGCGGCGACCGAGGTGAATGCCGGCATCACCGTGCGGCCGTCGGGACCGGCGACCGTGACGATGGAGAGTTCCTGGGTCCTGTCGACGAGGCGACCGTCGGGTGTCTCGCCGACCTCGCCCGCTTCGGCGACGAGCGGGATGAGCAGCCGAGCGGTGCCGAGCGCCCGCACGACGGCGCCCTGCGATCCCCCTGCCGCGAGGTCCGCGATCGCCGCCAGGACCGCAGGGTCGGCGAGACCGTCGTCGTCCGCGAACGCGTCGTCGTGGCTGTCGAAGGTGCGGCCGGCCCACGGGAACCCGGCCGAGTCCACGGCGTGTTCGCGTGCGTGGTCGTCGGTGTCGTCGGGTCCTGCCCCGCGGCCGTTCGAGATGCCCGCCACGGGCGCTACTCGGACGCGATGTCGAGTGCGGCCGGCAGCGTGAACGCGCCGGAGTACAGGGCCTTGCCGATGATCGCGCCCTCGAGGCCGTGCGGCACGAGCTCGCGCAGCGCGACCAGGTCGTCGAGGGTCGAGATGCCGCCGGAGGCGACGACGGGCTGGTCCGTCCGGTCGCAGACCTGGCGCAGCAGTTCGACGTTCGGCCCCTGCATCGTGCCGTCCTTCGTCACGTCGGTGACGACGTACCGAGCGCACCCGGCCGCTTCGAGCCGGTCGAGCACCTCCCACAGGTCGCCGCCGTCCTCGGTCCAGCCGCGCGCAGCCAGTGTGGTGCCGCGGACGTCGAGCCCGACGGCGATCTGCTCGCCGTACTCGCCGATCACGCGGGCCGCCCACTCCGGGTCCTCGAGCGCCGCGGTGCCGAGGTTCACCCGTGCTGCACCCGTCGCCAGCGCCGCTTCGAGTGCTCGGTCGTCGCGGATGCCACCGGACAGCTCGACCTGGACGCCCTCGACCTCCCGGATGGCGTGCGCGATCACGCGGCGGTTGTCTCCGCGGCCGAACGCGGCGTCGAGGTCCACGAGGTGGATCCACTCCGCGCCCTGGTCGCGCCAGGTGCGCGCGGCGGCGACGGGGTCGCCGTACGACGTCTCACTGCCGGCCTCGCCCTGGGTCAGGCGCACGGCCTGGCCGTCGACGACGTCGATCGCGGGCAGCAGGACGAGGGGCGGGGTGGAGGTCAGGTCGGTCATGGTCCTGTCGGTTCTGTGGCTGGTTCGAGATCGGTCGGGAGGCTCGGTGCGGGTCTCAGAGAGACCGCACCCAGTTGCGGAGCAGCTGGATGCCGGGCTCCCCGGACTTCTCCGGGTGGAACTGGGTCGCGGTCAGCGGTCCGTTCTCCACGGCCGCGATGAAGCGCTGCCCGTGCTCCGCCCAGGTGAGCTTCGGCGCGCGGAACGGGCCGTACGCCTCGAGTGGGAAGTCCGTGACGCCGTAGGAGTGCACGAAGTAGAACCGCTCGTCGCGGAGGCCGTCGAAGAGCACCGAGTCATCGGGGGCGTCGATCGTGTTCCACCCCATGTGCGGCAGCACCTCGGCTTGCAGCTGCTCGACCGTGCCCGGCCACTGCGCGAGGCCCTCGACGTCGGCACCGCGTTCCACCCCGCGGGAGAACAGGACCTGCATGCCGACGCAGATGCCGAGCACCGGACGGCCGCCGGCGAGCCGGTGGTCGACGATCTCGCCGCCCTGCACCCCCTCGAGCTGGTCGATCACGGCGGCGAACGCGCCGACACCGGGGACGAGGAGACCGTCCGCTTCGAGGGCGGCCCGCTTGTCGGAGGTCAGGGTGACGTCGGCGCCGGCGCGCTCGAGGGCCTTCGCCGCCGAGTGCACGTTCCCCGATCCGTAGTCGAGGACGACGACGTTCGGCCTCGTGCTCACAGTGCGCCCTTCGTGGAGGGGATGCCGTCGACGCGCGGGTCCAGCTCGACCGCGCGGCGCATCGCCCGCGCGAACGCCTTGAACTCGGCTTCCGCGATGTGGTGCGGGTCGCGTCCGCCGAGCACGCGGACGTGCACGGTGATGCCGGCGTTGAACGTGATGGCCTCGAACACGTGACGCACCATCGAGCCGGTGAAGTGGCCACCGATGCGGTGGAACTCGAAGCCCTCGGGTTCCCCGGTGTGCACCAGGTACGGGCGCCCGGAGACGTCCACCACGGCCTGGGCGAGCGCTTCGTCGAGCGGGACGAGCGCGTCGCCGTAGCGGCCGATGCCGGCGCGGTCGCCGAGCGCTGCCTTCAGTGCCTGCCCGAGCACGATGCCGGTGTCCTCGACGGTGTGGTGCACGTCGATGTCGGTGTCACCGGTCGACTCCACACGGAGGTCGATGAGCGAGTGCTTGCTGAACGCGGTCAGCATGTGGTCGAAGAACGGGACGCTCGTCGAGATGTCGGACTTGCCGGTGCCGTCGAGGTCGAGCGACAGGGACACGCTCGATTCGCTCGTCGAACGGGTGATCTCGGCGGTGCGCGCGGTCATGCTCCCAGCCTAACCGGCGGCTGTTCCCGGGCGACGCGGCGCATGGCGTCGAGGAAGGCCGTCGTCTCCGCTTCCGTCCCGGCACTCACGCGGAGGTGGTTCGGGATCCCGAGGTCGCGCACGATGACGTCCTGCTCGAGGAGCGACTCGAACGCCGCAGCGGGGTTCGCGACACCGCCGAAGAGGACGAAGTTCGACCAGGTCTCGTGTGGGGAGTACCCCATGTCACGGAGCTCGCGCACCATGCGGTCACGCTGGCCCCGGATGTCGTCGACCATCGCGAGCATCTCCGGCGCGTGCCGGAGCGCCGCGACCGCAGCGACCTGGGTCAGCACCGACAGGTGGTACGGCAGGCGGACGAGGCGGAGCGCGTCGACCACCGCCGGGTGCGCCGCCATGTAGCCGACGCGGGCTCCTGCGAACGCGAACGCCTTGCTCATCGTGCGGGACACCACGAGCCGTTCACGACCGGGCAGCAGGGTCAGCGCCGTCGGCTGTCCGGGGGGCATGAACTCCGCGTACGCCTCGTCGACCATCACGATGCCGTCGGTGGCGTCGTAGACAGCCTCGATCGTCGCGAGTTCGAGCGGCGTCCCCGTGGGGTTGTTCGGTCCGCAGAGGAACACCACGTCCGGCTGGTGTTCGCGCACGGCAGCCACGGCGGTCTCCGGGGAGATCCGGAACTCCGCGTCGCGCTCGGCAGCGATCCAGCGTGTCCCGGTGCCCGAGGCGATGATCGAGTGCATCGAGTACGTGGGCGGGAAGCCGAGCACGCTGCGGCCCGGACCGCCGAAGGCCTGGAGGAGCTGCTGGATGACCTCGTTCGAGCCGTTGGCCGCCCAGATCTGCGCAGCCGTCAGGTCGTGCCCGAGGTACCCTGCGAGCGATTCACGCAGCTCCGTGAACTCGCGGTCCGGGTAGCGGTTGACCGAGGCGAGCGCCTGCCGGATCGAGGACACGATGTCATCCGCGACGTCTTGCGGGACCGGATGCGTGTTCTCGTTGACGTTGAGCTGCACGCTGACGTGCTTCTGCGGGGCGCCGTAGGGGCTCTGACCGCGGAGGTCGTCTCGGATCGGGAGGTCTTCGAGCGTGAATGCCACCGATCCATCGTAGAGCGGTGCGCCTCCACGATGACCGGCCGTCCGGACGGTCCTGCCGGTCCTGACGGTCGGGTCCTTCCTGCGTGCTACTTCGCGTCCGCGTACTTGGCCGGGATCGCGATCTGCTCCCCTGCCTGCACCCCGGAGCCGTCGAGCGCGTTGAGGCTCACGACGTCCTGGATGAAGTCACGCGGGTCGGCGTTCGGTGCAGTCTGCTCGGCGAGCTGCCACAGCGTCTCACCGGGCTCGATCGTCACCGTCTGGAAGTGCACGTTCGCCGCGGTGTTGCCGGCCGATGCCTGGCCACCGTTCAGCGCGAACAGACCGACGATCAGCAGCAGCGGGATCGCGGCCAGCGTCGTGAAGACAACACGGCCACGGCGGGTCAGGCGGAGCCGCGTGCGAACAGTGCCGCCCTGCACGGAGCTGCGCTGCACGGAACCGCGCTGCGAGGTGCTGCGCTGCATGTCTGCGAGTGCGATGGTGCTCATGTCGTGGTGCCTTCCTGCTCAGGTGAACCGAAGCGATGTACCGAACATACGTTCGAACAGACGGCCGCACAAGTCCCCTGGGAGATTTCGGGGGAGTTTTCGTGCGACACGCTCGAACAAGTGTTTGTCCGGCGTCATGCGGTCGGATACTGTTTCGACTGACTGGGACAAGTCTCACGGGGACCACCGACATTCCCCGATCGGCAGTCCAAGGGTCGCGACGAGAAGGCGAGACGACGTGCCGGACGAACTGCGGGGACAGAAACCGCTGACCGCGAAGCAGCAGGCGATCCTGGATGCGATCCGCGCCTCCATCGCGAGCCGCGGCTACCCGCCGAGCATGCGCGAGATCGGCGATGCGGCCGGCCTCTCGTCGCTGTCGAGCGTCTCGCACCAGCTCGGGCAGCTCGAACTGGGCGGCTGGATCCGCCGTGACCCGAACCGTCCCCGTGCCCTCGAGGTCCTGGTCGACGAGCCCTCAGCGGCTGCCGACGGTCCCGACGTCGATGCCACCACCCTCGTGCCACTGGTCGGCCGGATCGCCGCGGGTGTCCCGATCACCGCCGAGCAGCACGTCGACGAGATCATCCCGCTGCCCCGCCAGCTCGTCGGCTCCGGCGACCTCTTCATGCTCAAGGTCGTCGGCGAGTCGATGATCGACGCCGCGATCTGCGACGGCGACTGGGTCGTCGTGCGGTCGCAGCAGACCGCCGAGAACGGTGACGTCGTCGCCGCCATGCTCGACGAGGAAGCGACGGTCAAGGTGTTCCGCCAGCGGGACGGTCACACCTGGCTGCTCCCCCGCAACACCGCGTTCGAGCCGATCCTCGGCGACGCCGCGACCGTGCTCGGCAAGGTCGTGGCGGTCCTCCGCTCCCTCTGACCTCTGCGCGGAGCCGCTCGATCGACGCCGCACAACCAAAGCCGGTCCGAACCACGTGGGTACGTGGTTCGGACCGGCTTTCGTTGTGCGACTGCGGACGGAACTGCGCACCCAGCTGGGGTTCCTGGCGGACGCCAGCCGGGCCTCCCGGCCGGGTCGGGACCGGACCCTAGGCGGACGGAACCGGTGCGGCGGGCGTGACCACGTACGGGTCGAGCTCCGCGACCTGCCGCTGGAAGACCTTCACCCGGAGGCGCGTGCCGGACTCGACGTAGTCCACCGTCTCGACCGATCCGGTGTCGTGCAACTGGGAGACCAGGTCCCCGCGGTCGTACGGCACCACCACGGTGAGCGAGACGTCCGGCTCGGGGAGCCGGTCCTCGATCGCTGCGAGCAGGTCGCCGATGCCCTCGCCGGTCCGCGCCGACACGAAGACGGCGTCCGGGGCGAGACCCACCAGCACCAGCCGCTGGGCCTCGTCGATGAGGTCCGCCTTGTTGAACGCGACGATCTCGGGGATGTCCCGGGCACCGACGTCGCCGATCACCTCGCGCACGGTCGCGAGCTGCGCGGCCGGGTCCGGGTGGGAGCCGTCGACGACGTGCACGATGACGTCCGCCTCGCCCACTTCCTCGAGCGTCGACCGGAAGGCCTCGACGAGCTGGTGCGGCAGGTTCCGGACGAAGCCGACGGTGTCGACGAACGTGAACTCGCGGCCCTTCGTGCTCTCCGTCCGGCGGACGGTCGCGTCGAGGGTGGCGAACAGCTGGTTCTGCACGAGCACGCCCGCGCTCGTCAGACGGTTCAGCAGCGAGGACTTGCCGGCGTTCGTGTAGCCGGCGATCGCGACGCTCGGGACCTCGTTGCGGTGCCGGTCGGCACGCTTGGCCTCTCGAGCGGGTCGGAATCCGGCGATCTGGCGGCGCAGCTTCGACATCCGGGTGTGGATGCGGCGGCGGTCCAGCTCGATCTTCGTCTCACCGGGACCACGCGAACCCATGCCCGCACCGCCCGAGACCTGACCACCGGCCTGGCGGGACATCGACTCACCCCAACCGCGGAGTCGCGGGAGGAGGTACTCGAGCTGCGCGAGCTCGACCTGCGCCTTGCCCTCACGCGACTTGGCGTGCTGGCTGAAGATGTCGAGGATCACCGCGGTGCGGTCGATCACCTTGACCTTCACGACGTCCTCGAGCGCACGGCGCTGCGAGGGCGCGAGCTCGGTGTCCGCGATCACCGTGTCGGCGCCGGTCGCCTTGACAACCATCGCGAGTTCCTCGGCCTTGCCCTTGCCGAGGTAGGTGGAGGGATCCGGATGCGGCCGGCGCTGCAGGAGCCCGTCGAGGACCACGGCGCCCGCGGTCTCGGCGAGGGCCGACAGTTCACGGAGGGAGTTCTCGGCGTCGGCGGCGTCGCCCTGGGCGTACACGCCGATCAGGACGACCTGCTCGAGCCGGAGTTGCCGGTACTCGACCTCGGTGACGTCCTCGAGTTCGGTGGAGAGACCGGCGACCCGTCGGAGCGCCGCACGGTCCTCCCGGTCGTACTGGTCGCCGTCGCCGGCCCAGCCCTGCTCGTCGACCGAGCGGGTCTGGATCGCCTGTGCCGGCGCGAAGATGGACGAGCTGGCTCGCGAGTCGGCGTTGCGCAGCACGCGCTCGACGACGCCGTCGCCTTCAGCTTGGTTGTGGGTATCCGTCATGCTGTCCACAGGGTACCTCCGCAGCCCGCAGGACACACGGGGTTCCCGGTACGGTTCTTCCATGGCGAACGACCACTACTTCTCGGCCACCCCGGAGAGTCAGGCGCGACCGCGTCAGATCGCCGTGACCCTGGCGGGGCGTTCGCTGTCGCTGACCACGGCGGCGGGGGTGTTCAGCCCGGACGGGCTCGACCGGGGCACCCGGGTCCTACTGAACTCGGTGCCGCCGCCCGCGCACGACGGGGCGCTGCTCGACGTCGGCTGCGGCTGGGGTCCGATCGCGATCACCATGGCGATCCACTCGCCGGAGGCGCAGGTCTGGGGCGTCGACGTGAACGAGCGGGTGCTCGACCTCGCGCGACGCAACGCGTCCACCGCCGGGGCGACGAACGTCTCCATCGCCTTGCCCGCCGACGTCCCCGCGGGGCTCCGGTTCCGGACGATCTGGTCGAACCCGCCGATCCGGGTCGGCAAGGACGAACTCCACGACATCCTGATGACCTGGCTCCCCCGGCTCGAAGTGTCCGGCGACGCCTGGCTCGTCGTCTCGAAGGACCTCGGCGGCGACTCCCTGCAGCGCTGGCTCCACGACACGCTCGGGGCGTCGTTCCACGTCACGCGGGCGACGACGGACAAGGGCTTCCGCGTGCTGCGGGTGCACCGCACGGCGGAGTAGCGCGCGGCGGGCCCGCGCACTGCGCACGCATCGCACGCACAGAGCGGCGCGCCCCGCGGCCCCGCGCGTCAGACCGTCAGGTCGCCCGAGAACACCAGGTCGGCCGGGCCCGCCAGCGCGACGTGCTCCCCGTCCTCCGCCGCGAACATCCGCACGGTGAGCACACCACCGGGAACGCGCACGCGCCAGGTGTCCGGCGCCGCCGACCCCGCCCAGTGCCGGGTGGCCAGCGCCGCGGCGACCGCCCCGGTCCCGCACGACAGGGTCTCGCCGCTGCCGCGTTCGTGCACGCGCATCGTGATCTGCCCGACGCCGTCCTGCACCAGCGGGTCGCCCGGCAGCACGAACTCGACGTTCGCCCCCGCGGAGGGCGCCGGGTCGAGCACCGGCACGTAGGTGAGGTCCACGTCGGCGAGCTCGTCCTCGGTCGCGACGGCGACGACCACGTGCGGGTTGCCGACGTCGATGCCGAGCCCGGGCCGCGCCGTGTCGAGGTTCTTCGCGCGCACCATCACGTCGTCGGACCCGCGGCCGTCGATGCCGAGGCCCCAGCGGCCGAGGTCGGCGGAGAACCCGTTCGCCTGCCGCTGGATGTCGACGATGCCCTTGCGGCTGCCGACCGACAGGGTCTCGCCCGGTGCGAGGTCGACGAGCCCGGATTCGGTGAGGTACCGGGCGAACACCCGGATGCCGTTGCCGCACATCTCGGCGACCGTGCCGTCGGCGTTGTGGTAGTCCATGAACCAGGTCGCGTCGGGGTCTTCCGCGACGATGGCCTGCCCTTCCGGGATCGCGTCCGAGCGGACGGCGCGGATCACGCCGTCGGCCCCGACACCGAAGCGCCGGTCGGCGATCGCGCGGATCCGGTCGGGGGTCATCTCGACCGTGGCGTCGGGGTCGGCGAACAGGACGAAGTCGTTGCCGGTCCCCTGGCCCTTGGTGAAGTGCAGCTCGGTCACGGGACGATCCTACGGGCCAGCGCCGTGAGCCCGTCGCGGTCGGCGCCGGTCACGTCGAGGTCATCGGCCTCGGCGTACCGCTTGAACCACGAGACCTGTCGTCTGGCGTACTTCCGTGTCGCGATGCCGGTCGCCTCGACGGCTTCGGCGACGGTCGAGGATCCCCGCAGCACGTCGAGCGCCTGCGAGTACCCGATCGCCGCTCGCGCCGTCCGGCCCTGTTCGAGTCCGACGTCGCGGAGCCCGGCGACCTCGTCCACGAGCCCGTCGGCGAACATCCGCTCGGCGCGGGCGTGCAGCGCGGTCACGAGTTGCTCGCGATCACGACGCAGGTGCAGCACCCGGGCTGGTCGCCAGGCGCGGGGCGCGGACGGGAGGCTCGTGGTGACCTGGTCCGATCGGCTCGCGATCTCCACGGCGCGGATCAGCCGTCGCGGGTTGCGTGCGTCGATGGTGTCGGCGGCCGCGGGATCGAGTCCCCGGAGGCGTGCGAGGAGGACGTTCGGCCCGTGTTCCGCGTGCTCGCGCTCGAGCTCGGCGCGGAGCTCGGGGTCGGTCCCGGGGAAGTCGAGCTCGTACAGGACGGAGGACACGTACAGCCCGCTGCCGCCGACGAGCACGGCCACGCCGCCGTCGTCGGCGATGTCGGCGATCACCGCGCGGGCGTCGCGCTGGTACGCGGCGACGCTCGCCTCGTCGGTGACGTCGAGCACGTCGAGCTGGTGGTGCGGGATGCCGTGCCGTTCGTCGACGGGGACCTTCGCGGTGCCGATGTCCATGCCGCGGTAGAACTGCATCGCGTCGGCGTTCACGATCTCGGCGCGACGGCCCTGCTCGCGGTGCCGGTCGGCGATGGCGATGGCGAGGTCGGACTTCCCGGTGCCGGTGGCCCCGACGACGGCGATCAGCCCGGGCGAACCGGGGTCCGCGAACGTCCCAGGGGCGTCCGCGCCGGCGTCCTCAGCGGCCGACACGGAGCGTCGGGAGGCCGAGCGAGACCGGCTTCGGCCCGTCGCTCGGCGAGGAAGGCGTGGGAACGCCGCAGGATTCGGCCTGCGCACGGTCCCAGGCTTCCCCGGCGCGGGTCCGTCGGATCCGGAGCGGCGCGTCGGTGTCCGCGATCAGGAAGTGCGGCGCCGCGCGGGTGATCTCGACGGTGACGACGTCGCCGGGGCGCGGGACGTCGGACCCGGCCGGGACCGAGAAGTGCACGAGCCGGGAGTCCTCCGCGCGACCAGACAGGCGGTGTGTGGTGTCGTCCTTCCGGCCTTCCCCGGTCGCGACCAGCACCTCGACGGTGCGGCCGACCTGGTTCGCGTGTTCCTCGGCGGTGATGCGGTCCTGCAGGGCGACGAGTCGCTCGTACCGGGCCTGGACGACGGCCTTCGGGAGCTGGTCGTCCATCGTCGCAGCGGGCGTGCCCGGGCGGATCGAGTACTGGAACGTGAACGCCGACGCGAACCGGGCCTCCTCGACGACGCGCATGGTGTCTTCGAAGTCGTCCTCGGTCTCGCCGGGGAACCCGACGATGATGTCGGTGGAGATCGCCGCGTTCGGGATCTTCGCGCGCACCCGGTCGAGGATCCCGAGGAACCGCTCGCTCCGGTAGCTGCGACGCATCGCCTTGAGGACCCGGTCCGACCCGGACTGCAGCGGCATGTGCAGTTGCGGCATCACGTTCGGGGTCTCCGCCATGGCGTCGATGACGTCGTCGGTGAAGGCGGCCGGGTGCGGGCTGGTGAAGCGGACCCGCTCGAGCCCCTCGATCTGGCCGGCGGCGCGGAGCAGCTTGCCGAACGCCTGACGGTCGCCGAACTCGACGCCGTAGGAGTTCACGTTCTGCCCGAGCAGGGTGACCTCGATCGCGCCGTCGTCGACGAGCGCCTGGATCTCGGCGAGGACGTCCCCGGGGCGTCGGTCCTTCTCCTTGCCGCGGAGCGCGGGCACGATGCAGAACGTGCAGGTGTTGTTGCAGCCGACCGAGATCGACACCCAGCCGCTGTGGGTCGAGTCGCGCTTGGTCGGGAGGGTCGAGGGGAAGACGTCGAGCGACTCGAGGATCTCGAGCTGCGCCTCACCGTTGTGCCGGGCGCGTTCGAGCAGCGTCGGCAGCGACCCCATGTTGTGCGTCCCGAAGACGACGTCGACCCACGGCGCCTTCTCGAGGATGACGTTCTTGTCCTTCTGCGCCAGGCAGCCGCCGACCGCGATCTGCATGCCGGGGTGCTCGCGCTTGATGCCGGCGAGCTGTCCGAGGTTGCCGTAGAGCCGGTTGTCCGCGTTCTCCCGCACGGCACAGGTGTTGATCACGACGACGTCGGCCTGCGCACCGTCGGCAGCGACGTACCCGGCCGCCTGCAACGACCCGCTGAGGCGCTCGGAGTCGTGCACGTTCATCTGGCACCCGTAGGTGCGGACTTCGTAGGTGCGGGGGCGCGCTGCGACGGTGGCCATGGTCGTCCCAGTGTAAATCGCGGTGCGACTACTCGAAGCGCACGGGCCCACGCGGCCCGCCGGAGCGCGGACCGGCCCCACGCCCACCGCCGTCGAGCGCACGCTCCACCGCGATCCGGACGATGCCGCCGTTGTAGCCCTTGCGCATCAGGAACCCGGACAGGCGCCGCTCCGCCGTGGCGCGGTCGAGCCCGCGGAGCTGCCCGGCACGCTTCACCGCGAGGTCGATCGCCCGGACGAACTCGTCGTCATCGTCGTCCGTCGCTGCGTCGAGCGCGGCGTCGATCGCCGTCTGGTCGATGCCGCGACGACGGAGTTCCGCGACGACCCCCTGCTTGCCGAGGCCCTTGCGGTCGTGCAGCCGGTCCACGAGATCGGTCGCGAGGGCGACGTCGTCGAGCAACCCCACGCGGGTCAGGCGGTCGATCTCGTGCTCGACGACGTCCGGGTCGAGGTCGTTCTTCGTCAGGGTCGTGCGGAGCTCGGATGTACTGACGCCCTTGCGTCCGAGCGCCCGCATGCTGAGGCGTTCGGCATCAGCGCGCTGTTCGTCGAGGGGACGGGGGGCGTCGGCGGGGTCGATCTCGTCCCCGCCGACGATCGAGAACACCGACGCGGTGCTGGCATCGGCACCAGAGTCCTCCGCGTCGTACCCGGCCATCTCGGCCCGGGCACTCCGCCCGGAACCGTCGCCGACGACGGGCGACACCCAGTCGGCCTGAGCGCGGGGGCCACGCAGCGGCAGTGGCACCGGGGTGTCCGCGTCCGCGCCCTCGTCGAGCATCGACGACGGGGGCACGCGCAAGTCGCTGTCGCCGCCGTCGTCACCGGCGGTGGGTTCGGGCTCCGGAGTTGCACGACGGCGGGTCCTCGCACCGAACAGGTCGGTGACCGGTGCGAGGTCCGCTTCGTCGTCGCGGGTGGTCACGCGCCCTTGCGTGCAGCGAGCTTGGGCTCGATGGACTCGACCGGAGCGGCGTCCGCATCGGCCTTGGCCCCACCGATGCCGAGCTTGGCGAGGATCTTGCCTTCGATCTCGGCGGCGATCTCCGGGTTCTGGATCAGGAAGGAACGCGAGTTCTCCTTGCCCTGCCCGAGCTGGTCGCCGTCGTAGGTGTACCAGGCGCCCGACTTCTTGACGATGCCGTGGTCGACACCGAAGTCGAGCAGCGAGCCTTCCCGCGAGATGCCCGTGCCGTACAGGATGTCGAACTCGGCCTGCTTGAACGGCGGCGCCATCTTGTTCTTGACGACCTTGACGCGGGTGCGGTTGCCCACCGCGTCGGTGCCGCTCTTGAGGGTCTCGATGCGACGGATGTCGAGACGGACCGAGGCGTAGAACTTGAGCGCCTTACCGCCGGAGGTGGTCTCCGGGGAGCCGAAGAACACGCCGATCTTCTCGCGCAGCTGGTTGATGAAGATCATCGTGGTCTGGGTCTGGTTCAGCCCACCGGCCAGCTTGCGGAGCGCCTGCGACATGAGGCGTGCCTGCAGACCGACGTGGGAGTCACCCATCTCGCCTTCGATCTCGGCGCGGGGCACGAGCGCCGCGACCGAGTCGATGACGATGAGGTCGATGGAGCCGGAGCGGACGAGCATGTCCGCGATCTCCAGTGCCTGCTCGGCGGTGTCGGGCTGGGACACGAGGAGGGCGTCGATGTCGACACCGAGCTTCTTCGCGTACTCCGGGTCGAGCGCGTGCTCCGCGTCGATGAAGGCCGCGATGCCACCGTTGCGCTGGGCGTTGGCGATGGCGTGGATCGTCAGCGTGGTCTTGCCCGAGGACTCCGGGCCGTAGATCTCGATGATGCGGCCGCGCGGGAGTCCACCGATCCCGAGCGCGACGTCGAGGGCGACGGAACCGGTCGGGATCGTGGCGACCGGGGCGCGCTCGTCGGAGCCGAGGCGCATGACAGCACCCTTGCCGAACTGCCGGTCGATCTGCGCGAGTGCGGTCTCGAGGGACTTCTCGCGGTCTGCTGGTGATGGCATGGTGTGCTTCCTTCGTGCTCGATGTCTGCCGCCTGTAGGCTGTCTGATCCCCGGGGGCCGATGGTGCAAGGCCCCTGGTTCTCGGACAAGGCTTCGGGCGTTCCCGATGACTCGAACCTAGGGCGGGCCACCGACATCACTGCCGGTCACCGCGCTGCCTGTGGACGAACTCGTCGTTCTGCGCCGCTGTGGAGGAAGCTACCACCCGTCGAACACGTGTTCGAGCGACACGCCGAACAGGTGTTCGGAGAATCCGGTCAGTCCCGGGGCTCCAGCAGCCCCTTGCCGTGGCGACGATCCTGCGGCACGTCCTGGGAGTCGCAGAGCGCGTCCCAGACCTTGCGGGTGTCGATCCCGGCGGCGATCGCATCGGCGGCGGAACGGCCCCCGAGCTCCTCGAGCACGACGTCACGGGCGACGACCGCACCGTAGGCCTCACCGAAGACCTGGTCGACGGCTCGCCAGAACTCACTCACGCGCATCCCACCAGCCTAAACGCGGAGCCCGGCGAACGAGCACGGCCCGCAACGAGCGAACGCCCCCGCCGGCGAACCGGCGAGGGCGTTCGTGGTGCAGTGCGGGTCAGCGCACCGCGAGGTCGTTGTCGAACTCGGCGACGAGTTCGTCCGGGAGCGTGTCCGGGACCGGGGTGAGTCCTTCCACGACGGCGAGGCGGTCGCCCACTTCGCGCATGATCGTGGAGATGGGGGTGTCCAGCGCATCCGCAACGGAAGCGAGGATCTCCGAGCTGGCTTCTTTCTGCCCACGCTCGACTTCACTGAGGTACCCGAGAGCAACACTGGCCTTGGACGCGACCTGACGGAGGGTCCGGCCCTTCTGCAAGCGGAAGTCCCGCAGAACGTCGCCGATTTCCTGACGAACGAGAACCATGAGAACTCCTCCTCTCTGTCGTCTCCAAAGCCCGATGGGTCGGGATGACCGTCACGGGTTCAGCAACAGTAGCGTTGCCGGTTGCAGCATGCTAGCCACCTGGGCTGCCGTCCTGCTGGAGATTGCGTGAGATGTAACCCAGCGGTAACGCGGGCTATTCCCCGGTCGCCAGCTCGTCGAGCAGCCGTACCAGGAGTTCGGAGACGGAGGCCCGACGGATTGCCTCGCGGTCGCCCTCGAGGTGCAGTTCGACCGCCCGTGATCCCGACGCGGACGCGATCCCGACGAACACGGTCCCGACGGGCTTGCCGTCCTGCGGGTCGGGTCCGGCCACCCCGGTCGTCGAGATCCCCCACGTGGCGGGCACGCCGTCCACCGCCAGGGCGGTACGCACCCCTTCCGCCATCTGCGTGGCGACGTCCGGGTCGACGGCCCCGCGTTCCGCGAGCAGGGACGAGGAGACCCCGAGGACGGACGCCTTGATCGACGTCGCGTACGCCACCACCGCACCGCGCACCACAGCGCTCGCGCCCGGCACCTCGACGAGTTCGGAGACGACGAGGCCGCCGGTGAGCGACTCGGCGACCGCAACGGTCTCCCCGCGGGCGGTCAGTTCCGCGATCAGTCTCGGCGCGATCCGGACAGGAGGCTCGGCGTGCGACACGTCGGAGGCTCCGCTCACGCGGCGGTCCGGTTGTGCTTCCACGCCTGCCAGAGGTAGTCCAGGCCGCTCAGGACGGTGGCGATGAACGCCGCGGTCATCAGGATGCCGTTGGTCCAGTGCGCGAAGTCGCCGGCGAAGTTCCACCACGGGAAGAGCGCGAGCGTGATCGCGACGGCCTGCAGCACGGTCTTGATCTTGCCGCCGCGACTGGCCGGGATGACGCGGTCGGACAGCACCGCGAACCGGAACACCGTGATGCCGATCTCCCGCACCATGATCAGGACGGTCACGTACCAGGGCAGTTCGCCGAGGATCGAGAGCGCCACCAGGGCACCGCCGATGAGCACCTTGTCGGCGATCGGGTCGACGAGCTTGCCGAAGTCCGTGACGAGGTCCTGCCGACGCGCGATGATGCCGTCCGCGCTGTCGGTGACGATCGCCACGACGAAGATCACCGCCGCCCAGATCCGGACGGGGCCGTCGTGGCCGGCGTCCGACAGGAGCAGCACGAAGAACAGCGGCGCCATCAGGATGCGGATGACGGTGATGATGTTCGCGACGTTCGCCGTCGACGCGGGACCCGGACCCTTGCGGATCAGCCGTCCGCGCCACGGGAACCGCTTCGTGTTGGTGCCTTCCGAGGCGGTCATCGTGTTCACTCCCTGCCGGTGAGGCCCCAGGCGTCCTCGTCCGGTTCGTCCTCGACTTCATCGTACCCGCGGGTCATCTCCCCCACCGGGTCGGAACCGTAGCGGTCCCCGCCGTCCGACGGGCCCGCTGTGGCCGGGCCGGCGGCCGGGGCTGCCGGAGCGGCGGGTGCCGGGGGCTCTTCGCCGCGGAGCTTCGCGAGCACCGACGGCAGCTGATCGGTCGTGACGAGCACGTCGCGGGCCTTGGATCCCTCGGACGGACCGACGATGTCGCGGGACTCCATCAGGTCCATCAGGCGTCCGGCCTTCGCGAACCCGACGCGGAGCTTCCGCTGCAGCATCGACGTCGAGCCGAACTGGGTCGACACGACCTGCTCGACGGCGGCGAGCAGCAACTCGAGGTCGTCGCCGATGTCCGCGTCGATCTCCTTGCGCTCGACCACCGCGGCGACGTCCTGCCGGTACTCGGGCTGGGCCTGCCGGGTGACGTGCTGGACGACCTCGGCGACCTCGCTCTCCTGCACCCAGGCACCCTGGACGCGCACGGCCTTCGAGGAACCCATCGGCAGGAAGAGCCCGTCGCCCTGCCCGATCAGCTTGTCGGCGCCCGGCTGGTCGAGGATGACCCGCGAGTCGGTGACGCTCGTGACGGCGAACGCGATCCGCGACGGGACGTTGGCCTTGATCAGACCCGTGATGACGTCGACCGACGGGCGCTGCGTCGCGAGGACCAGGTGGATGCCGGCGGCGCGGGCGAGCTGGGTGATGCGGACGATCGACTCCTCGACGTCGCGCGGGGCGACGAGCATGAGGTCGGCGAGCTCGTCCACCACGACCAGCAGGTACGGGTACGGCTTGAGCTTCCGTTCACTGCCCGCCGGCAGCACGATCTCGTTGTTCTCGATCGCCTTGTTGAAGTCGTCGACGTGCCGGAACCCGAACGACGCGAGGTCGTCGTACCGCATGTCCATCTCCTTCACGACCCACTGCAGCGCTTCCGCCGCCTTCTTCGGGTTCGTGATGATGGGGGTGATCAGGTGCGGGACACCGGCGTAGATCGAGAGCTCGACGCGCTTCGGGTCCACGAGGACCATGCGGACCTCGGACGGCTTCGCACGCATCAGCAGCGACGTGATCATCGAGTTGATGAACACCGACTTGCCGGAACCGGTGGAGCCGGCGACGAGCAGGTGCGGCATCTTCGCGAGGTTCGCGACGACGAAGCCGCCCTCGACGTCCTTGCCGACGCCGATGGTCATCGGGTGCTTGGACTTCCGCGCCGCGTTCGAGCGGAGGACGTCGCCGAGGGAGACGATCTCACGGTCCGTGTTCGGGATCTCGACGCCGATGGCGCTCTTGCCCGGGATCGGGGAGAGGATCCGGACCTCGTTCGAGGCGACCGCGTACGACAGGTTCTTCGACAGTGCCGTGACGCGCTCGACCTTGACACCCGGGCCGAGTTCGATCTCGTAGCGCGTCACTGTCGGGCCACGCGAGAAGCCGGTGACCTTTGCGTCGACCTTGAACTCGGTGAGCACGCCGGTGATCGCCGCGACGATGTCGTCGTTCGCCTGGCTGCGCGCGACGGATGGGGTCCCCGAGCTCAGCGTGGTGGCCGCGGGGAGGCGGTACGGGCGGGAGGGGTCGTCCGCAGCGCCTGCCGCGGGGAGGTCGTCGGGTTCGTCCGCGGCGCCCGTCACGTCGTCCACGGGGTCGGCCGGGAGGCTCGGGGAGACGACCGCAGGGACGCCACCACTCGGACGGATCACCGCGGTCGCGTCGTCCGGCACCGGCGCGCCGAAGTCGCGGAGGGCCTGCTCGGCACGCTCGAGGTCGGCCGCGACCTCGGTCTCAGCGGAGCCGCCGAGGCCCGCAGCGTCGTCGAAGCGTGCAGAGCCATCGAGGCCCGTGGAGTCGTTGAGGTTCACCGATGCCGGTTCGGCCGGCGTGTGGTCGATCAGCCCGGCCGCAGCTCCGGCGTTCGGGGACGGTGCCGCGGACGGAGCACCGACGTTCGCCGCCGGGATGACGGGGCTGTCGTACGCGGGGTCTTCTTCGCGCCCGGACTTGTTCCGGCGCCACCAGGGGATGTTGCCTTCCGCAGCACCTTCCGCCGGTTCGTCCCCGTCCTCGCCGAAGCCGAGGTCCTCGAACAGCTGCAGGCCCTGCGAGTCGGTCTTGTTGGCGCGCTTCCGCGACGGCTTCGTGGCGGCGGGTGCTGCCGTGTCGGGCTCCGGCTCGGCCGCGGGTGCCGGGGCACCGAACAGGTACGCGTACAGCTCGTGCAGCCGACGACCGACCTTGTTCGGCGGGGTCTTCGTGATGATGAAGAGCGAGAGCACCAGGAGCACGATCGCGACCGGGACGGCGATCCACGCGGTCGCGACGGCCACCAGCCAGCCGATGACGACCCAGCCGATCACGCCGCCGGCAGCGGCGAGGGCCGGCATGCCGTCCGAGGCGCTCGGCTGCCCGCCGAAGACGTGGCAAAGCGAGGAGATCGAGACGAGGAGGAGTCCCAGCCCGATCCCGATCCGGGTGTTGTCGTGCACGGACGCCGGGTGCCGGAACAGCCAGCCGGCGAACACGACCATGATCACCGGGAGCGCGAACGCCAACCGGCCGAACAGCCCGCCGAACGTGTACGCGTCGAGCGCGATCGAGACGGCGTTCGTCGGGTTCAGCCACTCCACGACGGCGCCGGCGATCGCCAGCACGAACAGGAAGAACGGGAAGCCGTCGCGGCGCTGGTCCTTCTCGAGGGACTCCTTGCCGAGGAGCCGGAACATCGCGCCGACGCCGTGCGCCATCGCGAGCCAGGCGGTGACCAGCGGGTTCTGCCCGCTGAACTCCACCGCGGGGGCTGCCTGCGGGAGCTTCTTCGTGGTGGCCTGGGTGCGCGACGAAGGACGCGACCCGCTTCCGCGGGACGACGAGGACGCGCGCGAGCGCGTGGTCGACTTGGTGCCTCCGGCCATGGGCAGAACCCTAACGCCACCTGGGGACGTTCCCGGGGAGGCGCGCACGGCTGTGGACAACGGCAGGAGGCCCGCCGCACTTCCGAGACGGACGTGCGACGGGCCTCCAGGCCGACAGGCGACAGGCGACAGGCGACAGGCGACAGGCGCAGCCGACAGCAGCAGCCGAGCGCTACGCCTCGATGATCACCGGGACGATCATCGGGCGACGACGGTGCTTCGTGTTGACCCACCGGCCGACGGTCCGACGGACCACCTGGCTGAACGCGTGCTGGTCCCGCGTGCCGTTGCCGGCCGCGTCGGCCAGCGCACGCGCGATCTGCGGGCGGACGTCGTCGAAGACGGAGTCGTCCTCGGCGAAGCCGCGCGACTGGATCTCCGGGCCGATGACGCACTGGCCGGTGGCGAAGTCCACGGCGCAGAAGACGGAGATGAAGCCCTCTTCGGCGAGGACGCGGCGGTCCTTGAGGTCGGCGTCGGTGATCTCGCCGACGGTCGACCCGTCGACGTAGACGTACCCGATGTCGAGCTGCCCGGCGACGTTCACGACGCCGTCCTTCAGGTCGACGACGATGCCGTCCTGCCCGAGGATGACGTTGCGCGGCGGCACCCCGGTCTGGATCGCGAGGTCCGCGTTGGCGTACAGGTGGCGGTGCTCGCCGTGCACGGGCAGGACGTTCCGCGGCCGCAGGATGTTGTAGCAGTAGAGGAGCTCGCCGGCGGAGGCGTGTCCGGAGACGTGCACCTTCGCGTTGCCCTTGTGCACGACCTTCGCGCCGAGCTTGGTGAGCCCGTCGATCACGCGGTACACGGCGTTCTCGTTGCCCGGGATGAGGCTCGACGCCAGGATGACCGTGTCGCCCTCGCCGATCTCGATCTGGTGCTCGAGGTTCGCCATGCGCGCCAGGACGGCCATCGGCTCGCCCTGGGACCCGGTCGACATGTAGACGATCTGGTCGTCCGGGACGTTCTTGGCCTTCTTCGTGTCGATGAGCACGTTCTCCGGCACGCGGAGGTACCCGAGGTCGGCGGCGATCGTCATGTTGCGGATCATCGAGCGGCCCATGAACGCGACCTTGCGGTTCGCGGCGGCCGCGGCGTCGAGGACCTGCTGCACGCGGTGCACGTGCGAGGAGAAGCTCGCGACGACGACCTTCTTGCGGGCGCGCATGATGATGTTCTCGAGCACGGGTCCGATGTCGCGCTCGGGGGCGGTGAAGCCCGGCACGTCGGCGTTCGTGGAGTCCGGCAGGAACAGGTCGACGCCAGCTTCACCGAGGCGCGCGAAGGCGCGGAGGTCGGTGATGCGGTCGTCGAGCGGGAGCTGGTCCATCTTGAAGTCGCCCGTGTGCAGCACACGACCGGCGGGGGTCGTGATTGCGACGGCGAGGGCGTCCGGGATGGAGTGGTTCACCGCGACGAACTCGAGGTGGAACGGGCCCAGCTGCTCGGTCTGGTCCTCGGCGACGACCAGCGTGTACGGCTTGATCCGGTGTTCCTTGAGCTTCGCCTCGACGAGGGCCAGGGTCAGCGTGGAGCCGATCAGCGGGATGTCGTCGCGGAGCTTCAGCAGGTACGGGACGGCGCCGATGTGGTCCTCGTGGCCGTGCGTGAGCACGACGCCGAGGACGTCGTCGAGGCGGTCCCGGATCGGCGCGAAGTCCGGCAGGATCAGGTCGACGCCCGGCTGGTGCTCTTCCGGGAAGAGGACGCCGGCGTCGACGATGAGGAGCTTGCCCTCGTACTCGTAGACGGTCATGTTGCGACCGATCTCGCCGAGGCCACCGATCGGGATGACGCGGAGGGTGCCCGGCTCGAGGGGCTGGGGTTCGGAGACTTGCGTGGGCATTCGGTCCTGACTGCTTCGGCGGCGCGCGATCCCGCGCGCCGCGGTCGATCAACGGGTGGTGCCTGGCACCTTCGGAAGCGCACCGCCGGCGGCCGCGTTGCGGTCCGGGCGGAAGTTGGAGAAGTCGGCGCCGGGGATCCCGTGCACCGCTTCGAGGGAGGTCTCGATGGCGTACGCCTCGGAGTCCTCCGGGCCGACGAGCGGCAGACGGACGCGCGGGCTGCCGATGCGGCCGAGCCCGTGCAGGATGTACTTCGCCGCGACGGTGCCGGGCACGTGGGTCATCACCGCGCGCACGAGCGGCTCGATGCGCTGGTGCTCGCGGGTGGCCGTGGCGAGGTCCCCGGCGTTCACGGCGTCGATGATCGTGCGGTACGGCGTGCTGGTGATGTTCGCCGTCACGCCGATGAGTCCGGTGGCGCCGATCGACAGGTGCGGGAGCACGTTCGTGTCGTCGCCGGAGAAGTACATCAGGTCGGTGTTGTTCAGCACGCGGGACACCTCGGCGAAGTCGCCCTTGGCGTCCTTCACGGCGAGGATGTTCGGGTGGTGCGAGGCCCGCACGATGGTCTCGTACGTGATCGGGATGCCGGTGCGACCGGGGATGTCGTAGAGGATCACCGGCAGGTCGGTGGCATCCGCGATCATCCGGAAGTGCGTCAGCACGCCCGACTGGGTCGGCTTGTTGTAGTACGGCGTGACGATCATCACACCGTCGGCGCCGGCCTTCTCGCTCTGCTTGTAGAGGTGGATCGCGTGCGCGGTCTCGTTCGAGCCACCGCCCGTGATGATCTTCGCGCGGCCGCCGGCGACGGACTTGCCGACCTCGACCAGGCGGAGCTTCTCCGGGTCGGTGAGCGTCGAGGTCTCACCCGTGGTGCCGGTGACGACGATGCCGTCGGCGCCGGCGGTGATGCAGTCGTCGATGTGCTGCTCGACGCCGGGCCAGTCCACTTCGCCGTCAGCGGTGAACGGGGTCACGAGGGCGACGAGGACCTGACCGAAGGGATTCTCACGCGGGGACACGGGCACCAGCGTACCGGGGATGCGGACCGGTTCGGCCGTCCGGATGGACGGTGGTCGGACGGGAGGCCCGGTGCGGCCCCGTCACGCCGGTGGCGACCGGCGTGCGGGCGCGTCTCAGGCGCGGCGTCGCCACTCGACGAAGCGGTAGCGGACGCCGCCGTTGCGGGACTCCTGCCAGGCGCCGTCGTCGACGACCTGCCAGGTGTCGGTCTGGTCGCCCAGGGACGGCGCGGTCGTGTCGCCGGGGACGTCCGTGTCGATCACGGTCTCGGACACCCGGTCCGCGAACGGCAGTGCGGCCGCGTAGACCTGGCCACCGCCGATGATCCACACGGGTTCGTCGGTGTCGAGCGCGGTCGCCAGGTCGTGCACGACCTCGGCCCCCTCGGCCGTCCACGACTCGTCGCGGGTCAGCACGACGTTGCGGCGGCCGGGCAGGGGTCGGAAGCGCGGCGGGAGCGAGTCCCAGGTGCGCCGACCCATCACGACGGTGCCGGAGCCGGTGACCTGCCGGAAGTGCGCCAGGTCTTCCGGGACGTGCCACGGCATCCCGCCGTCGGCGCCGATGACCCCGCCGGTCGACCGCGCCCAGACCATCCCGACTCCGCGGATGGGTTCCGACCAGGGTTCGGTCGGCATCAGACGGCGACCGCGCCCTTGATCGCCGGGTGGTGGTGGTACCCAACGACCTCGAAGTCCTCGTACACGTAGTCGTCGATGGAGTCGCGCGGCGCGATCTCCAGCGTCGGCGGCGCGTACGGCGTGCGGGAGAGCTGCTCCTCGACCTGCGCGACGTGGTTGTCGTAGATGTGGCAGTCTCCGCCGGTCCAGACGAAGTCGCCGACCTCGAGCCCGGTCTGCGCCGCGATCATGTGCGTCAGGAGCGCGTACGAGGCGATGTTGAACGGGACGCCGAGGAACATGTCCGCGCTCCGCTGGTAGAGCTGGCACGAGAGCTTGCCGTCGTTGACGAAGAACTGGAAGAACGCGTGACACGGGGCGAGCGCCATGTCCGGGATGTCCGCGACGTTCCATGCCGAGACGATCAGCCGGCGGGAGTCCGGGTTCACCTTGATCTGCTCGATGACCTGGGCGATCTGGTCGATGTGCTCCCCCGAGGGCGTCGGCCATGAGCGCCACTGCACGCCGTACACCGGACCGAGGTCGCCGGACTCGTCAGCCCACTCGTTCCAGATCCGGACGCCGTGCTCCTGCAGCCAGGTGGCGTTGCCGTCGCCGCGGAGGAACCAGAGGAGTTCGTACGCGATCGACTTGAAGTGCACGCGCTTCGTGGTGATGAGCGGGAAGCCCTCGGACAGGTCGTAGCGGAGCTGCGCGCCGAAGACACTGCGGGTGCCGGTCCCGGTGCGGTCGCCCTTCGGAGCACCCTCGGTGAGGACGCGGCGGAGCAGGTCTTCGTACGGGGTGGCAACGGTGGCGTCGGGCTGGACGGTCGCAGTGTCGGTCACGGCAGAAGCCTAAACGGGACCACCCACACTGGCGAGCCGACCTGCGCGGCGTACCCCGGGCCTCCAGTGGCGGATGCGTACCGTTGCTGCCAAGGAGGCCCACATGGCGGAACAGCCGCTCTCGATCCTGGTGGCCGGCGCGTCCGGCTTCATCGGGACCCCCCTGGTGCGCGCGCTGCGCGACGCCGGGCACCACGTCTCGACCCTGGTGCGGCGCGAACCGCACTCCCCCACCGAGTTCCGCTGGGCGCCGGGCAGCCGCCCGCTCGACCCGGCCGTGCTCGACGGCGCGGACGTCGTGATCAACCTCGCCGGTGCGAACATCGGCAAGCTGCCGTGGACCGACTCTTACAAGCTGGAGATCGAGCGCTCCCGCATCGACGCGACCGACACCCTGGTCGAGGCCATGCGGCACGCGAGCACCCCGCCGCGACTGTTCCTCTCCGGCTCCGCGTCCGGCGTCTACGGCGACCGTCCGTCGGACGTGTTGCAGGACGACGCCGCAGCGGGGTCCGGGTTCCTCGCCGAGGTCTGCACCGCGTGGGAAGCCGCGGCGAACCAGGCGCCGGACGGGGTGCGAGTCGTGACGCTGCGCACCGGGATCGTCATCGGGCAGGGCGGCGGCGCGCTGGCTCCGCTCATCCCGCTCACGAAGTTCGGCCTCGGCGGTCGGCTCGGCACCGGCGGACAGCACTGGCCGTGGATCGCGCTCGAGGACGAGGTCGGGGCGATCGTGCACCTCGCGACCGCACCGGGCGCCGCGGAGGTCACCGGACCGGTGAACCTCGCCGGACCGGAGCCCGCCGTCGCCGACCGCATCACGAAGCGCGTCGCCGAGGACCTGCACCGGCCGTACGTGTTCCGGATCCCGGAGTTCGCGCTGAAGGCCCTGCTGCGGGAGGCCGCTGACGAGATGCTCCTGTCGAGTCAGCAGATGGTGCCGACGAAGCTCCTGGAGTCCGGGTACACGTTCCGGTACACACGCGCCGAGGACGCGGTCGACGCGGTCTTCTAGCGCGCGTGCGTCAGCGCCCGTGCGCGTGGGGCCTGTGCGCGTGTGTCAGCGCGCGTGCGTCAGCGCGGTCCGCATCGCCGCCCGGGCCCGCTTCCGGTCCCCCGCGGCGTCGTAGACGACCCCGAGCCGGAACCACGCGCGCCAGTCGTCCGGCGCCGCCTCGACCGCGGCCTTGTACTGCGGGAACAGCTCGTCCGCGGCGGCCCGGTCCGGCCGCCCCGACGGACGGACGGGGACGACGTCACCGGGTGTGCCGCCTTCGCGCTCGAGCCGGGCACCGAGACGCGTGATCCGCAACCCGAACCGGAGCTCGAGCACGAGCAGCAGTGCCCCGATGACCGCGATCACGAACAGCGCGACACCGATGGCGATGCCGATCGCCAGACCCGTGGCGATGAAGGCGACGGCGCGCTGGCCGACGAGCACGATGTACAGCGCGAGCAGCACCGTCATCAGGGCTGCGCCCCAGAACGGCGAGCGGATCCCCACGGTCAGCCGATGCCGAGCACGGAGCCGAGCCCGACGGTGAGGCCGCGGAGGTCGACGACCGCGGACACTGCGGCGCGGATGCCCGGCGCGTAGGCGATGTCGTCGTTGGTGTCGTGCCGGATCGTCAGGGTCTCCCCCGGGCCGCTCAGCACCACGTCCTGCACGGCCTTCACGCCGGGCAGTCGCAGCGAGTGGATCGGCACGCTCGCGACCTGCTGCCCGCGGGCGCGCTGGTCGACGTGCGGGGCGTCGACGGGGCCGACGTCCCGGCGCGCCTCGGAGATGAGCTCCGCAGTGCGCACCGCGGTGCCGGACGGGGAGTCGATCTTGCCGGCGTGGTGCGTCTCGATGATCTCGATCGCGGGGAACCACGGTGCGGCGATCGTGGCCAGGTGCGTGCCGAGGACGGATCCGATCGAGAAGTTCGGGACGACGAAGGCCCCCTGCTCCGGCCGTTCCGCGAGCGCGGTCCTGAGCGATGCCAACCGACTCGCCGACCAGCCGGAGGTGCCGACCAGCACGTTCGCGCCGCTCTCCAGCGCGTTCGAGACGATCGCCGGGCTGAGCGCCGGGACCGTCACGTCGACGACGACCGCGGCACCGTTGAACACCGACGGACCGGCTTCGTGCGCGCCGTCTTTCGACGACAGGCTCGCGACGAGCTCGAAGCCCGGCAGTTCCTCGACCACGGCGGCGACGAGGCCCCCGAGTCGACCGGTGGCGCCGACGACGGCGACGGGAGTGACCATGCGCTCCATCCTAGGATCGACGCATGACCATCGATCGCACCCCGGTCACCGTGCGCACCGTCCCGGCGGACCTGCCCGAGGTCGATGCGCTCCTCGACGCCTACCTCGACGAGCGCGAGGCGACGTTCCCGAGCGCGCAGGGGACGTACTCCCGGAAGCGCACGCCGGCGGTGGAGTTCACGCCGCCGCGGGGTGTGTTCGTCGTGGCGTACGACCCGGACGGCGTCCCGATCGGCTGCGGCGGACTCCGGCGCATCACGGACGACGGCGACGACGTCCGGTTCGAGGTCAAGCACGTGTTCGTCTCGCCGGCGGGCCGCGGCCGCGGGGTCGCGACGGTGGTCATGGACGAACTCGAACGCGCGGGTGCCGCACTCGGGGCGACGGCGATCGTGCTCGATACGAACGACTCCCTCGTGGCGGCCGGCGCGATGTACCGCAGCCGCGGCTACGCCCGCGTCGACCCCTTCAACGACAACCCGAACGCGACCGCCTGGTACCGCAGACCCGTCGGGCAGCGTCCCTAGATGTAGTTCCCCGTGAGGTTATGAACGCGATCTGATGGGGTTTGGCCGCCGAGGCCGGTGTGTGGTCGGTGGTGATTGTAGTGATGCAGCCAGTCC
>NZ_RJKS01000006.1 GCF_003762905.1 Curtobacterium sp. ZW137 | reverse complement strand
TCGAGGGCGACGGAGGTGTTGCCGCCGAGGACCTCGGGCACCGATGCGACCGGGGCCGGGATCTTCGAGGACGACGACGCGACCGTGTGGATGGTGGGGGTGGCAGCGTTCGCGGCCGAGACGCCGAACCCGGCGCCGCCGAGGATGATCGCGCCGGCAGCGGCGAGGGAGACCGTGGTCTTGGTGAACTTGCGCATGAGTGAGTCCTTTGCTGTGTGCACGCCGAACACACCCCGCTTGAGGGTGGAGAACCAGCTACCTGCGGCTGGTGAGCGCTCCGGGTGTTTCCCGGCTTGTGACAGTGATTCGGCACCCCCGCCGGAGTGGTTTGGGTCAGTTCTCGCCCGTTACCGGTTCGTGATCAAAAGGGGTCTGCTTCGCCGTCCGGCTCGGGCGACCAGCGTGCACGACGCATGTCGAGCCTCCAGGTCGTCCGGCCCCACGTGAGCGGCGTGCCCTCGACGCGGTAGTGCTCCAGCGCACGTGCCTCGTGGTGGACCGGAGGCAGCCCGCCGGACCGGACCACGCGCCACCACGGCAGGTCGGAGCCCTCGTGCGCCATCACCTTCCCGACGGCACGCGACGCGCGGGACCCGAGTGCTGCCGCGACGTCACCGTAGGTCATCGCGTGTCCGGGCGGGATCGACCGGACGACAGCGGCGACCGCAGCCCCGAAGTCGTCGGGGTCAGGTGCTCCCGGGTGCGGGTCGGGTGCTCCGGGAGGCACTACAGGGACAGCACCGCGAAGTGGTCGCCGTACTGGGTCTCGCGGACGACGTCGAAGCCGACCGCCTTGAAGAAGTCCTCGGGGGAGCCCTCACCCGGTTCGTACACGACGGTCAGGCGCTCGAACCCGCGCTTGCGGGCTTCGTCGGCGAGCCCGTGCACGGCGAAGCGCCCGACACCGCGGCCCTGTGCGGTGCCGGAGACGTTGACGCGCCAGATGCAGGCCTGCAGTTCTTCCTGCGGGTTCTCGGCGTCGAAGCTGCCGATGATGAGGCCCACCACCTCGTCGCCGTCGAGGACCACGCGGGGCCACGACGCGCTCGGCTTGACGTCGGACTCGGCCACCCCGTAGGTCGTCGGTTGGACGAACTGCTCCTGCCCGGGCTTGAGCGTCAGCGAGTTGGCCGCGGCGGCGGTCGCTGCGGAGAGTTCTTCGAGGCGGAGGTCCGTCATGCGGTCAGGGTAACGGTGCTACCCCTGTGGGGGCCAGCCGTCGGCGACTGTCGGTGGAGAAGTCATCCTCGCGGGTGAGCCGCACGGTCGCGATATGGTCCAGGCATGGCGGAACACCGGCGCGGCGCGAACCTGCCGTCGATCGGCGGCTTCAACCGCACGGTCGTGCTCGACGCCGTGCGCCGGTCGCCCGACGGTCTGAGCCGTGTCGAGCTCGCCGGTCGCACCGGTCTGAGCGCCCAGACGGTGTCGAACGTCACCCGCTTCCTCATCGAGGCGGGCATGATCGTCGAGTCCGGCACGATCGTCTCCGGCCGTGGCAAGCCGCGCACCATCCTGCGGCTCGAACCGGGCAGCCGCTTCGCCGTCGGGGTGCACGTCGACCCGGCGGTCGTCACGTACGTGCTGCTCGACCTCGCCGGCACCGTCGTCGCGTCCACCACCACGTCGACCCCGACCGCGGACGACCCCGACCAGGTGATCCGGACGATGGCGTCCGCGATCCACGACCTCGTCGCGACCGCCGAGGTGGACTCCGACGCCGTGCTCGGTGTCGGGATCGCGAGCCCGGGGCCGATCGACGTCGACGCCGGCATCGTCGTCGACCCGCCGTTCCTGCCGCGGTGGCGGGACGTGCCGCTCCGGGACGCCATCGCCGAGGCGACCGGGCACCCGGTGCTCCTCGAGAAGGACGTCACCGCGGCCGCCGTCGGCGAGATGTTCCTGGCGGGGGAGTCCTCGGCGCGGAACTTCGCGTTCGTGTACTTCGGCACCGGGTTCGGTGTCGGCCTCGTCGTCGACCACGAACCCGTGCGCGGGACGGGCGGGAACGCCGGGGACGCCGGCCACATCATGGTCGAACAGGGGGCACTCGCCGGCACACCCGACGGGGTCTCCGACCGGGGCGAGGTCGGTGCGGCCGTGGCGCCGGAGCGCATCGTCCGGCTCGCCGTGTCGCGGGGGCTCGACCTCGGCGGTGCCGACGGGGGCCAGGGCGACGCGGCCGACGTCGACCGCGCCTGGGACGCCCTCGGCGCGGCGATCGACGCGGGGGACGCCACCGCTCACGAGCTCGCGGCGGACGCCGGGACCGTGATGGGCCGCGCGGCCGTCGTCATCGTGAACCTGCTCGACATCGACCGCGTGGTGTTCGGCGGTCCGTTCTGGTCGCGGATCGCGGCGGCTGCGCTCCCTGCGGCGCGCACGGCGATCACCGGGTCGCCGATCCTCGTGCCGAAGCACCCGGTGACCGTGGTCGAGAGCGACCGTGGGGCCGACGTGGCGGCGGTCGGGGCGGCGTGCCTCGTGCTCGATGCGGCACTGTCCCCGCGGGCGAGCGCGCTGCTGATCCGGCGCTGACCAGTTGCTGCAGCGCTGACGACACCGGTCGTTCACCGCGGGGTCACCAGCCGGACGCCCGGGTGCTGAACAGTCGTGCAGGTCCCCGCCGTCCTGCTCGAAGGAACCTGCATGCCCTCCCCAGCCCTGCGCCTCGGCGCCGTCGCCGCGACGTGTGCCGTGCTCGCCGCCGGCGTGCTCGCCAGCACCCCCGCGGTCGCCGCGACGACCGGCAGCACCGCTGCCGCCGCTGCCGCCGCGACCGCCGCGACCACCGCTGCCGCCGCGACCACCGCTGTCGTCACGGCTGCCGCCCCGGACGGCCTCGTCATCAACGAGGTCGAGACGAACGGCGACGACACCGACTGGGTCGAGCTCGAGAACACGTCCGCCACGGCGATCGACCTGAGCGGTTACCGGTTCCTGGACAGCGACGACACCCACGCGCAGTACGTCCTGCCGGCCGGTTCGACCATCGCTGCCGGCGGGTACTTCGTCATCGACCAGCCCGAGGACGGCAAGCCCGGCTTCGACTTCGGTCTCGGTGACGCCGACTCCGCGCGCGTGTACGACGCCTCGGGCGCGCTCGTCCTGCAGTACGACTGGACCACGAAGGCCGACGTCACCTGGGGGCGCTGCCCGGACGGCACCGGCCCGCTGGTCGACACCACGGGCTCGACCAAGGGCGCCGCGAACGACTGCTCCTCACCGATCCGCATCAACGAGGTCGAGTCGCAGGACGGTGTCCCCGGCGACTGGGTGGAGCTCGTGAACACGGGCAGCACCGCGGTGGACCTCGGCGGCTACGTCGTCAAGGACAGCGAGGACGACCACGCGTACGCCATCCCGGCCGGGACGACGATCGGCGCGGGCGGGTTCTCCGTCGTCGAGGAGGCCGCGCTCGGCTTCGGGCTCGGCAAGGCGGACTCCGTGCGCCTGTACGACCCGAACGGCACCGAGCTGGACGCGTACTCGTGGACCGCGCACGCGGCGACCACGTACGGGCGGAACCCCGACGGCACCGGTGACTTCGCCGAGACCTCGGCACCCACGAAGGGTGCGGCGAACACCTTCGCCGGCGTCGTCACGGCCGAGGCGTGGCCGGGCAGCCCCGACGAGACCGTGCTCGACGACGAGGACACCTTCTCCGGGGACCTCAGTGGCCTGGACTGGCAGTCCTCCTCCACCGCGGTCGGCGGCGGCGTGCTCTGGGGCGTCCAGAACGGTGACGGTCTGCTGTACCGCATGGTGTCCGACGGCACGGGCGGGTGGGCGCCCTCCAACGCCGCCGGGACGACGCTGCACTACGCGGACGGGGCGGGCACGCCCGACGCCGAGGGTGTCACCGTGACCTCCGACGACCCCGGAGCGGTCTACGTCTCCACGGAGCGGAACAACGACGTCTCGTCGACGAGCCGCCCATCGGTCCTGCGCTTCGCGACGACCGACGGCTCGGAGCGGACGCTGAACGCCACGGACGAGTGGAACCTCACGGCGGACTTCCCCGGCCTCGGCGCGAACTCCGGGCTCGAGGGCGTCACCTGGATCCCGGACGCGTGGCTCACCGCCCACGGCTTCACGGACCAGCACACCGGCGCTGCGTACACGCCGTCGCGCTACGCCGGACACGGCGCCGGACTGTTCTTCGTCGGGGTCGAGGGCACCGCGAGCACGTACGCGTACGCCCTCATGGACGACGGCTCGTTCCAGCGCGTCGCGACGATCGCCTCGCCGTTCGCGGTGGTCGCGGACCTGCAGTTCGACCCGACCCTCGACGCGCTCTGGGTCGTCTGCGACGACGCCTGCGCCGGCCGCACCGCGCTGTACACGATCACGGACGGCGTGTTCACGCTCGACACCGTCTACGAGGCTCCGGCGAACGCCGACCGAGCCCTCGCCAACGAGGGTTTCGCGATCGCGATCGCGGACGCCAGCGTCGACGGCGCCCGTGCGACGTTCTACGCGGACGACAACGACACCGACGGCTTCTCCCTGCGGACGGGCACGTACCCGGGCACCGACGACGGCGGCACCGACCCGACCGACCCCGGCACCGACCCCACCGACCCCGGCACGGACCCGACCGACCCCGGCACCGACCCCGGCACGGACCCGACCGACCCGGGCACCGATCCCACGGATCCCGGGACGACCCCGGGCGACGGCGGCACCACGCCGACGGACCCGGGCACGACGCCGGGAACCGGAACGACGCCGACGCCGTCAACGACGCCGACACCGGCCCCGGCTCCGGTCGGTGACAGCGCACCGATCGCGCCGACGGAGTCGTCCCTGACCGACGCGAACCGCGGCTCGCTCACGGCCCCGTCGAGCGCCCGAGCGGGTGCGACGATCACGATCGGCGTCGGCACGCAGCACGCCGGCGACCGGGTGCACGTGTGGCTGTTCTCCACCCCGACGCTGCTCGGCACGGTGACGGTCGCCGCCGACGGCACGGTCCGCGCGACGATCCCCGCGGAGGCTCCGGCCGGCTCGCACCGACTCGTGGTCACGGCGGCGGACGGCAGCGTCATCGGCTGGACGACGATCACGATCGACCCGGCGACGGACGAGCTCGCCTTCACGGGCGCCGACCTGTCCGGCGGCATCGCCGCCGCGCTGCTGCTGCTCGCATCCGGCGCCGGCGTCCTCGTCGCACGCCGCCGCCGCCGCCGCGTCAGCGCCGCGTAGGCAGTCGGCGGACGGGAGGCGCGGTGCCGGCTGGCACCGAGCCTCCCGTCCGCCCGTCCGCCGGTCCACGGCCGCGACGAGTGCGCAGCAGACGTCCTCTGACGGCCCTTCGCGCGCAACGTCTGCGCACTCGACCGCGAACGCGGGGCATGCACGGCGAGCCACCCGCAGCGGACTGGCCCGCGAAGCGGCGACGCGCACTCCGGTAGCGTCGGGAGCATGGTCGAGGTCCTCCGGTACACCGCGTTCGCTGCCGAGCCGGGCGGCGGCAACCCCGCCGGGATCGTGCTCGACGCGTCGACGCTGAGCGACGCGGAGATGCTCCGCATCGCACAGGAGGTCGGCTACCCCGAGACCGCCTTCGTCACCGGCACGACCGACCGGACGACCAGCGTGCGGTACTTCTCCCCGGCCGCCGAGGTCCCGTTCTGCGGGCACGCGACGATCGCCCTCGCGGTGGTGCTCGCCGAGCGTGACGGCCCGGGCGCGCGCACCTTCGCGACGGCCGCCGGGGACATCGCCCTCGACGCGACCGTCGGCGCGGACGGAGCCGTGCAGGTGGCGATGACGAGCGTCGAACCGGACTCGCGGGAGTTCGACGCGACCCGGCTGTTCGCGCTCCTCGGACTGACCGCCGACGACATCGCCGAGGGGTACCCGGTGCTGGAGTCGTTCGCGGGCAACTGGCACCCGGTGCTGGTGCTGGCGGACGAGGACCTCTTCCACCAGTTCCGGTTCGACCCGTCGGCGCTCGCCGAACTCAAACGTGAGCGGGGCTGGGCCGGGACCGTCACCGTCCTGCACCCGACGGCGCCGGGGGAGTACGAGGCGCGCAACCTCTTCCCGGCCGGCCGCATCACCGAGGACCCCGCGACCGGGTCGGCAGCGGCGTCGACGGGCGCCTACCTCCGTGCGATCGGGCGCGCTCACGACGGGGACCGCATCGTGATCCGGCAGGGTCGCCACGTCGGCCGTCCGAGCATCCTGCTCGTCGACGTCCCGGCCTCCGGCGGCATCACCGTGCGGGGTGGCGCGACCCGCATCTAGCGTCTCCCGGATCTCGCATCACGAACTCGTGGTCAATCCAGGAGATCCTCTTGACAAGAATTAAGTCAATACGGTGGACTAACTGCGCGCCGCGAGCGATGAAGCCCGCGACATCACCCGTGCAAAGGAGCACCGATGAAACGCACCCGAATCATCGCCGGACTCGCAGCCGTCGCAGTGGCTGCACTCGGTCTGGCAGGCTGCTCGAGCTCGGGGTCCGCCTCGAGTGACACGATCAAGATCGCGTACCAGAAGTTCGGATCCTTCCAGCAGCTCGACGCCCAGATGAAGGTCGTCAAGAAGACCTACGAGAAGGAACACCCGGGCGTCAAGGTCACCCTCGTGCCGATCCAGGCGCAGGAGAACGACTACTACACGAAGCTCGCGCTGATGAACAAGGCGCCCGCGACTGCTCCCGACGTCATGTACGAAGACACCTTCCTGGTGAAGGCGGATGCCGAGGCCGGCTACCTCCTGCCGCTCGACAAGTACACGGCGAAGTGGAAGGAGTGGAACCAGTTCTACGACAACGCCAAGCAGGCGGGTCAGGGCGACGACGGCAAGATCTACGGCGTCCCGATGGGCACCGACACCCGTGCCCTCTGGTACAACAAGGATATCTTCAAGGAGGTCGGCCTGCCCGTCCCGTGGCAGCCCAAGACCTGGGACGACGTCCTCGCCGCGGCGAAGACCATCAAGGCGAAGAAGCCCGACGTGATCCCGTTCAACGTCTACTCGGGCAAGCCGCAGGGTGAAGCCTCGACGATGCAGGGCTTCGAGATGCTCCTCTACGGGGCGGACGGCAAGGGCAACACGCTCTACAAGAACGGCAAGTGGGTCACCGGTTCGAAGCAGTTCCAGGACTCGCTGCAGTTCGTCAAGGACGTGTACCAGGGCGGTCTCGGCCCGACACCGCAGCAGGCGCTCGACACCAACGTCGGCACGACGATCGCGCAGACCTGGCTCCCGAAGGGGCAGCTCGCGATCGACCTCGACGGATCGTGGCAGTCCGGCACGTGGCTGAAGTCCGGCACCGCGCCGTGGGCCGACTGGTCCAAGGTGATGGGCCAGGCACCGATGCCGACGCAGAACGGCCAGGCTCCCGGCTACAACAGCATGTCCGGTGGCTGGACGCTCGCGGTGGGCAAGAACTCGAAGAACCCGCAGGCCGCGTTCGACTTCATCTCGACGTTCCTGAACAAGGACGGCTCGATGAAGTACGACATCGAGAACTCGCAGATCGCGGTCCGCAAGGACGTCTCCGAGGACCCGAAGTACGACGCCTCCAACCCGACGTTCAAGTTCTTCTCCGGGCTCGTGGAACACACGAACTTCCGCCCGGCGACGAGTGACTACTCGCAGATCTCGAACGCCATCCAGGTCGCCATGGAATCGGTGATGACCGGACAGCAGACGCCGAAACAGGCGGCTGCGACGTACGACCAATCCCTCATCGGGGTGGTCGGCAAGGACAAGACGGTCAACGTCCGCTGACGTGACCACATGACGGACGGGAGGCTCGACACACGTCGTGCGCCGAGCCTCCCGTCCGCCCTTCCCCTGTTCAGATCCGTCAGCACCCCATGAAGGCGGCACCCGCATGACCAGCACCCCGATCGCGCCGACGCTGTCGGCGCCCGGTGCGCCCAAGCGCACCGACCCACCCGTGCCGCGCAAGCGGCGTCCGCTGCGGAACATGGGACGAGCGGTCCCGCTCCTCCCCGCGGTGGTCCTCCTCGTCATCTTCCTGCTCGGCCCCGTGATCTCGTCCTTCTACGGGTCGTTCACGAACTCGGCGCTCACCGGCGCCGGAGCCGCGAACCAGGAGTTCATCGGCTTCAAGAACTACGTCGACCTGTTCCAGGACAAGGACTTCCCGAAGTCCGTCGTCCTGACGCTCGTCTTCCTCATCGCCTCGGCCGTCGTCGGACAGAACGTCGTCGGCCTCGGGCTCGCGCTCCTCATGCGGAACGCGAACCGGGTCATCCGCGGGCTCGTCGGCACCTTCGTCGTCGCCGCCTGGGTCCTGCCGGAGATCGTCGCCGCGTTCGCCGCGTACGCCTTCTTCAACGACAAGGGGACGCTGAACTCGTTCCTCGGACTCATCGGGATCAGCGGGCCGAACTGGCTCTACGCGCTCCCGATGCTGAGCATCATCATGGCGAACATCTGGCGCGGTACCGCGTTCTCGATGCTCGTGTACTCCGCCGCCGTACAAGAGGTCCCGGAGGAGATCACCGAATCGGCGGAGGTCGACGGCGCCACCGGATGGCAGCGACTCGTGTACATCACGCTGCCGGTGATCCGCCGCTCCATCTCCACCAACCTGATGCTGACGACGCTGCAGACGCTGTCGGTGTTCACGCTCATCTACGTGATGACGGCCGGCGGTCCGGGAACGGACTCGTCGACCCTGCCGATCCTGGCGTACCAGGAGGCGTTCAAGTTCTCGCAGCTCGGCTTCGGGACGGCGATCGCGACCATCCTGCTCGTGGTGGGGGCGCTCTTCTCGATCGTCTACATCCGCGCGCTCAAGCCGGAGGTGGACTGATGGCGATCACCGCTGCTCGACCCGACACGACGACCACCCGCTCCGTGACCGCACCCGGCTCGCTGCACATGACCTCCCCCCGCGGGCGGACCATGCGCTGGGTGTCGAACATCGTGCTGCTCATCGTGGCGATCTGCTTCGCCGTGCCGCTGCTGTGGCTCGTGCTCGCCTCGGTCGACTCGAACGCCTCGCTCGCGGTGAAGGTGCCGACGCACTTCACGCTCGACAACTTCACGAAGGTGCTCACCCCGGAGCTGGCGTTCATCCCGCTCGCGAACAGCCTGCTGCTGTCCGGCGGCTGCGCGCTCATCACCGTGGTCGTCGCCCTGCTCGCCGCGTACCCGCTGTCCCGCTACAAGATGCGCGTCAACAAGCCGTTCCTGTACGGGATCCTGTTCGGGACCTGCCTGCCGATCACCGCGATGATGGTGCCGGTCTACAGCCTGTTCGTGTCGCTCAACCTCATCGACAACGTGTGGGGTTGCATCTTCTTCCTCGCCGCGACGTCGCTGCCGATGGCGATCTGGATGGCGAAGAACTTCATGGACTCCGTGCCGATCTCCCTCGAGGAAGCGGCGTGGACCGACGGTGCCTCGATGATGACCACGCTGACACGCATCGTCGTGCCGCTGATGCGCCCGGGCATCGCCGTCGTGTTCATCTTCGTGTTCATCCAGGCGTGGGGGAACTTCTTCGTCCCCTTCGTGCTGCTGCTCTCGCCCGACAAGGTGCCCGCCGCGGTGAGCATCTTCAACTTCTTCGGGCAGTACGGCGCCGTCGCCTACGGGCAGCTCGCCGCCTTCTCGATCCTCTACTCCGTGCCCGTCATCGCGCTCTACGTGGTCGTGTCCCGTGGCCTCGGCGGGGGCAGTGCCCTCGCCGGTGGCATCAAGGGCTGACCGAGCTCCACCCCGCTCGAAAGGAAATCCATGCACCAGGACGAACCGCTCGTCGAGGCCCGCATCGCCCGCCTCGTCCGCGACCGAATCGACCCGGCAGTGCACCGTCGCTCCGCACCGGTCACCGTGTCCGCGTGGGAGGTCCCGGACGAACCGGTGCCGTTCGACGTCGCCGTCACCCAGACGTTCACGCCCTTCACGGTCGGCTCCGCCTGGGGTGGACGGCCGTGGGGCACGACCTGGTTCAGGGTCACCGGAACCGTGCCGGAGGACTTCGGCACGGCCGACGGCACGACCGCGGAGCTGCTCGTCGACCTCGGGTTCACGAAGCGGCACCCGGGGTTCCAGGCCGAGGGGCTGGCGTACCGGCCGGACGGCACCACGATCAAGGCGATCGAGCCGCGGAACAACAGCGTGCCGCTCGCCGTCGGGCCCGGGGAGTCGTTCGAGCTCTACGTCGAGGCCGGGGCGAACCCGGACATCGGTGGGGACACCTTCCAGGGCGCGACGCCGCTCGGGTCGCGCTCGACGGCCGGGGACGAACCGATCTACAAGCTCGCGGCGCTCGAGGTCGTCGAGCGCGACGACACGGTGTGGGAGCTCCAGCAGGACGTCTGGGTGCTCCGCGGCCTGATGGCGGAGCTGCCGACCGACGGTACCCGCGGCGCGGACATCCTGCGGGCGCTCGAGCGCGCCGCGGACGCTCTCGACCCGGACGACGTCGCCGGCACGGCCGCGTCCGCCCGCTCCGTGCTGGAACCCGTGCTCGCCGTGCCCGCGTCGGGCGCAGCGCACCGGGCGATCGCGGTCGGGCACGCGCACATCGACTCCGCGTGGCTCTGGCCGGTGCGTGAGACGAAGCGGAAGTGCGCGCGGACGTTCTCCAACGTCCTCGACCTGATGGACCGCGACCCGGACTTCACCTTCGCATGCTCCTCCGCGCAGCAGTACGCGTGGATCCGGGACGAGTACCCCTCGATCTTCGCCCGGATCAAGGAGCGCGTCGCCGAGGGACGCTGGATCCCCGTCGGTGGCATGTGGGTGGAGTCCGACACGAACCTGCCCGGTGGTGAGGCCCTGGCGCGGCAGTTCGTCGCCGGCAAGCGGTTCTTCCTCGAGGAGTTCGGCATCGACACCCCCGAGGCATGGCTCCCCGACTCGTTCGGCTACACCGGGGCGCTGCCGCAGATCATCCGTGCCGCCGGCTCGAAGTGGTTCGTCACGCAGAAGCCCTCGTGGAACGAGACGAACGTCATCCCGCACACCTCCTTCGACTGGGAGGGCATCGACGGCTCGCGCATCCTGACGCACCTGCCGCCGGCGGACACGTACAACTCCGACGTCTCGCCCGCCGACCTGCACCGCGGGGAACGGCAGAACAAGGAGCGCGGCACCGCCAACACCTCGATGCTGCTCTACGGCTTCGGCGACGGCGGCGGCGGGCCCACGCGCGAGATGGTCGCCGCGGCGCACCGGCAGCACGACCTCGACGGCTCGCCGCGTGTCGACCTCGGGACGCCGGCGCAGGTCTTCGAACAGCTCGAGCAGGAGCTCCCCGTCCCCGGCGTCTGGTCCGGGGAGATGTACCTCGAGTTCCACCGCGGGACCTACACGTCCCAGATCCGCACGAAGCAGGGCAACCGTCGCTCCGAGCACCTGCTCCGCGAGGCCGAGCTCTGGGCGGCGACCGCTGCGGTGCGGCTCGGACTCGACTACCCGTACGAGGAGCTCGAGGAGACCTGGCACACCGTCCTCCTGCAGCAGTTCCACGACATCCTGCCCGGGTCCTCGATCGCCTGGGTCTACGAGAACGCCGAGGAGAACTACCGGCTCGTCGCGGACACCCTCGAGGGGCTCATCGGCAACGCGACGACCGCGCTCGCCAACGGTGGCGCTGCGGCGCTCGCCGGGGTCTCGTCGTCGTCGGTCGCCTCGGGGTCCGGCTCCGGGTCGGGCTCGGGCTCTGGCTCGTCCGTGCTCGACGCGCCGTCGTCCGATGCCGTCGGCGGAAGCGCCTCGGTCGGGACCGTCGTGCGCTTCAACGCCTCGCCGGTCACGGCGGGCGGCGCAACCCCCATGGGTGGTTCGCTCGGTCCGTCGGCGCAACCCGTGCCTCCCGTCCGCCACGGCGACGACTTCGTGTTCGACACCGGCGCCGTCGTCGCGACCATCGACGCAGCCGGCCACGTCGTGTCGTTCGTGGAGCAGGCCTCCGGCCGCGACGCGATCGCGCCCGGCGCCGCTGCCGCCGAGTACACCGTCTTCCGGGACACCCCGAACCAGTGGGAGGCGTGGGACATCGACCGCGCCTACCAGCGGAACGGGAACCCGCTGTCGGCGACCTCGGTGACGATCGAGGGTTCTGCGCTCGTCGTCGTCCGTCCGGTCGGATCCTCGACCGTCACGACGCGCTACTCCGCCGTCGAGGGGGAGCCGGAACTCGTCGTCGAGACCGAGGTGGACTGGCACGAACAGCAGAAGCTGCTCAAGCTGGCGTTCCCACTCGACCTCAAGGCCGACCAGGCCTCGAGCGAGATCCAGTTCGGCCACATCGACCGGCCCACCCACCAGAACACCTCGTGGGACTTCGCCCGCTTCGAGACCTCGGCGCACCGCTGGGTGCACGTCGCCGAACCCGGGTTCGGTGTCGCCGTCGCGAACGACTCCACGTACGGCCACGACATCACCCGGTCGACACGCGCCGACGGCGGGACGACGACGCTCGTCCGCGAGTCGCTGCTCCGCGGGCCGACGTTCCCGGACCCGCACGCCGACCAGGGGCACCACGTGTTCCGGACGGTGCTGCGCGTCGGTGCGTCCGTGCTCGACGCGGCCGACTCCGGGTACCGGCTGAACCTGCCGGTGCGCACGGTGGCCGGGTCGACCGAGGTCGCGCCGCTGGTGATCGTCTCGTCGCCGCAGGTGTTCGTCGAGGCCGTGAAGCTCGCCGAGGACCGCTCGGGTGAGGTCGTCGTGCGCCTCTACGAGGGACTCGGCGGTCGCGCGAGCGACGTCGGCGTCGACTTCGGGTTCGACGTGGCGTCGGTCGCGCAGGTGGACCTGCTCGAGCGGCCGCTCGGCGCGTCGTGGGACGCGGGGGAACCCGTCGTCCTGACGCTCCGGCCGTTCGAGATCGTCACGCTGCGGGTGCGGCGGGCATAGACCGCGACGCCGGGCGGGCACGGGTGCGCTCGTCCGGCGTCGTGTTGCGCGGGGTGGCAGCTCCGCGTGCCGCGGTGCGGTGTCGCCTGCAGTGGGTGCGGCGCCGCAGCGATCGCGCGAGGTGGGCTGGGCAGGGTGGGGCTGGGCAGGGTGGCTGGCCCGGGCTCGGTGGGTCGTTTCGCGCGTAGGGGGTCGAATCGCGCGTAGGTGGTCGGAAGTTCTGACCGCCTACGCGCGATTCGTCTTTCCAACACAGGCGGGATGGGAACGAACGGGTAGTCCTCCACAGGGCGCCGGGCTGGAGGCTCGTCCCCAGACATGCTGTTCGGTCGCCGTCCGCGTGGTCGGGTCGGCACGCTCGGAGACATGGAAACGCCACTCCCGATCCACAGAGCGACGCCCGCTCGAGAAGCCGGTCGCACCGGCTCCGCCATGCGTCGCCGGACCACACACCCCGGTCCCGACCGACTCGTCCGGGTCGGACCGAACGCCTTCGTCCGCGCTGTCGACTGGGATGCGGCCGGACCACGTACGCGGTACGTCACCCGCGTGTGGGCGAGACTCGCACGCCTGGGCGAACCGGCGGTCGCGTCCCATGCGTCCGCGGCGGCGCTGCACGGGCTGTCGTCGCTGTGCGGCTGGCCGGAGCAGGTCCACGTGACCGTGCCGAAGTCGCGGTACCGCAGCTCGAGCAACGGCCTTGTCCTGCACACCAGACCGTTGGGCGCCGAAGACGTCGCCCGGGACGGCCCACTCGCTGCGACGAGCATCCCGCGAACGGTGATCGACGTCGCGCTCACCGGGGACGTCCGGGCAGGAGTGGTGCTGGCTGATTCGGCCATCCGGCTCGGGACGCCGATCGCGGCACTCGAAGCAGGGCTCCGGTCATCGCCGGGAACTCGAGGGCGGCGGGCTGCCGAACTCGTCCTCGAGTTGGCCGATGCCCGGTCGGGGTCCGCTGCCGAGTCGTTCGCACGCGTGGTGTTCCGGGAACTCGGCCTGCCGGAAGCCGTTCTGCAGCAGGAGTTCGTCGTCGACGGCCGACGGCTCTTCGTGGACTTCTGGTTCCCGGAGCAGGGGGTGGTCGTCGAGATGGACGGTCGCGCGAAGTACTCGCAGCCCCGCTACCTCGGCGGCCGGTCTCCCACGGACGCGTTCGTCGACGAGAAGCGCCGACAGGAAGCCCTGCTCACCGTGCCGAGCGTCCGAAGGGTGGTCCGGGTGGAGTGGCGCGATCTGCTGGCTCCCGCCCCACTCGCACACCGACTTCGCGCTGCGGGCCTCCCGTGCGCGGTCCGCCCGGGTCCGAGCGCCCGGCTCGCCGTCGCGTGACGGAGCCGACGAACGGGCACAGCGGGCGCGGCATAGCGTGGCGGCATGGCAGTCACCGAGATCTGGCTCGTCCGCCACGGGGAGTCCACCGCGAACGTCGCCGCCGCCCGGGCCCACGAAGCCGGTGCCGACGTGATCGAGGTCGATCACCGCGATGCCGACGTCCCGTTGAGCCCGCTCGGGGAAGCGCAGTCACGCGCGCTCGGGCAGGAGCTCGCGGACCGCGGGGTCGACGACGTGCCCGTCGCCCTGTGGGTGTCCCCCTACCTCCGGGCGCAGCAGACGATCGGCATCGCGCTCGAGGCCGGCGGGCTCGCGGAACCACCGAAGCGTGTCGACGAACGGCTGCGCGACCGAGAGCTCGGCGTGCTCGACCTGCTGACCCTCAGCGGCGTCAAGAACCGCCACCCGGACGAGGAACGCCGGCGGCAGTGGCTCGGCAAGTACTACCACCGGCCGGCGGGCGGTGAGTCCTGGGTCGACGTGATGTTCCGCCTGCGGTCGCTGCTCGCTGACGTCGACCGGCTCGACGGCCCCCAGCGGTTGGTGATCGCGGCGCACGACGCCGTCGTGATGCTGGCGGTCGCGGTGTGCCTCGACCTCGACGAGCCGGCGCTGATGGACTTCGCGGGCACGCACACCGTCGCCAACGCCTCGCTCACGCGACTCAGTCGCGACGCCGTCGGCGCTCCGTGGACGCTCGACGAGTTCTCCGCTGTCGAGCACCTCGAGGACGACGCCGAGGCCGCGGTCACCGAGCACTCCGGACGGAAGGACGACGTCCGTGCCGGCTGAGCCCACCATGATCACGCCGAACCTGCTGCGCGAGTGGGCGCTCCCCGAGGTCGGCGGCAGCAAGTACGGCCGCGGCCAGGTGCTCGTCGTCGGCGGCGCGGCCAAGACCCCTGGAGCGGCGATGCTCTCCGCGACCGCGGCGCTCCGTGTCGGCGGGGGACGGTTGACGCTCGCGGTCGCACGGAGCGTCGCCCTGCACGTTGCGGTCGCGCTGCCGGAGTCCGGCGTCCAGCCGCTCGACGACGACGCCGACGGACACGTCGCGGTCGGCGCGATCCGGTCCGTGATCGACGACCTCGGCAGCGCGGACGCCGTGCTCGTCGGACCCGGGCTCGACGAGCCGGAGGGCAGCCGGGACCTCGTCGCCGGGCTCGCGGACGCGGTGGGCGACGAGACGCTGGTGGTCCTCGACGCGTTCGCGCTCGGGGTCGCTGCCGACCTGGGCGATGAACTCGCGCCGCTCCGCGGTCGGCTCGTGATGACGCCGAACTCCGGGGAGGCCGAACGGCTCCTCGGGCACGAGTGCTCGGACGACCTGACCGACGCCGCGGAGATCTCCGAGCGCTACGGTGCCGTCGTGTCGCTCGGCGGGGTCGTCGCCGCGCCGAACGGGCGGGCGTGGGCGAAGGGCACCGGAGCGGGCGGGCTCGGGACCAGCGGGAGCGGTGACGTGCTCTCGGGTGCGATCACCGGGCTGCTCGCGCGCGGGGCCGACGTCGCACAGGCAGCGGTCTGGGCAACCCAGGTGCACGCCGCCGCGGGGGACCGGCTCGCGGTGCAGGTCGGGCCGATGGGGTACCTGGCGAGCGAGCTCCTCGCGGAGATCCCGAGGGTCCTGGTCGAGGTCGGCGCCTGACCCGCCAGCGCTTTCCTTCCCATCGCGCGCGCGATGGGAAGTGCTTTCGCGCGTAGGGGGTCGGAACTCTCGACTGCCTACGCGCGATTCCACTTCCCACGCGCGAAACGACCCACCACGCGGCGCGCTGCACCACACGACCCACCACGCGGCGCGCGGCACCACACGACCCGCCACGCGGCGCGCGGCACCACAGGACCCACCACGCGCGCTCAGCGCAGGGACGCCACGGCCTTCTCGACGCGACGGAGCCGGGTCTCCGGGGCCTTCGCCTGCAGCACCGGGTCGACCAGCGCCCGCTGCCGGGAGTTCGAGAGCGTGTCGAACGCCGCACGGACGCCCGCCTCGGTCAGCGCTGCCGCCAGGTCCTCCGGCAGGTCGACGGTCCGCGGCATCGTGTCGAGCTCGAGCCTGACCTCGACGATGTCCCCGGCACCGATCCCGGACGCGGCGCGCTGCTCGGCGGACAGCGGGATGAGGAACTGCTCGTTCATGACCCCGACCGTCGACCGGTAGGTGTGCCCGCCGTTCAACGTCACCACGACGGGCGGGCGCTTGCCGGAGCCGAGCGCGTCGATGACCTCGGCGGGGACGGGCAGACCCGTCGCCGTCTTGCGCGCCTGCAGCACCGTCGTCGTGAACTCCACGAGCCGAACGTACAACCGCACCCGACGTTCCGCCAGCGTTCACCGGCGCAGCACGAGCCGGATACCGCCCGCCGCCACGATCGTCCCGTGCCCGGTCCCCGAGAACGGGAACCGCACCACGAACCGCACTCCACCACGAACCGCACCACGAACCGCACCACGAACCGCACCACGAACCGCACACACCGAACGCCACCCGAAAGGCACCTCCCCGTGCAGTACAAGCGCACCCTGGCCGGCCTCGCCCTGGCCGCCGCAGCCGTCGTCACCCTCGCCGGATGTTCCACGGCCAGCTCCGCGTCCGCCGGCTCCGGCAGCGACACCGACTGGAAGACCGCGACGAGCGCCGAGAGCGCCGGCGGCATGGACGCCCTCGTGAAGGCCGCGAAGGCCGAGGGACAGCTCAACGTCATCGCGCTGCCGCCGTCGTGGGCCAACTACGGCAAGATCATCGACGGCTTCACCAAGGAGTACGGCATCAAGGTCAACTCCGCGAACCCGAACGGGTCGAGCGCGGACGAGGTCGCGGCCGTGAAGTCGCAGAAGGGCCAGTCGACCGCCCCCGACGTGCTCGACCTCGGCAACGCGGTGCTGCAGCAGAACCTCGACCTGCTGACGGACTACAAGGTGGCGAACTGGGCAGACATCCCGACGAACCTCAAGGACGCGGACGGCGCGTGGACGCGTGACTACACCGGCCTGATGTCGATCGGGTACGACTCGTCGAAGATCACGAAGGCGCCGAAGGACCTGAACGACCTCCTCGGCTCGGAGTACAAGGGCAAGGTCTCGATCGCGGGCGACCCGACGCAGGCGAACCAGGCCGCGTCCGCGGTGTACCTCGCGGCGCTCGAGAACGGCGGCTCGGCGGACGACATCACCAAGGGCGTCGACTACTTCGGCAAGCTCAAGCAGGCCGGCAACTTCCAGAACGTCCTGCCCACGCAGGCCACGGTGGCCTCGGGTGAGACCCCGGTGGTCATCCAGTGGTCGTACAACAACCTCGCTTGGGGCCCGGCGGCCGGCGCCAGCGGGAACGCGAACTGGAAGACGGTCGTCCCCGAGGGGCAGGCCCTCGGCTCGTACTACTCGCAGGCCGTCAACGCCGACGCACCGCACCCCGCCGCGGCTCGCCTGTGGCAGGAGTACATCGCCGGCGCCGACGCGCAGAACCTGTACCTGCAGGCCGGCGCCTTCCCGTCGACGCTGGCAGCGCTGGAGAAGTCCGGCAAGGTCGACCAGGACGCGCTCGACGCCGCCGGCGGCGCACCGAAGGACTACGTCGAGCTCTCGGACGACCAGGTGACGGCCGCCGCGAAGGTGCTCGCCGCCAAGTGGTCCGCCACGATGGGTTCCTGACCGGCATGACCACCGCATCGGCTCCCGGCGCTCCCGCCGCCGGCGCGACCACCGCAGGCGCGACGCTCGCCGGCGCGACGCGCGCCGGCGCGACGCTCCCCGGCGCGACGCTCGTCACCAGCGAGCAGTCCGCGGAGCGCGTGGCCGGGCAGACCGATGCCACCACCCGTCGCGGCGCCGGACCCCGTGTCCGGCGCCGCGGCGGCGTCGCGTGGCTCGGGCTCACCCCGTTCGCCGCGTACGTGCTCCTGTTCCTCGCGGTCCCCGCCGCGATCGCGGTCGGGAGTGGCTTCTTCGACGCGGCCGGACACCCGACGCTCGCGAACCTCGCGGCCTTCGCGGACCCGAGCGTCCTCCGGGCGTTCGGAGCGTCGTTCGGGCTCTCCGCCGGGTCGGCCGTGATCGGCGCGGTCGTCGGAGCGCTCGTGTGCTGGGCGCTCTCCGCGCTGCGACCCGATGGGTTCGTGCGCTCGATGATCGACTCCGCCGCCAGTGTCCTCGCGCAGTTCGGCGGTGTGATGCTCGCCTTCGCCTTCATCGCCACGATCGGCGCGCAGGGGCTCGTCACCGCCTGGCTCGCCGCGACCTTCCACTGGGACATCAACGCCGGAGGGGCGTTCCTCTACACGGTCCCCGGCCTCGTGATCCCGTACGTCTACTTCCAGGTGCCCCTCATGGTGCTGACGTTCATGCCCGCGTTCGAGGGCGTGAAGACCCAGTGGGGTGAGGCCGCCGCGACCCTCGGCGCGAGTCGTGCGACGTACTGGCGCCGGGTCGCGCTCCCCGTGCTCGCGCCGGCGTTCTGGGGCTCGCTGCTCCTGTTGTTCGCGAACGGGTTCTCGTCCTTCGCGACCGCCGCCGCCCTCATCTCGCAGGGCGGCATCGTCCCGCTGACGATCCGCGCGCAGCTGACCAGCGAGACGATCATCGGACTGCAGAACGTCGCCGGGGTGCTCGCCCTCGGCATGGTCGTCGTGATGGCGGTCGTGATGGGTGCGTACTCACTGCTGCAGCGTCGCGCCGCCAGGTGGCAGCGATGAGCGGGACGGGAGGCTCGACCCGCCACCCGCAGGTCGGCCCACGTCCGGCCCGGCCCACCGCAGCACGCTTCGGCGCCGCCCCGTCCCGGGGCACGGCCGCCGTCGTCCTCGTCGTGGTCGGCGTGGTGTTCGCGGTCCCGATCGCCGCGCTCCTGCAGTTCACGTTCCGCCAGGGGACGTCGGGGACGCTCACCACGGCGCACTACGCGGCGATCGCCGATCCCGTCAACCGGGCGACGTACCAGCCGGTCTTCGACGGTCTCGGCGCCTCGCTCGCGATCGCCCTGATCACCGTGGGGATCGTCCTGCTGGTGCTGCTCCCCGCGCAGGTCATCACGGCGCTGCGGTACCCGAGGCTCCGACGACTCCTGGAGTTCGTCTGCATCGTGCCGATCACCGTCCCCGCCGTGGTGCTCGTCGTCGGCTTGGTCCCCGTGTACCAGGTGGTGTCGCGGCTCCTCGGCTCCGGTGCCTGGACCCTCGCGTTCGCCGTCGGGATCGTGGCGCTCCCCTTCGCCTTCCGGCCCATCGCCGCGGCCATCACCGCGACCGACATGACCACGCTCTCCGAGGCCGCGCGGTCGCTCGGAGCGTCGTGGTGGACGCTCACCTGGCGGGTGCTGCTCCCGAACCTCCGCCGTGGGATCACCGCCGCCTGCTTCCTCACCATCACGGTCGTCCTCGGCGAGTACACCCTCGCCTCGTTCCTCTCCCGCACGACGTTCCAGACGGCACTCGTGCTCGTGCAGCAGACCGACCCCTACGTCGCGGCGGTCTTCTCGCTCGGCGCACTGGCGTTCGGCTTCCTGTTGCTCGTCGCCATCGGCCGGATCGGTACCCGCCGGCACCCCAAGGAGTCCGCATGACCACCACCGTCGAACTCGAGGCCGTCGAGAAGCGCTACGGCACCCACCGCGCCCTGACCGGCCTCTCGCTCCGCATCGAACCCGGCGAGTTCCTCTCGCTCCTCGGCCCGTCCGGCTGCGGCAAGACGACCGCGCTCCGGGCGCTCGCCGGGCTCGAGGCCGTCGACACCGGCGCCATCCGCATCGACGGGGTCGACGTCGCGAGCGTCCCCGCGAACAAGCGGGACATGGGGATGGTGTTCCAGCAGTACTCGCTCTTCCCGCACATGACGGTGCGGCAGAACGTCGCGTTCGGCCTCGAGATGCGCCGCGTGCCGGCAGCCGAACGGAAGACCCGTGTCGTCGACGCGCTCGACCTGGTGCACCTCGCCGACTTCGCCGACCGGTTCCCACACCAGCTCTCCGGTGGCCAGCAGCAGCGCGTCGCCCTCGCCCGGGCGCTCGTGACCCGCCCGCGCGTCCTGCTGCTCGACGAGCCGCTCTCCGCGCTCGACGCGAAGGTGCGGGTGTCCCTCCGCGAGGAGATCCGCCGCATCCAGTCGGACCTCGGCATCACCACGGTGTTCGTCACCCACGACCAGGAGGAAGCGCTCGCCGTCTCCGACCGGATCGCCGTGATGAACGCGGGGAACGTCGAGCAGATCGGGACGCCCGAGGAGCTCTACCGCTCGCCGTCCTCCGCGTTCACGGCGGACTTCGTCGGGCAGTCGAACCGGCTCCGCGGGGACCTGCGTGGCGGGGACGTGTTCGTGTACGGGTTCCGCGTCCCCGCGCTCGACCGTGCGGCGTCGGACGGTCCGGTGCTCGCCTACGTCCGACCCGAGGACGTCGCCTTCGCCGACGACGGGGTCACCGGCACCGTCGTCTCGTCGAGCTTCCTCGGATCGATCCGGCGGAGCACGGTCCGCCTCGACGACGACACGATCGTCACGGTGCAGCACGACGTCGGTGACCGCCGCGTCACCGGCGACGCCGTCGCCGTCCGCCTGCTCGGCGCCCCGGTCGCGGTCGCGGTGCTCTAGCGGGGCCCTGGTCCGGACCGTGCACCGGACGGGAGGCGCGTGGCGGACCCGCACCGAGCCTCCAGGCCGGTGGTCGGTACCGTCCACGGCACCCTCAGCGCTGGAACCGCGCCTCCGGTGCGCCTGCGAGCGCGACCCGAACGCGCTCCCGCATGTTCTCCGACATCGGCGGCAGTGCCGTGAGCGGCGCCCAGAACGCCTCGGTGTTCTCGCCGTCGGCGGGGTGGGGATCGCCGGACTCCCACCGGCACGCGAAGACCAGGTCGAGGTACTGGGCCCGGTCGCCGTTCGCGTACGTCGTCTCGGGCAGGGTCTGCACCCAGACCAGGCGCTCCGCGACGGCGACCACGCCGGCTTCCTCGAGCACCTCGCGCTCGGCGGCGACCGCTGGTTCCTCACCGGGGTCCACGATCCCGGTCACCGGCGTCAGTGCACCGTTGTCCGCACGCCGGACGACGAGCAGCTCCTGCGCATCGCCCTCACCCCGGGTGACGACGGCGGTGACACCGGTCAGCCAGAGCGGCGCCGTCCCGATCCGCTCGCGGAGGGCCAGGACGAAGTCGGGAGTGGGCATGCGGCCACGCTACCGACGGGTCGGTACGCTCGGGGCATGGCACGCGGCGACAGGGCGCTGGAGGTGCGGGCGGACCACGGTGTCTGGGCCGCAGGGTGGCGACTCGCGCTCGCCGGGGTGGTGCGCGCCGTGACGCCCGTGCGGCGTCGGGTCCTCTTCGTGTCGCTCGGGGTCGTCGCGCTCGGGCTCGTCGTCGCCGTCGTCGTCGGACTGGTGCGCGGCAGCACCACGCCGGTGCTCTCGGTCGTGGTGCTCGTCGGGACCGCCGCGCTCCTGGCGTACCTCGTCGTCGCGGTCGAACTCGTGCTCTGGACGATGGCGGACCGACGTCGCATCGCGGCCTCCGACGTCGATCCGGAGCGACTCGGGCGCGTGCAGCAGGCGATCGCCGCCGGGCACTCGTCGAGCGTGGACCCGACCGACCGTCGTGCGCTCGTGCGGTTCGCCCGCGTGCAGCAGAAGGCGCTGCCGGCCACGGTCCTCGTGCACGTCCTCGGCGTCAGCGTGGGGGTGCTGCTCGGGGCGCTCGAGGCGTTCGCCGGCTCGGCCGGCATCGTCGTCGTGGTGCTCGCCGTGCTCATCGTCGCGGTGTCGGCGTGGTCGCTCCGCGGTGCGCTCCGGGCGCTCGGGTCGACGCCGGAGCTCGTCGCCCTGTCGGAGACTGGTCATGACCAGTAGGCTGTGATCCGTGGAGATCATCATCCTGCCCACGCCCGCCGAGGTCGGTCGGGTCGCCGCTGCGAAGATCGCGTCCGTGGTCGCCGTGAAGCCGTCCGCGGTGATCGGCCTCGCGACGGGGTCGAGTCCGCAGGGCATCTACGCGGATCTGCGGCGTCGTGTCGAGGCGGGGGAGATCTCCTTCGCCCAGGCGCGCGGGTTCGCCCTCGACGAGTACGTCGGGATCCCGCTGGAGCACCCCGAGTCCTACGCATCCGTCATCGCACGTGACGTCATCGGGCCGCTCGGGTTCGACGCGTCGCGGGTCCGGGTCCCCGACGGCCGCGCGCAGGACATCGAGTTCGCGGCGAAGGAGTACGACGCGGCGATCCGTGCCGCCGGTGGCATCGACGTGCAGATCCTGGGGATCGGGGCGAACGGGCACATCGGGTTCAACGAGCCGACGTCCTCGTTCGCGTCCCGGACACGGATCAAGACCCTCGCGCCGTCGACGCGTGAGGCGAACGCCCGCTTCTTCGACACCCCGGAGCAGGTCCCGACGCACTGCATGACGCAGGGGCTCGGCACCATCCTCGAAGCCGAGCAGCTCGTCCTCGTGGCGCAGGGCTCGGCGAAGGCGGATGCGGTGGCGGCTGCGGTCGAGGGGCCGTTGTCCTCCTTCGTCCCCGGGAGCGCGTTGCAGCTGCACCAGCACGCGACCGTCGTCGTGGACGAGGAAGCGGCGGCCGGGCTCGAGCTCGCCGACTACTACCGGTACACCTACGCCAACAAGCCGTCCTGGCAGCGCTTCGAGTAGCCCCGCACCTCAGGCGCGCGCGGTGTACGCACCGTGCAACCGGGACAGCCCCTCACGGAGCGTCTCCGCCGAGCATCCGAAGTTGAGCCGCGCGAAGCCACGCCCCTGACGACCGAAGTCCGGCCCGCTGCCCAGTGCGACCAGCGCCTCGTCGACGAGCATCGCCGCGGGGTCGTCGCCCCACGGCAGCGCGCGCAGGTCCACCCACGCCAGGTACGAGGCCTGCGGCTGCCGGAACACCGCGCCGGGCAGGGCGTCGCCGAGCTCCTCCGCGAGGATCCGCCGGTTCGCCGCGAGCTCGGCGAGCAGCGTCGCCAGCCAGGGGCCGCCCTCGCTGAACGCCGCCACGCTCGCGGTGTACCCGAGGATCCCGGTGCGTTCGACGACCTCCCGGGGCATCCCGTCGAACCATCCGCGGGCGCGGTCGGACGCGCCGATCATCAGCGCGCACTTGGTGCCGGCGAGGTTCCACGCCTTGCTCGCGCTCGTCAGGGCGACCCCGACCGCTGCGGCCTCGGCGCAGGAGTCGAGGAAGGGCGTGAAGACCGCGTCGGAGTGCACGAGCGGTGCGTGGATCTCGTCCGCGATCACCACGGCGTCCCACTCCGCGGCGAGGCGGGCGAGCGCGGAGAGCGCCGCGCGGTCGTGCACGAGTCCGAGGGGGTTGTGCGGGTTGCAGAGCAGGACGGTCCGTGCCCCGTCGGCGAAGGCCCGGGCGATGCCCTCGAGGTCCATCCGCCACCCGGCCGTCGTGTCGAACGGGTCCGCTTCGCCGGACGGGGCGATGAGCGGCACCTCGGTCACGGAGCCACCGGCCTCGGTCACGTACTCCCAGAACGGTGGGTAGACGGGCGGCATGATGACGACCTGGTCGCCGGGTTCGATCACCCGGCGGAGCGTCTCGACCGCCGCGACCGACACGTCCGTGGTGGTGCGGACGAGGTCGGGGTCCACCTGCCAGCCCCATCGGTCGAGGGCGAAGTCCGCGAAGGCCTCCGGCAGCGCTCGACCGTGCCCGACGTACCCGGTGTCGCCCGCGGTGACGGCGGTGACGAGGGCGTCGCGCACCGGTTCGGCGAGCATGCTGTCCATCTCCGCGACGAACATCGGCAGCACCTCCGGCGGGTACGCCGTGTACTTCTCGCTGGTGCGGCTGCGGTGTGCATCGAAGAGGGAGACCATGACGCTCATGGCCTCATCCTCGCAGTGGTCGGAGCCCTCCGAGCAAGATCTCGACGTACCGCTCAGGATCGGTCACGGGGACACCTCCGGCCGTCGCGGCGGAGCGCATCCCGCAGACCAGCCGTCGGAGGTCGTCCGGCGTGACGTCCGCTCGTACCACCCCGGCGTCCGCGGCACGATCGAGCAGGGCACCGACGGTGTCCACGAGGTCCCCGGCGAGCTCCATCGTGTCCGAGCAGGAGAACCCGCCGCCGGTGAGGAGGTCGCCGAGCGCCGGGTCGTCCACGAGGCCACGGAACGCCTCCGTCACGACACCGCGGAACGCCGCGTCGGGATCGGGGAGGGCGACGGCGACCCGGACACGGTCGAGCATCGCCTCGAACGCGTCGATCGCGAGCGCTTCGAGCAGGTGCTGCTGGGTCGGGAAGTGCCGGTAGGCGGTGCCGACCCCGACGCCGGCCTCGCGCGCGACCGTGTTGAGCTGGGCGGGCTCGCCCCGGTCGAGGTGCTCGCGCGCGACGCCGAGCAGCGCGGAACGGTTCCGGAGCGCGTCCGAGCGCAGCGAGTCCGGTCGGGCGAGGTCGGTCATGCGGAGAGTCTATCCGGTTGTGCTAGCGTTCCGGATAAATCATCCGTTTGAGCCTGGAGTCGTCATGCAACCCTTCCCGTGGGAACTCGACCAGATGCCCGACCAGCACGGCAGGACCGTCGTGGTCACCGGCGCGACCGGCGGTCTGGGACTCGTCGTCGCGACACGGCTCGCCGCAGCCGGCGCCCGCGTCGTCGCCGGGGTCCGTGACCTCGACAAGGCGGCTCGCGTCCTCCCCGTGGGCGACGGCCTGGAGGCCCGGCTCGTCGACACCGCGTCCGTCGCCTCCGTCACGGCCTTCGCGCAGGGCCTCGCTGACGACGGCGTCGTCGTCGACGCGCTCGTGAACAACGCCGGCGTCTCCGCCGCCCGCTTCGCGCTCGGCGTCGACGGCGTCGAGCGCACGTGGGCGACGAACGTGGTCGGCCCCGCCGTGCTCGCCGACGCGATGCTGCCGGTGCTCGGGGGGCCAGCACCGCGTGTGGTCCTCGTCGGGTCGAACCTGTCGCAGCGGACGTCGCGTGTGCCCGACCTCGACGCCGTCAACCGTGCGGCGGGCTACCGGCAGTTCGCCACGTACACCGACTCGAAGACCGCGGCGGCCGCCCTCGCGGTGGACCTCGGGCTCCGACTGCGTGCATCCGGCTCGCCGGTCCGCTCGGCCATCGCGCATCCGGGGATCGCCGCGACGGGGATGAACGGGCAGGCCGAGACGGCCCTGGCGCGGGTCGCCGGTCGGATCGCGCGGCTCGCTGCCCGGACCGCCGAGGACGGCGCCCGGTCGACCCTCTGGGCCGCGACCGCCGACGACGTGCCCGAGGGCGTGTTCGTCGGTCCGGCGCTCCGGCGCGGCGACCGTCGCCTGCACCCCGCCCTGGTCGCCGGCGCGGCGGCGGACCCGGCGTTCCGCGCCCGGGTCCGTGCCTTCGTCTCCGAGATCCGGGTGCACCCCGGGGTCTAGCCGGCAAGCGGTCCGGTGGTCGCCAGGGCCTGAGCGGTGCCTCAGACTGGAGGCATGCCCGAGCTTCCCGTCGTGTTCGAAGTCGGCTCGATCATCGCCCTCGTCGCGATCCTGCTGGCCGACCTCATCATCGTCGCGCGTCGTCCGCACGTGCCGACGCTCCGCGAATCCGCGATCTGGGTCGGCGTCTACGTCGGCCTCGCGCTCGTCTTCGCGCTCGCGATGCTGGCGTTCGCCGGCGGTGAGCCGGCCGGTCAGTTCCTCGCCGGGTGGCTGACGGAGTACAGCCTCAGCATCGACAACCTCTTCGTGTTCGTGATCATCATGGCGCGGTTCGCCGTCCCGAAGAAGATCCAGCAAGAGGTGCTGATGCTGGGCATCATCATCGCCCTCGTGCTCCGCGGCGTCTTCATCCTCGTCGGCGCCCAGCTCATCGAGGACTTCTCCTGGATCTTCTACATCTTCGGCGCCTGGCTCGTCTGGACCGCGGTCCAGCAGCTCCGCAACGACCACGACGACGACCAGGAGGACAGCCTCATCGTGCGGGTGCTGCGCCGACGGGTGCGTCTCACCGACACGTTCGACGGCATGAAGCTGCGCACCACGCACGACGGTGTGAAGCACTTCACGCCGCTGCTCATCGTCCTGATCGCGATCGGCACGACGGACCTGCTCTTCGCGCTCGACTCCATCCCCGCGATCTTCGGCATCACGGAGAGTGCGTTCATCGTGTTCACCGCGAACGTGTTCGCCCTGATGGGCCTGCGGCAGCTCTACTTCCTGCTCGGCGGACTCCTCGAGCGGCTCGTCTACCTCAAGTACGGGATCGCGTTCATCCTCGCCTTCATCGGCGTGAAGCTCGTGCTGCACGCACTCCACGGCAACGAGCTGCCGTTCCTCAACGGCGGGGACCACATCGCCTGGGCGCCGGAGATCCCGACCTGGGTGTCCCTCGTGGTGATCGTCGTGGCGATGGCGGTGTCGACGCTCGCGAGCGTCGTGCGCCTGCGCCGTGACGACGCGGCGGCGCACGGCGACACGGCCGCCGAGCAGCCCGCCCGCAGCGCTGACTGAGACACCCACCGCACGGCGCGATCCTCGCTCGGCTGTCCCGCAGGACGGATGGCGGAACGGCCACGGCGGTCAGTCGGCGGTCTTGAACGCCAGGCGAGTACGCCACTTCGTGAGGTCCGGCTCCTCGGCGGGGTCCGAGAGGTACTCCTCGAGGCGGCACGCCCAGTGCTCACCGTCGGAGCCGAGGGTCCGGTCCCACACCACGCCGGCACCGTCCGCCCACGCCAGCAGGGCGCTCGTCGCGTCGAGCAACCCGTCGGGGTGTCCGACGTGGACCATGGTCGCGTAGGTCCCCGCCGGGAGGACACCGGGCACCACGTCTCCCGGCGTCCCCGTCGGTACGTCGAGCGTCTCCGCCACCGGGAACCCGACCTCGACGGTGAGGACTCCGGACATGTCGATGACGCGGTACCGCCAGAACGGCGGGCCCGAGGATGCTCGTCCGTGCTCCGCCAGGAAGCCCGCCACACGCCCGATGAGCGGTGGGAGATCGTCGGCGATCGACGCCATCGTCACCTCGGCACTGATCACCGCGCAGTTGGTCGCGGCGCGCTGCTCGAACGTCGGCGCGGTCGACATGGTGGGCTCCTCGTCCGGTGGTGTGGTCAGCGCGGTGGGGTCGGAACGAACGGGCGCTCGTCGGTGTGCTCGCCGATCGTGACCGCAGAGCCGGCGGGGACTTCTCGCCAGAGCCCGGGGAGGGCGACCAGCGGCTCCGAGACCACGACGCGCGCGTTCTCCGGGAGATGGGACAGTCGTTCGACCTCCGGGTACAGCTGCCGGACCGATCCCACGTCGGAACTGACGAACAGCGTGTTGGCCGGCCCGGCACTCGCGTACCGGACGGCCGTCAGGGTCCGGCCGTCGGTGAGTCCGATCGTCATCTGGAGCGCACCGTCGATCCCGGCGGCGGCGGCGACCGACTCGACGAACCCGGCCATCCGCTCGAGGGCACCGATCGGGTCCTCCTCGAGCCCGAACGTCAGCGCGAGGAAGAACATCAGCTCGGAGTCCGTGGAACCGAGGATGCACGGGAACAGGTCCGCCCTGACGGCCATGAGCAGCTCCCGTCGGAGCACGGCGAATTCCTTGATGAACCCGTTGTGGACGAACAACCAGCGGCCGTACCGGAAGGGGTGGCTGTTCGTCTCCTGCACCGGTGTCCCCGTCGCGGCCCGGACGTGCGCGAGGAACAGCCCGCTGGCGACCTCGGACGCGAGTTCCCGGAGGTTCTCGTCACCCCAGGCCGGCGCCGCGCTCCGGAACAGGGTCGGCTGCTCCCGGCGTCCGTACCAGCCGAGGCCGGTCCCGTCGCCGTTCGGCGCGGGTGTCTCGGGCGAGTGGAAGCGGCTCTGCTCGATGAGCGACCGTTCCGTGTCGTAGAGCAGCTCACGCGGCTCGATCGGATCTCCGACGTACCCCAGCCACCGACACATGAGGGCCTCCTCGGCACCATCGCCCGTGGCGCCAGTCAAGCACCATCGTCGATGCCGTGTGTCGACCTCAGGAAACCGCGTGACCGCCGGCCCAGACCCGCTGCACCCGGAGCGACGGCGACAGCGCGACGAGGTCGGCCGCGAACCCCGGGGCGAGACGCCCGAGCCGGTCCCCGAGCCCCAGCGCGGCGGCGGGAACGCTCGTCAGCGCCGCCACGGCCTCCGGGAGCGTCCGCCCGGCCCGCTCGACCGCGTTCCGCAGTGCGACGTCCTGCGTGAGTGTCGACCCCGCGATCGTGTCCGTCCCGGCGACGTGCGCGACCCCGTCGGTCACGGTCACGTCGAGCGACCCCAGCCGGTACGAGCCGTCGGCAGCACCGGCCGCCCCCATCGCGTCGGTGATCAGCGCGACCCGGCCAGGGGCTGCGCGGAACAGCGTGTCCGCGACGACGGGGTGCACGTGGACGCCGTCGAGGATGAGTTCGAGCGTCACGCGGTCGTCGGCCACGGCCGCACCGATCGGCCCGGGTGCGCGGTGGTGGAGGCCGGGCATCGCGTTGAACGCGTGGGTGAGGATCGTGGCGCCGGCGTCGAAGGCCGCGCGTGCCTGGTCGAACGTGCCGACGGTGTGGCCGACGGCGACCCGGACCCCGGCGTCCACGAACCGGCGGACCGCGTCGAGTGCGCCGGGCAGCTCGGGCGCGAGGGTGACCTGGCGGAGAACGCCGACGCCGGCCTCGAGCAGGGCATCGACCGACGCCGGGGTGGGTGCGACGAGGTAGTGCTCGTTGTGGGCACCCTTGTTGTCCGGGGACAGGAACGGCCCCTCGAGGTGCACGCCGAGCACGAGCGGGTCGGTGGCCATCACGCCGCGGATCCGCTCGAGGGACGCGGCCAGCGTGGGCACGGGGTTCGCGACGAGCGACAGGACCGAGCGGGTCGTGCCGTGCGCCCGGTGCATCGCGAGGGACCCGGCGAAGGAGTCGTCCTCGTGGGACTCGGTCGCGCCGCCGTGCCCGTGCAGGTCCACGAACCCGGGGGTCAGCGTCGCGTCGCCGAGGTCGAGCACCTCGTCCGCCGTCGGGACGTCGGGACCGGAGCCGACCGCGGCGATCGTGTCGCCGGCGAGCAGGACCCAGCCGTCGGCGGTGGAACCGGCCGCGTCGACGAGGTGGGCGGCGCGGACCAGCGTGCGCCGGGCCTCCCGTCCGGTGTCACCGAGCCGTGCGCTCATCGGGACTCGCGTCGGAACGCGACCACGCCGGAGAGCGCCGCGACCAGGATGAAGACCAGGCCGACCACGGGGTGCCCGATCGAGATCCACGCGCCGCCGGCAGCGACGATCAGGGCGACCTCGACGATGGTCTTGCCGACGACGTCGGTCTCGATCGGTGACTTGCCGGACCGGAAGAGGTACCAGACCAGCGCGGCGAACGCCGGGGCGCCGACCATGAACAGGATGCCCGGCATCGGGAACGGCCACGCGAGGTAGCCCCAGAACGCCAGGGACAGCAGACCGAACACCGCGACGACGACCCGGAGGACCTTCCAGCCGTCGAACTCTCGCCGCGGCTTGCCGATCGCACTCGGGTCGGGGGTGTCTCCCCAGTCCATCGGGGATCGCGGGGCGTTGCTCATGGTGCTGCCTACTTGAAGATGATCGTGCGTGCGCCGTCGAGGAGGACCCGGTCCTCCGCGATCCAGCGCACCGCCTGGGTGAGGGTGCGGGACTCCTCGTCCTGCCCGATGGAGACCAGCTCGGACGGGTCCTTGGTGTGGTCGACGCGGACGACGTTCTGCTCGATGATCGGGCCCTCGTCGAGGTCGCTCGTGACGAAGTGCGCCGTCGCACCGATGAGCTTCACGCCGCGGGCGTGCGCCTGACGGTAGGGGTTCGCACCCTTGAAGCCCGGCAGGAACGAGTGGTGGATGTTGACCGCCCGGCCCTGCAGTGCGGCGCAGAGCTCGGGGGAGAGGATCTGCATGTAGCGGGCGAGGGCGACGAGCTCGATGTCGTGCTCCTCCACCGCGTCGAGGATGCGCCGCTCCATCGCCGCCTTGCTGTCGGCGTCCGTCACGGGGCGGTGCTCGAACGGGACGGAGTAGAACGACGCCAGCTCGGACAGCTCGGTGTGGTTCGAGAGCACCAGTGGCACGTCGATCGGGAGCTGCCCGCTGCGCTGCCGGTAGAGCAGGTCGTTGAGGCAGTGTCCCGCCTTCGACACGAGCACCAGCGTGCGGAGCGGCCGGCCGACGACGTCGAGCTGGACGCGCATGCCGTAGCGCTCGACCACGGGTGCGAGGGCCGCTTCGAACGTCGCGCGGTCCACCGGCGCCATGACCTGCAGGCGCATGAAGAACGTGTCCGTGTCGTGGCTCGAGAACTGCTGCGACTCGGTGATGTTGCCCTGGGCCTGGACGACGGCTCCGGAGACGGCGTGCACGATCCCGGGCTGGTCGTCGCAGACCAGGGTCAGGGTCCAGTGCGTGGGCGGCGTCGCAGTCGCGTCGGTCGGGTCGGTCACGGCTTCAGGCTACCGGCCGGGAGGCCCGGTTCGGCCCCGTCACGCGGCTGCGGTCGCGGGGTGGTCGCGGGCCGCGAGGGTGCGTGCGTCCGCGGGCCGTGTGCCTGCGAACCCTGCGGTGCGGGGTGGGTTCGCACAACCGAATGCAATCGGCACCGCGCGATCGCGTGGTTCGGACCGCTTTTGGTTGCGCGGTGCGCCTCCGCGGCGCGCCGCCGCGGCGCCGCGGCGCCGCGGCGCCGCGGCGCCGCGGCGCCGCGCGCCGCCGCGGAGCGCGCGCCGCGTCAGCGCGCCGGGGTGGCCCGCAGCGCTCGGTCGGAGATCGTCAGGGCACTGAGCAGCACCGCGATGCCGACGATCACCCAGCCGAGGACGTGGAGGTCCGCCGTGGTGGGCGCCTGGCCGAAGACCCCGCCGATGAGCGACGACGCGGCGATCGCCCCGATGTACACGCTCGTTCGCGAGAGCCCCGCTGCGGTGCCGATCGACTCCGGCGGCACGATCCGGTACAGCGCCGCCTGGTTCGACACGGACGCCAGCGCCTGGGGGATGCCGAACAGTGCCGGCGCGAGGGCGAGGAGCACGAGCGGCGACCCCGTGTGCAGCCCGAGGAGCAGCAGCCCGCCGACGATCGGCACGGTCGCGGCGACGATGAGCGGGCCGCGGACGGTGGTCTTCCGGGCGATGAAGAACGACACCACGCCCGCGATGATCGCGGCGGGGAGCTGGATGTACCCGGCCTGGTCGCTGGAGTACCCCGCGACGTCCTGCACCCACTGCGAGAACCCGTACGTCATCGTGTACGCGAGCATGTAGACGAGGAACAGGCGGGCGTAGGTGCGGGTGAGCGCACCGTTGCGGGCGAGCATCCGGACGTCGATGAACGGCTTCGTGGCGCGGAGTTCCCACAGCACGAGGGCGACGAGCAGCACGATCGCGACGCCGAGCAGCCACCAGAGGCCCGCCGAGATGTCGAGCAGGAACACCAGGAGCGCCGAGACGGTCCCGGTCATCAGGACCATGCCGAACGGGTCGAGCGCGGTGAGCACCGGCACGTCGGCGTCGTAGCGCGGGCGGAGCCGGTCGGACGGCAGCCACAGCCCGGCGACGACGAGGCCGAACGCGGCGAGCGGGACGTTCACGAGGAAGATCGCGTGCCACCCGAACCCGGCGATGAGCGCACCACCGAGGGGCGGCCCGGCAGCGGCGGACACCAGCGACGTGATCGACAGGGCGCCGAGGACGAGGGGCGGCGTCGGCTTCCCGATGCGCGCCGAGTGCTGCCGCAGGGTGGTCAGCGCGGCGGGGTAGGCCGACGACGTGCCGATGCCGATCAGCACCCGGGCGAACACCGCGCCGCCGAAGCCGGTGAGGAACTCGGGCACCACACCGGCGACACCGACGATGACCAGCCCTGCCATGAAGACCTTCTTCGGGCCGAACCGGTCGGCGAGCTTGCCCATCGTCGGCTGCGCGATCGCACTCGCGAGGTAGAGCGCGGCGACGAGCCAGATCGCCTGGGACGCGCCGATGCCGAGGTCACGGGAGATCGGCGCGAGCGCGACCGACACCATCGTCGTGTTGATCGGGTTGAGCAGCGGCCCGACGAGGACCGGGATGAGGAGCTTCGGGCCGAACCCGCTGCCGGTGCTGCCGGGAGTGCTGCCGCCGGACTGGACGGGGACGGATGCGGTGGACGTGGACGTGGCGGGGTGCTTCTTCCTGGTGGTGGGTCAGCGCTCGATGAGCGGGCCGAGGATGCCGATGGCCCGGGCGACCGTCACGCGGTCGTCTTCCGGGAGGGCCTGGAGTCGTTCCGCGAGCACGCGGGTCCGTGCGACCCAGGAGTCCTCACGCGCCGCGGCACCGGCGGGGGTCGCGCGGACGAGTGCCCGTCGCCCGTCGGCGGGGTCCGGTCGGCGTTCCACGAGTTCGAGGTCGACGAGCGCCTGCACGGTCGCGCCCATCGACTGCGGACGCACCCCCTCGGCACGTGCGAGGTCGGCGATCGTGGTCTCGCCGTCGCGGAGCAGCCGCCCGAGGGCAGCGGACTGGGACGCGGTGACGTCGTCGGTCTTGCCGGCCAGCAGCGCTCGCCGCATCCGGCCGTGCATCGCCAGGACTTCGCCGGCGAGCTCGGCCGCGGTGACGTCCGTGGTGTCGGTGCTCGCGCTCATGCCCTCGATGCTACGACTTCGGAAGGGCACCTTGCAAGGCTGCCTTGCAAGTTCAGCTGTCGAAGACGATCCGCCGCTTCGTCACGGTGAAGCCCGCGCGCTCGAAGGCCCGCCGCATCGGGGTGTTCGCGGCGTCCGTCGTCGCGACGACCCGCGGCTCCCCGGCGGCGTCGTGCACCCGGAGTCCCTCGGCGAGCAGCGCGTCGACCACCCCGCGGCCCCGGTGCTGGGGCAGCACGCCGATGTAGCTGATCGCCGCGTCGTAGGCGGTCCGGGTCGCGAGCACGAAGCCGACGGTCAGCCCGTCCGGATCGACCGCGATCCGCCAGTCGTCACGGGAACCGGGGAGCGACCGGTAGAACGCGAGGTCGTCCGCCGCCGTCCCGCTGGGGCCGAGCTGCGCGACGGTCGCCTGCGTGTGCGCGTCGAGGCTGCCGACCGTGACCCGGCGGAACAGGTCCAGGAACTCGTCGTCCGTACCGCCGCGGAAGGTCAGCCCCGAGGACGCGGCGGGCGACGGCACGTCGGACGCCGGGGTCCACGCGACGCTCACCCGCTCGGTCAGCCGGGTGAGGCCGGCCGCGCGGGCGGCGTCCGCGCGCCAGCCCACGGCCGCGACCGCCCGCGGATCCGACTCCCAGTCCACGGCGACGTCGACGATCCACTCGGGGAGCGTGCCGAACGACTCGGCGCCGGCAGTGATCAGGCCGGAGGCGATCGCCACGCGCTCTTCGGGGTCCGACACCGCGACCACCACGTCGTCCAGGGTCGACGGGATCGAAGCGTCGGCGCCGCCCCACCAGAGCGCCCGCCCCACGGGCTGCCCGTCGCGCGCCGCGAGCCACGACCACTCCGGACGGTAGTTGTGCGCCGCCGACTCCTGCCGGTACCGGTCCGCACCGATCCACGCGACGGGTTCGTCCGTGGTGAAGGCGAGCACGGCCTCCAGTCCGTCGCCAGGAGCCGAGCACGCCGAGAAGGTGACCGTCACGCCGGGCCGGTCATCGTCGTGACCAGGTGTTCCTGCAGGTACCCGAGCCAGTCGTAGACGTCCCGGAGGCCGACGCCGTCGGCGGCGAGCCGGGTCGCCTCCTCGGTCTCCGCGTCCACGATGCCCAGCCGGTCCGCGATCGTCAGCCGCAGGTCGGTGAGGCACCGGAGCCACGACTGTTCGTCGGCGGCGGTGAACGCGCCGTCGCGTTCGCCCGTCAGCCAGGCGTGCACGGTGTCCGCGTTCGTCGACTTCGCCGTGCGGAGGTCGTCGCGCGTGTAGCGGCGGAACTCGGAGCTGGCCTGACGGTCGCCGGGGTAGGCGTCCGGGAACATCCGGAGCGTCACGGGGTCGGAGTCCAGGTCCCCGTCGAGGATCTGGCGGAGCTGATCGGTGAGGTTCGTGAGCATCGAGCGCTCGCCGGAGGCCAGCCCGAGGTGGATGCCGTCGGCGCGACGGACGAAGGGGATCACGCTTCGGTGGCCCGGTCGACGGTGGCCTGCAGCCCGTAACCGTGCATCGCCTCGACGTGCCGCTCCATCTCCTCGCGGTACCCGGTCGCGACGATCGCGCGCCCTTCGGAGTCCACCTGGTGCATCAGCCGTTCCGCCTTGTCCCGCGGGAACCCGAAGTAGCTCTGGAACACGTAGGTCACGTAGGACATCAGGTTCACCGGGTCGTCCCACACGACGGTGACCCACGGAACGTCCGCGCGCACGTCGGTGCGCTCGTCGAGTTCGGGGTGCAGCATCGTCATGCATCCAGGGTGACACAGCGACGGCGGCTCGGTACCATCATCAGGTCGCGACTGGCGTTGGATGGGTCACCATCGGGGAGCGACACCTGACACGGTGCGCGGCCGTACGCCTGGGCTGCGCCGACCGACCGTCCGAGCACCGTAGGAGTCCCGTGTCCATCACCGATCTGCCCCCATTCGTCGCGTCCGAGCCGGCCGATCCCGCGCCCGCTGCGACCGACCAGGCCGCCACCCAGGCCGCTGACCGTGCCGCTGCCCGCGCCGCGTTCAACGCCCCCCTCAGCGAGGTCGACCCCGAGATCGCCGCGGTCCTCCAGCAGGAGCTCGGCCGCCAGCGCGACTTCCTCGAGATGATCGCCTCCGAGAACTTCGTGCCCCGCGCAGTCCTCGAGTCGCAGGGCTCCGTCCTGACGAACAAGTACGCCGAGGGTTACCCGGGCAAGCGCTACTACGGCGGCTGCGAGTACGTCGACATCGCCGAGTCGCTGGCCATCGAGCGCGCCAAGAAGCTCTTCGGCGCCTCGTACGCCAACGTCCAGCCGCACTCGGGCGCCACCGCCAACGCCGCCGTCCTGCACGCCATCGCGTCCGCGGGCGACACCATCCTCGGCCTCGAGCTCGCCCACGGCGGTCACCTGACCCACGGCATGAAGCTCAACTTCTCCGGCCGGATCTACAACGCCGTGTCGTACGGCGTCGACCCCACCACGTTCGAGGTCGACTACGACGACATCCGCGCGAAGGCCGTCGAGCACCAGCCCAAGGTGATCATCGCCGGCTGGTCCGCCTACCCCCGTCAGCTCGACTTCGCGAAGTTCCGCGAGATCGCGGACGAGGTCGGCGCGAAGCTCTGGGTCGACATGGCGCACTTCGCCGGCCTCGTCGCCGCCGGGCTGCACCCGTCGCCCGTCCCGCACGCGCACGTCGTCTCCTCGACGGTGCACAAGACCCTCGCCGGTCCGCGCTCGGGTCTGATCCTCTCCAACGACGAGACCCTGTTCAAGAAGCTCAACTCCGCGGTCTTCCCGGGGCAGCAGGGCGGCCCGCTCATGCACGTGATCGCGGCGAAGGCCACCGCGTTCCTGCTCGCCGGCACCCCGGAGTTCAAGGACCGCCAGGAGCGCACGATCCGTGGCGCGCAGCTGCTCGCCGCGCGCCTGACACAGCCGGATGCGCGCGGTGCCGGCGTCGACGTCCTGACCGGTGGCACCGACGTGCACCTGGTGCTCGTCGACCTCCGCACGTCAGAAGTGGACGGCAAGCAGGCAGAGGACCTCCTCCACCAGGTCGGCATCACCGTGAACCGCAACTCCGTGCCGTTCGACCCGCGTCCGCCGATGGTCACCTCCGGTGTCCGCATCGGCACGTCGGCGCTCGCGACGCGTGGCTTCGGCGACGCCGAGTTCACCGAGGTCGCGGACATCATCGCGCTGACCCTCATGCCGAACCCGGACATCGACGCGCTCTCGGCCCGGGTCACGGCCCTGACCGACGCGTTCCCGCTGTACGCGTGAGCGACGTCCTTCCGCGTGCTCTCTGGGTCGGTGAGGGCTCTGCCGTCCGCATCGACGGCACCGCCCTCGCCGCCCGCACGCTCGACGAGCTCCGCGTCCGCATCGACCGCCTGCACGAGCACGGGATCCGTCCCGGGCTCGGCACGATCCTCGTCGGGGAGAACCCCGGGTCGCTGTCGTACGTCGCGGGCAAGCACCGCGACTCGGCGTCGATCGGGCTCGACTCGCACCGCATCGACCTGCCGGCGACCGCGTCGGCCGCCGACATCCGAGCAGCGATCCTGCAGATGAACGACGACCCCCGGGTCACCGCGTTCATCGTGCAGCTCCCGCTGCCGGACGGCATCGACCCGACCCCCATGCTCGAGCTGATGGACCCGTCGAAGGACGCCGACGGCCTGCACCCGATCAACCTCGGTGAGCTCGTGCTCGCCGTCCCCGGTGGCGCCGGCACGATCGACGCGCCGCTGCCGTGCACCCCGCGCGGCATCGTCGCGATGCTCGAGGCGTACGACATCCCGATCCGCGGTCGGCACGTCACGATCATCGGCCAGGGCCTGACGGTCGGGCGTCCGCTCGGCCTGCTGCTCACCCGCCTCGAAGCCACCGCCACCCTGACGCACTCCCTGACGGCGGACGTCGCGGCGGAGTGCCGTCGCGCGGACATCATCGTCGCGGCGGCCGGCGTTGCCGGGCTCGTCAAGCCGGACTGGGTCGCGCCCGGTGCTGCCGTGATCGACGTGGGCATCACCCGCGTGGTGGACCCGGAGACGGGGAAGGCGCGGCTCCGCGGCGACGTCGATCCGGAGGTCGCGTCCGTCGCGGGCTTCATGTCGCCGGTGCCCGGCGGCGTCGGGCCGATGACGCGCGCGATGCTCATGAAGAACGTGGTGGAGGCAGCGGAGCGCCACCTGAAGTAGGTGCGCTTGCGGGGCGCGGTCCGGGCGGGCGGGCGGCGGCGGTCGGCGGCGGTCGCCGGCGGCGGCGGCGGCGGACGGGTGCGGCGGTGGCGGTGGCGCGACGGAAGCGACAGCACGTACAGGTCTGCGCGGCGCATCTGCCGTACCGCTGTCGCTTTCGTCGCGTGCCCGAGGATGCATGCGCATCGAGCGACAATGCGCCGCCGAAAGCGTCGCGCAAACGGCCGCGTCGTGTCGCTTCCGTCGCGTGCCCGTCACCCGCCCGGCCTGGAGGCTCGCCCCACCCCCGCCACGCCAGCTCCCGCCCGCGGGCGCCGGCGTCGCGGGCACCACGTGTGTCGCGGACGCCGGCTGCGGTCCGCCAGGCCGAACCGCGCTGCCGGATCGGAACCGGTACGCGAAAGCGACAGTGGTCGGCGGGTGCCCCGCCGACCACTGTCGCTTTGGCGAACCAGTTCAGCGGCCGAGTGGCCATGCTGCGCAGCCGTGCCGTGCCGCGCCGCCGCGCCGCGCCGCCGCGCCGCCGCGCCGCCGCGCCGCGCCGCCGCGCCGCCGCGCCGCGCCGCCGCGCCGCCGCGCCGCGCCGCGCCGCCGCGCCGCGCCGCGCCGCGCCGCGCCGCGTCAGGCGTCGCGCCGTGCGCCCTGCGCAGCGTGCACGGTGAACACGGCGGGCTCCCGGTACCCGGCGTCAGCGAACGCGGCCGTGACGGCAGCGCCGATCGCCTCCCGCTGGGAGGCGTCGACCAGCGCGATCGCCGCGCCGCCGAACCCGCCACCGGTCATGCGTGCCCCGACGGCACCGTTCGCCATGGCCGTGGCCACCGCGAGGTCGAGCTCCGGCACGGAGATCTCGAAGTCATCGCGCATCGACTCGTGCGAGGCGACGAGCAGGTCACCGATCGCCCGCGGTCCCTGCTCGCGGAGCGTCCGCACGGTGTCGAGGACACGCTGGTCCTCGGTCACGATGTGGCGCACGCGGCGGAAGGTCTCGTCGTCCAGCAGCTCCGCAGCACGGGGGAGGTCGTCCACGGTCACGTCGCGCAGCGCCTCGACGCCGAGCACCCGTGCCCCGCGCTCGCAGGAGTCCCGCCGCGCCTTGTACCCGCCCGTGGCGTGAGCGTGCTCGACGCGGGTGTCCATCACCAGGACTTCGAGCCCGTTCGCTTCGAGGGCCATGTCCACTACGGCGGTGTCGAGCGTGCGGCAGTCGAGGAACACCACGGCGTCCCGTTCCCCGAGGAGCGACGCCGACTGGTCCATGATCCCGGTGGGGGCACCGACCGCGTGGTTCTCGGAGTACTGCCCGACCCGGGCGAGCTGCTTGCGGTCGAGCCCGAGCTCCCACAGGTCGTTGAAGGCCAGCGCGACGCCGCATTCGATCGCGGCACTCGACGACAGCCCGGCACCGACGGGGACGTCCGACTCGATGAAGAGGTCGAAGCCGGTCTTGCCGGTCAGGTCGGCGCCCTGCTCGCGGAGCGCCCATGCGATCCCGAACACGTACGCGGACCAGCCGTCCATCGCGGCGGGGTCGAGGTCGTCCAGGGACAGGGAGACGACGGAATCCGGGTCGAACGCCGACGCGACGCGCAGCACCCGGTCGTCCCGCGGTGCGATCGACGCGGTGGTGCGTCGGTCGATCGCGAACGGCAGGACGTAGCCCTCGTTGTAGTCGGTGTGCTCACCGATCAGGTTCACGCGGCCGGGCGCGGAGTACCGCACCGTCGGCTCGTACCCGAACACCTGCTGGAACGTCATGCGCGCTCGATCCCTCCTCGGATGAACTCGGCCGCCTTCTCGGGCACGAGGTCCCCGATCCAGGCGCCCATGGCGGCTTCACTGCCGGCCAGGAACTTCAACTTGTCCGCCGCCCGACGCGGCGAGGTGATCTGCAGCATCAACCGCACGGTGTCGCGTGCGGTGTGCACGGGCGCCTGGTGCCACGCGGCGATGTAGGGCGTCGGGTCCCCGTAGAGCTGGTCCATGCCGCGGGTGAGGCGGAGGTGCATGTGCGCGAGCTCGTCCTTCTCGGCGTCGGTCAGCCCGGCGAAGTCCGGCACGTGACGGTGCGGCAGCATGTGGATCTCGATCGGCCAGCGCGCGGCGAACGGCACGAACGCGGTGAAGTGCTCGCCGGCGAGGACCACCCGCTCCGAGGCACGCTCGTTCGCCAGGTGCTGCTCGAACAGGTCGGGCCCGAAACGCTCGATCGAGTCGAGCAGCCGCTGCGTGCGCGGCGTGACGTAGGGGTAGGCGTAGATCTGCCCGTGCGGGTGGTGCAGCGTCACGCCGATCGCTTCGCCGCGGTTCTCGAACGGGAACACCTGCTGGATGCCGGGCATCGCGGAGAGCGCCGCGGTGCGGTCCGCCCAGGCTTCGACGACGGTGCGCGCCCGCGACTCGGAGATCGACGCGAACGAGCCGGAGGTCTCCGGTGAGAAGCACACGACTTCGCACCGGCCGACCGAGCGGAACGTCCGGTTGAGCCCGACGTCCGTCAGGTCGCCGAGCGAACCCGGAGCGTCGTCCGCCTGCAGGGCGGGGCCGAAGGACGGCGACCGGTTCTCGAACACGGCGACGTCGTACCGGCTCGGGATCTCCGACGGGTTCGCGTCGGACTGCGGCGCGAGCGGGTCCTGGTCGGCCGGGGGCAGGAAGACACGGTTCTGGCGGCTGCTCGCGATCGACACCCACTCGCCCGTGAGGACGTCCTGTCGCATCCGGGCCGTCTCGGGCCGGGGGTCGAGCATGCGCTCGTCGATGCGACGCTCGGCGGGCAGCTGCGTGTCCGCATCGTCGAAGTAGATGAGGTCGCGGCCGTCCGCGAGCTTCGTCGCGCGCTTGGTGATCACCGATCCATCGTAGCGGGCGAACGAAGCATTGCGAAAGTGATCGGAAGCAGACGAAACTACTCGGGTGAGCGATGACGACCTCTTCCTCGCCGGCACGATGCCGGCGCCGCTGCGGCAGGACCGCATCGTCACGATCGTCGACGGCGCCCCCGGCATGGTCCGCACCGCCGCCTTGGCAGCCGCACTCGGCACGAGCGAGGTGACGGTCCGACAGGACCTCGCGGTCCTCGACCGGGAGGCACGGCTCAGGCGGGTGCACGGCGGTGCCGTCCGGCTCGGTGCGGGTTCGCCCGAGCGGCCCTTCGAGGAGACCGCCGTCGAGCAGCAGGTGGCGAAGGCCGCCATCGGCCGCGCCGCCGCCGCGCTCGTCCGCTCCGGACAGTGTGTGGTCCTCGACGTGGGCACGACACCCGCCGCGGTCGCCGAGGCGCTCGTCGCCCGGGACGACCTGGTCGGCGTCACCGTCGTCACGAACTCGCTCACCACGGCCCTCGCGCTCGAACGGGCCGTGCCCCGCTTCACCGTGATCGTCACCGGCGGCACGCTCCGGCCGCTGCAGCACTCCCTCGTCGCGCCGTTCAACGGCGCTGTCCTGCCCATGATCGCCGCCGACGTGGTGTTCCTCGGCGGCACGGGCGTCGACGTCGAGCACGGCCTGACGAACGTCAACCTGCCCGAGACCGAGGCGAAGCGGATGCTCCGGGCCGCTGCCGGGCGTACCGTCGTGGTGGCGGACGGCTCGAAGTTCGGGCGCGCCCACATCGGGGTCGTCAGCGGCCTCGAGGACATCGACGTCATCGTGACCGCGGAAGCGCCACCCGAGCTCGTCGAGCTGGTGCGCGCCGCCGGGGTCGAGGTCGTCGTGGCCGACGGCACCACATCGGGAAGGAACCACAGCGCATGACCGCAGCACCCACCGGGGGCCAGTACCACCTCCGTCACGCCGGCCCGGACGGGGTCGTCGAGGCGATCGTCACCGAGGTCGCCGCGGGCATCCGCGAACTCCGCGTCGCCGGCTTCGACCTGACCGAGCCCTTCCCGGCGTCGGAGGCCCCTGCGGGCGCGAACGGCATCGTGCTCGTCCCGTGGCCGAACCGCGTCGCCGGGGGAGCCTGGGAGCACGAGGGCAAGCGGCAGCAGCTCGACATCTCGGAGCCGAAGTACGGCAACGCCTCGCACGGGTTGCTCCGGTTCTCGCCGTACCGCGTCGTGACCCAGACGGAGACGAGCGTGCTGCAGGAAGCCACGATCCACCCGCAGCACGGCTGGCCGTTCACCCTCGAGACCCGGGTGCACCACGAGCTGGTGGACGACGGGATCCGCATCACCCACGAGATCACGAACCGTTCGGGCGTCAGCGCCCCGTTCGCGGTCGGAGCCCATCCCTACCTCCGCGCCGGCGACACCCCCGCTGAGGACCTCGTCGTGACGCTCGACGCCGCCACGGCGTTCACCGTCGACGACAAGAAGATCCCGAACGGCACCGAGCCCGTCGACGGCACGGACCTCGATCTGCGGGCCGGGCGACGGGCGGGCGACTCGGACCTCGACACCGCGTACACGGACGTCGCGGCGGACGCCGAGGGCATCCGCCGGACGACGATGCACGGACCGGAGGGCGATGGTGTCCAGCTCTGGCAGGACGCCTCGTTCCCCTACGTCCAGGTGTTCACGTCACGGGAGTTCCCCCGTGGCGACGGCAAGGGGCTGGCGGTCGCGGTCGAACCGATGACCGCGCCGGCCGACGCCCTCAACTCGGGCGAGGGTCTCCGCTGGCTGGAGCCCGACGAGACCTGGACGGGCTCGTGGGGGATCCGCCGTGTCTGGTCCTGAGCCGGCCGGTCGTCAGCCGCGGCGCATGCGCAGGGCTTCGACCGCGAGCGACTCGGAGTCGTAGCGGCCGATCTCCTGGGCCCAGGCCGGGTCGTCCCCGCGGAGGGCGATGAACTGCTTGCGCTGTCGGCACACGTAGCCGAGCACGCTCGAGCCGGTGGCGACCTCGGCGAAGTCCTTGCGGATGTGACGGGTCGTGACCTGCGCGTTTCGGCGGAGCGTGTCCAGCAGCAGCTGGTCGCTCATGGTGGTGCCGGTCGCTGCGGCGAGCTCCACGATGCGGCGCGCGTCACCGGTGGTGCTGGTCTGCGTGGCGTCGATGTGCTCGATCACGGTGTACCCCGTTCGTTGTCGTTCCAGGTGGTGCTCGTGACCCACGAGGAGTGGATCCGGGAACGACACTATCGGCGGCACCCCAACAGTCCGCTGAACGGGACCTGAACTGTGCAGTGCGCTTGCCATGAGCAGCCTGAGGAGCACTTGTACCCCGAGGTGGCGACGACGGCGACGAAGGTGGGCCCCGTGGGGCTCGAACCCACGACCCTCGGATTAAAAGTCCGGTGCTCTACCAACTGAGCTAGAGGCCCTCACCCGCAAGGTTAGCGGGCGAGGGCCTCCAGGTCAGACCGAGGTGCGGTGCGTCAGCTCCGGCGACCGGTCAGTGTCCGCAGCAGCCAGGCGATGATCGCGATGACGAGCAGCACGACACCGACCCAGAGCAGGAACTTCAGGCTCGCTGCGAACCCGCCGACGAACAGCAGGATGACGGCGATCACGGCCAGGATGATGAGCAGGGCGTTCATGAGGGTCCTCTCTTTCACGTCCGGGAGGAGTGCCTCCCTCGCCGGAGAACGGTACCCGACGGGGGCGGCCCGTGTTCGGGGCACAGGAACGGCGGGCGTGTCACCGGCGACGCCTACACTGCTGCGGTGCCTCGCGATCACCACCGTCCAGTCCACTTCACCGACGCCGAGTTCGCCGCCATCAAGGGCGGCGAGGACCCCGCGCTCGTGAACCGTGTCGCGCACGAGACCGCGAACGCGCTGCTCCACCGCGTGCGGCAGGACCCGGACCCGGCGGTCGTCGAGCGTCTGGTCACCTACACGGACGTGCACGGCATCGAGGCGGTCGCCGAGCTGTGGGCACGCGTCGGGGCGCACACGCTCCCGGGTGCGCTGTGGCGGATCTACCTGATGCGCACGGTGATCCGGCAGAACCCGGACGAGATCGCGTACCTCTTCACCCGCGGCACGGAGCGCATCGGCACGATCGACCAGGCCGTCGCCGGCGCCGAGCAGCCGACCGGCCCTGCGGAGATCCTGACGCTCGCGGACAGCATCCTGCACGGCCTCTACACGGGTGACTTCGCCGTGGCGCTCGACCGCGGTGCGGCGTTCTGCCGGCTCGCGGCGGCGGGGGCGACGAGCGTCGCGGACGACTCCGACCTCACCGCCGAGGAACGGGCCAGCGTGCTGACGGTCCGGGCGTTCCGCCTGGCCGAGCTCGCCGAGGACCTGTCCGCAGCTGCTGCGCTCTGGCGACGCGACGCCCTGGACTGATCCCGAGCCGGACGCGGGTGGCGCGTCGGAGCCGGACCGAGCCTCCCGGCCGGAACGCCGGAACGCCGGAACGCCGGAAGAGGGCAGAGAAAAACCGGGCCGCAGAAGCGCCTCTCGGCGCGAGGCCGCTCGAAGCGGCGAATTTTGGAGCCCGGGGCTTGCTGCGGCCCGGCGAGATCGATTCTACGAGACGCGAGCCGTGCGCGCGCCCCTGTTCACTCTCGGTGGACACCGGACCGCCGGGCGCGGCGGCGAGACGGCGCTGTAGGACCCGCGACGAGAAATCCGGGAGCCCGGGCAATCCGACCGGGCGAGGGTGCCGAATCATCAGCGTGTGACGAAGATCCCATGGGTCGTCACACGGCGAAGGTCCTCCCGTGCGACTCGACCCGGCTCACCCGGCCGGAGTAATTCCCTGCGAGTCGCGCGGGAGACCCCGTCCCAGTTCCCGGCAGCGCCTGACGCGTATGTCGGACCCCCGAGAACCGGAAGGAGGAAAGTCTGCAATGCTTGCACTTGTGGAACGCGACACGGACGGCTGGAGCTCTGCTGAGCCAGCACCCGCATCGCCGGATTCCCTCCTCCTCCGCGTCGCCCAGGGCGACCAGCAGGCCTTCTCGGAGCTCTACGACGAACTCTCCGGTCGTGTCCTCGGACTCATCACGCGGCTCCTGAAGGACCGCGCCCAGTCCGAAGAGGTGGCGCAAGAGGTCTTCCTCGAGGTCTGGCAGCAGGCCGCCAAGTTCGACACCGCTCGCGGCAGCGCCGCCAGCTGGGTGCTGACGATGGCCCACCGCCGTGCGGTTGACCGGGTCCGCGCCGCGCAGTCCTCCCGCGACCGGGACACGAAGATCGGCATCCGCGACTTCGAGTCCGGCTTCGACCAGGTCTCCGAGTCCGTGGAGATCCGGATCGAACACGAACGCGTCAGCCGGGCCCTCGGGCGGCTGACGGAGTTCCAGCGCCAGGCAGTGCAGCTGGCCTACTACGGCGGTTACTCGCACAGCGAGATGGCCGAACAGCTCGGGGTGCCGATCGGCACCGTGAAGACCCGTCTCCGTGACGGGATGATCCGACTCCGCGACGAGATGGGGGTGACGTCATGACCACCGACCGGCACGACGACCCTGCACTCATGACCGGGTCCCACGCACTCGATGCCCTCAGCGACGCCGAGCGTCGCGAGGTCGAAGCGGTACTCGCTGCGTCCCCGGAGCTTCTCGCCGAGGCCGACTCGCTCGCCGAGACCGCACGGGCACTCGCCTACGCGGTCGAACCGATCGAACCCCCCGCGTCGATGAAGGCAGCCCTGATGGCCGCCATCCAGACGACCCCGCAGGTCGCCGCGGACCCGGCACCGGTCGCAGCACCGGCTCCGTCGTCCGCACCTGCTGCGGCCCGGCACGCGGCCGGCTCCGACTCCGGACCGGAGGGGCCCAACGCCTCCGTCACGTCGGTCACCTCCGGTGGTGGTGCGGCCAGTGCCGCTGCTCGCCGTCGCTGGTTCCAGCGTCCGGCGGCGATGGTCAGCGCGGCGGCTGCTTGCGGCGTGATCATCCTCGGCGTCGGTCTCGGCGTCGGCGGTGTCATCGGCAGCGGTGACGCTGGCCCGGGCCCCAGCACCTCGCAGGCAGCGTCCGGCCTCGACCAGATCTACGCGTCCGCCGACTTCAAGCGGTCCACGTCGCCGGTCACCGGTGGCGGAACAGCCACCGTGGTGTGGTCGGACCAGCTCGGCAAGTCCGCCGTCATCCTCGACGGGGTCAAGGCTGCGCCGAAGGACAAGACGTACGAGCTCTGGTACATCGGCTCCGAGGAGTCCGGCGGCACGATCGAGTCCGCGGGTCTCATGAACGACGTGGACGGCGGTGTGCGCTCGGCGGTGCTGAGCGGCGCGAAGTCGAGCGGTGCGACGATCGGCATCACGGTCGAGCCCGCCGGCGGCTCGAAGCAGCCGACGACGACCCCGATCGTCGCGGTCCCCACTTCCGCGTAGCGCGGCGCCGGCGGGTTGCTCCGGCAGCGCGCTCGACGCCGTCGCTCGACTCCATCGCTCGACTCCGAACGACGAAGTCGCTGTCGTACGACAGCGACTTCGTCGTTCCTTGCGTCCGCGGGCCCCGCGCCGCCGCAGACGACGACAACGCCGATGTCGTCCGACATCGGCGTTGTCGTTCCGGGTCAGCGGGCACCCGCCCCCCGCCCGCGGGATCAGCCGAAGCGGCCCGAGACGTAGTCCTCGGTGGCCTGCACGGACGGGTTCGAGAACATCGTCGCGGTGTCGTCGAACTCGATGAGCTTCCCGGGCGCCCCCGTACCGGCGATGTTGAAGAACGCCGTCTTGTCGCTGACGCGGGACGCCTGCTGCATGTTGTGCGTCACGATCACGATCGTGAAGTCCTTCTTGAGCTCCTCGATGAGGTCCTCGATCGCCAGGGTCGAGATCGGGTCGAGCGCCGAGCAGGGTTCGTCCATCAGGAGCACGTCGGGCTGCACGGCGATCGCGCGCGCGATGCACAGCCGCTGCTGCTGCCCGCCGGAGAGCCCCATGCCGGGCTTGTCGAGGCGGTCCTTGACCTCGTTCCAGAGGTTCGCGCCCTGCAGAGAACACTCGACGATGTCGTCGGCCTCGGAGCGGGAGATGCGCTTGTTGTTGAGCTTCACGCCCGCGAGCACGTTGTCCTTGATGGACATCGTCGGGAACGGGTTCGGCCGCTGGAAGACCATGCCGACCTGGCGGCGGACGATGACCGGGTCGACGCCCGGCGCGTACAGGTCGTCGCCGTCGACCTTGACCGACCCCTCGACGTAGGCGCCGGGGATGACCTCGTGCATGCGGTTCAGCGTGCGGAGGAAGGTCGACTTGCCGCAGCCGGACGGGCCGATGAACGCGGTCACGGTGCGGGGCTCGATCGTCATGTCGACGCCCTCGACCGCCTTGAACTTCGAGTAGTAGACGTTGAGGCCGTCGACCTCGATGCGCTTGGACACGGTGTTCCTTTTCCTGGGGGACGAACGCGCGCTAGCGCGACAGCTTGGGGGCGAAGAGACGGGTGATGAACCGCGCGAGCAGGTTCAAGACCATCACGATGAGGATGAGCACGAGTGCGGCGGTCCAGGCCCGGTCGACGAACGGTACCGGGTTGGCGCCCTGCTGCGAGTACTGCGTGTAGGCGAACACGGGCAGGGTCATCATCGGGTTGCCGAACAGGTCGTAGTTCATGCTCGTGGTGAACCCGGCGGTGACCAGCAGGGGAGCGGTCTCGCCGATGACGCGGGCGATGGCGAGCATGACACCCGTCGTGATGCCGGCCAGGGACGTGGGGAGGACGACCTTGATGATGGTGAGCCACTTCGGCACCCCGAGGGCGTAGGACGCTTCGCGGAGTTCCATCGGGACGATCTTCAGCACCTCTTCGGTGGAGCGCACGACGATCGGGATCATCAGCACCGCGAGGGCGACCGAGCCGACCAGCCCGAAGCGGGCGCCCGGGCCGAGGAACAGCGCGAAGAGCGAGTACGCGAAGAGCCCGGCGACGATCGAGGGGATGCCCGTCATCACGTCGACGAAGAAGGTGATCCCGCGTGCCAGGACCCCGCGGCCGTACTCGACGAGGTAGATCGAGGTGAGCAGGCCGATCGGGACGCTGATCAGCGCCGCGAAGAGCGTGATCTCGAGTGTGCCGATGAGGGCGTGGAGCGCACCGCCGCCGACCGAGATGACCCCGCGCATCGAGTACGTGAAGAACGCGGCGTCGAACCGGGCGAGCCCGTCCGCGAGCACCGTGTAGAGCAGCGACACCAGCGGCAGCACCGCGATGACGAAGGCGGTGACGACGAGCGAGGTGACCAGGCGGTCGACGGCCTTGCGTCCGCCCTCGACGATCCGGGAGACGACCACGATGAGGACGTCGAAGAGGACCGTGCCGAGGAACAGTGCGGCGACGACGTTGAAGTCCTTGACCGAGCCGCCGGCGTTGAGCAGGGCGAAGACCAGGGCCAGGGCGACCCAGCTGCCGACGAGGAGCAGCCACGGCACGGACTTGTGCAGCTTGCCGTTGGCGAAGACGTTGCCGCCGGAGGACCGGAGTGCGAGGGACATCGGGGTGCGACCTCTCAGCTGACGCGCCGGCGGACGATGTACCGCGCGAGCATGTTGATGACCAGGGTGATGACGAAGAGGATCAGGCCCGAGGCGATGAGCGCGTTCAGGGCCGTCCCGGACGCCTCGGCGAACTGCAGTGCGATGTTCGCGGCGATCGTCGAGGGGTTGAGCGAGCCGATCAGGTTGAAGGTGACCTTCGTGGACACCGACAGGACCAGGGCGATCGCCATCGTCTCGCCGAGCGCACGACCGAGGCCGAGCATGATCGCGGACACGATGCCGGACTTCGCGAACGGCAGGACCGACAGCCGGATCATCTCCCAGCGCGTGGCACCGAGGGCGAGCGCGGCCTCTTCGTTGAGGGTCGGCGCCTGCAGGAAGATCTCGCGCATCACGGCGGTCATGATCGGGATCGCCATGACCGCGAGCACGATCGCCGCGGTGAGGATCGTGCGGCCGGTGCCGGAGATCTGTCCGGAGAACAACGGGATCCACCCGAGGTACTCGTTGAGGAACGCGTAGAACGGCTGCACGAAGCGGGCCAGGACGACGATGCCCCAGAGCCCGTAGACGACGGAGGGGACCGCAGCGAGCAGGTCGATCACGTAGCCGAGCACCGGCGCGATGCGGCGCGGTGCGAAGTGCGAGATGAACAGCGCGATCCCGAGGGACAGCGGGACGGCGAAGACCAGCGCGAGGAACGCGGACCAGACGGTGCCGAAGACGAGCGGCCCGACGTAGTCCCAGAAGTTGGCGGCCTGGTTCGGGAGCTCGCCGGCCTTCGCGGTGAAGGCGGGGATGCTCTGCCAGACGAGGAACGCCGCGACGAGGGCGAGCACCACCAGGATGAGGCCGCCGGAGAGGACCGAGGCGGCGGAGAAGACCCGGTCGCCGACGCGCACGACGGCCTTCGGCTTCGACGGGGTGAGCGATGACCCTTGCTGGAGGGGTGCGGTCGTCATGGGAGGTGGGACTCCTGTCGGGAGACGGGGAAGTGCCCGGATGCCGGTCGGGGGTGACTGACCGGCATCCGGGCTCTCAGGAGGTGTTACTTGATGGACGCGACCGCGGTGGCGGCCTTCTTCGCGAGGTCGCTCGAGAGGGCGGCCGACTTGGCCTCCGTCGCGGCGGCCTTCTGCGCGTCGTCCGAGACCACGTAGGTCAGGTACGACTTGACGAGGTCGGCCTTGTCCGAGTCCTTGTACTCCTGGCACGCGATGGCGTAGGAGACGAGGACCAGGGGCCATGCGCCCTTGGCGGTGTCCTTGCGGTCGATGTCGATCGCGAGGTCGTTGTCCTCGCGGCCGGCGGCGACGTCGGAGTCGGCGACGACCTGCGCGGCACCGTCGGCGGAGATCTTGGTGGCGGTGTCGCCGACCATGAGCTTGGCCTTGTCGAGGTCACCGGCGCCGGAGTCGTCGATGTAGGTGATGGCGTTCGAGGCGCCCTGCATGGCCGAGGCCACACCCGAGGTGCCCTTCGCGCTGTCGCCGACCTGGTACGGGTAGGTCTGGCTCGGCGCTTCGGTCCACACGTCGCCGGCGTTCGCCGAGACGTACTCGGAGAAGTTCTGGGTGGTGCCCGAGTCGTCGGAGCGGTGCACGACGGTGATGTTCGCGTCCGGCAGGTCGGCGTCCTTGTTGAGGTCCGCGATCTGCGAGTCGTTCCACTTGGTGATCTTGCCGGAGAAGATGCCCGCGATGGTCTTCGCGTCGAGCGTCAGGTCCTTCACGCCGTCGACCTTGTAGGCGATCGCGATCGGGGAGATGTAGACCGGGATGTCGATGGCCTTCGAGTCCGCGGCGCAGAGGCCGAAGGAGCCGGAGAGCTCGGCGTCGGACAGCGCGGCGTCGGAGCCGGCGAAGTCCGCGGCGCCCGAGATGAAGTTCTTGCGGCCGGCGCCGGAGCCGTCGGGCGAGTAGTTCACCGTGACGTTCGAGGCCTGGTCCTGGAAGCCGGCGGCCCACGTGGCCTCGGCGGTCTGCTGGGCGGAGGAGCCCGAACCGGTGAGCGTGCCGGAGAGCTTCGAGTAGTCGACACCCGAGGCCGAGGCCGACGTGGTGCTGCCCGCGCCGCCTTCGTTCGCCGCGCACGAGGAGAGCACGACCGCGCCGGCGATCGCGATTGCCGCGACCGTGCCGATTCGCTTGATGTTCACAGGGGTCCCTTCGGGGGTGGAGTGCAGGTGGGACCCTTGGTGGTCCCGCGGGCCGGTGCCGACCCGCGAGCGACTGTAGGGACGCGAAGTGACCGGGATCACGCGCCCCGGTGAACGGCAGGTGAACGAGGGGTTGTCCCGGCAGCGGCACGGTCGGCCGGGAGGCTCGGCTCGCCGCGCGCGCGCCGAAGGACCCCGCCAGGTGGCGGGGTCCGGGGCCGTGCGCGCTCCGCGGAGACCGGGTTGCGCTGCGCGCTACGCGGAGACCGGGTTGCGGTGCGTCTCCACCGCGACGAGCTTGCCGTCGGCGATGTGCAGCACGGCGAAGTCCCCGACCGAGAGCATCGCGGCACGACGGAGGTCGAAGCGCGCGGCGTCGCCGGCGGCGTCGGTGTCCGCGGCGCCGTACGTGCCGGGGTCGGTGTCGCCGGCGGTCTCGGTCGCGATGCGGGCGATGATCTCCGGCAGCACCGGGCCGTGCGAGCACAGCACGGCGGTCTTGCCCTTCGCGAGGCGCTTCCGCACGACGCCCTTGACGTCGGCCGAGCCCTGGTCGTGGGCGTCCTGGCTGATGTCCGGTGTGCTCGAGACGCCGATCTTGGTCTTGTCGGAGAGCGGCTCGACGGTCGCCAGGCACCGCGCCGCCGTGCTGCTGACGATCTTGCGCGGACCGAACGCGGCGACCGGGGACGCGACGGCCTTCGCCTGGGTCCGGCCGACGGGCAGCAGCGGGCGGGTGGCGTCCGGGCCGTGCCAGTCCGAGCCGGGGGTGGTCTTGGCGTGCCGCAGGGCGATGAGCGCGAACGTGTCGTGTGCGCCCCGGGCGGCGCGGTCGGCGAAGCGGTCCAGGATCTCGACGTCCCGGAGGTAGGTCAGTCGGGCGCGGGCGTCGTCGATGGTGACCCACTCGATCGCGGCGACCTCGGCGTTGGGCTTGAACTTCCCGGCGCGCTGGTGTTCCTTCGCGCTGACCCGTGCGGCCCAGTAGTGCACGACCTTGTCGCGGCCGTTCGGCAGCACGTACTCCGCGGTGCCGAGCGGTGCGCCGAGGTGGACGCGGTAGCCCGTCTCCTCGTCGATCTCCCGGACCGCGGCGGTCGGCACGGCTTCGCCCGGGTCGACCTTGCCCTTCGGGAAGGAGACGTCCTTGTGGTGCTCGCGGTGGATCAGGAGCACGAGCGGGACACCGTCCTGCTCACGCCAGACTACCGCTCCCGCCGCGAGGACGGGACCCGTTGGTCCCCCGCTCACCGAGTGGAGCGCTTCCGGGACGAGATGTTCCGCATGAGGACATTCTGCACGTCGTCGAGGGGTCGGCCGTCGTCGTCGGTCGAATGACGCGTCCATTCGCCGTCGGACTCGAGGTGCCACGAGCTGGTCGACTCGGCCATCGCGAGGTCGAACATCTCGGTGACCTCGTTCATGTGGGCCGGTTCGGACAGGCGGACCAGGGCCTCGACGCGACGGTCGAGGTTGCGGTGCATCATGTCGGCGCTGCCGATGAAGATGAACGGGTCGCCGTCGTTGTGGAACGCGAACGCCCGCGAGTGCTCGAGGTAGCGCCCGACGACGCTGCGCACCCGGATCGTCTCGCTGACGCCTTCGAGGCCCGGCTTCAGCGAGCAGATGCCACGCACCCAGATGTCGATCGGCACCCCGGCCTGGCTGGCGAGGTAGAGCGCGTCGATGATCTGTTCGTCGACCATCGAGTTCACCTTGATCCGGATGCCGGAGGGCTTGCCGGCGCGGGCGTTGTCCGCCTCGACCTGGATCCGCTTGAGCAGCCCCTTCCGCAGGTGCAGCGGGGCGACGAGCAGGCGCTTGAACTTCTTCTCGATCGCGTACCCGGAGAGCTCGTTGAACAGGCGCGTGAGGTCCTTGCCGACGACGTCGTCCGCGGTGAACAGCCCCATGTCCTCGTAGATGCGCGAGGTCTTCGGGTTGTAGTTGCCCGTGCCGATGTGGCTGTAGTGCTTGAGCGTCCCGCCTTCCTGCCGGATGACGAGCACGAGCTTGGAGTGCGTCTTCAGCCCGACGAGGCCGTAGACCACGTGCACGCCGGCCTTCTCGAGCTTGCGGGCCCAGGTGATGTTGTTCTGCTCGTCGAAGCGCGCCTTGATCTCGACCAGCGCGAGGACCTGCTTGCCCGCGGCGGCCGCGTCGATCAGGGCTTCGACGATGGGGGAGTCGCCGGAGGTGCGGTACAGCGTCTGCTTGATCGCGAGCACGTGCGGGTCGGCGGCGGCCTGCTCGAGGAAGGCCTGCACGCTGGTGGCGAAGGACTCGTACGGGTGGTGCACGAGGACGTCCTTCGCGGCGATCGCGCGGAAGAGGTCGGGCTTGGTGTTCGGCTCGCCCGGCTGGAACTGCACCGGGGTGGTCGGCACGTGCTTGGGGTAGTGCAGGTCCGGCCGGCTGATCTTGGAGATCTCGAACAGGCAGCCGAGGTCGAGCGGCGACGGCAGCCGGTAGACCTCTTGCTCGGTGATGTCGAGTTCGCGGACGAGCAGGTCGAGCGTCACCGGGTCCATGTCCTCGGTGATCTCGAGCCGGATCGGCGGACCGAAGCGACGGCGCAGGAGTTCACGCTCGAGGGCCTGGATGAGGTTCTCGGCCTCGTCTTCCTCGATCTCGACGTCTTCGTTGCGGGTGACCCGGAACACGTGGTGCTCCAGCACTTCCATCCCCGGGAAGAGGTCGTCGAGGTGGTTCGCGATGAGGTCTTCGAGCGGGATGAAGCGCATCCGCCCGGAGTTGTCGTCGGGCAGCTTGATCAGCCGGGAGAAGTTCTGCGGCACCTTGAGGCGCGCGAACTCCTGCCGCTGCGACTTCGGGTTGCGCACGCGCACCGCGAGGTTGAGCGACAGCCCCGAGATGTACGGGAACGGGTGCGCCGGGTCCACCGCGAGGGGCATCAGCACCGGGAAGATCTGCTCGGCGAAGTACTCACGCATCCGGAGCCGGTCGGCCTCGGCCAGGTCGGACCAGTGCTCGATGTGGATTCCCGCGGCGTCCATGTCGGGCTTGAGCGACCCGATGAACGCCTGCGCGTGCCGGTCCTGCAGCTCGTGGGCCTTCTTCGCGATGTCCCGGAGCACGTCGCTCGGCGCACGACCGACGTTCGTGGGGACCGCGATCCCGGTGTCGATGCGGCGCTTCAGCCCGGCGACCCGGACCATGAAGAACTCGTCGAGGTTGGACGCGAAGATCGCCAGGAAGTTGGCGCGTTCGAGCAGGGGGACGCTCCGGTCCTCGCCCAGCTCGAGCACGCGCTGGTTGAACCGCAGCCAGCTGATCTCGCGGTCGAAGTACCGGTCCGTCGGCAGCGACTCGTGCTCGACCTCCACGACCTCGTCGAAGTCGTCGAGGTCGTGCGAGACGGATTCGCCGTCGAGCTGCGGTTCGGTGTCCATGTGCTCATCCTGCCACCCGGGTGCTGCTGCCGCGGGGGCTGTGGACAACGGTGGACAGCGGTCGGGCGTCAGGGTGCGGCGTACTGCACGTCGATCGCGTGCTGGGTGAACCCGGACCGGCGGTAGAGCGCCAGCGCGGGTTCGTTGTCGCCTTCGACGTAGAGCGCAGCGGTCGTGACGCCCCGCTCCTGCAGGCGCGCGAACCCGGCGCGCATCAGGACGCCACCGATGCCGTGGCCCTGCAGGTCCGGGCGCACGGCGACGGCGTAGAACTCGCCGATCCCGTCCTCGACCTTGAGCCAGCACGACCCGGCGAGTGCCCCGGAGGCGTCACGGAGCAGCAGCAGGTCGTCGGCGTCGAACCACGACTCCGTCTCCCTGGCGCGGAGGTCGTCGAGCGTCATCGACCCCTGCTCCGGGTGCGACGCGAACGCCGCGGCGTTGAGCGCGAGCCAGTCGGCCTCGGGCGCGGTGGCCGGACCCGTTCCGCTCGTGAACGCGGCGAGCACGGACCCCGACGGGAGGCTCGGGTGGGGCACCGTCATCGGCACCGGAGCGCGCAGCTGCAGCAGCGTCCTCGTGGCAGCCCATCCGTAGCGCGTCGCGATCGCCCGCGCCGCCGGGCTGTCCCCGTGTGCCCAGGCCAGCCGCGGCGCGGCCCCGCCGCCCAGCGCGAGCGCGCGGTCGACGAGCCGGGTCCCGACGCCCTGACCACGGGCCTCCCGGCGGACCACGAGCTCCAGCTCGCCGTCCCGGACCACCGCGACCCCGTCCGGTTCCTCCAGCACGAGGGCGCGGCCCGCGCGCACGTCGACCAGGGTCTGGTCGGAGAAGGGCGGAGCCTCTCCCGGGACGACGAAGCGGCTGAGGTCGGGCACCTACTGCCCCATGAGTCGTTCGGCCTCGTCGTCGTAGACGTTGAAGCGGTAGCCGACGTTCCGGACCGTGCCGATGAGCGACTCGAGGTCGCCGAGCTTGGCGCGGAGCCGTCGGACGTGCACGTCCACGGTGCGGGTGCCACCGAAGTAGTCGTAGCCCCAGACCTCGGACAGCAGCTGCTCGCGCGTGAACACCCGCGACGGGTGCGTGGCGAAGAAGCGGAGGAGTTCGAACTCCTTGAAGGTGAGGTCGAGCGGTTTGCCGCGGACCTTCGCCGAGTAGCTGGCCTCGTCGATGACGACGCCGGACGCCTGGATCTTCGACCCGGTCTGGTTCTTGGCCGCGCGCCCTGCGCTGAGGCGGATGCGGGCGTCGACCTCGGCCGGGCCGGCGCTCTCGAGCACCACGTCGTCGATGTTCCACTCGCTGTTGACGGCGGTCAGGCCGCCCTCGGTGACGACGAGCACGATGGGGGTCGTCGAACCGGACGTGGCGAGGATCTTGCACAGGGCCTTCGCACTGACCAGGTCGGTGCGGGCGTCCACGAACATCAGGTCGCTCTGCGGTGCGTTCACCAGCTGTGCGGCTTCGGCCGGCACGTGGCGGATCCGGTGGCTCAGGAGGCCCAGGCTCGGCAGGACGTCGCCGGGCGCAGCCGAAGTGAGTACCAGGAGCTGTGCCACAGGACCTCCAGTGGGAAGACGTCGTGGAGACATCCTAGTGATGCCCGACAAGTGTCCCCGACGCGCCTGCAATGATGGGGTGGTGACCGAGCCCGTCCCGCCCGCAGACCAGCGCCGCCTGAAGCTGACGTCGGTGCTGCCCGTCTGGCTGCTCTCGATCCTCGGCGCCGTGCTCGTCCTGACCCTCACCGAGAAGGACTCCTTCGCGTGGCTGCTCCTGGTGTTCGTGGCGTCCGTGCTCGTCAGCTTCGTGCTGCAGCTCATCACCGCGACGAAGGACGGCCTGGTCGAACGGATCAGCATCGCCTCGTCCGGGTCCTTCGTCGTCGTGCTCGTCACCGCCGTGGTGCTCCTGGCGCGTTGAGCCGCTCCGCGTAGACTCGGCGGCATGGATTCGCTGCTAGCGCTCGAGCTGTTCTACGTCGGTCTCCTCGGCCTGGCCTCGCTCGCGATCGCGTTCGTCTCGGTGACGGTCGTCGTGAAGCTGTTCAAGGGTCAGCGTTGATCGAACTGCCGGAGGGCCTCGCCCCCGAACTCGTCCCCCTGTCCTGGCTCGTCGGCGTCTGGGAAGGCACCGGCGTCGTCGAGTACCCCGTCGGCGAAGGTGACGAGCCCGACGTCCGGAACTACGAGTTCGGCCAGCGCGTGAGCTTCAGCCACGACGGCCTGCCGTACCTCAACTACTCCTCGACGACGTGGCTCCTCGACGAAGCGCACACGCCGCTGGCTGCGGAGATGGGCTACTGGCGCCTGGACCGGCCGTCCGAGCCCGGTGACCGCGGGCCGGCGATGCTCCTCGGCGAGGGCACCGTGCCGTTCACCACCACCCAGAGCGTCGAGGCGCTGCGCAACACGAACGACGGCTTCGACGTCGAAGCCGCGATCATCCACCCGACCGGCGTCAACGAGCTCTACGTCGGGCAGGTCCGGAAGGGCCGCATCGACCTCGCCACCGACGCCGTGATGCGCTCCGTCAACGCGAAGGACTACTCCGCGGCGACCCGGCTGTACGGCCTCGTCGAGGGCAAGCTCTTCTGGGCGTGGGACATCGCCGCGCTGGGCCGGGAACTCACCTCCCACGCCTCGGGGCAGCTCGCGAAGGTCGACTGATGTCGGCGTTCTCGGCGCGCGACGGGTTCGTGGCGTCGGACCTCGGTCCGGCGGCGCACTTCGGCAACCCGCTCGGTGAGCAGCGCGCACTCGCGGACGGCCGTGCCGTCGTGGAGCTCGGCCTCGGCGTCGTGACCGTCACCGGTCCGGACCGGCTGTCCTGGCTCAACTCGATCACGTCGCAGCTGCTCCTCGGACTGGCGCCTGGTGTCAGCACCGAGACGCTCGTCCTCGACCAGTCCGGTCGCGTCGAGCACGCCGCACGGGTCGTCGACGACGGCACCACCACCTGGCTGCTGACGGAACCGGCCGACGCCGCCCCGCTCGCTGCCTGGCTCTCCTCGATGCGCTTCATGCTCCGCGTCGAGATCGACGACCGCTCGGCCGCGTTCGCCACCATCGGCTCGTTCGGGGACGCTCGTGTCGACGACGCCGTCGTCGAGTGGGTCGACCCGTGGTCGTCCGTCACGCCCGGTGGGTGGGGCTACGCCAGCCTGGAGGCACATCCCGGCTCCGACTGGACCCTGCGGATCGCGGTGCTCGAGTCCACTGCCGCGGTCACCCTGGCCGCGTCCGACCGGCCCGCAGCGGGGCTCCTCGCGTTCGACGCCCTGCGGATCGCCGCGTGGCGTCCGGTCCTCACCGACATCGACGAGCGGACGATCCCGCACGAGCTCGACTGGCTCCGCTCCGCCGTGCACCTGAGCAAGGGGTGCTACCGCGGGCAGGAGACCGTCGCCAAGGTCCACAACCTCGGGCACCCGCCCCGCCGCGTCGTGATGCTGCACCTCGACGGGTCCGACGCGGTGCTCCCGGCTCCCGGCACCGCCGTGACGCTCGACGGCAAGGACGTCGGGCGGCTCGCCGCGTCGGCGATCCACCACGAGCTCGGGCCGATCGGGCTCGCGGTCGTGAAGCGCTCCCTCGACCCCTCGGCCGTGCTGACCCTCGCGGTGGACGACGTCGTCGTGACGGCGGCGCAGGAGACCATCGTCCCGCCGGAGGCCGGCGCGACCGCGAACGTCCCCCGACTCCCGCGCCTCGGAGCCGTCAAGCGCTCCTAGCCCGACCGGCGGCGTCAGCCCGGGGCGACGGCGGACCAGGGGACGCTGAGCTCGCCGAGGCGCCACCGCGTCGTGCCGTGCAGCACCGGCCAGCCCCGCTCCCGCATGCCCGCGACCGCCGCGAGCCACCGTTGCCGGGGCCCGTACGTGCCGAGCGGTGCCGCGATCGCCCACGCCAGGTCGAGGTCGCACAGGAAGTCGTGCACGCGCTCACCGGGGACGTTCCGGTGGATGAGGGCCTTCGGCAGCCGCTCCGCCACGATGCTCGGCACGTCGAGGCCGGCGAGTCGCAGCGACACCGTGAACGTGTGGGGCTCCCGGTCGTCGAGCGTGACCCACGACGCGACACGTCCGACCTCGTTGCACGTGCCCTCGACGAGCGCACCGCCGGGCTGCAGACGGTCCTGCATGATCCGCCAGGACCCGACCACCTGGGACTCGTCGTACTGGCGCAGCACGTTGAACGCCCGGATCACCGCGGGACGACGACCACCGGGCGTCGGGGTCTCGAAGCCGCCGAGCCGGAACGTGACGCCGTCCCGGGTGCCGGCGTTCGCCAGGGCCACGCGCGAGGGCTCGATCTCGATCCCGGTGACCTCGACGTCGGGTCGGACGCGGGCGAGCCGGTCCCGGAGCTCGAGCGTCGTCGTCGGGCTGGCGCCGTACCCGACGTCCGCGACGAGCGGGTCATCGGTCCGGCGGAGTGCCGGGAGCGAGGCGATCCACCGGTCCACACGACGGAGCCGGTTGTACCCGGTCGTGCCGCGCGTGACGTTCCCGATGGGCATCCCCCAAGGGTAAAGGGCGCACGACGCTCGGTAGACTTCGGCCATGACCTCCACGCTCGTCCTGCTCCGTCACGGCAACAGTGACTGGAACCAGAAGAACCTGTTCACCGGTTGGGTCGACGTCCGGCTCTCCGAGCTGGGCGAGAAGGAGGCGAAGCGCGCCGGCGAGCTCATCGCCGAGTCCGGCATCGTCCCCGACGTCCTGTACACCTCGCTCCTGAGCCGTGCGATCCAGACCGCCGACATCGCCCTGCTCGAGGCCGACCTCGCATGGCTGCCGGTGAAGCGCGACTGGCGCCTCAACGAGCGTCACTACGGCGACCTGCAGGGCAAGGACAAGGCCCAGACGCTCGAGCAGTACGGCGAAGAGCAGTTCATGGAGTGGCGTCGCTCGTTCGACGTCCCGCCGCCCCCCATCGCGGACGACGCCGAGTGGTCGCAGCACGGTGACCGCCGCTACGCCGACCTCGGCGACGCGCTGCCCCGCACCGAGTCGCTCAAGCTCGTGATCGAGCGCCTGCTGCCCTACTGGGAGTCCGACATCACGAAGGACCTCGCCGCGGGCAAGACCGTCCTCGTCACGGCACACGGCAACTCGCTCCGTGCGCTCGTGAAGCACCTCGACGGGATCTCCGACGACGACATCGCCGGGCTCAACATCCCCACGGGCATCCCGCTCGTGTACGAGCTCGACGACGACTTCCGTCCGACCGGCCCGTCGCGCTACCTCGACCCCGAGGCCGCCGCTGCCGGTGCCGCCGCCGTCGCCGCGCAGGGCGCCAAGAAGTAGCAGCTGGAACGTCCGAACGCCCCGCCCGGGTCACCGGGCGGGGCGTTCTGTGTCGCAGCGGTGCTCAGACGAAGTGGGACGCGATCTCCTGCACGAGCCGGCCGACGTCGTAGGACCGCGTCGTGTCCACCCGGACGACGGGCCCCAGGCCGATCGGCCCCGCGGTGGGGCCGTGCTCGTCCCAGAACGCCAGGATGTCCGTCAGGTCGCCGTGCACCTCGTGGCGCACGGGCGAACCCGGGTCGTACCGGTCCGTCAGCCGCTCCACGGCGGTGGCGTGGTCGACGTCGCACCACACCTCGACGGCGCGCGGCGACCCGGCGGAGGCGAGCCCGGCCTCCAGGAAGGCGCGGTCACGGGACGGCAGCCAGACGGCGTCGAGGACGACCCCGTGCTCCACCGCTCCGGCCATCGCCCACATCGTGGTCATCGCGATGGCGCCGAGCGGACGCGAGGCGATCATCGGGCCGGCGATGTCCGCCAGCGGTTCCTTGATGCGGTCCTTCGAGAGGAACGGGCAGCCGAGCACCTCGGCGAGGGCGGCACCGACCGTGCTCTTGCCGGAACCGGGCATGCCGTTGACGATGATCGCGACCTGGGCCATGCACCGATCCTCGCAGAAACGACGACAGCGGCCGGACCCCGAGGGGCCGGCCGCTGTCGGGACGTGTCAGACGCTGGCGTTCGCGCCGGCCCAGTCACCCGTCGCCAGGTACTGCACCTTCTTCGCGATCGACACCGCGTGGTCCGCGAACCGCTCGTGGTACCGGGACGCGAGCGTGGCGTCCACAGTGTCGACCGGGGCACCCTTCCAGGTCTCACCGAGCACGAAGTCGAAGACGCTGGCGTGCAGCTCGTCCACGGCGTCGTCCTCGTCCCGGATCTCCTCGGCGAGCTGGATGTCCTCCGTCGCGAGCAGGCGCGTGAGCTTCTGCGCCATCGCGACGTCGTGCTCACCCATCTTCTTGAAGGTGCCGCGGAGGCCCTTCGGGACGACCTTCTCCGGGAACCGCTGGCGGGCGAGCTGCGCGATGTGCTCGGCCATGTCGCCCATCCGCTCGAGCGACGAGCTCACGCGGAGCGCGGTCACGACGACACGGAGGTCGCGGGCGACCGGTGCCTGCCGCGCGAGGATGTCGATCGCGATCTCGTCCAGGCTCTGTGCGGCCTCGTCGATCTTCGCGTCGTCGGCGATCACCTCGTCGGCGAGGGCGACGTCCGACTCGGTGAACGCCTCGGTCGCCCGGGTGATCGCGGACTCGACGAGCCCGGCGATCTCGGTCAGACGCTCCTGGACGTCCTGGAGTTCCTGCTGGAACACTTCGCGCATGGGGGATGGCCTCTCTCTGCGTACCGGGAGAGTGTCGAGTGCCCAGGTGAACGAACGGTGACCTGGGACTGAACGCTTCGCGATGGTCTGCGGCAGTGCTCGGGAACCGGGGTGAACGGTGCCGGAACCCCGCGTGTCCACTCCTACACTGACGGCATGGACAACGCGTGGCTCGTGCCACTGTCGATGCTCCTCGGCGGGGTCTTCGGCGCGGGTGTCGTCGGGCTCATCATCACGGCCGAGCGCACGGCACGGGCAGCTGACGTCGCCGAGCGCACCCTGCCGGACGGCGTCGCGGCGGTCATCGCCACGATGCACAACCCCGCCGTGGTCGTCGACCCCTCGAACACCGTCGTCGCCGCGTCACCGCAGGCGCTCACGGTCGGGCTGGTCATCCGGCGCCGGCTCGTGCACCAGGAGCTCCTCGACCTGGTCGACCGGGTGCGTGCCAGCGGAGAGATGGGCGCGGAGGACCTCGAGCTGCCGCGCGGACGTCGCGGGGAGCTCGTCGGGTACCTCAGCTTCCGGGCCGCCCAGCTCGGGAACCGGTACGTGCTCCTGACCGCCGACGACCTCACCGAGTCCCGGCGGATCGACGAGGTCCGCCGTGACTTCGTCGCCAACATCTCCCACGAGCTGAAGACTCCGATCGGCGCCATCGGCCTGCTGTCGGAGACCCTCGTCGCCGCGGCGGACGACCCCGACCACGTGCGGAAGTTCGCCGGGCAGCTCATCACCGAGTCCGAGCGGCTCGGCGCCCTGACGAAGGACATCATCGAGCTCTCCCGGCTGCAGTCCGTGGACACGCTCGACTCCAGCGAGGAGATCTCGATCGACAAGGTGGTGCAGGCCGCCGCCGACGCGAACGAGGTCGTCGCACGCGCGCGGGACATCGAGCTCGTCCGCGCGAAGAAGTCGAAGCTCCGGGTGATGGGCGATCCCGGGCTCCTGCAGGTCGCGGTGTCGAACCTCATCGCGAACGCCGTCAAGTACTCCCCGGACCACACCCGTGTCGGTGTCGGCGTCCGGAGCGCCAAGGGGTTCGTCGAGATCGCGGTGACCGACCAGGGCGTCGGGATCCCGGAGGCGGACCTCGACCGGGTGTTCGAACGGTTCTACCGCGTCGACCCCGCACGGTCGCGAGCCACCGGCGGCACCGGCCTCGGGCTCGCGATCGTGAAGCACGTCGTCGGGAACCACGGCGGTGACGTGCGCGTCTGGTCGCAGCCCGGCAAGGGCTCGACCTTCACGATCCGCCTGCCCGAGGCGGACACCGAACTGACCACAGCACTCGAAGAGCAACGGGAAGAGCAGCCAACGTGACCAAGATCCTCATCGTCGACGACGAGCCGGCCCTGAGTGAGCCCCTGGAGTTCCTCCTGCAGCGGGAGGGCTACGAGACCGCCGTCGCTGCCGACGGCGTCACGGCGCTGTCGAAGTTCGACGCCGAGAACCCCGACCTCGTCCTCCTCGACCTGATGCTGCCGGGGCTCTCCGGCACCGAGGTCTGTCGGCAGATCCGCACGCGGTCGAACGCGCCGATCATCATGCTGACGGCGAAGGACTCCGAGGTGGACATCGTGGTCGGGCTCGAGCTCGGCGCGGACGACTACGTGACGAAGCCGTACTCGACCCGGGAGCTCCTCGCCCGGATGCGCGCGGTGCTGCGTCGTCGCACCGAGGACGACCCGGCGGACAGCGGCGTGCTGCAGGTCGGCGGGATCAAGATGGACGTCGAGCGCCACACGGTGTCCGTCGACGGGTCCGAGACGCCGATGCCGCTCAAGGAGTTCGAGCTCCTCGAGCTGCTGCTCCGGAATGCCGGTCGTGTGCTCACCCGCGGGCAGCTCATCGACCGGGTGTGGGGGTCGGACTACTTCGGCGACACCAAGACGCTCGACGTGCACATCAAGCGGATCCGTTCGAAGATCGAGCGGGTGCCGTCGGCACCGGAGGTCCTGGTCACGGTGCGCGGTCTCGGGTACCGGATCGAGGCATGAGCCGCGTCCACGGCTGAACCGACCGGAGGCCCGGTGCGAGTCCCTGGGACTCGCACCGGGCCTCCGGTCGGTTGCGTCTGGTGCGCCTGCCGTGCCTAGCCGGCGGGGGTGGCGGTCGCGCTGTCCGTCGGCGTGGCCGACGGGGTCTCGACGGGGAGCGTCACCGTCGGGGTGGGGGTCGGCGCGAGGGTCTGGTACTCCTCCTGCGCGCTGGTGAGGACCGGCACGCTCGCGGAGACGCCCTCGGCGCCCGGGTAGGAGAAGTAGACCTTGACGAGCGAGCCCGGCGCGATGTCCGCCCCGGCGAACACGACCTCGTCGGAGGTGCCGGCGCTGGTGCCCTGGGTCTCGGCGCCGCTCTGGACGCTCGACTCCGCGCTGCTCGAGTCGCTCGGCGAGTTCGCACCGAGGTCCACGTGGGTGTTCGCGGGGACGCGCACGGTGTCGGAGGCGTCGCCGACCTCGATCGTGACGGTCCGGCCGGTGCCGCTGTTGTTGATCAGCGTGCCGACGAAGCGTGCGTCGTCGTCCTTGCCGTCCGAGATGATCAGCGCGTTGCGGACGTCGATCTTGCCCGTCGTGACGTTCACACCGTCGGTGATCTGCTTGATCTCCTTGGTCTGCGCCGGCGAGATGAACTCGCAGCCGGTTGCACCGAGCGCGATGGTTGCCGCAACGGCGACGGACACGAGTACCCGAGCTCGCAAGAGAATCCTCCGAAGATCACGATGCGCCGGCCGTCTGGTCCAGCACGCCCCCATCTTAGCGATCACCTGGGAGGGCTCGTGGTCAGGGTCCCCTTACCCGAATTCCGCTTGTGGTAAACTGAGTGTTGCGGAACGGAGCTTGATACATGCAATTCGAGGTCGGCGAGACCGTCGTCTACCCCCATCACGGGGCGGCAACCATCTCTGAAGTCAAGACGCGAGTCATCAAGGGCGAGGAAAAGGTCTACCTGAAGCTGCGTGTCACGCAGGGTGACCTGACGATCGAGGTACCGGCGGACAACGTCGACCTGGTCGGCGTCCGCGATGTGATCGGCAAGGAAGGCCTCGACAAGGTCTTCGAAGTGCTGCGTGCACCGTTCACCGAAGAGCCCACGAACTGGTCTCGCCGTTACAAGGCGAACCTCGAGAAGCTCGCTTCGGGAGACGTCATCAAGGTGTCGGAGGTCGTTCGCGACCTGTGGCGCCGCGACCAGGACCGCGGTCTCTCGGCGGGTGAGAAGCGGATGCTCGCGAAGGCCCGCCAGATCCTGATCTCCGAGCTGGCGCTCGCGGAGAAGACCGACGAGGACAAGGCATCCACCGTCCTCGACGAAGTCCTCGCATCCTGATCGTGCCCAGCCAGATCCGGGCGTGAGCACCAGCCACACGACGACCCCACAGACCCCAGCGGTCCGTGGGGTCGTCGTCGTTGCAGCGGGGTCGGGCACCCGGCTCGGGATGGGCACGGCGAAGGCGTTCGTCCCCGTCGCCGGGCAGGTGATGCTCGCGCGGGCGCTGGCGCCGCTGTTCACGCTGGCGTCGCCGACGTACGTCGTCGTGGTGGCACCGGCTGCGCTGCTCGCATCGTGCCGAGAACTCGTCGGCGCCGTTGCCGGGGTCGCGGTCGGGTACACGGCGGTCGTCGCCGGCGGGGACGACCGTCACGCCTCGGTGCAGGCCGGCCTCGCGGCGCTGCCCGACTCCGTCGAGACGGTGCTCGTCCACGATGCCGCCCGGTGCCTGACGCCCGCGTCGCAGTTCGCCGCGGTGTTCGACGCCGTGGAGTCCGCAGGCGTCGGTGTCGTCCCGGCGCTCCCGGTCACCGACACGGTGAAGCAGGTGTCCGGCGACGCGGTCGTCGGCACCGTCGACCGGACTGCGCTGGTCGGGGTGCAGACGCCGCAGGGCTTCCCGCTCGCAGCGCTCCGGGACGCGTACGCGGTGTCGACGCAGTCCGAGACCGACGACGCCGGGGTGTTCCAGGCTGCCGGTGGCACCGTCCGGGTCGTCCCGGGGGACGCCGACGCGTTCAAGATCACGACGGCATGGGACCTGCAGCGGGCGTCGTCCATCGTGGCGTCACGTGCCGGTGCCGGTGTCGCGGTGCCCGGGGTGCGGGTCGGGCTGGGCGTCGACGTGCACGCGTTCGATGCCGCATCGCCGTGCCGCGTCGGGCTGCTCGACTTCCCGGGGGAACCCGGTCTCGCCGGACACAGCGACGGTGACGCGGTCGCGCACGCGGTCTGCGACGCCCTGCTCTCCGCCGGCGGGCTCGGCGACATCGGCGGGCGCTTCGGCACCGCCGACCCGACGTACGCCGGGGCGACCGGGGACGTCTTCATCCGCGGCGCCGTCCGAGCCCTCGCCGACGCGGGACTGACACCGTCGTCCGTCACCGTCCAGGTGATCGGGAACCGTCCGCGCATCGGTGCCCGTCGCCTCGAGATGCAGGACGCGCTGTCCGCCGTCGTCGGGGCCCCGGTCGCGGTGTCCGGCACGACGACCGACGGGCTCGGCTTCACCGGCCGTGGCGAGGGGCTCGCGGCGATCGCGACGGCACTCGTCCACACCTCCTGAAACGCGTGCACGTCCCCGTCTAGGCTTGGGCGCGTGACCGTTCGCCTCTACGACTCCCGTGCCGCAGACGTCGTCGACCTCGTCCCCCTGGTCGACGGACACGTGAGCATGTACGTGTGCGGTCCCACGGTGCAGTCCTCGCCGCACATCGGGCACCTCCGTTCCGCCCTGGTGTACGACATCTGGCGCCGCTGGCTGACCCACCGTGGGTACCACGTCACGCTGGTCCGGAACGTGACGGACATCGACGACAAGGTGCTCGACCTCGCCGCGGGCACCGACGAGCCCTGGTGGGCCCGGGCGTACCGCGTCGAGCTGGAGTTCAGCGCCGGGTACGCCGCGCTCGGCATCCTGCCGCCGACGTACGAACCCCGCGCCACCGCGAGCATCCCGCAGATGCAGGACATCATCGCCCGGCTCATCGAGCGCGGCCACGCCTACCCGGCCGCCGACGACTCCGGGGACGTCTACTTCGACACCGGCAGCTGGGCGTCCTACGGCGACCTGACCCGGCAGCGTCGTGAGGACATGGTCGAGGCCGCCGACGCCGACCCCCGCGGCAAGCGCGACGCCCGCGACTTCGCGCTGTGGAAGGGCGCCAAGGCCGGCGAACCGTCGACCGCGTCGTGGGACTCCCCCTGGGGAGCCGGGCGTCCGGGGTGGCACATCGAGTGCTCCGCGATGTCCCGGCGGTACCTCGGGCCAGCGTTCGACATCCACGGCGGCGGCCTCGACCTCCGGTTCCCGCACCACGAGAACGAGCTCGCCCAGTCCACCGCCGCCGGCGACCCCTTCGCGACGTACTGGCTGCACAACGGACTCGTGACCGTCGGCGGGCAGAAGATGTCGAAGTCGCTCGGCAACTCGATCTTCGCAGCAGACTTCCTCGGATCGGCGTCCCCGGTCGTCGTCCGCTACTTCCTCGGCGCCGCGCACTACCGCTCGACGATCGACCACCACGAGGGCTCGCTCGGTGAGGCCGAGGCGGCGCTCGACCGGATCGCCGGCTTCCTGGGGCGGGCGGTCTCGCGGCTCGAAGGGGTGTCCCTCGCGGACGCTCCCGGCGTCCCCGACGCGTTCGCCGCGGCGATGGACGACGACCTCTCGGTGCCCCAGGCGCTCGCGGTGCTGCACGAGACCGTGCGCGCCGGGAACGCCGCCCTGGACGCGGACGATGCGGAAGCGCTCGGGACCGCGTACCATCAGGTGGCCGCGATGGTGGAGGTGCTCGGCATCGACCCGCGAGCGTCTCACTGGTCAGGTGCCGGTCAGGACGCCTCTGCCGCACCGCTCGCCGCCCTCGTCGAACGCCTCGTGCAGGAGCGTTCGGACGCCAGGGCTTCGCGCGACTTCACCACGGCCGACCGCGTGCGCGACGACCTCGCCGCAGCGGGCATCACGATCGAGGACACCTCGTCCGGAACACGTTGGAGCATCGCGTAGCGCGGCGCTGAAGGAGTACATCATGAAGAACGTCTCGGGGAACCGGAAGGGCCGTCCCGGCGCTGTCCGTTCCGGACGCAAGGGCAACAAGCAGGTCGGCTCTGGCGGGCAGGGTGCGCAGGCACTCGAGGGGCGCAAGCCCACGCCGAAGGCCGAGGACCGCCCGTACCACCCCGCCGGCAAGCGCAAGGCCGCGAAGGAGCGCTTCGACGCCGCCCGCAGCCGCCACGGCGCGTCGAGCAGCCCGCAGAACCGCACGGGCCGCCCGCCGCAGCGCAAGACCGACGACTCCGAGCTGGTCACCGGCCGCAACTCGGTGCTCGAAGCGCTGCGCACGAAGACCCCGTCGACGACGCTCTACGTCGCCGCCCGGATCGAGGTCGACGACCGCGTCAAGGAGATCCTGACGCTCGCCAACCACCGCGGCGTGCCGATCATGGAGATCATGCGCCCGGAGCTCGACCGCATCACCGGGCACGACAGCGTGCACCAGGGCGTCGCGCTCAAGGTCCCCGCGTACGAGTACGCCGTCGCCGAAGACCTCGTCGAGCGCGCGTTCTCCCGCGACCAGGTGCCGCTCATCGTGGCCCTCGACGGCATCACCGACCCGCGCAACCTCGGTGCGATCATCCGGTCCACGGCGGCGTTCGGCGGCCACGGCGTCATCGTGCCGCAGCGTCGTTCGGTCGGTGTGACCGCGTCGGCGTGGAAGACCTCCGCCGGTGCCGCCGCCCGCACCCCGGTCGCGATGGCGCCGAACCTGACGCAGACCCTGAAGTCGCTGAAGTCGATGGGCCTCTTCGTGCTCGGCCTCGACGGCGACGGGGACGTGCAGCTCGACGCGCTCGAGCTCGCCGACCGTCCGATCGTGATCGTCGTCGGCTCGGAGGGCAAGGGCCTGTCCCGCCTGGTCACCGAGACCTGCGACGCGATCGTGTCGATCCCGATCTCCTCGGCGACGGAGTCCCTGAACGCGGGCATCGCCGCGAGCGTCACCCTGTGGGAGGTCGCCCGGCGCCGTCGCGCCGAGTAGCCCTCCGCCGAGATCGCACTTCGTGTCGTCAGCCCGTTCGGGAAGGCGACACGGAGTGCGATCTCACGTGTGGGGGGTCGGGCGTGGGGCGACGAGCGGTCAGACGTTCGCGCGCCAGTCCTCGGCCTCGTCGGACTCGTCGACGTCCCCGTCGGCGTCCACGATCGGGATCGGCATCGTGATCGACGAGGTCGGCGGGTTGATGAGCAGGCGCTCGTCCCGACGGTGCCGGAGCACGTCGTTGATGTAGGCCGTGGTCGCCTCGGGGAGTGAGACCGCACGTTCCTCCTGCTGGGACATGAACCAGCGGTGCTCGAGGAGCTCGTGGAAGACCTCGGCGGGCTCGAGCCGCCCGCGCAGATCCCGCGGGATCGCACGGACGACGGGCTCGAAGACCTTCGAGACCCACTCGTGCGCGACCATCTCCTCGTCGAGCTCGTCGCGGCCGTTCCGGGCGCGGTAGGCATCGAGGTCGTTGAGCAGGCGACGTGCCTGGTTCTCACCCGCGTCGAGTCCGGTGAGCCGGAGCAGCCGACGCTGGTGGTGTCCGGCGTCGACGACCTTCGGCTGGATCCGGACCTCGCCACCACCGGGGGCCGCGTTGATCGACAGCTCCTCGATGTCGAACCCGAGGGCGTTGAGCCGCTCCACGCGGTCGTTGATGCGCCAGCGCTCCTTGGCGTCGAACTGCTCGGTGCCGGTCAGTTCCTTCCACAGCGTGCGGTACTGCGCGACGATGCGGTTCGAGACGTCCACCGCGTCGGCGTTCTCGTCGAGGCGCCCACCGGCTTCGAGGTCGAGGAGCTCGCCGGCGATGTTGACCCGCGCCACCTCGAGGTCGTTCTCGCGCTGCCCGTTCGACAGCCCGCCCGGGTAGAGCTTGCCGGTCTCGGCGTCCACCAGGTACGCGGCGAAGGACCCGGCGTCGCGGCGGAACAGCGTGTTCGACAGCGAGACGTCGCCCCAGTAGAAGCCGAGGATGTGCAGGCGCACGAGGAGCAGGGCGAGCGCGTCGACGAGCCGGGTGGCGGTGTCCGGGCGCAGTGTCTGCGAGTACAGCGCGCGGTAGGGGAGCGAGAAGCGCAGGTGCCGGGTGACGAGCACGGGGTGCAGCGGTTCACCGTCCACGCTGAACCGGTTCGTGATGACGGCGACCGGGTCCACGCACGGCACGTCCATCCGCTGCAGGGTGCGGAGCATCTCGTACTCGGAACGGGCGATCTCCTCGCCGGTCTCCTTCACGGCGACGACGTACCCGCCGAGGTGCACGAACCGGACCAGGTGCCGGGAGATGCCCTTCGGCAGCGCGACGATCGTCTCCTCGGGCCACGCGTCGAGGGGCAGGTCCCACGGCAGGTCGAGTAGACCGGGATCCACGGTGGCTGCGGTGATGGAGAGCGATTCGGGCACGGTGGGTCCTTCTGGCGGTGCGGGTACCGGCGGCGTGGGCCCAGGCCGCCGGTGCGGAACGACGAGAGCCCGCCACCCGCCCTTGTGAGGCGGGCGCGGGCTCCCGGGTGGTGCGCTTCCTAGGCGCTGACGACGGCCTTGTCGTCGAGACGCTCACCGGACTCGGAGTCGAACACGTGGACGTGGCCCTGCTTCGGGCTCACGACGATGGTGTCGCCGATCGAGGGGTGGTTGCGGCCGTCGACGCGGGTGACGATGTCGGTACGCGTACCGTTCACATCGGCGTGGCCGTACAGGTAGCCGTCGGCGCCGAGCTCTTCGACGACGTCGACGGTGACGGGGAGGCCTTCGCCCGAGTTCGAGACGATGATGTCCTCGGGGCGGACGCCGACCGTGACCGAACCGGAACGCGCGTTGCCGAGCGTGTCGCGGTCGACCGGGTGGTTGAGCGAGCCGAAGGTGATGCCGCCCTCGACCACGGAGGCCGGGAGCAGGTTCATCGCCGGCGAACCGATGAAGCCGGCGACGAACACGTTGTTCGGCTTCTCGTAGAGGTCGCGCGGGGTGCCGACCTGCTGGAGGATGCCGTCCTTGAGGACCGCGATGCGGTCACCCATGGTCAGTGCCTCGGTCTGGTCGTGCGTGACGTAGACCGTGGTGACGCCGAGACGACGCTGCAGCGAGGCGATCTGCGTACGGGTCTGCACGCGGAGCTTGGCGTCGAGGTTCGACAGCGGCTCGTCCATGAGGAACACCTGCGGCTGACGGACGATCGCGCGGCCCATCGCGACGCGCTGACGCTGACCACCGGAGAGCGCCTTCGGCTTGCGGCCGAGGTACTGCTCGAGGTCGAGGAGCTTGGCGGCTTCCTGCACGCGGGTGGCGCGCTCTTCCTTGCCGATGCCGGCGATCTTGAGCGCGAAGCCCATGTTCTCGGCGACGGTCATGTGCGGGTACAGCGCGTAGTTCTGGAAGACCATCGCGATGTCGCGGTCCTTCGGCGGGACGTCGGTGACGTCGCGGTCACCGATGCGGATCGCGCCGGAGTTGACCTCTTCCAGACCCGCGAGCATGCGCAGCGAGGTCGACTTGCCACAGCCCGACGGGCCGACGAGGACGAGGAACTCGCCGTCAGCGACGTCCAGGTCGAGGGAGTCCACCGCGGGGCGGTTGCCTCCGGGGTAGAGACGGGTTGCCTTGTCATAGGTGACGGACGCCATGAGCGTTCGGTCCTTTCTCCACCGGCAGGTACGTGCCGGACGATCCGAGTGAAGCGGTGTGCCCGTTGGGGCCCCGGATGGTCGCCGTCGACCATCGAGGTTCATACAACACGAGTTCTCCTGGGTGCGCCAGTGCCACTTTCCCCACGGACGGAAGCGGTCGGCGGACTCCCAGCGCTGATTGGGTGGTTCCCAGAGCCCCCCACTACGATCGTTCGGGTCCGTCCGCCGTGCGGGGGTGAGCGCGTGCGGACCCCGATCAGGAGGACCCGGAATCCCATGACGAACCGCCCCGAGGGTGAAGCCCGCGCCGAGCGGAACCAGCGCCGAGCAGCAGCACGCGAGCGCGCCCAGCGCGCCCGACTCCAGCACAAGCGCCGGCAGCGTGGTCTCCGCCTCGGCCTGCAGATCGGACTCGGCGTCGTGCTCCTCGCCGCCGCGACCGTCGTGACGCTCGTGCTCGTCGACTCGACGAAGCCCGCCGGTCCGGGCCCGTCGTCGATGTCGCAGGGCGGCATCACCATCGGCCAGGACCTCAAGGCCGTGTCCGGGGCCTCGTCCTCGACGCCGACGCCGTCGGCCACCGCCGGAGCCGACCCGGTGCGCATCACGATGTACATCGACTACCTCTGCCCGATCTGCGGCGACTTCGAGCAGACGAACAGCGACTACATCGAGGGGCTCCTCGACTCGGGCGCCGCGACGGTGGACATCCACCCGATCGCGATCCTGTCGAACCGCTCGCAGGGCACGAAGTACTCCCTGCGTGCCGCCAACGCCGCGGCGTGCGTGGCCGAGTCGTCGCCGGACCAGTTCTGGGCCGTGAACCAGGCGCTCTTCGCGAAGCAGCCGGAGGAGGGCACGGCCGGGCTCACCGACGCGCAGCTGACGAAGCTCGTCACCGGGGTGTCGGGCATCCGGTCGAAGTCGACCATCGCGAAGTGCATCGACGAGCAGCACTACGGCAAGTGGGTCGACGAACGCACCAGTGCGGTGACCGGGGGCGACATCCCCGGCTCGACGCTGACGGAGTTCCCGGGCACGCCGCTCGTGCTCGTGAACGGGCAGCGGTACGAGTACTCGCAGCCGTTCACCAACGACGAGTTCCGCACCTTCGTGATCACGGCCGCCGGCTCCGGTGAGGAGACCCCGACGCCGACGCCGACCCCGTCGGGCTCGGCGACGCCGACGCCGACGCCGACGCCGACGCCGACGCCGACGTCGACACCGTCGGCTTCCGCTTCCGCCAGCTGATCCGGCCAGGCCCGGCCCGGCCCGGTCGGCCCGGCGTCGGCGCGGCTAGAGGGACGAGCCGGGGACGCTGAGCGTGTCGCAGGACGTCGCGCCCTGCTCGTACCCGCGCTCGAACCACCGCTGCCGCTGCGCGCTCGACCCGTGCGTGAACGAGTCCGGGTCGACGTGCCCGCTCGAGCGCTGCTGGATGCTGTCGTCGCCGACCGCGCTCGCGGCGGACAGTGCATCGGCGATCTGCGCGCGGGTGATCGGCTCGAAGAAGGTCGTGCCGTTCGCGGACTTCGTCGTGGCCGCGTCCCCGACCCAGGCGCCGGCGTAGCAGTCCGCCTGCAGCTCGACGCGGACGCTGCCGGAGGACGCCCCGGTCCCGCTCCGGTCGGTGTCGGCGAACGTGCCCTGGAGCTGCTGCACGTGGTGCCCCCACTCGTGCGCGACGACGTACATCTGCGCGAGGGGACCGCCGGAGGACCCGTACTGCGACTGCAGGTCGTCGTAGAACGCGGTGTCGAGGTAGATCGCCTTGTCGGGCGGGCAGTAGAACGGGCCGGTCGCGGCCGATGCCGTCCCGCACGCGGTGTCCGTGGACCCGTCGAACAGGAAGAAGTCCGGGGAGGTGTACCCGATCCCGAGCTGGCGGCTCTCGGTCGTCCAGTACGTGTCCAGCGACTCCGCCGCGCCCTCCATCCGGCAGTCGATGCTGGCGTTCGCGTCCCGCCCGGTGCGGCACTCGGCGACCGGTGACGCCTCGGAGCCGGCGTCCTGGATCTGGGTCACGCCGCCACCGTCACCGACGAGTCCGCTGAGGTCGACGCCGGTGAACTGGGCGATCAGGAACACGACGACGGCCGCGACGCCGACACCACCGCCGGCGATCGCCGTGGTGCGCCCGCGCCGCTTGACCTTGCCGCCCCGCAGCTGGGAGTCGTCGTTGAACGTCATGCACCGAACCTACGGACGGATGGCACGTCGCGGTGCGGCGCCTCGGACGGATGGCACGTCGCGGTGCGGCGCCTCGGACGGATGTCGCGTTGTGGTGCGGCGCGTAGCGTCGCGGAGGACGGCACGAACCGACACCTGTCGCGCAACACGGAAGGAAGCAGCCATGCCCACCCCCATCAACACCGTGATGAGCCCCGCCCGCTACGTGCAGGGTCGTGATGCGATCACCCGGGTCGGCGAGTTCATCGCCCCGATCGGCACCAAGCCGCTCATCGTCGCCGACGACGTCGTGTGGGGGATCGTCGAGGCGAAGCTCACCGAGAGCTTCACGGCGGCCGATCTGCCCGTCGAGCGTGTCGGGTTCGGCCGGTTCGCCACCCCGGCGGCGGTGGACGAGCTCGTCGCGAAGATCCAGGAGACCGGCTCCGACGTCGTCGTCGGGCTCGGCGGGGGTTCGGCCATCGACGCGGCGAAGGCATCGGGCCACCTCGCGGGCATCCGCTGGGTCAGCGTCCCGACGGCGGCCTCGACGGACGCCCCGACCTCGGCGCTCGCGGTGATCTACTCCGAGGAGGGCGAGTTCATCGAGTACCGCCTCTTCCCGCACAACCCCGACCTGGTGCTCATCGACACCCAGCTCGTCGCGAACGCGCCCGTCCAGTTCCTGATCGCGGGCATCGGCGATGCCCTGGCCACCTGGGTCGAGGCCCGAGCCGCCAAGCGCGCGCACGCGGACACCATGGCCGGTGGGCTGCAGACCGAGACCGGCGTCGCACTCGCGGAGCTGTCGTGGACGCTGCTGCACGAGAACGCCCTGCAGGCCATCGAGGCGGTCAAGGCGAAGGTCGTCACCCCCGCGCTCGAGAAGGTCGTCGAGGCGAACACGCTGCTCTCCGGCCTCGGCTTCGAGTCCGGCGGCCTCGCCGCCGCGCACGCGATCCACAACGGGCTGACCGCCGCTCCGCAGGCACACGGCCTGGCCCACGGGCAGAAGGTCAACGTCGGCACCATCGCGCAGCTCGTGATGGAGGGTGCCCCGGCCGAGGAGATCGAGGACTTCGTCGTCTTCACCACGAAGGTCGGGTTGCCGAACACCCTCACCGAGATCGGGCTCTCCGTCGACGACACGACGGAACTCCGCGCGGTCGCCGAAGCCGCCACGGTCGAGACCGAGACCATCCACAACATGCCGTTCCCGGTCACGCCCGAGCTCGTCGTCGACGCACTCGTCGCGATCGAGGGGCTGTCCCGGTCGATCCGCGCCGCGCACGGCCTGCCGGAGCCCGTCCGGTACGTTGCGAAGCACTGAGGACTGAGGGAGTAGCAACGGAGCATGCCCGTACTCGATGCAGCCCACCCCCTGTTCCTGTTCGCGATGGACCAGCGTTCGTCACTCCTCGAGCACACGTACGACGAGTCCGGCGGCGAACCGATCGACGAAGCCGAGGCCGAACGCGTCCGCGCCGGCAAGCAGCTCGTCTACCGCGGCGTCCTGACCGCGCTCGCCGCCGGTGCCGCGCGGGAGCACACCGGCGTCCTGGTCGACGAGCGGTACGGCGCGGACGTCGCACGACTCGCCAAGGACGCCGGCCTGCAGCTCGCGATGCCGATCGAGCGGTCCGGCCGCGAGTGGTTCGAGCTCGAGTACGGCGACGACTGGATGGCCCACGTCGACGCGTTCGACCCGGACTGGGTGAAGGTGCTCGTCCGCGACAACCCCGCGTTCGACGCCGATCGGCGCGCGCAGCAGGCGTCCGATCTGGCCGCCGTCGCGTCGGCACTGCACGACGCGGGACGGCCGTTCCTGGTGGAGCTGCTGGTACCGGGGACCGACGAGCAGCAGGCGTCCGTCGAGGACTACGACCGTGACCTCCGCCCCGACCTCGTCGTGCAGGTGCTCCAGTACCTGCAGGACCACGGGGTCGAGGCGGACGTCTGGAAGCTCGAGGGGCTCGACGCCCGGAGCGACGCCGAGCGGGTCGTCGCCACGGCTCGGCGGGACGGCCGGGACGCGGTGCAGTGCATCGTCCTCGGTCGGGACGCCCCCGAGGAGCAGCTCGACCACTGGCTCCGCACGGCGGCACCGGTGGACGGGTTCGTCGGGTTCGCGATCGGCCGGAGCAACTGGGAGGAACCGCTCGAGGACGTCGTCCGTGAGCACCTCGACACCGAGGCAGCCGAGGGGCTCATCGCCGCGAACTACCGGCACTTCGTCGACACGTGGCTGGAGGCCAGGGGCGACGTCGAGCACGGCGTGGACGCCGGCGCGATCTGACCTCGGCGGCGGTCGGACCGAACCGTGGCGGTCAGGTCCGGAACAGCGGCTCCACCGCAGCGAGGTCGCCGGCGATCCCGACGTCGACGAGCTCGATCCGTCCGGCGAGCGTGGCGGCCGGCCCCCGCAGGAGTCCCGCCTTCACCCCGCCGAACGTGACGGTGACGTCGGCCTGCAGCACGTGGTCGTCCGCGACGGCCCCGGTGTCCACGTCGATCCCGCTCGGCACGTCCACCGCGACGACGTACGGCGCACGCTGATCGCGGGCGAGCTCGCGGATCGCACCCACGACCTCGCGCGCCGGGGAGCGGAGCGCTGATGCTCCGGAGACCCCGATGCCGAGGATCGCGTCGAGCACCAGGTCCGCGCGGAGCGCGGCAGCGGTCGCGATCACCGCCGGTTCAGCCGGGTCGGACAGGAGGCTCGCACCGGCATCCAGCGCGGCCCTGAGGCCCGCCTCGTGGACACGTGAGCCGACACGGAGGATCTCCACGTGCCTCCCGGCCGAGGCGAGGTGCGCACCGGCGAACAGGGCGTCACCGCCGTTGTCGCCGCTGCCGACCAGCAGCAGGACCGATCCCGGGCCGTCACCCGGTCGCTCCGCCGGGTCGTCGAGCAGTCGCCCGACGATCTCCGCCAGCCCCGCAGCGGCACGCTGCATCAGCGGCTCGCCCGCGTCGAGGTGCGGCCGTTCCGCCGCCCGGATCTGATCGCCGCCGTAGCCGTCCATGCGGGCCACAGTGCCCCGATACCCTGGGGACGCCATGTCACTCGTCCCCGCAGCACCCCAGCCCCGCGCCGTGATGTCGCCCGACGGGCAGCGCATCGCCACGTACGACTTCGGCGACCCGGACGCCCCCGTGGTGGTGGCCGTGCACGGCTTCGCCTCCGCAGCGGTGCTGAACTGGCACGCGTCGGGCTGGACCCGTGACCTCGTGCGTGCCGGGTACCGTGTCATTGCGCTCGACCAGCGCGGGCACGGGGCGTCGTCGAAGCCGCACGAGCCGGGCGCCTACTCGATGGACCTGCTCGTGGCCGACGTCACCGCCGTCATCGACACGTACCTGCTCGACGACGTCGCGTTTCTCGGGTACTCGCTCGGCGCCCGCGTCGGGTGGCACACGGCGGAGCGGATCCCGGACCGGATCACCCGCGCGGTCTTCGGCGGGATCCCGGACGCCGACCCGATGCGCCGGGTGCGCGTCGACCAGGCGCGTGCGTACATCGCGGATGGCACGCCGATCGAGGACCGCGTGACGAACGGCTACCTGACGATGGCGGGGAACGTCGAGGGGAACGACCTGGCGGCGCTCGTGGCGATGGTCGAGGGCATGCGGAACAGCATCGAGCCGACGCCCGAGAACGCGCCGTCGCAGCCGATCCTGATGGCTGCGGGCAGTGAGGACGGCATCCGGGACAGCGCGGTGCGGTTGGCCGCTGCGGCGCCCGATGCCTCGTTCTTCGAGATCCCCGGCCGGAACCACTTCAACGCACCGACGAGCCGGGCGTTCCGGGAGGCGGCGATCGCGTTCCTGGGCGGAACCACGCGGTGACACCGTTCGGCGCACCGACGAGCCGGGCGTTCCGGGAAGCGGCGATCGCGTTCCTGGGCGGAACCACGCAGTGACACCGTTCGGCGCACCGACGGGCCGGGCGTTCCGGGAAGCGGCGATCGCCTTCCTGTCCGAGACGCGCTGACGGGTACTGCGGGGGCCTCTCGGTCCCCGGGCCTCCGGCGTAGCGTCCGCGGCATGGAATACAGACTCCTCGGGAACAGCGGGACAGCGGTGTCCTCCCTCACCCTCGGCACCATGACGTTCGGCAGCGAAGCCGACGAACCCACCTCGCACACCATCATCGACACGTTCGTCGAGGCCGGCGGCACCCTCATCGACACGGCCGACGTGTACTCCGGCAACGAGTCCGAGCGCATCATCGGGCGGTGGCTCGCAGCGCACCCGACCGAGGCCCAGCAGGTCGTCCTCGCGACGAAGGGCCGCTTCCCGCAGGGCGACGGCCCGAACGACCTCGGGCTCTCCCGCCGGCACCTCCGTGTGGCGCTCGACGCGTCGCTCGATCGGCTCGGCGTCGACCACATCGACCTCTACCAGATGCACGCGTGGGACGCCCTGACCCCGATCGAGGAGACCCTGCGCTTCCTCGACGACGCCGTCTCCGCCGGGAAGATCGGCTCCTACGGGTTCTCGAACTACCTCGGCCACCAGATCACCAAGGCCGTGTACGAAGCGAAGGCGCACCACTTCGCGCCGCCCGTGACCCTGCAGCCGCAGTACAACCTGCTCGTCCGTGACATCGAGCACGAGATCGTCCCCGCCTGCCTCGACGCCGGCATCGGACTGCTGCCGTGGTCGCCGCTCGCCGGTGGCTGGCTGTCCGGCAAGTACCAGCGCGACGAGGCCCCGACCGGCTCGACGCGGCTCGGCGAGAACCCGCAACGCGGCATGGAGGCGTGGGAGGCCCGGAACGGCGACGAGCGCACGTGGGAGGTGCTCGACGTGCTGTCCGGGGTGGCCGAGGCGCACGACGCGTCGCGGTCCCAGGTCGCCCTGGCGTGGCTGCTCGCCCGGCCCGCCGTGACCAGCGTCATCCTCGGCGCACGCACCGTCGAACAGCTGTCGGACAACCTCGGTGCGGCCGACCTCGTGCTCGACGACGCCGAACTGCAGGCGCTGACGGACGCCAGCGCACCGCGCATCGACGACTACCCGTACGGCACCGCCGGTGTCGCACAGCGGGAACGCAAGATCCGCGGCGGTCGCTGAGGTTCCTTGCGGGATACCGCGATGTCGGCGCAGCCCCTGGACGACCGGGTCGATGAGGTGTCATCATCCCGGTACGGCCGGCTGGTTACCGCGCCGAGCGCCAGGAACGCCCCCTGATCCGTGTTCCACCTGCGCCGAGAGCCCCGAGCGACCACGTCGCCCGGGGCTCTCGCTCGTCCGGAGCGCGGTGTGGTTCAGCGCGGGACGACGTCCCAGCCGGCCGCGGTCTTCACGAGCCGGCCGTCCGGCACCAGGACCTCGACGTCGTCGAGGTGGAACACCCGGAACTCGTCCGGGTGCGCCGCGACGTACGCCGGGATCGACGGGTCCAGCGTGTACCGGTCGTCCTGCCCGATCACGACGAGGTCGAACGGCCCCGCGTTCGGGTCCCGCGTCTGCCGCTTGAAGACGAACGCGGCGACCGAGGACGGGGACTGCCGCTGCGCCAGGACGAAGCCGTCCTCGCGGTGGGTCTCGGCCAGCACCTCCGGCAGTCGGCCGATCCCCATCGGGTGCATCGTGGCGGTCGCGACGGACAGCCGCACGCTGGTGGTCGCGGCGACGGCGACGATCGCGAGCGCCGCCGCGAAGGCTGCGGCGCGGAACCAGCCCGGGCCACGCAGGGTCGCGATCCGGCCGATGCCGATCGCGGCCAGGGCGACGAGCATCGGCATCCAGGCGAGGTAGTACTCGCCCAGCGCGACGTCGCTGACCCCGAGGAAGAAGACGAAGTACGGCACCGCGGCGAGGGCGAGCCAGAGCACCAGGCGGGACGGTCGGATGAGGAACGCCGCGAGCACCCCGACGGCCAGCACCGCGCACTCGAGCGTGCCGGTGCCCTGCCACTGGTACCAGAGGTTCGCCCACCAGGGGGAGTGCCGCGTGATGATGCCGGCGACCTCGACCAGGTGGCCGTCTGCGGCGTGCTGCCGCTGGAACGCGATCATCTCGCTGATCGTCGACACGACGCCGAACGGCAGGTACGGCACGACGACGGTGACCGCGAACCCGGCCGCGAACACGAGCCCGCCCCAGAGCAGCCCCCACCAGCGGCGGTACAGCAGCGGGAGGACGAGGAACACCGGGACCAGCAGGACACCGATCTCCTTCGAGGTCACCGACAGCCCCGCGGCGAGCCCGGCCGCCAGGATCCACGGCCACGCCCCGCCGCGGACCCACCGCCAGCCGCACCACATCGCGATGACGCCGAACGCCACCATCGGGCCGTCGAGCAGCGCCAGGCGGTCGATCCGGCTCGGGTCGTCGAGGATCCCGTGCGGTGGGAGCCACCACAGCCCGGCGGCCAGGAGCCCGGTCCACCACCCGACGTCGCGGCGCAGCCAGACGAACAGCACGAGGCCGGTGACCAGCCCGAGCACCGCGACGGCGATCCGTGCGGAGGGGACGCCCTCGCCGAACACCAGCTGGGCGAGGCCCATCAGGTACTTCGCGGTCGGCGGGTGCTGCCGGTTGTCGCTGAAGTCACCGTGCAGGTAGTCGTAGCCGGGCTGCTGGTACGCGGGTTCGTCGGTGACGACGTTGCCCGAGCCCAGCCGCCAGAACTGCTGGTAGACGGCCCACAGCGCGACGACGGTGAACGCCGTCCAGCGCGTCCACGGTGCGGTCGCGAGCGGGAGCCACCGTCCGGTGGACGGTTCGCGGCGGCGGCCACGCGCACGAGCGTGTGCTGGCGCCGCCGGCGCGGTCTGCGTGGACATCCGGGCCAGTTTATTGCGGGTCCGGGGAAGATCTGGGGCCAGCAGCGGGACTTGAACCCGCAACCCCCGTATTACAAGTACGGTGCGCTACCAATTGCGCCATGCTGGCTGACCCGCCCATCTTACCGACGAGCGGGTCGGGACTCGCGTGCTACTCGGCCGTGGTCTTCTCGGCGAAGTTCAGCGACAGCGAGTTCATGCAGTAGCGGTCTCCGGTGGGGGTGCCGAAGCCGTCCGGGAACACGTGCCCGAGGTGCGAGCCGCAGTTCGCGCAGCGGACCTCGGTGCGGGCCATGCCGAGCGAGTTGTCCTCGATCAGCTTCACCGCGTCCGGGTTCACCGACTCGTAGAACGACGGCCAGCCGCAGCCGGAGTCGAACTTCGTGCCGCTCTTGAACAGCTCAGCGCCGCACGCCGCACACGTGTAGATGCCGGCGCGCTCCTCGTCCAGGAGCTCACCGGTCCACGGGCGCTCCGTCCCCGCCTGCCGGAGGACGGCGTACTGCTCCGGGGAGAGTTCCTCGCGCCACTCGGCGTCGCTCTTCTCGACGTTGTATGCCATGGGTTCCTCCTGCTTCCGGTCGGGGTTCGTCGACCACTTCAGTAAACTCGTCGGGATGTCCGAGCATTCCGTGCACCGCACTCGATGGGCCCGCCTGACGACGGACGAACTGTACGGCATCGTCCGTCTGCGGAACCGGGTCTTCGCCCTCGAACAACACGTCTCGGACGAGGACTTCGACGGCCGCGACCGCGAGCCCGACACCGAGCACTGGTGGTTCGGAACGGACGGCGCGACGGACGGGTCGGCAGCGCTCGGGTACCTCCGCCTGATCCGCCCGGCGGCAGCGGAGGTGCACCCGGACGGCTCCGCCCCGCCGGCCTGGGTGATCGGCCGGGTCGCCACCCACCCGGACCACCGCGGGCAGGGGATCGCGAGCCGTCTCGTCGCCGCGGTCCTCGCGGCCCACGGGCACGAACCGATCGTCCTGCACGCACAGGAGTACGTCGCAGCACTCTACGAACGCCACGGCTTCGTGCGGTTCGGAGCCCCCTACGTGGAGGCCGGCATCACCCACGTCGGGATGCACCGGGCGTGAACACCCGGGCCCGCTACCGCGCCTACGCGGACCGGATCGCTCCGGTCTCGCCGTCGTACGCCGCATGGGCCCGGTCGCTCGACGACGACCTGGTCGCCCTGCTCGAGGAGGTCCCGGAGTCGAAGCGGCAGCCGGAGCTGCTCTTCGCGGTCGCGCGCCGGTTGGGTGCGGACCCGTCGGACCCAGCCGCGCTCCGCGCACTCGGACGGGAGGCCGGGCCCACCCTGGTCACGGACCTCGCCACCGCCACGGTGCAGGCCAACGACCCGCGGCGGCTCGGTCCGCTCGTCCCCCTGTTCGCGGCGCTCGCCGCGTCGGCGTCGCGGCCGCTCGGGCTCGTCGACGTGGGTGCCGCCGCGGGGCTGTGCTCGATCCCGGACCGCGTCACGCTCGACTACCGCACGTCGGACGGCACCGTGCGGATGCACACCGCGCAGGAAGACCCCTCGATCCGGTTGGTCGCCGACGCCTCGGGTACGGTGCCGGCGCCGGCCACTGAGCCGATCCGGATCGGGGCGCGCGTCGCCCTCGACCCGAACCCCATCGACCTCGCAGCGCCCCGTGCGTTCGACCGGTTGGTCGAGGCGGTCCCGCCGGAGGCCCTGGAGCGGACCGCCCTGATGCGGGCGGCCGCGCGCGCGACGCTCACCGTGCCTCCCGTCCGGATCACCGGCCGTGTGCCGGACGACCTGGACCGCGCGGTCGACGCCCTGCCGGACCGCCTCGAACCCGTCGTGCTGACCGCCGGCACCCTGATCTACGTGCCGGGAGCCGAGCGGCAGCGGTTCGTCGACCGGATCGCCGAACGCGGGCTGCACTGGATCGCGCTCGAGCGCACCGGGATCCTGACCGGGGTGGCCGCGACGCTGCCGGCGGACGTCGACGTAGCCGACCCGGCGTCCTTCGCGACCGTCTCCGTCGACGGGGTCGCCGTGGCCGTGTGCGACGCCTTCGGGACCGCGATCCGGTGGTTCCGCGAGCTGTGACGCTTCCCGGGTGGAATCCGCGACAGTCCAGCGCCATGCCAGGGTCGACATCGACCGCACCCCTACGATGTGCGAGACCCGTTACCCGAATGTGATCGGAACCGTCGTGACCACCATCCCCGCGGACGAGCTCAGCGAGCTCGCCAAGCACGTGCTCGCCTTCGAGCACGAGCGGGCACGGCACGACCGCACGAAAGAGGCGGAGATCCGGGTCGAGTTCGACATGTCGCCGGCGCGGTACTACCAGGTGCTGAACCGGGTCATCGACTCACCCGCGGCACTCGCGTACGACCCGCAGCTGGTCGGTCGCCTGCAGCGCCTGCGGCACGCGCGCACGAGCGCACGAGCGGCGCGGAGCTTCGTCGCTCCCGCCGCCGCCTCCGCCACCGGAACCGAAGAGGAACGATGACGAGATTCCCCCATGACCGTTTCGACGACGTGACCGACGGTCCGCGCGTCGGAGCGCACCGCGGCATGCACCGTCGTGGCCGCGGCTGGATCGCGTTCGCGTGGGCCGCGCTCGCCACCGGCGTGCTCGTCGGGATCGGGGTGCTCGTCCTGGCGCTCCTCAACGGCAGCTACTCGTTCTCCGGGGACGACGACGCCACGTCGTCGCCGTCGGCGTCCGCGTCGTCGTCCGCGTCCTCCTCGTCGTCGTCGTCACCGTCGGCGTCGTCGTCGTCCGCGCCCACCGCGGCGAAGCCCTCCGAGCAGGGCGACACCACGGTCGTCGTGCTCAACGGGACCACCACGGCCGGACTCGCGGCGAAGGGCACCTCGGCGCTGACCACCGCCGGGTGGACGGTGACGTCGAGCGGCAACGCGGGCACCACCGGGACCACGTCGACGATCGTGTACTACCAGCAGGACTCCCAGGCGGCCATCGCACGCGGTGTCGCCGCTGCCCTCGGTGTGACCGCCGTGCAGCAGTCGGCAGCGTTCCCGAACGCCGACGTGAGCGTCGTGCTCGGGTCCGACTACACGGGCTGATCCGACGCTTCCCGGAGTCGCCCGGGTGCGTTTCCCGGTCGTTCTGCGCAGCGCTTTGTAACGGCTGTGTTTCCGGCACGTTGAGTTCCGGCGGAATCAGCGTGAAATGTCCGTCACACCCCTTGCCGAAACGCACTTCCTGATTAGAGTCACAAGTGGTCACCGGAGTGATCGGAATGTCGTCGGACCTCGGTACGCACGATGCGGAACACCCGGGCTCGGACCCGACGGCGTCACCCGACGGCCCCGTCGTTCGCAACAGCAGTACCGCAGGGAGCAACAGATCATGGCCAACGGAACCGTCAAGTGGTTCAACGCTGAAAAGGGCTTCGGCTTCATCACCGTCGATGGAGGGGGCCAGGACGTGTTCGTCCACTACTCGGCCATCGACATGAACGGCTACAAGGTCCTCGAAGAGGGCCAGGCAGTGACGTTCGACGTCGGCACGGGGTCCAAGGGCCCGCAGGCCGAGTCGGTGCGTCCGGCCTAGTCGCCGAACCACTCCGGACGCGCCGTCCCCTCGGGGGCGGCGCGTTCGTCGTGTCCGGGCGGTGTGCTGGTGGGTGGGCTGGCGGGTGTGCTGGTGGGTGTGCCGGTGTGTGTTGCACTCTCAGGGGTCGAGTGCCAGAATCGGGCTTGGCACTCGCTGACGCTGAGTGCCAGAAGACCCCCACGACGTCCGGGAGGGACGAGAAACTCACATGGCTAAGATCATTGCTTTCGACGAGGAGGCCCGCCGTGGCCTCGAGCGCGGCCTGAACCAGCTGGCCGACGCCGTGAAGGTGACGCTCGGCCCGCGCGGCCGCAACGTCGTCCTCGAGAAGAAGTGGGGCGCCCCCACGATCACGAACGACGGTGTCTCCATCGCCAAGGAGATCGAGCTCGACGACCCGTACGAGAAGATCGGTGCCGAGCTCGTCAAGGAGGTCGCCAAGAAGACCGACGACGTCGCCGGTGACGGTACGACCACCGCGACCGTGCTCGCCCAGGCCCTCGTCCGCGAAGGCCTCCGCAACGTGGCCGCCGGCGCCGACCCCGTCTCGCTGAAGCGCGGCATCGAGAAGGCCGTCGCGGCCGTCTCCGACCAGCTGCTCGCGAACGCCAAGGAGATCGAGACCAAGGACCAGATCGCCGCCACCGCGTCGATCTCGGCCGCGGACCCGACCATCGGCGCGCTCATCGCCGAGGCCATCGACAAGGTCGGCAAGGAAGGCGTCGTCACCGTCGAGGAGTCGAACACCTTCGGCACCGAGCTCGAGCTCACCGAGGGCATGCGCTTCGACAAGGGCTACCTGTCGCAGTACTTCGTGACCGACCCCGAGCGCCAGGAAGCCGTCTTCGAAGACGCCTACATCCTGATCGTCAACTCGAAGATCTCGAACATCAAGGACCTCCTGCCGGTGGTCGACAAGGTGATCCAGGCTGGCAAGCAGCTCCTGATCATCGCCGAGGACGTCGACGGTGAGGCCCTGGCCACGCTCGTCGTGAACAAGATCCGCGGCATCTTCAAGTCCGTCGCCGTCAAGGCCCCGGGCTTCGGCGACCGTCGCAAGGCCATGCTGCAGGACATCGCGATCCTCACCGGCGGCCAGGTCATCTCGGAAGAGGTCGGCCTCAAGCTCGAGAACGCCACGCTCGACCTGCTCGGCAAGGCACGCAAGGTCGTCATCACCAAGGACGAGACCACCATCGTCGAAGGTGCCGGCGACACCGAGCAGATCGCGGGCCGCGTCCGTCAGATCCGCTCCGAGATCGAAGCGACCGACTCCGACTACGACCGCGAGAAGCTCCAGGAGCGCCTCGCGAAGCTCGCCGGTGGCGTCGCCGTCATCAAGGCGGGCGCTGCAACTGAGGTCGAGCTCAAGGAGCGCAAGCACCGCATCGAGGACGCCGTCCGCAACGCCAAGGCCGCTGTGGAAGAGGGCATCGTCGCCGGCGGTGGCGTCGCCCTGATCCAGGCCGGCAAGGTCGCGCTCGACTCCCTCACGCTCGAGGGCGACGAGGCGACCGGCGCGAACATCGTCCGCGTCGCCATCGACGCACCGCTCAAGCAGATCGCGCTCAACGCCGGTCTCGAGCCGGGTGTCGTGGCCGCCAAGGTCCGCGAGCTCGAAGCGGGCTGGGGCCTCAACGCCGCGACCGGTGAGTACGTCGACCTGATCGCTGCCGGCATCATCGACCCCGCCAAGGTCACGCGCTCGGCGCTGCAGAACGCTGCGTCGATCGCCGGTCTGTTCCTCACGACCGAGGTCGTCGTCGCCGACAAGCCCGAGCGCGCCGCGGCCGCTCCGGCCGGCGACCCGACGGGTGGCATGGACTTCTAGTCCGTCGTTCCGGAAGGGCCCTCGCACGCTGCGCGTGCGGGGGCCCTTCCGCGTGCGCCGCGCGCACGCCTCCGCCGCGTCCGCGTCCGGCCACGCCTCCGCCGGTGAGATCGCACTTCGTGTCGGCTGATCTTCGCGCAACCGACACGAAGTGCGATCTCACCGCGGTACCCCGTTGCGCTGACGCAATGCGAACGCCTCGCGGAGACGCTCCAGGAAGTCGGATGGGTGGTGCGCATCCTTCGCGGTGACGTGGATGGTCAGCCAGCTCGCGACAGTGAAGGCGTTGCCACGCGTGCGGTCGTGGCTGAAGGTGTCGCGGTCCGTCCGGTGGTGGTCGCCGTCGTACTCGAGGGCGATGCGGAGTTCGACCCAGGCCATGTCGACGCGCCCGATGAAGCGCCCCGATGCGTCGAAGACGTCCGCGTTCAAGTCGGGCTCCGGGAATCCGGCCTCCACGACGATCAGTCGCACGATCGTCTCCATCGGCGATTCAGCTCCGACTCGGACGAGATCGAGAGCGGCGCGGGCGAGCACGACAGCGCGATCCCCAGGGTGGATGGTCGCGGCGAGTTGCGCTGGAGATGCCAGCCGCCCGACGCCGACGAGGTGATCGCCGAGGATCACCAGTGCGCGGAGACTGAGCAGGGTCCGACATTCGTACCAGAACGCGGCCGGTGTGCTGACCCGCACGCCGAACACCGTGGTGACATCGGCGCGTGAGGGCCGGACGCGATGCCCGATCACGCCCTGCCGGCGTTCCACGGGTCCCGACCCGGTGGTCGACACGTGGAGCTCGCTGTTCGGAGCAGCGAACAAACGGGGGAGCGGGGCACTCCAGAGCCTGGCGGCCGTCGTGTGGCTGAAGTGCTGATCGGGGCGGAGCAAGAGGCCGTGGGCGAGTGCCGTGTCGATGAAGGCGAGCCGGTCGGCAGGGACCCGAACTCCGCGGGCCGGAGCGGCCAGGTCCTTCCTCCGAAGGCGTTCCCGTCCGACGCCCTGTTCGAGTGCGTCGGCGACGAGGAACGGCGTCCGCAGGAACCTGGACGGGAGTGGCTGAGGGTCCGTTGGCATGACGCCAGCGTGCCGAGCCACTGACAGCCGGGGGGCCGCGCCCGCGTTCCTGTGGAGGAGGACCCGCCCGGAACCGGCTGTGCAGGAGCCGCGAGATCGCGCCTTGTGTCGGAAGGCTCAGAGGGGAGGCGACACGTAGTGCGATCTCACCGGGGGTGGGGGTGGGGGTGCCGCGCGGGCGCGCGGGTGCGCGGGCGCGCGGGCGCGCGGGCGCGCGGGCGCGCGGGCGCGCGGGCGCGCGGGCGCGCGGGCGCGCGCCCGCGTCAGGCGGCGGCGGAGCCGGCGGGGGGCTGCGGGGTGTAGTCGCGGGGGAGGAGCGGGAGCCAGATGCGGAAGGTGGCACCGCCGCCCTCGGTGTCGATGACCTCGACGGAGCCCTGGTGCGCCGCGACGATGCCCGACACGATCGCGAGCCCGAGGCCCGACCCGCCGGTGTCCCGTGCGCGCGAGGTGTCGGCACGCCAGAAGCGCTGGAAGATCTTCTCGCGGAGCTGCGGCGGGATGCCCTCGCCGTGGTCGATGACGTCGATGTGCGCCATGCCCCGGTCGTCGTCCACGCCGATGCCGATCTCGATGGGGTCGTCGTGCGGCGTGAACCGCATCGCGTTGCCCATCAGGTTCGTCACGACCTGCCGGATCTTGTTCTCCTCGGCGAGGACGATCGGGGGACGCTTCGGCATCACGACGGTGGGCAGCGGCGTCGTCTCGTCGGAGACCGGCGCGTCGACGTTCATGGCGCGGCTCCGCCGGGCGCGCAGCCGCGCCAGGGTCTGCCGGGAGAACGCGATCGGCCCGGTGGTGTTCGCCGACGGGGACACGGGCGGGTTCTCCGACGACGACGGGGTGACCGCGGGGCCGAACGACGACGGTGCACGGACGGCCTGCGGCACGTCCTCGACGAGGACCTGGATCTCGCGGTCGGGGTTCGACGCCATCGTGTCGAGCGCGGAGTCGCGGGCGATGGCGACGAGGTCGACCGGGCCGAGCTCGAGCGGCTTCGACTCGTCGATGCGGGCGAGCTGCAGGAGATCCTGCACGAGGAGCCCCATCCGCTGCGCTTCCTTCTCGATGCGCTCCATCGCCTGGGCGACGTCCTCTTCCTTGCGGAGGGCACCCATCCGGTACAGCTCGGCGTACCCGCGGAGCGAGACCAGCGGGGTGCGGAGTTCGTGTGAGGCGTCACCGACGAACCGGCGCATCTGGTCGATGGTGCGCTGCCGGTCCTCGAACGCGCTGTCGATCCGCTCGAGCATGGCGTTGAGGGAGCGGTTCAGGCGCCCGACCTCGGTGTTCGGGGTGTCGTCTTCGAGTCGCTGGTTGAAGTCACCCGCGGCGAACCGGGCGGCGGTGTCCTCGACGTCGCGGAGCGGGTCGAAGGTCGCGGTGACGAGCAGCCGGGTGAGCATCGCGCCGAGCAGGATGACGGAGATGCCGAACCCGAGGAAGATCACCGTGAACCGGGCGATGGTCTGGTCGGTGTCCGCACTCGACACCGCGACGAGCACGTAACCGGTCTCGGTGGCGCCGGTGGAGATGTTCTGGAGGTTCGCCGGGATGACCTGGGCACGCCACTCGTGGTTGTGCTGCTTGTCGTAGAGGCTGAACGGGTTGCTGGTCTTCGTGGCCGCGGCGAAGTCGACCGACGAGATGTCAGGCTGCGATGTGGACTGGGTGTCGCAGATCTGCTTGCCGTCGCTGTCGTACGCCGCGACGTAGGAACTCTTCTCGAGCACCACGGAGAGCTTGCAGTACTGCTCACCGTCGGAGACGTTCTGCCCCTCGAGCTGCGACGTCGTCGTGGTGACCTGGTTGTCCAGGCGGGACACCAGGTAGGTGGAGAGCACCGTCATGGTGCCGAGCCCCGCGACGAGCAGGCCGAGCGCCACCAGGAGCACCGTGATGCCGGTGATCTTGGTGCGCAGGGAGATGCCGTCCCACCAGCGGTTCATTCTGGAGTGCATGCTGCCTCAACGGTAGACGGCGGCCGCCCGGTGAAACCGGACGACCGCCGAGAAAGACGGGCCAGACGAACGACCACGAGGGCCGGCCCGACGGAGCCTAGGAGGCCTTCGACGCCTTCAGCATGTAGCCGAACCCGCGCTTGGTCTGGATGATCGGCTCCGCCGAGTACTGGTCGAGCTTCCGACGCAGGTACGAGATGTAGGACTCGACGATGCCGGCGTCGCCGTTGAAGTCGTACTCCCACACGTGGTCGAGGATCTGCGCCTTCGACAGCACACGGTTCGGGTTGAGCATGAGGTAGCGGAGCAGCTTGAACTCGGTCGGGGAGAGCTCGATCTGCGCGTCGCCGATGGTGACCTCGTGCGTGTCCTGGTCCATCGTCAGCTCGCCGGCGCGGATGATCGCGTCTTCTTCGTCGTTCATCGTGCGGCGGAGGATCGCCTTGATGCGCGCGACGATCTCGTCGAGCGAGAACGGCTTCGTGACGTAGTCGTCGCCGCCGACCGTGAGGCCGGTGATCTTGTCCTCGGTGTCGTCCTTCGCGGTGAGGAACAGGATCGGGGAGGTGTAGCCGGAGGAACGGAGGCGCTTGGTCACGCCGAAGCCGTTCATGTCGGGCAGCATCACGTCGAGGATGATGAGGTCCGGCTCTTCCTCGAGCACGGCGGAGATCGCCTGCGCCCCGTTGCCGACCGCGCGCACGGCGAACCCGGCGAAGCGGAGCGAGGTCGTGAGGAGATCGCGGATGTTCGGCTCGTCGTCGACGATCAGGATCTTGGGGCCATCGGTCATGGTCCTATCTTCTGGCCGTTCCCTAAGCGTTACCTGGGAGCGACGCGAGAGCGTGGCGGGCGTCAGCCCACCGCGGCCTGGACCTGATCGGCGTCGAGGATCGTGTACGAGTACCCCTGCTCGGCGAGGAACCGCTGCCGGTTCTGCGCGAAGTCCTGGTCGACGGTGTCCCGTGTGACGAGCGTGTAGAACGACGCGGGCAGGCCGTCCTTGTTCGGGCGGAGCAGCCGGCCGAGGCGCTGCGCCTCTTCCTGCCGGGAGCCGAAGGACCCGGAGACCTGGATCGCCACGGTGGCGTCGGGCAGGTCCACCGAGAAGTTCGCGACCTTGGACACGACGAGCACGTCGATCGCGCCGTCGCGGAACGCCTGGTACAGCCGTTCCCGTTCGTCGATCGGCGTCGCTCCGGTGATCTTCGACGCGCCCAGGGAGTCGGCCAGGTCGTCGAGCTGGTCGATGTACTGCCCGATCACGAGGATCTGCTCGCCCCGGTGCTTCTCGATGAGTTCCCGGACGACCGGGGTCTTCGCCGGGGTCGTCGCCGCGAGCCGGTAGCGCTCGTCGTCGCTCGACGCCGCGTACTCCAGACGGTCCTCGTGGGGCAGGTCGATGCGGACCTCGAAGCAGGACGCGGGGGAGATGTACCCCTGCGCCTCGATCTCCTTCCACGGGGCGTCGTACCGCTTCGGCCCGATGAGGGAGAACACGTCGCCTTCGCGCCCGTCCTCGCGCACGAGGGTCGCGGTCAGGCCGAGGCGTCGACGGGCCTGCAGGTCGGCGGTCAGCTTGAAGACCGGGGCGGGGAGCAGGTGCACCTCGTCGTAGACCACGAGTCCCCAGTCGAGTGCATCGAGGAGCGACAGGTGCGTGTACTCGCCCTTCCGTCGTGCGGTGAGGATCTGGTACGTCGCGATCGTGACCGGCCGGATCTCCTTGACGCTGCCGGAGTACTCGCCGATCTCGTCCTCGGTCAGGGAGGTCCGGCGGAGCAGCTCGGACCGCCACTGCCGCGCGGACACGGTGTTCGTCACGAGGATGAGCGTCGTCGCCTTCACGGTGGCCATCGCCCCGGCGCCGACGAGCGTCTTGCCGGCGCCACAGGGCAGCACGACGACGCCGGAGCCCTGCGCGAAGAAGCTCTGCACGGCGTCCTGCTGGTACGGCCGCAGGTCCCACTCGCTGTTGTCGAGGTCGATCGCGTGCGGCTGCCCCGGCGTGTACCCGGCGAGGTCCTCGGCCGGCCAGCCGATCTTCACGAGCTCCTGCTTGATCTGCCCGCGGGCCCACTGCTGCAGCTCGATCGCGGTGTCGGAGCGCTTGTTCCCGAGGAGCGGTTTGATGCGCTTGGAGCGGACGACCTCGGCGAGGACTGTCGGATCCGTCGCGGTGAGCAGCAGCGTCGGCTGGCGCTCGAGTTCCTCGGAGGGGGAGTTCGCGATGACCGGCGCGTCGGCCGGGTCCTCGCGACGGATCACGAGCCGGCCGTACCGGGCGACGGTGTCGCGGATGTCGACGGTGACGCTCTGCGGGACCGGGAACTTCGCGAAGCGCTCGAGGGTGTCGATCATGCTCTCGGCGTCGTGGCCCGCGGCGCGCGCGTTCCACAGGCCGAGGCGGGTCACCCGGTAGGTGTGCACGTGTTCCGGGGCGCGTTCGAGTTCGGCGAACACGGCGAGCTCGTGGCGTGCGTCCTCGGCGTCGGGATGCGCCACCTCGAGCAGCACGGTGCGGTCGCTCTGGACGATCAGCGGTCCGTTCATGGCCTTCCAGCCTAGCCGTCGCCGACTGGGTCAGGCTTCGCTGTCGACGGACACGACCAACGACAGGGGCAGTGTGCGCTCCACGTCGGCGGCGGTGTCCTTCCCCCGGATGCGTCCGGCGGCGACCGAGGTCGGCACGATCGAGAACGGCCGCTCCGAGCCGTCCGGCATCCGGACCGTCACCCGGATCGGCGTGCGACCGCGCACGGCGAGGTCGATCTGTCGACCGAGCCACTCCTGTTCCGGTTCGGCAGCACCGCGTTCCGTCGTCAGTCGGAGCCGACCCACGACGGCGCGCGCTGCGGCTTCCGGGGTGCGCTGCGGCAGACGGCGACGGCCTGGAGGCCCGTGGTGCGTCTCGGGGCGGGCGCCGGGTTGCAGGACGGCCGGGTAGCGCTGGTCCTCCAGCGCCGCGTGGACCACGTGCGGTGGGTAGCGGGTCACCAGGGTCGTCAGGTCGGGGCGCTCCCACGCCAGCTGGCGGAGTTCGGCGTCGACCCCGATGAGGTCGAGCTGGTCGGCGGTGCCCCGCACGACCGATCCGAGGCCGTCCTCGGCGCGGTCGACCACGATGCTGCCGTCCCGCGCGGCGACCTGGTCGACCAGGTAGGCGAGGGGCTGCGGGACGCCGGCGAGCCCGATCCGCTCGAACAGTGCGACGACCTGGTCGCGGGTGCTCCCGGCGCGGAGGGCACGGCGGAGCGAGTCCTCGGACACGCGGTACCGGGCGGCGAGTCCCGGCGACTCGAGGTCGGCGACGCTCCGGAGTTCGGCGTCGGCATCCGGCGCGAGGGGCCCCGGTGCGATGACGGTGAGGTCGTGCTGGAGGTAGACGCCCTCGACGGTGTGCGGGAGGTCGGCGGTCGCCGCGCGCTCCGCAGCGTCGCGGTCCGCGCCGAGGAGCGTGCGACCGGTCTCGGTGACGATGCCGTCGACGGTGATGCCGAGCGCGTTCGCCGTGCCGGCGACGTCGAGCAGGGTCGCGTCGAGCCACCGCGCGCCGGCGGGGTACGCCCAGCGGCCGAGGCTCGGCAGGTCGCGCCAGTCGTCGCCGGCCACGTCGAGGACTTCACGGACGGCGTCGTCGAGTTCGTCGTGCCAGCGCTCGACGAGGTCCGTCCACCGGTCCGGCCACGCGGTCGTCAGCCAGGCGCGCCCGGCGTCGGTCAGGGACCACGTGCCGTCGTCCGTGCCGGTGAAGCGGATCCGCTCGAGCAGCTCGAGCCGGCCGGGCACCACCTCGGGGTCGGCGCCGGAGCGTTCCGCGAGCGCACGGGCGAGCGGTGAGCCGATGCCGCCCTTGACGAGTTCGCGCACGCCGCCGTCGTCCACGGACCGGAGGAGCTCGGCCAGCACCGTCATCGTCGCGAACGCGTGTTCCGCGCCCGTCGCACGTGCGGCACCGGACGTCCCGGTCCCCGTGTCGGGGGCAGCCTGGCGGACCGGTGCCGGGCCTCCCGTCAGCGCAGTGAGGTCCGGGTGCGCCGCCACGCGCAGCGCGACCGCGTCGTCGACCCGGCCGTCCGCTTCGGCCAGGCCGAGCGCGACCGCCGGGGCGAGTGCGTCACCGGCTTCGCCGTCGCGGAGCGCGACCAGCGTCCGGCGCGGGAGCCGTTCGACGGCGGCGTCGACCGCGGCGTCGGCGCGGAACGCCTCGGCCAGGTCGAAGAAGTCGGTGATGCTCTGGGGGCCCGTCTCACCGAGCACCGCCGCGGGGAGCCCGCGCGCGATGATGAGCCGTTCGAGGTCGTCGTCCGGCATCGCCCGCAGTCGGGCGGCGAGGTCGGCGGTGGTCGTCATCGTCCTCCGCATGCGTCCGGAGCGGACGTCAGCGGGCCTCGTTCCGGTGTGCGCGTGCCTTGCGGGTCCAGGTGACGGCCAGCAGCACGAAGATCAGGACCAGCGCGATGGGCGGTCCGAAGTACAGGATGCCGAGGACCACGGGCCAGATGCCGGTGCCCGGGATCGTCCCGAGGGTCAGCCAGCCGATGATCATCGCCGCGAAGCAGAGGACCGTGAAGAACACGATGCCGCCGATCATGAACGCGAGGGTGCGTTCGGTACGATTGAACGTCGCCGGGGATTCCGCGGAGTTCCGCGTGTCCTCGGTGGATCGGGTCGGCTTGGCCATCGCCCCAGGATATCCGCACCACGGCCGCACACCTATCGAGGAGTCCACGCATGCCCACCGGCAAGGTCAAGTTCTACGACGACCAGAAGGGTTTCGGGTTCATCACCGGAGACGACGGCGACCAGGTCTTCCTGCACGCCTCCTCGCTGCCCGACGGCGTGACCACCGTGAAGGCCGGTGCGCGCCTGGAGTACGGCGTGGTCCAGGGCAACAAGGGATCGCAGGCGCTGTCCGTCCGCCTGCTCGACCCGAAGCCGTCGCTGTCGAAGATGTCGCGCCGCTCGGCGGACGACATGGCCGTCATCGTCGAGGACCTCGTGAAGGAACTGGACCGGATCAGCGGAGACCTCCGCCACGGTCGCTACCCGAAGAACGGCACACGCATCGCCGCGATCCTGCGGCACGTCGCAGACCAATTGGACGCATGACCATGACGACCGACAACACCGACCTGACCGCACTCGCCCGCAGGGCGCTGCTCGAGGTCACCGAGGAGTCGACCGTCGGGTCCTCCGTCGGCACCACGGACGAGGGCGACGGGGTCGTCTCGGTCCTGTTCGCGAACCGGATGCCCGGGTACCCGGGGTGGCGCTGGACCGTCAGCATCGCCCAGGTCGAGGGCGACGAGCCGACCGTGCTCGAGGTCGAGCTGATGCCCGGTGACGGGTCGCTGCTCGCGCCGGACTGGGTGCCGTGGTCGGAGCGGCTGGCCGACTACCGCGCCGCGCAGGAGGGCGAGGAACACGGCGACGGCGACTCCGACGACGACGCTGACGCGGACGACGACGCTGACGAGTCCGATGAGGACGACGAGGACTACGAGTCCGACGACGAGGATGACGACGACGAGTCGGATGACGACGACGAGTCGGATGACGACGACGACGCGGACGACGACGACGACGCGGACGACGACGAGGACGACGACGACGACGAGTCGGACGACGACGACTTCGACGACGACGAGGACGACCTCCCCGAGTCGGACGACGACGAGATCGACGGCGTCGACGTCGACGAGCTCGACGACCAGCGCTGACACACCGCCGTCCTGCCGAGACGCCGCACGAACGACGAAACGCCGCCGGACCCGGCGGCGTTTCGCGTTGTGTGCGGCGTCTCAGCCCTTGAGTGCGCCCACGACGTAGGTGATCGCGCCGACGAGCTTCTGCACGTCGTCGGGGTCGATCGCGGTGAACGTCGCGACGCGCAGCTGGTTGCGGCCGAGCTTCCGGTACGGCTCGGTGTCGACGATGCCGTTCTCGCGGAGGGTCGCGGCGACCGCCTTCGCGTCGATGGAGTCGTCGAGGTCGATCGTCGCGACGACCTGCGAGCGGTGCTCCGGGTCCGTGACGAACGGCGTGGCCCAGTCGACCGACTCGGCCCAGTCGTACAGCGTCGAGGACGAGGTCTTCGTGCGGGTGTCCGCCCACGCCAGGCCGCCCGAGTTGTTGATCCACGAGATCTGGTCGTCGAGGAGCAGCAGCGTCGAGATCGCCGGGGTGTTCAGCGTCTGGTTCAGGCGCGAGTTGTCCACCGCGTTCTTCAGCGACAGGAACTCCGGGATGTACCGGCCGGACGCGGCGATGCGCTCGACGCGCTCGATCGCGGCGGGGGAGAACAGCGCGAGCCACAGCCCGCCGTCCGAGGCGAAGTTCTTCTGCGGGGCGAAGTAGTAGACGTCCGTCGCGCTGACGTCGAACAGGGCGCCGCCGGCAGCGCTCGTGGCGTCGACGACGGTCAGCGCACCGGGGTCGCCCTCGGCGCGGACGACCGGCGCCATGACGCCGGTCGAGGTCTCGTTGTGCGGGTAGGCGTAGACGTCGACACCGTCGACGATCTCGAGCTCGGAGCGCGAGCCGCCCGGTGCCTCGACCACGTGCGGGGCCTGGAGCCACGGCGCGGCGGCGGCCTTCGCGAACTTCGACCCGAACTCACCGAAGGAGAGGTTCTCGGCGCGCTGCTCGATGAGCCCGAACGCTGCGGCGTCCCAGAACGCGGTCGAGCCGCCGTTGCCGAGGACGACCTCGTAGCCGTCCGGCACCTGGAAGAGGTCGGCGAGGCCGGAGCGCACGGAGCCGACGAGGTCCTTCACGGGCTTCTGCCGGTGGGAGGTCCCGAGGATCGTCGCACCGCGGGTGACCAGGGACTCGAGCTGGGCGCCACGGATCTTGGACGGACCGCAGCCGAAGCGTCCGTCGGTGGGGAGGAATTCGGCCGGGATGACGATGTCTGCCATGGATCGATCCTACCGATCGCTGGTATCCCACTCGATTCCTTGCGCCGTGCAAGAGTTGGTCGTTCCGTGTCGGCCCGAACAAGTAGGGTGGGTCGCGCTGGGCCCAGACAGGAGAGGCGGACCGTGACCGATCTCGTCGACACCACGGAGATGTACCTGCGGACGATCCTCGACCTCGAGGAAGAGGGGATCGTCCCGCTGCGCGCGCGCATCTCCGAGCGCCTCGGGCACTCGGGTCCGACCGTCTCGCAGACGATCGCCCGGATGGAACGCGACGGACTCGTCGTCGTCTCCGGGGACCGCCACCTCGAACTCACCGGCGAAGGCCGCTCCCGCGCGACCCACGTGATGCGCAAGCACCGCCTCGCCGAACGACTGCTCTCCGACGTCATCGGCCTCGACTGGGCGTTCGTCCACGACGAAGCGTGCCGCTGGGAGCACGTGATGAGCGAGCAGGTGGAAGTGCGCCTGCTCGAGATGCTCGGCAACCCGACGGAGTCCCCGTACGGCAACCCGATCCCCGGCCTCGCCGAGATCGGTGGCCCCGACGCTGGCGGCTTCCTCGACGGCGTCCGCAACATCGTCTCCGCGACCGAGGGAACCGACGCCGTCGCGACCGGTGTCATCCGCCGCCTGGGCGAGCCCGTCCAGTTCGAGCCGGAGCTCCTGCACCAGCTGCGATCGGCGGGCGTGATGCCCGGCCGGCTCGCGAGCGTGCAGCGCGCAGGCGCCTACGTGGCGGTGCGCGTCGACGGCGAAGACGCCGGCATCGAGCTCCCGACCGAGGTCGCCCAGCACGTCTACATCGACGCCGCGTAACAGCGTCACCGACCCCGTCGGGGTACAGCTCCGGGGGACGACGTCGACCGCTTGACGTGGTGCCTGTCGCAAAATCAAACTCCGGCTCTGACCAGGGATTCTTTACCGTTCTGTTACAAAGCGGCGTTTTCGTCTCGACAAGGTAACGACGCGCCCGTACACTCGACGAGTCCCCGGGCTGACAACGACCCGGGAACCCGTGGCAGGACGTCTCGAACCCGTCTCCTGCCTCGATCGGAAACGATGACGAACGGATGGGGTTGCGCACGCACGGCGATCAGCACATGACGATCTGCCGGGCGGGTGATGACGAGACGCCGGAGACCCCACCCTTGACGCAGACCGGTTCCGCCGCGGACACGACGCCCGCGAACCCGACGAACTCAGGCCTTCCGAACACCGGCCACACCGACGCCCCGCTCACCCGGCGGGCTGCCCGCGACGCTGAAGCCAAGTCGAGCCGCCGCAGCGCGACGACGCCGGCCCGCCGCAGCACGACCGCTGCCCGCGCGGAGTCGCCCCGCCGTGCGAACGTCGCCGGTGCGATGCGTGCAACCGGCACCCACGCCGCGCGCCCCGCTGCCACCACCGCCCGCACCGCGTCGGACAAGCCCACGTCGAGCTCGCGCAAGCGCAAGTTCATGGCCCCGATCGTCCTGACGGTCGCCGCCGGCATGTTCGGCACGATGGCCGTCCCCGCAGCCTTCGCCAGCACGCAGTCGACCGGTGCCTCCGACACCGCGACCGCCCAGCAGGCGATCCGCACCACCCAGAGCCAGCAGCTGTCCGTCTCCGACGCGGCCGCCCTCGCCGACACCAGCCGCGACGGCTACTCCGCGACGTCGACCGCGACGCTCGCGTCCGAGAAGCACGCCGCCGAGGTCCAGGCAGCCCGCGCCGCGACCGCCAAGCAGTACGCGTCGTACTCCGGCCCGACGGCCACCGACTACCTCGCGTCCTCCTCGACGACGTCGACCGCCGCCAGCACGGCCACCACCGTCGCCCCCGGGACGCCGTTCTCGCTGCCCGCCGTGGTCGCCACCGCGAAGCAGTACATCGGCACCCCGTACGTCTTCGGCGGCGCCACCCCCGCCGGCTTCGACTGCTCGGGCTACGTGATGTTCGTCTACGCGCAGTACGGCATCAACCTCGCGCACTCGGTGCCGCTGCAGGACCAGGCCGGCACCACGATCCCGGAGTCCCAGGCCCAGCCCGGCGACGTCGTCATCTTCAACAACGAAGCGCACGACGGCTTCTACATGGGCAACGGCATGATCATGGACGCGCCGAAGCCCGGCGGCTCCGTGTCGATCCGCCCGATCTGGACGAGCGACTACCACATCGTCCGGATGGGCTGACGCCCGACCGGCATCTGAACAGTCCGAGAACCGGCCCAGCACACCTCGTGCTGGGCCGGTTTCTGGTTTAGCCTGAGCGCATCGGCCCGACACGGCCCGAACAGGAGACCCCATGTCATCGTCACGCACGACCCGCACCATGGGTCGGCGCGCGCACTTCGACATATGGTCGACCACGACCTGCGTGCACCTGCACGCCCCAGCGTGACGGAGAGCACTGCCCCCAGGGGTGGTGCTCTTCTTCGTTCCGGGACCGGTTCGCGGTCACTCGTTCGTCGTCGTCCGGTCCGGTGCCCCGCACCGCCTGGAAGCCGTCCAGGCTCGTCGGAAGGGAACCCATGCGCACTCTCGTCCTCAACGCCGGTTACGAGCCCCTCGCGGTCATCTCGTTCCGTCGGGCCCTCGTGCTGGTCATGAACCAGAAGGCCGCCATCGTCGCCGCCGACATCGAACACCCGGTCACCGGGTCGACGTCGAGCTTCGACCGTCCGTCCGTCATCATCCTCACCAGGTACGTGCGCATCCCGCACTCCAGGCTCGTGCCGGTGTCCCGACGCGGGGTCCTCCGCCGGGACGCCAACCGGTGCGCGTACTGCGATCGGCATGCGACCACGATCGACCACGTCCAGCCGAAGTCGCGCGGGGGTGAGGACTCGTGGGAGAACCTCGTCGCGTGCTGCCTCGCCTGCAACAACACCAAGGGGGACCGCACCCCGCGGGAGATGGGCTGGAACCTGCGGTTCCGTCCGAAGGCCCCGCACGGCTCGAGCTGGGTGGTGCGCGGGATGGAGCGGACGGAGCCGGACTGGGACGAGTTCCTGGTCGCCGCGTAGCGGCGTCACCACACCGGGGAACGGACACGGCACCGCGGAGTCGCGTGGTGCTGTGTCCGTTCGTCGTTCCGGACGGGAGGCCCGGTGCCAGGCCGGCCCGGGCCTCCCGTCCGGTCCTGGTCACCGCCGGTGACCGCCGCCGTCGATGACGGTGGCCTGGTAGTTTCGGCGGCATGTCGCGATCTCAGGGGACCGCACCACTCGTCGTCGGCCTCGGGGGCGCGCTCGCCGGTGCGCTCCTGGGGTACTGGGGCGGCACGCTGATGCTCGCCGTCGATCGCACCACCGGCGACGATCGTCCGACCTACCCGCTCGTGGTGGTCGTCGCCGCAGCGATCATCGGCATCGGTGTCCCGCTGGTCGCCCTCGGGTGGTACCTGCGGCGGAAGGTCCCCCTCGTCCGGACACCCCACCGGGTCCAGGCGCTGTGGATCGGTCTCGCCTGGGGGACCGTCGCGATGCTGCTGGCGGGGACCCTCAACGGTGTCGCCAGGCTGCTCCCGGGCGGTGCGATCTGGCCCGGACTCGTCGAGGAGTTCCTGAAGCTCCTGCTCCCGGTCGTCCTGCTCCTGTCCTCCCGTGCCTACCGGTCGCCCCGGCTCGCCATCTGGCTCGTCTTCGTCACGGCCGCCTGGTTCGGCTTCCTCGAGGGGATCAGCTACATCATCACGTCGCTGGACCCGATCCTCGACGGCGGGAGGGCGCCGGCCGACGCGCCGTTCATCATGATGATGGACGTCGTCGTCCGGATCATCGCCGAGGTCTCGCACCCCCTGATCACCGTCGGCGCCGCGGTCGTCATCTGGCTGGCCGCGAGGGCGCGGCCGAAGGGTGCGGCGATCGGCATCGGCGTGGTCGCGTACCTCGGTGCTGCCGCGATCCACGGCCTCAACGACGCCGTGATCGACGGCCCCGTCCGCGACTGGAGCGTCCCGGTGAGCATCGTCCTCGAGGCCGTGTACGTCGTCGCGGTCTTCCTGTTCTGGTTCCGGCCGCAGGTGCGGCGCCTGCAGCGGGACGACGCCGATGAGCTCGCCGTGTCAGCTCGGTCGGCGGTGCCGTGATCGCCGGTCGGCGGGGGCCGAGCCCCGCGCTCGTCGTGGCCGCGGTGATGTCGTGGGTGCCGCCCGTCGTCCTCGTGGTGGCCCGGCTCCGGTGGGCCGACGTGCCGGCGCGGGTGCCGACGCACTGGGGTGGCGCCGGCGTCGCGGACGGCTGGGGCTCGTCGGGCGCCGTGTTCTGGGCGCTGCTCGTGCCCGGTGTCGTGGGGGCGCTGATCTGTGCGGTGCTGGCGGTGACGCTCGCGACCGACACCACACGGGGCAGGGCAGCGCTCGCGATCGGCGTCGTCTCCGCGGTGACCGGTGCGATCGCCATGGCGTGGTTCACGATGGTCCTGAGCGCGGAGGGGGGCGCCGGAGCCCTACTGCCGGTGTTCGGTGCCCTCATGTGGGGCGGGCTCGTGGCGGCGGTGTGCCTGCTCCGCCGCGAACCAGCGTCGCTCGCCCCGCAGTCCGCTACGCCGTGAGCTCGGCGACGAGGTCCTCGACGCGGCGGCGGATGTCGTCGCGGATCGGGCGCACCGCCTCCAGGGGCAGTCCCGCGGGGTCGGTGAGCTCCCAGTCCTCGTAGCGCTTGCCCGGGAAGACCGGGCACGCGTCGCCGCACCCCATCGTGACCACCACGTCGGCCCGCCGGACGGCGTCGGTGGTGAGGATCGCCGGCTGCGCACCGAGGAGGTCGATGCCCTCCTCGGCCATCGCTGCGACCGCGACGGCGTTGACCCGGTCCGCGGGCTCGGAGCCGGCGGAGAACACGTCGATGCGGTCACCCGCGAGGTGCCGTAGGTAGCCGGCGGCCATCTGCGAGCGGCCGGCGTTGTGGACGCAGACGAACAGGACGGCGGGCTTCGAGGAGGTCACGGTGTCCATCATCGCGTGTCGGTGGCGGTGCGTATCGTCGGGGCATGACCGGGATGTGGATCGACGACGACACCATCGAAGACCTCCGTGCGCGGCTCCGCGCCACCCGCTGGCCGGACGCGCCCGCCGGCACCGGGTGGTCGCTCGGCGTCGACGTGGACGAGCTCCGCGACCTCGTCGCGTACTGGGCGGACGGGTTCGACTTCGACGCCCACCGGAACGCGTTGGCCGCGCTGCCGAGCCGCACCGTCCAGGTCGACGGTCTCGGGATCAACGTCCTCGTCGCGCCGGCTGACGGCGGACACGGATCCCCGTTGCTGCTCGCGCACGGCTGGCCGGACTCCAACTGGCGCTACCGGAAGGTGCTGCCGCTCCTGACCGCCGCCGGGTTCGACGTCGTCGTGCCGGACATGCCCGGGTACGGCTTCTCCGAAGCCCCGCCCTCGCCCCTGGACGCCCGTCAGGTCGCCGGGCTCTGGGCGCCGCTCATGACCGAGCTCGGGTACGAGCGGTTCGCCGTCGCCGGCGGTGACATCGGCACGCACGTCGCCCGGTTCCTCGCGCTCGACCACCCCGACCGGGTCGTCGCCGTGCACCGGATCGACGGCGGACTGCCGTGGCCGGGGATCGACGTGGACACGCTCTCGGCCCCGGAGCAGGCGTTCGTGGCCGCGACGACCGCGTGGCGGAACGCCGAGGGCGCCTACGCGATGATGCACCGGACGAAGCCGCAGACCGCCGCGGTCGGGCTGAACGACTCGCCCTCGGGACTCGCAGCGTGGATCGTCGAGAAGCTCCGCTCGTGGAGCGACTGCGACGGGGACCTCTGGTCCGTGTACGCGCGGGACGAGGTCCTGGCGCTCGTCACCGAGTACTGGGCCACGGGCACGATCGGCTCCGCGATGCGGATGTACCACGCGAACGCGGCGATCCCGCCGGAGCAGTCCGCACGACGGGTGGAGACACCGTCGGGGTTCTCGCTCTACCCGGGGGACCTCGTCACGGCGCCGCGGGAGTGGCTCGAGCGGACGACCAACCTGGTGTACCTCGCGGAACTGCCGCGGGGCGGGCACTTCGCGCCGTTCGAGCAGCCGGGGTCGTACGCGGCGGAGCTCGTCCGGTTCCTCGAGCCGTACCGGGCCTGACGGGCCGGAGCCGGTGGCGGGCGGGCCCTCGGCCGGCTCCCGCTAGAGTGGTCGGGCCGGCCTCTGTAGCTCAATGGAAGAGCAGTTCCGTCCTAAGGAAAGGGTTGGGGGTTCGAGTCCCTCCAGGGGCACCAGCCGGTCGCGTTCCGCTCCCGTTCACCACGACCCGGTAGACACGGGGCAGCGCCGCACGGACGACAGCGGCCGGACAGGGAGCACGACGATGCTGGACGCCACCCCGACCGCGGACCTCCGCGAGTACATCGAGGACCTCCGCCAGCGCGGGTTCACGGTCAGCGACGCGCACACGCCCGACCCGGAGCTGATCGACCCCCAGGGCAACCCGATCCACACGTGGCGCGAGGACTACCCGTACGACGAGCGGATGGACCGCGACGAGTACGAGTTCGAGAAGTACCGCCTGCAGGTCGAGCTGCTGAAGTTCCAGTACTGGCTCGAGGACGAGGGCCGCAAGGCGATCATCCTGTTCGAGGGCCGCGACGCCGCGGGCAAGGGCGGCACGATCAAGCGGTTCACCGAGCACCTCAACCCGCGGACGTCCCGGGTGGTCGCCCTGTCGAAGCCGAGCGAGCGCGAGCAGGGGCAGTGGTACTTCCAGCGCTACGTCGAGCACCTGCCGAGTGCCGGTGAGATCGTGATGTTCGACCGCTCCTGGTACAACCGGGCCGGGGTCGAGCGGGTGATGGGCTTCTGCTCGGACGAGCAGTACGAGACGTTCATGACCCAGGCGCCGTCGTTCGAGCGGATGCTCGTGGACGCCGGCATCCACGTGACGAAGTTCTGGTTCTCGGTGACCCGGAAGGAACAGCGGACCCGGTTCGCGATCCGGCAGCTCGACCCGGTCCGCCGGTGGAAGCTCTCGCCGATGGACGTGGCGTCCTTGCGGGTGTGGGACGACTACACCGCGGCGAAGGAGGAGATGTTCCGCCGGACCGACAAGCGGTACGCGCCGTGGACCATCGTCCGGTCGAACGACAAGAAGCGTGCGCGCGTCAACGCGATGCGCTACTTCCTCGCGCAGTTCGACTACGAGGGCAAGGACCCGGAGGTCGCGCTGCCGCCGGACCCGCTCCTCGTGATGCGCGGGAAGTCGCTCCAGCTCGAAGAGTGACCGGGCCGGGCTCCGAGAGTGACCGCGTGCTGCGAGGCGCACGGGCAGACGGTGGCAGGATGAGCGCGGGCCGCTTCCCTGGCGGTCAGATCTGGAGTGATCGAGCGTGACCGAAACCTCCGCCGCGGCACCCGTCAGCGAGGACACCGCGACCCCCGAGCACGACGGGCCGAAGGGCACCACCGCGCTCGCACTCGCTGCACTCGGCGTCGTCTTCGGCGACATCGGCACGAGCCCGCTGTACTCCCTGCGGACCGTGTTCACGATCGACAACGGCATCGTGAAGCCGATCCCGGAGGACGTCTACGGCGTCATCTCGCTGATGTTCTGGAGCATCACGGTCATCGTCTCGATCAAGTACGTGCTCGTCCTGATGCGCGCCGACAACAACGGCGAGGGCGGCGTGATGGCGCTCGCTGCTCTGGCCCGTCGGCTGTACGCGAAGCGCCGAGGGGGCGCGACGATCTTCCTCATCGTCGGGATCGTCGGCGTCTCCCTGTTCTACGGCGACTCGGTGATCACACCGGCGGTGTCCGTGCTCTCCGCGGTCGAGGGCCTCGGCACCGCGGCTCCGGCGGTGGGGCACCTGATCGTCCCGATCGCCGCCGTGATCCTGGTGATCCTGTTCTTCGTGCAGCGGTTCGGCACCGGCAAGGTCGGCACGCTGTTCGGCCCCGTGATGCTGCTCTGGTTCGTGGTGATCGCGGTGGCCGGCGTCCCGTTCATCGTCACGCACCCCGACGTCCTGCAGGGCCTCTCCCCGACGTGGGCGATCGTGTTCGTCTTCGCCCACCCGTACATCTCCTTCGTGGCGATGGGTGCCGTGGTGCTCGTCATCACCGGTGCCGAGGCGCTCTACGCCGACATGGGGCACTTCGGCCGCGTGCCGATCCGCCGTGCGTGGTTCTTCGTGGTGTTCCCGGCGCTCGTCCTCAACTACCTCGGTCAGGCGGCGCTCGTCCTCGAGCGCCCCGAGGCGACGAAGGACCCGTTCTTCCTGCTGTTCCCGAACTGGGCGCAGCTGCCCGTCGTGGTGCTCGCGACGGCCGCGACGGTGATCGCGAGCCAGGCCGTGATCTCCGGCGCCTTCTCGCTGACCCGGCAGGCCGTGCAGCTCGGGCTCCTGCCGCCGCTGACGATCCGCCAGACCTCGAAGGAGGAGGGCGGCCAGATCTACCTGCCGGCCGTGAACCTGCTGCTGTTCATCGGCGTGATGGCGATCATGCTGGCGTTCCGGTCGTCGGCGAGCCTGGCGACCGCGTACGGGGTGTCGGTCACGGGCGCGCTCGTGACGGACACGATCCTGCTGCTCCTCGTCGTGAAGCCGCTCTGGCACTGGGCGACGTGGAAGCTCGTCGTCGCGGCGGTCGTGTTCGGCGGCCTCGAGCTGACGTTCCTCGCCGGCAACCTGTCGAAGGTGCTCCACGGCGGGTGGGTGCCGCTCCTCATCGCGCTCGCGGTGATCACGGTCATGACGACGTGGCGCCGCGGTCGCCAGCTCGTGCAGGAGGAGCGGAAGGAGCGGGAGGGCTCCCTCGACGACTTCATCGAGCGGGTCAACACGGCGCACATCCCCCGGGTCGAGGGCGTCGCGGTGTTCCCGCACCCGAACAAGGAGACGACGCCGCTGGCGCTCCGGGCGAACACCGAGCACAACCACGTGGTGCACCGCCGGGTGATCATCGTGTCGGTCATCACGGCGAACGTCCCGCACGTGCCACATGCGAAGGCGTTCATGCGCGACGACCTCGGCTACGCGGACGACGGCATCGACCACGTCACGGTGAAGTTCGGGTTCTCCGACGACCAGGACCTGCCGCACGCGCTGCACGCGGCATGCCTGTCGGAGGTGCTGGACCTCGACCCGGAGGAGATGGCGAACGCGTCGTACTTCATCTCCCGTGGCGCACTCCGGCCGATGCGGGGGAGCCACGGCATGGTGGCGTGGCGGAAGAAGCTGTTCGTGGCGCTGGCCCACAACGCCGCCGACCCGGCAGCACGCTTCGGCCTGCCGCCGCAGCGCACGGTCACGATGGGCAGCGACGTCGAGATCTGACGACCGAGTGCGCGGACGATGCGCTCCTGCCGAGCGCAGAGCCCCACTGCTGCGCACTCGACCCCGGAAGCACGGCGCCGCCCCGGAGAGTCCGCTCAGGCCGAGCGGAACGCCGCGAACGCGTCCGCCGCCCTGATCGCGTTCCGCACCGCGCGTGCGACGTCCGGCGAGGTCGACGCGGCCGGCCACGCGATCACCGTCGTGGCGAGCGGGGCGTCGAGCACGGGGACGGCGACGTGCTCCGGCCACTGCAGGGTGCGGCTCGACCGCGGGATGACGATGACGGTGCGCCCGAGCGCGACCAGCTGCGCGAGCTGCGACTGGGAACGGACCTCGGGCCCTGGTCCGTCGGGGTAGGTACCGTCGGCCAGCGGCCACCGTGCCGCCGGCAGGTCGGGCAGGTCGCGCAGGTCGGCGGCGGCGAGCGCCGGCCGGGACGCCAGCGGGTGCGACCGCGGCAGGATCGCGACCTGCTGCTCGGTGCGCAGGTCCTCGGCGTCGAAGCCGGTGAGGTCGTCGTACGTCCGGTGCATGAGCGCGACGTCCGCGGTCCCGTCGCGCAGGAACGCCGCCTGCTCGTGGACCTCGCCGAACACCACCTCGACCGGCAGCGCGTCCGGGTCCGCGTCCTGCACGTCGAGGAACGCCTGCAGGATCTCGTGATCGGCACCGGCTTTCACGGCGAGGACGAGCTGACGCGTCGGCCGTCCGGCGCGCTGCGCTCGTCGGCCGGCCGCGGCCACGGCAGCGAGCGCCGGGCGGGCATCGCCGAGCAAGACCGTCCCGGCCGCGGTCAGGGTGACCCCGCGCGGCTCCCGCACGAACAGTGCCGTGCCGATGCGCTGCTCGAGCTGTCGGATCGCGCGGGACAGCGGCGGCTGCGACATGCCGAGGCGCACGGCCGCACGGCCGAAGTGCAACTCCTCGGCCACGGTCACGAAGTACCGGAGTTCGCGCGTCTCGAGATCGTCCACACGCGGAGCCTACGTCGTCGATACCCACCGGGTATCGACGGACACCGAACGGGTCTTGGACACGGGTGTCGGCCCGGACCGAGGATCGGGGCATGACAACAGCAACGACCGCCCTGGTCACCGGGGCGAACAAGGGCATCGGTTTCGCGATCGCAGCATCGCTCGGGAGGCTCGGCATGCGTGTCGTCGTCGGCGCGCGTGACGAGACGGCCGGCTCGGACGCCGCGGCCCGGTTGGTCGCCGAGGGCATCGACGCGACGAGTGTCCGGATCGATGTGACGAGCGACGAGGGCGTCGCGGCAGCGGCACGCGAACTCGACGAGCGGTTCGGCACGCTCGACGTCCTCGTGAACAACGCGGGCATCTCCGGACCCTTCGACCCGGAGACCTGGGAGCAGGACCCCACCGCCATCGACCTCGACGTGCTGCGCAGTGTCGTGGACACGAACGTGTACGGCGTGGTCCGGGTGACGAACGCGATGCTGCCGTTGCTCCGGCGGTCGGAGCACCCGCGGATCGTGAACGCGTCGAGCAGCATGGGGTCGCTCGCACGGCAGCCGGGCCCGGTCATGGCCGACTACTCGTCGTCGAAGACCTTCCTCAACGGTCTCACCGTGCAGTACGCCCGCGCGTTCGCGGACACCCCGGTGATCGTGAACGCGGCCTGCCCAGGGCTCGTCGCGACGGACTTCAACGGGTTCGCCGGGGATCGGACTCCCGAGCAGGGTGCGGCCACGGCGGTGCGCCTGGCGACGCTGCCGGACGGCGGTCCGCGCGGCGGGTTCTTCGACGATGCGGGTGTCGTCCCCTGGTGAACCGGGCGCGGCCGCGCCGCGCGCTCAGCCGGAGGCCGGGCGGTGCAACGTGCCGATCCGGTCGTGCAGCGGCTCGGTCATCCAGGACGCCGCGAACGTCCGGGTGACCGGGTCGAGCCGCAGCCGGAGCAGGTGCGGGGTGTCGACGAAGCGGAGCGCCACGACGACCTGGCCGTCCGCATCCACGGCTGTGCTCGCCGCGGTGGAGCCGGACACCGCCCAGCGGCCCTCGCCGAGCGGGGCGCGCACGGCGGAGCCGTCCTGGGTCACGGTGAGCACCCAGCCGTCGTCGCCGGCGTGCTCGAGCTCCACAGCGGTGAGCAGGGGTACCCCGGGGCCGGAGCCACGGGTGAAGGCGACCCCGGCCTCCAGGCCGACGGACCCGACAGATCCGACGGATCCGACGGAACCGAGTTGCGAGCCGGCGACCGGGGGCAAGGCCAGCCCGGACAGGTCCACCGGACCCGCCGGACCCGGCCGGTCGATCGCCGGCAGCAGGTGCTCCCACACCGCGTCGAGGACTGCCTGCATCTCGATGCTCTGGCCGGTCATCGCGAGCACGACGTCGTGCTCCGGCAGCACGATGCAGAACTGCCCGTAGGCGCCGTCGCCGCGGAACCCGTGCCGTGCCATCCAGAACTGGTAGCCGTAGCCGGCTGCCCAGTCCGGGTGCTCCGGGTCCTCGTTCGGGACCTGGAGCCGGGTCGCCTCGTGGACCCAGCCCTCGTCGAGGATCCGTGCGCCCTCCCACACCCCGCGCTGCAGGTACAGCTGCCCGAGCTTCGCGATCGCCTCGGTGGTGGCGTAGAACCCGCTGAAGCCGAGCTCACCGGTGGCGTCCCGCTTCCAGGCGACCTGGCCGATGCCGAGCGGGTCGAAGAGGCGCGGGCGCAGGTACTCGAGCAGCGTCGTGCCGCTCGCCCGGCGCACGATCTCGGCGAGCGTGTACGTGCACGGCTGGTTGTAGGCGAAGACGGTGCCCGGGTCCTCGTCCGGCGGGAGCAGCAGGAAGCCGCGCACGATGTTCGTCGGGTCGGTCTCCCGCGCCCGATCGAGGGTCTCCTCCCGGTGGCCGCTCGCCATCGCCAGGACGTTCCGCAGGGTCATCCGGCGGCTCCGTGCGTCGGTGACCTCGGCGTCGAGCTCGGGGAAGTGGCTGAGGACGGTGCTGCCCAGGTCGATCAGGCCCTCGCGCGCGGCGATGCCGACGGCCGCGGCGGTGAAGCTCTTGCTCAGCGAGTAGAGCAGGTGCGGTCGGTCCGCGGAGTACGGCGCCCACCAGCCCTCGGCGGCGACCTGACCGTGCCGGAGGAGCAGCAGGCTGTGCGGTTCCACGTCGGGCGTGGACTCGAGGGCCCGCACGAGCGCTTCGACCCCCGATGCGTCGATGTCGAGAGCGGACGGGGTACTGCGCGGGAACGTCGTCGTCACGAGCCTGAGCGTAGTCACGGGCGGCCTGACATCATCGGGGGAGCGCTCGACAGCAGATCGCACCACCGTCACGACAGGATCCGCATGCCGTTCTTCTCCCCGTCCACGTCCGCGCCGAAGGACCTCCCGCCGACCGGCGCACGGCGGGCCTGGTCCGACTCGTTCGGCGGCCTGGCCACCCGGTGCCTGCAGGTCATCATCGTGCTGGTCATCGTGATCGGCATCGTCTACGCCGCCTCCACGCTGAGCGTCGTCACGATCCCGGTGCTCCTCGCGCTCATCATCGCCTCCGCGATGCACCCGGTCGTGTCCTGGCTCCGACGGCACCACGTCCCCTCGGTCCTGGCGACGCTCGCGGTGCTCCTCGGCGTGCTCGTGGTGCTCGGACTCGTCGCGTGGCTGATCGTCGTCGCCGTGGAGAGCCAGTGGTCCGACCTGCAGGACTCCGCCGTCGACGGGTTCCAGCAGCTGCAGCAGTGGGCGACCTCGCTGCCGTTCTCGATCTCGGAGTCGCAGATCGACGACGCGACGAAGACCGTCACGGACTTCATCACGAGCGCCCAGTTCGGTTCCGGCGCGCTCGCCGGGGCGTCCGCGACCGCGAACTTCCTCACCGGGCTCGTGCTGATGGTCGTCGTGCTGTTCTTCTTCCTCAAGGACGGCCCGAAGATCTGGGAGTTCCTGCTCCGTCCGTTCACCGGCCAGCGCTACGCCCGCGCCCGCCGCGTCGGCGACCGCATCGTGTCCACCCTCGGCGGCTACGTCCGTGGCACGGCGACCGTGGCGGCGGTCGACGCGATCGGCATCGGCGTCGGCATCGCGATCGTCGGGGTCCCGCTCGCGCTGCCCCTGGCGGTCGTCGTGTTCATCACCGCGTTCATCCCGATCGTCGGTGCGACCGCCGCCGGCATCCTCGCCGCGCTCGTCGCACTGGTCGCGCTCGGCCCGGTGCAGGCGCTCGTCGTGATCGGCATCGTGGTCCTGGTGAACCAGCTCGAGGGCAACTTCCTCCAGCCGGTGCTGATGGGCCGGACGCTGCGCCTGCACGGCCTGGTCATCCTGATCGGCCTGACCGCCGGCACCGTCCTCGCCGGGATCTTCGGCGCCGTCATCTCGGTGCCGCTCCTCGCCGCCGCGTGGGGTGCCGTGCAGGTCTGGGACGGCCCGGACCAGCCCGCGAAGATGTGGCGACAGAAGCGCTCCGAATCGGTCGAGGCACGCTGACGGGTCCACGGTGAATACTGGACCGGTGCGTGAACTCCAAGCCGCCATCGCCGCGGACCTCAACGTCCAGCCCGTCATCGACCCGGCCACCGAGGTGGACCGTCGCGTGGGGTTCCTCCGGGACTACCTGCTGACCACCGGCGCGAAGGGCCTGCTCCTCGCGATCAGCGGCGGCCAGGACTCGACGCTCGCCGGGCGCCTGTCGCAGCTGGCGGTCGAGTCGCTCCGCGCGGAGGGGCACGACGTCACGTTCACGACCGTCCGGATGCCGTACCGGGTGCAGGCCGACGAGGACGACGCCCAGCTCGCGCTGCAGTTCATCGCCGCGGAGCCCGGGCTGACCGTCAACATCGAGCACGGGGTGGACGGCGTGGTGCAGGACACCACGGGTGCGGGGGTGCCGCTGAGCGACTTCGTGAAGGGCAACGTCAAGGCGCGGATGCGCATGGTCGCCCAGTACGCGGTCGCCGGGCAGCAGGGGCTCCTGGTCGTCGGCACGGACCATGCGGCAGAGGCGGTGACCGGCTTCTTCACGAAGTACGGTGACGGCGGCGTGGACACCACGCCGCTGACGGGGCTCACCAAGAGCCAGGGTCGCCAGCTGCTCGAGCACCTCGGCGCACCGGCCCGCCTGTACGAGAAGGCGCCGACCGCCGACCTCCTCGACGAGACCCCCGGTCAGACGGACGAGGCGAACCTCGGGCTCAGCTACGCGGAGATCGACGCGTACCTGCAGGGCCACGACGTCCCGATCGAGGTCGCCGAGGCGATCGAGACCCGGTACCGCTCGACGGAGCACAAGCGGCAGGTGCCGGCGACGCCGTTCGACGCCTGGTGGCGTTCCTGAGGCCATGATCGTCCTGATGTGACGGACGGGAGGCCCGGTGCCGGAAACGCACCGGGCCTCCCGTCCGTCTCGGGGTCCGTTCCGTGCGTCAGCCGGCCAGCGCGGCGTAGCGCTCGCTGATCGGGGCGCCGAGGGACGCGCGGACGCTGCGCGTCAGCTCGTCCGCGAGCACCTCGTGCTCGCCCTGCTCGACACCGTCGAAGACGGCCGTGACGACCTCTTCTGTGGTGTTCTTCGGGGCGTCGACGCCGTCGGTCATCGGGGTGTCCGTGTAGCCGAGGTAGGCGCCGACGACCTGGACGCCGTCGCCGGCGAGCTCCAGGCGGGTCGAGTCGGTCGCCGACCAGAGTCCGGCCTTCGAGACGCCGTACGCGCCGCTGCCGCCGAGCCAGCTGAGGACCGACGCGACGTTCACGACGGTTCCGCGTGTCGCGCGGAGTGCCGGGGCGAAGGCGCGGGTGACCAGGAGCGGGCCGATGAGGTTCGTCTCGATCTGGGTGCGGATGTCCGCCAGGGGGCCGTCGACCAGGCCGCCCGGGCGGAGCAGGCCGGCGTTGTTCACGACCACGGTGACGTCGGACGCGGTGGCTGCCGCAGCGGACACCGAGGCCTCGTCGCTGACGTCGAGCACGAGGGGGACGATGCGTGCGTCGTCCCAGTCACGGGGGCGTCGTGCGGCGGCGTACACCTTCGTCGCGCCGCGCTCGATGGCCTGGCGGACGAACTCGGTGCCGAGTCCGCCGTTCGCGCCGGTGACGAGGACGATCTGTCCGCTGAGTTCCGTCATGGGGTTCCTTCCGTCGGGGCGCCGATCGGTGCCGCTGGAGGAGGCAGCAATATGACCGGTCGTCTTATTCCGCTGTCCCGAACTCGGGGTGCGAAGATCGTTCCATGCCCCGAGCCAGTCTCCGCGACGCGATCGTCGACGCCGCCCTCGTCGAGTTCCACCAGCACGGGTACGCCGGCACCGGCGTCGCCGCCATCACCGGGGCAGCCGGGGCGCCGAAGGGCTCGTTCTACAACCACTTCCGGTCCAAGGCCGACCTGGCGATCGAGGTCGCCGACCGCTTCGCCGCCGCTTCGCCGACCGCGCTGCTCGACGACGAGTCCGTGCCGCGTGCCGTCGACCGCATCACCGGGTTCTTCGACGCCATGCTCGACCGGCTGGCGGGGATCGAGTTCCGGTACGGGTGCCTGCTCGGGAACCTGGCGATCGACACCGCGACCGACGAGCCCGCCGTCGCCACCCACGTCGACGGCGTCTTCGACGAGTGGGTCGCGCGGTTGGCAGCGGCGGTGCGGGCCGCGCAGGAGCAGGGGGACGTGTCGGACGCGCTCGACGCGTCGCTCGTCGGGGCGCAGCTCGTGGACCTCTGGGAAGGGGCGGCGCTGCGGGCGAAGGCGCGACGGGACGGCGAACTCACGCGGCGGGTCGTGACGGACGGGGTCCGGCGGCTGCTCGGGCTCTGACGGGCGCCGCGCGTCAGGCGGGGACGCTCGTGTGGCGGTGCGACGCGGCCGGGTGCGATGCGGGGAGCCGAGCCGGGCCTCCCGTCACGCGCTCGCGCAGGGTCTCGCCGTCGGTGTAGCGCTCGGGCAGGCGGCCGCGCTCCCGGAGGAGCGGGGTGACGTACGTGCCGAAGTCCCGGACGGTGTCGAACGAGTGGTACTGCCGCAGGTTGATCCCGTCGATGCCGTCGTCGTCGAGCCAGCCCTCGATCTGCTCCGTCACGGCCTCGGGGACGCCAGCCGCCCAGAACGCGCCGTGCCACGCCTCGTTCACGCGGTCGAGCAGCTCGCCGACGGTGGCGTCGAGTGCGACGCGGCCGACCAGGCGTTCGCCGCCCTCGACACCCTCGGCCTCGAGCGCGTCCCGCACGGTTCGGCTCCGCGGGTGCGACAGCGCGTCGAAGGGGACGCTGCCGTGCACGAGCGGACCCTCCTCGCTCGCGAAGGCCTTGTACTGCGCGACCTTGTCCTCGACCTCGCGCTGCGTCGGGGCCGTGATCACCGCGGCCTGCGTGACGAACCTGACGTCGCCGCGGTCACGCCCGGCGGCCTGGGCGGCGTCGCGGACGGCGTTCGCGGTGCGCTCGACACCGTGGCCGCCGGTGAAGACCACCTCGGCGTGCTGCCCGGCGCGGGCGATGCCGGCGGGGGAGCCGGTCGCCAGGAACAGCGTCGGTGTGCGCTGCAGCGACGGTTCGGACAGGTGCGGGCCGGCGACGCTGAAGTGCTCGCCGACGTGGTCGATCGGGTGCACCTTGTCCGGGTCCGTGTAGACCCCGCGCTCGGCGTCCCGGAGCACGGCGTCGTCCTCCCACGACCCCTCCCAGAGCTGGTAGAGGACGTCGAGGTACTCGTCCGCGATCTCGTACCGGGTGTCGTGCGGGATCTCCGTCGCGAGCCCGAAGTTCCGCGCGGCGTTCGGCAGGTAGCTCGTGACGACGTTCCAGCCGACGCGGCCGTTCGTCAGGTGGTCGAGCGTCGACATCCGGCGGGCGAAGGCGAAGGGCGGCTCGTAGCTCGTGGAGAACGTGATGCCGAAGCCGATGTGGTCCGTGACCGCGGCCATCGCCGGGACGACGAGCATCGGGTCGTTGTTCGGGATCTGGAGTCCCTGGCGGAGGGCGGGCGCCGCCGAGCCGCCGTACACGTCGTACGCGCCGAGGACGTCGGCGATGAACACCGCGTCGAACTGGCCGGCCTCGGCCGTGCGGGCGAGCTCGGTCCAGTACCGGATGTCGGTGTAGCGGTGCCGGTTGTTGCCCGGGATCCGCCAGAGACCGTGCGTGATGTGCCCGACACAGTTCATCTCGAAGACGTTGAGGAGGAGGCGCTTCGGCATGGTCGAGAGGCTACGGAACCCGCGGGTCCCGATGCCGGTTCGTGACCTCGTGTTTCACCCCGGGAGTCGGTCGGTTCCCCTAGGATCAGAACCAGAACGTCAGATACAGCATCCAGGTCGCATGCCTGGGCAAAGGGGGAACAATGTCGGCACTGCTCGCACTCGGGGCGATCCCGCTGGTCGTCGGCGCGGTGATCGTCGTGGCGGTCATCGCGCTCGTCTACGCCAAGGTCGTGTACCGGAACGCCGGCGCCGACGAAGCGCTGATCATCACGGGCAAGCGCTCGCGCAAGGTCAAGAACGACGACGGCACCGAGACGGTGGAGTCCGGCATCAAGGTCGTGCTCGGCGCCGGTGTCCTGGTGCGCCCGTTCTTCGAGAAGGTCGCGAAGCTCTCGCTGAGCTCCCGGGCGATCGACATCAACGTGAACGCGCAGGACTCCCGCGGGGTCACGATCGACGTCGAAGCGGTGGCGCTCGTCAAGGTCGGGGAGACCGACGCCTCCATCCGGGCCGCTGCGCAGCGGTTCCTCGGGCAGGAGAAGAAGATCGACGACTTCGCACGTGAAGTCCTCTCCGGGTCCCTCCGCGCCTCGATCGGTGCGACGGACGTCTCCACCATCATCCGGAACCGCGACCAGCTCACCGTCGCCGTGCTCGACGTCGCGAAGGACGCCCTGCACAGCCAGGGGCTCGACGTCGACTCCTTCGAGATCAAGGGCATCTCGGACCGCAACGAGTACATCAGCGACCTCGGTCGTGCCGAGCGTGCCCGGGTCCGGCTCGAAGCCGAGAACGCCGAGGCGCAGGCCGACCGCGAAGCCCGTGAAGCCCGGGCCCGCGCCGACCAGGCGATCGCGGAAGCGGAGAACACCCTGGCGATCCGCCGCGCCGCACTCCAGCTCGACGCCGACCGCGCTGCCGCCGAAGCCGCCGCCGCGGGCCCCCTCGCCCAGGCCCGCGCATCGCAGGGCGTCGTCGAGCAGGAGCAGATCACCGCGCAGAAGCGTGCGGAGCTCCGTCGCGCCGAGCTCGAGTCCGAGGTCAGTGCCGTCGCCGAGGCGAACGCGCGCAAGACCCGGGTGGAGGCAGAGGCCGCTGCGGCCGCACAGGTCGAGACCGCCCGCGCCCAGACCGAGGCGCGCAAGCTCGCGGCCGAGGCGTCCCGCGCCGAGGGTGAAGCCACTGCCGACGCCATCCGCGCGAAGGGCGCCGCCGAAGCGGAAGCCACCAAGGCGCAGGCTGACGCCCTCGCACAGCACTCCGAGGCGGTCCTCCGCGTCAAGGCCCTCGAGACCCTGCCGAGCATCGCGCGGGAACTCGCGGCGCCGATGGGGAACATCGACTCGCTGACGGTGGTGTCCTCGGACGGCGCCGGGTCGCTCTCGAAGAGCGTCGTGAGTCAGTTCAGCGAGGTCGATGCGTTGCTCGGGGCGACCGCCGGCTTCACGCTGAGCGACATCGTCCGGAGCACGACGACCGGGCACGCTGCCGCGCGAGCGATCTCGCGCGAGACCGTGCCGGAGTCGCCGGAGGTCTCGGCCGCCGAGTAGCGGTCAGCGCTCGTCAGCGCTCGTCGGCGCCCGAGTGGTCGGGACCGCCGTCGTCGGAGTCGCCTCCGTCGGCGTCGACCCGACCGTTCCCACTGTTGTCGCCGGCAGCGCTCTCGTTGCCGGACGCCAGGCGCTCCTGCCAGACGATCGCGGACGCGGCACCGCCGAGGACGTCCTCCACGGTTCGTCCGGTCTGGGCGGCGAGTGCGCCGCTCAGTCCCGCGGTGATGGTGCCGCCCGCTGAGGCCAGGCGTTGCACGACCTCTTCCTGCCGGGGCGTCAGGGGTTCGTCGATCAGTTCGTCGATGGTCTCGCGGATGTTCTCTTCGCTCGCGTTCAGAGCCGCCTCGTCGCCGGAGTGCAGCGCAGCCGCCTCTCCGACGACGACGAGTCCGAGCCGCGCAGCGTCCGCTTCCGGACGGTGGCCTTCTCGCTCGTCGTTCATGCGATGGACCGTACGCGCGGCCCCACCGCGGTTCCTGGACAATCGGGGGACCACGGCCTCGAACGCGTCGGGTCACACGCCCCAGCGGCGGAGGAGCCACCGCGCCGCGGTCATGCCCTCGGTGCGCTGGAAGGCGCGCAGCGTCGGCATGTTCGGCGGCGCGGGCTGTGCGGCCTTCTCGAGGAACATGCCGGCGAGTCCGGCGAGCACCGCGTCGACGAACTCCGGCGGGACCCCGGCGAACACCGGGTGCGTCGCGAGGTGCTGCTCCACGTCGACGTGCTCGCCGCGGACGAGTGCGTCGAGCAGGTACGTCAGCGGGTCGAGCCAGTGTGCGCCGATGCCCGCCCAGGGCCAGTCGACGACCCAGACGAGCCCGTCGGCGTCGACGAGCAGGTTGTCCGCGCGGCAGTCGAGGTGCACGAGGTGCTCGCCGTCGACCGCGGCGGCGCCCGTCTGCGCCGCTTCCGCGAAGCGCGGGGCGACGGCGGCGACGTCGGCCGGGACCACGTCCGGCAGCCCGGTCGCGAGCATCCGGTCCCATGCCGCGAACTCGGTCGCCAGGTCGGGCGCAGCCCGGGGCAGGTCGGCGAGCGTGCCGGTGGCCTCCGGCAGCGTGTCGAGCGCGTCGAGCACGGCTGTGACGTCGGAGCCGTCGAGTGCCGCGCCGGGGTGGTGTCCGTCGACGTCGTCGAGGACCAGCGCGATCCACTCGTCACCGTCGACGACGGTGGTGAGCGAAGCCCTGAGCCGGGGTGCCTGCACCCCGGACGGCAGCGCGGCGACGACCCGGGCCTCCCGTTCGTGGAAGCCGTACCCGTCTGCGTTCCGTGACCGGGAGAGCGTCTTGACGAACGCGCGGGTGCCGTCCGCCGTCGTGACGCGGTCGGCACCGCCGGGGGAGTACCCGCCCGCCTGTGAGGCGGCGTCGACCACCGGACCGCCGAGCACCCCTTCCACGCGTGTGCGCAGGACGAGCGGGACGTCGGTCCAGGTGGTTCTCCCCATGCGGCTCGACAGTAGCGGGCCCGGTTCCTGAAGGTGCATTCAACAACGTGCACAATCGGCAACTTTGCGGTGGCGGCAAGTCTTCCTGCGATGTAAACTTGCACGGTCTGCAAGGAAGCGGACCGATCACGAACCACGAACCGCCCTGAAGGACTCCCCATGTCAACTGCCACAGCACCCGTCACGGTGTCGGGCGGACGATCATCAGCACCGGCCGGCACGCCCGGCAAGCCGATCATGTCGCACCGCCAGATCCTCCTCGTCATCTACGGCCTGATGGCCGGCATGTTCCTGTCGTCCCTCGACCAGACGATCGTCGGCACGGCGATCCGCACCATCGGTGACGACCTCCACGGCCTCGACCAGCAGGCCTGGGTCACGACCGCGTACCTCATCGCGTCGACGATCACCACACCGATCTACGGCAAGCTCTCCGACGTCTTCGGCCGTCGCCCGCTCTACATCTTCGGCATCGCGGTCTTCATCCTCGGCTCGCTGCTCTCGACCATGTCGACGTCGATGATCATGCTCGCCGCGTTCCGCGCCTTCCAGGGCATCGGTGCCGGTGCGCTGATGTCGCTGCCGCTCGCGATCATGGGTGACATCCTCGCCCCGCGTGAGCGTGCCAAGTACCAGGGCTACTTCCTCGCGGTCTTCGGCATCTCCTCCGTCATCGGCCCGCTCATCGGTGGTCTCTTCGCCGGTGCGTCGACCATCCTGGGCGTCACCGGATGGCGCTGGGTCTTCCTGATCAACGTCCCGATCGGTGTCGGCGCGCTCCTCATGGTCATCGCGTTCCTGCACCTGCCGAAGTTCGGCGACGCCAAGGCGAAGCCGCGCATCGACTGGTGGGGTGCCACCTCGGTCATCGCGACCCTCGTCCCGCTGCTCCTCGTGGCCGAACAGGGCCGCACCTGGGGCTGGGGCTCGGCCGGCGCGATCGCCTGCTACGTCATCGGTGCCGTCGGCCTCGTCGCCTTCCTGGTCATCGAGACGCTCATGAAGGACGACGCGATCATCCCGCTGAAGCTCTTCCGCTCCAGCGTGTTCTCGATGGCGACGATCCTCGGCTTCCTCGTCGGCTTCGCGATGTTCGGCGCCATGCTGACCATCCCGCTGTACCTGCAGATCGTCACCGGGCTGACCCCGACCGAGTCGGGCTTCGCCACGCTGCCGATGATCGGTGGCCTGATGATCGCGTCGATCGCCTCGGGTCAGATCGTCGCCCGCACCGGCAAGTACCGCCAGTTCCCGATCATCGGCACGGCGCTCGTGTCGCTCGGGTACGTCGTCCTGACGTTCATGACGATCGACAAGCCGCTCTGGTTCCTGATGATCGGCATGTTCCTGATCGGCCTCGGCCTCGGGCAGCTCATGCAGAGCATCACGCTCGCCTCGCAGAACTCGGTCCAGCCGCGCGACATGGGCGTGGCCACGTCGTCGGCGACGTTCTTCCGTCAGATCGGTGGAACGCTCGGCACCGCGGTGCTCCTCTCCGTGCTGTTCTCGATCATGCCGGCGAACATCGTGCACGCCACGGCGGACAAGGGGAACCTGACCACCGCGCTCGACGCGGCGCTCAACCCGACCGTCGCCTCGGCGAAGGCGAACCAGGGCGTGATGGACCAGATCTGGAACCCGATCGTCACCCCGATCAAGCAGCAGGTCGCGTCCGGCCTGGCCGAGGGCACGACGGCGGCGAAGCAGGCGGCCGACCAGGCCGTCACGCAGCAGGTCACCGCAGCCGTGCAGGCGCAGGTCGCGGCGGGCACCGTCCCGGCTGCGGCAGCGCAGACCGTCATCGACCAGCAGGTCGCAGCGGCCACCCCGGCTGCCGAGGCCAGCGCACTCGCGCAGGCCGCCGACAAGGCGCACGCCACGGTGTCCGACGGGGCCCTCGTGGTCGACTGGTCGAACAAGGCCGACCGGACGTACTACGTCGACCAGGTCGTCCCGACGCTCGTCAAGCAGATCGACAAGGGCACCGGCTCCTCGAGCAGCTCCAGCGCCGAGACCAGCGACACGTCGTACCTCAACGGTGCGAACCCGGCGCTGACGCGGCCGTTCATGACCGGGTTCAACGCCTCGGCCGTGACCGTGTACTGGGTCGGCTTCGCGGTCATCCTCCTCGCGTTCGTGCTCAGCTTCTTCTTCAAGGCGCCGCCGCTCCGCAAGAGCTCGGCCCTGCAGGAGCAGGCCGACGCCGACGGGACCGCTGACGACCTCGAGGTCCAGGCAGTCGCCGCCGCGAACACGATGGGCTCGCCGACGGCGCCGTCCACCGGTTCGATCCCCGTCCAGCGTCCCCGGTCGGACGCGTAGCCCACTCGGGGCCTCCCGCACCACTGCGGGAGGCCCCGACCCGCATCAGGAGCACCACGTGAGCACCACCGAAGCGCTGGACACGGCCGTCGACCCGGAGTCGTGCGGCCTGCGGGAGCGCAAGAAGCAGCGCACCCGGCAGTCCCTCCACGAGTCGGCACTCGCACTCGTCACGGAGCGCGGGCTCGCCGGCGTCACCGTCGAGGAGATCTGCGCCGACGCCGGCGTCTCCCCGCGGACGTTCTTCAACTACTTCCCGTCGAAGGGCCACGCCGCGCTCGGGCTGCCCGCGACGGCGATCCCGGCCGAGGCCGCCGCGGTCTTCCTCGCGTCCGACGGCCCCCTCGTCGCTGACCTCTGCCGACTCGTCGCGCACACCGTCGACCTGCCGGCGGACCGGTCCCGGATGAAGGCGCTCGTGCAGGCGCGGCCCGAGATGGTCCCGACGATGCTGCAGTGGATGGCCGAGGCGCGGCTCGCGGTGTACGAGGTCGCGTGCGAGCGCACCGACGCCGACACCGCACGCACCGCGGTGACGCTCGTGATGGCGGCCGTGATCGAGACCGCGCACCGGGTCACTGTCGGCTCGCACGACGAGCTCGCCGAGCGCGTTCGCGGCGTCGTCGCAGAGATGGGACGTCTGGCCGCGTCCTGAGCGGCGGCGGCGCGCAGCCGCGGCGGCCGCCGCGGAGTGGTCGGCGAAAGCGACAGTGGTCGCGCGGGTTCCGCGCGACCACTGTCGCTTTCGCGCACCTGTCGACGCGGCCGGGCACACGGAGGCGTGCGCGGCCACGGACGCGCCACGGGCCGGACGGGAGGCTGGGCACGGGCCCGCCACGAGCCTCCCGTCCGCATTCGGGCCCAGTCATCGGACGGCTGCCGCCCGCGGGGCGCCGAAACGCGACCAAAGAAGTGCTTGACGCGGCAGACATCGGATGTTTTGATGAGTCCGTTCGGTCGACGGCGACCGGACGGGCAGGAGCAACGATGAGTCGCATCACCGGTCTGCGCGTGCGCGACATCCGGTTCCCCACCTCGCGGGAACACGACGGGTCCGACGCGATGAACCCGGCTCCCGACTACTCCGCCGCCTACGTCGAGATCACGACGGACGCCGCCGACGGCCTCACCGGCTCCGCGTTCGTCTTCACGATCGGCCGCGGCAACGAGGTGCAGGAGGCAGCGATCGCCGCCCTCCGCGGGCACGTCGTCGGGCGGGACGCGGAAGCGGTCCTCGCGGACATGGGCGGCATGTGGCGGGCACTGGTGCACGACTCGCAGCTGCGGTGGCTCGGCCCGGAGAAGGGCGTCATGCACATGGCGATCGGCGCCGTGGTGAACGCCCTCTGGGACCTCCGGGCGAAGCGCGCCGGGCAGCCGCTGTGGGCACTGCTGGCGGACATGAGCCCGAGGGAACTCGTCGACCTGGTGGACTTCCGGTACCTCACCGACGCGATCACCCCGGCCGATGCGCTGGCGCTCCTGGAGCAGGCGGTCCCACTCCGGGCCGAGCGACGCCGCACGCTGGAGCAGATCGGCTACCCGGCCTACACGACCACGCCGGGATGGCTCGGGTACGACGACGAGAAGCTCGTGCGCCTCTGCCGCGAGGCCGTCGACGAGGGCTTCACCCAGATCAAGCTCAAGGTCGGCGGCGACGTCGACGAGGACATCCGCCGGATGGGCATCGCCCGCGACGTCGTCGGCCCGGACATCCGGATCGCCATCGACGCGAACCAGCGCTGGGACGTCGACGAGGCGGTGGCCTGGATCGACCGACTGCGCCCGTTCGACGTCGCCTGGGTCGAGGAGCCGACGAGCCCGGACGACGTCCTGGCCCACGCCGAGATCGCCCGCCGGATCGCGCCGATCCCGGTGGCGACGGGGGAGCACATGGCGAACCGCGTCATCGCGAAGCAGCTCATCCAGGCCGAGGCGATGTCGGTCCTGCAGATCGACGCGACCCGGGTCGCCGGGGTCAACGAGAACCTCGCGATCCTGCTGCTCGCCGCGAAGCACGGGGTCCGGGTCTGCCCGCACGCCGGCGGTGTCGGCCTCTGCGAGGCGGTCCAGCACCTCTCGATGTTCGACGCCGTCGCGCTCTCCGGGGCGCTCGACGACCGGTGCATCGAGTACGTCGACCACCTGCACGAGCACTTCGTGACCCCGGTCGACGTGCACGACGGCCGCTACTGGCCGCCGACCGCGCCGGGAGGCGGCACCGAGATGCTCGCCGGTTCCCTCGACACGTTCTCCTACCCCGACGGCCCGGTCTGGGCGACCGACACCGCCGTCGACCCGATGCGCGACGCCGTCCGCGTCGCCTGACGCGAACCACACCCGAACAGACACACCCACGACGAAGTGGAGACACCCATGCAACGACGTTTCATCGCGGGGATCGCGGCAGCAGCTGCCGCGGCCCTCGTGCTCACGGGCTGTTCCGCAGGGAGCAGCGCCAGTGACGGCCAGTCCAAGGACGCCCTCACCTGGGCGATGTGGATCGGCGGGAAGGAGGACAAGGCCGCGTGGCAGAAGGTCGCCGACACCGTCGACACGAAGGACAGCGTCAAGGTCACCATCCAGGGCTCGCCGTTCAACGACTACTGGACGAAGCTCCGCACGCAGCTCTCGACCGGCACCGCGCCCTGCATCGTGAGCATCCAGTCGCTCCGGGCCGCGAACTACACGGACGTCCTCGTCCCGCTCGACGACCTCGCGAAGAAGGCCGACCTCGACCTCAGCGAGTACGACCAGACGGCGCTGACCGGCATGAAGGTGGACGGGAAGCTCTACGGCCTGCCCTACGACACCGGCCCCATGCTCGTCTTCTACAACAAGGACCTGCTGAAGAAGGCGGGCGTGGACGACCCGAAGCCGGGCTGGACGACGGACGAGTTCGAGGCCGCAGCCGCCAAGCTCAAGGCCGCCGGCACCACCGCGTACGGCACGAGCATCGCGGACATCCCGCTCGAGTCGCAGATCCTCGGCTACAACGGCGGCCGGGTGATCACCGAGAGCGGCAAGCTCGACGCCACCGACCCGAAGTTCGCGGACGGCCTCGACTGGCTCGCCGGCCTGGTGAAGAAGGGCTACGCCACGCAGGCCTCGTCCGACTCGTCCGCCGACGGCAACGCCTTCGTCAGCGGTGACGTCGCGATGTACAGCGACGGCCCGTGGTCGCTGATCAGCCAGAAGGCCAAGGTGAAGTTCGACCTCGGCGTCACCACGGTGCCGTCCGGGACCTCCGGAGCGTCGTCGTACGCGGCCGGGTCGGGCTTCGGCGTCTCGAAGCAGTGCAAGTACCCGGACCAGGCGTTCAAGGCCATCGAGACGATGACGAGCGAACCCGTGCTCACCTCGCTCGCGAAGCAGGGTCGCGCCTTCCCGGCACGCACCGCAGCGCAGCAGGCCTGGTACGACAACGCCGGCATCGACGGTGCCGAGGACACGCTGAAGGCAGCGCTCGACAAGGCCACCCCGCTGCCGGGCAACAAGCAGAGCGACCAGCTGAACCAGCTGTTCACGCAGTACGCCCTGCAGGCGGTCAACGGGCAGACGAGCGGCAAGGACACGATGTCCTCGATCTCGAGTCAGCTCGGCTCGCAGTGACCGGCGTCACCACCTGACGGACTGGAGGCTCGGGTCGACCCCGCCCCGAGCCTCCCGTCCGGTTCTCCCCCAGCCCAGGACCGCGCGAACGACGAGGAGGTCGTCGCATGACCACCATCCAGGACCCCGCGACCGAGACGGCGGTGCCCGCCGTCGCGACCGCGGTCGCCGCCGGCGCACCCCGCCGTCGAGGCGGTGGTGACCAGGCGAGCGAGGTCGGACGCCGATCGTGGTGGGGCGCGGCCTTCGCCGGACCACACTCGATCGGACTCGTCGTGTTCACGGCGTTCCCGATCCTGGCGTCGCTCGTCGTCAGCTTCATGAACTGGCCGATGCTCGGCGAGCGCACGTTCGCCGGCTTCTCGAACTACGAGAAGCTCTTCACCGACCCGATCTTCCGCACGGTGACGCTCAACACGGCCGTGTTCGTGGTGCTCTACGTGCCCCTCAACCTCGTCGTGTCGCTCGGGCTCGCCGCCTGGCTGACGCCGAAGATCAAGCACCGGCACGTCTTCCGGGTGCTCTTCTTCATCCCGACCGTGACCCCGATCGTCGCGAACGTCGTCGTCTGGCGGATGCTCTACCAGCCCGGCGGCGCCATCGACGCGACGCTGCAGTCGACCATCGGCGTCCACGCCCCGAACTTCCTCGCCGACGACAAGTGGGCGATGCTCGCGGTCGTCGCGATGAGCGTCTGGCAGGGTTTCGGCTACAACATGCTGATCTTCTCGGCGGCCCTCGACTCGGTGCCGGAGAACCAGCTCGAAGCGGCGGAACTCGACGGGGCGAACGCGTGGCAGATGTTCTGGCGGATCAAGTTCCCGCTCATCTCGCCGTCGATCTTCTTCGCCACGATGATGACCCTGATCACGTCGTTCCAGGTGTTCGTGCAGCCGTTCGTGTTGACGAAGGGCGGACCGGGCACCGCGACGGAGACCCTCGTGCAGTACATCTACAACACGGGCTTCCAGACGCAGCAGCTCGGACTCGCCTCGGCGGGCGCCTGGGTGCTCTTCGTCATCATCCTCGGGATCACGGCCGTCCAGTTCCTCGGGCAGAAGCGGTGGGTGCACTATGAGTGAGCTGACCAGGGTCCGCCCCGCCACCTCGGCGAACCGGACCGTCAACCCGCGGTCACTGCCCCGCCGGACCCGGCAGGTCGGCCGCGTGCGGCACGCCATCGGCTACGTGCTGCTCTGCCTCGTCGCGTTGCTGTTCATCGCGCCGCTGGTCTACATGGTGGCGACGAGCCTCAAGCCCGCGTCGGAGACCTTCACGACCCCGCCGACGCTCTGGGGGTCGTCCTTCGAGTGGTCGAACTACGTGCAGGCGTTCACGTACCTGCCGTTCGCGCGGTTCATCCTGAACGGGGTGTTCGTCGCCGCTGCCGGCACGATCATCAACGTCGCCGTCGCAGCGCTCTCCGGGTACGCGTTCTCACGGCTCCGGTGGCGCGGCCGGAACGCGGTGTTCGTGCTGTTCCTCGCGACGCTGATGATCCCGCAGGACGTCCTCGTCATCCCGATGTACGTGATGATGCAGGGCTTCGGATGGGTGGACACGTTCCAGGCGCTCATCATCCCGTGGGCGTTCACGGCACTCGGCGCGTTCCTGGTCCGGCAGTTCTTCCTCACCGTCCCGCAGGAACTCGACGACGCCGCCCGGGTCGACGGGGCCGGCGCCGTCCGGACCTTCTTCTCGGTGATGCTCCCCCTCGCCCGGCCGACCCTGGCCGTCCTCGCGGTGTTCTCGTTCATCTCCTACTGGAACTCGTTCCTGTGGCCGCTCGTCGTCGTCAACGACGTCGAGGCGCACGGCACCATCCCGCTCGGCCTGCAGCAGTTCTTCGGGCAGCAGGGCAGCGAGTGGAACCTCGTGATGGCCGCGTCGGTGATCTCGATGCTGCCGACCGTCATCCTGCTCGTCTTCCTGCAGAAGCACCTCGTCAAGGGCATCGTCACCTCCGGCCTCGGCGGCCGCTGACCCCCTCCGCTCCTCCTTCCGTCCAGAAAGGGATCTCCCGCATGACCATCACCGCACCTGCAGAGCCGCAGACCGCGACCGACGCGTCCGGACTGCCCGCGTGGTTCACCCACGACCGCTTCGGCATGTTCATCCACTGGGGGCTCTACGCCCTGCCCGCCCGGCACGAGTGGGTGAAGAACCGTGAGCGGATCACGGACGCCGACTACCAGAAGTACTTCGACCACTTCGACCCGGACCTGTTCGACCCGACCGACTGGGCGCGACGGGCCCGCGAGGCCGGCATGAAGTACGCCGTCCTCACCACCAAGCACCACGAGGGCTTCGCGCTCTGGGACTCGGCGCTCACCGACTACAAGGCCACGAACACCCCGTTCGGCCGGGACATCGTGCGCGAGTTCGTCGACGCCTTCCGCGCCGAGGGGATCCGGATCGGCTTCTACCACTCGCTCATCGACTGGCACCACCCGGACTTCACCATCGACGGGGTGCACCCGCGCCGGGACGACGGCGACGCCGCGATCGCCGCGCTCAACGAGGGCCGTGACATGGCGCGGTACCGCGAGTACCTGCACGGGCAGGTGACCGAGCTCCTGACGGACTACGGGCAGATCGACTACCTGTTCTACGACTTCTCGTACCGGGACAACGACCACGAGGACATCTGGGGCGGGAAGGGCTGTGACGACTGGGGGTCGACCGAGCTCATGGCACTGACGAAGCGCCTGCAGCCGGGCATCATCGTCAACGACCGGCTCGACATCCCCGGCGACCTCGTCACCCCCGAGCAGTACCAGCCCGACAAGCCGATGGAGCGTGACGGGGTGCAGGTGCCGTGGGAGGCGTGCCAGACCTTCAACGGGTCGTGGGGCTACGACCGCGACAACCAGGACGTGAAGAGCGTCGACCTGCTCGTCCGGATGCTCACCGACGGGGTGTCGAACAACGGGAACATGCTGCTCAACGTCGGCCCGACCGGCCGCGGCGAGTTCGACCCCGTCGCACGCCGTGCGCTCGCCGGCATCGGCGAGTGGATGCACCAGCACGACCGCTCCGTGTACGGCGCCGGTCCCTCGACCTTCACGGCACCCTCCGGCACCGTCTACACGCAGCGGGGCGACCGGCTGTACCTGCACCTGTACACGTGGCCGTTCGAGCACGTGCACCTGCCCGACCTCGCCGGTCGCGTGGCGTACGCGCAGTTCCTGCACGACGCGTCCGAGCTGCACTTCCGGGAGATCCCGCCGGACACCCGCGCGCAGAACACCGGCCTCGGCGGACAGCCCGCCGGCACCCTGACGCTGACGCTCCCGGTGGTCCGGCCCGACGTGGCGGTGCCCGTCGTCGAGCTCTTCCTCCGCGACTGATGCAGCGGATCCTTTCCCGCACCCGGCTGCGGGCGGGTCGCGAGGGCGCCTACGAACGGGCGCACGCCGCGATCCCGCCCGAGCTCGTCGTGCGGCTCCGCGGTGCCGGCGTGACGAACTGGAGCATCTGGCGCGACGGGCAGGACCTGATCCACCTCATCGAGGTGACGGACTACCGGGCGATGCGCCGCTCCCTGGCGGACGACCCGGTGAACGCCGCCTGGCAGGAGGTCATCAACCCCCTGCTCGAGGCCGACGACGACTACTCCGGGAACGACGACGGGGTGCCGCTCGTGTGGACCCTGTCGGAGCAGACGTCGTGACCGCGCCGTTCGACCTCGACACCGGGCCGTTCTGGTTCGGCGGCGCCGGCATCGGGAACCTGCTCCACCCGGTGACGGACGACGACGCCCGCGCCACCGTCGACGCCGCGTGGGACGTCGGCGTGCGCGGGTTCGACACCGCGCCGCACTACGGACTCGGACGCTCCGAACGCCGGCTCGGAGCGGCGCTCGCCGACCGCCCACGGTCCTCGTACCGGGTGTCCACGAAGGTCGGACGACTGCTCGTGCCGGGCTCCGGCGACGGCACCGACCTCGCCTCCGGCGGGTTCGCGGTACCGAACGACCTGGTGCGGCAGTGGGACCCGTCGCCGTCCGGGGTCCGTCGGTCGCTCGACGAGTCCCTCGAGCGGCTCGGGCTCGACCACGTCGACATCGCGTACCTGCACGACCCGGACGTGTACTCGCTGACGGACGGTCTGACCCAGGCTCTGCCGGCGCTCGCCGCACTCCGGGACGAAGGGGTCGTGCAGGCCGTCGGGGTCGGGTCGAACTCGGTGTCCGCACTGTCGGCTGCCGTGGACACCGGGCTCTGCGACGTGATCATGCTGGCCGGGCGGTACACGCTGCTCGAACAGCCCGCGGCCGAGCTCGTCGCCCGCTGCGCCGCGCTCGGGGTCGACGTCGTCGCGGTCGGCGTCTACAACTCGGGGCTGCTCAGCAACCCGCTGCCCGCGCCGGACACCACGTACGACTACGCCCCGGCGCCGGCATCGGTCCTGGAGCGGGCCCGGGCGCTCGCCGCGGTCTGTTCGCGACACGGGGTCACGCTGCCCGATGCCGCACTGGCCTTCCCACGCCGGGCTCCGGCGGTGCGCACCGTGGCGGTCGGCGCCCAGTCCGCGGCGCAGGTGCGGGAGAACGCGGCGCGTGCTGCCGCGGTCGTCCCCGAGGAGCTGTGGGCCGACCTGCGCGCAGAGGGGCTGCTCCCCGCCTGAGGGCGACGGGCCCCGCTGCGGCCGGGCCGCTCCGTCGCGCGTCTGGTGTCAGACGTCCCCGCACAACGGAAAGCGGCTCGCGCCACGGAGAACCGTGGTGCGAGCCGCTTCCGATGGTGCGGCGCCGATCGGCACCGCTGCCGCTGCCGCTGGGGTCAGCGGCGCGAGGCGCTCCGACCGGCGAAGCGCGTGTAGATGAAGAGCACGATGACCGCGCCGATCACCGAACCGATGATGCCCGCCGGCTGGAAGAAGCCGTCCATCGGGTCGTGCTGGAAGATCAGGAACCCGAGGAACCCGCCGACGAACGAGCCGACGATGCCGAGCACGATGGTCATGAGGATCGAGATGTGCTGCTTCCCCGGGATGATCAGGCGCGCGAGCGCACCGGCGATCAGTCCGATGATGATCAAGCTGATGATGAGACCGAGCACGGTGTCCTCCTGGTGGAACGAACGAATCGGCACCGGCGGGTTCGCCGGTGCCGAGGTCAGCCACTGAGTGAACACGTGATCAACTGCACGCGGCCACATGTGCGCAGAACGGATCAGTCCAGGGAACGCCGCAACCAGCGCTCGACACCCTCGACGTGCGCCACGACGAGGGCCTGCACGAGCTGGGGGTCGCGGCGACGGATCGCGTCCACGATGGCGGCATGCTCGTCGAGGGTCCGCTGGACGGAGCCGTTCTGGGTGAGGCCGCGCCACACCCGCACCCGGACGGTCTTGCTCGACAGGGCGTCGAGGAGCCCCGAGAGGTACTGGTTCCCGCCGATGCCGGCGATCGTGGAGTGGAAGAGCAGGTCGTGGGCGACGAGGTCCTCGACGCCGGTGTCGTCGTCGACGGTCGCCATCAGCGTCGCGAGCTCGTCGATCTGCTGCTCCGTCGCGCGGGCGGTGGCGAGCACGGCGGAGGCGGGCTCCAGGATGCGCCGGACCTCGAGCAGGTCGACGAGGGAGCGGTCGTGGTGCATGTCGACGACGAAGGAGACCGCTTCGAGGAGGACCGAGGGCTCGAGGCTCGTCACGTACGTCCCGTCCCCGCGGCGGACGTCGAGCACGCGGATCAGCTCGAGTGCCTTCACCGCTTCGCGGAGGCTGTTCCGGGACAGCCCGAGGGACTCGCTCAGCTCCTTCTCCGGCGGCAGGCGCTGCCCGGGAGCGAGCTCGCCGGAGACGATCATCTGCTGGATGCGCGCGATCGCGTCGTCGGTCAGCGAAGCCATGCGGTGCCCTCTTCCTGAGCCGGTTGGGACGGGACCTCCCGACGATACCCGGGCCGAGCCTCCCGACCGATGCGGCGGCGCCGCGAACCGGCCATCAGGCGGGCCGGAGCCGGAGTGCCTGCATCCCGCCGTCGACGGCCAGGTCGACGCCCGTCGTCGAACGGGCGAGTGGGCTCGTCAGGTACGCGACGGCTTCGGCGACCTCCTCCGGCGCGACGAGCCGACCGTGGGGCTGGCGCGCTTCGAGCGCCGCGCGTTCGGCCGCCGGGTCCCCGGCGGTGGCGAGCAGCCGCGCGACCCACGGGGTGTCCGCGGTGCCCGGGTTCACGGCGTTGACGCGGATGCCCTCACGGATGTGGTCGGCCGCCATCGCCCGGGTGAGCGCCGCGATGGCGCCCTTCGTCGCGGAGTAGAGCGCCCGCTGGGGGAGCCCCGCGGTCGCAGCGATCGAGCACGTGTTGACGATGCTCGCGTTGCTCGATCCGCGGAGGTGGGGGAGTGCGGCGCGGGAGAGCCGGACGGCGCCGAGCACGTTGACCTCGTACACGCGCCGCCACTCGTCGTCGGGGTTGTCCTCGACCGTGCCCTGGGCGCCGATGCCGGCGTTGTTGACGAGCACGTCGAGCCCACCGAGGGCCTCGACGGCGCTGGCGACCGCGGTGCGGACGCTCTCGTCGTCCCCGACGTCGCACGGGACGGCGATCGTGCCGTCGGTGACGCCGGACGTCTGCAGGTCGAGTACCGCCACCGTCGCCCCGCGCTCCCGGAGTGCCGCGGTGATCGCCGCGCCGATCCCGGAGGCGCCGCCCGTGACGATCGCCCGGAGACCGGCGTGCGTGCCGGGCATCAGGCTGCCCCGACCGTCTGGCGCTGCGATCCGAGGCCCTCCGCCGTCAGCTCGACGACGTCGCCCGGCTGCAGGTACGGGGCGTTGCCGGCGAGCGCGACGCCCGCCGGGGTGCCCGTGCTGATCACGTCGCCCGGGTAGAGCACCATGAACTGGGACAGGTACCGGACGATCTCCGCCGGTCGGAAGATCATGTCGGCGGTCGTGCCGTCCTGCCGGACCTCGCCGTTCACGCTGAGGCGCAACGGGAGCGCCGCGGGGTCGACCTCGTCCGGGGTCACGAGCCACGGGCCGAGCGGGTTGAAGGTCTCGCAGGACTTGCCCTTGTCCCACTGCCCGCCCCGCTCCAGCTGGAACTCCCGCTCGGAGACGTCGTTCGCGATGGCGTAGCCGGCGATGTGGGTCGCGGCCTCGTCCTCGGACTCGCAGTACTTCGCGACCGATCCGATCACGACGGCGAGCTCGATCTCCCAGTCGGTCTTCGTGCTCGCGCGGGGGACGAGCACCTCGTCGTCCGGGCCGATCACCGTCATCGGGTCCTTCATGAACACGATGGGCTCTGTGGGGATCTCCGCGCCGGTCTCGGCCGCGTGGTCGCGGTAGTTCAGGCCGATGCAGACGACCTTGCCGGGGCGGGCCACGGGTGCGCCGCGGCGCAGGGCGTCGGCGTCCGGGACGGGCTTGAGGTCGCCGGCTTCACGGGCGTGCCGGACGCGGCCGACGGGGTCCGATGCGAGGAACGCCCCGCTGATGTCCGTGGTGATCGGGCGGAGGTCCCATGCCTGCCCGTCGGTGTCGAGGGCCACGGGGACCTCGCGTCCCAGGGGGCCGAGTCGTGCGAACTTCATCGTTCCTCGCTCTCTCCGCTGCGCCGGTGCAGCGGAAACATCCTATGTCTGGGGCTGGTCTTCGGCAAGGTAGACGCGTGCCGCGGTCCGGTGGAACACGGCGTCGCGCTCGTCGTCGCTGAGGTCCACGAGCGCGTGCTGCGTCGTGTGCACGACGGTGGCGTAGTCCGCCGCGAGCGTGGAGACGGGCCAGTCGGAGCCGAACATCGCGCGGTCGGGGCCGAAGGCCTCGACGGCCTCGCGGGCGTACCGGGCGACGGGGCGCTGCCGCCAGTCGGCGCCGGCCTCGGTGAGCAGGCCGGACACCTTGCACGACACGTTCGGCCGCGCGGCGAGGTCCTGCATGCGGGCCCGCCAGGCGATGCGCACGGTCGGGTCGTCGGGATCGTCCGCGATGGCGGGCTTGCCGGCGTGGTCCAGCACGAAGGTCCCGTCGGGCACGGCGTCGACGAGGGCGATCGCGGCGGCGTGCTCCCGCGCGCCACGGACGAGCAGGTCGAACACGAACCCAGCATCGGCGACGGCCCGGACCCCGCGGACCACGTCGGGCCGGGCGAGCCAGTCCGGGTCGGGTTCGTCCTGCGCCTGGTGCCGGATGCCCACCAGTCGCGGGTGCTGCCGGAGCGCGGCGAGCCGGTCGGCCACGTCCTGGGCGGTCAGGTCCACCCACCCGACGACGCCGGCGACGGGAGCAGGCTGGGCGAGGAGCCACGTGGTCTCGCCGGGGTCGTGCACGGCCTGGACGACGATCGTGGCGGTGATGCCGTCGCCGGGGCTGCTGCCTGCGCCGCCGTCGCGGGGGCTGCTGCTGGCGCCGCCGTCGCGGGGGCTGCTGCTGGCGCCGCCGTCGCGGGGGCTGCTGCCTGCGACGTCCCCGGTCGCCCAGGCCACCGCCCGGGTCGCCGGCCCGCTCGCCGCGCGCAGGTCGTCCAGGTCGAACCGCCGCCGGAGCGGGGCGACCGAGTCGTCCATCCAGGGGTACGGCCGGTCGGCGGGATCCCAGAGGTGGTGGTGAGCGTCGATGATCACGCGGCCATCATGCCCGATTCATCCGATGTCCGTGGGTCGGAGCGTGGCGGCTCGCTCCGAGGCGGGCCCAGGCGACGAAAGCGACACCGTGCAGCCAGATGCGCCGCGCATTCGGCGGGGAGGTGTCGCTCGTGGACCGGTCGAGCGTCGGGCGCGACAACGGGTACACGAAAGCGACAGTGGAGCCGCCGTTTCCGGCGGACCACTGTCGCTTTCGGGGAGTACTGCGCTCAGACCGCGCCGGCGAGCTCCAGCTCCGCCTGCAGCTCGGCGTCCGAGGGCTCCACGAAGTGCTTCCCGTTCGGCAGCACGACGACGGGGATGTTCTTCCGCCCGCTGATCGCCTCCGCCCGGGACGCCCCCGAGGCCTCCACCTCGACGTCGACGTACGTGTACGCCACGCCGAGCTTGTCGAGCAGCGCCTTGGAACGCCGGCAGTCGCGGCACCAGTCCGCGCCGAACATGGTCACCTGGTCGAAGGTCTCGTCGGTCATGGTGTCCACTACAACAGACCGACGTCGGACATTCCCGTGAGCAGTCGCCCGGTCGCCGCGGCACGATGGGCGCATGGCCCTGACCAGCGACGCACCCGTGGACCACCCGCACCACCGGCACGGCTGGTGGTGGAAGACGCTCGTCGTCGGCTTCGTGCTCTGGGTCGTGACGATCGTGGTCACGGTGTTCACGAGCAACACCAACCTGGTGCCGACGATCATCCTGCTCGGCAGCTTCCTCGTCCCCTTCACCGTCGTCCTGTTCGTGATCGAGCGGGTGACCGGCACGGTGAGCACGATGCAGCTCGTCACGGCGTTCTTCGTCGGCGGGATCCTCGGCGTGCTCGGGGCGTCCCTGCTCGAGTCGAACCTGCGCCAGGGCGCGGCGCTCTACCTGCTGGTCGGCTTCGTCGAGGAGTTCGTCAAGGGCGTGCTGCTCGTGGTCGTCGGCTGGCGGGTGCGCCCGAAGACCGCGAGACAGGGGGCGCTCCTCGGCGCGACGGTCGGTGCGGGCTTCGCCGCGTTCGAGTCCGCCGGCTACGCGTTCAACGCCGCGATCACGTCGCGTGGCATCGACCTGGTGTCGCTGCTGCAGACCGAGGTCCTCCGCGCGATCCTGTCGCCGGTGGGGCATGTGCTCTGGACGGCGATCCTCGGCGCCGTGCTGTTCGGCGTCGCACACGGCCGTCCCCGGTTCCGGTGGACGTGGACCGTGCTGGTCACGTACGTCGTCGTCTCGCTGCTGCACGGGCTGTACGACTCGAACTCGACCATCTCCACGGTGCTGGCGTTCGTGCTGACGGGGACGCCGCTCTCCGCCGCGCAGAACGGGACGGTGCCGATGGCGATCGCCGGACTCGCGACGACGCTCTACCTGGTCGGGCTCGCGATCGTGTCGGCGATCGGCGTCGCGGTGCTGATCGGCGTGCAGGTGCACTTCCGGAACCGTGCCCGCCGGGCGACAGCAGCGGTTCCCGTGGGAGCGACCGGCTGGGACGACGCACCGCCGCCCCACGCACTGCGCTGACCGCCGCACGCCGCACGCCGCACGGCAGGCGCCGCACGCTGACCGCCGCACGCCGAGATGCCCGAGCGCGCGGCCCTACGCTGAGACCATGCCCCCAGGACCCGACGCAACCACGCGAGCCTGGGCATCGGCGGCCGTCCGGCACTTCGCCAGGACCACGAACCTGCTCGTCGCGGCCCGTCGGTTCCGGATCATCGGCGGTGACCCCCGCGACGCGGCCGTCCTCCGCGCGCTGCTCACCGGCCTCGGCGCGCGCGAGACAACCGAACACGACCACGACCACGACCACGCCGACCAGCTCTGGTGCCTCGGCACCCCGGAGGAGAGCACCCCGGCGATCGAACACGAGGCCGACCGCCCCCGCGGCAGCACCCTCGTCGTCATCGACGCCGGCCGACACCTCCCCGCGGTCGACGAGGACGCCTTCGGCCCCGTCGCGCCGGCACGGCCGGGCGTCCTCGGCGTCCCGATGCTGTCCGACGACGTGTTCCTCGTCTCGACGGGCCGCGACCCGGAGGACGACTCGGCAGCCGATGCGCGCCTCCGCTGGGCTCGCCGCTCGATGCCGGTCTCCCGCGCGGTGGGCGCCGAACTCCGCGACGGCGGGCTGCTCCGCGGCACCCGCATCGGCGTCGCGATGGTCCTCGAGCCGAAGACCGCCGTCCTGAGCCTGCTCCTCCGCGACGCCGGCGCCGACGTCGTCGTCTACGCCCACGCCGACGAGACCGACGACGCCGTCGCGGAGGCGCTGCGGACCACCGGGATGACCGTGCACGCGAGCAGCACCGCGACGCTCGCGCAGCAGAAGGACCTGGCGCTCGCGATGCTCGACACGCGGCCGCACGTGCTCCTCGACGACGGCTCGCACCTGATCCGGCTCGCGCACCAGGAACGGCCCGACCTGCTCGGGGCGATGCTCGGCGCAGCGGAGGAGACGACGAGCGGCCTCCGTCCCCTGCGGGTGCTTGCCGAGCGCGGGCAGCTCGGCATCCCGGTGATCGCCGTGAACGACGCCCGCACGAAGACGTTCTTCGACAACCGGTACGGCACCGGGCAGTCGACGGTCTTCGCGGTGCTCGACCTGGTCGACCGGCTCACGTCCGCCACTCCTCACCCAGCGCTGACGGGAGGCTCGGCTGTCGTCGCCGGGTTCGGGCACGTCGGCGAGGGGGTCGCCCTGGTGCTCCGCGCGCTCGGCTTCCGGGTCACGGTCACCGAGACCGACCCCGTCCGTGCGCTGCAGGCGCAGTTCGCCGGGTACGCCGTCGCACCGCTCGTCGACGCCGTCCGTGACGCCGACCTGGTGATGAGCGCAACGGGCGTCCGCGACACGATCACCGTCGAGGCGCTGCGGGCCTGCGCTCCCGACGCCGTCGTCGCGGTCGCCGGCGGGGTCGACCAGGAGATCGCGATCGACGACGCGCTCGCCGCCGGTGCCACCCGGACGACGGTGGGGCCGAAGGCCGAGCGGTTCACGTTCCCGGGCGGCGAGCACGGGGTCCTCGTGCTCGACGACGGCGGGTGCATCAACATCACCGCGGCCGAGGGCAACCCGATCGAGATCATGGACCTGTCGTTCGCCGTGCAGCTCGGGGCCGTCCGGATGCTGCTCGAGCACGGTGACGAGCTGCCGCGCGCCGTCGTGCCGATCGACCCGGAGGTGGACGAGGCGACCGCCCGCGTGGCGCTGGCCGCGTTCGGGAGCCGAGCCGAGCCTCCCGTCGGCCCTGCTGAGCAGCCTGCGGAACGCGAGCCCGACGTCCGGACCCGCCGATTCGGGGACCCGTCGTGAGCGACCACCCGACGACCGTGCACTCGGCGCGCATCGTCGTCCCGATGACCGCGCCGCCGATCGCGGACGGTGCCGTCGCCGTGCGCGACGGGCGGATCCTGCACGTCGGCGAGCGCTCCTGGGTCGTGGACCAGCTCGACGGCACGCCGTTCACCGAGCGACGCTGGCGCGGGGCGCTGCTGCCCGGCCTGGTCAACGCGCACTCGCACCTGCAGTACACCGGCATGGCCAGTGTCGGCCGAGGCCAGTACGACGGATTCGAGGACTGGGCGGCCGCCTTCAACGAGGAGTACGCCGAACCGCACGACTGGCGGGCCGAAGCCGCCGAGGGGGCCGCGCAGTCGATCGCCGCGGGCGTGACGAGCATCGCCGACATCGTCACCGACATCGAGGCGGCGACCGCACTCGAGACGCACGGCCTCGGCGGCATCGCCTACTGGGAGGTGATGGACTGGGAGAACGCGGCCTGGCAGGAGCACGGCCGCGACCAGGTCCTCGACGAGCTCGCGCGCATCCCCACCACCCCGGGTGCCGGTCTCTCGCCGCACGCGCCGTACTCACTCGACGTCGCGCCGCTCCTGGAACTGCCCGACATCGTCCGGCAACGCGGACTGCGGCTGCACCTGCACCTCGGCGAAGCAGCCTTCGAGGGGGAACGGCTGGCCACCTCGCTCGAGCACGGCACCGACTGGCACCTGGCGAACGTGCCCTCGTTCCGGGCGATGCGTGCGCTCGGGTTCGGCGCGAGCGCGACCTCGTTCGTGGACCGGCTGGGGGTCCTCGGGCCGGACTGCCACATCGCGCACGGGGTCTACATGACCGCGGCGGACCGGGCGCTGCTCCGGGCGCGCGGCACCGCCGTCGCCCTCTGCCCGCGGTCGAACGCCGTGATCGGGCTCGACCCGCCGCCGGTCGCGGACTACCTCCGCGAGGGCAGTCCCATCGCGATCGGCACCGACTCGCTGTCGTCGTCGCCGTCGCTCGACCTGATGGCGGACGTCACCGCGCTGCACCGGATCGCCCGGGCACAGGGGTACGGCGACCGTGACCTGCACGAGCGGTTGCTCGCCGCGGCGACGCTCGGCGGAGCGCACGCGATGGGACTTGCGGTCGGGACGGACCGGATCGGACACCTGGCCGTCGGGGCGCGCGCCGATCTCGCCGTGTTCGACGTCGATGCCCGGACGGTGCCCGACGCACTCGCCGAACTCGTCGAGGACGGCGCTGGACGGGCTGCCGCGACGGTCATCCGCGGCACGGTGCGGGCGCTCGACGGTGGGTCGGAGGGTCTGGGCGCGGGATGATGGTCCGATGAACGATCAGGTGGCACGACGAACGGTCGACGGCGAGCTCATCGAGTGGCTCGACGTCCCGCGCCGGGCAGCGGCACTCGGCATGGAACCGCACCCCGAGGGCGGCTGGTACGTCCGGACGTGGACCTCGCCGGCCACGGTCACGACGGCGGCGGGCGAGCGGCCGGCCGCGACGCTCATCCACTTCCTGCTGCCGCCGGGCGAAGCGTCCGCGTGGCACCGGGTGACGAGCGACGAGATCTGGATGTGGCACGGGCCGGACTCGGTCGTGCTCGAGCTCGGCGGCGACGGCGACCAGCCAGAGCCGGGGCAGCAGATCACCCTCGGACCCGACGCCGGCCGCGACCGGGTGAACGACGCCCAGGCGTTCGTCCGCGGGGGCGTGTGGCAGCGGACGCTGCCCGGGGACGGCGAGGTGCTCGTGAGCTGCCTGGTGTCGCCGGGCTTCTCGTTCGAGGACTTCTCCCTGGCCTGAGGCGCACCGTGACGCCCTGGTCGCGGTGGTGTACCAGTTCCCCGTACGATTCTCCCTGCCCCCTCGACCCCCTCACGAAGGCCCGACCGTGACCCGTACCCTGCGTCTCTCCCTCGCCGTCGCGACCGCCGCCGTCGCCGCGCTCGCCCTGTCCTCCTGCGCCTCGGGGAGCGGTGACAGCGCCGACGGCACGGTGACCGACGGCAAGCTCACGATCGCGACCGGGCAGCCGGCGTACTCGCCCTGGGTCGAGGACAACAAGCCGCAGTCCGGCAAGGGCTTCGAGTCCGCGGTGGCCTACGCCGTCGCGAAGGAGATGGGCTACGACAAGTCCGACGTGGTCTGGAAGCGCAGCACGTTCGACAGCGCGATCGCCCCCGGGCCGAAGGACTGGGACCTCAACGTCCAGCAGTTCTCGATCGACGCCAAGCGCAAGAAGGCCGTCGACATGTCCTCGCCGTACTACACGACCACGCAGGCCGTCGTGACGACGACGAAGTCGGACGCGGCGGACGACACCACCGTCGCCGCGCTCAAGAAGGACGCCATCGGTGTGGCGACCGGCTCGACCAGCATCGCGAGCGTGAAGAACACGCTCGGGGTGACCCCGCAGGTCTTCAACTCGAACGACGACGCCGTCCTCGCCCTGAAGTCCGGTCAGATCGACGCCATCGTCACCGACCTGCCCACGGCGTTCTACATGGCCGCCTCGCAGCTCGACGACGGCACCGTCTCCGCACAGTTCCCGGCCGACGGCAAGGGCGACCAGTTCGGCTTCGTGCTCCCGAAGGACTCGGAACTCACGAGCAAGGTCGACAAGGCCCTGAAGACGCTCGACGACGACGGCACGCTGCAGGACCTGCAGACGAAGTGGCTGTCGTCGGAGACGAACACCCCGGTCCTGCAGTAGCGTGACCCTCCCAGCAGGAGCGGGCACGCCCGTCACGTCGCCCGCGCCGAGTCAGATCGAGCTCGAACGGCAGATCTTCCGCCGGCAGCGTGGACGCCGGGCGATCCTGGTGTCGATCGCGTCGACGCTCGTCGTCCTGGCGATCGTCTACTTCGGTGTCGTGAACACCCCCGGGTGGGCCGCCGTCCAGCAGTCGTTCTTCGACCCGGGCGTCGCCGCGTCGACGTTCCCGGACATCCTGCTCGGCCTCTGGCTGAACATCCGGATCCTGTTCTTCGCGGCGATCGGCGTCGCCGTGTTCGGCACCCTGCTCGCGGTGGTCCGGGGCCTGACGAACCCGGTCTTCTTCCCGCTGCGGATGCTCGCCACCGGCTACACCGACCTGTTCCGCGGGCTGCCGCTGATCATCGTCCTGTACCTGGTCGGGTACGGCATCCCGGGGCTCGGCATCTTCCCGCGCCTGCCCGCCGAGGTGTGGGGCACCGTCGCGATCGTCCTGACGTACTCGTCGTACATCGCCGAGGTGCTCCGTGCGGGCATGGAGGCCGTGCACCCCTCGCAGCGCCTCGCCGCCCGGTCGCTCGGGCTCTCGCATGTGCAGACGCTCCGGCTCGTCGTGATGCCGCAGGCGATCCGCAAGGTGACGCCCGCGCTGATGAACGACTTCGTCTCGATGCAGAAGGACGTCGGGCTCGTCTCGATCCTCGGCGCGGTCGACGCCGTCCGCTCGGCCCAGATCGCCCAGGCCGAGACCTACAACTTCACGCCGTACTTCGTCGCCGGCCTGCTGTTCGTCGTGATCAGCCTGCCGCTCATCCGCGTCACCGACGCCATCGCCCGCCGGCAGCAGCGTCGCGAGCAGATCGGGGGAGCCGTATGAGCACCGCACCCGCCGCACCGGTGCTGGAGCTCCGTGGGCTCCGGAAGTCGTTCGGCGACCAGGAGGTCCTGCGCGGCATCGACCTCACCGTCGACCGGCACGAGGTCATCTGCGTCATCGGGGCCTCGGGTTCCGGCAAGTCGACACTGCTCAAGACGGTGAACCTGCTCGAGGGCATCGACGACGGACAGATCTTCCTGCAGGGCGCGGACATCTCCGACCCGCGGGTGGACGTCGACGCCACCCGGGCCCGCATCGGCGTGGTCTTCCAGCAGTTCAACCTGTTCCCGCACATCACCGTGCTCGACAACGTGACGCTGGCGTCCCGGAAGGTGCACGGGATCGACCGTGCCACCGCCGAGGCGACCGCCCGTCGGCTGCTGGACCGGATCGGGCTCGGCGAGTTCGCGGGGGCGTACCCGGACCGGCTGTCCGGCGGGCAGCAGCAGCGCGTGGCGATCGTCCGGGCGATCGCGTCCGACCCGGAGCTGCTCCTGCTCGACGAGGTCACGAGCGCCCTCGACCCGATGCTCGTCGGGGAGGTGCTCGACCTGGTCACCGAACTGCAGCGCCAGGGCTCCACGATCCTGATGACGACGCACGAGATGCACTTCGCGCGGAACGTGGCCGATCGCATCGTGTTCCTGCACCGCGGGGAGGTCGTCGAGCAGGGCGCTCCCGCCGAGCTCCTCGACGCGCCGCAGCACCCCGCCCTGGTCGAGTTCCTCTCCCGCGTCGGCGCGTAGCGCGCCTCGGCCACCGCGGTGCCCACGGCGACCGCCTGGAGGCCCCGTGCCGGTCCGCCGGACCGGCACCGGGCCTCCAGGCGGTTCGGTCGAGGCCCGCACAACAGCAACCAGCTCGCACCACGTGATCCCGTGGTGCGAGCTGGCCGTGGTTGTGCGGCGTGCCGCTACGCGGCCGGCGCGGGCGAGGGCGCTGGCGCGGCCGCCGCGGGCGCCGCGCCGACCGCGGTCGCTGCGTCCGGCACGCCCGCGGGCGCGGCGCCCGCCGCCTCCGGCGCCGCCGCCGCGACCCCGCGCCCCGCGGGCAGGAACAACGCCACCAGCGCGGAGACCGCGACCACGCCCGCCCCGACGAGCACCGCCGGCTGCGCCGCGTCCACGTACCCGGTCGGCGTCAGCTGCCCGCCGGCCCCGGTGAACACCGCGGTCAGCACGGCGATGCCGAGCGCGACGCCGATCTCCCGGAGCGTGGAGTTCGCGCCGGAGGCCTTCGCGTGGTCCTCCTGCGGCATCCGGGCGAGCACCGCGGTGGAGATCGGCCCGAACACGGCGCCCATGCCGATCCCCGCGAGCAGGAACCCGGGCAGCAGACCGGCGAACGTCACGTCCGCGGACATCGCGCCCGCGATCCAGAACAGTCCGGCGGACAGGAACGCCATCCCGCCGGCGATCAGCACGCGGGTCCCGACCCGGGGCGCGACCATGCCGGCGAGCGGCGCGATCACCATCGGGGCGAGGGTCCAGGGCATCGTCCAGACGCCGGCCTCGAGCGGGGAACGGCCCTGCACGACCTGCAGGAACTGGATGAGGATGAACACCGCGCCGAACGCTCCGAACGAGAACGTCATCGCGACGACGTTCGCGAGCGCGAAGCTCCGGTCGCGGAAGAACCGCAGCGGCAGGAGCGGGGCGCTGGTCGTGGCCTGCCGGACGACGAACGCCACCAGGAGCAGCCCACCGCCGACCAGTCCGACGAGCACCTGGGCCGAGGTCCAGCCGGCGTCGTTGCCCCGCACGATCCCGAAGACCACGCCGAGGACACCGAGCCCGGCGAGCACCACGCCGAGGAAGTCCGCACGCACGCGAGCACCGAGGGTGTTCGGGAGTGCCAGGAGGGCGAGCGGGACGGCGACGATCCCGACCGGGACGTTGAGCCAGAAGATGGCCTCCCAGCTCCACCCCTCGACGACGGCGCCGCCGATGAGCGGGCCGAGCGCGACGCCGAGTCCGGAGATGCCGCCCCACGCCCCGATCGCGACGGTCCGGAGCCGGTCCGGGACGCTGCCGACCAGGAGTGTGAGCGAGAGCGGCATGATCGCCGCCGCGCCGGCACCCTCGACGGCGCGCCAGACGATGAGCGCGGTGGGGTCGGTGCTCATCGCGGCGAACGCGGAGGAGATCGTGAAGACGCCGATGCCGGCGATGAAGAGGTGCCGACGGCCGAACCGGTCGCCGAGTCCGACGGCCAGCAGCATCAGCGCGGCGAAGGAGAGCGTGTAGGCGTTGGTGATCCACTGCAGTTCCTCGACGGAGGCGCCGAGGTCCGCGTGCACGGCGGGGAGGGCGCTCGTCACGACGAGGTTGTCGAGGGTCGCCATGAACATCGGGAGGGACGCGGCTGCGATGGCGAGCCAGACCGGGATGCGTCGCTTCATGGGGAGGGTTCCGTTCTGTTGGTAATCGGATGATTACTACACTGGTGGACTGTAGTAATCGACTGATAACCTGTCAACCATGAGTTCCGGATCCGCACGGATGCCCGCCGCCGAACGTCGGGCGATGATCCTCGAGGCCGCCCGTGACCTCTTCGGCCGCCAGGGCTACAACGGCACCACCACCGACCAGATCGCCACGGCGGCCGGCATCAGCCAGCCCTACGTCGTCCGGATGTTCGGCACGAAGGAAGCCCTGTTCCTCGAGGTCTTCCACGCCACCCTCGGGGCCCTCGTCGACGCATGGCGCACCACGCTCGCAGCGCTCCCGTCCGACGCCGACGAACACCGCCGCGCACAGGCGATCGGCGAGCAGTTCATCGACCTGTCCGCCACGCGGGGGCTGCACACGATGCTGCTCCAGGCGTTCGTCTCGGGCGCAGAGCCGGCGATCGGACAGGCGGCACGGGACGGCTTCCTCGCGATCTACCGCTTCCTCCGCGACGAGGCGGGGATGCCGGACGAGCAGGTGCAGGGGTTCCTCGGCAGCGGGATGATCTTCAGCGTCATGCTCGCCATCGACATGCCGTCGCTGTTCGACGCCGACCAGGACGCCGCGTCGCTGCTCCGCGCGACCTTCGGCGAGAAGTGCATGCAGGTGGTGGCGTCGGCCCGCGCGGCCGCGTGACGCGCGTGCCCTGACGGCGACCGACTGGAGGCCCGGTGCCGGTCCGCCGGACCGGCACCGGGCCTCCAGTCGGTCGCGCCCCGCCGCGCGATCAGGGCGTGAGCAGCAGCTTCCCGATCACGTCGCCGGCGGCGAGTCGCCGGTGCGCCTCACCCGCCTCGGCGAGCGGCAGCACGGCGTCGACCACGGGACGGACCCTGCCGTCCGCGACGAACGGCCACACGTTGTAGCGGACCGCCTCGACGATCTCCGCCTTCTCCGTCAGCGGCCGCGCGCGGAGGGTGGTCCCGCTGATCGTCGCCCGCTTCCGCATCAGCAGCCCGAACGGCAGCGTGGCCTCGGTGCCGCTGCCGGACGCGATCACGGCGACGTGCCCGTTCGGCGCGAGGACCTCGAGGTTCCGCGCCAGGTACGCGGGCCCGACGACGTCGAGCACCACGTCGACGCCGGCGCCGTCCGTGAAGTCCGTCGAGCGTGCGACGAAGTCCTCGGTGCGGTGGTCGATGACCAGGTCGGCGCCGAGCTCCCGGGACGCGGCGACCTTCCGTTCGCCGCCGGACGTCGCGATCACCCGGGCCCCGAGCGCCTTCGCCCAGAGGACCGCGTGCGAGCCCATCCCGCCGGTCCCGCCGTGGACCAGGAGCGTCTGTCCCGGACGGAGCCCGGCGAGCATGCCGATGTTCGAGTAGACGGTGCACGCCGCTTCGGGCAGTGCCGCCGCGCTGACCAGGTCGAGGTCGTCCGGCACCGGGAGCAGCTGGGTCGCGGGCACCACGGCGAGCGAGGCGTACCCGCCGCCGGAGAGCAGCGCGCAGACGCGGTCGCCGACGGCCCAGCCGGTCACCCCTGGGCCGAGCGCACGGATCGTGCCGGAGACCTCGAGGCCGAGGATGTCGGACGCACCGGGCGGCGGCGGGTAGTTGCCCTGTCGCTGCTGCAGGTCGGCGTTGTTGACCCCGGCTGCGGCGACCTCGACGAGGACCTCGCCGTCGGACGGCGTCGGGTCGGGGAGCTCGGTGCGGGAGAGGACGGTCTCGTCCCCGGGGTGGTCGAAGGTGATGGCCTGCATGCCCTCGACGGTACGCGTCGGGCGCTCGTGGACGCCCGGCCGCCTGTGCGGCTCCGATGTACGCTCGGTGACGCATCGATGACCCCGGCCGGGGTCTCGACCATCTGCTCCAGGGGGATCACCATGAAGAAGTTCGCTGCACTCACCACGGCTGCCGTCGCCGTCGTCCTGCTCGCCGGCTGCGCGTCCGGCTCGGGCGGATCCGACGGCGACGCCACCACGGCCGCGAAGCCGGTGGCGACGCAGAGCAAGGCCGAGGCCTGCAAGACGCTGGAGAGCGACATGAAGTCCGTGTCGACCCAGCTGCAGTCCCAGATGACGAAGTTCCAGAGCGACCCGACCGCTGCGGTGGCGACGCTGAAGGACTTCGACGGCAAGCTCAAGGCCGCCACCGACAAGGTGACGAACAAGGAGGTCCACGAGACCGCCGCCGGGTTCGAGCAGTCGTTCTCGAACCTCGTCGGACAGCTCGAGGCCTTCTCGAAGGACCCGAAGTCGGTGGACTCGACCAAGCTGCAGGACTCGATCACCGACGTGCAGTCCTCCACGCAGGCGATGAGCAAGGTCTGCGACTAGGCCGCAGCGGCCTCCGAACGGTCGAGTCGGTCGATCTCCTCGGGGCGGAGCTTCACGGTCGCCGCGGTCACCGAGTCGAGGATCGACTGCGGCCGTGAGGCTCCCGGGATCGGCACGACGACGTCGCTCTTCGCCAGCTCCCACGCCAGCGCGACGACCTGCGGGGTGACCCCGTGGGCGCGGGCGACCGTGGCGAAGTCCTGGTAGGTGGTGCCGAGGTCCGACGCTCCGGCGATGCCGCCGAGGGGGCTCCACGGCAGGAAGGCGATGCTCAGCTCGTCGCAGAGCTCGAGTTCGACCTCGCTCGACCGGAACTTCGGCGAGTACTGGTTCTGCACCGAGACGAGCCGACCGTCGAGCACCTCGTTCGCCTGCCGGATCTGGTCGACGTCGGCGTTCGAGATGCCGGCCATCCGGATCACGCCCTCGTCGAGCAGCTCCGCGAGCGCGCCGATCGAGTCCGCGTAGGGCACGGCGGGGTCCGGCCGGTGGAACTGGTACAGGTCGATGGTCTCGACGCCGAGCCGTTTCGCGGAGGCCTTCGCCGCTTCCTTGAGGTACGCCGGGTCGCCGTTCTGCGTCCACGCTCCGGCCGTCGGGCGGAGGTGCCCGCCCTTCGTCGCGATGAGGACCGAGTCCGCGTCGCCGTGGTACTCGCGGACCGCCCGCCCGATGAGCTCCTCGTTGTGGCCCACTTCGTCGTGGCCTCCGAGGTGGTAGGCGTCCGCGGTGTCGATGAGGGTCACCCCGGCCTCGAGCGCCGCGTGGATCGTCGCGATGGCCCGTCGCTCGTCGGGTCGTCCCTCGATGGACATCGGCATGCCGCCGAGGCCGATCGCGCTGACGTTGGTGTCACCGATGGTTCGCTGCTTCATGGGCCCAGCATGCGCCCGGGCAGAGCCGCCCCGTTCAGGTCTGCTCGGTCTCGGTGTCCGAAGCCGGGCGTGCCCACGTCGGCGCGTGCTCCGGCAGCGGACCGAACGCGATCCCCCGCGCGTAGAGCCCACGAGCCGGTGGCACGTACTTCGCCAGCACGGCGGGCAGGATCGGCGGGCCGCCCTGCAGCCGCCCCGCGAACGCGCGCTCGAACACCACCCGGTGCAGCATCCGCTGGGCGCCCTGCACGATCACGGCCGGTGGGGTCCGCCGCCGCTCCACCGCCGCGAGCGCGTGGTTCAGGGACCGTCCGCGGACGCCGCCGACGATCGCCGGCGCGAGGATCGCCGCTGCCGCGACGGCGTCCTGCACCGCGAGGTTGATCCCGACCCCGCCCGCCGGTGACATCGCGTGCGCCGCGTCCCCGATGCACAGCAGCCCCGGCCGCCACCAGCGCCGCAGCCGGTCCATCCGCACGTCGAGCACGTGCACGTCGTCCATCGAGTCGATCGCGGAGACCCGGTCCGCGAACGACGGCCGGATCCGCGCGACCCGCGCCCGGAAGTCCTCAACGCCGAGCGCGCGGAGTCGAGCGTCGGACCCCTTCGGCGCGAAGTACGCGACCTGGTGGTAGTCGCCGCGCGGGAAGCTCAGGAGCACGTCGCTCCCGTCGAACGCGGGGACGAGCGCGGTGTCGGCGTCCCCGGGTCCCTTGGGCAGCCGGAACCACCAGGTGTCGAACGGCACCGGGAACTCCCGCGGGTGCAGTCCGGCCGCGGCCCGGAGCACCGAGTCCCGGCCGTCGCACGCGACGACGAGCTCCGCGCGGAGCTCTTCGTGCTCGCGGTCGGGTTCGTCGTACGGGTGCAGGTGCACGCCCACGACCAGGCCGTTCTCGACGATCAGGTCGGACGCGGCACGGCCCACCACGATGTCGAAGGACGGTTCCTCGCGGGCAGCGCCGACGAGCATGTCGAGCAGGTCCCACTGCGGCACCATCGCGACGTGGTCGTACGGCGGGCGGAGCCGCGAAAAGTCGCCGAGCCGCAGCTGGGAACCGTCGGCCATCGGCAGCGAGAAGTCGTCGAGCCGGGACTGCGGGAGCGCCCGGAACCGGTCGCCGAGGCCGAGCTCGTCGAGGAGCCGGATCGTCGAGGCGTGCACCGTGTCGCCGCGGAAGTCCCGGTTGAAGTCGTCGTGCTTCTCGACCACGCGGACCGCGATGCCGGCGCGGGCCAGGAGCAGCCCGAGGACCACTCCGGCGGGCCCGCCGCCCACGATGGCCACCGTCGTCCGGCTCACCCTGCCCATGCGCGCGACGCTACGCCTCGACGTGGGACGTGCGCCCGGTCCGGGACGTGACCGGTCACCGGCCTGGAGGCTCGTGGCGGGGCCGGCACGAGCCTCCAGACCGGCGCCCATCGCGTCCGGCGCCGGCGGACCCGCGTCAGATCGTGCTGCTGCTCGACGACGAGGTGTCGCCGTCGGCCGCGCCCGCGAACACCACGCCACCCCACGTGATGCACGCGACGGCCAGCAGGAAGCCCACCGCGGCGATCCACCACGAGGTGCGCCGACGGATCCACGCACCGATCGCCAGGACGACCGTCGCCACGCCGATCACGAACGCGCCGCCCACCGCGAGCGAGGCACCGCCGATGTAGCCGCCGGGGGAGCAGCCGGTCGCGGCGTCGCACGTCGCGGTGGCCGAGATCGTCGCGATCAGCGCCACGATGGCGACCACGATCACCAGGATCGCTCCGAAGGCCAGGAGCAGCACCGTGGAGATCCGGTCGGCGAGCCTGCCCGGCGGGAAGAGCGTCGAGCCGCCGCGTTCCCACTGCGACTGCGACTGCGACTGCGAGGGCGGCGGGCCGGACGTGGGGCCGGGCTCGGGAGCTGACCAGGTCATGCGGAACCCCTAACGTGCTTCGACGCCGAAGGCCTCGGCGAGTCGTTGGATCTTCTGGGCACGCCCGAGCCGCGGCAGGTCGGAGCCGTCGCGGATCACGCGGCCGCGGGCCTCGAAGTCGTCGAGGAAGTCCTGCGCCCAGGCGACGTCGGTCGACGTGGGCGAGATCACCTCGTTGATGACGGGCAGCTGGTCGGTGTCGAGGCACAGCTTGCCGGTGAGCCCGAGGGACACGGCGACCTGGGACTGCTCGCGGAGGATCGGGTGCGACGAGCCCACGGTGGGGCCGTCGATCGGGCCGGGGAGGTCCCCGACGCGGGAGGCGACGACGAGCCGGGACCGCGGGTACGCCATCGCGAGGGTGTCCGCCGAGGTGCCGGTGTCGCGGCGGTAGTCGCCGCTGCCGAAGGCCAGGCGGAACGCACCCTGCGCGCGGGCGATGGAGGTCGCCTCCTCGATGCCGAGTGCCGACTCGACCAGCGCGATCACCGGGGTCTGGCCGCCGAGCCGGTGCCAGGTGTCGGTGACCTGCGCCGGGCTCTCGGTCTTCGCGAGCATCACGCCGAGCAGACCGGGCAGCCCGCGGAGCTCCTCGACGTCGTCGGCCCAGAAGTCGGTCGTCACGTCGTTGATCCGCACCCAGGCGTCGCCGCCTCCGGTCAGCCAGTCGGCGACGGTGGCCCGGGCGGCGGGCTTCGCGGCGGGGTCCACGGCGTCCTCGATGTCCAGGATGATCTGGTCCGCGCGGGACCGGGAGGCCGACTCGAAGCGGTCCGAGGCGGTGCCGGCGACGAGGAGCCACGAGCGGGAGATCTCGGCAGGGACCGACCGGCGCCGTGAGGGAGCAGCGGTGGGGGGAGCGGTTCGGTCGTCGATGGCCATGCCACGTTGGTACCACAGACGGGGTCGGGGGACCGCCTCGGGACCGCCCGGATCTCCCGAAACCTCGGTTCATTGCCAGAGTGCTGGTGCGCTTCCGCCTACAGTGGGCGTGTGTGGCGTGCGGACAGGGTGACCGACGGCGAGGACGACGTGAACGGCGACGTCCCCGCTGAGGACGCGCGCGCCGCCGGGGGAGCACGGCCCGACGACCAGCAGCACCGCGACGAGCAGGACGACACGACGAGCACTCCCGACGCCACCGACCGCGACGACGCCGTCCGTGCAGACGAGACCGACACCGACGGCGACGAGCTGGACCGCTCGCTCCGCCCCGAGCTCCAGGTGACGAGCCCGCACGCGATCAGCCTCGGCGACCCGCGGCTCACCGCGACGAACGCGGCGGAACCCGTCTGGGACGCCTGGCGCGCACAGCTGGCGGGCGTCGGCGGTTCCAGCCCGCTCGTGCACTTCGCGGACCACCCTCGCGCCCGCATCGAGCTCTCCACGACCCACCCCGGTGGTCTCGCACAGTTCATCACCGGCAAGACCACGCTGCTCTCGAGCCTGATCCGCGACGAGGTGGCACTCCGCGCCGCCCGCATCGCGGCGAACCACGTCGAGGCGAAGGGCACCGAGCTCGCCACCGTGCGCGGCATCGACGCCGTGAACCTCGGCATCGGCATGGCCGACTGGCAGCGCGGCGACGAGCAGTTCCGCGGCCCGGTGCTGCTCCGCCCGCTGGCGATCCGCCGCCACGGCCGCGACTTCGAGGTCCGGCTCCTCGGCGAACCCGTGCTGAACCCGGCACTCGCCGACGCCCTCCGCGAGCAGTTCGGCGTGACGCTCGACTCCCAGGCGTTCGTCGCCCTGGCGCAGCAGGACGGCTCGTTCACCCCGAACCCGGTGATCGACCGGCTGCGTGGTCTGACGGCGCACATCCCCGGTTTCTCGGTGCACGCCCGGCTCGTCGTCTCGACCTTCGCGGAGGTCGCGACCGGCCTGGTCGAGGACACGAAGGACCTCTCGCACCCCGTGCTCGACGCCCTCGCCGGCAACCCCAGCGCCAAGTGGCAGGTCGAGCAGTCGTACCACCCGGTCGAGCAGACCCCGTCGGACGAGCGCAGCCCGGACACCGACACCCTGCTGCTCGACGCCGACGACGAGCAGGAGAACGTGATCGCGCAGATCACGGCCGGCAACTCCATCGTCGTGAAGACCCTGCCGGGTACCGGCGGCACGCAGACGATCGTGAACGCACTCGGTGGCCTCGTCGCCGCGAACAAGCGCGTCCTCGTGGTCAGCCCGCGTCGTGCGACCCTCCGCGGCATCGCGGCCCGCTTCGGCGAGGTGCACCTGCCGGGTGTCGCCGTGACGCCAGCGACCCTCCGCCGTGACGTGGTCCGGGCCATCGCCCGCAACGAGAAGGCGACCCGCCCGTCCCTGCGTGAGGTCGACGACGCCCTCGTCCGGCTCCGCAAGGTCCTCACCGACTACCGCGGCGGCCTCTCCCGGACCGACCCCGACTTCGGCGTGAGCGTCCTCGACTGCCTGGTCGAGCTCTCCCGCCTGTCGCTGCTGCCCGTGCCCCCGTCGACGACCGCGCGGCTGTCGAAGCAGTCCGTCAGCGCCATGGTCACCGGCCGCTCCCGCGTCGCCGAGACGATGGTCAGCGCGGCGAACCTCGGCGAGTTCCGCTACGGTCCGGACGACTCGCCCTGGTACGGCGCGAAGTTCTCCTCGAGCGACGGTGCGCAGCGCGCCCACAAGATCGCCAAGGACCTGCACGGCGGGTCCCTGCCGACGCTGCTCCAGCGCGCGCACGAACTCATCGCGACGACCCGGATGCGGCAGTTCACGACGATCAACGAGCTCGGGATCTACCTCCGCCTGCTCACCGAGATCCGGGACACGCTCGACCGCTTCCTGCCGGTGGTCTTCGACCGTTCGGTGTCCGAGCTCGTGGCGGCGACCGCCCCGCGCGGCGAGGGCGCCCCGATGTCGTCCACGAACCGACGCCGGCTGAAGAAGCTCGCGCGGGAGTACGTCCGCCCCGGTGTGCACGTCTCCGACCTGCACGAGGCACTGACCCGCGTGCAGCAGCAGCGCGTGCTCTGGCAGCGCTACGTCGCCGCGGGCGTCAACCCCGAGGTCCCCACGGGCATCGCGGACGTCCAGGTGCTGTTCTCGAACGTCGTGGAGGACCTGGCCCGCCTCGACGAGCCGCTCGGTCGCACCAGCCGCGACGAACAGCTCGCGAACATGCCCGTCGACCAGCTCCTGCCGTACATCGGCACCCTGGCCGAGGAGTCCGACGTCCTGCACAACCTGCAGGAGCGCACCGAGCTCATGCAGACCCTCCGCGACCTGCAGCTCCAGCCGCTCATCACCGACCTCGCGAACCGGCACGTCCCGGACACGCAGGTCCCCGCGGAGCTCGAGCTCGCGTGGTGGCAGTCCGCCCTCGAGACGATGCTCGAGTCCGACCGTGCGCTGCTCGGCGCGAACACCGACATGCTCGACCGGGTCGAGGCCGACTTCCGCCTCGTCGACGACGCGCACGCCGCCGGTGTCTCGCAGGGCCTCGCGTGGCAGCTCGCCGAGAACTGGAAGGTCGGTCTCGTCGACTGGCCGGAAGAAGCCGCGGCGCTGAAGTCGCAGCTCAAGGACGGCGCGATCACCTCGCGCCTGCTCCAGGACTCCGCCCCGCACCTGTCCCGGTCGATCGCGCCGGTGTGGCTCGCGTCCCCGTACGAGGTCCCGCAGATCGCCGACACGATGCCGTTCGACACGGTGATCCTCGTCGACGCCGGTGCCGTGACCATCGCCGAGACCGTCGACGCCGTCCGTCGCGCCCGCCAGACCGTCGTCTTCGGTGACCCGGTGACGCAGACCCCGTCGCCGTTCCGGATCGCCGTCGACCCCGCGCACCGTGCGCTGCAGGTGGACGAGGAGACGCTCGACGCCCTGCACGCGGACTCCGCGCTCGCGAAGCTCTCGACGCTCCTGCCGACCCTGTCCCTGACCCGGTCCTACCGCGCCGGCGGCGAAGACCTCGCCGAGCTCGTGAACCGCCGCTTCTACGGCGGCCGGATCGAGTCGCTGCCGTGGGCCGGTTCGTTCCTTGGGCACGGCTCGATCGCGCTCGACTACGTCAGCGACGGCAAGGCCGTCCCGGACCCCGAGTCCGGCGCGGTGGAGAGTGTCGACGCCGAGGTGGACCGCGTGGTCCGGCTCGTCATCGACCACGCCCGCACCCGTCCGACCGAGTCGCTGATGGTCATCACCGCGTCCGCGAAGCACGCCGTGCGCGTCGAGCAGGCCGTGCTCACCGCTGCCGCCGGGCACAAGGACCTCACCGAGTTCGTGATCGGCGACCGTGCCGAGCCGTTCATCGTCGCGACGCTCGAGCAGTCGGTCGCGCAGAGCCGCGACCGCGTCGTGTTCTCGATCGGCTACGGCCGGACCCCGCACGGCCGTGTCCTCCGCGACTTCGGCCCGCTCGGCAAGCCCGGCGGGGAGCGTCTGCTCGCCGTCGCGATGACCCGTGCGCGCCGCTCCATGGTGATCGTCACGTGCTTCCAGCCGTCCGACATCGAGGCGGAGCGGATGGGCCACGGCACCGTCGCCCTCGCCGAGATCCTCGCCGAGGTCCGTGCCCGCACCACCGCCGAGTACGTGCCGGACGACTCCGACCCGCTGCTCGTCGACCTGGCACGCCGACTCGAGATGCGCGGCATCCCGGTCGCGCTCGGCCACCGCGGCAAGCTCGGCCTGGTGGCCGCGCACGGCGGGGTCTGCGTCACGATCGAGACCGACGCGTCGCTCGTGCAGGGATCCCTCCGCGAGTCGCTGCGGCTCCGGCCCGAGGTGCTCCGCCGACTCGGCTGGCACTACGTGCGCGTGCACGCCTTCCAGCTGTTCTCCGACCCGGACCGGGTGGCGAACACGGTCGCGTCGGTCCTCGGCGTCGACCGCGGGGCCACGCAGGAGATCTCCATCCCTCCGGTTCCCGCCCGCCGATGAGCACGCAGGATCGCGATCCCCGCGTGCCCACGTCGGGTCCCGCGCGCCGATGAGTCGGAGGGCCTCCCGGCCCGCCGGTCCGGTGACGCCCGGCACCGACCAGCTGCTGGGCACGTGGACGCGGGCCGACGACGCGGCCGCACCGGAGCCTCCCGTCCGGAGTGAACCGGACCAGGGCCGGACCGGAGGCTCGGGACGGGTCCGCAGACGCGTCACCACCCAGCCGGTGCCGGGATCGGACCCCGCTCCGGCCCCGGAACCGCCTCGGCACAGCCGCGGGGAGAACGACGCCCGACTGCTGGGGGACCGACCTCCCCACTGGTGATGGGTACCCTGGAGGTCCGACCCCGAAGAAAGCACGTGATGACCGACTCCGCAGTGCGCCAGCGTCCCGACTGGCAGACCTGGCCGAACCTCATCACGCTGTTCCGGTTCCTGCTCATCCCGGTGTTCGTGATCCTGGTCGTGACGAGCCACCCCGGCTGGGCGCTGTTCTCGCTCGTGGTGCTCGGCGTCTCGGACTGGGCGGACGGCTTCATCGCGCGGAAGTTCGACCAGACGTCCAAGCTCGGCAAGGCGCTCGACCCCGTCGCCGACCGCCTCGCCATCATCGCGATCGTGCTGTCGCTCGTGCTCGTCGGCCTGCTGCCGTGGATCGTCGTCGTGATCATCGTGGTCGTCGATGCCGTGCTCGCGCTGCTGTCGAGCGTGTGGTTCGGCGGCGACCCGGACCTCGACGTGTCCTGGACGGGCAAGATCCGCTCGGCCTTGCTCTTCGTCGGGTTGCCGGTGCTGCTCTTCTCGGCGACCTCGTGGGCGTCGGACCACTCCTGGATCCGCATCACGGCGCTCGTCTTCGTGTGGCTCGGCACCGCCGGGCACCTGCTCGCCGGCGCGCAGTACTTCGTCGCCCTGCGCGCGAAGCGCCGCCGCGAGCGCGCCCGCGTGGCGTAGCCCGCGGCCCACGCCCGTCGCGGCCGTCGCGGCCGCCGCGCGCGCCCCGTCCCGCGCCGCCGCGCCGCCGCGGCCGCCGCTGGTGCGTTCCGGCCGCGCACAACGGAAACCCGTTCGCACCACGGACTTCCGTGGTGCGAACGGGTTTCGGTCGTGCGGCGCCGATCCGCGCCGAGCGTCCGTCCGCGCGCTAGAGCTTCGTCGTGCCGCTGATGCCGGGACCCTCCGGCGCGTTCGACGGGGCGACGTGGGCGCCGCTGCCGGTGCTCGTGGGCACGCCGTTCTGCGACCGGAGCAGGTCGCGGATCTCGAGCAGCACCTCGACGTCGGTCGGCGGGACGTCCTGCGGCGTCTGCTCGTCGTCGTTCTTGACCCGCTCGAACGCGACCTTCTTGAGGTGGTTCACCGGGAGCACGAGGGCGAAGTACACGACCGCTGCGACGATGACGAAGTTCAGCGCGGCGCCGATGATCGCACCGAAGAGGATCGACGCGTGTCCGCCGGACACGGTCGGGATCTTCCAGACGAGCGCCTCGTCGAGGCTCGACGCGTTGAACACCGCGCCGATCAGGGGGTTGATGAGCGCGTTCACGATCGTGGTCACGATCGCAGTGAACGCGGCACCGATGACGACTGCGACGGCCAGGTCGATGACGTTTCCGCGGAGCAGGAACTCCTTGAAGCCCTTCACGGGACTCCTTCCGGGTCGGGGACGGCCGCCGGGTGGCGACACCTCAACCTATCGAGGAGTGAGAACGCTGGTCAGGACGCGGCAGGCTTCGCGGGCGCGGCCGGCTTGGACTCGGCCTTCTTCGGTTCGGACTTCGCCGGCGTGCTCGAGCCCTCCGACTTCGGCGCCGGACGGGAGTCGGTCCGGTAGAACCCACCACCGTTGAACGTGACGCCGACCGGCGAGAACACCTTGCGCAGCACACCGCCGCACGTCGGGCACTCGGTGAGCGTGGCGTCGGAGAACGACTGCTTGATGTCGAACGCGGTGTCGCACTCGGTGCAGCGGTACGAGTAGGTGGGCACGTCAGCTCCGGAACGTGATGATGCGTGACGGCGTGATGATGCCGTCGACGGGTTCGTCGTGGGGTTCGCGCGGGACCTCTTCGAGGTACTCCGCGTCGAAGATCACAGCATAGACGGGCGGGCGGTTCGCCATGGACCCGAGGGTCTTGTCGTAGTACCCGCGGCCCCAGCCCATCCGGACGCCGTCGCGCCCGACCGCCGCCGCCGGGGTGAGGATCGCGTCGACGTCGTTGATCGCGAGCGGGGACAGGACCTCGCCGACGACCTCGGGCATGCCGAACAGTCCCTCGGTCTCCGAGGACCCGTCGCCGACGGCCCAGTCGAGCAGCCCGTCCTCCCGGGTGATCGGGAGCAGGACGCGGAGTCCGTGCTCGTACGCCCAGTTCAGGAACGGGCGGACGTTCGGTTCGTCGGAGGCCGACAGGTACAGCGCGACGGACTCGAGCTGCCGCTCCTCCGCGAAGCGCTGCAGGGTTGCGGTGAGCGACTCGGTGTCGGTCTCGCGCTCGGTGGTGGTCCTGGTGCGTCGCCGCTGCCGGAGCTCGGCTCGCAGCGCGCGCTTCTCGTTGCCGAGATCGGGGATCATGCGAGGGAGTCTAACGATCGCGATCCTGCGGGAAGCCGCGCTCCTGTCCGCAAAGCCCTTGTCCTCCGTTCCGTTGACATGACCCAGGAGGGGGCATCGGATACGGTCGTGGGCATGGGCTTCCAGATTTCCAAGGCGGTGATCCCAGCGGCAGGGCTGGGCACCCGCTTCCTCCCCGCGACCAAGGCGATGCCGAAGGAGATGCTCCCCGTCGTCGACAAGCCGGCCATCCAGTACGTGGTGGAAGAGGCCGTCGACGCGGGACTCACCGATGTGCTGATGATCACCGGGCGCAACAAGAACGCGCTCGAGAACCACTTCGACCACGTGTCGGAGCTCGAGGAGACCCTCAAGAAGAAGGGCGACCACGAGAAGCTCCAGAAGGTCAACCAGTCGACCGACCTCGCCGACATGCACTACGTCCGTCAGGGCGACCCGCTCGGACTCGGCCACGCCGTGCTCCGCGCGAAGATGCACGTCGGTCGTGAGCCGTTCGCCGTCCTCCTCGGCGACGACATCATCGACGCCCGTGACCCGCTCCTCAAGCGCATGATCGAGGTCCAGGGCGAGAAGAACGCGACCGTCGTCGCACTGCTCGAGGTCCCCGAGTCGCAGACCCACCTCTACGGCATCGCCACGGTCGAGCCGACCGACACCGACGACGTCGTGAAGATCACCGGCCTCGTCGAGAAGCCGGCGCAGGGCGAAGCGCCCTCGAACCTGGCCATCATCGGCCGCTACGTCATCCGCCCCGAGGTCTTCGACGTCCTCGAGAAGCAGGAGCCGGGCAAGGGCGGCGAGATCCAGCTCACCGACGCGCTCATGAAGATGGCGAGCGCCGAGGAGTGGACCGGCGGCGTGTACGGCGTCGTGTTCCGTGGACGCCGGTACGACACCGGTGACAAACTCGACTACATCAAGGCGATCGTGCAGCTCGCCTCGGACCGCGAAGACCTCGGCCCCGACCTCAAGTCGTGGCTCAAGGAGTTCAACGCGGGCGAATGAGTCGACCCATCCCACCCGGGGCCGGTAGCACTGGCCCCGGGTGGGACACCCGCTCCGGGAACCCCCGGAGCACCGGAGGAACCGCCCGATGACGACCATCCCGACCCTGTCCCACGGACGGGTCACGATCCGCCCCCTCCGGCTCCGCGACACGCGCGACCTCGACGCCGCGCTCGCGATGAACCGCTCCTGGCTCCGCACCTGGGAGGCCACGAACCCGTCGGGTCACGTCTCGACCGACGTCCGTGGCAGCATCCGCGCGCTCCAGGCGAACGCCCGCGCGGGACTCGGGCTCCCGTTCGCGATGGAGCTCGACGGTCGCTTCGTCGGGCAGCTGAACGTCTCCGGCGTCACCTACGGGTCACTCGCCAGCGCCTCGATCGGCTACTGGGTGGTCGAGGGCGCCGCCGGCCACAACGTCACGCCGATCGCCGTCGCCCTCGCGACCGACCACTGCTTCCGCGCGGTCGGCATCCACCGCATCGAGGTCTGCATCCGGCCCGAGAACGCTCCGTCGCTCCGCGTCGTCGAGAAGCTCGGGTTCCGGTACGAGGGGCTCCGTCGCCGGTACATCCACATCAACGGGGACTGGCGCGACCACTTCTGTTTCGCGCTCGTCGCCGAAGAGGTGCGCGAGGGCGTCCTCGAACGGTGGGTCTCCGGTCAGGTGCCGCCCGGCGTCGGGAGCGTGCCGCTCGCCGCGCGTGACGAGGCCGCGCTGCCGATCGTCACCGGCCCCCGCCGATAGCGCCCCCGCCGGGAGCGCCTGCGCCGATAGCGCAACACACGCCCGGCAATCACGAGCGCGGGGAACCCCCGCCCCTAGCCTCTCCCCATGGCAGGTATCGGGTCGTGGGGCGGCGGCATCGTGCTGCTCGTCGCCGCGGTGCTCTGGCTCGTGTACCTGATGCCCGCGTGGGCTGCCCGGCGGCAGTACCTCGCCACCGAACGGAACGCGATCCGGTTGCAGCAGACCCTCCGGATCCTCGCGCAGACCGCTGAACTGCCGGACGAGGTCCGCATCGAGATGAACGCGAAGTCCCTCGCCGAGGCGCAGAAGGTCGCGAAGTCCGAAGAGGCCAAGCGCTCCGCCATCGTCCGGGCGCACGAGGCCGCACGGCAGCGGGAGATCACCCGTCGACTCGCGGAGCAGGCTCCGGCGCTCGAACGGGCCGGAGCGGTCCCCGCACTGACCGCGATGCGCATGCGTCGTTCGCGGCTCGGTGCGACCCTGCTCGGCGTCGCCGGGCTCGTCGTCGCGCTCGTGGTGCTCGTCGTCGCGCCCGCCGCCTGGCTCGTCGCCGTCGCGGGGCTCGTCGCCGCCGGAGGGTCCGCAGCCGTCCTCGCCCAGCTGCACCAGGTCGCCCAGGCGCGGAAGACACGTGCCGCGGCGTCCGCGCCGGAGGTCCGCCGAGCCTCCAGGCCGACGACCGCCTGGACCGATCCCGCCCCGCCGCTGACCACCGACCGCCCTGCCGAGCCCGAGGCGGACCGCACCTGGACGCCCGCCCGCGTGCCGAAGCCGCTGTACGTCGAGCGGCCCGCCGCTCCCGCGGCGTCCCCGGAGTCCTCCGCGGAGCTCGCCGCGCGACTCAAGGAACGCGTGGCCGCTGCCAAGGCGGAGGCCGACGCCGAGGCCGCAGCGATCCGTGCGGGGGAGTCGGACCCGACGCTCGCGACGGTGTCCCGGATGCGTCCGGACGTCGAGGAAGCCGTCGCGGCACTGTCCGCGCACGACCAGGGCCGGCTCGCGGAGCGGCTCGGACTCCGGGCTGCGCCCGCCGCGCCTGCGACTGCGTCTGCGCCTGCCGCCCGTGCTGCCGGTGCGCCGGTCGCCGAGTCGGCGCCGGTAGCAGAAGCGTCCGCTCCGCCGAGCAAGTGGGCCGGGATGGGCGTCATCGGGGACGACGACTACCAGCAGGCCGACCTCGACGCGATCATGCGTCGCCGCCGCGCGGTCTGATCGCGGCACGCCCGGCGGGTGCCGCGCGATTTCGGTCCGCGGCGGCCGGGTGCTAGTGTTGTCGAGCACTTGGGGCTATGGCGCAGTTGGTAGCGCGTCTCGTTCGCAATGAGAAGGTCAGGGGTTCGAATCCCCTTAGCTCCACCAAGTGCAACAGGCCCGGACCGCATGGTCCGGGCCTGTTGCGTTCGCGCGCCGGGCCGGCCGCCGGACGGGCACGAGCGCGTCAGCCGCCGTACTGCGCGTCCGCCACGATCGACGACCCGGCGTCACGGCACGCGGTGACCAGCGTCCGACCGACCAGGTCCCAGTCGGCGGTGGTCTCGTCGATCGCCGGTCCGGTCGCAGGCGCCGGGTGGTCCTCGAGGTAGCGCTGCGTGTAGTCGACCGCGGTCGCCATCGTCGGGTCGGTGCTCACCAGCCGCTCGTACCCGAAGCGCACGGACGCCAGGAGCGCCTCGTACTGCGCGTCCGAGAGCTCCCCGCGGCTGTGCCCGGTGCTCGCGTTCAGGGAGATCGTGGTGAGCATGCTGAGCCGCCCGCAGACCGCCGCAGCACTGGTGTCGACGTCGTCCATCACCGGGTCGTCCGAGTCGGTGGTGCTCGCCGCGGTCGTGGGCGTCGCGGTCCGGGTCGGAGCGGGGGTCGCGCCGGCGTCCCCCGTGGACGAGCAGCCGGTGAGCGCGAACGCGGCGCACGCGAGCAGCGCGGCAGCGATGGTGGACGGGCGGGCGGATCGGAGGTTCCCCATGGGCCGATCCTCTCGGACCGGCAGGTGGTGGCGAGCCGTGGTTGCGGAATCGAGATCGGCTCGAGACCGTTCCGTGACGGACGGGAGGCGCGTGGCGGGCCCGCCCGAGCCTCCTGTCCGGAATGCGGTGCAGCAGCACGCGATGGTGCCGCTCCGGAACGATCGTTGCGCGGTGTCCGGAGCGGTGCCACGATGACGGCGAGCGCCGGGAACACGCGCCCGGGCCGGACGAAGGAGACCGACATGACCTCGCGACTGAACCCGTACCTCGGCTTCCGCGACGACGCCCGGCAGGCGATGGAGTTCTACCAGTCGGTGTTCGGCGGCGAGCTCACCCTGAGCACGTTCGGCGAGATGCACGCATCCGAGGACCCGGCCGAGGCGGACAAGATCATGCACGGCCAGCTCGAGACGCCGAACGGCTACCTGATCATGGGCGCCGACACCCCGAACAGCATGCAGTACAGCAGCGGCGGCAGCAGCATCTCGGTGTCCCTGTCCGGTGACGACGCCGAGGACATGCGCCGCTTCTTCGCCGGGCTCTCCGAGGGCGGCACCGTGCTCGAACCGTTGACGAAGGCGCCGTGGGGCGACGAGTTCGGGATGGTGACGGACCGGTTCGGCGTGAGCTGGCTGGTGAACGTCACCGGCGTCTGACGCGCCGCGCGTCCCCTCGTGTGTCGGGGGCCGTCACGTACCCTGGTGACGCCATGACTGCCTCCTTCACGCGCCGCTCACTCCTGTCCCTCGCCGGGATCGCCGGGGTCGGCCTCGCCGTCGCCGCGTGTTCCTCCGACAACGGAGCGGACGGCGGTGCGGACGGCGGGAAGGGCGGTGCGTCGCGGTCCACCGGGTCGACGCCCTCCGCGAAGCCGAAGGCCACCGGACTGACGCCGGCCCAGGTCCCGCTCGCCGGCGGGGTGACCGTCACCGTTGCCGGGACCGGTCTCGCTGCCGTCCGCGGGGTCACCGTCGGCGGGATCGCCGCGCGGGACGTCAAGGCCACCGCGACGAAGGTGACCTTCACCGCGCCGCACCAGGCGATGTACACGGCGGGATCCGCCGACGTCGCGCTGTTCGACGCCGAACTGACGCCCGTCGCGTCCGCGAACCAGAGCTCCGACGGCAACGGCAGCGCGGCGAACGACGGGCAGAGCGGTGCGACACAGGACTCCGCGACCGGCACGCCGACGGCCAGCGCGGCGCCGGTGCCGTCCGCGTCGAGCGCGCTCGCGACGACGTCGTTGTCGTACGCGGCGCTCACCGACGTGGACCGGCAGCTCGCGTACGCGATGCGGTACTGGAAGGACTACAACCTCGCCGAGTACGGCACGATGAACCCGATCGGCGGCGACTGCGCGAACTACGTCAGCCAGACGCTCATCGCCCGGGGCTGGGAGCAGCGCGACGACTGGTACAGCCGCTCCGCGGGAGCAGCGCACTCCGCCACCTGGACGTACTGCCCGTCGATGGACCCGTGGCTCTCGGCCAACGCGGCGACGTTCGGGCTCACCCGCCGCTCGAGTGACGAGCGCGACAAGGTGCAGGTCGGCGACATCGTGTTCTTCGACTGGAACGACAACGACTCCCCGGACCACACCACGATCGTGTCCGAGGTCTTCACGGAGTCCGACGGCACGATCCGCATCAAGTCGGCGAGCCACAACCAGGACGGCCCGTACCGCGACCTCGACGAGATGATCACGGTGCAGCACCCCGGCGGCAAGGCCTGGTTCCACACCTTCGACGCGTAGCCGCGCGGGTCGGCGCCGACGCGCGCAATCGAAACCGTTTCGCACCACGGGATCCCGTGGTTCGGGGCGGTTTGGGTTGTTCGGATCCGAACGGCACCACCGCCGAGCGACACGGCGGCCGCTGCCTGCGCCTCAGGGGTACCCGAGGAACCAGAGCAGCACGATCGCGACCGGCTGCAGGCACACCCCGACGAGCAGCCACGTCACCGCCCGCCGCCGCGTCCGCACGAACACGTCCGACCCGAGCAGCGGCGCCATCGGCATGAGCAGCCGCGGCAGGCTCTGCTGCGGCAGGAACACCGCGACGAGGTACAGCCCGTACGACGCCGTGAACCCGAGCACCTCCTGCCCGAGCGCGCGCACGTCCTTCCGGGTCCAGAACCACACCGCGCCCGCGAGCACCGCGACCACGAGCACGATCCCGACCGGCCCGAGCCACCGCCCCGCCATCACGAACCACGGTGTCAGCGGCGCGAAGTGCTGCCGCCCGACGAACCCCACCCACCACGACAGCTCGGTGTCGAGGTACGCGTTCGGCGTCCCCGTCACCGCCGAGGCGATCACGGGCCACGCCAGCCCCGCGGCCGCGACGACGCACCCCGCGACGACGATCGCGATCACGTCCCGCACCGGGAGCGCGCGGCGTTCCCGGGTCCACCGCACGACCAGGTGCACCGCGAGCGCGACGGCCAGTGCCAGCACCCCGGGCTTCGTGAACGCGGCGACCACGCCGAGCAGCCCGACCAGCCAGTACCGCCGCCGGACGAGCGCGAGCATGCCGCCGAACAGCAGGAGCAGCAGCGTCGACTCGGCGTAGGCCACCTGCAGCAGGAACGCCGTCGGCCCGAACGCGAACAGCGCCGTCGCCCACCGTGCACGGTGCGAACACCCGACAGCGAGCACCAGGCGGTACAACAGCACGCAGGCGCCGGCGCCGGCGAGCGTCGCGACGACGACACCGACGACCCAGAACGACCCGCCCGTCACGGCCATCACGGCCCGGACGAGCGCGGGGAACACCGGCAGGAAGGCCCACGGGTTCGGCAGCACGTGCCCGTCGCCGTCGGTGGGCAGCGTCGACGGGTACCCGTGCTCCGCGATGGTCCGGTAGAACGAGGCGTCCCACGAGCCGGAGAACGTGGCGAACGACGGGTCGCGCCGGTACGACGCGAACTCCCACCCGTTCGCGGTGGCGAGCAGGAACATGCCCAGGAGCAGCGCCGTGCTCACCACCCGCGAGCCGGCCCAGATCACCAGCGGCGCGGTCCAGCTGCTCCGCGGTCCGTCCAGCAGGGCACGGAACCCCGACCGGGAGGCTCGGCTCGTCTCCGCCACGCTCGTCACCCGCCCGATCTTCCCAGACCAGGGCCCCGGTCCGGACGTCCGGACCGGGGCGGACCGCTGGCTAGTGCCCCGTGATCGCGCGTCGGATCTGCTCGATCGGCACCTTCGGCGTGCGGTCAGCGTTCAGCAGGCCGTTCGTCTCCTGCATCGTGTCGGTGAGCTGGGTGTAGCACGAGCCGGCGAGGAACGAGCTGGCCCGGATCGCGTCGTACAGCGCCGTGATGCGGGCGACGTAGTCGTCCCCGTCGGCGGCCGAGGTGTAGCCCCAACCGTCCTCACGCGCCCCGCCCGGCTGGTAGTCGACGCCACCGAACTCGGTCAGCATCACCGGCTGCCCCAGGTCCTCGGCGCCCCCGACGAGCACCCACCGGTCGGACGGGCCCATGCCGTGGAAGAGCTCGGTCCGGGCGGTCTCGTCCGCGTAGGTGCGTGCGAGTCGTTCGCCGACGCCCTCGTAGTCGTGGATCGTGATGATGTCCGAGTTGGTGTGCTCCCAGCCGTCGTTCGAGATCACCGGACGCGTCGGGTCGAGCGCACGGGTGAGGTCGGCGAGTGCACGGGCGTAGGCCTGCTGCGCCGGGTCCGTGCTGATGTGCTGGACGCCCCAGCTCTCGTTCGCCGGCACCCAGGTCACGATCGACGGATGCGACGCGTCGCGTTCGACGGCGTCCATCCACTCCCGCATCAGCCGCTGGACGGCGCGGGGCGAGAACGCGTAGGCGCCGGGGGCTTCGCCCCAGACCAGGAGCCCGAGGCGGTCCGCCCAGTACAGGAACCGGGGGTCCTCGATCTTCTGGTGGTTGCGGGCCGCGTTGAAGCCGAGCTCCTTGATGAGCTCGACCTCACGCCGGAGTGCTGCGCGCGACGGGGCGGCGATGTGCGAGTCCGGCCAGTAGCCCTGGTTGAGGACGCTGCGGACGTCGTAGCTGCGTCCGTTCAGCTGGAACGCGCCGCCGTCGACGCCGACCGTGCGGACGCCGAAGTAGCTCGCGACGGTGTCGATCGGCTCGCCGGTGCGGTCGAGGAGCGCGACGGAGGCGTCCACGAGCCGCGGGGCCTCCGGCGTCCAGTGCAGTTCGTCCTCGGCCTGCCCGTTCGCCTGCCGCGCGATCGGGACCACGACGTCGAACTCGTCCGCGGTGTCGCCGAGGGTGGCCTCGATCGTCGCCAGGTGTTCGTCGCGCTCGTCCCAGCGGGCCTCGACGCGGAGACGCTCGCCGCCGGTCCGGTGTCCCGCGACCCGGACGGTCAGGCGCACGGTGGCGTGGTCGACGTTCGTCCAGCGGAGGTACTCGATCGACGCGGTCGGCACGGCTTCGAGCCAGACGGTCTGCCAGATCCCGGTGGTGCGGCGGTACCAGATGGCGTGTGGGTCCTCGTGCCAGTCCTGCTTGCCGCGGGGCTGGGTGAGGTCGTGCGGGTCGTCCTCGGCGCGGACCACCAGGGTGTGCACCGCGTCGGTGTCCTGGGCCAGCACGTCGGTGACGTCGAACTGGAAGGGGGTGTGACCGCCCTCGTGGGATCCGACGAAGGTGCCGTCGATCCACACGCTCGCGCGGTAGTCGACCGCGCCGAAGTGCAGCACGAGCCGCGGGGTGGCGGCGCCGAGCCCGGCGGCGTCGAGGTCGGCGCGGGTGATGGTCCGGGAGTACCAGACCACGGGGTGGAAGCCCGGCTCGTCGATGCCCGACGCGACCGACTCGGGCGGGAACGGCACGACGATGTCCCGCGCGTCGGGGAAGCCCGACCGCCACGCGGTGTCGTCGCCGTCGTTCCGGAACGACCACGTCCCGTCGAGGTCGGCCCAGTGCTCACGGAGCATCTGCGGGCGGGGGTACGAGCCGTCCTGCCGACTGGCGAGCGGGAGGTCGGTTGTAGGGGCGCTGGTGGATGCGGCGACGGTGCCGTCGAGCGTGCTCATGCGTCCATGCTGGCGCGGACGTACATCGTTGTAAAGGGGGCTGGCAACACCGGTCCGGGTTGCCGCGCGGGTGTGGGCCGCCCTCAGCCGATCGCCGCGTCGCGGGTCAGGACCATGACGTCCATCCGGCCCTGCTGCACGACGTCGCCGTGCTGGTTCCGGAGCGTGACCGTCCGCTCGACGATGCCGGTCTTCCCGGAGCTCGTCAGCCGCGTCGAGAGGATCTCCACCGTGCAGGTGAGGGTGTCCCCGATGAACACCGGCGCCGTGAACCGCCACTGGTCGATCCCGAGCAGCGCCACCGCCGACCCTTCGAACACCCCGGTGCGGGCGATCAGGCCGAGGCAGAGCGAGGCGCCGAGCATCCCGTGCACGATCCGCTGTCCGTACCGGGTGTGGGACGCGAACTCCACGTCGGTGTGCACCTGGTTGTTGTCGTTCGTCCACGAGGCGAACGACACGACGTCCGCCTCGGTGATGGTGCGACCCGGGGTCGTGAAGGTCTGCCCGGCGGTGAGGTCCTCGAGGTAGTGCGGCACCCGCTCATCCTCCCAGAACGCCCCGGCCGCCGGGCGTCGCACCGGGGCGAGCGTCGGGACCGGTTCGTCCGGGCCGTGTCCGTCGTCGCCGGTGGCCTCTGTCAGGGCGGCCTGCGCGCGCCGCCCGACGGGTCCCGCCTCACCGTCGTCCGAGAGCGCCCACCACCGTGCGCTCCGGAGCAGCGTCGTGTCCGTGTCGCCCTCGTCGATGCGCACGTCGGCGACCTCGGCCCGGGCGCGGCCGTCCGCGTCGTGCAGCACGACGAGGGTGGTCGTCGTCACCCGCACCCGGACCGGGAGGAGCTGCGCGCCACCGAGGAGCACCGCGACCGGGTCGTCCGTCGGCGCCTCGGGGCCCGCCGAGCCGGGAGGCACGCCGCCGTGCTCCTCGGAGTCGGGGTCCTCCGGCCCGTCGCCGTGGTCGACGGTCCACGTCCCCGAGTCGGCGCGCAGCAGTTCGATCCCGTCGAAGGCGAGCACCCGGTCCGGGGTGTCCCACAGCGTCTCCCGCTGGGTCACTGTCGGCCGGGAGCGGACGTCGTCCGCGCAGTGCTCGAGCGCCGGGAGTGGTCGGTCGTCCGGGATGCGCCAGGTGTGCCGGGGGTCGTCGAGCGTCCCCGTGGTGGTGTCGGCCGGTGCGTGTGTGGTCTGCATGCGGATCAGTGTCGTGCGGGCCGATGCCCGAGGCGGCGCGTGCTGCAGGTTGTGGAGAACGGGTCGTCGAGCGCGCGTTGTGGAGGACCTGAGTCCGCCGGCCCTCCCGACGCGTAGCCTCCTGACGCATGACCGACGTCGCGCAGTGGATGGCCCGGCAACGCTGGTACGCGGCGAAGGGTGGTGTCCCGGACCTCCGCACGATCGCGGAGATCGACGAGACCACCGACGAGGCGCGGGTCCGCACCCGCTTCGTCATCGACGACGCCCCGACCGGCCCGGTGCTCTACCAGGTCCCCGTCACCGAGCACGCGGCTGCCGTCGACGGGCTCGACGCCGCCCGCATCGACCCGGATCCGGACTCGTCGACCCCGGCGACCGTCGACTACGACGGCCCCCACGACCCCGCGTACGCCAGGTGGCTCCTCGCCCGGATCGACGCCGGCGATGAGTCGCTGACGCCGATCGGCGCGGTCCGGAGTGCCCGGGTCCTCCGCGGCGAGCAGTCGAACACCTCGATCATCTGCGAGACCGAGGACAACGGCACCGTGATCGTCAAGGTGTTCCGCGTCCTGCACCACGGCGACAACCCGGACGTCACCACGCAACAGGCCTTGTCCGCGGCCGGTTCGGCACGGGTCCCTCGGGTCTTCGGTGCCCTCCGTGGCGCGTGGCCGGACACCGGGCGCGCGGACGGCGTCGCGAGCGGTCACCTCGCGTTCGCGCAGGAGTTCCTGCCGGGGCTCGACGACGCGTGGCGTGTGGCACTCGACGACGCACGGCGGGGCGACTCGTTCGCGGTCGGGGCCGACCGCCTCGGCGCGGCGCTCGCCGAGGTGCACGTGACCCTCGCCGGCGTGATGCCGACGGAGCCCGCGACCGCCGACCGGATCGCCCAGGCGCACGCCACGATGCTGCAGCGGCTCGACACCGCCGCTGCCGAGGTCCCCGCGATCGCCGAGCACGCCGACGCCGTGCGGGCCGTCTACGCCCGAGCCGCTGCGGTGCCGTGGCCCGACCTGCAGCGGATCCACGGGGACCTGCACCTCGGCCAGGTCCTCTCGGCACCGGAGCCCCGCGGCTGGGTGTTCCTGGACTTCGAGGGCGAGCCCCTCCGCCCGCTCCACGAGCGCTCGCTGCCCGACGTCCCGCTGCGTGACGTCGCCGGCATGCTGCGCTCGTTCGACTACGTCGCCGGGGCGCTCGCCCACGACGACGACCCGGTCGATGCCGGTGCGTGGGCGCACGAGGCACGGGACGCGTTCCTCGGCGGGTACGAGCGCGGACTCGACGTCGACGTCCGTGCGCACCGCGAGGTCCTCGACGCGTTCGAGATCGACAAGGCGGTCTACGAGGTCGTCTACGAGGCACGCAACCGGCCGACGTGGGTCGGCATCCCGGTGGCCGCCGTGGCGCGCCTGGCCGCGCGCTCGGCGCACTGATCAGGGCCGACAGACGGACGGGAGGCTCGTGGCGGCGCCGCCACGGGCCTCCCGTCCGTCGTCCCGTCCCCTGCTCGGGACGTGACCCGTTCGCTAGTTGACGGGTCCGGTGTACTTCTCGCCGGGGCCGGCGCCCGGCGCGTCCGGGATCGCCGATGCCTCCCGGAACGCGAGCTGCACCGAGCGCAGTCCGTCACGCAGGGGGCGGGCGTGGTGGTCGCCGATCTCGGTGGCGGCCGCGGTCACGAGCCCGGCGAGGGCGGTGATGAGCTTGCGGGCCTCGTCGAGGTCGGTCTGCTCCTGCGGGTCGTCGGCGAGTCCGACCTTGACGGCCGCTGCGCTCAGCAGGTGCACCGCCACGGTGTTGATGAGCTCGACGGCGGGGACCTCGGAGATGTCGCGGGCGGCGTCGTCCGCTCCGTCGTCGAGGGGGAGGTTGGGCGGGGTGTCGGTCACGGTGCTCCTCTGCTAGACTCGTCGCGGCAGATGCTGCCCGTGCGTCCAGTTGGCTTCTCGAATCCATCCGGACTGGCGGGCTTCATCACGAAGAGGAGTCACTCCCACCCGCGGCCACGAACCACCAGGCTACCGGGTCACCACCGCTCCGCCGAGCGCCAGCGTTCGGCAGTCCTGCACGGCTGAGTCAGTCACATGACGGTCTCGGCTGGACAGGAGTCGGGCGGCTGCCGAACGGGTCCCGATCCGTGCGTCAGATCTCCTCTCGTGCCGTCGTCCAGGCAAACGCCCCGGACGGCCACCACTGATTGAAGGAGCTCCGCATTCCCGATCCCCGTACCAACGACCGAATCCGCGTCCCCGAGGTCCGTCTTGTCGGACCCCAGGGCGAGCAGGTCGGCGTTGTCCCCATCGCCGTCGCACTGCGCCTCGCGCAGGAAGCCGAGCTGGATCTGGTCGAGGTCGCGCCGGACGCGAAGCCGCCCGTGGCCAAGATCATGGACTACGGCAAGTTCAAGTACGAGGCCGCTCAGAAGGCCAAGGAAGCCCGTCGCAACCAGGTCAACACCGAGCTCAAAGAGGTCCGGTTCCGCCTGAAGATCGACGTGCACGACTACGAGACCAAGCGCAAGCGTGCCGAGGGCTTCCTCCTCGGTGGCGACAAGGTGAAGGCCATGATCCTCTTCCGTGGCCGCGAGCAGTCGCGTCCGGAACAGGGTGTCCGGCTCCTGCACAAGTTCGCGGAGGAGATCGCCGATTTCGGTGTCGTCGAGTCCCGACCCACGCAGGACGGCCGCAACATGACGATGATCATCGCGCCGCTCAAGAACAAGTCCGACGTCAAGGGCGAGCAGAACGCCAAGCGTGCGGCCGACAAGGCCGAGCGTCGCGCGTCCGAGCACGCCGCAAAGGCGAAGCCGCAAGAAGACGCTGCCCCGGCCGCGTCGACGGAACCGGCCACCACCGAGTCCACGGCCGAATAGGTCTCGGGCCGACAGGTCCACCCAGACCGATCCCGCGCAGTACTCCCATCCGCAATGGCGCGGCCCCCCCATCCATCCCACGGAAAGGCACCACCATGCCCAAGCAGAAGACCCACTCCGGGTCGAAGAAGCGCTTCAAGGTCACCGGCACCGGCAAGATCATGAAGCAGCAGGCCGGTATGCGTCACAACCTCGAGGTCAAGTCGTCCAAGCGCAAGGCCCGCCTCAACGAGGACCAGGTCCTCTCGAAGGCCGACGCGAAGAACGTCAAGAAGCTCCTCGGCCACTGAGCCCCCGGATTCGTAAAGGAACACTGCAATGGCAAGAGTGAAGAGAGCGGTCAACGCCGCCAAGAAGCGTCGCGTCATCCTCGAGCGCGCCGAGGGCTACCGCGGCCAGCGTTCGCGTCTGTACCGCAAGGCGAAGGAGCAGGTCACCCACTCCCTCGTCTACGCGTACCGTGACCGCCACGCGAAGAAGGGCGAGTTCCGTCGCCTGTGGATCCAGCGCATCAACGCTGCGTCCCGCGCGAACGGCCTGACCTACAACCGCCTCATCCAGGGCCTCGCCCTGGCCGGCATCGAGGTGGACCGTCGCATCCTCGCGGACCTCGCCGTGAACAACCCGGAGACCTTCGCCGCGCTCGTCGAGTCGGCCAAGAAGGCCCTCCCGGCCGACACCTCGGCTCCCAAGGCCGCGTAGTCACCTGCGTCTCCGCGAAGCCCCCGTTCCTCCCGAGGAACGGGGGCTTCGCGCATGCCACGGGTGTGCTGCCACACTTGGTGCGTGACTGACCTCCTCGAGAACCCCCGTGCCGGACGCGTCAAGGCCGTGGCCGCGCTGACGAAGAAGGACGTACGTGCCGACACCGGCCTGTTCCTCCTCGAGGGCCCGCAGGCGGTGCGCGAAGCGCTCGAGTACGCGCCGGAGCTCCTCCGCGAGCTCTACGTGACGCCGACCGCCGCGGAGCGCTACGGCCTCGCCGACGCCCCGGTGGACACCTGGTTCGTGACCGAGCAGGTCCTCGCCGCGATGGCGGACACGGTGACCCCGCAGGGCGTCGTCGCGGTGTGCCAGCAGTTCCCGACGTCGGTCCGGCAGGTCTTCCCCGATCCCGGCGCGATCGATCCGGAGGCTCGGGTCGACCCCGCCGCGGACCGCACCCTGCCCGGTCTGGTCGCCATCCTCGAAGAGGTGCGGGACCCGGGGAACGCCGGCACGATCATCCGGGCCGCCGACTCCGCCGGCGCGGATGCCGTCGTCCTCACCGGGCGGAGCGTCGACTCGTACAACCCGAAGGTCGTCCGGTCCACCACGGGCTCGCTGTTCCACGTCCCCGTGTCCGTCGGCGTCTCGCTGCAGGATGCCGTGTCGCGCGCCCGTGCCCTCGGCTACACGATCCTGGCGGCGGACGTCTCGGGCGACGACCTGCCCGAGGTCCGCGCCGAGGGGCTCCTCGACGGACCGACAGCCTGGGTCTTCGGGAACGAGGCCCGCGGGCTCACGGCCGAGGACCTGGCGCTCGTCGACCGTGCGGTGAAGGTGCCGATCTACGGCAAGGCGGAGTCGATGAACCTGGCGACCGCTGCCTCGGTCTGCCTCTACGAGTCGGCGTTCGCACACCGCACCGCCTGACCGGGGTTCTCCACAGTCCACCTGGTGCACCTCGGCGGTATCCCAGGGGCCGGTAGGCTTGGGTCCCGTGTCAGAACCTCTCGAGATCAGCGAATCGGCCGTCGCCGACGCGGTCGACGCAGCCCTCGCGGCCGTCCGTGCCGCCACGACGGTCGCCGAGCTCAAGCAGGCCAGGGCCGAGCACACCGGGGAGCAGTCGCCGCTCGCGCGGATGAACGCCTCGATGCGCAGCGTGCCGCCGGAGCAGAAGGCCCAGGCGGGCAAGCTCGTCGGACAGGCCCGCGGCCGGGTCAACGGGGCGATCGCCGAGCAGGAATCGGTGCTCGCCGAGGCCGAGGAACGCGCGCGGCTCGAAGCCGAGCGCGTCGACGTCACCGCGCTGCCGTCGACCCGGACGCCCGGCTCCCGCCACCCGCTGTCGCTCCTCAACGAGACCGTCGCCGACATCTTCGTCGGCATGGGGTGGGAAGTCGCGGAAGGCCCGGAGCTCGAGCACGAGTGGTTCAACTTCGACGCGCTGAACTTCGACCAGGACCACCCCGCGCGGGCCATGGCCGACACGATCTTCGTCGAGCCGGTGGACCGCCACATGGTGATGCGCACCCACACCTCCCCGGTGCAGGTCCGCTCGCTGCTGTCGCGCGAACTGCCGCTGTACGTCATCGCCCCCGGACGCGTGTACCGCGCCGACGAGCTCGACGCCACCCACCTGCCCGTCTTCACCCAGGTCGAGGGCATCGCCATCGACAAGGGCCTGACGATGGCGCACCTGCGCGGCACGCTCGAGCACTTCGCCCGGCAGATGTTCGGCGCCGAAGCGCAGATCCGCCTGCGCCCGAACTACTTCCCGTTCACCGAGCCCTCCGCCGAGATGGACGTCTGGCAGCCGAACGCCAAGGGCGGCGCGCGCTGGGTCGAGTGGGGCGGCTGCGGCATGGTGAACCCGAACGTCCTCCGTTCTGCCGGCATCGACCCGGACGAGTACCAGGGCTTCGCCTTCGGCATGGGCATCGAGCGGACGCTGCAGTTCCGTAACGGCCTGAACGACATGCGTGACTTCCTCGAGGGCGACATCCGCTTCTCGCAGCAGTTCGGAACGGTGGTCTGATGCGCGTCCCACTCCGCTGGCTCGGTGAGTCGGTCGACCTCCCCGACGACGCCACCCTCGAGCACGTCCACGCGGCGCTCGTGTCGGTCGGCTTCGAAGAGGAAGCCGTCCACACCTACGACCTGACCGGACCCGTCGTGGTCGGCCGGGTGCTCGAGCGCGTCCCGGAGCCGCAGAAGAACGGCAAGACGATCAACTGGTGCCAGGTGGACGTCGGCGAGCCCGAGCCCCGCGGCATCGTCTGCGGTGCGCACAACTTCGACGTCGGCGACCTCGTCGTCGTCACGCTCCCCGGTGCCGTGCTGCCCGGGCCGTTCCCGATCGCTGCGCGCAAGACCTACGGCCACGTGTCCGACGGCATGATCGCCTCGGCCCGTGAACTCGGGCTCGGCGACGAGCACGACGGCATCCTCCGGTTCGCGGACCTCGGCATGGAGCCGTCCGTCGGGGAAGACGCCATCGCGCTCCTCGGCCTCGACGACGCGGCGGTCGAGATCAACGTCACCCCGGACCGTGGCTACGCGCTGAGCATGCGCGGCGTCGCGCGTGAGTACGCCCACGCCACCGGTGTGTCCTTCCACGACCCGGTGGACCGGGTGCCGCCGCGCACCGGAGAGGGCTTCTCGGTCACGATCACCGACGACGCCCCGATCCGCGGCCGCGTCGGCTCGAGCACCTTCGTCACCCGTGTCGTGCGCGGCATCGACGCCACCAAGCCGACACCGGCCTGGATGGTGTCGCGCCTGGCACTCGTCGGCGTCCGCTCCATCTCGCTGCCCGTCGACATCACGAACTACGTCATGTTCGAGCTCGGGCAGCCCCTGCACGGCTACGACCTCGCGAAGGTCGCCGGCGGCCTCGGGGTCCGTCGTGCAGCACCGGGGGAGACCCTGACGACCCTCGACGACGTCACCCGGGAGCTCGACCCCGAAGACCTCGTCATCACCGACGACGACGGCCCCGTCGGGCTCGCCGGGGTGATGGGCGGCGCCCGTACCGAGCTCTCCGGCACCACGACGGACGTCCTGATCGAGGCAGCCGGTTTCGACCAGGTCTCCATCGCGCGCACCGCCCGTCGGCACAAGCTCCCGAGCGAGGCGTCGCGGCGCTTCGAGCGGGGCGTCGACCCGCTCGTCGCCGAAGCCGCGGCGAACCGTGCCGTCGAACTCCTCGTCGAGCTCGCCGGCGGCACCGCGGACGCCCTCGGCTCGACGCTCGTCGACGACGCGCCCCGGCCCGTCGTGACGATGCGCCTGTCCCGTCCGTCCGAGCTCGTCGGCGTCGAGTACACCGACGCCGAGGTCATCGAGACCCTGCGCGCGATCGGCGCCACGGTCGACGTCGACGGTGAGCAGCTGGCGGTGACGCCGCCGACCTGGCGCCCCGACCTGACCGACGACACCACCCTGGTGGAAGAAGTCGCGCGCATCGTCGGCTACGACCGCATCCCGAGTGTGCTCCCCGTCGCCCCTCCCGGCCGCGGTCTCTCGACGCACCAGCGGGCGCTCCGCCGGGTGTCGGCGGCGTTGGCTGCCGATGGCCTGTTCGAGGTCGTCACCGCCCCCTTCGTGTCCGCGGCGACCACCGCGGCGTACCCGGGCATCGACCCGGCCGGCGGTCCGAGCGTCGTGCTCGCGAACGCCCTGGACAGCGAGCAGAACCTCCTGCGCCGCAGCGGCATCCCGGCGCTCCTGGACGTCGCACGTCGGAACGTCTCCCGCGGGCTCGTGGACGTCGCGGTGTACGAGACGTCGCGGGTGTTCCTCCCGACGGACGCCGAGCTCGGCACGACCGAGGTCCCGGCGGGTGCCGCGCACCCCGGCGCGGACACGCTCCGAGCACTCGACGCCTCGCTCCCCGCGCAGCCCTTCCACGTGTCCGCGCTCCTCACCGGCCACCGCGTCGGGAAGCAGCCCGGCACGCAGCCCGAGTCGTTCGGCATCGCGGACGCACTCGACGTCGCACGGACCGTCGCGTGGGCGGCCGGCGCCGAGCTGACCGTGGCGCAGACGTCGCACCCGTCGCTGCACCCGGGCCGCGCGGCGTCACTGCTCGTCGGCGACTCGGTCGTCGGCGTCGCGGGGGAGCTCCTGCCCGAGCTGACGGCCGCGGCGGACCTCCCGCGGGTCGTCGCCGTCGTCGAGATCGACCTCGACGCGGTCGTCGCCGCGGTGCCGGACGTCGTGTCCGTTGCACCGATCGTGTCGTACCCCGCGGCCACCCAGGACCTCTCCCTGGTGGTCGGAGCCGAGGTACCGGCGGGCGAAGTACTGGATGCCGTCCGGACTGGTGCCGGAGAGCTCTTGGAGTATGCTCGCCTCGTGGATGACTACCGGGGCTCCGGCGTGGACGAGGGACAGAAGTCCCTGACGTTCGCGCTGCGCTTCCGTGCCACGGACCGCACCCTGACCGCTGCCGAGGCCTCTGAGGCCCGTGACGGCGCAGTCCGACGTGCCGGCGAGCGATTCGGGGCGACCCTGCGCGACTGATCCCACTGGGACAGCACCGCCCGGGGCCGCCGCCTCCGATCTCTCGACGAACAGTCCGACCAAAGGTGGAATCCCATGTCCGTATCCGTCGCCGTGGCGGGAGCCAGCGGCTACGCGGGCGGTGAGCTGCTGCGCATCCTCTCCGCCCATCCCGAGTTCGACGTCAGGACGGTGACCGCGTTCTCGAACGCGGGGCAGCCGCTCATCGCGACCCAGCCGCACCTCCGTTCGCTGTCGCACCTGACCCTGGTCGAGACGACGGCGGCGAACCTCCGCGGGCACGACGTGGTGTTCCTGGCGCTGCCGCACGGCCAGTCGGGCGCGATCACGGCGGAGCTCGAGGAGGACACCCTCGTCGTGGACTGCGGCGCGGACCACCGGCTCACGGACCCGGCGGCGTGGGAAGCGTTCTACGGCGGGGACTGGTTCGGGGCGTGGACCTACGGCCTGCCGGAGCTCCTGCACGCGGCACCGGCTCCCGGATCGGCTGACGAGTGGCGTGACGTCGACGACATCGTCGCGCAGAGCCGCCAGCGGACCGAGCTCGCGAGCACGAAGCGGATCGCGGTCCCCGGGTGCAACGTCACCGCGGTGACGCTCGGCATCCAGCCGGGGATCCAGGCCGGGCTCGTCCAGTCCGACGACATCGTCGCCGTGCTGAGCGTCGGGCCCTCCGGTGCCGGCAAGAAGCTCGCGCCGACCTACCTCGCGTCGGAGATCATGGGCTCGGCCAGCGCCTACGCGGTCGGTGGGACCCACCGGCACATCCCGGAGATCCAGCAGAACCTGCGGGCTGCCGGCGCCTCGGACGTGACGATCTCGTTCACCCCGGTGCTCGTGCCGATGTCGCGGGGGATCCTCGCGACGACGACGGCCAAGCTGGCTCCGGGCGTCAGCGCGCGGGACGTCCGCCTCGCCTGGGAGCAGGCCTACGCGGACGAGCCGTTCGTGCACCTGCTGCCGGAGGGCGAGTCCCCCCGCGTCGCGGACACGATCGGTGCGAACACCGCGCTCGTCGGGCTCGCCGTGGACGAAGCCGCGGGCCGGGTCATCGCGGTCAGCGCACTCGACAACCTCGCCAAGGGGACCGGCGGTGCCGCGGTGCAGTCGGCGAACATCGCACTCGGGTTCCCCGAGACCCTCGGCCTCAGCGTGGACGGAGTCGCACCGTGACCGACGCCAGCAAGCAGGACCAGACCGAGCCGACCCTCTCCCCGCGCACTCGGCCGGACGGCCGCTCCGCAGGCTCCGCGTCCGACCGGAACCGGCACGAGGGGGCCCAGGCCGACACCGACGCGACTGCCGGACAGGCTGTCACCGCCGGACAGGGCGTCACCGCAGCGGCCGGCTTCCGCGCTGCCGGCGCCACCGCCGGCCTCAAGGCGAGCGGCACCCCGGACGTCGCCCTCGTCGTCAACGACGGCCCCGAAGCCGCGGTCGCCGCGGTCTTCACGAGCAACCGCGCGCAGGCCCACCCGGTGATCTGGTCCCGCCAGGTCGTCGGCGACGGCATCGCCCGTGCCGTGTTCCTCAACTCCGGCGGCGCGAACTGCTTCACCGGGGCCTTCGGGTTCCAGACCACGCACATGACGGCGGAGGCGGTGGCCGAGTCCCTCGGGATCGGTGCCGGCGACGTCGTCGTCTGCTCGACCGGCCTCATCGGTGTCGGCGACCAGACCTTCCGCGACCACGTCCTGCACGGCGTCGCACTCACCAAGGACGCCCTGTCGGAGACCGGCGGCCCGGACGCGGCCACGGCGATCATGACCACGGACACGAAGGCGAAGCAGTCCGAGGTCACCGAAGACGGCTGGACCGTCGGCGGCATGGCCAAGGGCGCTGGCATGCTCGCGCCGGGCCTCGCGACGATGCTCGTCGTGATCACCACCGACGCGCTCCTCGGGTCCGACGAACTCGACCAGGCACTCCGCGCCGCCACCCGGGTCACGTTCGACCGGGTCGACTCGGACGGCTGCATGTCGACGAACGACACGGTGGTCCTGATGTCCTCCGGCGCCTCGGGTGTCACGCCGGAAGTCGGCGACTTCCAGGAAGCGCTGACCGCCGTGTGCGCGGACCTCGCCCGGCAGCTCCAGCAGGACGCCGAGGGCGCGAGCCACGACATCGCGATCCACGTGGTGAACGCCGCGAGCGAAGACGACGCGGTCACCGTCGGCCGCAGCGTCGCGCGGAACAACCTGTTCAAGGCAGCGGTGTTCGGCAACGACCCGAACTGGGGCCGGGTCCTCGCAGCGATCGGCACGACCGACGCCGAGTTCGACCCCTACGCGGTCGACGTGTCGATGAACGGCATCCGGGTCTGCCACGCCGGCGCCCCGGACCGCCCGAGCGACGAGGTCGACCTGACGCCCCGCGACACCGACGTGCTGATCGACCTCGGGGTGGGACCGTACGCGGCGACCATCCTGACGAACGACCTGACGCACGACTACGTCCACGAGAACAGCGCGTACTCCAGCTGATGGGCACCGGAGACGCCCTGTCGAAACAGGAAGAGCACGAGCTGGCCGCCGTCAAGGCCGCCACCCTGATCGAGTCCCTGCCGTGGCTGAAGCGGTTCTCGGGCAAGATCGTCGTCGTCAAGTTCGGCGGCAACGCGATGGTGAACGACGACCTCAAGCGGGCGTTCGCCGAGGACATGGTCTACCTCCGCTACGCCGGGCTGCACCCGGTCGTGGTGCACGGCGGCGGGCCGCAGATCTCCGCCGCGCTCAAGGAGCAGGGCATCCAGTCCGAGTTCCGCGGTGGTTACCGCGTCACGACGACCGAGGCGATCACGGTCGTCCGGGACGTCCTGGCGGGTGAGGTCAACCGCGAGATCGTCGAGCTGATGAACGAGCACGGCGACGGCCTCGGCGTCGGGGTGTTCGGCGACGGCGGGTCGCTGTTCACCGGCGAGAAGAAGGGCGTCGTCGTGGACGGCGAGCACTTCGACCTCGGCCACGTCGGCGACATCACCCACGTCGACCCGTCCGGCGTCCTCGCGGCGATCCGGGCGAACCAGATCCCGGTCGTGTCGAGCATCGCGATCGACGACGCCCACCCGGACCAGGCGCTCAACGTGAACGCCGACGCCGCAGCCGCAGCGCTGGCGATCGCACTCGGTGCCTCGAAGCTGATGATGCTGACCGACGTCCCCGGGCTGTACCGCAACTGGCCCGACCGCGACTCGATCATCGACCTCATCGCAGTCGAGGAACTCCGCGAGCTCCTGCCGTCGCTCGAGTCCGGGATGATCCCGAAGATGACCGCGTGCCTCGACGCCGTGGTCGGCGGGGTCGGCGGCGCGACCATCATCGACGGCCGGATCCCGCACTCGATCCTGCTCGAGGTCTTCACCCTCCGCGGCGCGGGCACCGAGGTGATCCCGGACCCGAGCCGACGAACCGAGAACCAGAACACCCACGCCGAGATCGGCCGACGCGGTCCCGCGAGCCCGATCCAGCACCCAGCAGACAGCAGCGACACGAAGGGGAACGCACGGTGAGCACCGAGACGCAGACCGAGACCTGGAACGACCGGTTCGGGGCGTCGCTGATGCGATCCCTGACCCCGCCGAAGATCATGCTCGAGCGCGGCCAGGGCTGCCGGGTCTGGGACGTCGACGGCAACGAGTACCTCGACTTCCTCGCCGGCATCGCGGTGAACTCCCTCGGGCACGCGCACCCCGCGCTCGTCGAGGCGATCGCCGACCAGGCAGCCAAGCTCGTGCACGTCTCGAACTACTTCGCGACGCCGCCGCAGCTCGAGCTCGCCGAGCGCCTCAAGCGCATCTCCGGTGCCGGTGACGCCGGCCGCGTGTACTTCGGCAACTCCGGCGCCGAGGCGAACGAGGCAGCGTTCAAGCTCGCCCGCCTGAACCGGGGGAAGGACGGCCGCAAGACGCGCATCCTCGCGCTGCAGCAGGCCTTCCACGGCCGGACGATGGGTGCCCTCGCGCTCACCGGCAAACCGGCCCTGCAGGCGGATTTCCTGCCGATGATCCCGGGTGTCGAGCACATCGACACCTCGATCGAAGCGCTCGAGCACGCGATCGACGACACCGTCGCCGCGCTCTTCATCGAGCCGATCAAGGGCGAGGCCGGCGTCGTCGACCTCCCCGAGGGCTTCCTCGTCGCCGCTCGGAAGCTGACCGAGGAGCACGGCGCACTGCTGATCCTCGACGAGATCCAGACCGGCGTCGGCCGGACGGGCTCGTGGTTCGCCTTCCAGCACCTCGGCGTGGTCCCGGATGCCATCACCGTCGCGAAGGGCATCGCGGGTGGCTTCCCGATCGGCGCCCTCGTGACGTTCGGCCACGCCTCCGACCTCTTCTCGGCCGGCCAGCACGGCTCGACCTTCGGCGGCAACCCGCTCGGGACCCGCGTCGCGAACGCGGTGCTCGGCGAGATCGAGTCCGCCGGACTGGTGGACGCCGCGGTGACCAAGGGCGAGCGCATCCGTGCCGGCATCGCCGCGATCGGGTCCCCGCTCGTGGAGGAAGTCCGCGGACAGGGCCTCCTCATCGGCGTCGGGCTGCACCTGCCCGTCGCCGCCGCGATCTCGGCCGCCGCGCTCGAGCGCGGCCTGATCGTCAACGCCCCCAACGAGTCGAGCCTGCGCATCGCACCGCCGCTCATCGTGTCCGACGCCGAGATCGACGAGTTCCTCGCGATCCTGGCGGCGAGCATGACCGCAGTCCAGGAGACCTCCGCATGACCCGCCACTTCCTCCGCGACGACGACCTCTCCCAGGCCGAGCAGTCCGCCATCCTCGACCTCGCGGTCGAGATGAAGCGGGACCGCTGGGCCGCGAAGCCGCTCGCCGGTCCGCAGAGCGTCGCCGTGATCTTCGACAAGTCGTCCACCCGGACCCGGGTGTCGTTCCACGTCGGCATCAGCGACCTCGGCGGCAGCCCGCTGATCATCTCGACCGCGAACAGCCAGCTCGGCGGCAAGGAGACCCCCTCCGACACCGCCCGGGTGCTGGAGCGCATGGTGTCCGCCATCGTCTGGCGCACGTACGGCCAGGCCGGGCTCGAGGAGATGGCGGCAGGCACCACGGTGCCCGTCGTCAACGCGCTGTCCGACGACTTCCACCCGTGCCAGCTGCTCGCGGACCTTCTGACGATCCGCGAGCACCGTGGAACGCTCGCGGGGCAGACCATCGCCTTCGTCGGCGACGGCGCGAGCAACATGGCGCAGTCGTACCTGCTCGCGGCAGCGACTGCCGGCATGCACGTCCGGGTCGCATCGCCGTCCGAGTTCTCCCCGGCTGCGCAGGTCGTGACGGACGCCGAGCACCGCGCCGCCGAGACCGGCGGTTCCGTGCTCGTCGTGACCGACCCGGTCGCCGCCGTGGCGGGCGCCGACGTCGTGGTCACCGACACCTGGGTGTCGATGGGCAAGGAAGACGAGAAGCAGCAGCGCCTCGACACCTTCAAGGACTACCGCGTGGACGACGCGCTGATGGCGCACGCAGCCGACGACGCGGTGTTCATGCACTGCCTGCCGGCCGACCGCGGCTACGAGGTCACGGCCGACGTCATCGACGGCCCGCGCAGCATCATCTGGGACGAGGCGGAGAACCGCCTGCACGCCCAGAAGGCGCTCCTCGCCTGGCTCCTCGCCGCGAACGCCGCGAACGCCGCGAACGCCGCGACCGGTGCGACGGCCGCGACGGCCGCGACCGCCGCGAACAACTGACAACCAACACCCCTAGGAGAAAACCCATGGCAGACCGCGTCGTACTGGCGTACTCCGGAGGCCTCGACACCTCCGTCGGCATCGGCTGGCTCAAGGACGCCACCGGCAAGGACGTCGTCGCGCTGGCGGTCGACGTCGGCCAGGGCGGCGAGGACATGGAGGCGATCCGTCAGCGCGCACTCGACTGCGGCGCGGTGGAGTCCGTCGTCATCGACGCCAAGGACGAGTTCGCCGACGACTACCTCGTCCCCGCCCTCAAGGCCAACGCGCTGTACCAGAAGCGCTACCCCCTGGTCTCCGCGCTGAGCCGCCCGCTCATCGCGAAGCACCTCGCCCTGACGGCGAAGCAGCTCGGCGCCGACAGCGTCGCGCACGGCTGCACCGGCAAGGGCAACGACCAGGTCCGCTTCGAGGCCGCCGTCGCCGCGATCGCACCCGACCTGACCAGCGTCGCCCCGGTCCGTGACCTCGCGCTGACCCGTGACAAGGCGATCGTCTACGCGCAGGAGCACGACCTGCCGATCCTGCAGAGCAAGAAGTCGCCGTACTCGATCGACCAGAACGTCTGGGGTCGCGCGGTGGAGACCGGGTTCCTCGAGGACCCGTGGAACGCCCCGATCGAGGACCTCTACGCGTATACCCAGGACCCCTCGGTCCCGCGTGAGGCGGACGAGGTCACGATCACGTTCGAGCAGGGCGTCCCGGTCGCGATCGACGGCCAGCGCTTCAGCGTCCTGCGCATCGTGCAGGAGCTCAACGCCCTCGCCGGCAAGCACGGCGTCGGCCGCATCGACGTCGTCGAGGACCGTCTCGTCGGCATCAAGTCGCGCGAGGTCTACGAGGCCCCCGCCGCGATGGCACTGATCGCCGCGCACGAGGAGCTCGAGAGCCTGACCCTCGAGCGCGACGTGAACCGCTACAAGCGCGGTGTGGAGTCGGAGTGGGCCGACCTGGTCTACGACGGCCTCTGGTTCGGTGGGCTCAAGCGCAGCCTCGACGCCTTCATCGACGACACCCAGCAGTACGTCTCCGGCGACATCCGCCTGCAGCTGCAGGGCGGTCGCGCGACGGTCACGGGTCGCCGCAGCGAGCAGTCGCTGTACGACTTCGACCTCGCCACCTACGACACCGGCGACACGTTCGACCAGTCGCTGTCGAAGGGCTTCATCGAGATCTGGTCGCTGCCCAGCAAGATCTCGGCACGCCGCGACCTGGCGAACTGAGCCGGTCCCGGACGGCGTGACCCGCTGGTCACGCCGTCCGGACCGTCCTGGAGGCCCGACCCGCCTCCGCCATGCCCCGCGCGACCCACGAGCACCGGGCCGACCGACGAGCACCAGACCGACCCACGACACGACGCAGGACGACATGACGGACGCAAGCGGAGCCTCCCGGCCGGAGACCCAGCACACGAAGACCGACGGCACCAACCAGGGTGCGCTGTGGGGCGCGCGGTTCGCCGACGGGCCGAGCCCGGAGCTCGCCGCCCTGTCGAAGTCGACGCACTTCGACTGGCAGCTGGCGCCCTACGACCTCGCGGGGTCGCGTGCCCACGCCCGAGCCCTGCAGACGGCCGGGTACCTGACCGCCGACGAGCTCGAGCAGATGCTCGGGGGCCTGGACCGTCTCGACGCGGCGCACGCCGACGGCACGCTGCTGCCGGCGGACTCCGACGAGGACGTGCACGGTGCCCTCGAGCGCCTGCTCATCGCCGACCTCGGTCCGGAACTCGGTGGGAAGCTCCGCGCCGGACGGAGCCGGAACGACCAGATCGCGACCCTCGGCCGGATGCACATGCTCGACCACGGGCGCCGCATCGGCCGGCTCGTGATCGACCTCGTCGACGCGATCAGCCAGCAGGCGAGCGAGCACCCGGCGGCGATCATGCCGGGCCGCACGCACCTGCAGCACGCGCAGCCGGTCCTGCTCGCGCACCACCTCCTCGCGCACGCGTGGCCCCTGGTCCGTGACCTGGAGCGGCTCCGCGACTGGTCGACGCGGGCCAGCGTGAGCCCGTACGGTGCCGGGGCGCTGGCCGGCAGTTCCCTCGGGCTGGACCCGTCGGCGATCGCCCGCGAGCTCGGGTTCGACCGTCCGGCCGAGAACTCGATCGACGCCACCGCGGCCCGCGACACCGTCGCGGAGTTCGCCTTCGTGCTGGCGCAGATCGGGATCGACGTCTCGCGCCTCGCCGAAGAGGTCATCCTCTGGAACACGAAGGAGTTCGGCTTCGTCCGGCTCCACGACGCCTTCTCCACCGGCTCGAGCATCATGCCGCAGAAGAAGAACCCGGACATCGCCGAACTGGCGCGGGGCAAGTCCGGGCGGCTCATCGGCAACCTGACGGGCCTCCTCGCGACGCTCAAGGGCCTGCCGCTGGCCTACAACCGCGACCTGCAGGAGGACAAGGAGCCCGTCTTCGACTCCGTCGCGACGCTCGAGGTCCTGCTGCCGGCGTTCACCGGCATGATCGCGACGCTGACGTTCGACACCGACCGGATGGCCGAGCTCGCTCCGCAGGGCTTCTCGCTCGCGACGGACGTGGCCGAGTGGCTGGTGCGCCAGGGCGTGCCGTTCCGCGATGCACACGAGGTCTCCGGTGCACTGGTGCAGTACTGCGAGCAGCGGGGGATCGAGCTCGACGACCCGACCGACGCGGAGTACGCGTCGATCTCGGAGCACCTGACGCCGGGTGTCCGCGCGGTCCTCACCATCGAGGGCAGTGTCGCGTCCCGCAGGGGCGTCGGCGGGACGGCACCGGACCGGGTCGCCGAGCAGCTCGCCGGCCTGACGCAGCGTGTGCACGACCTCGCGTCCGGGGTGCCGTTCACGCGGTGAACGACGCGCTCCTCGCCCTGCTCGCGGAGCCGGCGCCGGTGAGCGCGCCGGCCCTGCTCGGCGCGACGCTCACGGGCAAGGGGGTCACGCTCCGGATCACCGAGGTGGAGGCCTACTTCGGTCCCACCGACCCGGGATCGCACGGGCACCGCGGCATGACGGAGCGCAACAAGCAGCTGTTCGGGCCGCCCGGGACGCTCTACGCCTACCGGTCCTACGGCATCCACACGTGCGTCAACGTCGTGAGCGCACCGGCGGGCACCTCATCCGGATCGCTGCTCCGCGGCGCGGAGGTCGTGGACGGCGTCGCGGTGGCGCGTTCGCGACGGGGCGCGTCCGTCTCCGACGTCCAGCTCGCCCGGGGGCCTGGCAACCTCGGAGCGGCACTCGGGGCGGTCCTCGGCGCCGACGACGGCACGTCGGTCGTCGACGGTCGCGGCCCGTACGTGCTCACCCTGGCACCCGGCCTGGAGGCTCGGCTCGCCGCCGACGGACCGGCCGCGGTCCTCGCGGAGCTGGCTGCAGATCCCCGCATCCTCCGCGGGCCGCGCACCGGTGTCGCGGGCATCGCCGGCGGCCGGTCCTTCCCCTGGCGGTTCGCGCTGGCGGGTGAGTCGACGGTGTCGACGTACCGGCGGCACAAGGCCGCGATCGACTGATCGGACACCGCGCTCGACGCGTCGGAGGTCGCCGCTACGATGGCGTGGTGTCCAGTGATACCGCTCCCGATGTCCTGACGCGCCAGCAGAACGACCCCACCTTCGCCTCGGTGTGGGACGAACTGCGCTGGCGTGGTCTGGTGCAGGTCTCGACCGACGAGACCGCGCTCAAAGAGGCCCTCGACGGTGAGCCGATCACGTACTACTGCGGCTTCGACCCCACGGCGCCGTCGCTGCACTGCGGCAACCTGCTGCAGCTGCTGACGATGCGCCGGCTCCAGCTCGCCGGACACAAGCCGCTCGCACTGGTCGGCGGTTCCACCGGCCTGATCGGTGACCCGCGACCAACGGCCGAACGCACGCTGAACACCCGAGAAACGGTGGCGTCGTGGGTGTCGCGCCTGCAGGAACAGGTCTCCCGGTTCCTCAGCCCGGACGGCGACAACGGTGTGCGCCTGGTGAACAACCTCGACTGGACGGCACCGCTGTCCGCGATCGACTTCCTCCGGGACATCGGCAAGTACTTCCGCGTGAACTCGATGATCAAGAAGGACGCCGTCTCCGCGCGGCTGAACTCGGACGCGGGGATCAGCTACACGGAGTTCAGTTACCAGATCCTCCAGGGGCTGGACTACCGCGAGCTCTTCCTGCAGTACGGGTGCACGCTGCAGACCGGCGGGTCGGACCAGTGGGGCAACCTGACCTCGGGGACGGAGCTCATCCGGCGTGCCGAGGGGGCGACGGTGCACGCGCTGGGGACGCCCCTCATCACGAACTCCGACGGCACGAAGTTCGGCAAGAGCGAGGGCAACGCGATCTGGCTCGACGCGGAGATGACCTCGCCGTACGCGCTGTACCAGTTCTGGCTCAACACGGCGGATGCGGACGTGATCGCCCGGTTGCGGGAGTTCACGTTCCTCTCCCGCGCCGAGATCGACCGGCTCGAGCAGGCCGTCGCGGACGAACCGTTCCGGCGGGTAGCCCAGCGGACCCTCGCGTTCGAGGTCACCGCGCTCGTCCACGGGGTCACCGCGACCCAGGCGGCGATCGACGCCTCCGCGGCACTGTTCGGCAACGGTGACCTGGAGGCACTCGACGGCCCCACCCTCCGGGCGGCGATCGCCGAACTGCCGGGGTCGGTGACGCTCGCACCCGACGCCGACCTGGCGAAGGCGCTCGTCGAGACCGAACTCGTGAAGTCCCTCGGCGAAGCGCGCCGCGCGATCGACCAGGGCGGGGTCTACGTGAACAACGCCCGAGCCGACGATGCGGCCGCACCGCTTTCCGGACTCGCCCTGCCCGGGGGAGTGCTCGTGCTCCGTCGCGGCAAGAAGACCCTCGCCGGCGTGACCCTCGCCAGCTGACCCACCCACGCCCGGAAGCCCGGTTCCCGCAGTGCCCACGCACCTGCGGAACCGGGCTTCTGCGCGTCCGGGGCCGGCGTGTTGCAGGATGCGACACGCCCGGGATGTGGGCTGGCTTGGCGCTCCCGCCGACCCCTGCGTAAAGTAATCACTCGTCACCCCAAAGGTGCGGCGGAGCGGCTGGAGCGAAAGCCCAGAGCACGTCGGCCCTCAAGCGGGACCATCCTTCCACTGGAGTTCAGATCCGGCCTTGCGCTGGACGGCTTCGACGCCTAGGATGACTACTCCACCGGTTCTCTCCCTCGGGATGAGCCACTGATCCAATCGGATCGACGACGCCGGTGGTCAAACCAAGAACGAATGCCTCTCTGGCGGAACCTGTTACGGGTCGAGCGGGGAGTGCGTCTGGTCCTTGAGAACTCAACAGCGTGCACATTGTCAATGCCAATTTATTGACCCCGTGGCGTTCCACTTGTGGGACGTCCGGAGACAAT
>NZ_RJKS01000005.1 GCF_003762905.1 Curtobacterium sp. ZW137 | reverse complement strand
ATTGTCTCCGGACGTCCCACAAGTGGAACGCCACGGGGTCAATAAATTGGCATTGACAATGTGCACGCTGTTGAGTTCTCAAGGACCAGACGCACCGAGCTTCTTCTCCCCTGGAGGAATGCCCGCTCGGGCAACTTCGGTACTGTACCACTACTTCAGTGGCGGTCGAATCGACCGGCTTCATTGGAGTGGGTGGTCCCGCTTGAGGTCGGCGTGGTCGGACTGCATCTTCCGGGGCTTTCGCTCCGGGTGACCGTCTCGGCTTCTCCGCCGCACCTTTGGGGTGACGAGTAAGAACTCTACGGGCGATCGGCGGATCCGGCAAACCGAGCGCGCACGACGGCGTGTCGCCCGGAACGACGGGGATCGTGTCGCGGGAACGACGAAGGGCCCGCTATCCGGGTGGATGACGGGCCCTCGGTCGAACGCAGAAGGAATGCTCAGCGACGCGCGATGACGGGGTTCTTCAACGTGCCGATGCCGGAGATCGTGACCTCGACGACTTCGCCGTCGCGGATCTCCCCCACGCCCGACGGGGTCCCCGTGAGGATCACGTCCCCGGGCAGCAGGGTCCAGATCGCCGACACGAACTCGATGAGCGACGGGATGTCGTGCACCATCTCGCTCGTCGAGGCGACCTGGCGCAGGTCGCCGTCCACACGGGTCTCGAGCCGGATGTCCGACGGGTCGATCTCGGTCTCGATCACCGGCCCGAGCGGGCAGAACGTGTCGAACCCCTTCGCGCGGGTCCACTGGCCGTCCCGCGCCTGGAGGTCACGGGCGGTCACGTCGTTCGCGATCGTGTACCCGAGGATCACGCTGGCGAAGTCCTCACGCTTGACGTTCTTCGCGAGGGACCCGATCACGATGGCGAGTTCGCCTTCGTGGTCGACGCGTCCGATGCCCTCGGGCAGGCGGATGGGGTCGTCCGGACCGATCACCGAGGTGTTCGGCTTGAGGAACACCACGGGGTCGTCGCCCGAGACGTCGTCCATCTCGGCGGCGTGTTCGGCGTAGTTGAGCCCGACGCCGATCACCTTCGACCTCGGGATCACCGGGGCCAGGAGCTTCGCCTCGGACAGGGGCACCCGCTCCCCCGTGGTCTCGAACCCCTGGTACATCGGGTCCCCCGCGAGCACCACCAGGGCGCGCTCGTCGAGGATGCCGTACCGGGGGTCTTCACCCTTGCTGCTGAACCGTGCGATCTTCACCGTTCGACCCTACCGACGCCCGAGCCCGGATCAGGACGCGTCGGTCAGCTTGGTCATCCACCCGTGCGGGTCGGGACGACGGCCGGACTGGATGTCCGTGAGCTCTTCGCGCAGGGACATCGTGAGTTCGCCGGCACCGACGGTCGGCGAACCGATCGTGAAGCCGTCGCCGCGGAGCTCCGCGATCGGGGTCACCACGGCGGCGGTGCCGCACGCGAAGGCCTCGGTGATGGAGCCGTCCGCGACGCCGTCCCGCCACTCGTCGAGGGTCACCCGACGGCGCTCGACCTGCAGGCCGCGGTCCTCCGCGAGCTGCAGGATCGAGTCACGGGTGATGCCTTCGAGGATGGACGGGGAGTCCGGGGTGACGAGCGTGCCGTCGGACTTCACGAGCACGACGTTCATGCCGCCGAGCTCCTCGAGGTACTTGCCCTCTTCCGAGTCGAGGAACATCACCTGCTGGCAGCCGTGCTCGTACGCCTCTTGCTGCGGGAGCAGGGACGCCGCGTAGTTGCCACCGGTCTTGGCCGCACCCGTGCCGCCACGGCCCGCGCGGGCGTAGTTCGACGACAGCCAGATGGACACCGGCTTCGGCCCGGACGTGAAGTACGCGCCGGCCGGGCTCGCGATGCAGTGGTACGCCACCGCCTGGGCCGCACGGACCCCGAGGAAGGACTCCGTCGCGATCATGAACGGCCGCAGGTACAGGCTGGTCTCCGGCGCCGAGGGCACCCAGTCCACGTCGGTCTGCACGAGCTGGCGGATGGACTCGACGAAGACCTCCACCGGGAGCTCCGGCAGCGCCAGTCGCCGGGCCGACCGCTGGAAGCGACGGGCGTTGGCATCCGGGCGGAACGTCCACACCGAGCCGTCGGCGTGCCGGTAGGCCTTCAGCCCCTCGAAGATCTCCTGCGCGTAGTGCAGGACACTGGCGCTCGGGTCGAGCGAGAGCGGACCGTACGGGTGGATCGAGGCATCATGCCACCCGGCGTCGATCGTCCACTCCACCGTGGCCATGTGGTCCGTGAAGTGCTTGCCGAACCCGGGGTCCGCCAGGATCACGTCACGCTCCGCCTCCGCCCGACGCTCGGCAGACGGGGTGGTGGAGAACTCGAGCCCGAAGACGGTCTCGGGGTTCGCGGTCTCGGTGCTGGCGGTGTCGGTGCTCATCGGTGTGGCTCCCTTTCAGGCGGTGGTGGTGCGCTCCGTGGCCGCGGCGGCGATGGCGTCGCCGATCTCGGCCGTGCTGCGCTGCGATGTGCCCCGGTCAGCCAGGTCCGCTTCGACGGCCCGCGTCACCGCCGTCGCCAGGTCCCCACGACCGATGTGGTCGAGGAGGAGGGCGACGGAGAGGATGGCGGCCGTCGGATCGGCCTTCTGCTGACCCGCGATGTCCGGCGCGGATCCGTGCACCGGCTCGAACATGCTGGGGAAGGTGCCGTCCGGGTTGATGTTGCCCGAGGCCGCCAGACCGATGCCGCCGCTGATCGCGCCGGCCAGGTCGGTGATGATGTCGCCGAAGAGGTTGTCGGTGACGATGACGTCGAACCTAGCAGGCTCCCGAACCATGTGGATGGTGACCGCGTCCACGTGCTGGTAGTCCACGGTGACGTCCGGGTACTCCTGCCCGACGGCCGCCACGGTCCGCTGCCAGAGCGCTCCGGCGTGGACGAGCACGTTGCTCTTGTGCACGAGCGTCAGGTGCTTCCGTGGGCGCCGGTTCGCCAGGTCGAAGGCGTACCGGACCGTGCGCTCCACCCCGTACGCGGTGTTCAGGGAGACCTCGGTCGCGATCTCGTGCGGGGTCCCGACGCGGATCGCCCCGCCGTTGCCGACGTAGGGCCCCTCGGTCCCTTCGCGGATGACGACGAAGTCGACGACCCCGGGTGCCGCGAGCGGCGTCACCACGGAGTCGTAGACCTTCGTCGGACGCAGGTTGACGTAGTGGTCGAACGCGAACCGGAGCTTCAGCAGCAGTCCGCGCTCGATGATCCCGCCGGCCAGGCGCGGGTCGCGGGGGTCCCCGCCGACCGCGCCGAGCAGGATCGCGTCGTGCGACGCCACGGCCGCCATGTCGTCCTCGGTGAGGATGTCGCCGGTCTCGAGGTACCGGGTGGCACCGAGCGAGAACGGGGTCTCGTCGATCACGAGGTCGTCCGGGGTGACGGCGTGCAGGACCTTGAGGGCCTCGTCGACCACTTCCGGTCCGATGCCGTCGCCGCGGATGACCGCGAGCTTGAGCGTCTGCGTCATGTGGGTGCTCCCCTACAGCGTGATGTCGATCTCGCGGAGCGAGGAGGCGTCGATCGTCTTGCGGACGTGCTCGAGGATCTCCGCGGGCACCGGCGAGTCGACGGTGAGGACGCTGAGCGCCTGTCCGCCGGCGGCCTGGCGCGCGATCTGCATGGCGGCGATGTTGATGCCCGCCTCGCCGAACTCCTTGCCGTAGACCGCGACGATGCCCGGGCGGTCCGTGTAGTCCATGACCACGTGGTGCTTGTCGAGGGCGACCTCGACGTCGTAGCCGTTGATCTCGACGAGCTTCTCGACCTGCTTGGGGCCGGTAAGCGTGCCCGAGACGCTGATCGCCGGGCCGTCGGACTGGGCGCCGCGGATCGTCAGGACGTTGCGGTACTCCGGGCTGTCCGAGTCGGTGATGAGCCGGACGCTGACCCCGCGCTGTTCCGCGATGAGCGGGGCGTTGACGTAGGAGACCTGGTCGCTGACGACGTCCGTGAAGACGCCCTTGAGCGCTGCGAGCTTCAGCACGCTGACGTCGAACTCGGCGAGCTCGCCGTGGACCTCGACGTCGATGCTGGTGACCGGGGAGGTGGCGAGGGCCGTGAAGACCTGACCGAGCTTCTCGACGAGCGGGATGCCCGGACGCACGTACGGGTCGATGACGCCACCGGCGACGTTGACCGCGTCCGGGACGAGCTCGCCGCCGAGCGCGAGGCGCACGGACTTGGCGACCGAGACGCCCGCCTTCTCCTGCGCTTCGTCGGTGGAGGCGCCGAGGTGCGGCGTGACCACGACGTTCGGCAGGGACACCAGGGGCGAGTCGGTCGGGGGCTCGGACACGAAGACGTCGAGGCCGGCGCCGGCGATCTGGTTGCTGGTGAGCGCACGGTGCAGTGCGTCTTCGTCGATCAGGCCGCCGCGGGCCACGTTCACGACGAACGCGGTCGGCTTCATGATCGCGAACTGCTCGTCCGAGATCATGCCGAGGGTCTCCGGCGTCTTCGGCATGTGGATCGTGACGAAGTCCGCGCGCTTGAGCAGGTCGTCGAGGGAGACGAGCTCCACCCCGAGCTGCTGCGCACGGGCCGTGGTGACGTAGGGGTCGTACGCGATGACCGAGACGCCGAACGCCTGCAGGCGCTGGGTGATCAGGGCACCGATTCGGCCGAGGCCGATGATGCCGACCGTCTTCTCGTAGAGCTCGACGCCGGTGTACGCGGAGCGCTTCCACGCGCCGGCCGCGAGCGACGCGTGCGCCGCCGGGATGTGGCGCGCGAGCGACAGGATGTGACCGACCGTGAGCTCGGCCGCCGAGATGATGTTCGACGTCGGCGCGTTCACGACCATCACGCCGGCCGTGGTGGCCGCCTTGATGTCGACGTTGTCGAGGCCGACGCCGGCACGGGCGACGACCTTGAGGTTCGGTGCTGCGGCGATCGCTTCGGCGTCGACCTTGGTGGCGGAACGCACCAGGATGGCGTGCGCGTCGGCGAGGGAGGCCAGGAGTGCGGGGCGGTCGGTGCCGTCCACGTTCCGGATCTCGAAGTCGGGCCCGAGGGCGTCGACTGTGGCGGGCGAGAGTTCTTCGGCGATCAGGACGACCGGCTTCGGCACAGCTGCTGTTTCCTCACACGAGACGGGCGGTATCCCACCATCGTATCGACGCGAGCAGGCCGTTACGACCGCAACCGGGGCTCTGTGGAGAACCACATGACGGACGGGAGGGTCGTGGCGGTGTCGCCACGAGCCTCCCGTCCGTCATGTGGTTCCGTCAGGAACCGATCCGCAGTGTCGAGGACACGTACTGCAGGAGCGTGAACCAGAGCGCGGAGACCGCGCAGAGCGCGGCGACGAACACCACGACGGTCCGGACGAGCTCCATCCGCCGCGACACCAGCCACGCGGCGACGAACCCCGCCGGCGCGATCGCGACGTCGAGGACGAGGGCCGGCCACGGGGTGGAGGTCTCGAGGCCGGAGCCGCCGTTCTTCCGGACGAACTCGTTGAAGGCGGACACCGACTGCGTGACACCGACCAGGTTGCCGACGGCCTGCCAGGTGACGTAGGCGAGACAGACGGCGGCGACGATCCAGACGACGAGCTTGCCGACGGTGAACACGCGCGGCTGCTCGGAGACGGCGGCGCTCACCCGAAGCTCCTGGTGAGGATGAAGGGCCACGGGATGAGGACGACCGCGCCCACCAGCAGCCAGATGAACTTGGTGCGGTTGCGGGTGCCCTGCCCGAGCCAGAGGGTCGCGGCGAACCAGAACGCCGGGGCCATGATCGCGAGGACGCGCATGATCTCCGACACGATGCTCGCTACGCCGGTGCCGGTGACCGTCAGGAGGCTCGCGCTGACGAGCCAGGCCACCGTGTAGAGGAGGTAGACGCCGCCGAAGACGCCCATGCCGACGAGCGCCCCGGAGCCGAGCGGCTCTTCGGTGTCGTGCTCGCGGCGCGCCTTCACCCGGACGGGGTTGTGGGCGGCGTCGACGTGGGTGGCGTCGTCCGCGTCGTCCCAGGAGAGGGCGGCTTCGTCGTCGTGGTCGACCGCGCCGTCCGGCGGGGACGCCGCGGCGCCGTCGTGTGCGGGAGGTGCCGGGGTCATGCCCTCGATTCTACGAGAGCACGGCGCGACGCGAGACCGCGAGGTCGCTCAGGCGTCGACGCGGCTCAGGCGTCGGCGGCCTGGGACTCGAGGACCTCGGCGACGACGTCGCGGACCGCCGGGAACAGCGGGTGGCTCTCCATGAGTCCGGTGAGGATCTCGGTGAGCGCGTGTGCGGTCGCGCCGGAGCGGAGCAGCGCGTGCAGCTCGATCGACTCGGGGTCGTCCTGGTCGTCGAAGGCGAGGGCCACGCGGATCGCGCCGACGAGGTGCTCGACGGGCATCCCGCGTTCGGCGAGCTGCGCGGCCGGGCCGACGAAGCGTTCCCGCCGGCCGAGCTTCCTGAGCGGGTTCCGGCCGACGCGGACGGTGGTGTCCGGCAGGTGCGGGTTCGCGATGCGGGACAGGTTCGCGGCGACGTAGCGCGCGTGCTCGTCCGGGTCGAAGCCGTGCTTGGCGATGAGGAGCTCGGTGGTCTCCGCCAGGACGCCGTCCACCTCGGCGCGGACGGCGGTGTCCTCGAGGGCTTCGCGGATGAGCCGGATCCCGCGGACGTAGCCGTGGTAGGCGGCCGTCGCGTGGGCGGTGTTCACCGTGTAGAGCTTCCGCTCGACGAAGGGCTGCAGGTCGTCGACCCACGTCACGCCGTCGATCTCCGGCGGCTCGGCATCGGAGGACGCGAACGGCGTTCGCTCGATGACCCACTCGTAGAAGGGCTCGAGGACCACGTCGAGGCCGCCGGACTGGCCGAGGACGCCGGACTGGTCCGGGACGATGCGGTCGATCGCGCAGTTCGCGAAGACCGCGGCGATGTCCCGGTCTTCGAGGATGGGGGCGCGGCGGATGCTGGCGTGCAGCGAGTCCGTCGCGTTGTAGGCGTTCTCGCACGCCACGATCGTGACGTCGCCGCGCTCGAGCGGGCGGGCTGCGAGGCCCTCCGCGATCACCGGGGCCACCAGCGGCAGCGTGCGTGCACCGACCGCGGTGGTGACGACGTCGGCTTCCGCGATGGCCTGGATGACGCGTTCACGGTCGGTCTTGCTGCTCAGCGCGCTGAACCCGTAGACCAGGTGCTCGACGGGCATGTCACCGACTTCGTGCACGACGAACTTGCCGGCTTCGTTGAGTGCCGCGACCACACGTTCGTCGACGTCGACGAAGGTCAGCTCGTAGCCGCTCGCCACGAGGAACTGGCCCACGAAGCCGCGCCCGATCTTGCCGGCGCCGATGTGGACCGCTCGCTTCGTCACCGCCATCCGATGATCATCCCATGCCGATCGGTACGGTTCTGCCACGTCGTGAGCGGTGCGCGCGACGCCTGTCGTGCAACGCCCCGGGGGTCGCCGGAGGGACGCCGGTCCGCGGCGTCGGGGGTGGTGAAGAGATGGTTCATGTCGTTCGGGTCACATCGAGAAGCGGCGGTGCACGGGTGCACACCGCCGCCTCGTCGTCGAGTGGTCTGGGGAAGACTACCGCGCGGCGGAACCGTCGACGTAGTCCGAGTCCGACTGCTTCCACGCGAAGAGCTTGCGGAGCTCGCGGCCGGTGGCCTCGATCGGGTGGCCCTCGCCCTTCTCGCGCAGCGCCTTGAACTCCGGAGCACCGGCGTCCTGGTCGTCGATGAAGCGCTTCGCGAAGGTGCCGTCCTGGATGTCGGCGAGCACGGCCTTCATGTTCTCCTTCACCTCCGGCGAGATCACGCGGGGGCCGGAGACGTAGTCACCGAACTCGGCCGTGTCGGAGATCGACCAGCGCTGCTTGGTGAGGCCGCCCTCCCAGATCAGGTCGACGATCAGCTTGAGCTCGTGGAGCACCTCGAAGTAGGCGATCTGCGGCTGGTAGCCCGCCTCGACCAGGGTCTCGAAGCCGTACTGGATGAGCTGCGACGTGCCACCGCAGAGGACGGCCTGCTCACCGAACAGGTCGGTCTCGGTCTCCTCGGTGAAGGTGGTCTTGATGCCGCCGGAGCGGAGGCCACCGATCGCCTTGGAGTAGGACCAGGCGAGGTCCCATGCGCTGCCGGACGCGTCGACCTCGACGGCGACGATCACGGGGACGCCACGGCCGGCCTCGTACTCGCGGCGCACGGTGTGGCCAGGGCCCTTCGGTGCGACGAGGGACACGTCGACACCGGCGGGCGCCTCGATGTAGCCGTAGCGGATGTTGAAGCCGTGTCCGAAGACGAGCGTCGCGCCCTGCTTGAGGTTCGGCTCGATGTCGTCCTTGTAGACGATGCGCTGGACCTGGTCCGGCGCGAGGATCACGACGACGTCGGCCCACTTGGTGACCTCGGCGGGCGTGAGCACCTCGAAGCCGGCCTCTTCGGCCTTCTGGCGGCTCTTCGAGCCCTCCTTGAGGCCGATCTTGACCTCGACGCCGGAGTCGCGGAGGTTGAGGGCGTGGGCGTGGCCCTGCGAGCCGTAGCCGATGACCGCGACCTTCTTGGCCTGGATGAGGGACAGGTCGGCGTCGGCGTCGTACACGATGTCAGTCACGGTGCGTGATCTCCTTGGTAGTGGTTCGTTCGGAGCCGGGTGGCGCTCAGCGCACCCGGTCGGTGATGCTCTTGGGTCCGCGGCCCACACCGAGGAGGCCGGCGCGCGCCAGCTCCTTGATGCCGTAGGGCTCGAGCACGCGGAGGATCGCCTGGATCTTGCCGGGGTCGCCGGTCACCTCGACGATGAGCGAGTCGTTCGCGACGTCGACGACCTGGGCGCGGAACAGGTTCACTGCTTCGAGCACGGCCGAGCGCGTCTGGTTGTCGACACGGACCTTCACGAGCATGTGCTCGCGCTGGACCGACTGCGAGAAGTCGAGTTCGACGATCTTGATGACGTTGACGAGCTTGTTGAGCTGCTTGGTCACCTGTTCGAGCGGCAGGTCCTCGACGTCGACGACGACCGTGATGCGGGACAGTCCCGCGACCTCGGTGTTGCCCACGGCGAGCGACTCGATGTTGAAGCCGCGTCGGGCGAAGAGCCCGGCGACACGGGTCAGGAGGCCCGGCTTGTCCTCGACGAGGAGGGAGAGGACGTGGCTCATGCGGTTTCCCCCGTCATGTCGGCGTCTTCGTCGTCCCAGGTGGGTGCGATCGTCTGGGCGTACTCGATGGACGAGTTGCTGACCCCCTGCGGGACCATCGGCCAGACCATCGAGTCACGGCTCACGACGAAGTCGATGACGACCGGACGGTCGTTGGTGGCGAGGGCGAGCTGGATCGCGGCGTCGACCTCGTCCTCCTTCTCGACGCGGATGCCGAGGGCGCCGTACGCCTCGGCGAGCTTCACGAAGTCGGGGACACGGCGCGAGGAGTGGCCGGTCTCGAGGTCGGTGAACGAGTGACGGCCGTCGTAGAACAGCGTCTGCCACTGGCGCACCATGCCGAGCGAGGAGTTGTTGATGATCGCGACCTTGATCGGGATGTCGTTGATGACACAGGTCGCGAGCTCCTGGTTCGTCATCTGGAAGCACCCGTCGCCGTCGATCGCCCAGACCACACGGTCCGGTTCGGCGACCTTGGCGCCCATGGCAGCGGGGACCGAGTAGCCCATGGTGCCGGCGCCGCCGGAGTTCAGCCACGCGTTCGGGCGCTCGTACTTGATGAACTGCGCCGACCACATCTGGTGCTGCCCGACACCGGAGGCGTAGATCGCCTCGGGGCCGGTGAGCTCACCGATGCGGCTGATGATCGCCTGCGGTGCCAGCAGTCCGTCCTGCGGCGGGGCGAAGCCGAGCGGGAAGTCCGCACGGACCTGCTCGAGCCGGGTCCACCAGCTGGCGATGCTCGCGCGGGAGTCCGTGGGGATCCCCTTCCAGGCGTCGAGGAGGTCGACCAGCACGTCCTTCGCGTCGCCCACGATCGGGACGTCGGCGAAGCGGATCTTGGAGATCTCCGCCGGGTCGATGTCGACGTGCACGACCTTGGCGTCGGGCGCGAACTCGTCCACCTTGCCGGTGACGCGGTCGTCGAAGCGGGCGCCGAGGGCGATGATGAGGTCGCTCTCCTGCAGCCCGAGGACCGCGGGCACGGTGCCGTGCATGCCGGGCATCCCGAGGTGCTGCTGGTGCGAGTCCGGGAACGCGCCGCGGGCCATCAGCGTCGTCACGACCGGGGCGCCGGTGGCCTCGGCGAAGGCGATGAGCTCGGCGGTCGCGCGGGAGCGGATGACGCCGCCGCCGACGTAGAGCACCGGACGGTTCGACTCCGCGAGGAGCTGGGCGGCCGCGGTGATCTGCTTGCCGTGTGCCTTGGTCACCGGACGGTAGCCGGGCAGGTCGACCTTCGGCGGCCAGACGTACGGCGCCGACTTCTGCTGCGCGTCCTTGGTGATGTCGACGAGCACCGGGCCCGGGCGGCCCGTCGTCGCGATCAGGTGCGCGGCGGCGAGCGTCGCGGGGACGTCGGCGGGGTCGGTCACCAGGAACGAGTGCTTCGTGATCGGCATCGTGATGCCGACGATGTCCGCTTCCTGGAAGGCGTCGGTGCCCATCAGTGTGGAGAACACCTGGCCGGTGATCGCGATGAACGGGACCGAGTCCATGTAGGCGTCGGCGATCGCGGTGACGAGGTTCGTGGCACCGGGGCCGGACGTGGCGATCGCGACGCCGACCTTGCCGGACGCGGACGCGTAGCCCTCGGCCGCGTGGCCGGCGCCCTGCTCGTGCCGGACCAGGATGTGCCGGATGGTCGTCGACGCCATGAGCTCGTCGTAGAAGGGGATGATCGCGCCGCCGGGCAGGCCGAAGACGTCGGTGATCCCGAGGTGCTCGAGCGTCCGCAGGACGGCTCCCGAGCCGGTCAGGACCTCCGGCGATCGACGTGCTCCGGTGGCCGCGGACAGCGGTGTGGCTTCCGTGGGCATGAAGGGTTCCTTGCCTTACGAGATGGCGGTGGTGCGGGTGTCGAACGCTAGCCCGTGACCGCGCCCTTGGCGGCGGACTGGACGAGCTTGGCGTACTTCGCGAGGACTCCGCGGGTGTAGCGCGGGGGCAGCGGTTCCCAGCCGTCACGGCGGGATTCCAGCTCGGCAGGGTCGACCAGTAGGTCGAGCGTGCGAGCCGCGATGTCGACACGGATGCGGTCGCCATCGCGCACGAAGGCAACTGGACCTGCGTCCACTGCTTCCGGTGCGATGTGGCCGATGCACAGGCCGGTTGTGCCGCCTGAGAATCTGCCGTCGGTCAACAGTAGTACATCCTTGCCGAGACCCGCGCCCTTGATGGCCGCCGTGATGGCGAGCATCTCGCGCATGCCCGGGCCGCCCTTCGGGCCCTCGTACCGGATGACGACGACGTCGCCCTTCTGGATCCGACCCTCGGTGAGGGCGTCCATGGCGGAGCGCTCGCGGTCGAACACCCGCGCGGGGCCCTCGAACACCGAGGCGTCGAAGCCCGCGGTCTTCACGACGGCACCCTCTGGTGCGAACGAGCCCTGCAGGATCGTCAGGCCACCGGTCTCGTGGATCGGGTTGTCGAGCTTGCGGAAGACCTCGCCGTCGAGCTCCGGCGGGTCGATCTCGGCCAGGTTCTCGGCGACGGTCTTGCCCGTGACGGTCATGCACTCGCCGTGCAGGAGCCCGGCGTCGAGCAGCGCCTTCATGATCACCGGGATGCCGCCGTTGCGGTCGACGTCGACCATGACGTACTTGCCGAACGGCTTCATGTCGGCCAGGTGCGGGACCTTGGAGCCGATGCGGTTGAAGTCGTCGAGGTCCAGCTCGACCTCGGCCTCGTGCGCGATCGCCAGCAGGTGCAGGACGACGTTGGTGGAGCCTCCGAGGGCCATCGCGACGGCGATCGCGTTCTCGAACGCCTCCTTCGTCAGGATCTGGCGCGCGGTGATGCCGTGCTTGAGCATGTTCACCACGGCCTCGCCGGAGCGGTGCGCGTAGTAGTCGCGGCGGCGGTCGGCGCTGGGCGGCGCGGCCGAGCCCGGGAGCGACATCCCGAGTGCTTCGGCGACCGACGCCATCGTGTTCGCGGTGTACATCCCGCCACAGGCGCCTTCGCCGGGGACGATCGCACACTCGATCTTCTTGAGCTCTTCCTCGCTCATGGTGCCGGCCTTGCAGGCGCCGACGCCCTCGAAGGAGTCGATGATTGTGACTTCCTTCATCGTGCCGTCGGCCTGCTTCACGTAGCCCGGCATGACCGAGCCCGCGTAGAGGAAGACGCTCGCGAGGTCGAGACGCGCGGCGGCCATGAGCATGCCGGGGAGCGACTTGTCGCAGCCGGCGAGCAGCACGGTGCCGTCGAGGCGCTCCGCGTTGACGACGGTCTCGACGCTGTCCGCGATGACCTCGCGCGAGACGAGGGAGAAGTGCATGCCCTCGTGGCCCATCGAGATGCCGTCCGAGACGGAGATGGTGCCGAACTGGAGCGGGTACCCGCCACCGCCGTGGACGCCTTCCTTGGCGCCCTGGGCGAGCCGGTCGAGGCTCAGGTTGCAGGGGGTGATCTCGTTCCAGGACGAGGCGATGCCGATCTGCGGCTTCTCCCAGTCCTCGTCCCCCATCCCGACGGCGCGCAGCATGCCACGCGAGGTGGTTGCTTCGATCCCGTCGGTGACGACTCGGCTACGCGGCTTGACGTCGATATCAGGCATGGAGCGAGTCTAGGACCGATTGGGATACCAATCGTGCACCTTCATGCATATGCATGGTTCCGATCATCGGACGGGAGGCTCGGCTCGGGTCTCAGCGCGTGGCCCGCAGGCGGGCGAGCTGCTTCAGGACATCGGTCAGGGCCGCAGGATCGCTCACGCGGTACCCCGCGAGCGTCTCGCCCTCCCCCACCTTCACGCCGACGTCACCGGCACCCAGCACGCGGAAGGCGTCCTCGTCGGTGACGTCGTCGCCGGCGAAGAACACCCCGTCCGCGCCACGGAGGTCCCGCAGCCGGGCGATGGCGTCGCCCTTCGTGACGTGCCGGACGGCGAACTCGACGATGTCCTTGCCGCCACGCTCGAGGACGTCCGGGTCGGCGTCGTGCGCCGCCTGGCTGGCCGCGGCGTTCGCCTCGGCCGCGACCTCGGCGCTCACACGTCGGGTGTGCACGCCGTGCCCGGCGGGCTTGTGCTCGATGACGACACCGGGGAACCGTGCGCCCACTTCGTCGAGGGCGGCACCGATGCGGGCCACCCGTGCCTGCTCGTCCTCGGTCAGCGCGGCTTCGTCATGGCCGTCGACGCGCCACTCAACACCGTGCGAGCCGACGAGCGACATGTCGTCCGGGGCGTGCGTGACCCGCGCGAGGCTGCCGAGCGGCCGGCCGGAGACCAGCACCACCTCGGTGTCCTTCGCGCGCTGCAGCGTCAGCACCGCGGCCCAGCTGCCCGGCAGGGCGCCGACCTGGGACGGGTCGTCCGCGAACGGCGCCAGGGTGCCGTCGAAGTCCAACGCGACCAGCAGGCGGTCGGCCGCAGCCAGGTCCGCGAGGGCCGTGTCGAGCTCTGGGGTCGTCGTCTCGTCGACGTTGGTGGTCGTCTCAGGCATCACGGGCCTCCCGGGTGTCCTCAGCAGCACGCGCCTTCTGGGCGTCCTGGTCGAAGATCGACATGTTGTCGGTCTGGGCCTCGCGGTGACGGTCCGCGGGATCCGTCGCCGACGGGTCGATGCGGGCGTTCCGTGGGGCGTGGCGGTCGAGCGCTTCGAGGAACGAGCGCGACCAGCGGGCCACGTCGTTGTCCCGGACACGCTTCCGGAGCGCGCGCATCCGCGTGGAGCGCTCGCGACGGGGCATCTCGATCGCGCGCTCGATCGAGTCCTTCATGGCGCCGATGTCGTGCGGGTTGATGATCACGGCCTGCTTGAGTTCGTCGGCGGCCCCGGCGAACTCGGAGAGGATCAGCACGCCGTCGTTGTCGAAGCGCGTCGCGACGTACTCCTTCGCGACGAGGTTCATGCCGTCGCGGAGGGCGGTGACGAGCATGATGTCGGCGGCCAGGTAGAGCGCGACCATCTCCTCGCGCGGGTAGCCGTGGTGCAGGTACGAGATCGGCTGGTGGCCGATCGTGCCGAGGTCGCCGTTGATCCGGCCGACGCTCAGCTCGATCTCGTCGCGGAGGGTCCGGTAGGTGTCGACGCGCTCACGGCTCGGGCTCGCGACCTGCACCAGGGTGGCGTCCTCGACCTTGATGCGGCCGTCCTCGATGAGCTCACCGAACGCCTTGATCCGGTGCCGGATGCCCTTGGTGTAGTCGAGCCGGTCCACGCCGAGGAGGACCGTCTTCGGGTTGCCGAGGCCCTCGCGGATCTCACGGGCACGTTCCTGGACCTCGGGCTTCCGCGCGATGTCCTCGAAGCTCTCCGCGTCGATCGAGATCGGGAAGTGCCGGGCCTCGACGTGGCGCACCGTGATGCCCTTGCGGCTCCGCGGAGCCTGCGGGTCGTCGACGGGGACGTCGATCGTGGTGCCCTTGGTCGTGTAGCCCTTGATGTGCCGGACGGCACGGAGGAAGTCGCTGGCGTCGTCGTGGCGCTGGAAGCCGATCACGTCCGCGCCGAGCAGCCCGTCGAGGATCTGCGCACGCCACGGGAGCTGCGCGTAGATGCCGACCGGCGGGAACGGGATGTGGTTGAAGAAGCCGATCGTCACGTCCGGGCGGAGTTCGCGGAGGAGCGCCGGGACGAGCTGCAGCTGGTAGTCCTGCACCCAGACGATGCCGTCCTGCTCGGTGATCTCGGCGATCTGCTCCGCGAAGCGCTTGTTCACGCTCTTGTACGCGTTCCACCAGTCGCGGTGGTAGCTCGGGTGCTCGATCACGTCGTGGTAGAGCGGCCAGAGGGTGTCGTTGCTGAAGCCCTCGTAGTAGTCCTCGACGTCGGAACCGCTGAGCGGGACCGGGACGATGTGGATGCCCTCGTTGTCGAACGGCTCGACCTCGACGTCGGGCTGGCCGACCCAGCCGACCCAGGCGCCGTCGTTCGCACGCATCACCGGCTCGAGCGCGGTGACCAGTCCACCGGGCGAGTGCCGCCAGCCTTCGTTGCCGTCCTCGTCGACGACGCGGTCCACGGGGAGCCGGTTCGAGGCGACGACGAAGGAGTACTTGCTGGACGAACTGTGAGGTGCTGACACGGGTCGAAACTACCAGCGCGCCGACAGCGGATTCCCGGTGGATCCGCGGCTTCCCATATGCTGCATCCCGTGTCGGGGGGACACAGCGTGCCGGAGGGCGGTGCGCGGCTGCCCGGCCGGAGAGGAATCCGCCGTGAGCGACAACCCTGGCGTGCCCGGTCCGCCCGCACCTGGCTCTGGTGCCGGTCCTGCCGGTTCCGGTGCGAGCGATCCGTTCGGACGGCTGCTCCGGTCGATCGGGGGCCGTGACTGGCTCGCCGCCGTGCTCGCCGGCGTCGGTGCCTGGGTCGCGGCGTACGTCGTCGCCGGGATCTCGCTCCTGCTGACGGTGGCCGTGGCGGCCGCCGGCGGCTCGGGCGACTCGTCCATCGGCGGCGCCACCCTGCCCGACTCAGGGTCGACGCTCGGCAGCGCCGCACCGGACGTGCAGAGCCTGCTCTCCGGCGTCAGCGTGCTGCTCGGCGCGCCCGCACAGCTCGTCGCCCTCGCCGACTTCGGTCGCCTGCACCTCGCCGGGTCGATCCCGCTGCTCGGGGTCTCCGGTGCCGCGTCGCTCGGGTTCGTCCCCGCGCTGGTCCTCGCCGCACAGGTCGTCCTCGCGGTGGTGCTCACCCGCCGGGTCCGCAGCCGTGCCCTCGGGACCTGGCAGCTCGTCGTCACGTCGGTCGTCACCGGCCTCGTGCTCACCGCCGTCACCACGCTCGCCGGCCTCGTGCTCGCGATCCGCTTCCCCTCGTCGTCCGGCGTCGCGATCAGTGCCGTGCACGCCGTCGGCGTCGGCAGCATCCTCGGCGCGTTCGTCGTCGGTGCGCTGTCCGCGTTCCTCGCGAGCCCCGCGGTGCTCGCTCGCGGTCGGGTGCTCGCCACCCGGGTCCTCGGCACCGCCCGGGTGGCCGTGTTCCAGATCGGGGCCGTCGTCGTCCTCGTCGCGGTCGTCCTGATCGTGGTCGCCCTGGTCGCCCAGCCGTCGTGGGGCGCCGCGCTCCCGCTCGTCATCGGCAACCTGTCGATCGCCCTCGTCGCCCTCGGGTTCCTCGGCGGGGTCGGCGTCGCGGGCGCCGGTGGCGTCACGCAGACCGCGTCCGTGTTCAGCGGGTCCTCCGGCTGGCTCTGGCTCGTCGTGCTCCTCGTCCTGGTCACCGCGGTCGCCGCGGGACTCGCGCTCGCCGTCCGCCGCAACGACCGGGCACGCACGACGCTCGACTGGGTCGTCACGCCCGCGGTCTGGCTCGTCGCCGGACTGGTCCTCTTCGTGCTCGGAACCGGGGTGTTCTCGTACAGCGCGACCGGGTCGAGCGCCGTCTCCGGGACCGGGTCGATGGGCGTCGCACCGTGGACGCCGATCGTGTTCGCGCTGTGGGGCGGGGCGATCGAGGTCGTCGCGCGGTACCTCGCGCCGGTGCTCCTCCCCCTGCTCGGTGGTCGCGTGCTGCTGGTGACGTCACGGCTCGTCGGGTCGGACCCGCGGGCCGTCGCCGTGCCGTCGTGGTCGGCCACGCCCGGTGCCGCGGGCGGGGCTGCCGCTGCCGGCGCTGCGGCTGCGGGCGCTGCGGCTGCCGGCGCTGATGCTGTCGGCGCTCCGACCGAGGGCGCTCCGGCCGGCTGGGGTGCCGGGACGTCCGCTCCGTTCGTCGGGGCGTCGGCGAGCGCCGCCGCGCCGATGTCGCCGCGGGCGAAGAAGGTCCTCGTCCGGTCCCTGATCGCCGGCGGTGCCGTCGTCGTCGTGATCGTCGCGGGCGCCGTCACCACCGGGGTGCTCCGCGCGAACGTCTGGGGACCGGCACCGACGGTCCGGAACTACGTCGACGCGATCGCACGCGGTGACGCCGCCACGGCCGAGGACATGAGCGAGGTCCCGGACGACGCCGCGATGCTCGACGCCACCGTCCTGAAGAGCGCGGAGAACCGCCCGAGCGACGTCCGCGTGGGCCGGGTCACCACCGCCGGGGACCGCGCCACCGCGACGGTCACCTACACGCAGGGCGGCAAGAACCGCTCCGGCCAGGTCGAGCTGCGCCGCACCGGGACGAGCTGGCTCGTGAAGGACGAGTGGCGTGTGACGACCCCGCTCGCGGACACCGTGTCGATCACCGCCGCGTCGGCGCTCGAGGGCGCTCCCGTGAGTGTCGGCGGGAAGCGGATCGGGAAGATCAGCGACGGTTCCTTCCGCTCGCTGGCGTACCCGGGCACCTACAGCGTGCAGGTCGGCGGGTCGAAGTACTTCACCGGCGGCACGAAGACGGTGTCCGTCGGCGCCTCCACCAGCCCGTACGTCGACTTCGAGCCGAAGGCCACGAAGCAGCTCACGACGGACGCGGAGGCGTTCGTCACGGACCAGATCACCGCGTGCGCCGCGAAGACCGACGTCTCCGCGCTGGACGGGTGCCCCTGGTACGGCCCCTACGACGCCGACGGCGCCGTGAAGTACCGGGTCACGACGATGCCGGAGCTCAAGGTCGAGACCTCGGGCTCCGGCAGCGTGCAGGTGACGAGCACGTCGGACGGGGTCGTCGCCTACGACTACAAGTCGTTCTTCGGCGACGCCGGTCACGACGAGGACTCCTTCGATGTCTACGAGTACCTGAAGGTCGAGGACGGCAAGCTCGTCGCCGGGTACTGAGCCCGTCAGTAGGCTCGGGCGCATGGTCAGCACACGCTCGTGGCGGAACGGTTCGGCATCGGAGCGGGACTTCCCGATCGAGCGGGTGTCGGACCTCGTCGCCGACGAGGACGTCGTCGTCTGGGTCGACTACACCGACCCCAGCGCCGCCGACCTCGAGCAGATCGAGCAGGAGCTCGGCATCCACGCGCTCGCCGTGGAGGACGCGGTGGAGCGCGGGCAGCGCCCGAAGCTCGACCGGTACCGTGACAGCCTCTTCCTCGTCGTCTACGACGTCAGCGGTCGGGACGACGAGGGAGAGCTCGTCACGCACGAGGTGAAGGCCTTCGTGACGCGGCGCGCCCTGGTCACGATCCACGGCGCCGACGTGGACGCGAGCGCGATGGAGCGGCGGCTCCAGGCGAACGTCGACATGTCGGACCACGGGGTTCCGTGGCTCGTGTGGGCGCTCCTCGATGCCGTGGTCGACCACGCCAGCGCCACGGTCGAGGCGATCGAGAAGGACATCGACACGCTCGAGGACGACCTCTTCGAGCGCGGTGATGCCCGCGAGAAGCAGATCCAGCGCCGCTCGTTCGGGCTGCGCAAGGCACTCGGGGTGCTCCGACGGCTGGTGGTCCCGACGAAGGACAGCGTCGGGTCGCTGCTGCACGGGGACGCGGAGACGATCTCGGACGGGATCCGGCCGTACTTCCGGGACGTCGAGGACCACCTCGTCACCATCGCGGACTCGGTCGACCAGCTGCGGGACGCCGTGTCGAGCGTGCTGGACACGAACCTCAACCTGGCGTCGAACCGCCAGAACACGGTGATGAAGAAGGTGACGAGCTGGGCGGCGATCATCGCGATCCCGACCGCGATCACGGGGTTCTTCGGGCAGAACGTCACGTTCCCGGGCGAGGGGCAGTGGAGCGGACTGCTCGTCTCGGTCGCGCTCATCGTGGTGTCGTCGCTCGTGCTCTACCGGGTCTTCAAGGCCCGCGACTGGCTGTAGCCACGGCACGCTGACGTCGCACGGTGCGAGGCGCAGCCGCGCTACAGCGCGAGCGCCAGGACGCCGGCGACCACCGTGAGCGGGGCGACCACGCAGCCGAGCGCCATGTAGCGCCCCCACGAGAGCCGGATGCCCTCCGCCGACAGCCGCGCGTGCCAGAGCAGCGTCGCGAGCGAGGCCCACGGCGTGATGAGGCACCCGGCGTTCACCCCGATGAGGAGCGCCGCGTAGCGCAGCGCATCATGCCCGGCAGCGGGCTCGAGCACCAGGTACGCGGGCAGGTTGTCGATCGCGTTCGCCGCCACCGCGCCCGCTCCCCCGAGCAGCAGCAGCGACCCGGTCCCGGTGCCGCCGGAGAGCGCCCGGACGATCGGGTCGGTGATGCCGGTGGTGTGCAGGGTCTCGACGACGACGAACAGCCCGGCGGCGAACACCAGCGTCGACCACGGCACGCGTGACGGCCGGAGTTCGGACGGGGCCCGGAACGCCGCGACGACGACGAGCAGCGCTGCCGCGGCGAGCGCGGCGATCCAGACGGTGACGCCGGCGGTCAGCGCGATGACGAGCGCCACGAGGACGACCGACGCAGCGCCGAAGAACACCGGGTCGGACGGCCGCCGGACCGCCACCGGCGTGTACCGGCCGAAGAGCTTCCCGCGGAACACGACGAGCAGCACGGCGCACGGGACGACGACGCCCGCGAGCGCCGGCCAGGCCATCAGCCCGGCGAACGGGATCGGCCCGTCGAGCCCGATCCGGTCCACGGCGAGCAGGTTCGTCAGGTTCGACACGGGCAGCAGGAGGGACGCGGTGTTGGCGAGCCAGACGGTCGTCAGCGCGAACGGCATCGGCGGCAGCCCGACCCGCCGGGCCAGGGCGATCACGATCGGGGTGAGCAGCACCGCGGTGGTGTCGATCGACAGGAACACGGTGCAGAGGACCGCGAGCACGACCACGGCGCCCCAGAGCCCGATCGTCCGGCCGCCACCGATCCGGGCGGCGACGTCGGCCAGGCGGTCGAAGACCCCGGCGTCGGCGGCGAGTTCGGACACGATGGTCAGCCCGAGGACGAACCCGAGGACGGGGAGCACCCGGTCTGCCAGCTCGGCGAGGTCGGGCAGCGGGAGCAGCCCGAACGCGACACAGACGGCTCCGACGAGGAGCAGGGCTCCCCCGATGACGGCTTGACGCAATGTGTCTCCTCGGTGCGCGGCCGCGACCGGCGGCGCTCCAATGTACAGACCAGTACGGTGGTCGGGACGACGACAGGAGGAATCCGTGCGCAAGTTCTTGTTCAACGGTGCGGTGTGGAGTTCGATCATCAGCGGCTACAGCGTGCTGCAGACGACCAGGCGGGGTCCGCGCGACTGGCGCCTGGCGCTGACGTGGGTGGCGTGGCTCTCGACGACGATCGTGGCGATCGGCACGGTCGTCGAGGACGACCGCGCGGTCCGCGCGAAGCAGCCGTGATCTGAGGTCACCACGAGACGGACGGGAGGCCCGGTGCCAGCTGGCACCGGGCCTCCCGTCCGTCCGTGGTGGCGACCGGATCAGCGCGGACGGCCGCGCCGGCTCCCGCGCCGTCTACCGCTCCGACGGCCGGATCCCGGACGTCTGGATCGGCCCGGTGAACAGGGCGGCGCGGTCCTGCTGGTCCGGCGTGAACAGCGCCGAGTCCGACGCGGTCGACGCGCCACGCCGCCGCGGCGTCGCGACCTCGTCCACCATGAGCACCCGCTGGACGGGCAGCGCGTCCGGGTGGGTGCGCTGGATCCAGTCGACGAGCTCCTCGCGGATGTAGCAGCGCAGGTCGAACAGCGACGGCGCATCGTGCGACGTCGCGAGGACCCGGACGCGCACGTACCCCTGCACGGCGTCGGTGACCTGGAGCACCTTGACCCGCTTGTCCCACAGCTCGGTGCGGTCGAGGATCCGGTCGAGCTCGACGCGCATCTCGCTGGGCCGCACCCGCCAGTCCAGGTCGAACTCCACCGCGCCGAGCAGTTCGCTGTTGGTCCGGGTCCAGTTCTCGAACGGCGTCGACGTGAAGTAGGTCGACGGCAGCACGAACCGGCGGTCGTCCCAGAGGTGCACGACCACGTACGTCAGCGTGATCTCCTCGATGCGGCCCCACTGGGTCTCGACCACGACGACGTCGTCGACGCGGATCGAGCCGGAGAACGCCAGCTGCATGCCCGCGAAGACGTTGCCGAGCGTGGACTGCGCCGCGAGCCCGGCGATCACCGAGATGAGTCCGGCGGAGGCGAGGACGCTCGCGCCCGCCGCCTCGACACCGGGGAACGTGAGCAGGATCGCGCCGACGCCGATGATGACGAGCACCGCGACCGTGAGCCGGCGGAGGATGAGCACCTGGGTCCGGATGCGCCGTGCGACGCGGTTGTCGGGGACGTCGACGCGGTACTTGTGGAGGCCGAGGCTCTCGAGGAAGATCGCGAGCCCGCAGGCGAACCAGGTGCCGACGCCGATCGTGACGACGAGGAACACGTGCGAGACGGTGTCCCGCCACGGGTACGCGTCGGTGTCCGGGATCGAGGACGCGAACGCCGTCCACAGCAGCGCGACGAGCAGCAGCGTCCTGGTGGGGTGCTTGGTCCGCCGGGACAGCGACGCGGCCCAGCGCTCCCGGCGGCCCAGCGCGCGGAAGACGAGGTGCAGGACGACGGCGGCGACCGCGGTCACGAGGAGGGCGAACCCGATCGCGACGAGGAGACGGAGGAGGATGTCCATCCCCCCATGGTGCCAACGGACAGGAGGCACGGTGCCAGCCGGCACCGTGCCTCCTGTCAGGGTGGTGCTGCTACTTCGACGACGTGAGCGAGTCCACGTAGTCCTGGTGCTCGGACGCCCACTTCTTCGTGATCGCGGGGTACTCGCTCGCCGTCGCGCCGCTGTTCACGAGCGCGTTCTCGAGCGAGTAGAGCGTGTCGGAGTCCATGGAGAAGTCCCGCATCCACTTCGACGCCTGCGGGAAGTCACTGGCGAAGTCCTTCTTGGCGATGGTGTGGATCTCCTCGTTCTTGCCGAGCGCGCCCTTCGGGTCCTCGAGGTCCTTGATCGGGAACGCGTCGTACGCCCAGTGCGGACGCCACAGGGTCACGACGACGTCCTCCTTCTTGGCGATCGCGGCCTTGAGGTCGGCGAGCATCGCCGGCGTCGAGCTAGTGATGAAGTCCATCCCGCCGAGGCCGTACTGCGGGATGACCTCGTCCTGCACGACCGCGGTCTCACCGGCGGCCGGCTCGATGCCGACGATCTTGTTCCCGAAGTCCGAGGCGTTCGCCTCGAGGTCCTCGATGGAGTCGATCTTCGAGTACTCAGGCACGGCGAGCTCGAGGGACGCCTGCTCGTTCCACGCGCCGAGGTCGGTCAGCTGGTCGCCGTACTTCTCCATGTACTGCTTGTGCGTGTTCGGCAGCCAGGTGTCGAGCACGACGTCGTAGTCCCCGGAGGACAGCCCCTGGTAGGCGGGTGCGACGTCCGCGTTGGTGAGCTGGACGTCGTAGCCCTTCTGGTCGAGGACGTACTTCCAGAGCTGGCTGGCGGCGGTGTCCTCGTCCCAGCCGTTGAACACGACGATGGACATCGACTTCTGGTCGCCGTTGTCGACGGTGCCGGATGCGCCGTAGTAGCCGGGCGGCATGCAGGCGGTCAGGCCGACGGCGGTCGCGGCGGCGAGGGCGAGGGTCGCGACGACCCGCTTGGTGCGCTTCATGGTGGGTTCCTTCCTCACGCGTCGACGGTCTGGCGGTCGGCGGCGGTCGCCTCCGCGGTGGCGGCGGTCTGGGCGGTCGCCGCGTTCGGCGTCGCGGTCACGGCCGGCTTCCGGCTGCGCTTCCACAGCCGGGAGGCTCCGCTCGCCCCGCCGCCGAGCGCTGCGGTCAGGCGGTCCAGCAGGATCGCCAGGACCACCACCGACAGACCGGCTTCGGCACCGAGTCCGACGTCGATGCGGTTCAGCGACGCGACGATCTGCTCGCCGAGGCCGCCGGCACCGACCATGCCGGCGATGACGACCATCGAGAGCGAGAGCATGATGACCTGGTTGACGCCGGCCATGATGCTGGCCTTCGCGAGCGGCAGCTGGATCTGGCGGAGGATGCGCCACGGGCTGGAGCCGAACGCGGCGCCGGCCTCGACGACCTCGCTCGGGACGCCGCGGATGCCGAGCTCGGTGAGCCGGACGCCCGGGGCCATCGCGAACACGATGGTCGCGACGATGCCGGGGACGACACCGACGCGGAACAGCAGCAGCGCGGGGATGAGGTAGACGAACGCCGGGGTCGTCTGCATGAAGTCGAGCACCGGCCGGATCACCCGGCTGGCACCGTCGGAGCGCGCGGCCCAGACCCCGAGCGGGATGCTGAACACCACGGCGAGCCCGGCGGCGACGATGACGAGCGCCAGGGTGTCCATCGCGTTGGTCCACTGCCCGACGCTGACGATGAACAGCAGGCCGATCGCCGCACCGAGGGCGAGCTTCCAGCCCTTCGCGACGAACGCGAGCGCGACGAGGATCAGCGTGATCACCCAGAACGGCGGCGTGGAGAGGAAGTACTCCATCCACGCGTCCATCCAGGTGAACACGTACCGGACGACGTCGAAGAAGCCGGACAGGTAGGTCGTGATCCAGTCGACGACCGCGGCGACCCACGTGCCGAGCGGCAGGTGGAAGTCCCCGAAGGAGTTGGTGCCGGGGGTGATCATGCGTTCGTCCCTTCCGTGGTGGCGAGCGTCTCGTCGAGGTCGTCGTTCGAGATGCGGGTCACCGGCTCGAGCGTCTGGATGGGGCTGGTCGTCGTCGGGACGTTGCCGAGCGCCGCGAGGAGCGTGATGCGCGGGACGACCCCGAGCAGGCGACCCTCGGCGTCGACGACCGCGATGGGCAGCGGCGACTCGACGGCGAGCTCGAACAGGTCGGTGAGCGCGGTGTCCGGCGCGACCCGGGCGTACTCGGTGTTCACGATCGCGTCGAGGTTCGTGTCGCCGGCCTTGACCTGGCGCATCACGTGGCGGTCGCGGACCCAGCCGTCGAGGGTGCGGCCGCGGCCGGTGACGAACACGGCGGCGGTCTGCAGGTCCCGCATGACGCGGAGCGCGCCACGGGGTCCGGCCGTGACCGGCACGACGGCGCGCGCCGGCTCCATCACGCTCGCGGCGGTGAGGACGCGGGCGCGGTCGACGTCCTGCACGAACTGGGCGACGTAGTCGTTCGCCGGGTCGGTGAGGATGTCCTCCGGCGTGCCGATCTGCACGATGCGGCCGTCGCGCATCACCGCGATCCGGTCGCCGAGGAACATCGCCTCGTTGAGGTCGTGCGTGATGAAGACGATGGTCTTGCCGAGCCGCTGCTGCAGGTCGACGAGCTGCTCCTGCATCTCGCGGCGGATCAGGGGGTCGAGGGCGCTGAACGCCTCGTCCATGAGCAGGACGTCGGTCTCCGCGGCGAGCGCGCGGGCGATGCCGACGCGCTGCTGCATGCCGCCGGAGAGCTCGTCGGGCTTCGCGTCCGCCCATGCGTCGAGGCCCACGAGGTCGATGACCTCCCGGGCCTTCGCGAGCCGTGCCGCCTTCCCGACGCCGTTCACCTCGAGGCCGTACGCGACGTTCTCGATGACGGTGCGGTGCGGCAGGAGCGCGAAGTGCTGGAACACCATCGAGACGCTCGACCGGCGGATGTCCCGGACCTCCTTCGCCGGGGCCTTCGTGATGGTCCGGCCACCGATCTCGACCGAGCCCGCCGTCGGCTCGAGCAGACCGTTCAGCATCCGGATGAGCGTCGACTTGCCGGAGCCGGAGAGGCCCATCACGACGAAGATCTCGCCGGGTCGGACGTCGAACGACGCGTCGATGACGGCAGCGGAGCCGAACTCGCGGACGTCGTCGCGCGATGCGCCGGCGGCGAGGCGGCGGACGGCCTCGCCGGGGCGGCGGCCGAACACCTTGGTGACGTCACGGACGCGGACGGCAGGGGTCGCGCTCGGGTCCTCCGGCGTGCGGAGGTCCTGCGCTTCCTGGGGTGGTGCGATGGTCAACGGGACTCCTCGCGTGATCGCGGCGCACGGGCGCACGGCGACACGGTGTGGTTGCGAACGGGTCGTCCGGCACCCTGTTCGTCGTGACCGCGTCGAGCCCGGCGCGTCAGCGCTGGGCGAGCGATCTCGCACGCGGGGGTCGTACTCGGGACGACCCCGGTCCGGCCGACCGTACGGCCCCCGCGGCAGCTGCTGCGGTGGACGCGTCCTGATCGTCGGTGTCCCTGAGGGGACGTTCAACGGTAACGACACTTGTCCCCCATCGCGAATCGAGGGTCCTCGTCGTGGCACCACGATTCCGCTGCACCTGTACCGTGACGGGAATGACAGCGCAGAACGACACCGGCGTGGACCGAGCGCCCGCGAACGACTTCTCGCACGAGCAAGAGGGCTACCAGCACGGTCTGAAGCCCCGGCAGTTGCAGATGATCGCCATCGGCGGCGCGATCGGCACCGGGCTCTTCCTCGGCGCCGGTGGACGACTGAACACCGCGGGCCCTGCGCTCGCGGTCGTGTACCTGATCGCGGGCGTCTTCGGCTTCTTCATCCTGCGTGCGCTCGGCGAGCTCGTGCTGCACCGTCCGTCGTCGGGGTCGTTCATCTCCTACGCCCGCGAGTTCTACGGCGAGAAGTTCGCGTACGCGGCCGGCTGGATGTACTTCCTCAACTGGGCGATGACGTCGATCGTGGACACCACCGCCGTCGCCGTCTACCTGCACTACTGGTCGGCGTTCACCTCGGCGCCGCAGTGGCTCCTCGCGCTGATCGCCCTGCTCGTCGTGCTCGCCGCCAACATGGTCGCGGTGAAGCTGTTCGGCGAGCTCGAGTTCTGGTTCGCGATCATCAAGGTCGCCGCGCTCGTCGCATTCCTCGTGATCGGGCTCATCTGGCTGATCTGGGCGTTCCCGGTGGAGGCCGGCGGCCAGCAGGTGCAGACCGGGTTCTCGATCTGGGCGGACAACGGCGGGCTGCTGCCGAACGGACTGCTGCCGACGGTGCTCGTCGTGCAGGGCGTCGTGTTCGCGTACGCCGCGATCGAGCTCGTCGGCACCGCGTCCGGCGAGACGCAGAACACCGAGAAGGTCATCCCCCGCGCGATCAACTCCGTGGTCTTCCGCATCGCGGTCTTCTACGTCGGGTCGGTCGTCCTGCTCTCGCTCCTGCTGCCGTACACGGCGTACAAGGAGGGGCAGAGCCCGTTCGTCACGTTCTTCTCCTCGATCGGGAACCCGCAGGTCGGCGCCGTCGTCGGCTCGATCATGAACTTCGTCGTGCTGACCGCGGCGCTGTCCTCGCTGAACGCCGGGCTGTACTCCACCGGCCGCGCCCTGCACTCGATGGGCATGAACGGGTCGGCACCGAAGTGGACCACGAAGATGTCCCGCGGCGGTGTCCCCTACGCCGGCATCCTGCTCACCGCCTGCTTCACGGTGGCCGGCGTCGTGCTGAACTACTTCGTCCCGAGCCAGGCGTTCGAGATCGCGCTGAACATCGCGAGCCTCGGGATCATCACGGCGTGGGGCACGATCATCCTCTGCCAGATGCGCCTGCGCTCCTGGGCGAAGCAGGGTCTGGCGAAGGAGCCGACGTTCAAGCTCCCCGGCGCCCCGGTGACCTCGTGGCTGACCCTCGCGTTCCTGGCGTCCGTCATCGTGCTGATGGCGATCGACTACCCCGTCGGCACGTACACGATCGCGTCCCTCGTGATCGTGATCCCGCTGCTCATCGTCGGCTGGTTCCTGCAGCGCGACCGGATCCTCCGCATCGCGGCGCTCCGCCAGGGCGTGACGGGTCCGTACCCGATCACCGGCCGCGACCCGGCGAACCAGGTGCGCCGAGCGCCGGAGGACGACGACCAGCACTGAACGCGTCCCCGGTTGTCCGCGCAGCGCGACGAGCGTCGCACGGTCGCCGGGAGGTCCGGCATCCGCCAGTACGATCAGCGGGTGCCGGACCTCTCTGCATCACCGACCCTCGACCTGCAGCTCACGTGGCGTGGGAGCGTCGGACGCGTCCGGGTGTTCCCGGACCGGGTGCACGCCGAGACGAGCTACGAGCGGGACGCGGTCACCGCGGTGCCGATGGACGCGGTGCGCGGCTGGCGCATCGAGCCGTGCGACTTCGACGCCGTGTGCGTCGAGTTCCTGACCCCGGACGACACCTACCGCGTGCTGCTCGACACGTCCGACGAGCAGGTCGCCGCCCTGGCGCTCCGTCGGGTGCTCGGCGCGCCGACACCCGCGTCGTCCTAGGCGGTCCACTCGGGTTCGGCAGCTGCCGCGTGCGCGTGCCGCTCGGCCCACACGGCGTCGAGTGCGGTCGTCTGCGCGGCGTCCAGCACGATCGACCCGACGGCGACGTTCTCCTCGAGGTGCTCGATGCTCGACGTCCCCGGGATGAGCAGGACGTCCGGTGCGTGGCCGAGGAGCCAGGCGAGTCCGACCTGCGCGGGCGTGACCCCGAGCTCCGCGGCGATGCGCTGCACGGCGGGCTCGTCCGCGACCTTCGGCAGCCCCGGGAACGCCCCGCCGAGCGGGAAGAACGGCACCCAGGCGATGCCCTCGGCGACGCAGAGGTCGAGCAGCTCCTCCGATCCGCGGGCGACCATCGAGTAGGCGTTCTGCACGCACACGATGCCGGCCGGGAGCGCCCGCCGGACGACGTCCGCCGACACCGCGCTGACGCCGATCGCGCCGATGAGCCCCTCGTCGCGCATCGCGGTCATCTCGGCGAGCTGGTCGTCGAGGTCGACGAGCTGCTCCCCCTCGGCGACGAGCCCCGGGCCGAGGTCAGCACGGCGGAGGTTCACCACGTCGATGCGATCGCGACCGAGGGTGCGGAGGTTCGCCTGGACCTGGGCACGGAGCTCGGCGGGTCGCTGTGCGAGGGCGAGCGGGACGGGAGCGTCGACCCGGACCGCGCCGACCTTGCTGACGACCGTCACGGCGTCGCCGCTGCCGAACGCCCGGCGGATCAGGTCGTTCGCCACGCTGTGCCCGTAGAAGTCCGCGGTGTCGACGTGGTCGACGCCGAGTTCGGCCGCCCGGTGCAGCAGGGCGACGCCGGCCTCCCGGTCGTCCGCGAAGCGCTCGAGCGCCATCGCGCCGTAGCCGATCCGGGCCACCTCGTGGGTGCCGAGCCGGGACGTGCCGCCCGGGCGGGTGCCGAGCCGGGACGTGCCGCCCGGGCGGGTGTTCTCGGTGTGCTGCTGCATGGGTGCCTCCGGTAGGGTGACGGGAAGCGGAGGAACCTCCGCTTGACTGCAGCATAACCGGAGGAGCCTCCACTTTGTCCAGCCCCGGCACGACGCGACGCCCCCGCGCGGATGCGGCACGGAACCGCGCCGCGCTCGTCGACGCCGCACGGACCGCGTTCACCACGGCGGGCGAGGACGCCTCGCTCGAGGCGGTCGCCCGCGCGGCGGGGGTCGGCATCGGCACGCTGTACCGGAACTTCCCGACGCGGGAGGACCTCGTCGCGGCGGTCTACGGCGCCGAGCTCGACGCGGTGCTCGGCACCGTCGACGCACTGCTCGCCGAACCGCCGGCCGACCGCGCGCTCCGGGCGTTCGCGGACCGGTACGCCCGGTTCGTGGCGGCGAAGCGCGGCATGGCGGAGACCGTCCGGGTCGGCGCGATCCGCGGAGCGGCCGAGACGGCACACACCCGGGAGCGCGTGAACGCCGCGGTGCAGCGGTTCCTCGACGCGGGGGCGCTCGACGGGACCCTCCGGAGCGACATGGTCGCGGACGACGTCACGGCGGCGCTCATCGGGGTGCTGCTCTCCACCCGGGACACCGAGGACCCGGAGCAGACCGGGCGGCTGCTCGACATCGTCGTCGGCGGGCTCCGCGCCCAGCCGTAGGCGGCCCGTGCTCAGCCGGCGTCGGGGGCGAACTGCGTCACGCGGAACGTCGCACCCTGGGGGTCTTCGAGCTCCGCGGCCCGGGTCCAGTAGCCCTCCCAGGTCCCGAGGAGCCGGCCGCCGAGTTCCACCACCCGGTCCGCTGCGACGTCCCGGTCGGCGACGCTGAAGGACACGTGCCAGTCGTCGGGCCCGTCATCGATCCGAGCCAGCGCACCGATGACGTCCGCGAACCCCTCCGGCGCGCCGAACTGGCGCTCCCGGATGTCCGGGTCCGAGGTCGCCGCGAGGTGGTCGCCGTACCCGGGCAGCCGCACCATCACGCTCGGCCCCTCGTCCATGCCGGACACCTGCCAGCCGAACAGCTGCTCGTAGAAGACGAATGCCTCGTCTGGCTCGCGGGACCGCAGGTCGCTGAACACCCACCCGCCCGGGGCGTTGATGTGCTGCGACCCGAGCCGCTCCCGCGCCTGCCAGAGCGAGAACGCGGCGCCGCGGGGATCGATGCAGTCCGCACCGCGGCCCGCACTGCCACCGGGACCGGCGTCCCACCGCTCCCCCGCGCTGCCGCCGAGCGCGACGACCCGGGCGGCAGTCAGGTCGGCGTCGTCCACGGCGATGTACGTGGTCCAGGCCGCCGGGTCCTCGCTCGTCGTGATCGCCCCGACGTCACGGCCGTCGATCGTGGCGATCCGGTAGGAGCCCGGCGCTCCGGGCGGCATCCGCTCCTCGAGGTCCCAGCCGAAGAGCGCGCCGTAGAACGCGGCGGCGGCGTCCGGGTCCGGGTGGCGGGCCTCGATCCAGCTCGGGACGCCCTGCGGGTAGCTGCGCGGTGTTGCATCGGTCATCGTCGGCTCCGATCCCGTCCGGGTGGTGTGCCCCGGTCTACACCGCTCCGCCGACACCGGGCGGCTCGCCGTGCGGGGTCAGTCGTCGGTGTCGACGGTGTTCGTCACGACGTCCCCGGAGCCGGCGTCGATGCGGATGCTGTGCTTCGTGCCGGAGGAGTCGCGGACGTCACCCTCCCAGACGACCGCGCCGGCGTGGTCGTCGAGACCGAGCTCCGTGACCGTCCCTGCGACGGTGTCCTGCAGCCGGCCGGCGGCGTCGACCACGTCGATCTCGGCCGCGTCCACGAAGCGCTGGTTCTCGGCGCGGTCCTCGGTGTCGGAGTCGTCCACGCGCGGCGTGCCCGTGGTCTCCTCCCCGCTGGCGTCCGTGTGGACCTCGTGCTCGGCGTGGTCGGCCGTCACGACGAGGACCTCCCACGCGGTGCCGTTCTGCTCCTGCTCGACCGAGATCACCGTGCCGGAGCCCACGGCGTCACGAGCGGTCGCGACGGCAGCGGCGAGGGCGTCGTTCGTGGCGGCGGTCGTCGTCGCGCCGCCGCTGCCCGCCGTGGCGGACGACGAGATGCGGGACCCGGCGGTCGAACCGGAGTCCGAGTCGGTGCCGGCGCAGCCGGTGACGGCGAGTGCCCCGGCGAACAGGACGGCGGCGGAGACGGTGGCCCGGCGGAGGCGGGGCGTGGTGGTGAGGTTCATGGGACGAGCGTGCCGTGGGAGTGCTGAAGCAGACCTGAAGCCGCCTGTTCAGCCACCGAGTGCGATGCGCACGACGAACCGCGCGCCTCCCGTCGGAGCGTCCTCGACCGTCACCGTCCCACCGTGCGCCACCACCGCGTCCCGCACGATCGCGAGCCCGAGTCCGGAACCGCCGTCGTCCCGGGCGCGCGCCTCGTCGAGCCGGACGAAGCGGTCGAAGACCCGCTGCCGGTCCTCGGGTGGAACCCCCGCGCCGTCGTCGTCCACGACCAGCTCGGCGGTGCCGCCCACCGCGCGGACGCCGACGGCGATGCCCGTGGACGCATGCCGTGCGGCGTTGTCGACCAGGTTCCGCACCACCCGTCCGAGGACCCGCTCGTCGCCGAGCACCCGGGCCGCGCCGATGCCCGAGCCGTCCACCCGGACGACGCCGGCAGACCGGATCCGGGCGACCTCCGCGAGCGCGATGTCGTCGAGGTCGACCGGCCGACGCTCCCCGATGCCCCGTTCGTCGAGGCGGGAGAGCTCGAGCAGGCCGTCGACCAGGGCCGCGAGTCGGTCGTTCTCCGCCAGGACCACGTCGGTCAGCTCCGTCATCTCCATCCGGTCCGGGTGCGCCCGTGCGACCGAGGCGTGCTGGCGGACCGAGGCGATCGGCGACCGGAGTTCGTGCGACGCGTCCGAGACGAACCGCCGCTGCGCTGCCGCGGACCGCTCCAGGCGGTCGAGCATGTCGTTCATCGTGGCGGCGAGCCGGGCGACCTCGTCCCCGGTGTCGGGCACGAGGACGCGCGCCCCACGGGACGCGCCGCCGACGTCCGCGACCTCGCGGCGGATCCGCTCCACGGGACGGAGCGACCGCCCGACGACGATCCACGTCCCGATCCCCATCAGCGTCACGAGCACCGGGACGCCCACCGCCAGCAGGGTCGTCACCGCCGTCGTCGCGGTGTCCGCCGCGTCGAGCGACGCCCCGAAGACCACGGTCGCCTCGGACCCACCGGGCAGGTCGACGTCGTCGGCGACGAGGAGCCAGCGTTCACCGTCGTGGTCGTACCGCGACTCGTCGGCGGTCGGGAGCGCGGGTGGGTCGGCGTCGTCGCCGTGGGCGATGACCTGGCCGCCCTCGCCGACGACCTGCACGAGGACCTCGTCGTACCCGTCGACCGCGGAGGCACCGTCGGCCTCGACGCGGGCGGACGCCTGCTCCAGCCCGCTCTCGGCGCTCGCCCGGACGCCGTCGACGAGGACCAGGCGCAGCACGACGACGAACGCGGCGGAGCCGACCACGAGCGCGGCGAGGACCAGGACGACCGCGGCGACGGTGGTGCGCGCACGGACGCTCCGGGGACGGCGGGCGTTCGGCCCGCCGGCGTTCGGCGGCCGGCGGCTCTTGCGCTCACGCATCGTCGGCCGTCAGCCGGTAGCCCGCGCCCCGGACCGTCTCGATGCTCGCCCGCCCGAACGGCCGGTCGACCTTCCGCCGCAGGTGCCCGACGTACACCTCGACGATGTTCGGGTCGCCGTCGAAGTCGACGTCCCAGACGTTCTCGATCACCTGGCGCTTCGAGCACACCTCGCCCGCTCGACGGACCAGGAACTCCAGCACCGCGAACTCCCGGCTCGTGAGGTCGAGCGGGACCTCGCCGCGCGATGCCGTCCGGGCGGCAGGGTCGAGGCGCAGGTCCCCCACCGTGAGCACGCTCGGCCGGGCACGGGCCCCGCGCCGGACCAGCGCCCGGAGCCGGGCCACGAGCACCGGATGCGAGAACGGCTTCGTGACGTAGTCGTCGGCGCCGGCATCGAGTGCCTCGACCTGGTCCCACTCGCCGTCCTTCGCGGTGAGCATGAGGACGGGCGTCCAGTTCTCCTCCGCGCGGAGTTGCTCGCAGACGGCCCACCCGCTCATGCCGGGCATCATCAGGTCGAGCACGACGGCGTCGTAGGTGAACTCGCGCGCGTGCCAGAGCCCGTCGATGCCGTCGTGGGCGACGTCGACCGCCCACCCCTCGGCCTCGAGCCCACGGCGGATGCCGTCAGCGAGGCGGACCTCGTCGTCGACCACCAGCACACGCATGGTCCGTATTGTCCCGGGCGGCGCTGAAGCGCGGCTGAAGCGGACCGCGCGGGCACGGGTGCGGGTGCGGGCGGGTGCGCGGGCGCGGGTGCGCGGGCGCGCGGGCGCGGGCGCGCGCGTGCGCGTGCGCGTGCGCCGTCGGCTCAGACCAGCAGCAGGATGCCCGCGACGATCGAGGCGGCCGTGATCGCCAGCGCGACGAGCAGCAGCACGAGGTGCACCGTGTAGAACGTGGTCGGGCGACCGGCGGCGTCACGGGCCCGAGTGTCCTTCGCGACCCGCTGGAAGAAGCGCGGCCAGGCGATCAGGTTGAACAGGGCACCGACGAACAGGACGACTGCGGCGAAGACGAACACCCCAGCAGCCTACCGAGGAGATCGGTGGTGCTCGGCCGCCCCCAACGCGGCCGAGTCCCACCGGCGATCACCACAGGGAAACGTAGCAATTGCTACAGACCCTACACGGCCGGAGGGTGCTACGCGACGTCCAGTGCGGCTTCGGCACGCGCGAGCACCGCGCGCTCCCGGTCGCTGAGGGCTGCGCGGGAGCTCCGAGCGCCGTCGTTGATCTCGACGATGAGCCGGCTGAGGCGAGTCGCGGGGTCGTCCGACGCCGGGTACTCGTTGTCGGTGCCGAGCCGCGTGTGCAGGGGCTCGAGCGTCCGGATCGCGGACTCGACGGCGTTCGCACGCCGGGCGCGGGCGACGCGGTGCCCGATCACCAGGAGGAGCATCCCGGACGCGACGCAGATCACGGCGCCGGGCGTCGTGATGTCGTACGGCGTCGACAGGGCCCGCGTGACGGCGAGGTCGCCACCAACGTGCGCGAGGTCCATCACCACGACGACGACCATCCGGACGACGCCGAACAGCCCGCCGACGACGAGCACCCACAGCCCGACGAGGTCCGTGCGGGTCCGCGCTTCACGGACGCGGAGGATGCAGATCACCCCGGTGGCGCCGAGGGCGACGCCGAGGTACAGCGTCTGCGCGATCGAGTACACCGCCGCGGCGGCGTGGTCACCCGCCACGAGCATGAACGTCGTCGTGGTCGGCGGCTTGTCCAGCACCACGAACGCGGTGACGATCACGACGCCGACGACCGCGCAGGAGACGATGATCGCGTTCCGGAGCCAGGGGCCGGCGACACCGACGGCCTTCGCCACACCCCACAGCAGCGTGCTGGTCCCCGCGATCATCAGGCAGTCGCTGATCACCGTCACGACGTTGAACCCGCCGAACAGCGGGTCGAGCCAGCGGTACAACGGGTCCACGTTCGTGACGATCGTCGCGCAGAAGAGCAGGAACGTGACGGCGAGGGTCCGGTCCTGCCCGCGCTGCAGCACGAACAGCGTCACGGCCCCGGCGACGAGCAGGACGGCCTGGACGACGGCGAGCACCGCCGTCACCCGAAGACCCCCCGGAAGGCGCTCGGCCGGTCACGGTGACCACGGATGAGCTGTGCGAGGCGGTCGGCGAACAGCTCGGCTTCGCGCTCGAACTCGTTCTCGAAGAGCCCTCGGGCCATCGCTCGCTCGACCTTGTACTCCGGCAGGTCCGGGATGACGTCGCGGATGTACGCGGACTGCGCCGACGCTTCCTGGTGGGCGTGCAGGACGTGGCCGAGCTCGTGGCCGATCACGAACGACCGGAAGGTGCCGGACGAGGTCGGGGAGATCATGATGAGGTGCGCCCGCTCGAGCGTCGCCACGAACCCGCAGACCGGCTCGGACGCCAGGAACGCTTCTTCGCGCACGACGATCGGCTTCCCGACGATCTCGGCGGCGGCGGTGACGGCCTGGTCGACGTCCGCCCAGCCCTCGGCGCGTCCACGCTCCCAGAACGCGTCGAGCCGCGCGGAGTCCCCGGCGCGCGTTCTCACGGGACGATCCCGCGCTGCGATTCCTCTTCGATCACCGCGGCGATGCGGCGGAGCGCCTCCGGGGAGAGCTCCCCCGGGAACGTCCGCGCGGCGAACCCGCTCACGCGTGCCGACCGGAGCGACCGCACGAGGGCGAGCTGCGCACTGATCCGCTCCGGGACGTCACTGTCCTCGAGCAGGAAGCGCTCGTCGACCTCGAAGAAGCCGGCGAGGAGCTGCAGGAGCTCGGTGTCGCGGTTCCGACGACCGGCGCCGGAGATCATGTACGTCCACTTCGCACGGGAGAGCGATCCGCCCCGGGCGTCGACGTACTCCTCGATCGCGGAGAACGGCACCGGCGCGCCGCGCTGCGACTCCTCGAAGTCGAGCAGGAGGTTCAGACGCCGCGCGAGCTCCGCCGCGTCGAGCGCTCCGCCCTTGGGCTCCCTGGTGATCATCGTTCCCCGATCCCCCTCCGGATACACGAGAACCCCTGCCGGAGCAGGGGTTCGGATCGTGGTGCACCCCCTCGGACTTGAACCGAGAACCCACTGATTAAGAGTCAGTTGCTCTGCCAATTGAGCTAGAGGTGCATGCACCGGTCACCCGGAGCTTGTCTTGGCTTGTGTGCCGCAACGGGAATCAACAATAGCATGGGATCCGCGTGCCCGTGACCACCGCCGGGCACCGACCGAACAGGAGCCCCATGACCGACCGCCTCGCCGCCGGCGACACCGCCCCAGACTTCACCCTGCAGGACCAGGACGGGGTGGAGCACACCCTCGGATCCCTGCGGGGACGCAAGGTCATCGTGTACTTCTACCCCGCCGCGTCGACCCCGGGCTGCACCACCGAGGCGTGCGACTTCCGCGACAACATGTCCTCGCTCCAGGCCGCCGGGTACGAGGTCCTCGGCGTGTCGAAGGACGAGCTGCCGGCGCTCAAGGAGTTCCAGCACGAGCAGGCCCTGACCTTCCCGCTGCTGAGCGACCCGGACCTGGCAGTGCACAAGGCCTACGGTGCCTGGGGTGAGAAGAACAACTACGGCAAGATCGTCACCGGCACGATCCGGTCGACGATCGTCGTCGCCGAGGACGGCTCCGTGCAGCTGCCGCTCTACAACGTCAAGGCCACCGGGCACGTGGCCAGCCTGCGGAAGAAGCTCGGCCTGGTCTGAACCCGGCCCACAGACGGACGGGAGGCCCGGTGCCAGCTGGCACCGGGCCTCCCGTCCGTCTGTGGTGACGACCTACTCGACGCGACGCGCCAGGGCGGTCGTCACCGACTTCGAGAGCACGAGCGTGATGGCGACGAGCGCCGGCAGGAGCAGCGCCCACCCGACGGCCGGGACGCGGAAGACCCCCTGGAACGCACCGATCGCCAGGGCTCCCTGCAGTACCTGCCAGACGATGATCCCGCTGCGCACCCAGGAGCGGCCACGCCAGAGGCCGACGAGCATCGACCCGAGCCACAGCGCCGCGATGGCGGTCAGGACCACGAGGGCGATGCCGGACGCGACGCTCGACGCCGGCGACACGAGCAGCTCCACGATGAGTGCGACGGTCGTGACCACGAGCGCGAGGAACTCCAGCGCGAGGACCACGAGCAGCCCGAGCATGGCCCGAGACCTCGGTTCGGGGGCCTCGGGTGAGTTCGAGGTGGGCTCAGACACAGTGATCCTCCAGGATTGCAACCCTTGATTTGGCCATACCAGTATGGAACGATGTTCGAGGTCGTTTGGACGGCACGATGTGGTGTGCGTCTCCCGTGGTTCGACGCTCTTCTCCCGAGCGTTCGCGGGCGTCGGACTCTCCCCGCACGGTTTCTCCTCCCCACAGGATCCCCCCGTACGTCACATGATCATGTGCAGAGTCCTCGAGCCCCGAACCACGGCCCCGGCCTGCCGTTCGAGCATCGACATCAAGGAGCACCACCACATGGATTGGCGTGACAAGGCTGCCTGCCTCACCGCGGACCCCGAGCTCTTCTTCCCCGTTGGGAACACCGGGCCGGCCGTGGACCAGATCGAGAAGGCGAAGTCGGTGTGCGCACGGTGCACCGTGACCGAGATGTGCCTGCAGTACGCCCTCGAGAACAACCAGGACTCGGGCGTCTGGGGCGGTCTCAGCGAGGACGAGCGTCGCGCGCTCAAGCGCCGCGCCGCTCGGGCTCGCCGCGCCTCCTGACGCAGCAGCAGTACTGACGACGACGCCCGCCGGGCCCTTCGGGGCGCGGCGGGCGTCGTCGTGCGCGGCGCGCCGCGGCGGGCGGTGGGCGCGGCGTGCGCTCCTCGCCGCCGGGCGGTGCGGCGCCTTCGCACAACCAAAAGCAGCCCGAACCACACGATCCCGTGGTTCGGGCTGCGTTCGGTTGTGCGGGGTCACCGCGACCGCCTGGAGGACCGGTGCCAGCCCGCCGGGCGCGCGCCGAGCCTCCAGGCGGTCGGGTTGCACCCCACTACGAACGCCGCGCCCCCACGCACCGGGGCGCGACGTCCACGCGCGGGCGCGTCCCCGCGCACGCTCCGCGCGACGGACACCACTCGCGCCGACGCGCGATGCGACAGCGCACCGCGCGGTGCGGTGCGGTGCGGTGCGGTGCCTTTGCACAACTGAAAGCAGCCCGAACCACGGAATTCCGTGGTTCGGGCTGCTTTCGGTTGTGCGCCGCCGCCCGGCGCCAGCGCCGCGCGCCGCGCGCCCCGCGCCCCGCGCCAGCGCCGCGCGCCGCGCGCCCCGCGGCGCCGCTACGCGGCCGCGGTCTCCCAGCGGAACGGGATCGAGATGGTGACCTCGGTGCCGCTGCCGGTCAGCGTGTGCCAGTCGATCGTGCCGCCGAGCTCGCCCTGGATGAGCGTGCGGACGATCTGCGTGCCGAGGCCCGAGCCGACCTTGCCTTCCGGCAGCCCGACGCCGTTGTCCCGCACCTGGATCGACAGGTGGTCGTCGGAGCGGCGGGCGACGATCTCGACCTCGCCGTCGCGGCCGTCGAGCCCGTGCTCCACCGCGTTCGTGACGAGTTCGGTGAGCCCGAGCGCGAGCGGCGTCGCGGCCTCCGACGGGAGCACCCCGAACTCCCCCGTCTTCTTCGGGTGGACCGTGGTGTTGTGGGAGGCGGCGACCTCGGTGACGAGCTTCAGGACGGAGTCGAAGACCTCGTCGAAGTCGACGTTCTGGCTGAGGCCCGTCGACAGGGTGTCGTGCACGACGGCGATGGCGGCGACGCGGCGCATCGCGTTCTGCAGTGACGTCCGTGCTTCGTCCGAGTGGGTCCGGCGCGCCTGGATGCGGAGCAGGGACGCGACGGTCTGCAGGTTGTTCTTCACCCGGTGGTGGATCTCCCGGATGGTGGCGTCCTTGGTGATGAGCTCGCGCTCCTGGTGCCGCATCTCGGTGACGTCGCGGCAGAGCACGACGGCGCCGATGCGCTCACCGTGGTCGCGCAGCGGGATCGAGCGGAGCGTCACGGTGACACCCTTCGACTCGATGTCGGCTCGCCACGGGGCACGGCCGGTGACCACGAGGGGCAGGGACTCGTCGACGTCGAGCTGCTGCCCGAGGAGCTCGGTCGTCACCTCGGCGAGGGACTTCCGCTCGAGTTCGCCCTCGAAGCCCATCCGGTTGAAGGCGCTGAGGCCGTTCGGGCTCGCGAACGTGACGATGCCGTTCGTGTCGAGGCGGAGCAAACCGTCGCTGGCACGCGGCGCGCCACGACGGGGTCCGGCCGGCGCGCCGAGGTCCGGGAAGTCGCCGGTCGCGATCATGCCGAACAGGTCGTTCGCACTCGCGGTGAAGTTGAGCTCCTGGCGGCTCGGCGTGCGCATCTCGTCCTGGTTGGAGTGCCGCGTGACGACCGCGATGGGACGGTCGGTCGTCTGCTTGCTCTTCGGGCTCAGGCGGCGCAGCACCGGGATCGCGCGGACGCGGGTCGGGGTGTCCTCGTACCAGTCCGGCTCGGCGGAGTCGACGACCTTCGAGCCAGCGAAGCTCTCGGTGACCTGCTCGCGCCATTCCTCGCGGATCTCCTGGCCGACGATGTCGCGGTAGAACAGCGTCGCCGCGGACGACGGTCGGGCGTGCGCGACGGCCACGAACGAGCCGTCCTCGGCGGTCGGCACCCACAGGACCATGTCCGCGAAGGACAGGTCCGAGAGGAGCTGCCAGTCCCCCACGAGCAGGTGGAGCCACTCCACGTCTGCTTCGGAGGATCGGCCTTGTGCGAGGACGAGATCACTGAGGGTCGACACCGGCCCAGTCTAGGTGCGACGGACTGTGGACAGATCTGCTCCGTCCACAGGCATCGAGCTTCGGAATTTCTCATGTTGCATACGCCTTACGCTCAGCCCACCAACGAAAGGGGCCGGGGTGGCGCGGGAAGCACAGCGGATCGAGGACGATGCGGGCGGGTCCACGCAGCCGGAGCAGACGGCCGTCGGGTCGGCGGTGGTCGCCGCCACGGAACGGCTGTCGAGCGCGCAGGACCTGTCGAGCGCGCAGGACCCACCGAGCGCCGACGGGGCCTCCACGGCCGAGGACGTCCTCCCCGATCCCGCGGAGACCGCGCGGGCACTCGCCCTGTGCGTCGCGGAGATCCTCTCCGGTGCGCGGGAGGTCGACAGCATCGCCCGGTGGATCACCGAGGACGTGCAGCGCCACCTGCAGCAACGGGCAGCGTTCGCCGCGCGGGCCCGCTCGGTCGCCCGGCGTCGCAACCGACGGCCGTCGATCCGCGTCGGGAGCGTGCTGGTCTGCCGCCCGGTGGACGGTGTCGCCGAGGTGAGCGTCGTCGTGCACACCCGCTCGCATGCGCGCGCCGTCGCCATCCGGCTCGAGGAGCGAGCCGGCCGGTGGCGCGCGACGGCCATCGGCATGCTCTGACGCGTCGGGCTCGGCTCGTTCCGATCGGGGCGTGGGGCGCGGGGCGCACGGACGGGAGGCCCGGTGCCAGCCGGCACCGGGCCTCCCGTCAGGAGCGTTGTCGCGTCAGCCCTTCTTGGCGGCCTGACGACGGTCGGCGCGGTTGGTCGCGGCGGCCTGGCCGGTCGCCGTGGCGGCCGAACCGAACGCGGACCCCTTCTCGGGGACCGCTGCCGCCTCTTCCTCTGCCTGCGCACGCTGCGCGAGCGCCGTCGCGGCCTGCTCGAGGCGACCGCGTTCGTCGCGGACCTCGACCTCACCGTCGATCGACGGTGCCGAGAACTCGAGACCGGCGACTTCTTCCTCGGCGAGGCCCTTCGCCTCGATCACGGCGTTCTCGCCGTCGGACTGGACCTGCACCTCGAGGTTGAACAGGAAGCCGACCGACTCTTCGCGGATCTGCCCCATCATGTTCTGGAACAGGGCGTAGCCCTCGCGCTGGTACTCGACGAGCGGGTCGCGCTGGGCCATCGCACGGAGGCCGATGCCGTCCTTGAGGTAGTCCATCTCGTAGAGGTGGTCGCGCCAGCGGCGGTCCACCACGGAGAGGACCACGCGACGCTCGAGCTCGCGCATCGCTTCGTCGCCGAGGGTCTCCTCGCGCTGCTGGTAGGCCAGCTTGGCGTCGGAGAGGATCTCGCGGCCGAGGAACTCCCGCGTGGCCTTGCCCTTCGAGCCGGCTTCGGTGATGACCTCGTCGATGGTGATCGAGATCGGGTAGAGCGTGCCGAGCTCGGTCCACATGGCGTCGAGGTCCCAGTCGTCCGGGGAGCCTTCGCCGGTGTGGGTGTCGATCACGTCGTCGATGACGCTCTTCAGGAACGACTGCGTGCGCTCGTGGAGGTCGTCGCCTTCGAGGATGTGCCGGCGGTCGCTGTAGATCGCTTCGCGCTGGCGGTTCAGGACGTCGTCGTACTTGAGGACGTTCTTGCGGATCTCGGCGTTGCGGCCTTCGACCTGCGACTGTGCCGAACGGATGGCACGGCCGACGAGCTTGTTCTCGATGGCGAGGTCGTCCGGGACGTTCGAGCGGCCCATCAGGCTCTCGGCGGCACCGGAGTTGAACAGGCGCATCAGGTCGTCGGTGAGCGAGAGGTAGAACCGGCTCTCGCCCGGGTCGCCCTGACGGCCGGAACGACCGCGGAGCTGGTTGTCGATGCGGCGCGACTCGTGGCGCTCGGTGCCGAGCACGTAGAGACCGCCGGCGTCGCGGACCTTGTCGCCCTCTTCCTCGACGACGGCCTTCTGGCTGGCGAAGACCTCGTCCCAGGCGGCTTCGTACTCGTCCGGGGTCTCGGTCGGCGAGAGGCCCTTGGCGTGCATCTCCTGCACGGCGAGGAACTCCGCGTTGCCGCCGAGCATGATGTCGGTACCGCGACCGGCCATGTTCGTCGCGACGGTCACGGCGCCGAGGCGACCGGCCTGGGCGACGATCGCGGCTTCACGTGCGTGGTTCTTCGCGTTGAGGACCTCGTGCTTGACGCCCTTCTTCGCGAGGAGCTTCGAGAGGTACTCCGACTTCTCGACGCTCGTGGTGCCGACGAGGACGGGCTGGCCCTTCTCGTGGCGCTCTTCGATGTCGTTGGCGACCTGCTCGAACTTCGCCTTCTCGTTCTTGTAGACGAGGTCGGTCTGGTCGAGGCGCTGCATCGGGCGGTTCGTCGGGATCGGGACCACGCCGAGCTTGTACGTCGACATGAACTCGGCCGCTTCGGTCTCCGCGGTACCGGTCATGCCGGAGAGCTTCTGGTACAGGCGGAAGTAGTTCTGCAGCGTGACGGTCGCGAGGGTCTGGTTCTCGGCCTTGACCTCGACGCCTTCCTTCGCCTCGATCGCCTGGTGGATGCCCTCGTTGTAGCGGCGGCCCATCAGGATGCGGCCGGTGTGCTCGTCGACGATGAGCACCTCGCCGTTCATCACGACGTAGTCCTTGTCGCGCTTGAACAGCGAGTCGGCCTTGATCGCGTTGTTCAGGAACGAGATCAGCGGGGTGTTCGCGGACTCGTAGAGGTTGTCGATGCCGAGGTAGTCCTCGACCTTCTCGATGCCGGGCTCGAGGACACCGACGGTGCGCTTCTTCTCGTCGACCTCGAAGTCCTCCCCCGCGGTGAGGCGCTTGGCGATCGAGGCGAACTCGGTGAACCAGCGGTTCGCTTCGCCGGAGGATGGGCCGGAGATGATCAGCGGCGTGCGGGCTTCGTCGATGAGGATCGAGTCGACCTCGTCCACGATCGCGAAGAAGTGTCCGCGCTGCACCATGTCGGCGGCCTGCCACGCCATGTTGTCGCGCAGGTAGTCGAACCCGAACTCGTTGTTCGTGCCGTAGGTGATGTCGGCGGCGTACTGCTCGCGACGCTCCGCCGGGGACTGGTTCGCGACGATGCAGCCCGTGGTCATGCCGAGCGCGCGGAAGACGCGGCCCATGAGCTCGGACTGGTACGACGCGAGGAAGTCGTTCACGGTGATGACGTGGACGCCGCGCGACGGGATGGCGTTGAGGTACGCGGCCGTCGTCGCGACGAGGGTCTTTCCTTCACCGGTCTTCATCTCGGCGATGTTGCCGAGGTGGAGCGCGGCGCCACCCATCAGCTGCACGTCGAAGTGCCGCATGCCGAGGGTGCGCTTCGCGGCTTCGCGAACGGCGGCGAACGCCTCGGGCAGGAGGTCGTCGAGGGTCTCGCCGTTGGCGTACCGCTCGCGGAGCTCCTTGGTCTCGTCCTGGAGTTCCTCGTCGGTGAGGGTCGAGAAGTCGTCCTCGAGGTCGTTGATCGCCGAGGCGTACGCCTTCAGCCGACGCAGGGTGCGTCCTTCGCCGATGCGGAGGACCTTCTCCAGCACGTTTGCCACGTGAACTCCTTACAGGTCGTCGCGCGCGGTCGGCGCGTCCGATCAGCCAGTCATGCTAGCAACCCGGTCGAACCTTGGGCTGTGAACACCGGCCCCGGACACGGGTGTGCGCGGCCCGCGAACGGACCGCGCACCCCCGGTTCGGGTGGTCCCGGACGCTCAGGCGAGCGCCGCGGCCGGTTCCTGAGCGGTGTCGGAGTCGGCGGCAGCGGTGCCGTCGAGCCCGATGACGCCGTAGTCCCAGCCCTTCCGGCGGTAGACCACGCTCGGTCGGTGGGTCTCGGCGTCGACGAAGAGGTAGAAGTCGTGTCCGACGAGTTCCATGAAGTAGAGCGCGTCGTCGACGGTCATCGGCGCTGCCTCGAACACCTTCTCCCGGATCACGACGGGCGAGTAGACCTCGTCCTCTTCCTCGTGCGGTTCCTCGTCGACGACCGTGACGGCACCGGTGGCGACGTCGTCGATGAGCTTGCCGTCGGCCGGGGTGACGTCCATGCCGTCGAAGGCCGTCCCCGCGGCTTCGGCCACCGAGGTCGGGCGGTGACGCCCACGGTGCACCTTCCTGCGGTCGCGCGCTCGGCGCAGCCGCTCCATGATCCGAGCGAACGCCAGGTCGAACGCGGCGTACTTGTCCGACGCCGCGGACTCCGCTCGGACGAGCGGCCCGGGACCGATCAGCGTCAGTTCGACCCGGTCCTCGCCCTGGTTGCTGCCGCTCTTCTCGTTGTGGCGACTGATGCGCACCTCGAACGCGAGGGCGCGGTCGGCGAGCACGTCGATCTTGTCGGACTTCTGTTCGACGTAGGTGCGGAATCGGTCGGTGATCCCGACGTTCCGGCCCGTGATCGTCACGTCCATGGCGGCTCCCATCCAGACTCGGCGCGTCGCCTCCATCCGGCGATCGTCAACGCCTTGTCCCAGCGACGCTAGACCCGCCGGGGCACTCGCGTCACCGGTTCGCCGTGAGTCGTGCCGGACACCCACCGGATGCACAGAGGACACCGGGTGTTCACGCACGAGGCAACCGGGCGGGTCGCGCCGCGCACTGGTAGGCGGCAGGCCCGCGCACCCGCGTACGCCACACCCGCGCACGCGCATGCCGACACCTGCGCACCCGCGCACCGTCACGACTCGACGCTCGCCGTCGCGACGCAGCGCACGACCCGGCCACCGGCGGCGCGGACGGCACGGACCGCCTCCGCCATGGTCACCCCGGTGGTGACGACGTCGTCGACGAGCACCACGTCACGCCCGGCGACCCCGACCGCCCGGAGCGTGCCGACCGTGGCGTCCACCCGCTCGAGCGCCGTCCGCTCCTTCTGGCCCGCGCCACGCGGCCGGGCACCGCGGAGTCCGACGCCGGGCGGCCCGGCAGCACGCTGCCGCCGCAGCCGCCCGGTCCGGCGGACACCCCCGCGAGCGAGGAGCAGCACCACGGTGTCGAACCCGCGCCGCCGCCGCCCACGCGGTGACGGCGGCACCCGGAGCACGAGCGTGCCCGGCGGAGCGTCCGCCAGTGCCCGGCGCACCAGCGCCCCGGTCGGCCGCCCGAGCGGCGCCGCGACGTCCACCCGCCCTCGGAGCTTCAGTTCGAGCACCAGGGTGCGGACCAGCCCCTCGTACTCGAAGGCCGCGTCGAGGCGGACACCCCCGACGAGCCGGACCCGACCCGGACGCTCCGCGAGGTCGGCGCGGCAGGAGTCGCACAGGGGCCGGTCGCGCGCACCGCAGCCGAGGCACGAGACGGGCAGGAACAGGGCGACGACGGCGAGGAACGCGTCGCGCCAGGGGTGTGGAGCGGTGGTCATGGGGCGATCCTCGCCGCGGGAGGCACCCGGCCGGGCGGATCGTGCGGAACGGTGGACGGGCCTCCCGGCCGGTGCTCCTGTGGAGGAGCGGACGGTCAGCGCTGCGTGCCGAGCACGGACGCCGTGACGCCCGTGCGGTCCCAGCCTCCGCCCGTGGACTGCAGGACCTGCCCGTCGGCGGTCCGCAGGAGCAGCGTGCCCCCGCTGCCGCCGGCGATCTGCGTGGCCCGGCCGTCCGGCCGCTGCAGCACCGTCGACTGCCCGCCGATGGTGGAGCGGACGATGCTCGGACCGCTCGAGGTCTGCCCGAGGGACGCGACGTCGAGGTCGCTCACCCACGTCGCCCCGACCGCGGTGCCGGACGCCGCCTGCAGCCGCACCGGGGACCCGAGCGCCGTCGGTGTGCGGTCGGAGTCCCGGGTGATCGCCATCACGTACAGGGCGGGCCCGTCGTCGGTGTCGATGAGCGCGAGCGCCCGGGTGGAGTCGCGGGACACCTGGAACGACACGAGGTCGCCGTCCGGCAGCGTCGAGGACACCTGGTGCGGGTCGCCGCCGAGGCCGTACGCGGTGATCGCCCGGGTGTTCGTGGACTGTGCCGTCCACACGAAGCCCTGGTCGTCGATGGAGGGTGCGATGAGGTGGTCCCGCGCGTCGATCCGGAGCGGCTTCTTGCCGCTGCGGACCACGAAGACGCCGTCCGCGTCCCCGACCGCAGCGTCGGCACCGGACGCGCTCAGCGCGATCGACGTCGGGTCGAGCTTCGCGATCGCGTCACCGAGGCCGCTGCCGAGCTTCGCGACGTCGCCCGTGCCCGGGGCGGCGAAGCCGACGGCGCCGTCGTCCTCGACGAGGGGACGCGGGTCGACGTCGGGGTTGACGACGGCGCTGGTGCCGCTGGAGTCGGGCACCGAGAAGCTGGCGCCCTCGATGGTGAGCTCGACCGAGGAGATCGTCGCGACGGACGACAGGGACCGGGCGAGCTGCTCCCGCATCCGGACCTTGTCCACCGTGGTCGCCCGGAGCGCGTCGCTCGACAGGTCGACCTGCGCGCTGCCGTTGTCCACGGTGACGGCGTTCAGCGAGAGCTGCGTGCCCTCGGGGAACGAGGACACCACGGCGCCCTTCAACCAGTCGGCCGGTCCGGAGAGCAGCGCGCTGGCGATGCGGGTGCTCGTGGAGGAGCGGGCGAGGAACCAGCGCTCGTCGGGCACGAGGTAGCGGTACGTCGGGTCGTAGAAGTACAGCGCGTGCGCCTGGAACACCTGCTCGAAGCTCACCGGCGTGAGGATGACGCCGTCGGGCGCGTAGGCGATCCGCCACTCGCCGTCTTCCTTCACGAACTGGAAGGTCAGCGTCGAGGAGGTCGGGCGGACGGCCTGGGTGTACTCGCCGTCGGCGTCCACCGTGGCACTCGCGGTGAGCGTGTACGTGAGCTCCCGGGTGCCGGTGCGGTCGACCGCGCCGCTGCCCTGCCGGATCGTGACGCTCTGACGGGGGTTCCACTTCTGGGCGAAGGAGTCGCTGAGGAACTCCCGGGCGATCGCGTAGTTGTCCTGCGCACCGGTCGCGGCGTCGATGAACTGCCGGAGGATCGTGTCCTGGTCGGCGCCGGGCGTCGGGCTGTTCGGGCGGAAGTCGACGCCGGAGACCGATTCGTCCTTGAGGCTCTGGCCGTCACGGACGGGGCCGCCGGTCGGGATGGCGGCGCACCCGGCGAGCACCACGACCGCCACGGCGGCGAGGACTGCGGCGAGCGCGCGACGAGGACGTGTGCTGGTCATCGGGGGCCGCCTTCCCGGGGTCCGTCGTACGGTTCGTCGAGCTCCGGCAGCGGGATCGCCGACGTCGCCGTGGGCTCCTGGCCCTGCCGCGGCACGGTGAGCACGAAGGCCGAGCCCTCCCCCGGCCGGGACCACACGTCGATGCGGCCGCCGTGCAGGTTCGCGTCGCCGAGGCTGATCGCGAGTCCGAGCCCGGTCCCGCCGATGGTCCGCTTGCGGCTCGGGTCCGCGCGCCAGAACCGGTCGAACACCCTGGCGGCGTCTTCCGGCGGCATCCCGACCCCGTGGTCACGGACGGCGATCGCGACGGTCCGGGCGTCGCTGTCCACGACGACGTGCACGGGCTTGGCGTCCCCGTGCTCGATCGCGTTGCCGACGAGGTTCCGGAGGATGCGCCGGATCCGCCGGGCGTCGAGCTGCATGGTGGTGTGGCCGCCGGGGGTCGCGAGCCGCAGGTCGACGCCGAGGCGGTCGGCGAGCGGCCGGAACTCGTCGACGATGTCGGCGGTCAGTGACGCGGGCTGCACCGGCTCGGTCTCGAGCTCGACGGCCTGGGCGTCGTACCGGGAGATCTCCAGCAGGTCGGCGAGGAGCAGTTCGAACCGGTCGATCTGGTCGTGCAGGAGCTCGGCGGAGCGACCGACGGCGGGCTCGAAGGCGTGGCGGGCGTCGTAGAGGACGTCGCCGGCGAGGCGGATCGTGGTGAGCGGGGTCCGGAGCTCGTGCGAGACGTCGGACACGAAGCGCTGCTGCACTCGGGAGAGCTCGGCGAGCTGGGTGATCTGCCGGCTGACCGCGTCCGCCATGCCGTTGAAGCTCCGCGCGAGGGTGGCGACGTCGTCCTGTCCCTTGACGGGGATGCGTTCGTCGAGGCGTCCGGCCGCGATCTTCCGGCTGGTCTCGGCAGCACCGCGGATCGGCACCACGACGAGCCGGACCACGAGCGAGGTGACGAGGGCGATGAGCACGATGAGTGCGACACCGCCGATGGAGAGCGTCTGCGACACGAAGTCGAGGGTCTGCTGCGCGTCGGCGAGGTCGTAGACCAGGTAGAGCTCGTACTGGCCGGCGCTCGGGATCTGCAGCGTCGACCCGACTGCGAGGCCCGGTTCGCTCCGGCCCTCGTCCTCGAGCCGGACCGCCTGCAGGCTGAGGTTCCCGGAGTTCTTCCCGACGGCCTTCCGCAGTGAGTCGGTGATCACCGCGTCCGGGAAGTCCTGGCTCGCGATGTTCTGCAGCGTCTGCGCCGTCGACTGGTTCGGGGACCGCTCGATCGCGATGCTCGTGCCGCCCGGGCTCGTCGTGTTCGACAGGATCGCCCGCTGCGCCTCGTTCTGCAGGGTCTCCAGCTCGGACTGGTTGTTGTCCTCCGCGGCGGTGGCCGCGTCGAAGATCCCCTGCGCGACGTTCGTCGCACGCGCCGACTCCGCCTCGATCTGGTCGCGGCGCTGCGCGTACACGTTGCTCGAGATGCTCAGCATCACCGCGGTGCCGATGATGGCGACCGCGAGTCCGGTGGTGGTGACGGTGATCGCCACCGACCGGAACATCAGCGACCGGCGCCACAGGTACGCGATGCCCCGCCAGCCCCGCCGTGCCCAGGTGCGCAGGCGGCGGCGCGCCCGACCGAAGGACGTCAGGCCGGACGATGCGGGCACGGTGCTCAGGCTCCCCCGGCGCGGTAACCGACGCCGCGGACGGTGGTCACGATCCGCGGGTTGTCCGGGTCGTGCTCGATCTTCGCGCGGAGCCGCTGGACGTGCACGTTCACAAGGCGGGTGTCCGCCTTGTAGTGGTAGCCCCAGACCTGCTCGAGCAGCATCTCGCGCGTGAACACCTGGTTCGGCTTCTCGGCGAGGGCGCGGAGCAGGTCGAACTCGAGCGGCGTCAGCGCGATGACGGCCTCGTCGCGGCGGACCTCGTGCCCGGGCACGTCGACCGTGAGGTCACCGACGTGCAGGACGGCCGCGTCGGAGGCGGTCGGGCGCAGCCGGGTGCGGATGCGTGCGACGAGCTCCTTCGGGTTGAACGGCTTCACGACGTAGTCGTCGGCGCCGTTCTCCAGGCCCGCGACGACGTCCGAGGTGTCGCCCTTCGCGGTGAGCATGATGATCGGCGTGCCGCTCTCCGCGCGGATGCGCCGGCAGACCTCGATGCCGTCGATGCCGGGGAGCATCACGTCGAGGAGCACCAGGTCGGGCTTCGTCGCGTGGAAGGCGTCGACGGCGTCGTTGCCGTCGCCGCTGAACTCCGGCTCGTAGCCCTCGGCGCGGAGGACGATGCCGATCATCTCGGCGAGGGCCTGGTCGTCGTCGACGACGAGGATGCGCGGTGTCATGTGATGTGGACTCCGGGTGGCGTGCGGTGGTGCCGGGCAGGCACCTCTCGTTCACAGTAGCCGAGGGCCTGCCCGAACACCGCGCGCAGCGCGCACCCGCGTGCGAGCGCGCAGCGCGGGCAGCGCACAACGCGCGCGAGCGCGCAGCGCGGCCGGGGTCAGTACCGGTAGTGGTCCGGCTTGAACGGCCCCTCGACCGGCACGCCGATGTAGGCGGCCTGCTCCGGGCGGAGCGTGGTCAGCCGCACCCCGAGCGCATCGAGGTGCAGGCGCGCCACCTTCTCGTCGAGGTGCTTCGGCAGGACGTACACCCCGGTCGGGTACGCGTCGTGCCGGGTCCAGAGCTCGATCTGCGCCAGGACCTGGTTCGTGAACGAGTTGCTCATCACGAAGGACGGGTGCCCCGTGGCGTTGCCGAGGTTCATCAGGCGCCCCTCGCTGAGCACCAGGATCGACCGGCCGGTGGGCAGGCGCCACTCGTGCACCTGCGGCTTGATCTCGATCTTCTCCGCACCGGGCAGTGACTCGAGCCCTGCCATGTCGATCTCGTTGTCGAAGTGCCCGACGTTCGCGACGATCGCCAGGTGCTTGAGGCCGAGCATGTCGTCGACGCCGACGACGCCGAGGTTGCCCGTGCAGGTCACGACGATGTCGACCTCGCCGATGACGTCCGAGAGCCGTGCGACCTGGTAGCCGTCCATCGACGCCTGCAGCGCGCAGATCGGGTCCACCTCGCTGACGATCACACGGGCACCCTGGCCGCGCAGCGCTTCTGCCGCGCCCTTGCCGACGTCGCCGTAGCCGACGACGAACACGACCTTGCCGCCGATCAGGACGTCGGTGGCGCGGTTGAGGCCGTCGGGCAGCGAGTGCCGGATGCCGTACTTGTTGTCGAACTTCGACTTCGTGACGGAGTCGTTGACGTTGATCGCGGGGAACTTCAGTTCACCGGTGCGAGCGAGTTCGTACAGGCGGTGGACGCCCGTGGTGGTCTCCTCGGTCACGCCCTGGATGTCCGCTGCGATGCGGGTCCAGCGGTCCGAGGACTCCGTCAGCGAGGCTGCGATCGTGTCGAGCACGATCCGGTACTCGGCGCTGGCGTCCGGGCCGGCGTCCGGCACCCGGCCGGCCGCTTCGGCGTCCGCGCCGGTGTGCACGAGCATGGTGGCGTCGCCGCCGTCGTCGAGGATCAGGTTCGGACCGGCCCACTCCGCCCCGGCTTCGGCTGCTTCGGCGCTCCAGTCGAAGATCCGGTTGGTGCACCACCAGTAGTCCTCGAGCGTCTCGCCCTTCCACGCGAACACCGGGACGCCGGCGGGGGCGTCCGGGGTGCCGGTCGGGCCGACCGCGATCGCCGCGGCGGCTTCGTCCTGCGTGGAGAAGATGTTGCAGCTGGCCCAGCGGACCTGTGCGCCGAGCGCCGTGAGCGTCTCGATGAGCACGGCCGTCTGCACCGTCATGTGCAGCGACCCCGCGATGCGCGCACCGGCGAGGGGCTGCGACGCACCGAACTCCTCACGCAGGGCCATGAGGCCCGGCATCTCGTTCTCGGCGAGGCGGATCTGGTGACGACCGGCCTCGGCGAGGCCGAGGTCGGCCACGCGGAATGCTGCTGCGGCCTGGGTTTCGGTGGGCATGGGGTCAAGTCTCCCACGGTGACCGTGAGCGACGTCACGGACGCGGGTCGCGCCTCCAGACCGGCCGGGAGGCTCGGATCACCCGGGTGGGCCGGCCTGCGCGGCGGGTCGTCCGCTCAGTCGACCGCGCGCTCCTCGCGGAGCGGCTCACGGCGGATGACCTGCCAGCCCTGCGGGACCCGCAGGCGGGCGGCGTGGCGCGCGCAGAGGTCGTACCCGTGCGGTTCGACCCGGGTGGAGAGCGGTCCGACGACCACCATCGAGTCGCCGTAGTCGTACGTCAGCGTCGCCGAGGCGCTCGCCCCGCAGGCGACCTTGCTGCAGATCCGCACTTCCATACCGATGTCGACCATACCGAACCCGTCCGTGTCCGTGCCGCCGCGTACGATGTGGGGATGCGCCGCAAGCCCCGACTCGTCACCCCGGTCGACCGCGCCCGGGGGCGCTCCCGGCACGGCCGCGGGTACCGCTCGAGCATCACCGGACCCGACCTCGCCCCGATCATCACCCGGGCCGAAGCGTTCGACCGCATCGTCGGCGACACCGCGCACTACCTGCTCGGCCTCTGGCCGGACGAACTGCACGGCGTCGTGTTCCAGGTCGCGGACATGCCGACCGACCCGACGCTGCCGGACCGGATGCCGCGCTGGCGGGTCGAGCACGACGCCCGCCGGGTGACCGTCTTCCGGATCCCGGTCGAGCGCGTCACACGCTCCCCGGAGAAGGACGACACCGACCGGCGGGTGATCGTCGAGACCGCCGTGTTCCGCGCGGTGGCCGAGCTCATCGACAAGGACCCGTGGGACCTGGCGCCCGACCGCTACCGGCACTGGTGAGCGCCGGGGGCCGCGTCCGGAGTGGACGCGCACCGGCGCGTCAGGGGTAGACGCGCACCGGGGTGGAGACCTCGGTCGACGCGCGGATCGGGAACCCGGCGACGCCGCCCTGTCCCGCGTACGTGACCCCGGCGACGAGTCCCTTCGCACCGGTGATCGTGAGCTGTCGGCTGTAGGCCACGCCCACCGTCTCGGTCGATCCGCTCGGGACCTGCACCGTGGACCGGTCGTCGCCGGAGCGGATCACCACGGAGGCGTCCTCGGTCGTCGGGTTGACGATGTTCAGCAGGCCACCGTCACCGGGGGCGACGGCGGTCGTGGTGGTCGCGCCGAGCGGCTCCGCGGACGCGAACCAGCCGAGGTCGGTCTGCTCACCGTCGGTGGTCGTCGTGGTGCGGGCGCCGGCGACGACCGGGACGGTCGAGCTGACCGTGAACGAGTAGCGCCCGTCCGGGAAGTCGTCGAGCGCCACGTCGGTGACCACGCCGGGTTCGGCGGTGGTGTTCACCGTGGTGCCGCCGCCGTCCGCGGTGGTGATGCCGAGCGTGACCCTGGCGGCCGTCGTGCCGGGGACGAAGAGCCGCACGATCGGGGCTGCGTCGGCGGTGTCGTCGCCGCGCTGCGCGTCCTCGGCGCCGCGGAGGACGACACCGGGGATGACCTGGCTCCGCGCGGGAGCAGCGCCGCCGGAGACGATGTCGAACCCGCCGGGGGTCAGCGTCCGGACGACGGTCTCCTGCATGTGGGCGACGATCTGCCCGCCGGAGGACGCCACGTGCACGACGGTCGAGCCCTGGTCGGAGACGAAGCCGGAGAGCGGCACGACCTTCTGCGAGTTCGGCGCGACGACGATGCCGGTGGTGCCGGGCGCGCTGACCGTGCCGGTGGCGTCGTAGATCGTCAGGTCGACGGTCGCGTTGACGTCGGTCGGGTTCGCGAGGGTGATGAGGCTCGTCCGCCCGGTCTCGGTCGAGCCGCCGACGAGCCAGGTCGACTGGGTCGGGTCGTCGCAGGACGCGGCCGCGACGCCGACGAGGTCCCCGCTCGACACGCTCTGGTAGCTCGACCCCGCGACCTGCGGCGTGGTCTTCCCCGCCGGGGCCGTGAGGAGGGTCGGGTCGCTGCTGCCGGTCGACGATGCGGCGAGGTCGGACCGCTCGACGGTCCGGCCGGTCGTCGCGGTGGCGACCGTGGCGGTGCCGACGGTGCTCGCGGTCGTCGCGTCGTTGCCGGCGTCGTCGGAGAGCCGCAGCGCACTGCCGGCGCAGACGCGCTCGGCGTCGGCGGCGACCGGGGTGACGGTGCGGCCGGCCGGCTGCCCGGGGGCCTCCGTCGTGCCGATGGCGTTCGCGGCGGCGATGGTGCCGGCCGCGACGACCACGGCGATCGCGGTCGCGGTGCCGCGCAGGATCCAGCGGCGAGCGGGGGTGGTCATTCGTCGCGCTCCTCGTCGAAGGTGGTCGCCGGTTCGTCGGCCTCGAGCACGTTCGAGGTCGCCCGACGGCGGCGCGGTGCGGTGGGGACGGCGAGGAGCGCAGCTGCGCCGAACACCACGCCGAGGACCACGAGGTAGAGCGCGTGGGTCGCCTTCGCGGCAGCCGAGCCGGTCCCGGTGCGGTCGACGTCGCCCTCGTAGTGGAACAGCGACCCGGTGGTGGTCTCGCCGATGCTCGTGAACAGCGCGTTCTGGCCGATGGCCCCTGCTGCACGGTCGTGGACCTGCTGGGCGAGGTCGTCCTCCGGGGCGTCGTCGAGCAGCACGAAGCTGATCCCGAGCTCCTTGAGCGCCGGCCTCGGGTCGTAGCCGCTGCGGCTCGCGAGGTTGCCCGCGAGCGTCGCCAGGCGGGAGCCGGCGGGGCTCAGGGAGAGTGCGGTGGCGTCGAGCGTCGACTGGTCGTCGAGCGTCGAGCCCTGCCCGCGTTCGAGCGACACCGCGAGGGATCCGTCGGTCTGCGGGTCGACCACGAGCGTGCCGACGTCGGGGTTCGCCTGCGCCTCGGCGTTCACGTACGCGCTGAGGACCCGTCCGGTGGTCGGTTCGATGACCGCGTTGCCGAGGTAGAACGCGGCGAAGGCCGGTGCGACCGCGACGCCGGCGAACACCGTCGCGACGAGACCGACGACGGGCGCCTGGCGCGGCACCGTGTCGATGCCGATGCAGGCGGCCACGACGATCGCGAACCAGTACACGCTCAGCCCGCTGCCCGGCCAGACGATCGTGGTCGTCGCGCCGACACCGGTCACGGTGAGGTGCGTGGCACCGAACGCGGTGGCGAACCCGAGCAGCGCGGCGATCAGGGCGAACCCGGCGACCGACCAGCGGTGTCCGAGCATCGACCCGATGGCGGTCGCGGCGATCGGGAGCGCCAGGACCGCCAGGGCGATCGGCAGCGCGGCGACGACGACGTCGAGCGGCGTGCTGACCGGCAGCCAGCCGTTCCAGTCGGGCAGGGGCTGGCCGATGGCGAGCTGCAGCGCGGAGGGTGCACGGGTGGCGGAGGGGACGCCCGGGTCGGCGAAGACCGCGAGCGGGTTGCCCCTGGCGACCTGCGCGAGCACGAGCGGCACGAAGAGGACCGCGGCGGGCACCGGGATGAACACCCGGCGGTGGGCGTGCCGCCAGCCGACGGCCAGCGCGACGAGCCACCCGACGAGCAGGACCGGCAGGAGCGACGGCGCGGACGCGGCGACCCCGGCGAAGAGCAGCGACGCACCGGAGGCCGAGGCCCACGAGCGGTGCGCCTCGAGCACCGTGAGGAACAGCCAGGGCAGGAGCACGTGCGCGATGACCGCGCCGAGGTGCCCGGTCGTGACGCCGCCGACGAGCGCCGGGGCGATCGTGTAGAGCGCCGCGCCGATCACCGGCACCCACGTGCGGGTCGTCAGCTTCCGGACGACGAACCAGGCGCCGAGCGCCGAGACCGGGAACGAGAGGAGCACCACGATGACCACCGCGGTCGACGGGGACCAGAACGTGATCGACCCGAGGACTGCGAGGACCGCGGCGAAGGGGTCGCTCGGGCCGGTGAACCCGGTGCCGAGCGTGTGCCAGCCGTAGCCGACGTTCTGCCACAGTTGCGACACGGTGGTCGACAGGGGCAGCAGCCCGCCGCCGGTCAGCGCGGGCGAGCCGAGCAGCGGGAAGAGCGTGACGACGCTGAGGAGCGCCGCCGCGAGCACGACCCAGATGCCGCCGTCCCCGAGGAAGGACGCGCGGGCGACCGGGGCGTCCTCCACCCGGGCGAGCTCGACGTCGCGGGAGGTGGTCCGGTGCTCGTGGACCCGCCGCCAGCTGACGCGCAGGGGTTCCACGGCGGCCCAGCCGAGCTGCTTCGTGCGGGCGAGGGACTTCCGCGAGCGTCCGGCTCCACCGCCGAAGGCGACGGCGAACGCGGCGGCGAGCTCCCCGGACACGGCCGCGGGGTGCTTCGCGACGAGGTGCCCGATGGCGCGGCCGATCGCGAAGGGCACGAGTGTCAGCCAGTGGATCCAGAGGACCCCGGCCGGCGCGTACGTCATTCGGCGGTGCAGCTGGGCCTGGCGGTGCAGGCGGACACGACGGCCCTCGGAGACGCGCTTGCGGCCGAACTCCTCGATCGGGCCGGCGCTCGTCGCGCGGGCGTCCGGGACGACGGCGACACGGTGGCCGGCGAGACGGACGCGCACGCAGAAGTCGAGTGCGGCGTCGACGTCCGGCAGGGCCTGGTCGAACCCGCCGAGGGCGACCCAGACCGAACGACGGACGAGCATCCCGCCGGCGGCGACCGCCAGGACGTCGGTGTGCCGGTCGTGCTGGCCCTGGTCGAGCTCGTCCTGCACGAGGGTCAGGGAGCGGCCGAAACGGGTCATGCTCTCGCCGAACGCGCGGATGCGCGCCGGGTCGGTGTCGGAGACGAGCTTCGGGCCGGCGACCGCGACGGACGGGGCGATCTCCACGGCGGCGAGCATCTCGGCCAGCGCGGTCGGGGCCGGGGCGTTGTCGTGGCCGACGAGCCAGAGCCACTCGTCCACGGCCTCGTCGGACTCGGGGTGCGGCGCGGCCTTCTCGCCGACGGCGACGGCGTCGCCGAACGAGCGGCCCGCCGGGATGCGGGTCAGCTGGGCGGATCCCCCGAACTCCAGCTGGGCGGTCGACCCGTCGGTGGAACCGACGTCGACGACGACCAGGTTCTCGGGGTGGCGGGTCTGGTTCGCGAGGGCGGCCAGCGTCCGGTCGAGGTGGTCCGCCCCGTTCGCAACGACGAGGATCGCGGTGACACGGGGCTGAGCGGAACTGGGCTGCATGACGGGCGTCACTCTACGGTCTGGAGGCCCGGCAGCAGTCCGACGGATCGGCGTGCCGTGAACCTGTGGCCGGGATCAACGCCCGGTGCACGCCTAGGCGCGCTTGCGGAGCTTGCGGCGCTCACGCTCGGAGAGGCCGCCCCAGATGCCGAAGCGCTCGTCGTTCTCGAGTGCGTACTCCAGGCACTGCGACCGGACCTCGCACGAGGTGCAGATCTTCTTCGCTTCGCGCGTCGAGCCGCCCTTCTCGGGGAAGAAGGCCTCCGGGTCGGTCTGCGCGCAGAGGGAGTCCGCCTGCCAGGCGAGCGGGTTCTCCTCGTCGTCGGTCTCCGGACGTCGGACGCCGGGGACGCCGAGCGCCACGGGGTCGACGTGCCAGTCTTCCGGAACTCCGGCGTGGAAGTCGGAACCGCTCACCCTGATCACCCCTTGGTTCATCTCGCTCGGTCGTCATCTCGGGACCCTGCCGTGATGTCGTTGCCTGTAATTACAGCGGTGTGATTCCCTGGAGTCAAGTCGCGGATCATAGAAGGCACTGACCGTTCCGGCGTGTCATGTCCCCCATTCGGGCGTGTCGCGCCGGTTCTGTCGGCACCTCGGGGGACAGTCCGCGCGGGCGGTGGCGCCGCGCCCGCGCCCGCGGTGGGCCCGCGCCCGCGGTGGGCGCGCGCCCGCGGTGGCCCCGCGCCCGCGGTGCGGACTGGCTTCGCACAACCGGAAGCAGCCCGAACCACGAACGTCCGTGGTTCGGGCTGCTTCCGGTAGTGCGACGCGTCGGGGCGCGATCCCGTGCTCAGCCGACGCGGCGGCGGGCCTCCCAGGCGCTGGTGACCATCGCGTCGAGCGTGTGGCGCATCGCCCAGTCGAGGTCGCGGGCCGCTGCCTCGCCGGTGGCGACGATGCGCGCCGGGTCGCCCGGACGACGCGGGGCCACCTCGGGCTCGAACGCGATGCCGGTGCCCCTGGCCATGGCGTCCATGATCTGCCGGACGCTCACGCCGTCGCCGCTGCCGAGGTTGTAGGCGCGGTCGAGGGTCTCCCCCGCCTCGAGCTTCGCCGCCGCGATCGCGTGCGAGTGCGCCAGGTCGGCGACGTGCACGTAGTCGCGCACGCAGGTGCCGTCGGGCGTCGGGTAGTCGTCGCCGTTGATCCGCGGGGTGCGGCCGGCGAGCAGCGCGTCGAAGACCAGCGGGAAGAGGTTGTGCGGGCTGGCGTCGTAGAGGTCCGGCTCCCCCGACCCGACCACGTTGAAGTAGCGGAGCGACGTCGTGGTGAAGCCGCGTGCGACCTCCATGTCCCTGAGGAGCCACTCGCCGATGAGCTTCGACTCGCCGTAGGGCGACTCCGGGTTCTTCGGCGTGGACTCGACGACGGTCTCGACGTCCGGCGTGCCGTAGACCGCGGCGCTCGAGGAGAACACGACCTTGTCGACGCCGGTGTCCGCCATCGCGCGGAGGAGCGTCGCCATGCCGGTGACGTTCTGCTCGTAGGTGTGCAGCGGCCGCTCGACGGAGACCCCGGCGTACTTGTAGCCCGCGACGTGGACCACACCCGTGACGCCGTGCTCACGGATGGTGCTGGCGAGGAGGTCGCCGTCCAGGATCGTGCCCTCGACGAAGGGAACGTCGTCGGGCACGAACGCCCGGAACCCGCTGGAGAGGTCGTCGAACGCGACCGTGTCGATGCCGGCCGAGCGCAGCGCCCGGACGACGTGGGATCCGATGTACCCGGCACCGCCGGTGACCAGCCAACTCATGTCCGCCACGCTAGCGGACGGGCGGGCGCGGGCAGCCGCGCGACCCGTGCGCGATCCCGCACGGGGTCTACACGCCGGTGGCGATGAAGACGGTCGAGGTGAGTCCGCTCGTCGAGTCCGCCTCCACCGTGACGTCGCCCTCGTCCGGCGTGATGAAGCACGACTCGCCCTGGCGCAGCAGCGTCGCGGACTGCGCGCCGACGAGGGTCACGACGCCCTCGGTGCAGATCGCGATCGAGGGTCCGGCCAGCGGGGCGACCCCGCCGGTGCTCAGGCCGACCGGGCGGCCGTCGCCGGTGACGCGGACGAGCGCGAAGCCCACCCCCTGCGGGGCGAAGCGGTCGACGCCGACGGCGAGCTGCTCCGGCTCGAGCACGGGTGCGGGGTACGCGGTGAAGTCGAGGACGCGGAGGAGCTCCGGCACGTCGACGTGCTTCGGCGTGAGGCCTCCGCGGAGCACGTTGTCCGACGGCGCCATCAGCTCGATGCCGAGACCGTCGAGGTACGCGTGGATGTTCCCGGCCGGCAGGTACATCGCCTCGCCGTGACGGAGGGTCACGCGGTGCATCAGGAGCGACACGACGATGCCGGGGTCACCCGGGTACGACTCGGCGAGCTCGGCGGCCGTCGCGGTGTTCGGGGAGTGCTCGGCGGCGTCCTGCGCGAGGTGGCTCACCGCGTCGACGATCGCGAGCGCCGAGGGGTCGGCGGTCTCGAGCCACCGGACGGTGTCCTCGAGGCCCTGCTGCAGGTGTGCGGTGAGGGGGCCGAGGCGGCCGCTGCCGGCGTCGAGCGCCGCGACGTCGGCCATGGTCTCCTCGACCGGGCGGAAGCCGCTCAGCGCCTCGAACCGCTCGCTGAGCGCGACGACGAGCTCGGGCTTCGGGAACGGGTCCTTGTAGTTGCGCGCCGGGTCGTCGATCGGGACGCCCGCCGCCTCTTCGCGGTCGAAGCCCTCACGGGCCTGCTCGGGCGTCGGGTGCGCCTGCAGCGACAGCGGTGCCGCCGCGGCGAGCAGCTTCAGCAGGAACGGCAGCCCGGTGCGGTCCGTGCCGAGCGCGGTCTGCGGCTCCGCGGCGATCCAGTCGAGGACCGTGTCGGCGCCGCCGACCATCGCGGGGTTGACGACGACGCTCGGGCTGCCCGGGTGGGCGCCGAGCCAGAGTTCGGCCTGCGGGGCGCCCGTGACCGTCCGTCCGAGGAGCTCGGGGATCGCGGTGACGGAACCCCAGGCGTAGTCACGCGGGGTGTTGGTGATGCCGAGGAACATGTGCAGAGCGTATCGGCCGGGCGCACCGCGTTAGCCTGGACCCCGTGACGAACACCTGGCCGTTGGCCCGCGGAGCCGTGCCCGAGCGGGAGGCCTTCGCCTTCGGCGCCACCGTCCTCTTCGTCGTGTTCGCCGGTGACGCCGTCCCGAACACGCTCACCTGGTTCGGCGCGGCCGCACTCTGGGCCCTGGCGGCGGTGTGGGGCATCACGATCACCGTCCGCGCGAAGCCGACGATCGCCCGGACGCCGCGGGCGCTCTGGATCTTCCTCGGCTGGTGTCTGGTCTCGGTCGTCTGGTCGCACTGGTGGGCCGCGACGCTCGCCAGCATGGCCGCGCAGGTGCTCTGCGCGCTCGTCGCGTTCGTGATCGCCTCCACACTGACGTGGCGCCGGATCCTCGACGCGGTGAGCCTCGCGATGCGGTGGGTGCTGATGCTCTCGCTGCTGTTCGAGGCCGCCGTCGCGGTGTTCGTCCGGCACCCGATCGCGCCGATCTGGACCCACTACGGCAACCGGGACATCCCGGACGCGTTCTACTTCTCCCGTGCCGAGCTCTTCACGGGCGGCCGCATCCAGGGGCTGCCCGGCAACGCGAACCTGCTCGCGATGGTCGCGCTCCTCGCAGCCATCGCGGTCGCGATCCAACTCGCCGAGGGCCGGATGCGCCGCAACCAGTCGATCGGGTGGCTCGTCGTCGCCGCCGCGGTGTTCGTCCTGACGCGCTCGTCGACGGTGATCGTCGCCGCGGCCGTCGTCGCCGTGGTGTTCCTGCTGGCGGTGTGGATCCGCCGGGTCCCGACCGAGCGGCGCACCCCGCGGTACCTGCTGATGACCGGGGTCGCCGTGGTGATCGTCGTCGCGGGCGTGCTCGGTCGCGGTGCGATCGCCGGTGTCCTTGGCAAGAGCTCGGACTTCACCGGCCGCGGCGAGATCTGGACGAAGGTCCTCGGGCTGATCGACGTGCACCCGGTCGTCGGGTGGGGGTGGATCGGCTACTGGTGGCCGGACGTCTCGACGCTCGCCGACCTGGCGCACCGGAAGGGCGTGACGTACCTGCAGGCGCACGACGCGTACCTGGACCTGTGGATGCAGACCGGGCTGATCGGGCTGCTCCTCTTCGCGATCTACGTCGTGACGACGCTGTACCGCTCGTGGGCGTGCGCCACCCGGGTCGGGTTCGACGCCGGACTCCGGCCGCGGCCCTTCGACCCGGTGTCGCTGCTGCCCCTGCTGGTCGTCGTCGCGCTGCTCGTGCAGTCCTTCGCCGAGTCGAGGCTGCTCTACCAGGGCAACTGGATCCTCTTCGCGCTCATCGCGATCAAGTCGCGCATCGTGCTCGTCGGCGAGGAGCCGGTGTCGGTCGGCGACGGCCCCAGGACGCCCCCGGCGAAGCGCGAGTTCCGCTGGGCCGCGACGCGCTGACGCCGACCGGCTGACGCGGTCCCGCCGACCAGTGACCGCTGGTCAGCGGCGGTCGAGCAGGACGCTGCACGGCAGGGTGGCACCCCACGGGGCCGTCCGCACCTCGACCGACCCGGCCGGGTCAGCACGGCAGACCTCGAGCTGCGCGGTGATCTGCGGCGCCCAGAGCGGACCGTCGTCGCGACGGGTGTTGCCGGGCGCGACGGACGACACCGCGGCGGCGACGACCACCGCGATCGCAGCCCACCCCACCACCGCGGCGACGACCGTGCCGACCCTGCCGGCGGTGCGGCCGGCCGCCCGCGACCCGCGTGCCGGGACCCGGACGGACCAGTTCCGCCGGTCGATCAGGACCGACGCCGCGACGACGACCGCGGACACGAGCAGCATCGCCGCCGCGGCCGCGTAGCGGAGCGGCGCCGACGCGGTGAAGTCGGTGACGGGCAGTTCGCCCCAGCGGAGGTCGGCGGACTCGTTGGCGACGAGCGCCGCGGTCCAGACGACGACGGACCCGGCGGCGAGCGCGGCGACGAGGACGCGGGCCCGCCACTGCCCGAGGACGACGGCCGCCACGAGCACGACGGCGATCGCCACCAGGGGCCAGACGAGGACGCCCCAGCCGTGGTGCACCACCGCGGTCGCGACCGAGCTGAGGTCCCAGGTCCACGCGCCGGCGAGCGGCTGCAGGAGGTACCCGTGCACGACGTCGGCGACGGTGGGGTGCCCGGGGCGGGAGATGCGCGTGTCGGTCAGCGCGGAGACGACCTGGACCGCGCCGGCGAGCACCGTGACGACCGTGACCGGCAGGGCCAGCAGCCGGGCACGTCCGCGCCACCACGCGAGGACGAGCAGCGGCGCGAAGAACAGCGTCTGCGGCTCGGTCAGCACCGCGCCGAGCGCGAGCGCCGCGACGGCCGCGGACCCCCACCACGTCCGTGCCCGGTACGAGAACAGCCACGGGACCAGCAGGAGCATGTACCAGTGCAGGTTCGCGGCGTTCCCGCCGACCTCGTACGGCGCGATCGGCAGCACGACCGGCACGGCCGCGAGCACCACGCGCAGCGGCCACGCGGGCACGACGTCGCGGGCGAGCAGGAACACCGCGGCGGCGACCACCCCGACGATGAGACAGGACGCCGCGGAGACGGTCACCGCGTAGTCCTCGACCGGGCGGCGGAAGCCGAGGTCGACGACGAGTCGGGGCAGCAGGTGCAGGTACCCGGCGTACGGACGGAACAGTGAGCCGGCCTCGCCGTACGCGAGGCGTTCGCGGAGGAACACCCCGCCGTCCTCGGCCCACACGGTCCCCCGCGTCGTGGGCCCGAGCCGGTACCAGGCGAGCGCGGTCGCGGCGACGGCGACGACCACCGCGGCGAGCGCCGTCAGCAGGGTCCTCCGAGCGCGCTCCATCGCGGATCGACGTTACCCGAGATATCGCACCTCGCGATATGCAGGGGCGCGATACACACCGGGGGTGCGAGAGGATGGTCCGGTGACGGACGGCAGGGTGACGCGGCGAGCGCTCGCACGCCGGTACCTGTCCGCCTGGATCGGCTTCTCGGCCGGCGGGCGCTTCAGCCAGGCCCTCGCGACCGTGATCCTGCTCTTCGCGTTCGGGCAGCCCACCGTCCAGGCGCTCGTCGGCAGTGCCGGCACCTGGGCCATCACCGTGACGCTGGTCGTCCTCGCCGGCCTGAGCCTCCTCGGGCAGCGCTACCGGATCGAGTGGCACGGCGTCCTCCCGCTCTCCCTGATGGCCTTCGTCGGCTACTGCGCGCTGAGCGTGCTGTGGAGCCAGTACTCGTGGGTGGCGCTCCGCGGGTTCGTGGCGACGGCGTGCTTCATCGGCCTCGGCCTGTACCTGGCGCTCGGCCGCGACCTGGTGCAGGTGATCCGGGCGTCCGGCGACGCGTTCCGGATCCTGCTCGTCGTGGCCCTCGGCCTCGAGGTCCTCTCCGGCCTGGTGCTCGACGTCCCGATCCCGGCCTTCGGCATCCACGGCGACATCGCGTACGGCGGCCCGATCCAGGGCATCGGCGGCACCCGCAACTTCATGGCGTTCGTCGCGGCGATGGCGCTGGTGACGTTCGTCGTGGAGTTCCTCACCCGATCGGTGACGATGTGGCGTGCGCTCGGCTCGACCGCCCTCGCGGTGATCGCCCTGATGCTCTCCCAGTCCCCCATCTCCGGCCTCGCGATGATCGCCCTCGCCGTGACGGCGCTCGCGCTGTGGTCACTCCGGCACGCTCGCGCGTCGACCCGTCCGGTGGTGAACGGGGTGCTCGGGGGTGCCGTCGTGCTGATGCTCGTCGTCGCGGTGCTCTTCCGGCACCGGGTGCTCGCCGAGATCGGTGCTGCCGGCGGGACCGCGACCCGGCTCGGCCTGTGGTCCCAGATCCGCCTGCTCACCGAGCAGTACCCGATGCAGGGCTGGGGCTGGGTCGGCACGTGGCCGCACGAGCCGGTGTTCCCGTTCGTCACGCTCGTCGACCCGGACGGCGCGCGGTTCACCTCCGGCCTGAACGCCTTCGTCGACGCCTGGCTGCAGATCGGCCTGGCCGGGGCCCTGATCCTCCTGATCACGGCCCTCCTCGCCTTCGGTCGCGCCTGGGTCACCGCGACGACCTTCCCCGGCGTCGCCTACGTCTGGCCGGCCGCGGTGCTGGTGCTCCTCGGCGTGACGAGCGCGGCGGAGAGCTACCTGCTGCACGGTGCCGGACTGATGGTCTTCACGACGGTGCTGGTCGTCGCGGCACGACGTCGGTCGTGGCGTCGGCACCTCCCGCGCTCCGAACACCTCTCCTGAGCCGCTAGCGTGGCCGGGTGCACCCCCGACTGCTCGAACGGACCGCCATGTGCGTGGTCGCGGCCGTCTTCACGGCGCTCAACCTGCTGCTGAAGCTCCCGTGCTCGGTCCCCGGGCCGGCCGACGTGCCCCGCGGCGCGTTCGTGTCGCAGTACGGCTGCTGGTCCGACGTCGCCGCGCTCTGGAACAACCGCCAGCTCGCCGGACACGTCTTCCCGTACGTCACGGGCTCCGAGCTCGGCAACGGGACCGTCGAGTACCCGACCCTGACGGGGGTCTGGGTGTGGCTGACCGGGTTGCCGGTGGGCTCGGCGCGCGGGTTCCTCGTCGTCACCGCGGTGGTCGCCGCGGTCCTCGCCGTCGTCGTCACCCTGCTGCTCATCCGGGTCGCCGGCCGGCGCGCCTGGATCTGGGCGGCGACGCCCCCGCTCGCGCTGTACGCGGTCTACAACTGGGACCTCCTCGCGGTGGTCTGCACGGTCGCCGGGGTCGTCGCGGTGCTCCGCGCACCGGCGTCCTGGTCGCCGCTCGTGCGGTACACGGTGGCCGGTGCGGCGTTCGGCCTCGGGGGTGCGTTCAAGCTGTACCCGCTGATGTTCCTCGCCCCGCTCGCCGTCGCCGCGCTGCTGGACGCGGACGCCGCACTCGGTGCCCGGGTCCGCCGCACGGCCGCCGCGCTCGGCGCCGGGATCGGGGTGCTCCTCGCCGCGAACGTGCCGTTCATGCTGATCAACTTCCCCGGGTGGGCCTCCGTCATCCGGTTCCAGGCCGACCGACCGATCGGGGCCTCGACCCTGTCGATCTGGTACTACGGCTTCCTGCCGTGGTCTGGCGACCTGGACGGACCGTTCCAGCACACGATGAGCGTGATGTCGACGGCCGCCACCGCGATCGGCATCCTCGTCGTGCTCGCGGTCACCGTGGTCCTCGGGCTCCGACGCGGGACCACGCCCTGGGTGCAGTCCGCCGCGGCGCTCCTGGCGGTCTACATGGTCGCGAACAAGGTCGCGTCACCGCAGTACGTGCTGTGGCTGCTGCCGTTCCTCGTGGTGCTGCGCATCGGGGGCTGGTGGATCGCGGCGTACCTCGTCGCGGACGTCTGCGCGGTGGTCGGGTTCTTCCGGAACACGTACTACACGGCGCTCGGCGCCGGGATGCAGACGTGGGCGTACCAGGCGATGACGGTGGGCATCTGGGGACGTGCGGCACTGCTGGTGGCGTTCGTCGTGCTGTTCCTGCGCGCCGAGGTCGTCACCCCGCCACTGCTGCGCGGAGCGGACGAGCAGCCGCAGGCCGACGACCAGCAGGGCGACGAGCAGCAGCTGGACGGCCAGCCGCCTACACGCGGACGGCGGAGCGCCCGAACCGTCGCTGCAACCCCCACTGCGTGACCCGGAGCATCGCCTCGACGACGATGGCCTGACTCATCTTGGAGACCCCGCGCACGCGGTCCCGGAACCGGATCGGCACCTCGACGATCCGCCCGCCGAGGTCGTGCACCCGCAGCGTCATGTCGACCTGGAAGCAGTAGCCCTTCGAGTCGATCTCGTCGAGCGCCATCCGGGCGATCGTGTCCGAGCGGTAGACCCGGAAGCCGGCGGTGATGTCCCGCACGTCGATCCGCAGCATCCACCGTGCGTAGGCGTTCCCGCCGCGACTGAGCGCCTGGCGGTACCAGGGCCAGTCGACGACCGAGCCACCGGGGGTCCAGCGGGACCCGATCGCGAGCATCACGTCCTCGGAGCCCTGCACCGCGTCGATCAGCGCCTGGAGCCGGTCGGCCGGGTGCGACCCGTCCGCGTCCATCTCCACGAGCAGGTCGTACCCGTGCTCGAGTCCCCACCGGAAGCCGGCCACGTAGGCGGTGCCGAGCCCGAGCTTCCCGGTGCGCCGCAGCAGCCGCACGCGGTCGTCCCGCGCGGCGATCGCCTCGACGACGTCCCCGGTGCCGTCCGGGCTGGCGTCGTCCACGACGAGCACGTGCGCGTTCGGGACGGCGTCCAGCACCGCGGCGACGATGTGCGCGACGTTCTCGGCCTCGTCGTAGGTGGGGACGATGACCAGGGCCGTACCAGGGGTCATCGGTTCGTGATGCGGTGCTTCACCTTGGCCGCGACGCTCCGGGGCCCCTCGGTGCGCAGGTAGTGCGCGACCCGGCCGATGTCGTAGCGGACGCCGTACAGCTTCTGCCGGTCCGGCACGCGGACCCGCATCTCGTGCGGCGCGGGCAGCCCGGCCTGGGCGCGGACGGTCTTGTCCGCCGCACGGACCGGGTTCCGGCAGAACTCGACGAGCGGCTCGAGCACGTTCTGCCAGGTGAAGTCCTGCCGCACGCGGGTGACGTTCTCCAGGTAGGTGGCACGGGCGTCGTCGTCGAAGAGCACGGTCTCGAGGGCGTCGGCGATCGCGGTGGCGTCGCGCTCGTGCACGACCTCCCCCAGGTGCTCCTGCGCGACGAGCTCGGCGAACGAGTCCCCGTCCGTCGTCACGATCGGCAGGCTCGCCCAGAGGTAGTCGAGGATGCGCGTGCGGAACGAGAACGTGGTCTCGAGGTGCTCGTAGTGCGTGGAGACGCCGGCGTCGGCCTCGGCGAGGTACGCGCCGCGCTCCTCGTACGGGATCCACGACTCGTTGAAGAAGACGTTCTTGCCGGTGAGCCCGAGGTCCTCGGACTCCTTCCGCACCTTGGCGACGATGTCCATCTCGGGGACGTCGGGGTTCGGGTGCTGGACGCCCATAAAGAACAGGCGGACGTTCGGTCGGCGCTCGGCGAGCTCGCCCATCGCACGGACGAGCGTGATCGGGTCGAACCAGTCGTAGATGCCGCCGCCCCAGACGACGAGCTTGTCGTCCGGGCCGATGCCGGGCACGACGCCCTTGACGACGTTGTGCGTGTGCACGGGCGGGGTGGCGGACAGGCCGAACGGCACGACGCCGATGAGGCTCCGGAGCTCCGGGTCGCGCGAGTAGGTCCTGGCGTTGATGCGCCCGGACCCGGCGAGCTGGCCGAGCCAGAACAGGCGCTGCCGCTCGGAAGCGCAGATGAAGTAGTCGCCGAGCTCGAGCTGGTGGTTCAGCGTGTCCGAGGCGTCGAGGATCTGGCGGTCCCAGGCGTCGACGTCCTCGCTGCGGCCCTGCTCGAGCTGCTCGAGGTGCAGCGGGTCGTAGACGTCGACCACGAGGATCTTCGCCGTCGACTCGAGCACCGGGAACAGGCGGAGCGCGTGGCCCTGCACGATGATGACGTCGGCCCAGGCCTCGTGCTCGACCATCTGGCGCGGGTGGCGGTGCGGGACCGTCACGACGTCGTAGGCGGGGTCGATCTGCACGGAGCGGGTCAGGCTGATGACGCGGACGTCGTGCTCGCCGGAGAGCTCCTTGGCCATGTTCGTGGCGCGGATCGCGGGGCCGGCCATCTTCTCGCCGATGGCGTCACCGGTGACGATGAGGATGCGGCGACGCTGCCCGACCTCGAGCACGCCGAGCGAGTGCACGATCTTGTCGTACCCGGCGAGGTAGTGCTCGATCGGGTAGGCGGGCTCGTCGCGGTTGCCGAAGAGCCCGAGGAGTTCCCGGTCGCTGCGCACGCGGGTGGCCTGCACGAGGCGGCGGGACTCCGTCATCGAGGGCAGTTCCTCGACGAAGCGGTCGATGCCGAACACGCCGGCCATCGTCGTCTTCGACACCGGCATGGTCGACTCGGCGTCGTTGCCGGGGCGACGGATGTCGAGCGAGGCGGAGTCGAGCTCGCCCCGGCCGACGGCGCGACGGACCGCGAGTGCCAGGGCACCGGGCAGCGCGGTGCGCAGCTGCTCGTCGCCGAGGTTCTTGTAGAGCGTGAAGAGGGCGTTCCGCTCGAGCAGGTACGTCTCACGGAAGTCGCCGAGCTTGTTCATCGACGCGTGGTGCTTGTGGAACGCGACGGACTTCGGCTGGTAGCGGAAGCGCCAGCCGAGCAGGTTGAGGCGCCACCCGAGGTCGACGTCCTCGTAGAACATGAAGTAGCGGTCGTCGAAGCCGTCGAGCTGCTCGAACAGGTCGGCGCGGATGAACATCGCGGCGCCGGTGCCGAACAGGACGTCGGTCTCGTTCTCCCAGCGGCCGGTGTCGGGCGAGCCGGCGAACGGCTTGTAGCCCATGCCGTACCAGGTCATCGCCGCTTCGGTGAAGTCGACGTTGACGCCCTCCCAGTCGAGGACCTTGCTGGCGACGGCGCCGATGTCGCGACCGGACGCGAAGGTCGCCATCGCCTCGCGGATCCAGCCGGGGTCGGGGCGCGCGTCGTTGTTGAGGAACGCGACGTACTCGCCGGTGGTGTTCGCGACGCCGAGGTTGCAGCCGCCGGTGAAGCCGAGGTTGCCGCCGGACTCGACGAGCGTGAAGGGGAGGTCCGACGCCTTGAGCCGGCCGACGTGCTCCGGACCGGAGTCGTTGTCGACGACGATGATCTCGAGGCGGTCCGCCGGCCAGTCCTGCTCGGTCAGACCGACGATGCTCGTGAGGGTGTCGTCGGTGCCCTTGTAGTTCACGAGGACGACCGAGACGACCCCCGTCCTGCGCTCGCTCACTCGAACCCTTTCGTCACACGGATGTTTCCCGCACGGTTCGGCCCAGAGCGGACCGTCACGACCGGCGTCGTGCGGTGAACACCCTACAAGGCCGGGCCGTGAAGACGGACCGGACACGGACCGGGAGCGAGACCCGGACCCACCGGCAGCGAGACCCGGACCCACCGGCAGGGAGACCCGGACACGGACGGCCAGCGACACCGGGCGCCGAGAGGACTGGGGCATGATGGACGGATGCCCGCTCCGCTCTCCCCCACCGGGACCGAGACCCCCGGGACCGAGGCCGTCCACCCGGACGACCGCGGTGCCGGTCTCTACCGCGCCCTCGCTGCCGGCGACCGTCGTGTCGGCCCGCGCGGCACCGTCGCCTTCGCCGTCTCCACCGCCGACGTCGACTCCGGCGCCGGTGACGTGTACGTCGCGCTCGGACTGGGCAAGTACCTCGAGCGGCTCGGGTGGGGCGTCCAGCTCTGGCCGATGGAGCAGTGGGACACCCCGGTCCCCGAGGACGTCACGGTCCTGGTGTCCATGGTCGAGTCGTTCGTGCCCGGGCTGGTCCCGGAGCACACTGCGCTCGTCGCCTGGGTCCGCAACTGGACCGACACCTGGGCGGACCTGCCGTACCTCGACGAGTTCGACGCCGTGTGGGCGTCCTCGACCCGTGCGGTGGAGCGGATGGCCGCGAAGCACCGTCGCCGCGTGTCGCTGATGCCGATCGGCGTCGACCTCGAGCTCTTCGACGGCACGCAGCACCAGAACGACACGACGCACCAGAACGGCACGCAGCCGCAGAACGGCACGCAGCACCAGCCGCAGGACACGCACCGGGGCACGCACCCGATCGACGTCGTCACGACCGTGAACTTCTGGGGCGCCGAGCGCCTCGGCACCGCCGCCATCGACGTCCTCGCCGAGTCCCGCGACGTCGTCTGGTACGGCGCGAACCGGGAGCACCTGGTACGGTCCGAGCGCATCGACCACCGCGGCATCGCGTCCTTCTTCGACCTCCCCGCGGTCTACGCGTCGAGTGCGTTCGTCGTCGACGACCTCATCCCGCCCGCCCGGAAGTACGCCACGCACAACTCCCGGCTGTTCGAGGGCCTGGCCTCCGGCGCGCTCGTCGTGACGAACTGCGCCGACGGTCTCGCGGACCTCGGCCTCGAGGACGTCCCGACCTACCACGACGGCCCGTCCCTCGTCGACGCGGTCGGCGAGCGGGACGACGACCTGGTCGCACGCCTGCGTGCGGTGGTCGTCGAGCGGCACTCGTACGCGGCACGCGCGGCGGTCGCGGACGCCGCCCTCACCGAGATCGTCGCGGAACGCGCGGGTCGGCCGGGTGCCCACCGCGGCGCCTTCCTGACCTGGACGACGCACCTCCGCGAGCAGCTGCGCCGGACCGAGCGCGAGCGCGACACGCACCTGTCGGGTGTGCACGACATCAACGGCCGGCTCATCACCGCCATCGAGGACGCCCAGCGCGCCGCCGCGGCCTCCGACGCCACGATCCGCACCCTCAGCGAGGAGCGGGACCGTCTGGCACGACGCCTCGACGAGGTCACCCGCAGCCGCACGTTCCGCCTGGCCGAGCGCATCGCCCGCATCACCGGCCGACGCTGACCCGGACCGGCAGGACCGGTCACCACGCGCCATGGGCGCGACCACGGACGGACGGGAGGCCCGGTACCAGCTGGTACCGGGCCTCCCGTCCGTCACGTGGTGAGGATCACCGCATCACTTGACCGTGAGCGTCTGGCAGACGCTCACGTTGGCGCCCGCCCCCGTGTTGATCGCGAACGCGCACACCTTCGTGGACCCGGAGGCCTTGCCGGTGAGCGTCGTCGAGAACGCGTGTCCCGAACCGAACGCGCTGTAGGTCGTCGCGAGCGACGCCTTCGCCTGGTCCGCCGCGATCGACGCCGCAGCGGTGTCGTTCAGGTAGACGTGCACGCGGATCGCGTCCTTGGTGTCCGGGTCGATCGCCCAGCCACGGACCTTGACCTGCCCGGTGGCCGGCGAGGAGACCTCGTCGAGCAGCAGGGTCGGGGACCCGGTCGCCGCGGCGACCTTCTGGCAGGTGCTCGTGTTCGATCCGCCGCCGGTGTTCTTCCCGATCGCGCACACCGTGTGCGTGCCGGGGCCGACGCCGCTGAGGGTCTGCGTGAACGCGTGGTTCGCGCCGTACCCGGGGTAGGTCGTCGCGAGCGACGCCTTCGCGGTGTTCGCACTGCCGGTCGCCACGGTCTTGCCGTCCACCGTGTAGGTCATCGCGACCGCGGACACGGTGTCCGGGTCCACGGCGGAACCGCTGATCGCGATCTTGCCGAGACCGGCCGATGCCGCCGAGTCGATGCCGACCTTCGGCGAACCCGTCGGGGTCGAGAACGACTTGCAGATGCTGGCGTTCGAGGTGCCGGCACCGACGTTGATCGCGATGATGCAGAGCGTGTGCTTCCCGGCGGAGATGCCCGGACGCTCGAGGCGGTAGGCGTGCTGGTCGCCGTAGCCCGGGTAGGACGCGTTCAGGTTCGCCTTCGTCCCGTCGGCGGCGATCGAGGTGAGCGCCTTGCCGTCCAGGTAGAAGTGGACGCGGACGGTCCCGGTCGAGTCGGGGTCGATGGTCCAGCCGCGGGCGAGGAGCGTGCCCGGCGACTTCGAGGCGACCTCGTCGACCGCGAGCCACGGGTAGCCCGTCGGCTTCTTCACGGACTTCGACCCGATCTGCTTCCAGACGCCGGACGAGGTGTCCTTCGCCCAGGCCGTGATCGTGTGGGTCCCGCCCGCGACGCCCTTCCAGGTGCCGGTGTAGCCGTGGTTGTCGCCGTAGCCCGGCTTGACCTTGCCGACGTCGGCGCGCTTCGCGTTCGCGGTCAGGGTGCTGACGGCCTTGCCGTCGACACGGATCTGCACGGAGATCGACGCGTTCGTGTCCGGGTCGATCGCCCAGCCCCGGAAGGACAGGGTGTCCGCGGCGACGCTGGCGGCGTCGAGCGTGCCCATCGGCGTCCCGGACGGGACCGTCACGTCGCGGCAGTTCAGCAGCGAGTTCGCGCCGGCGCCGGTGTTGATGGCGAAGGTGCAGAGGTTGTGCTTGCCGGCGCTGACCCCGGTGAGGGTCGTCGTGAACCCGTGCGCGGTGTTGTTCGCGCCGAGGCGGCTGGCCAGGTCGGAGCGGGTGTTGTCGGCGGCGTCCGTCGACTTGCCCTTGCCGTCCAGGTAGTAGGCCACGCGGATCGGGGCGGTCGTGTCCGGGTCGGCGGCCCAGCCACCGACCGTGATCTGCCGGTAGCCGGCGGTCGCGGAGTCCACGCTGCCGATCGGCGACGACCCACCGGTCGGCGAGCCGAACCAGTCGGTGTACATCCGCCAGAAGTTCCGGTTGCCGTACGCGGAGCAGCTGTCGCCGGTGCCGTAGAGGTTCGACATCGCGGCGGTGTTCGGGGTGTACGGCGTGTAGATGTACAGCCCGGCGGTCGCCTGGTTCTTGATGTAGACGGTCTTCGTCCCGCACTTGCCGTTCGGGTTGTAGAGGATCGCGTTGTTGCGGCCGGCCTGGTACGCCCACGAGGTCGGGCTGGCCTGGTAGCGCTTGAACTGCAGCGCCGCCGCGTAGACCTGCTGGCCGAAGCCGTAGTACGCCGGGTCACACGGAGCGGTGTCCGGGCAGGCGAAGCCGGTGGCGTGCAGGTACATGTACGACGTCGGCTTCGACGTCGTGACGATCCCCTGCTCCTTCTCGAGCAGGACGAGGAGCACCTTCTGGCTGATGCCGCACGCGGCGCCGACCTGCGCGATGACCGTCGCGGCGGACTTGCTGCCGCCGGCGATCGCCGCGCACCGGCCGGAGACGGCCTTGATCGCGCTCATGTTCTGCGTGAAGTTCTTCAGGCAGGCCGGCCCCCCGGATGCCTGCTTGCAGCTCGGTGCCGCGCTGTTCAGGAACGACTGCACGCTCGAACCGCTCATCGCGGACCCGTTGTAGAAGTTCGCGTCGCTGATGATGTTGCCCGGGTCGAAGCCCGCAGCGGTGGCGGCTGACGCGGACTGCGTCGTCGTCGCCTCGGAGACGATCGTGCCGAGGGTCAGCCCGCTCGCGGCGACGGCGAAGGACGCCAGCAGCGCGAGCGTGGCCCGGAATCGGGGCCGAGACGCTGATCCGTCTCGGTCCCTGGTCATGAACAGTCGCATCACGGCACCTCCGCCGTCATCGGGTCGGATGTCGTCGACTGCGTGCCGACGGTGTACTTGAGCGTGACCGACCAGTTCCCGGTGCTGATCTGCCCCGCGGGGAACGTGGCCTGCGCGCAGCTCACGGACGAGGCGCTCGCGGACGGCGCGCTCGTCGTGGTGCGGGTGGTGCCGCCGTTCTTCGCGGTGAAGGTGCAGGTGCCCTTCGCGTTCGTGGTGCCGGAGACGAGTCCGGCGGTCTGCAGGGTCTTCGAGCCGGCGTCCCAGGACGCGAAGGTCACGATCGCCGTCGCCGGGAAGTCACCGGGGTCGGTGTCCGCCTGACCGGTCGAGCCGGTCCCCGGGAAGTCGCCGAGGTCGGTGTCGTCGTCGGAGGGCTCCGACGCGACGGCCGAGGGGCTCGTCGACGTGCTCGCGGACGAGGTGGCCGTGGGTGCGACCGTCGCCGACGAGGTCGGCGTCCGGGACGCCGACTTGGTGGGTGAGGGAGAGGGGTCGTCGCCGCCGGCGGAACAACCCGCCGAGAGGAGACTGAGTACACCGACCACCGCAAGCGCAGCGATCGGCCGAGACACGTGGTGCATGCTGCGGGCCGTCCTGTGGATGTTGACAAGGGTCCGGGTTGCGTCAACGGTAACCCCAAAGTCGAGCCTGAGGGTTGGATCTGCGCGCTTTCACCCCCGCACGGGGCGCACGGGACGCCCCGGGAGGGGTGAGTATGCTGTTCCGGTCCTGCCCCCACGAACGAAGAGACGCATGGTCGATCAAGCCCGCATGGCGACGCTCGCCGAGGAACCCCTCGTCGTGATCGGTGCTCCTCGGAGCGCCATCCGTGGAACGTGGCGGGAGCTCCGGGACGTCTTCGCGCAGCGCGAGATGCTCGGCATGCTCATCCGCCGCGACCTCAAGGCGCGCTACAAGGACTCGGCGCTCGGCTTCGTGTGGACGCTCGTCCGGCCGCTGACGCAGCTCCTCATCTACTACTTCGTGATGGGCCAGATCCTCAACGCCGCGAAGGGCATCGACAACTTCGCGATCTACGTCTTCACGGGCCTGACGGCGTACACGCTGTTCAGCGAGATCGTCGCCGGGTCCACCGGATCGATCGTCGGCAACAGCGGGCTGATCAAGAAGGTCTACGTCCCGCGCGAGGTCTTCCCGCTCGCGAGCGTCGGCGCCGCGATCGTGAACTACGCGATCCAGTTCGCGATCCTCATCGCCGCGACCGTGGTCCTCGGGATGTTCCCGTGGCACGGCGGACTGGTCTACCTGGTCCCGTCGCTGCTCGTCATCCTGGTGTACGGCTCCGCGGTCGGTCTCGTGCTCTCCGCGCTCAACGTCTACCTGCGCGACGTGCAGTTCGTCATCGACGTCGGCCTCATGGTGCTGCTGTGGGGATCGCCGATCGTGTACTCGTACTCGATGGTCGTCGACCGGCTGCACATCGGCTGGCTGCTCGCGATCTACACGAACAACCCGCTGACGCTCTCGGTGCTGGGACTCCAGAACGCGATCTGGCTGCACAAGCCGGGCATCGTCGACTACCCCGACCACCTCATGATGCGCCTGCTCATCGCACTGGTGATCGGGCTGTTCTGCCTCCTCGGCGCGCAGCGGGTCTTCTCCCGCCTGCAGGGCAACTTCGCACAGGAGCTCTAGACCATGGCCATCAGCACCCCGGTCGCCACGACGACCGCCACGGAGCCGGAGCGCCCCGAGGTCATCGTCGTCGACCACGTGACCAAGCGCTTCACCGTCCGCAAGGACAACACCATCCGCGAACGCATCGTCACGCTCGGACGCGCCGGCCGGAAGCACCGACAGGACTTCTGGGCGCTCGACGACGTCAGCGTCACGATCCGCGCCGGTTCCACGGTCGGCCTCATCGGCCAGAACGGGTCCGGCAAGTCGACGCTGCTCAAGGCGATCGGCGGCATCATCCAGCCGACGTCCGGCACGGTGTCCCGCCGCGGTCGCCTCGCCGCGCTCCTCGAGCTCGGCGCCGGCTTCCACCCGGACCTCTCCGGCCGCGAGAACGTCTACCTCAACGCGAGCCTGCTCGGCCTGAGCCGCAAGCAGACCGACGAGCGGTTCGACGACATCCTGGCGTTCTCCGGGATCGGCGACTTCATCGACACCCAGGTGAAGTTCTACTCGTCCGGCATGTACGTGCGACTCGCCTTCGCGGTCGCCGTGCACACCGACCCCGACGTGCTCCTCGTCGACGAGGTCCTGGCCGTCGGCGACGAGGCGTTCCAGCGCAAGTGCCTCGACCGCATCCGCACCTTCCAAGAGGCGGGCAAGACGATCATCATCGTCACCCACTCGCTCAGCCAGGTGCAGGAGATGTGCGACCGCGTCGTCCTCCTGAACAAGGGGAAGGTCCTGCACGACGGCGACCCGATCGGCGCGGTCAGCATGTTCCGCGACGTGCTCGAGGAACGTCGCGCCGGCGAGCTCAGCAAGGACGTCGCCGTCGGCCGTGGCACCGTGCTCGGCGCGACCGTGCACGCCGAGGGCAAGGGCACCCGCGACGGCGTGTACCCGGGCGACGACCTCGTGGTGGACATGGAGTTCGAGCACCTCGACGGCGTCACCGACTGGGAAGCCGCGGTCCAGATCAACAACACCGCCGGCCAGGTCGTGTTCGGCACCACCACCGGCATCATGGGGGTCCACCTGCCGCCGCTGCACGGCCGGAAGAAGCTGCGCATCCGGATCGCGGACACCGCGTTCGGCACCGGCAAGTACTTCATCAACGTGTCGATGATGGACTCCGCCGGGCGGCACCTGCACGACCTGCCGGAGTGCGACTCGTTCGAGGTCCCGGCCTTCGGCAACGCCGTCGGCACGGTCTACGCCGAGCCCTCGCTCGAGGACGTCGACTGACCCGGACCGCGGTCGTCGTCGTCAACTGGAACCACGCCGACCTGACCGTCCGGGCCGCGCGCGCCGTCCTCGCCGACGGTGCCGCCGACGACGTCGTGGTCGTCGACAACGGGTCCTCCGACGACTCGGTCGCGGTGCTCCGGCGCGAGCTGCCTGACGCCACGATCGTGGTCCGGGAGCACAACGGCGGATTCGCCGCGGGGGCGAACGCGGGCATCACGGCGACCGGTGCGGACATCGTGGTGCTCCTCAACAACGACGCGGTCCCCGCTCCGGGGTTCGTCGGGGCGCTCCGTGACCACCTGACGCACGCGGCGCCGGAGGTCGCGGCCGTGACGGGCCGCATCGTGCTCGCCGGACGCTGGGCGAGCCTCCCGTCCGGTGCCCGGCCCGGGCCGGACCAACGCGCGCTGGCCGGGCACGACGGCCGCCTGTGGGTGCCGTCGCCGGACGGGTCCGTCCGCCTCAACTCGACCGGCGTCCGCGTCGACCGGGTCGGCAACGGCTCCGACCGCGACTGGCTGGCGCCCGCGGACACCGTCGCCGCGACCACCGTCTTCGGTTTCTCCGGCGGGGCGAGCGCGCTCCGGCGCAGTGCGCTCGAGGACGTCGGCCTGCTCGACGAGTCCCTGTTCATGTACTACGAGGACACCGAGCTCTCCTGGCGCCTCGCACGGCGCGGGTACCGCGTCGAGTACGTGGCCGACGCCGTCGTCGAGCACGACCACTCGGCCTCCTCCGGCGTCCGGAGCGACCTGTTCGTGTACCGGAACGCACGGAACCGCGTCCTCGTCGCGCTCTGGCACGCACCGTGGCCGGTCGTCGGACGCGCCCTCGTGCGCACGGCGGGCCGTGCGCTGCGTGGCCTGTCGGGTGCGTCCGGTGCGTCCGGTGCGTCCGGTGGTCCGGGCGGATCGGACCGACGGGAGGCCCGGCTCGTCCTGGCAGCGCTCGGTGACGTCGTGCGCCACCTCCCCCGGCACCTCGCGCGCCGTCGGGCCGAGTCCGCTCGCGCCGTCGTGCCCAGCAGCCGGGTGGACACGGGGGCATGAGCCGAGCGCGATACGCTGGGTCGTCGTCCGTCGACGGCCCCGGCCCTGCTCCCGGCCCGGGCTCTGCCCACGGCCCCGCCCACGGCCCCGCCCGGAAGGAACCACGCGTGCCGCAGCTCACCGTCCTCATCGACGGGACCGCCGTACCGCGGAACCTCGGGGGCGTCGGCCGCTACGTCGAGGGCGTCGTGTCGCACCTGCTGGGCGCCGATCCCGCGCTCACCGTGCACCTCGTGGTCCGGAGCGAGCACGCCGCGCACTTCCGCGGTGTCGCCCCCGGGGTCACCGTGCACGTCGCACCGGCGTGGATACGCTCCGTGCCGCTGCGCTTCCTCTGGGAGCAGACGGGGCTCGTCGCCCTCGCACGCCGACTGCACGCCCGGGTGCTGCACTCCCCGCACTACACGTTCCCGTTCGCCTGGCGCGGCGGCTCGGTCGTCACGCTGCACGACGCCACGTTCTTCTCGAACCCGGAGTGGCACTCCCGGCTGAAGCGCACGTTCTTCACGTGGTGGAGCCGCCGGTCGCTCCGGAGCCGACCGATCGTCGTCGTCCCGAGCGAGGCCACCAGGACCGAGGTCCGGCGGGCCGTCCCGCGGATCACGGCCGACGTCCAGGTCGCGCACCTCGGCGTCGACCGCGCGGTCTTCCACGCGCCGGACGAGGCCGAGGTCGCCGACGCCCGGATCGCCGCCGGGCTGCCGGACGACGCCACGTGGATCGCGTTCCTCGGCACGATCGAGCCGCGGAAGAACGTCACAGCGCTCCTCGACGCCTACCGGACCGTCCGCGCCGAGCGTGCCGCCGCCGGGCAGGACACCCCGTGGCTCGTGCTCTCCGGGGCCCGCGGTTGGGACGACCAGGCGATCGCCGCCCTCGACGCGCTGCAACCCGACGACCACGTGGTCGAGGCGGGCTACCTGCCGCTCGAGGACCTCTCCGGCTTCCTCGGCGGTGCCGAGGTCGTCGTGTACCCGAGCCTCGGTGAGGGCTTCGGCCTGCCGGTGGTCGAGGCGATGGCCGCCGGCGCGTGCGTCCTGACCACGCGGCGGCTCTCGCTGCCCGAGGTCGGCGGCGACGCCGCGGTCTACACCGACGTGTCCGCTCCCGCGATCGCCACGGCGCTGGGCACCTTGCTCGCGGACACGGCGGTCCGCGACGAGCACCGGCGTCGTGCCGTGCTGCGGGCGGACGACTTCACGTGGGAGGCGACCGCGCGGGTGCACGTGGGCGCGTACGGTGCCGCGGCGGCTTCGTCGCGGGGCTCGTCTTCCGCTTCCTCTTCCTCTTCGTCGTCGTCGTCGTCGTCGTCTTCGTCGTCGTCCGGGGGCTCTCGATGAGCGCGCGGCCCCGTGTCGCGGTCCTCACCGTGACGTACAACACCGGCGAGACGATCCGGCCGTTCCTGGAGAGCGCCGCGCTGGCCTCCGACGGTCCGCTGCCCGTCGTCATCGCGGACAACGGCTCCGACGACCTCGACGCGCTCCGGGCGATCGCCGAGGCACACGGCGCCGTCGTGGTCTCCTCGGGCAGCAACCGCGGCTACGGCGGCGGGATCGACGCGGCCTTCGCGGCGCTCGACGACGTCCTGCCCGACGAACGGCCCGAGTTCATCCTGGTCACGAACCCCGACGTGGTGTTCCGCCCCGGCAGCGTCGACGAGCTCATCGCCGCCGCCGACCGGCTCCCCCGTGGCGGGTCGTTCGGGCCGCAGATCCTCGACGAGCACGGCGAGACGTACCCGTCCGCCCGGCAGCTCCCCTCGCTCCGGACGGGGCTCGGCCACGCGGCGTTCTCCCGCTTCTGGCCGGGGAACCCGTGGAGCCAGCGGTACTGGTCGACGACCCAGGTCGTCGAGCGGGACGCCGGCTGGCTCTCCGGCGCGTGCTTCCTCATCCGCACGTCGCTGTTCCGGCAGCTCGGCGGGTTCGACGAGTCCTACTTCATGTACTTCGAGGACGTCGACCTCGGGCAGCGGGTCGGACGCTCCGGGCACGCGAACGTCTACGTCCCGAGCGCCACGGTCGTGCACACCGGTGCCCACTCCACGTCGTCGAACCGTCGACGCATGGAGGTCGAGCACCACCGGAGCGCGTACCGCTTCCTGTCCCGGAAGTACCGGGCGTGGTGGCTGTGGCCGCTCCGCGTGGTGCTGCGCACCGGCCTCGCGGTCCGCGCGCGCTGGGTCACGCGCAAGTAGCGGCGCGCGCGGCGCGCGGCGCGCGGCCGGCGGCCGGCGCGCGGCGGCCGCGGCGCGGCCGGCGCGCGGCGCACGCGGCGCGCGGCCGGCGCGCGGCGCACGCGGCGCGGCGCGGCGCGCGCGGCCGCCGGCGGTTCGGCATGCCTGCGCACAACTGCAACCACTCCGAACCACGGATTCCCGTGGTTCGGAGTGGTTTTGGTTGTGCGGCGTATCCGCGGCAATGCCGCGGGCGCGCGGCTGCGCGCGGCCGCGGCGCCGCGGCGCGCCGCGTCAGCGCCGGCGGCGGAGCCGCTCGCGCTCGGCGCGCGCGGCCTCGACGAGCACCGCAGCCCGGGCATCGAAGGAGTGCTCGGCGGCGATCCGCGCGGCGACCGCGGCCCGCTCCGCGGGCGACGGCCACGCGTACGCGGGGTCGAGCAGCGCGGCGAGCGACTCCCGCGACGACGCGACCGCCAGCGTGGGGACCTCGAGCACGTCGGCGAGCCCCGCGACGGGGTCCGTGACGACGACCCCGCCCGATGCCAGCACGTCGAACACCCGGTTCGAGAGGAAGCCCCCGGCCGCCATGTCCGGCCAGTGGTCGTTGAGCACGACGCGGGCGTCGCGGTAGGCCGCCGCCACCGCTGTCCGGGAGAGCGAGGACTCCCCCGCCATCGCGGCCGGCAGCACGTCGGCCCAGCCCGGCCCGTGCACCCGGAGGTCCGCCCCGAGCGCCACCGCGTCGGACACGATCCGCCGCTCGGCACCGCGGGTCGACCCGACGAACACGACGCGCCCGGCGTCCGCCGACGCCCCCGGGGCACCCGGCGTGAACACCGCCGGGTCCGTGGCCTGCAGCAGGGTCCGCACCGGGACGCCCGCTCGCTCGGCGGCCGCGGCGGCCCACACCGGACCGGCGGCGAACACGGCGTCGAAGGAGCGGAGCTCGGTGTCCGCGACGTCGTCGGGGTGGCTGATCACCCAGAGGAGGTTGACGGACGCGGGGTTCGGCGGCACCCGGTCGAGGCCGCGGATCACCAGCGTCACGTCGTCCTCGGCGTCGTCGTCCCGGACGTGGGCGTCGCGGCGGTCGACGCGCACGCGCTGCCCGAGCCGCTCGAGCGCCTCGGCAAGCTCTGTCGCGAAGTGCACGTCGCCCCAGCCGTCGCCCTCGGGTCCGGCGGGAGCGGCGATCTTGAGCGCCCACGACAACTCCGTGTCGGCACGCGAACGGTCCACTGACGGCGACACCGGACGGGCGCCCCACGGCGGGAGCGGCGGTCCGGCGACGACGGCGCCGTCCTGCGCTCCGCGGTCCCGCCACGCGGTGAACGCGTCGACCGTGGCCGCGTCGATCGTCCGCCCGGCCTCGGCGTTCCGCCGCACGGACCAGACGAGGCGCACGTCTCCGGCGATCCGGTCGGCAGCGGCGCGGGTCCAGGCCGTCAGCGTCATCCGCTCGTCCGGGAGGCACGGTGCCGGCAGGAGCGCGGCCCGCGGCATCGAGACCACGGGCTGGTCCGCTGCGAAGACCGGCACGACCGGGATCGTGTCGAGGTCGTCCGGGTCCGCGGCGCCGACGGTCCGGCGGCCGTCGTCGGTCCGGCTGGCGCCCTCGGTCTGGCGGCCGTCGTCGGTCCGGCGGCCGTCGTCGGTCCAGGGCAGCGCGCCCGGGCGGAGCAGCAGGGCACCGTCGCGTCGGACGCCGTCGGGCATCCGCACCCGGGCCTGGACGACCTGGTCAGACCCGGCAGCGGCGAGCACCTGGAGGTCCTGGTCGGTCACGCCCACCGTCGAGTCGACGACGACGAGCACCCGGCCGACACCAGCGGCCACCCCGGCGTTGATCGCCGAGCCGATGCCGTCGACCGGGTCGGGACGCACCCAGGGCACGCCCCGCTGCTGGAGGTCCTGCGGTGACGCGTCGGCCACGTACCCCACCGCCCGGACGTCGACGTCCGGGCCGAAGGCGAGCCGGGCGGCAGCGACCATCGCCGGCAGCGCCGCGTACCGGTCCGAACGGCTGACGAGGAGCACCGTGACCCACTTGTCGGAGGCCACCGGCGTGCTCTGCCACCCGGCCACGCGGACGACGGACGCCGCCGTGTCGGACACGGGTCGGGCCTCCAGACCGGAGCCGGAGACCGTCGTGTTCGCACGGCGGCGTCGGAAGAGCGCCACGGGGCGTGTCAGGAAGCGAGCAGCTGCTGGAGGTAGACGCCGTACCCGCTCTTGGCGAGCGGCGCGGCGAGCGCGGCGAGGGCCGCGTCGTCGATCCAGCCGTTCCGCCAGGCGATCTCCTCGATGCACCCGATCTTGTGGCCCTGACGGTCCTCGATGACCTTGACGTACTCGGACGCCTGCATCATCGACTCGAACGTGCCGGTGTCGAGCCAGGCGGTGCCGCGGTCGAGGACCTCGACGCCGAGCGTGCCGGCCTCGAGGTAGCGCTCGTTGACCGTGGAGATCTCGAGCTCGCCACGCGCACTCGGCTCGATGGTCTTCGCAATCTCGACCACGTCGTTGTCGTAGAAGTACAGGCCGGGGACGGCGTAGTTCGACTTCGGCTCGGCCGGCTTCTCCTCGATGGAGACGGCGCTGAAGTCGTCGTCGAACTCCACGACGCCGTACGCCTTCGGGTCGGCCACGTGGTACGCGAAGATCGTGGCGCCCTGCACCTCGGTGTTCTTCTGCAGGCTCGTGCCGAGGCCGGTGCCGTGGAAGATGTTGTCGCCGAGGACCAGCGCGACGCTGTCGTCCCCGATGAACTCCTCACCGATGACGAACGCCTGCGCGAGGCCGTCCGGGCTCGGCTGCACGGCGTACTGGATGTCCATGCCGAGGGACGAGCCGTCGCCGAGCAGGGCACGGAACTGGTCGTTGTACTCGGGGGTGGTGATGACCAGGACCTCACGGATGCCGGCCATCATCAGCGTCGACAGCGGGTAGTAGACCATCGGCTTGTCGTAGATCGGCATGAGCTGCTTGCTGATGCCCTTGGTGATCGGCCAGAGGCGGGTGCCGGAACCGCCGGCCAGGATGATGCCCTTCATCGGGTCTCCTTCTTACTTCTTCGTCCGGAGGGACTCGGTGTAGGCGACGCACTCTTCGTACGTCGGCAGGAGGCCCTGCTCGGCGGCGTCGAGGAGCGTCGGGGCGCTGGTGTCCTTCTCGGACAGGACGGGCTCGCCGATGCCGTCCGGCAGCTCCAGGCCCACGGTCGGGTCGAGGATGCTGATCCCCTTCTCGCGCTGGGGGTCGTAATGGGCGCTGACGAGGTAGTTCACGGTGCTCTGGTCCTCGAGCGCGACGATCGCGTGGCCGAGGCCCTCGGAGAGGTACACGGCACGGCGGTCGACGTCGTCGATGCGGACCGAGTCCCACTGCCCGAACGTCGGCGAACCGACACGGATGTCGATGATGTAGTCGATGAACGCACCGCGCACGGCGGTGACGTACTTCGCCTGGCTCGGGGCGACGAGCGCGTAGTGGATCCCGCGCGCGACGCCGCGCGACGAGATCGACATGTTCACCTGGCGGAGGTCGAGGGGGTGGCCCACCGTGTCCTCGAGCACGTCGGCACGGTACGCCTCGAGGAAGGCTCCTCGTGCGTCGCCGTGCTGGACGGGGGTGAACTCCCACGCGCCTTGGATCTTCAGTTCGCGGATCTGCACCGGGGCAGCCTACCGCAGCACTCCAGGCGCCTTCCTGGTCAGCAGACGGACCGTCAGGACGAGGGTGAGGGCGAGCACCACGACGGCGAGCACGGTGACGACCCGGGCGACGACGAGGACCGCGCTCGACCCGGCGACGGGTGCCTGCAGGTCGAGGATGGCGAACCACACCCACGCGGCCGGCAGGGTCCACACGACGGTGAGCACCGAGGACGCGATCCGGCCGAACCCGGTGAGGCCGATCGCCATCGGGATCGCGAGCACCGGCATCACGGCGAGGAGGTACCGGGCGTGTGCCGAACCGCCGCTCATCGTGAACCGGACCTGTGCGACGACGACGAGCAGGACGACAGCGGCGAGCATCGCGGCGACGAGCCAGTCGGCGCGGATGTCGGCGCGGATGGAGGACGCGCGGGCGGGCGTTGCGCCGCCGCGGGCAGCGCCGCCGCGGGCAGCGCTGCCGCGGCCCGCGCTGCCGCGGCCCGCGCTGCCGCGGCCCGCGCGTCGGACGACGCCGACCACCGCGGCGGCGAGCGCCAGCGCCAGCGGGCCGAGCAGCAGCAGCCAGGTCCAGGCGCCGTCCTCGGCGAGGTGCCCGAGGAACACCGAGAACAACCCCGTCCAGAAGTCGTGGTCGGTGAGCACCTCGGACGCGGAAGCGGTGTGCCGGTGCAGGTGCTCGGCGGCCCACTCCGGGTGCGACCCCTCGGCATTGCCGGTGAGAGCGATGTTGCGGAGGTAGAACCACCCGGCGGCGAGGACGGGCACCAGCGCCGCGACGGCTGCGGCGACGAGGCGCCCCCACCCGTCCCAGAAGCGGGAGCCCGGCGCCGAGCGGGAGCCCGGCGCCGAGCGCGAGCCGGAGCGCGCCGCGAGGACCAGGGCGACGACGACCGCGACGACGAACACCGCGAAGGACGCCCGGCTCAGCATGCCGAGCCCGGTGACGACCCCCGCGACGACGACCAGGCGCGTCGAGAGGCCCCGGCGGAGCGCGGTCGCGCCGACGGCGATCGCGAGCGCGGCGAGGATCGTGTTCGGCAGGTCGTTGTAGACCGCGCCCCCGACGAGCAGCAGCATGCTCGTGCAGGCGATGACGATCGCGGCGACGGCACCGACGGCCGGTCGGCGCGGCACCACGCGGAACCCGGCGAACCCGGTGGCGAGGACGGCTCCCCCGGCGAGCAGCGCGTTCACCGAGCGCCCGGCGAGCACCGCGGCGTACGGGTGTCCGCCGTCCCAGAGCGGCCCGACCACCGGGGCGACGAGCGCGTAGAACAGCGGCGGGTGCTGGGCGACCCACTGCACCGGCGGGACGATGCCGAAGGGCGGCCGGATGGCGAGTCCCTGCTCGAAGACCGGCAGGTGCCCGTGCCAGAGCCCGATCGCGTAGTCGAGGTGGGCCGTCTCGTCCGCGGTGTTCAGCGGGGCGGCGCTCCAGCCGACCGCGAGGGACGCGAGGACGGCGAAGACGGCGGCGGTGATGACGACCGCCGTGGGCAGCCGTGGCAGGAAGCGTCGCACGGTGAGCGATTCTCCCACGGGTCCATCGGTCGTTCGCTTAGGCTGTCATGGCCTCCTCGCACCTGGAAGCCGTGCGCCCGCATCCCGAAACGAGATACCGCAGCCCCGTGAAGCTCTTCATCCAGATCCCCTGCCTCAACGAGGAGAACACCCTCGCCAGCGTCCTCGAGACGATCCCGACGCAGATCGACGGCATCGACGAGATCGAGGTCCTGGTCATCAACGACGGCAGCACCGACCGCACGGTCGAGGTCGCCCGGGAGCACGGTGTCCACCACTTCGTGCACCACACCACGAACATGGGCCTCGCCCGTTCGTTCCGCGACGGCGTCGACTACGCCCTGCTGCACGGTGCCGACATCGTCGTGAACACCGACGGCGACAACCAGTACCCGCAGGCGCAGATCGCGGAGCTGGTCCAGCCGATCCTGCGGAAGGAAGCCGACATCGTGATCGGCGACCGGCAGACCCGCACGATTGAGCACTTCTCCGGCTTCAAGAAGCTCATGCAGCGCTTCGGGTCCTGGGTGGCCAGCCGAGCGGCGGGCCTCGACCTGCCCGACGCGGCCAGCGGCTTCCGCGCGTACACGAAGTACTCGCTGATCCGCCTGAACATCGTCACACGCTTCAGCTACTGCATGGAGACCATCGTGCAGGCCGGCTACAAGCGGCTCGCGATCGCGTCCGTGCCGATCACGACGAACCCGAAGACCCGCGAGTCCCGGCTGTTCAAGAACATCTGGCAGCACATGTTCCAGTCCGGTTCGGCGATCGCCCGCGTCTACCTGATGTACCGCCCGATGGCGCTCTTCGCCTGGGTGGCCGTGGTCCTCGGCGGACTCGGGGCCTGGCCGTTGATCCGGTACCTCGTGCTCCTCTGGACGAACACCGGCGGGAACCACCTGCAGTCGATCATCCTCGGCGTGGTGCTGCTGATCACGGCGGTGCTGTCGCTGGTCATCGGCGTCGTCGCCGACCTCACCCGGTTGAACCGCACCCTCGCCGAGGAGCAGCTGGACCTGCAGAAGCTGCAGCGGTATGGCGACTGAGGCGCGGACGCTCTCGATGAGCACCCGCGCCGCCCTCTGGATCCGTCGTCCGGGGGCCTGGGTGGAGATCGCGTCGTGGGCCGCGCTGGTGGCCTTCGTGCTCTTCACGATCGGGCCCGCCCTGCTCGGGCACGGCACCTTCCTGAACACCGGACTCCTCAACCGCTTCACCCCGTGGGCGGACACGTTCCAGTCGACGACGCAGTCGAGCAACGTGTTCGACAGCGACACGATCGACAGTGCCGCACCGCAGGTGTCGCTGCTGGTCCGTCTCGCGCAGGAAGGCGTGTTCGGCGCCTGGAACCCGTACGTCGCCGGCGGCACCGAGCTCGGCGGCCTGCCCGACTCCGGCGCGTGGTCCCCGCTCTCCCTGCCGTGGTGGGTCCTGCCCTTCTCGTACGCACCGGGCGCCGTGAAGCTGCTCGAGATCGTCGTCGTGACGGTCGGCATGGCGCTGCTGCTCCGCCGCTGGGGCGTCCCGCGCGCCGGCTGGCCGATCGCCGCGATCGTGTACTCGGCCTCGGGGTTCATGGTCGCGTGGACGAACTGGCCGCAGACCCGCGTCGCGGCGTTCATCCCGCTGCTCTTCTGGGCGATCGACCGTGCGGCGACCGAGCGGAAGCTCCGAGACGTCGTCGCCGTCGGGGTCGCGCTCGCGTGCATGCTCCTCGGCGGGTTCCCCGCGATCGTCGGGTACGCCCTGTTCACGGGGGGCATCTACTTCGTCGCGCGCAGCATGGTCGCGCTCCGGAGCGTCCGCGGGGTGCTCGTCAGCGCGGCGATCGCGGTCGGCGGCATCGTGTTCGGCCTGTTCCTCTCCGCGTGGCAGCTCCTGCCGTTCGCGGTGAACGCGGCGAACGTCATCGACTTCGGCGCCCGCGCGCAGTCCGGCGGCGGTGGGACCCTCGGGTACCTGTCGCTCGTCAGCTCGTGGGTGGCCGACATCGCCAACGACGAGAGCCGCGGCGACGCCTGGAGCGGTCGCAACCCGGTCGAGACCGCGTCGTTCGTCGGCATCGCGGTGGTCGTCCTGATCGCAGCGGCGCTGCTCGTGCGCCCGCGGGTGCAGCGTGCGGCCGGCATCGTCTGGATCCTCCTCGGCCTCCTCGCCCTCAGCGTGGTGCTCGTCTACGTCGGCGGCCCGGTCCTCGCGGCGATCCGTGAGCTCCCCGTCTTCGACTCGAACCCGATCGGGCGCATGCGCTGCATCGTCGGGTTCCTCGCGGCCGCACTCGCCGGCATCGGGTTCGGGCGACTGGTCGAGCCCGAGCACCTGCTCGACGAGCTCCGTCGGCTCCGCTCGTCGCGCCCGGTCGCCTGGATCGGTCGCGGCCTGGTCGTCCTGATCGTGCTCGCCGCGGCGGCCGGCGTCGCCTACCAGACGCGGATGGCGCTCTACTCCGTCCCCGTCCCGCACCTGCACGAGCTGAAGGTGGACGTCGTCCGCACCGCGGTGATCGGCGCGCTCACCGCCCTGGCGATCGCGCTGGTCTGGTTCTTCCGGTCCCGCGTCCTCGCGGCGGTCGCCGGCGTCGGGGTCATCGCGATGGTCGTCGTCCCGGCGATCTCCTCCGTCCAGGCGTGGTGGCCGATCGCCCCCGTCTCGACCTTCTACCCGTCGACGCCGGCGCTGAAGTACCTGGAGAACCACCTCACCGACCAGGAGCGCTTCGCCACCGCAGGCCAGGCCGGGTTGCCCGGTTCGGCGTCGTACTTCCAGATCCGCTCCCTCACCGGGCACACCTTCCAGACGCAGGAGTGGAAGCAGCTCATGACGGCGATCGACCCGGACGTCTACGTCACACCGACGTACTCGTCGCTGCGGCCGACGAACCTGCCGTCGACGATCTCCTCCCCGCTCCTGGACCGCCTCGCGGTGCGCTACGTGATCTCCGACCCGTCGGCGCCCCTCGTCGGCCAGGCCGACCCGAGCACGCCGTCGACCGCGTGGGCCGACCTCACGAAGGCGAACCCGTCGGTCGACTCCCCGAGCAACACCGGGCCGATCAACGGCATCGAGTTCACCGGTCCCCCGGCGCCGACGAACTCGGCCGACGGCATGGACCTCACCGTGTCGATCGTCGCCGACGACACCGGCAAGACCCTCACCTCCACCGAGACCTGGGTCCCCGGGCTCGGCGGTGGCCGCGCGGTGGCGCTCGAGGGCGACGACATCCCGGCGTCCACGTCGTGGCACGCGGAGATCACGGTCACCGGCCAGGACAAGCGCGTCCCGATCGGCACGGACGCGGACGGCAAGGCCGCGATCACCGTCGTCCGTCCGAAGGCCGGCGACGACGTCACGGTCGCGCACACCGGCGACGCGACGATCTACGAGCTCGGCGGGACCGACGACCGGGTCCGCTGGGCGTCGTCGCAGACCGTCGTCCAGAAGGCCGCAGACCGTGTCGACACCCTCGACGACCCGGCAACCCCGGCGGACGAGGTCGTGCTGAGCAAGCCGACGAAGCACACGGCGGGTGGCGGCGATGCCGAGCTCGACGTGGACTCGAGCGACCCGAACGCGACCACGGTCGACGTGGACGCGGAGCAGGGCGGCTGGGTCGTGGTCGAGGACTCGCTGCAGCGCCCCGGCTGGAGTGCGACCGTCGACGGCAAGTCGACCCCGCTCGTCGCCGCTGACCACGCCGGCGGTGCCGTCTGGGTGCCGGCGGGCAAGCACACCGTCGCCGTCTCGTACACGGTCCCCGGTCTGTCGGCCGGTCTGGTCGCGACCATCGGCTCGGTCCTCGTCGCGATCGTGGTCGGCGTGCTCGTGGTGGTGCTCGGCCGACGCCGCCGCCGCGCGGGACCCGGCGCCGAGCCGACCGGCAGCACTGAAATACTCGATTGACAGACGCTCCCCCTACAATCGGGAATCGATCCAACGCCAACGGCAACCCAAAGGAACCAGACCACGTGAAGATCCTCGTCACCGGCGGAGCCGGATTCATCGGCTCGAACTTCGTCCGCCGCACCCTGCAGGACGCCTACCCGGGGCTCGAGGGCGCCGAGGTCGTCGTCTACGACGCCCTGACGTACTCGGGCAACCTCGAGAACCTCGCACCGGTCGCGGACTCCCCCCGCTACACGTTCGTGCAGGGCGACATCACCGACGCCGCGAAGCTCGACGAGGTGATCCCCGGCATCGACGCGATCGTGCACTTCGCCGCCGAGTCCCACGTCGACCGCTCCGTCCGTGACTCCGGGATCTTCGTCGAGACCAACGTCGTCGGCACCCAGCGTCTCCTCGACGCCGCGCTCCGCCACGGCACCGCGCGCTTCGTGCACGTCTCCACCGACGAGGTCTACGGCTCCATCAGCGAAGGCTCGTGGGCCGAGGACCGCCCGCTCGAGCCGAACTCGCCGTACTCGGCGTCGAAGGCCGGCAGCGACCTCCTCGCCCGCAGCTACCACCGCACGCACGGGCTGAACCTCTCGATCACGCGCTGCTCGAACAACTACGGGCCGTACCACTTCCCCGAGAAGGTCATCCCGCTGTTCGTCACGAACCTCATCGACGACAAGCACGTCCCGCTCTACGGCGAGGGCAACAACATCCGCGACTGGCTGCACGTCGACGACCACACCCGCGGCATCGCGATGGTGCTCGTCAAGGGCCGCGCGGGCGAGATCTACAACATCGGCGGCGGGACCGAGCTCACGAACAAGGAGCTCACCGAGATGCTGCTCGAGGCCACCGGCAAGGACTGGTCCTACGTCGACCGCGTCGCCGACCGCCTCGGCCACGACCTCCGCTACTCGGTGGACATCTCCAAGATCCAGGCCGAGCTCGGCTACGAGCCGCAGGTCCCGTTCGAGCAGGGCCTCGCGGACGTCGTCCAGTGGTACCGCGACAACCGCGCCTGGTGGGAGCCGCTCAAGGAGCGCGCGGCGCTCGCATGACCCGGTACCTGATCACCGGCGCCGCCGGCATGCTCGGCCAGGACCTCCAGCAGGCCCTCGCCGGCCGTGACGTCACCGCGCTCTCCCGCGCCGACCTCGACATCACCGACCAGGACGCCGTCACCGCGGCGGTCACCGGCCACGACGTCGTGATCAACGCGGCGGCGTACACGAAGGTCGACGACGCCGAGTCCGACGAGGCGGCGGCCTTCGCGGTCAACGCCCGCGGCCCGGAGGTCCTGGCCACCGCCGCGGTCGCCGCCGGCGCGAAGCTCGTGCACGTCTCCACCGACTACGTCTTCGACGGCAACGGCACCTCGCCGTACGCCGAGGACGAGCCGACCGACCCGATCGGCGCCTACGGCCGGACGAAGGCGGCCGGCGAAGCAGCGGTGCGCGCGATCGCCCCGGACTCCTCGTACATCGTGCGGGCCGCGTGGCTCTACGGTGCCGGCGGTCCGAACTTCGCGAAGACGATGATCCGCCTCGCCGGGTCGCACGACACCGTGAGCGTCGTCACCGACCAGATCGGGCAGCCGACCTGGACGGGTGACCTGGCCCGCCAGATCGTCGCGCTCCTGGACGCGGACGCTCCGGCCGGCATCTACCACGGCACGAACGGCGGCCAGGGGTCCTGGCTCGACTTCACGAAGGCGATCTACACCGAGGTCGGCCTCGACCCGGAGCGGGTCCTGCCGACCGACAGCTCGGCCTTCGTGCGTCCGGCGCCGCGCCCCGCGTACAGCGTGCTCGGCCACGACGCCTGGTCACGCGCGGGGATCGCCCCGATGCGCGACTGGCGCGAAGCACTGCACGCGGCAGCCGAGGCGGGCGTGCTCAGTTCCTGAGACCCCCACCAGGCTCCGACCGGGAGGCCCTGCTCACGTCCGCCACGCGCGGCACGCGAGCAGGGCCTCCCGTCCGTTGCCCTGCCAGGCGCCGCTCTCCGGTCGAGACACCGCCGAACGGCCCAGACGCCGCCCCGGCCGGCGGCGTCTCGCCAAGTCGGCGGCGTCTCGCGAACTGGGCGGCGTCTCGCCACGTCGGCGGCGTCTCGCGAGCTCGGCGGGGTCTCGCCAAGTCGGCGGGGTCTCGCGAGCTCGGCTGCGGTCAGCGGGTGACGGTGCTGAGGCGCTCGTCCAGCGGCTCGACGGCCGCCGCGGGACGGAAGCGGTCGGCGGCGGCGGACGCGGCGGCCCGGCGCTCGGCGAGGAGCGCACGGTCGGCGGCGAGCCCGCGGATCGCGGCGGCGAGCGCGTCGGCGTCGCCAGCGGGGACGGCGACGACCGCATCGCCGAAGGCCCGGCGCTGCGGGGCGGTGTCGCTCGTGACGACGGCGAGCCCGGCTGCCGCGCACTGGTAGACCTTGTTCGGGACGACCTTGAGCGCCTTCGGGGTGGTGCCGGTGATGCCGATGCCGACGTCGTGGCCGGCGACCAGGGCGGGCAGGTCGGCGGCGTCCACCCACGGCAGCCACTCGGTCGGAGCGCCCCCGGCGGCCCGTGACTGCGCCTCGTCGAGGTCCTGGCCGCTGCCGATCATCGTGACCAGGACGCTGCCGTCGTCGGGCAGCGCGCCGATTGCCTCGCCGATCGTGCCGGCGCCCTGCAGTGGGGTGAAGAGGCCGTAGAAGACCACGCGGAGCGGGTCGTCGGCGGGTCGCTCCACCGCGTGCGCGCCGGCGTCGTACCAGTTCTCGGTGGCGCCGACCGGCACGACCACGGCCTTCTCCCGGAGCGCTGCCGGGACGAGGTCGCGGTGCTCGTCGGTGTCCAGGACGACGACGTCCGCGATGGTGAGCGCGGCGCGGTCGAGGAACCGCAGGAGGCGCTGTTTGAGGCCGCCGTCGCCGACACCGCGGTCCTGGGCGGTCGTCGCGGCGAAGATCAGGTGGTCGAGGACGATCGGGGTGCGCGGGAACAGCAGGCGTGCGAGCCACACGTCGAAGTGCCCCATGTAGCCGACGAGGACCGCGTCCGGACGGCCGGAACGCCGCACACGGAGCGCCTTGCCGACGAGGGCCGACCAGCTGCGGGCCAGGCGTCCGGCCATCGACAGCGCGCCCGAGCGGGACCCGAGCATCGCGACGCGGTCCTTCGTGGACAGGCCGAGCGGGACGTTCGCCTCGGCCACGACGTGCCCCCGTGCACGGAGGCCGTCGGCGAGCACTCGCACCCGAGGGTGATCCGCCGCCTGGTATGTTCCGAAGGCCAAGATCCGCACGTGGGCCGCCCTTTCTCCGTGGTCGCGCGCGCCGTCCCGGTCCTGGCGCACCCGATCAACCCTAGGTGAGAATGACCGACCTCCCCCAGCCCGCGAAGCGCTCCCGGACCAAGACCGTCGTCCGTGTCGTCGGCCTCGTCGTGGCCCTCGCGCTCTGCATCGCCTTCCTCGTGCCCCGCGCCGGTGACATCGCCGAGGCGTTCACCCGGCAGGAGCCGCTGACCCTGGTCGCCGCACTCGTCGCCGGCGCGCTCGCGACGTACATCACGTTCCTCTCGTGGCGCGCGCTGATGTCCGGCGCCGGCCACCACATCCCGATCGGCGCGGCGCAGCGGGTCTTCTTCCTCTCCCAGATCGGCAAGTACATCCCGGGGTCGGTGTGGCCGATCGTGGCGCAGGCGGACCTCGGACGCGAACACCGGGTGCCGGCGGCGCGCAGTGTCGCTGTGGGGATGCTCACGCTCCTCATCAGCTGTGGCGCCGGCGTCTCGGTCGCCGCCGTGACGATCCCGTTCGTGCAGCCGGACGCCTTCGCGCGCTACTGGTTCGTCGTGCTCCTGGTCCCGATCGTGCTCGCCGCGCTGCACCCGGCGGTCCTCCGGTTCGGGCTGCGCCTGGCGTCGAAGGTCACCCGCCGCGACCTCGGCACCATCGACCTCGGCATCGGCGCGATCGCCCGGGCGTTCGGCTGGGCGGCGCTGGCATGGGTCGTGTTCGGCGTGCACATCGTGCTCGTGCTCGCGCCCCTCGGGCACGTCGACCTCCGCGTCACCACGCTGACGATCGGCGCCTACGCCCTGGCCTGGCTCGTCGGGTTCCTGGTGTTCTTCCTGCCGGCCGGGCTCGGCGGTCGCGAGGCCGTGCTCACCGCGCTCCTCACCGCCGGCGTGCCGCTCGGCGCGTCCGCAGCGGTCAGCGTCGCCGTGATGTCCCGCGTGCTGCTCACCGTCGTCGACCTCGTCTTCGCCGGAGCCGCGGTGCTCGGCGAGCGACGTCGTCGTGCCGCGACCCGCGCCCGCACTCCGGGAACTCCCTGACCCCGCTGGTACGCTCTGGCGACGCGCCGGGCAGCCATCCCGCACGACCTTCGAGGAGCAACACCAGATGACCACTCTCCGCGTGATCGTCGACCAGGTGGTCGCACCGGTCCCCGGTGGCATCGGCCGCTACGCGGAGGAACTCACCCGGCAGCTCATCCAGACGGCACCCGCCGGCTGCGACGTGGAAGCCGTGGTCTCCGCCGTCTCCCCGGCCGAGGTCGAGCACCTGCGCACCCTGCTCCCCGGCCTGTCCGGTCTCGACCGCCTGGCGCTGCCCCGCCGTGAACTCGCGCTCGCCTGGCAGGGCGGCGTGGCCCGCGGCGCATCGCACGGCATGGTGCACGCCCCGAGCGTCCTCGCGCCCCTCGTGAAGCACAACCGCTTCCAGGAACCCGGCCGGCAGACGGTCGTCACGGTGCACGACACGGTCCCGTGGACGAACCCGGAGACCCTGACGCCGCGCGGCGTGCACTTCCACAAGGCGATGGTGAAGCGGGCGTACAAGTACGCCGACGCCGTCGTCGTCCCGACCCACGCGGTCGCCGGGCACCTCAACGAGATCCACCGGTTCGACGACCGGCTCCGGGTCATCGGCGGTGCGCCGAGCGGCCGGCTCCGGATCCCCGTGGACGCCGACCTCCGTGCCGAGCGGCTCGGCCTCCCCGAGCGCTACGTCCTCGCCGTCGGCACGCTCGAGCCCCGGAAGGGACTGTCGTACCTGATCGAGGCGATGGCGCACCCGGACGCGCCCGCCGACATCCCCCTCGTGATCTCCGGCCCCGACGGCTGGGGCGACGTCGACGTGATCGGCACCGCCGAGCGCGCCGGGCTCGCACCGGACCGCGTCAAGGTCCTCGGCCGCGTCGACGACCCGGACCTCGCCGTGGTCTACGACCGCGCGAGCGTGTTCGTGTTCCCGAGCCTCGCCGAGGGCTTCGGCCTCCCCGTGATCGAGGCGATGAGCCTCGGCACCCCCGTGGTGCACTCCGACGACCCCGCGGTGCGGGAAGTCGCCTCGGACGCCGGTGTGACGGTCGCTCGGGACCCCCGTGCCGGCTACCCGGAACGGCTGGCGCAGGCGATCTACCAGGTCGTCAACGACCCGTACCTCGCCGGGCAGCTCGCCGTCGCGGGCCCGGACCGGGCGCGGATGTTCGACTGGAACGACTCCGCCATCGAGACCTGGCAGCTGCACGCCGACCTCTGATCCGCCGCGGCTCGTCCCCCGACGCGGTCGCAGCGGGTCGTCCCCGACGCGGTCGCACCGCCTCGGTGTCAGGCGCCGAGGGAGTCCCGCAGGCGCGCGGCCTTCTCCTCGACGAGGCGCTCGAGGCCGTCCGCGTACTCCGTGAGCCGCGCGGCGACCGCGGGCTCGGCGGAGCCGATGATCCGCGCCGCCAGGAGCCCGGCGTTCGCGGCACCGTTGATCGCCATCGTCGCGACAGGGATGCCGGCGGGCATCTGCACGATCGACAGCAGCGAGTCGAGGCCGTCGAGGCGTGCGAGCTGCACCGGGACACCGATCACCGGCAGGGTCGTCATCGACGCCACCATGCCCGGCAGGTGCGCTGCTCCGCCTGCCCCGGCGATCACGACGCGGATGCCGCGCTCGGCCGCACCGCGCGCGAACCGGGTCATCTTGTCGGGCGTCCGGTGCGCCGAGACGACGTCCGCCTCGAAGGGGATCCCGAGCTCGGTGAGGATCTCCGCAGCCGCACGCATGGTGGGCCAGTCGGAGTCGGAACCCATGATGATCGAGACGAGCGGCGGGGTGGAGGCGGCGGTGTCGGTCACGGGACGAGCCTAGCGGTGCTGCACCGGGCCTCCAGGGCGGTGGTGACGCTCGCCGAGGAGCACCCGCGACCACGCGTCGCCGTCGGCGCCGAGCGTCCGTTCGGACGTCACCCAGCGGGTCGCCCGCTCCGGGGCGCGACCGGACTCGACCGCGGTGCGGACCGCGTCCCGCCACGCCGCGACGTCGTCGGGGACGAGGACCGCGCCGTGCTCCCCCGCCAGCCGGTACGACGGCCGGTCGGACACGACCGCGGGGAGCCCGAGGGCGGTGTACTCGAGGAACTTCAGGTCGCTCTTGGCGCGGTTGAACTCCTCGTCGCGGAGGGGTGCGACGCCCGCACGCCAGCGCGTCCGGTGGTCGACGAGCCAGCGGGCGAACGCCGGGTAGTGGCCGTCGGGGACCTCGACGCGGCGGTACCAGGCCGGGCCGTCGTCCTCGGTGACGCCGATGACCTCGAGGCGGATCGGGGTGCCGTCCGGCGCGGTGAGGTCGTCGAAGACGTCGCGGAGGAGCTCGAGGTCGGCGGCGTGGGTGAGCGTGCCCATGTAGAGGACACGGTGCTCGGGACCGCCGTCGTCCGGCTGCGCCGCTGTGCTGTCGGGTGGCTCCGGGACCCAGAGCGTCGGGTCGAGCGCGTTCGGGACGACCACCACGTCCCGGGCGATCGGCCGGACGACGTCCGCGAGCTCCGGCGTGCTGACCACGACGACGTCCGCGCCACGGACCAGCGCGTCGATCGACGCCAGGCGGTCCGGGTCGTACTCGGCGCGGGCCAGGCGGTCCCGGCCGGACGCGGTGAAGAAGTCGTCGTCGACCTCGGCCACGACGGCCACGCCCCGGTCGGCGGCCGCGGCCAGGAACGGCGCGACGCTCGCGACGGGGAGGATGTCCCGCTGGACGAGCACCGCGACGTACGGCCGCTCGTCGGAACCGTCGACGAAGGTCTCCGGGTCCACCTGGTGCACCTCGGCCGTCCCGCTCGCCGCGAGCTGCTCGGTCCGGCGGACGACGCGGACGTGGGCGGAGGCCGGGTGCGCCCCACCACCACCGGCGACGACGTACCCGACGAGCGGGAGCGGAGGGGGCGGCGGTGCCGGTGCCGCTGCCGGTGCCGGTGCGTTCTCGGGTGCACCGCCGGGGGCGATCCCCCGACGGACGCGTCCCGCGACGCGGCGGAGTCGTCCGGCGGCACGGCGGAGGGGGTCTGACATGCGGCCATTCTCCCGGAGGAGGACCACCGGCGGCGTCAGCGCACCGTCAGGGTCGTGCACCCGAGCGACGTGTTCCCGCCCTTTCCGATCCCGACCGCCGTCATGCACACGGTGCGCCGGCCGCTCGGTGCCACCAGCACCGCGGCGAGTCCGTGCCGCGTCCCCACCGCGTACGCGGCGTCCACGTCCGCGCGTGTCCCCGAGGCGGCGAACGACCCCGCGGCCTTCCCGTCCACGCTCACCCGGACCGTGACGGCCGACCCGGTCGCGTCCCGGTCGAAGGCCCACCCGCGGACGGTCACCCGCCGGTGCGCCGAGGACCGGACGCTGTCGCGGTGTGCGGCCGGCGCCGCTGCCGGCACGGTGACGGAGCGGCAGGTGGACTTCCGGTCGGTACCGGATCCGACGTTCTTCGCGACGGCGCAGACGGTGTGCTTCCCGGCGCCCCCGGGGACGGTGCCGGTGTAGCCGTGCGCGGTGCCGGTGTGCCAGACGCCGTCGACGTCCGCGCGCCGACCGTTCGCCGTCAGGGTCCGGACGGTCCGGCCGTCGACGGTGATCGCCACGCTCGTCGACGCCGACGGCTGGTCGGCGTCGAACGCCCAGCCGACGACGCCGATGCCGCCGGCCTGGACCGACACCGAGTCGAGCTGCCCGTACGGGTCGTGCCGGTACACCGTCGCCGTCCGGCACCCGAGCGCGGTGTCCGGGCCGGTGCCGACGTCGACGGCGGTGACGCAGACCTTCCTGGTGCCCTCGGTCGCGGGCACGGTGACGTCGAAGCCGTGCGGCGCGCCGACGCCGTACGCCGTGTCGACGTCGGGCCGGCTGGCGGCCGCGGCGACCGCTCCCACGGCCACACCGTCGACGGTCGCCCGGACGGTGACCGGATGCGTCGGGTCGTCCTCGTCGAACGCCCACCCGCGGATCCGCAGCGCTGCCGCGGTCCCGGTGAGCGACTCGAACGCGCCCTGCGGTGCGAGCGCGGCCGCGGGGACGCCGGGGACCGCGTTGGCGACGAGGGCCTGGGCGAAGGCCGAGTACCACTTCCCCGCGGCCGGGGCGCCGTTGCAGGTGCCGTCGCTCGCGCCCGGGGTCTTCACCCAGAGCAGGGCGTCGAGCGCCGTGCCGTCGGTGGCGACCCGGGGCGAGGTGCCGAGGCCGGCGCCGGGTCCGTTGCACCAGGTGCCGCGCCAGCCCTGGCCGTTGCGGGACGTGTCGATGACGTAGTGCGAGTTCCCGGTGGCCGCCGAGACCTTCTGCGCGTACGCCTGCTCCTGCGCGGTCGGGTAGTAGTTCGCGACGTTCGTGAAGAAGCCGCGGGCGTTCTGCACGCCGGCGCTGTTCAGCCGTGCGGCCATGGTGGCGGCCGGGACCCAGTTCGAGTTGCCGGCGTCGAGGTACGCGGGGACCCCGGCGGCGGTGAACGCGGCGACCTCACGGGCGAGGATCCGGTAGCGCTGCTGGTCGAGGGTGGTGCTGCACGCGGCGTTGCTGAGCATCGCGAGCGAGTCCGGCTCGACGATCACGGCGGCGCGCTTGCCGGCGACCCGGGCGACGACCTGGTCCACCCACGCGTCGTAGGTCGTCTCGTCGAAGCCGCCGGCCGAGTACCCGCCGCAGTCCCGGGACGGGATCGCGTAGGTGACGAAGACGGCCGTGGTGCCGGTCTGCGCGGCGCCGCCGACCGCGGTGTCGATGGTCTTCGTGAGCGTCGTCCCCTGTGCCCACTCCCCGAGCCAGGTCGCGACGGGGTACTGGGCGATGGTCGACGCCGCCCGGGCGCCGGCGGGGTCGGTGGTGGCGAGAGCGGTGGCGGCCTTCGCGGCCTCGCTCGTGGGCGAGCGGTACTGGCCGGCGCCGTAGAGGGACGCGGCGGACGCCTGGCGCATCGCGGCCGCGGTCGTCGCGGCAGCAGCCGTCGTCGTCGCGGCAGCAGCCGCAGCCGTCGCGGCAGCTGCCGAAGCCGTCGCGGCCGTCGCGGCCGTCGCAGCCGTCGCCGGCGGGGCCGCCGCAGACTCCGAGACGATCACGCCACCGGCGACCACGAGGGTCGTCGCGAGTGCGACGGCAGCACGGAACGGACGACGGCGCATGCGCTGGACCCCCTGGGGACGACGCCGTGGGACGGCACCCCCTGCAGGCGCCTCGGCCCATCCATGGCAACACGCGTCGTCGACGGCGACCACCGCCCAGTGCGGGTGCCACCCGAGGGGGTGTCCCCCGATCGGCGGACTAGTCGTCGAAGTGCGACGCAGCCGACCGCGCCCGGTACACGACGTCCTCGACGTCGTCCCCGACCACCGTCACGTGCCCGATCTTCCGCCCGGGCCGGGGCGCCTTGCCGTAGAAGTGGTACTTCGCCTCCGGGAACGCCTCGAGCGCCGCCGGGTACCGCGCGGCGAGGTCGCCGTCGGCGGGTCCCCCGAGCACGTTGATCATGACCGCCACGGGGGCGTGCATCCCGGTCGCCCCGAGCGGCAGGTCGAGCACGGCACGGAGGTGCTGCTCGAACTGGCTGGTCGTCGCGCCGTCGATCGACCAGTGCCCGGTGTTGTGCGGGCGCATCGCGAGCTCGTTGACGAGGATCCGCTCGTCGTCGGTCTGGAACAGCTCCACCGCGAGGACGCCGGTGACGCCGAGCTCCTCGGCGACGCGGACCGCGATCGACTCGGCGAGGTCGGCCAGGCGACCGGCGCTGTCCGGTGCCGGTGCGATCACCTCGGCGCAGACGCCGTCGCGCTGCACCGTCTCGACGAGCGGCCAGGCGACGATCTCGCCGGAGGGACGGCGGGCCACGGACTGTGCGAGTTCCCGGGTGAACGGGACGAGTTCCTCGACGAGGAGCGCCTGGTCGCCGCCCGCTTCGGCGACGGCGGTGAACCAGTCCTCGACCTCGGCCGGGTCGGACACCACGCGGACGCCCTTGCCGTCGTAGCCGCCGCGGGCGGTCTTCACGACGGCGCGGCCGCCGTGGTCGGCGATGAACGCGCGGAGCTCGTCCGGGTCCTGCACCGCGGCCCAGTCGGGCACCGGGATGCCGAGCTCGGTGAGGCGGGTGCGCATCTCGATCTTGTCCTGCGCGACGCCGAGCGGCGCGGGTCCGGGTCGGACGGCGACACCGGCGTCGACGAGTGCCCGGAGGACGTCCTGCGGCACGTGCTCGTGGTCGAAGGTCACGACGTCGACGTCCCGCGCGAACGCCAGGACCGTCTCGGCGTCGTGGTAATCGCCCTCGGCGGTGGCCGCGATCGCCGCGGACATGCCCGGCCCCTCCGCGAGCACCCGGATGTCGATGCCCAGTTCGACGGCGGCGGGGACCATCATCCGCGCCAGCTGTCCTCCGCCGATGACCCCGACCCGCAACGCCATGCTGAGTGTTCCTTCCGTCGCTCTCATCGTCCGACGAGCGCGAGTTGTCTACAATCCTCTTCGTCCGGTGTTCGACCGGGGAAGTGCCGGGACACCGGCCAGCCACAACTCTACGGATCCTGGAGACCTCGTGCGGCGACTCATTGCGCAGCTGGCACGCTTCGGCGTCGTCGGGGCGATCGGCTTCGTCGTCGACACCGGGCTGTTCAACCTGCTGCGTGCCACCGTGCTCTCCCCGGACGACGTGCACGCGGGGCCGTTCATCGCGAAGGTGATCTCCACGATCGTGGCGATCTTCGTGAACTGGATGGGCAACCGCTACTGGACCTTCCGCGACCAGCGCCGCTCGGTCGCCACCCGTGAGGGCATCGAGTTCGTCGTCGTCTCCCTCGGCGGCATGGTGATCTCGCTCGGCTGCCTCGGGCTCTCGCACTACGTGTTCGGCTTCACGTCGGCGCTCGCGGACAACATCTCCGGCAACGTGATCGGCCTGGTGCTCGGTACCGCGTTCCGGTTCTGGCTCTACAAGGTGTGGGTCTACCACCCCGACCGGACCGAGCGGCAGCCCGCGGACGAGACGACCGGGACCACGAGCACCACCGGCACCACCAGCACCACCTCCACGAGCGCAGCGCCCGCGACGGCCACCACCGAGCGATGACGGCACCGCCGCTCGCGCGCCGGGAGCGCGTCGCGATCGCCGTGCTCACCGCCGCCTTCGGGCTCTGGCTGGTGCTCTGGGCGGTCGTCGTCCCGCCGTTCCAGGCCCCCGACGAGACCGCGCACTTCGGCGCGGCGGTGCACGTCGCCACCGGCGGTGGTTGGCCGGCTCCCGGCACGCTCCACGTCTCGAACGCCCTGGTCGCGGCGCAGGCCGAACAGGCGGCGGGGCCGTCCTCGACCTGGTCGACGATGAGCGAGCTGCTCGCGGCGAACCCCGGCGACTCGGCGACCGTCGACCAGATGACCCAGCACCCGCCGACGGCCTACGTCCTCGACGCCGCGGTCCTCCGCATCGTGCACTTCGGGTCCCTCCGCTGGGACCACGCCCTCCTCGCGCTGCGCCTGTTCGACGCCGTGCTCGTGGCGCCCCTCGCCCTGCTCGCGTGGGCGACCGTGCGGCGCCTCACCCGCTCACCGCGGGCGGCCCTGGTCGGCGGGCTCGCGCTCTTCGCCACGCCGCAGCTCGCCTCGATCGGCGCGTCCGTCACGAACGACGCGCCGGTGATGCTGTTCGGCGGGGTCGTCGTGTGGCTCGCGACCCGGCTCCTCACCGGCGACCTCCGCCGGCGCACGCTCGTGGCGCTCGGCGTGGCGCTCGGGCTGCTCGTCTCGCTCAAGGCGACCGGGCTGCCGGCGATCCCGTTCGTCGCCCTCGTCGTCCTCGTCGCCGGCGCCGGCACGCTGTCGCTCGGTGTCCGGGCCCTGCGGGCGCTCGGGGCCCTGGCGATCGGCGGCGTGCTCGGCGGCTGGTGGTGGCTCCGGAACCTGCTCGTGTACCACGTGCTCCAGACCGACGGGTACTCCTCGATGCGGCCGCCACGGGCCTTCCCACCCGGTGAGCACCCCACCGTCGGGCACTTCCTCGACGTCGCGTGGGGCACCGTCGCGAGGACGTTCTGGGGCAGCCCCGGCATGCGCGCGCAGGTCAGCATCGGCGACCTGCTGACCGCCGTCCTGACCGTGGTGACCCTGGTGGTCGTGGTCGTCTGGGCGTTCCGCCGCGGCCCCGAGCGGACCGCCGTCGTCTGCCTCGCCGTGTTCCCGGCGCTCCTCGTCGCGCTGCAGATGCAGAACAGCGTCGAGTCGTACCTGACCACGACCGAGGTCGCCGCGACGCAGGGCCGCTACTACTTCCCCGGGATCGTCGCGCTCATCGCGATCAGCGCGGTCGCGTGGCGCCGCATCCCCCGGTCGACCGGCGGCCGCCGCGCGCTGGCCGTCGGCATCGCCGTCGCCGCACCGGTGGTCGGGCTCTACGGCCTGTCCGTCGTCGCGAGCTGGTTCTGGAACGCGGCCCGCTTCCCGGTCACCGCGGCCGGCATCGCCCGGTTCGAGGCGTCCGGCACCGTGCCGTTCGCCGCCGTCGTGGTCCTCGCGGTCCTCGTCGCGGCCGGCCTGGTGCTGACGGTCACGGCCGTCGCCCGACGCGGGTTCACCACCCAGCGCGCCTTCCGTCCGTGACCTGACCGACGGGAGGCCCGGTACCGGTCCCGTGGACCGGCACCGGGCCTCCCGTCGGTTGCTGTCAGGACCCCCTCCGGGTCAGCGACCCATCCCGCGCCGCGAGCGGGTCAGCGACCCATCCCGCGGTACGTGAAGCCGGCGGCGGTCCAGGCGTCGCGGTCCAGGCAGTTCCGGCCGTCGACCACGACGGGGCTCGCCACGAGCGCCGCGACGGCGGCCGGGTCGAGCTCCCGGAACTCGGTCCACTCGGTGAGCACGAGGACCAGGTCCGCGTCCTGCAGGGCCGCGGCCGCAGAGTCGACGTAGGCGATCTCCGGGTGGATGCGGGCGGCGGTGCCGTTCGCCTCCGGGTCGTACGCGGCGACCGTCGCGCCGAGCTCCAGCAGGCGCGCGGCGATGTCGAGCGCCGGGGAGTCGCGGACGTCGTCCGAGTTCGGCTTGAACGCGAGGCCGAGGACGGCGACGCGCTTGCCCGCGACGTCGCCGCCGTCGCCGCCGAGGAGCTCCTGGGCGAGGGTCACGACGTGCGCGCGGCGGCGCAGGTTGATCGCGTCGACGTCCGCGAGGAACTCGAGCGACTCCCCCACGCCCAGCTCGGACGCGCGGGCCTGGAACGCGCGGATGTCCTTCGGCAGGCAGCCGCCGCCGAAGCCGAGGCCGGCGTTCAGGAACTTCCGGCCGATGCGGGCGTCGTGGCCGATCGCGTCGGCGAGCGCCGTGACGTCGGCGCCGACGACCTCGGCGATCTCCGCCATCGCGTTGATGAACGAGATCTTGGTCGCGAGGAACGCGTTCGCGCTGACCTTGACGAGCTCCGCGGTCGCCAGGTCGACGACCAGGCGCGGGGTGCCCTCGGCGAGCGTGGTGGCGTAGACCTCGTCGAGGACGGCGACGGCCGCTTCGCCCTCGGCGCCGGCCGGCACGCCGTAGACCAGGCGGTCCGGGGAGATCGTGTCCTGGACGGCGAAGCCCTCGCGGAGGAACTCCGGGTTCCAGACCAGCGTCGCACCGGGCACGCGCTCGGCGACCTCACCGGCGAGCCGCGCGGCGGTCCCGACGGGGACGGTCGACTTGCCGACGATGAACTCCCCGGCGGACACGTGCTCGGTGAGCGCGGCGACGGCGGCGTCGACGTACTTCAGGTCGGCGGCACCGGTCGGGCCCTGCGGGGTGCCGACGGCGAGGAAGTGCACGCGTGCCCCGGCGACCTCGGCCATGTCGGTGGTGAAGCGGATGCGGCCGGAACCGATCGCCTCGGCGAGGATCTCCGGGAGACCGGGCTCGAAGAACGGGGCGTCCCCGGCTGCGAGTCGTTCGATCTTCACCGGGTCGACGTCGACCGCGACGACCTCGTGTCCGAGTTTGGCCATGGATGCGGCGTGCACGGCACCGAGGTACCCGCAGCCGATGACAGAGATACGCACGGGAAGACGGTACCGGGTTCTCGGCGCCGTTGCCTGCGCGCCCGGCGCTAGCCGCCGACGGGCCCCCACGACGGCCGGTCCGGCCCGCCCACGATCTCGTCCCAGTCCGGCTCCCGGTGGCGCCGTCGGGCCTCGTACGCCTCGACCATGTCGTGCAGCACCGCGACGACGAGGTCGGCGTGCGGGACGTCCGCGAGCACCACGGCAGGGTCGTCCCCGGGGAACACGAGGACGTCCCCGGAGCGGAACAGCCCCTGCAGGCCCCGGCGGCGCACCGTGACGTCGTAGCCCCGCGAGTGCAGGAGTTCCTGCCGTGTCCGGGTGCCGAGGCCGCGCACCACGACGAGCCGTCTCGTGGTCACGACGTAGCGCTGCGTCAGCCAGCGGACCAGGGGCACCAGCCCGCCGAACAGGACGAGGACGAGGACGAGCAGCGCGATCGCCACGTTGATCCACGCGAGCTGCGCCCGGAACACGCCGAACCCGAACCCGCCGGCGACCGCGACGACCACGACGAACACCGCCGGGCGCACCAGGCTCCGCGCGTGCGGCCGCAGGCGTGCGACGACGCGTTCGGGCGGGGGCTCGGCGGTCATGGCGTCATGCATACCGCAGGTGGGTGACGTCCCCCACGGCGACGCCCCTGGTCGAGCCGTCCTGATCCCGGATCGTGATGCGGCCCTCGTCGTCGATGCCGGTGGCGTCGGCCTCGACCACGGAGCCGTCCGGCAGCTCCAGGCGCACCCGCGCGCCGATCGTGCCGCAGTCTGCGCGGACGTGCGACCGGACCGCCTCGGCAGCCGCGCCGCCGCTGGCGAGGGCGACCACCGCCTCCCGGACGCCCGTCCAGAAGGCGGACAGGACCGCGTCTGCCAGCGTGCTCGCGTCGCCGGTCGCGCCGGACGCGAGCAGCGAGGTCGACGTGGGGGTCGGCAGATCGGCTTCGGGGATCGTCAGGTTGACGCCGGCGCCGACGACGACGGAGCCGTCGGCGGCGACCTGGCAGAGGATGCCGCAGATCTTCCGACCGTCGACCAGGACGTCGTTGGGCCACTTCACGGTCGTCCTGGAGGCTCGGCTCGTGTCCGCGGCGTCGGGCACGTCGTCCGGTGCCTGGTCGGGCACGTCGTCCTGTACCTGGTCGGGCACGTCGTCCGGCACCGGCTCGAGTGCCGCGCGCACCGCGTCCCGCATCGCCGCGCCCGCCACGAGCGGCAGCCAGCCGCGGTCCCGGTCGTCGAGCGGCGCACGGACCAGCAGGCTCGCCGCGAGGGTCTGCCCGGCCGGCGCCGTCCACGTGCGGTCGAGGCGGCCGCGCCCCGCGGTCTGGTCGAGCGTCACGACCACGCTGCCGTCCGGCAGGGTCGGGGCCGCGTCCAGCAGGTCCGCGTTCGTCGATCCGGTGGTCGGCCGGAGATCGAACACGGCGCCGGTGGACTCGACTGCGGCGCGCGAGGCCGGGAACGCGGGTGTGGACATGCACGCAAATGTACGGGCAGGAACCGTGGGGGTCCTCCAACCGGCGGGCACAGCCGCCCCGGTAGGGTGAGCGGGTGACTTCAGGCGACACCCCCGATCTCTCCACGACGGCCGGCCGGCTCGCCGACCTCCGCGTCCGGTACCACGAAGCCGTGACCGCCGCGGGCGAAACCGCGATCGCGAAGCAGCATGCCAAGGGCAAGATGACCGCGCGCGAACGCATCGAGCTGCTCCTCGACGAGAACTCCTTCGTCGAGCTCGACGAGTTCGTCCGGCACCGCACGCACGCCTTCGGCATGGAGTCGAAGCGGCCCTACGGTGACGCGGTCGTCACCGGGCTCGGCACGATCCACGGCCGGCAGGTCGCGGTCTACGCGCAGGACTTCACCGTCTTCGGCGGCTCCCTCGGCGAAGTCGCCGGCGAGAAGATCGTCAAGGTGATGGAGCACGCGCTGAAGACCGGCGTGCCGATCATCGGGATCCTCGACTCCGGCGGCGCCCGCATCCAGGAAGGCGTGGTCGCGCTCGGCAAGTACGGCGAGATCTTCCGCCTCAACACGCAGGCGTCCGGGGTCATCCCGCAGATCTCCATCGTGATGGGCCCGGCAGCCGGCGGTGCGGTGTACTCCCCCGCCCTGACGGACTTCGTGATCATGGTCGACAAGACCAGCCACATGTTCGTCACCGGCCCCGACGTCATCAAGACCGTCACCGGTGAAGACGTCGGCTTCGAAGAGCTCGGCGGCGCGCAGACCCACAACGCGGTCTCCGGTGTCGCGCACTACCTCGCCGACGACGAGAACGACGCGCTCGACTACGCCCGCTCGCTGATCGGGTTCCTGCCGGACAACAACCTCTCCGACGCCCCGGCCTACGACGTCGCTCCCGAGCTCGAGACCACCGACGCCGACCGCGAGCTCGACGTCGTCATCCCGGACTCCACGAACCAGCCGTACGACGTCACCCAGATCATCGAGCACATCGTCGACGACGGTGACTTCCTGGAGGTGCAGCCGCTCTTCGCGCCGAACATCCTCATCGGGTTCGGCCGGGTCGAGGGCCGCACCGTCGGCATCATCGCGAACCAGCCCCAGGCCATGGCCGGCACGCTGAACATCGACGCCGGCGAGAAGGCCGCGCGCTTCGTGCGGTTCTGCGACGCCTTCGGGATCCCGATCCTGACGCTCGTCGACGTCCCCGGCTACCTTCCAGGCACCGACCAGGAGTGGACCGGGGTCATCCGCCGCGGCGCGAAGCTCCTCTACGCCTACGCCGAGGCCACCGTGCCGCTCGTCACCGTCATCACGCGCAAGGCCTACGGCGGCGCGTACATCGTGATGGGCTCGAAGCAACTCGGCGCGGACATCAACCTGGCGTGGCCGACCGCGGAGATCGCCGTGATGGGCGGCCAGGGCGCCGTGAACATCCTGTACCGCTCGGAGATCAAGCGCGCCGAAGAGGCCGGCGAGGACGTCGCCGCGGTCCGCTCCCGGCTCGCGAACGAGTACACGTACAACGTCGCCTCGCCGTACCTCGCCGCGGAGCGCGGGGAGCTCGACGGGATCATCCAGCCGCACGCCACCCGTGTCTCGGTGATCAAGGCGCTGCGGGCACTGCGCGGCAAGCGGGCGACGCTGCCGCCGAAGAAGCACGGGAACATCCCGCTGTGAGCGGCCGTCACGCCGCAGCGGTCCCCGCGGGGGCGCCCACCCCGGTCGCCGACGTGCAGGTCGTCTCCGGTGACCCCACCCCTGAGGAACTCGCGGCGGTCGTCGCCGTGCTGCAGCGGCAGGCCGACGAGGCCGCGGCTGCCGGGCGTGCCCAGGTCGAGGTCTCGCCGCGCGTCGGGTGGGAGACCTCCGCTCGTGGGCTGCGGAAGCCGCTGCCGCACGGGCCCGGCGCCTGGTCGCGTTCGCTGCGCTGAGCCGCTTGCGTCCCGGCGCGCGCGCTCCCCTGGTGGGACCCGTCCCCCGATGTACCCCTGAACTGGTGGACCGCATCGCCGTTGCAGGGTGCACTTCCTGGTCGGTCTCCCCTCACACGGGGGGCACAGTTTCTGGATGGGGACCGAAAAGGTCAGAATTGTCCCCCATAATGACGACTGACACGAGGCTTGGTAGTCGGCATAGTTACTGGTGTTCGGTGTCCTTCAACGAAAGACATCGCCGGACGGTGACCGACTAGGGTACGACGTCACTGTCCGCTGCGAGCCAGGGCGATATTCGGGTTGTCGCTCTGCCTCGGGTCGTGAACGGGCCGGTCGGGTTTCCTGACCGGCCCGTTCCCCCGTTTCCGGGCGCTCGCGCTGCCGCCGCTGCGTGCCGCCGCCGCGGCTGCGTGCCGCCGCCGCGTGGTGCTGCCGCTGCCGCCGCCGCGTGGTGCTGCCGCTGCCCCGCCCGCCCCGTGGTGCTGCCGACGCGGAACGACACCGTCGCTGTCGTACGACAGCGGTCCTGTCGCTCCCGCGCGTCCGCAACAGTTGCGCACGCCCGACACCGACGAGCTCGCTGTCGTACGACACCCGCGATGTCGCTCCTTGCGCACGCAACGATCGACACGGCGCCAGTCGATCGACTTCTGCGGTGTCGGAACATGCGGACGGATCAGCTGCGTCCGCATGCATCGACATCGCGCCAGTCGATCGACCGTTGCCGTGTCGGAATCTGCGCACGCAAGCACACGCAAGCACGGCAGACGGGCACCCGGGCGCGCCCGGCGCGGGCTACGCGGGCTCGTGCCGCGGGATCTCGAGCCAGAGCGCCACGGAGTCGTCCTCGTCGCCGTCGTCCTCGTCGTCGTGGAGTCCGGCGCCGAGCGCTGCCGACTCGCTCGCCTCGCCGTCGAGCCGCAGCCCGACGACGGTGACCGCGGCGCCCGAGCCCTCGGGGACCGTGCGCACGATGACGTTGTCGGCGTCGTGCGCCTGCCGGAGCGCGTCCGCCAGGCGCCCGTGGATGCGACGGATGTCGTCGACCTCGAGCTCGTCGAGCCCGCCGTCGTCGTGCAGCTGGACGACGGCCCCGCGACGGCGCAGGCGCATCACCTCGTCGCGGACGTCGTCGGAGAGCAGGGAGCGTCCGCGGATCTCGTCGCGGATGGCCTGTTCGAGGTGCAGGCACTCGGTCCGCTCGGCCTCGCTGAGGTCGCCGCAGGAGTCGATGATCCGCTGCAGCATCGGCAGCGCCATCCGGGTGGTCTGGCTGAGACGGAACTGGCGCTCGAACACGTGGGCGTCCTGCGCGGCCTGCCAGTCGGCGGTCTCCTGTTCGGCACGGACGAAGTCCCGGGTGATCCGGGTGGCGCGGTTCATGGCCGCGGCGAACGCCGTCGCGACGAGGACCCAGGAGATGCTGCCCAGCACGCCGAGGGAGCCGAGCGCGCCGACGCCGGCCCAGGCGACGGTGTGCAGCGCGAGGAAGCCCACGCCGACCCAGGCGAACGGCCCACGCCCCCGGACGACGAGGATGACCATCAGCGTGCCGACCGCGGCGATCCACCACGTGGCGTACCCGGGTGCGTCGCCGAGCTCCACGACGGGTGCGGCGACGACGGGCATGACGACGGCCGTGGCCAGTGAGAAGCACGCGGCCCACACCGGCAGCGCACGGCCCTTGACGAACAGCACGACGCCCGTCGCGGCCGCGTAGAGCGCCATGCACGCGACGACCGGCCCGGCGTCGGACACGCGCGTCAGCGTCGTCGCGGCGAGGACGAGGTGGTAGACCGAGAACAGCGCCGCCAGGCCGGTGGCGATGCCGGCCGGGATGGAGACCTTCACGCGGACACCCCCGGCGCACCCGACGAACCGGACGACGTCGACGCCGCCCCTGACAAGGGCGCGGACGCTTCCGGTGCCGGCCAGGTCAGCGTGATCCGGGTACCGGCTCCGGGCGCGGTGGTGATCTCCGCGAGGCCGCCCGCCGTCGCGACCCGCTCGATGATGGAGCGGCGGACGCCGAGCCGCTCCGCGGGGATCGCCGCGACGTCGAAGCCGGCGCCGTCGTCCCCGATCTCGACGCGGACGACACCGCTGCGGTCCTGCTCGACGGTCACCCACCGGGCGACGTCCGCTCCGGCGTGCTGCACGCTGTTCACCGCGGCCTGCAGCGCGGCGGAGGCCATCGCGTCCGCGACTGCCGCCGGCAACCGTCGGGAGCCGAGCACCCCACTGCGGACCGTCACCGGGGCGGCGAGCGCCGACACCGCCGAGGTGATGCGCTGCCGCAGTTCGACGAGGGGGACGGGAGGGACCTCGCCCGGGCCGTCGGACGCCGCAGCGGCGAGGTGGTCGATCGCGTTCCGGGCCATCCGGGCGGAGAGCGTCTTCGCCTCCACGGTGTCGGCACGCGCGGCGGAGAGCAGCGTCGTGAGGACGCTGTCGTGCACGATGGCGTCGACCTGCACCCGCTCGACCTCGGTCGCGTGCTCACGGATCGCCCGGGAGTACCGCCGCACCGCCGTCGCCTGCGCGGTGTCGACGGCGGCGGCAGCACGTCGGAGCACGACGATGAGCACGAGCGCCGCACCGCCGAGGATCGCCGTGTACACGCCGTCGAGGAGCGCGCGGGTGATGCCGACCTCGCCGCCAGCCGGCGTCAGACGGATCACGATGTAGACCGCCGGCACGAGCGCGTTGTACACGGTCGCCCGCCACGTGGCGAACCCCATGGCGGCGGCGATCGTGCCGACGTTGCACAGCCACCACGGCCACGGCAGCTGCGTCGACGGCAGCGCGTCGCGCACCGTGGACGGCCACGTGACCAGCACGACGAGGAACAGGACGGCGCAGATGATCTGCGCCGGCTGCGCGAGCCGCTGCACGAAGGCGGAGACGCCGACGAGCAGGAAGGACGCCCCGACGGCAAGTGCGGAGACGGGTCCCCACACCGGGTCGAGGTACGGCAGCTGCGCGACCACCGACGGCGCGAAGGCCGCGCCGAACCCGATCGCCGCGACGGCGAGCAGGATCGCGAAGGCGCGCTCGGTGGACCCCTGCGTGATCGTCGCCCGGACGCTCCGCGCGGGGTCGGCACCGAACGGCGAGACCTCGGTCGTCATGGTCGTGACCGCGTCAGCGCCCGTCGCCGTCCGGGTCGATCCCGGAGTCGAGGCCCGGCAGGATGCCGTCCTCCACAGCGCGACGGAGCAGGTCGACCTTGGTCGGTGCGGGACGCCCGACCTCGACGTACTTCACGCGGATGCGGTCGAGGTACTCGCGCGCCGTCGAGTAGCCGATGCCGAGCTGCTGTGCGGCGAGCTTCAGCGGGAGTCCCGATGCGTAGAGGTGCAGGATCTCGCGCTCACGGCGCCCGAGCTGGGCCTTCGCGAAGTCCCGGTCGGCGTCGATCGCGCTCGCCCACTCGAGGTTGTTGAGCACGTCCCCGCGCGCGACGGTCGCGACGGCGGCCATCACGGTCTTCGTCGCGGAGGACTTCGGGATGACGCCGGCGGCCCCCGCCGCCAGTGCCTCTCGCACGTTCGCGACGCGGTCGGCGATGCTGTGCACGAGCACGGCCGAGCCGGTCCCCTGCACGCCCTTGACGTTCTCGGTCACGGTCGAGCCGTCTCCGAGGGACAGGTCGAGGACGACGACGTCGACTTCCCGCCCGTCGAGGTTCGCGATGTACTCCGGCACGCTCGCGGCGGTCAGCACGACCTCGAAGCCCTCGTTCTGGCATGCGGCCTGGATGCCGAGCCGGACGGACTCGTGGTCGTCGACGATCGCGACGCGAACCGGCCTCGTGGTGAGTCCGGTCGTCCCTGGTGTTGTGGTCGTGTCTGCTGGCACGGTGACCTCTCGTTCCGACGCGCCCGGCCCCTGAAACCGGACTGCCGTCAGAGGCAAGGATACCCAGGTCGGACCCAGGTTCCGTCCCCGCCGCACAAGTGGCCGCTACGCGATCGGCACCAGGCGCGCGACGGCCTCCACGTGGTGGGTGTGCGGGAAGAGGTCGAAGGCCCGCAGCGCCTCGAGCCGGTAGCCGAGATCGGCGAACGTGGCGACGTCCCGGGCGAGGGCGACGGGGTCGCAGGCGACGTACACGACCTGCGCTGGCTGGAGTGCGGCGATCTGCACCACGACCTCTCGCCCGGCACCGGCGCGCGGCGGGTCGAGCACGATCGTGCCCGCGCGGTACCGCTGCTTCTCGGCGGCGGTCGCGGCGGACACGGTGCGGGCGAGCCAGCGGTCGACCCGTCCGGTCTCGGCGCGGGCACCGATCCACTCGGCGAGGTTCTCCTGCGCGTGCTCGGTGGCGCGCCCGGAGCTCTCCACGCTCGTGATGCGGGCCTTCGGGCCGACCAGGTCGCCGAGCGCCGCCGCGAGCAGCCCGACACCGCCGTAGAGGTCCAGGTGCGTGCCGTCGGCGTCGAGACGGTCGCGGTCGACGAGGTCCTGCACGGCTCCGGTCAGCACCTCGGCGGCACGGTGGTGCACCTGCCAGAAGCCGTTGTCGTCCACCTGGAACGTCCGTTCGCCGACGGTCTCGGTCACGATCGTGGGGGTCTGCGTGTCGATGACGAGGCGCGCGCCCTCGGAGTCCGACGGCGCGACGACGTCGACGACGGACGCGCCGGGCATCGAGCCGCGACCGAGCGGGGCGCTCGCCTGCACGGCGGCGGTCGCGAGCGGGAGCGCGGTCACCGGGACGACGTCGTGGGAGCGGGCCGCGAACGGTCCGGGGGTGCCGTCCTCGGCGACGTGCAGGCGGACGCGGGTGCGCCAGCCGAGGCCGTTCGCCTCGTCGTCGCCGGGTGCCGCCTCGACGATGACGTCGTGCCCGAGCACCTCCGCGAGGTCGATGTGCCCGAAGCGTGCGAACGAGTCCACGAGCACGTCGTGCTTCAGGGTGCGCTGGTGGGCGAGTGCGATGTGGCCGAACTCGGCGCCGCCGGGTCGCTCCGCCGGGTCGCGGTCGAGACCGGCTTCCGGCCAGACGTGGTCGACGCGGTGCTCGCTCGGCGTGATGACGCTGACCGTGTCGGCGCGCCAGAACGACTTCTTCCGGTCCTCCGTCACCCGCGCGACGACACGCTCCCCCGGGATCGCGTCCGAGACGAACACCACCCGCCCGTCGTGTCGTGCCACCGAGATCCCGCCGTGGGCGATCCCGGTGACGTCGAGCTCGAGCAGCGTTCCGACCGATTCACCCATGGTTCGATGTTCCCATGCGTCTGTACCTCGCGAGTACCTCCCCCGCCCGCCGGGCCCTCCTCGCCCAGTCCGGGATCGAGCCGGTGCTCGTGTCACCGGGGGTCGACGAGGACGCCGTCGGGGCGGCCGCCGCGGCGGAGCTCGGCCGTGACCTCACCGGTCCGGAGCTCGTCTCGCTGCTGGCGGTCGCGAAGGCCTCCGCCGTCGCGGACGCCTCCGTCGCCGGGTCACCGGTCGACGGCTTCGTGTTCGGCGGGGACTCCGCGTTCGAGGTCGACGGGCACCTGTACGGCAAGCCGCACGACCCGGCCGTCGCGCGGGACCGGTGGCGGCAGATGCTGGCCGCCGGCGGCGGCACGCTCTGGAGCGGCCACTGTGTGCTCGACCGGCGCCGGGACCTGGACCCGACCACACACCGGCCTGGAGGCTCGGATCCGGCCCGCACCGAGCCTCCCGTCCGGCACGTTGTCGGCCCCGTGGCCACCGTGCCGCTCCTGGGGGACGTCGCGCCCGGCGGATCCGCCCTGGCCGTCGACGGCGACCGCGTGGTCGCGGTCGACAGCGCGGTGCTCACCTTCGCCGACGACGTGTCCGCGGACGAGATCGACGCGTACGTGGCGACCGGCGAGCCGCTCGAGGTCGCCGGTGCGTTCACCATCGACGGGCGCGCCGCGGCGTACATCACCCGCATCGACGGTGCACCGTCCGCCGTCGTCGGGCTGTCGCTGCCCGTGCTGCGGTCGATGCTGCTGCGCGGCTTCGGCGTCTCCTGGCACGACCTCTGGGCGCTGTAGACATCCACCTGCATTTGCCCGGCTTTCTTGTCGATGCCGGTCAATTCGACCTGCTCCGGCGCGAATACGCTGATGTGTCATGCCCCGTATCAGCAAGGTCCTCATCGCGAACCGCGGCGAGATCGCCGTCCGCATCATCCGTGCGGCCCGCGATGCTGGCAAGGCCTCGGTCGCGGTCTACGCCGACCAGGACCGTGACGCCCTGCACGCCCGCCTCGCTGACGAGGCGTACGCGCTCAACGGCACCACGAGCGCCGACACGTACCTGGTGATCGACAAGATCATCTCGGTCGCCCGCCGCTCCGGTGCCGACGCCGTGCACCCCGGCTACGGCTTCCTCGCCGAGAACGCCGACTTCGCCCGCGCCGTCATCGACGCCGGGCTGACCTGGATCGGGCCGTCGCCCGAGTCCATCGAGCGTCTCGGTGACAAGGTCTCCGCGCGCCACGTCGCCGAGAAGGTCGGCGCGCCGCTCGCACCCGGCACCATCGAGCCCGTGCAGGACGTGTCCGAGGTCTTCGACTTCGTCGACCAGGTCGGCCTGCCCGTCGCGATCAAGGCCGCGTTCGGCGGTGGCGGCCGTGGGCTCAAGGTCGTGCGCGACCGGTCCTCGGTCGAGGAGCTCTTCGAGTCGGCGACGCGCGAGGCGATCGCGGCCTTCGGTCGTGGCGAGTGCTTCGTCGAGAAGTACCTCGACAAGCCGCGCCACGTCGAGACCCAGTGCCTGGCGGACGAGCACGGCAACGTCGTCGTGGTCTCCACGCGCGACTGCTCGCTGCAGCGCCGCCACCAGAAGCTCGTCGAGGAAGCCCCCGCGCCCTACCTGACGCCCGCACAGGAGTCCGCGCTGTACTCGGCGTCGAAGGCGATCCTGCGCGAGGTCGGCTACGTCGGTGCCGGCACCTGCGAGTTCCTCATCGGGGCCGACGGCACGGTGTCCTTCCTCGAGGTGAACACCCGCCTGCAGGTCGAGCACTGCGTGTCCGAAGAGGTCACCGGCATCGACCTGGTGCGCGAGCAGTTCCGCATCGCCGAGGGCGGCGTGCTCGACTACTCCGACCCGATCCCGCGCGGTCACTCGTTCGAGTTCCGCATCAACGGCGAGGACCCGGGTCGCAACTTCTTCCCGGCACCCGGCCCCGTGCACGTGTTCCACGCGCCGTCCGGCCCCGGCGTCCGCGTCGACTCGGGCGTCGTGTCCGGCGACGTCGTGTCCGGCTCGTTCGACTCGATGCTCGCGAAGCTCATCGTCACCGGCGCCACGCGTGCCGAGGCGCTCGAACGCTCGCGGCGCGCACTCGCTGAGTTCGAGGTCGCCGGACTCCCGACGGTCATCCCGTTCCACCGCGCGGTCGTGTCGGACCCGGCGTTCGCCACTCCCGACGACGTCCCGTTCAGCGTGTACACGCAGTGGATCGAGACCGACTTCGACAACGACATCCCGGCGTGGAGCGGTTCCCCCGAGGAGCTGCCGGCGCCCGCGTCCCGCGACACCGTCGTGGTCGAGGTGCAGGGCAAGCGCATCGAGGTCACCATGCCGTCGATCGTCGGCGGCGGTGCCGGCGCGGCCGCAGGTCGTCGTCCGGCCGGACCGTCCGCTCCCCCGCGTCGCCGCACCTCGGCCGTCCGCGGTGGCCGCACCGTCTCCGGGTCGTCCGTGGCGTCGCCGATGCAGGCCACCGTCGTGAAGCTCGCGGTCGCCGAGGGCGACACCGTCGTGAAGGGCGACCTGCTCGTGGTGCTCGAGGCCATGAAGATGGAGCAGCCCGTGCAGGCCCACAAGGACGGCGTCGTCACCGGGCTGAACGCCCCCGTCGGCCAGACGATCTCGTCCGGCCACGTGCTGCTCGAGCTCGCGTAGCGCGCCGCGCGCCGCGCGCCGCGGGCGCCGGGCGCTGCGCGCGCTACGCGCCGCGCTGCGCCGCGGGGCGCTGCGCGCGCTGCGCGCCGCCGCGCGCGCTGCGCGCCGCGGCGCGCCGCGGCGCCCCGTGGTGCCGTTCGGCAGCGCACCACCGAAACCGGTTCGAACCGCGGATGTCCGTGGTTCGAACCGGTTTCCGTTGTGCGGTGACGATCGACATCGTTCAGCGCACCGTGCGGAACGAGCGTTCGACCATCGGGACCCCGCACGAGCGGAGCAGAGCGCGGAGGAGTTCTGCGTCGTTCGCCTCAGTCCAGCCGAAGCGTCCGATGCCGTTCACCCCCGGAACCCGACGGAGTCGGTCCTCGCGCCGCTTCTCGGCGTAGACGACATCGGCCGCAGTGGTGCCCGCGTCGCGCATCGACGCGTCGGTGTACTTCGCTCGGCCGTCGAACTCGAGCACGACGCCCTGCTCCGGGAACCAGAAGTCGACGCGCGCGACGAACCCCGCATCGTCGTGGAACTCGCGCTGGAGCTCGGGCCGCGGCGCCCCGACCTCATCGAGCGCGACCCGGGCGACCGACTCCCCGGGAGAACCGCTCAGTGCGTCCGCGAGCTCGATCGCGGCGGTGGCGCGAGCACGACCGTGCACCGCCGATCGCCCTGCGAGCTCCGTGGTGAGCGCAGCCCGATCGACGCCGCGTCGGAGAACCACGTCGAGGATCGGGACGGACAACCGCAGTTCGTGCGCGATGGCGATGTCGATCGCCGTCACCACGATGTCGGTCACGCGCCGCCCCGTCGTCGTCATCCTGACGGTCTGTAACGAGCGGTTCTGTCCGGGATGTTTCCGGACGGACCGGAGTGACTGGGTCGTGGTCCGCTGCGTGTCGATCACCTCCACCACATCCGGGAACTCACCCCGCCAGGGGAGCCCGTGGAGCGCGGCCGCCGAGGCGTGCGACACGATCAGTCGTTCGGAGAGTCGACCGTGGACCGCTCGGACCCGCGCGACGTGTCTCGTGCCCGGGTCCGCTCGACGCCAGGCGTCAGCGTCGACATAGCGCGCAGGTGCCAGGCGGAGCAGCCGGCCGGTGTCCGCCGCGGCGCTCAGCCGTGCACCGCGGCGCCCGGTCGTGTCCGCAGCCCCACCCACGAGGATCTCGAGACGTTCCATCCCCGCATCGTCTCGGGGACCGCTCAAGACGGGTGCTCGCGCGCCCGATCTGTGCACAACCTCGGCCGGCCGACCCCTTGTGGAGGACTCCCCCACGCGTCCTCCGCGCGGAGCTCGCACAACCGAAAACGGCTCGAACCGCGAATGACCGTGGTTCGAGCCGGTTTCGGTTGTGCGCTGCCAAGACGCACCGCGGCCGGCACGTCAGCGCCGGGCGCGGCGCGCGGCAGCGGCGCGCGGCAGCAGCGCGCGCAGCGCGCTACGAGACGCGGGGGCGGATGCCGGCGGCGAGGGCGTCGACGAGCGACTGGGCCTCGGCGGGGGTGGCCGCGACCGTGTCGATGTAGACCTTCACCTTGGGCTCGGTGCCGCTCGGGCGGACGATGACCCGCGCCTCCCCGGCGAGGTCGTATCGCAGGATGTCGGACGGCGGGAAGCCCTCCACGCCGGACTGGTAGTCCGTCGTGGCGAGGACCTCGATGCCGCCGAGCGACGTCGGCGGTGCGTCCCGGAGCGCGGACATGATCGCGCCGATGCGGGACAGGTCGTCGACGCGGGTCGCCACCTGCCCGGACGCGAACGCGCCGAACTCCGCCGCGAACGCCTCCAGCTGCCCGGCGATGCTCGACCCCGATGCCGCCAGCGACGTGGCGAGCGAGAGCAGCTCGAGCGCCGCGGAGATGCCGTCCTTGTCGCGGACCACCTGCGGGTCGACGAGGTAGCCGAGCGCTTCCTCGTACCCGAAGAGCAGGTCGGGCACGCGGGAGACCCACTTGAACCCGGTCAGGGTGTCCCGGTACCCGAGGCCGTGCCGGGCCGCGACCCGGGACAGCGCCGGCGACGACACGATCGACGCCGCGAGGACCCCGGACCGCCCGGCCTCGACCGCCCGCGACGCAGCACGCCAGCCGAGCAGCCAGCCCACCTCGTTGCCGGACAACCGCCGGTACTCGCGCGGACCGGACCCGGGGGCACCCACCGGGATCGCCAGGGCGAGCCGGTCGGCGTCGGGGTCGTTCGCGATCACCAGGTCCGCGCCGACCGCGACACCGCGGGCGATCGCGAGGTCCATCGCGCCCGGCTCCTCCGGGTTCGGGAACGACACCGTCGGGAACGCCCCGTCCGGCTCGATCTGTTCCGGCACGACGGCCGGCTCGGCGAACCCGGCCGCGGCGAACACCGCCCGGGCGGTCTCCCACCCGACGCCGTGCATGGCCGTGTAGACGACGGACGGCTGCGATGCGACCGGGAGGGCCGGTGCGGGCACGATCGCGGCCGTGGCGGCCACGTAGGCGTCGAGGACGGCAGCCGGGGCGACCGTGTAGTCCGTCGCGCGCGGCAGGGCGGCGATGGACCCCGCGGCGACTGCGTCGATCGCGGCCGCGATGGCGCCGTCGACCGGCGGCACGATCTGCGATCCGTCGTCGTCCCCGCCGAGGTACACCTTGTAGCCGTTGTCCCGCGGCGGGTTGTGGCTCGCGGTCACCATCACGCCGGCACCGACGTCGAGGTGCCGGACGGCGAACGCCAGCACGGGTGTCGGGAGCGCGGACGGCAGCAGCGTGACGTCGAGGCCGAGGCCCCGCATCACCTCGGCCGAGTCCCGGGCGAAGACGTCCGAGTTCACCCGGCCGTCGTACCCGATGACGACGCTCCGCTGCCGGCCGGTGTCGATGAGGAACCGCGCGAGACCGGCGGCCGCCTGGGTCACCACGACCCGGTTCATCCGGAGCGGACCCCAGCCGAGCTCGGCGCGGAGCCCGGCGGTGCCGAACTCCAGACGCCCGGCGAACCGTTCGGCAAGGACCGACATGGCTTCCTCGTCGCCCGACGACGCGCGCGCGACCACGGCGTCGAGCGAGCCCTGTGTTTCGAGGTCCGGGTCCTGCGCGAGCCACGCCCGCGCGACGTCGAGCACGTCCGAGGTCACAGCGCCGCCACCACGCGTGCGAGCAGGTCCGCGATCACCGGCTCGGCATCCCGCCCGGCCTCGAGCACCTCGGTGTGGGACAGCGGGGTCTTCTGGATGCCGGCGGCGAGGTTCGTGATGAGCGAGAACCCGAGGATCTCCATGCCGGCCTGGCGGGCGGCGATGGCCTCGAGCGCGGTGGACATGCCGACGATGTGGCCGCCGATGGTCTTCGCCATCTGGACCTCCGCCGGGGTCTCGTAGTGCGGACCGCGGAACTGCGTGTAGACGCCTTCGTCGAGGGACGGGTCGATCGTGCGGGCGACGGCGCGGAGCCGCGCCGAGTACAGGTCGGTGAGGTCGATGAAGGTCGCGCCCTCGAGCGGGCTGTCCGCGGTGAGGTTGATGTGGTCGCTGATGAGCACGGGCGTGCCCGGCTTCCAGTGCTCCTTGATGCCGCCGGCACCGTTCGTCAGCACCATCGTGGTGGCACCGGTCGCGGCGGCGGTGCGGACGCTGTGCACGACACGACGGACCCCGTGGCCCTCGTAGTAGTGCGTCCGGGCCCCGATCACGAGCGCGTGGCGCCCGTCGGGCAGGCGGATCGAGCGCACCGTGCCGGAGTGCCCGGGGACGGCGGAGGCGCTGAACCCGGGGACCTCGGCGGCGGGGATCTCGGAGACGGTCTCGCCGACGAGGTCGGCGGCCTTCCCCCACCCGGATCCGAGTGTCAGAGCGATGTCGTGCCGCTCGATGCCGGACTTCGCTGCGATGACGGCTGCGGCATCACGGGCGACGTCGAACGGGTCGACGGCGGGGTCGTTGAGCGGGTTGGAGTCGGTGGTCGTGCTGGCCATGGGCCAATGCTACGGGTCACCGAGCGCAGCGCCGTGCGCCCCGCTCCGGGGCACCCAGCGCAGGTCCGTGCGCCCCGCTACGGCGCCGGTGCCTCGCCCAAGGACCGCTCGACGGCGGCCGTGATCTCGCTCTGGTCGAAGTGGTTCCGGATCACGATGACCTCGGCGTAGGTGTCCCCGATCGCCTCGACGAACTCCTGCGAGGTGAGGATCACGTTCGCGTCGTCGGACACCGCGCGCACCGAGGCGACGTCGGCCGCCACGACCTCTGCCGTGAGCCCGAGCGCCGACAGGGCCTTCTCGGCGTTCACCTTGAGGATCGCGCTCGACCCGATGCCCGCACCGCAGATGGTCACGATCTTCATGCCGACACCCCCATGATCGAGCGGATCTCCGCTGCGGACCCGGCCGCGGCGAGCCGGGACGTCACCGAGGCGTCGTTGAACAGGTTCGCGATCTCGCCGATGGACTCGAGGTGCGTCCCGACCCCGGCGACGGCGAGCCCGAGCACCACCGAGACGGGGTCGTTGTGCGGGTGCCCGAACGACACGGGCGTGGACAGCGTCACGACGGCGAGGCCGTCTCGGAGCACCGACGATCCCGGCCGTGCGTGCGCGAACGCCAGCCCGGGCGAGATCACGATGTACGGCCCGTGTTCCTCCACCATGGCGATCATGGCGTCGGTGTAGGCGTCCGTCGCCGCTCCCGACGCGACGAGGGCGCCACCGGCGAGCCGGAGCGCGTCACGCCACGTCGGCGCGGACGCACCGAGCACGACGGCGTCGTCGGAGAGCGGCGGCAGACCCATGCGATCAGGCCTCCGCGTAGCCGGACGTGATCAGCGCGATGATCTCCTCGCGGTCCTCGAGCGGCAGGAACGAGCCGAGGGCGGCGTTGATCTGGAACGCGGCGAGGTCGTCGAGGTCGTACCCGAACGTGCCGGCGAGGAGTGCCAGCTCCTTGGTGAGCGTGGTGTTGCTCATCAGGCGGTTGTCGGTGTTCACGGTGACCCGGAAGCCGAGCTGGTAGAGCACGTCGAACGGGTGGTCGGCGAGGTCGTCGCCCCACGCGGCGATCGCGCCGGTCTGCAGGTTCGAGGACGGCGAGAGCTCGAGCGGGATCTCGCGGTCACGGACCCACGAGGCGATCTCCCCGAGGGACGCCAGCGTGGAGCCGTCACCGGCGTCGGAGAGGGTGACGTCCTCGAACAGGCGGACACCGTGGCCGAGGCGGAGCGCGCGACCGTCGACGAGGGCCGAGCGGATCGAGGCGAGCCCGTCGGCTTCACCCGCGTGCACGGTGACGGGGAAGAGCTCGGAGGCGAGGTAGTCGAACGCGGCGCGGTGGTTCGAGGCGGGGAACCCGGCTTCGGCCCCGGCGATGTCGAACCCGACGACGCCACGGTCACGGTGGCGGACGGCGAGCTCGGCGATCTCGAGCGCGCGGTCGGCGTGGCGCATCGCGGTGACGAGCTGTCCGACGCGGATCGCTCCGCCGGCGGCGTCGACCGCTTCCTCGATGCCGGCCTGCACGGCCTCGACCGTCTCGTCGAGGGTCAGCCCGCCCTGCAGGTGCTGCTCGGGCGCCCACCGGATCTCGCCGTACACGACACCGTCGGCGACGAGGTCCTCGACGAACTCCCGCGCGACGCGGGTCAGGCCGTGCGCCGTCTGCATCACGCTCGTGGTGACGTCGAACGTCTTGAGGTACTCGACGAGCGACCCGGAGTTCGACTGGTCCGCGAACCACTGGCCGAGCTCGGCGGCGTCGGTGGTGGGGAGCGCGATGCCCGCCGCGTCGGCGAGCTCGATGATCGTCGCGGGGCGGAGGCCACCGTCGAGGTGGTCGTGCAGCGAGACCTTGGGCAGGTCGTTGATCACGGCGCCCGCGTCGGGCAGTCGGTACGTGGGTGCGGCGTCGGCGCTCATGTCCACCAGGCTATCGGTGGTCACCCCCGCCTCGCAGGCGACGTCCCACAGGTTCGTGGAGAACTGCCTGGAGGCTCCCTACATGTGGACAGACGACCTCACGTCAGGCGTTCACGCACGATCGGCCCCCGCGCCGGAGCGGACGATCCGATCGACCAGGCCCCGTCGAGCACCTCGAGCGCACGCGGGATCCGCGATTCCTCGTCGGTGTGCAGCGTCCAGAGCGGCTGCCCCTCGGTCACGGTGTCGCCGGGCTTGACGTGCAGCTCGATGCCGGCCCCGGCCTGCACCGGGTCCTGCGCACGGGCACGACCGGCGCCGAGCCGCCAGGCGGAGACACCGAACGGCAGCGCCTGCTGCTCGACGAGCACGCCGGACGACGGCGCCGTGACGACGTGCTGCTCGCGGGCGACGGGCAGCGCGGCGGCCGGGTCCCCGCCCTGCGCCCCGATCATCCGGCGCCAGGTGTCCATCGCGCGGCCGTCGGCCAGCGCCGCAGCCGGGTCGGCGTCCGGCAGCCCCGCCAGGCGGAGCATCTCGGAAGCGAGCGAGAGCGTCAGGGACACCACGTCCGCCGGGCCGCCGCCCTCGAGGACCTCGATCGACTCCCGCACTTCGAGCGCGTTGCCGATCGTCAGCCCGAGCGGGACCTCCATGTCGGTCAGCAGCGCCGAGGTCGCGACCCCGGCGTCCTTGCCGAGGTCGACCATCGTCTGCGCGAGCTCCCGGGACGCTTCGTACGTGGGCATGAACGCCCCCGACCCGAACTTCACGTCGAGCACGAGCGCACCGGTGCCCTCGGCGATCTTCTTCGACATGATGCTCGACGCGATGAGCGGGATGCACTCGACGGTCCCGGTGATGTCGCGGAGCGCGTAGAGCTTCTTGTCCGCGGGTGCCAGGCCCGAGCCGGCCGCGCAGATCACGGCCCCGACGTCGTCCAGGATCTCGAGGAGCCGGTCGTTCGACAGCGATGCCTGCCACCCCGGGATCGACTCGAGCTTGTCGAGCGTGCCGCCGGTGTGGCCGAGCCCGCGCCCGGAGAGCTGCGGCACGGCGACCCCGAACGACGCCACGAGCGGCGCGAGCGGCAGGGTGATCTTGTCGCCGACCCCACCGGTGGAGTGCTTGTCCACGGTCGTCTTGCCGAGCGAGGAGAACGACATCCGCTCCCCCGACGCGATCATCGCGAGCGTCAGGTCCTTGATCTCCCGGCGCTCCATCCCGTTCAGGAAGATCGCCATCGCGAGTGCGGCCATCTGCGGGTCCTCGACGTACCCGCGGGTGTACGCGTCGACGAGCCAGTCGATCTCCGGCGTGCTCAGCGCGGAGCCCGACCGCTTGGTGCGGATGAGGTCGACGGTGTCGAACGGTTCGACGGCCATGGTTCAGTGCTCCTGCTGGTACGTGACGAGGGTGCGGGGCCCGAAGGCATCCGGCAGGACCTCGTCGATGGTGCGGATGCCGGAGACGGTCTCCAGCAGCATGCCCTCGGCCGAGTGCTCGAACAGCAGCTGCCGGCAGCGGCCGCACGGCATCAGGGTGGCCCCGTCGCCGTCCACGCACGTGAACGCGACGAGCTTGCCGCCGCCGGTCATGTGCAGCTGCGAGACGAGCGAGCACTCCGCGCAGAGCGTCACGCCGTAGGACGCGTTCTCCACGTTGCAGCCGGACACGATCCGGCCGTCGTCGGTGAGCGCAGCTGCCCCCACCGGGAACGACGAGTACGGCGCGTAGGCGTGCCGCATGGCAGCCGTGGCCGCGTCGCGGAGCGACGCCCAGTCGCGTTCGGACGGGAGGCTCGTGGCGGGGTCCTCCCCGGCGGTGGCGGCGACCGCGTGGTCGGCCGCAGGGCCCGTTTCGGTCATGTGCCGTGCCTCCCGGCTAGCTCTTGGTGTACGGCTTGCCGGACGCGGCGGGACCACGCGACTGCCCGACCAGGCCGGCCACCGCGAAGATCGTCACCACGTAGGGCAGCATCAGCAGGAACTCGCTCGGGACGGGCGAGTTGATCGACCCGAGGACGTTCTGCAGGTTCGACGCGAAGCCGAACAGCAGCGCCGCGAGCGTCGCCTTGATCGGGTCCCAGCGGCCGAAGATGACGGCGGCGAGGGCGATGTAGCCCGCGCCGGCGGTCATGTCCTTGGCGAACGGTCCGACGGAGCCGAGCGTGAAGTACGCGCCGCCGAGGCCGGCGATCGCGCCTGCCAGGGAGACGTTCCAGAAGCGCGTGCTGAGCACGTTGATGCCGACCGTGTCCGCGGCCTGCGGGTGCTCGCCGACCGCACGGAGGCGCAGGCCCCAGCGCGTCTTGAAGAGCGCGAAGGTGACGACGGCCACTGCGACGTAGGCGATGTACACGATGACGTTCTGCTCGAAGAACACCGGGCCGATGACCGGGATCTGGTGCAGCACCGGGATCGGCAGCACCGGGAACCGGATGCCGACGTTGAGCGTCTGCTCGGCGGGCGAGAGCACCTGCGAGTAGAGGAAGCCGGTCAGGCCGGACACGAACGCGTTGATGACGACGCCGACGATGACCTGGTCGACGAGGTACTTGATGCTGAACGCTGCGAGGACGAACGACACGAGCACCCCCGCGACGAGGGCACCGATGAGGCCCACCCACGCCGAGCCGGTGAGCGAGCCGATCATCGCGGAGACGAACGCGCCGGCGAGGAACTGGCCCTCGATCGCGATGTTGACCACACCGACGCGCTCCGAGATCACGCCGCCGAGGGCACCGAACACCAGCGGGACGCTGAGCCCGAGGGCACCGACGAGGAGCCCGGGCACCGGGATCGTCGCACCGGCCGCGGCCCATGCGAGGAACCCGACCACGAAGAACAGCGCGAACAGCGAGGTCACCCAGAGCGGGGTCTTCTCGTAACGGCTGGCCTGGACGAACGCGTACACGGTGGCCAGGGCGAGCACCACGATGACGACGATGCCGGTGCCGGTGGCGGGCAGCGGCACGTCGGGCAGCTGCACGAAGTCGCCGGCGTTCGCGAGCCGGAACGTGGCGTCGCCGGCACGGTGCAGGAACCCGAAGAACACGAGTGCGACGACCGTGAACACGGCGAACGCGATCGGGAGCTTCCAGCTGCGGGTGGACTCGACGGCGCGGTCGGCCGTCGGGGCGGGCATGGCCGCTGTGGGGCTGAGGGTGCTCACGCGGCGACTGCCTTCCGCTCGGACTTCTTGGAGCTCTTGCGGCGCGCGCCCGGCTGCGGGATCCGGAAGATCGCGCGGACGAGCGGCGGGGCCGCGATGAACAGGACGATGAGGGCCTGGATGACACCGACGATGTCGATCGGGATGCCGTTCGCGGCCTGCATGGCGTAGCCGCCGTTCTTCAGGACGCCGAACAGGATCGCCGCCCAGAAGGTGCCCCACGGCTTCGAGCGGCCGAGGAGCGCGACCGTGATCGCGTCGAAGCCGATGCCGGCGTCGATGTTCGAGGTGAAGCCGCTCGTGACGGCACCCTGCACCTGGTACGCCCCGGCGATGCCGACGAGCGCACCGGAGATGACGAGCACCCAGATGGTCAGCGACGGCACGCTCATGCCGGCGACCCGAGCCGCACGCGGGTTCTCACCGATGGTGCGGAAGCGGAAGCCGAGCGAGGACTTGTTCACGAGCCACCACACGACGACCACGGCGATGAGCGCAACGACGAAGCCGAGGTCGATGCCGAAGCGCGGGCCGAACAGTGCCGGGAGCACCGCGGAGTCCTTCATGGCGGGTGAGATCGGGTTCGGGCTGCCCGGTGCCTGCAGCAGACCGGGGGTCCGGAGGAGGTAGCTGACGAGGTAGAGCGCGACGTAGTTGAGCATGATCGTCAGGACGACCTCGTTCGCGCCCGTCCGCGCCTTCAGCACACCGACGATGCCACCCCAGACCGCGCCGCCGACGATGCCGGCGATGATCGTGAGCGGGATGTGGATCGCCGCGGGCAGGTCGACCGCGAAGCCGACCCAGCCGGCCGCGGCCGCGCCCATCAGGATCTGTCCCTGGCCGCCGATGTTGAACAGGCCGGCGCGGAACGAGATGGCGATGCCGAGACCCGCTGCGATGAGCGGCACGGCGTAGTCGATCGAGCGGGTGATCGGGGCGATCGCCTGCGCGAAGGAGCTCGCACCGAAGTTGATGACCGAGCCCTGGAAGAGCGAGGCGTACGAGCCGCCGACCGCGGTCCAGATCGCGCGGAACGTGTCGCCGGGGCGGGCGAAGAAGTAGCCGGCCGCCTGCTGCACGGCGGGGTCCGTGATGGCGATGAGGATGCCGCACGCGACGAGTGCGAGCACGATCGCCAGGACCGTGACGAGCACGGAGCCGTTCATGATGCCCTGCAGGGCGGCCTGCATGCGCGCGGTGCCGGTGCGGTCGCCCGCGCGGCGCTCGGTGTCGTCCGCGGAGTCGGTCATCAGGCGGGGGCCGCCCTCGACGTCCTGGATGCGGTCGTCGGTGGGCAGGGTGTTCTCTTCGGGGGGCGTGGGGGTGCTCACGCTGCCAGCTCCGTTCCTTCGGGCAGTTCTCCGGCCATCATCAGGCCGAGGACGTCGCGCGGGGTGTCCGCGGGGACGATGCCGATGATCGCGCCGCGGTACATCACCGCGATCCGGTCGGCGAGCGCCACGACCTCGTCGAGCTCCGTGGAGACGACGATGACCGGGACGCCGGAGTCGCGGGTGGCGACGATGCGCTTGTGCACGAACTCGATCGACCCGACGTCGATGCCGCGGGTGGGCTGCGCCGCGACGAAGAGGCGCAGGTCGCGGCTGAGTTCGCGGGCGAGGACGATCTTCTGCTGGTTGCCGCCGGACAGCCGGCCGGCCGCGGTGGTGCGGCCGGGGGTACGGATGTCGAACTCGGCGATCTTCTCGTCGGCGAAGGCGTCGCGTTCCGCGGCCCGGATCGTGCCGGCGCGGACGAACTCGCTGTGGTCGGCGCGGTCGAGCATCAGGTTCTCGGCGATGGTGAACTCGCCGACGAGCCCGTCTTCCTTGCGGTCCTCGGGGACGAAGCCGACACCGGCGTCGAGCACCTGCTTGACGCTCCGGCCGGTGAGCTCCTTGCCGTCGAGCGTGACGTGCCCGGTGCGGATCGGCTCGAGTCCGATGATCGCCTCGGTGAGCTCGGTCTGGCCGTTGCCCTGCACGCCGGCGATGGCGAGGACCTCGCCGCGCCGGACGGTGAAGGAGACGTCGTCGACGAGCACGATGCCGGACGGGTCGGTGACGGTGACGTTCTGGACGACGAGCGCGTCCTCCCCACCGGCGGAGGGCTCCTTGTCCACGACGAGGGAGACCGCGCGGCCGACCATGAGGGCGGCGAGCTCGTTGTTCGTCGCGGTCGGGGATGCCTCTCCGACGACCTTGCCGAGCCGGATCACCGTGATGCGGTCGGCGACTTCGCGGACTTCACGGAGCTTGTGGGTGATGAAGACGATGGCGGTGCCGGCTTCGCGGAGCTGGCGCATGATGCCCATCAGCTCGTCGGTCTCCTGCGGGGTGAGGACGGCCGTCGGCTCGTCGAACACGAGCACGGAGGCGTCGCGGGAGAGTGCCTTGATGATCTCCACGCGCTGCTGCACGCCGACGGGCAGGTCCTCGACCCGGGCGTCGGGGTCGACGTCGAACCCGAAGCGCTCGGAGATCTCGCGGACGCGCTTGCGGGCGCCGGCGAGGTCGAGTCGGCCGCCGAACGTGGTCTGCTCCTGGCCGAGCATCACGTTCTCGGCGACGGTGAACACGGGCACGAGCATGAAGTGCTGGTGCACCATGCCGATGCCGGCGCGCATCGCGTCGCCGGGGCCGTCGAAGTCCTGGACGACGTCGTCCAGGAGGATCTCGCCCTCTTCGGCCTGGTACATGCCGTAGAGCACGTTCATCAGGGTGGACTTGCCCGCACCGTTCTCACCGAGGAGGCAGTGCACCTCGCCCGGTTCGACGGTGAGGGAGATGTGGTCGTTCGCGACCAGGGGGCCGAACCGCTTGGTGATGCCGCGGAGTTCCAGCTTCATGTCGGGAGTCTATTTCTGTCGTGGTGCTGCGGAGCGCATGGGAATGCGGGCGGAGGAGAACTCCCCCGCCCGCATCGGTGGTGCTACTTGACGGTCGCCTTGGTCTCGACCTTGATCGAGCCGTCGATGATGCCGGCCTTGATCGTGTCGAGCTCCTTGGACAGGCCCGAGTCGACCTTCGACGCGTAGTCGTGGAACGGCGCGATGCCGACGCCGTCGTTCTTCAGCGTGCCGACGTACGGGGTCTTCGAGAAGTCGCCCTTGGCAGCCTGCTCGACGACGTCCTTGGTCGCGGGGCGCATGCCCTTCTCGACGGACGTCAGTGCGATGTCCTTGTAGCGCGGGTCGGCCTCGTAGAGGTCGCTGTCCGCACCGATCAGGACGGAGCCGTTGTCGGCGTCCTTGATGGCTTCCGCGGCGCTCTGGTAGATCGGGCCACCGACGGGCAGGATCACGTCGGCGTTCTGGTCGAGGAGGGTCTGCGCGACCGACTTCGCCTGGGTGCCGGCCTCGAAGCCACCGGTGAAGGAGCCCTTCTGGCTGTCGACGTCCCAGCCCTTGACCTGGACGTCCTTGCCCTTCTTCTCGTTGTAGTACTTCACGCCGTCCGCGAAGCCGTCCATGAAGATGGTGACGGTCGGGATCTGCATGCCGCCGAAGGTGCCGACGACGCCGGACTTCGAGTAGGACGCCGCCGCGTAGCCGGCGAGGAACGCCGCCTGCGAGGTGTCGAACGTGATCGGCTTGACGTTCTTGGCGTCGATCGAGTTGTCGTCGATGATCGCGAAGTCGGTGTCGGGGTTCGCAGCGGCCTGCTTCTTCGTGGCGTCGGCGAGGTTGAAGCCGACCGTCACGATGAGCTTGCAGTTCTGGTTGACGAGCTGCTCGATGTTGGAGTCGTAGACCGTGGAGTCCTTCGACTCGGCCGACTTGTAGGTCGCGCCGAGGTCCTTGGCGGCGTCCTTCAGGCCCTCGTAGCCGAGCTGGTTGAAGGACTTGTCGTCGAAGCCGCCGGAGTCCGACACCATGCAGGGGCGGAAGCTGGTGGTCTTCGCCGACGAGGTGTCGGACGGAGCGGCGGAGCAGCCGGCCAGGACGGCGACGGTGCCGAGGAGCGCGAGGCCGCTGAGTGCGATCTGACGGGTACGAGATGACACGGGTTGGTTCCTCCGGGGAGCAGGGCCCGGTCACTGCGCACCGGGCGATCGTGGCGACAGTACACGACCGCCTGGTCGGTACAGAACGCCCTCGGAGCCGCCTGTGGATCAGTTACGAGATCGCGACCGCGCCGTAACGCGGCCGTAACGCGACGACGTGCTCAGGACCCCAGTTGTGGGGGTTTGGCGATGGAGCGCTACAGGACGTCGTCCCGGCCACTGATCTTCAGTGCATCCACCACACCCTTGACCCGCTGGGCGTTCGCGCTGGTCGTCACGAGCAGTGCGTCCGGGGTGTCCACGACCACGATGTCCTCGACCCCGATGAGCGAGATCAGGCGCTGGCTGTGCGACACCACGATCCCGCTCGAGGAGTCCGCCAGGATCCGGGCGCCGTCGCCGAGCACCGCGAGGTTGTTCGTCCGGCCGCCGGACTGCAACTTCGCGAGGGACGCGAAGTCGCCGACGTCGTCCCAGTCGAAGTCGCCGGGCACCACGGCCATCCGGCCGGCAGCCGCCGCGGGCTCCGCCACGGTGTAGTCGATCGCGATCTTCTTCAGCGCGGGCCAGATCCGGTCCACCACGACGCCGCGCGCCGAGGTGTCCCACGCGGCGGCGAGCTCTTCGAGGCCGGCGAGCAGCTCCGGCTCGGCCCGGCCGATCTCCGCGAGGATGACGTCCGCCCGGGCGATGAACATGCCGGCGTTCCAGAGGTAGGAGCCGTCCTCCAGGTACCCGCGGGCCGTGTCCAGGTCGGGCTTCTCGACGAAGGACCGCACCGAGTGGGCGTTCGGGGCACCATCGACCCCCAGGCCCTCACCGTCGGCGTGGATGTAGCCGAAGCCGATCGCCGGCTCGGTCGGGGTGATGCCGATCGTGGTGACGTACCCGGCACGGGCGACCGCCACGGCCTCGCGCACCGACCGGCGGAACCCGCGGGCGTCGCCGATGACGTGGTCGGCCGCGAACGACCCGATGACGACGTCGGGCTCCCGACGACGGAGGATCGCGGCCGCGAGACCGATCGCCGCGGTGGAGTCCTTCGGCTCGCTCTCGAGCACGACGTTGTGGTCGTCGATGCCCGGCAGCTGCGACTCGACCGCGACGCGGTGCGCGCGGCCGGTGACCACCATGATCCGCGACTCCCCCGCGAGCGGTGCGAGCCGGTCCCACGTCTGCCGGAGGAGCGAGGTGCCCGATCCGGTCAGGTCGTGCAGGAACTTCGGGGCGTCGGCGCGCGAGAGCGGCCAGAGGCGCGATCCGATCCCGCCGGCGGGGATGATCGCGTAGAAGTCTTCGAGGGGGGCTGCCACCCGCTCACCGTACCGGTCGGGGGTCGTCCTTCCTGGGTGCGCACGACGGGATCGCCCGACGGGTGCGCGCCCGGTGCGGCAAACCGCACGGTGAGTTCACCCGCGCCCACCGTCCCGTTCACCGTCGGGTCCCCCGCAGCGTCACGTGGCGCGCGGAGCATGGGCACCGCCATGAACGCACGCAGCGTGGAGCGCGGCTCGGCCCAGAGGACCGTCGCCGTCGTGACCGAGAGCTTCCTGCCCACCCTCAACGGCGTGACCACGAGTGTCCTGGCGGTCCTGGACCACCTCGAGCGCCGGGGCCACCGCGCGGTCGTGATCGCGCCGGACACCCCGTGGCTCGCGAGCCGTCGTTCCCGGACCGAGCTGGAGCGGTACCGCGGGTTCGACGTCCACCGGATCCCCGCCGTCGCGTACCGGCAGTTCCCGGTCGCGCTCCCCCACCCCGTCCTCGACACCATCCTCGCCGCCTCCGGCGCCGACGTGCTGCACGCCGCGAGTCCGTTCCTGTTGGGTGGGCGCGCGATCACGGCAGCCGGGAGGCTCGGCATCCCCTCCGTCGCCGTCTTCCAGACCGACGTGGCCGGGTTCGCCCGCCGCAACGGCCTGGCAGCGACCACGCCCCTCGTCCGCCGGGTGCTCGGGCGCATCCACGCCGGGGCGTCGCTGACGCTCGCCCCGTCGTCCGCGACCGCGGCGATGCTCGCCGCGGACGGCGTGCCGCGCGTCGCCAGGTGGGGTCGTGGCGTCGACACCGTCCTCTTCCACCCGGACCGACGGCGGTCCGGCCCGGTGCGCGCCCTGCGGCGGCGACTCGCTCCGCACGGGGAGACCATCGTGGGCTACGTGGGCCGGCTCGCACCGGAGAAGGAGGTCGAACGGCTCGCCGAACTCGGTGGCATCCCCGGGATCAGGGTCGTGGTCGCAGGAGGGGGACCCTCCCGTCCGGCGCTGGAGCGACGGCTCCGTCACCTGGACGCGACCTTCACCGGTCCACTGCGCGGCGACGCGCTGGCCGACGTGTACGCGGCGCTCGACGTGTTCGTGCACACGGGTCCCGCCGAGACGTTCGGGCAGACCCTGCAGGAGGCGCACGCATCCGGGCTCCCGGTCGTCGCCCCGGCGGCCGGCGGTCCGCTCGACCTCGTCGCGCCGGGACTCGACGGCGAGCTCTACGACCCGGACGTGCCGCAGGCGCTCCGGGCGGCCGTGCTCGGGCTGCACCTCGACCGTGCTCGGGCCGATCGGATGGGATCCGCCGGCCGGCTCCGCGTCGAGGGCACCACGTGGGAGGCGATCGGCGACGAACTGCTCGCACACCACGACACCGCCAGGACCATCGGCGCGCCGCCCGCGGGGCGTGGGATTCTCACGGGGTGGAACGAGAACGTCAGTGCGCGGTCGTAGGATGGACGTGTTCCACACGAACATGACGGCAACGGCTCGCCGATCGGCGGGCCTGTCCTACGGGAAGGCGAGCTCATGGCCGAGCAGACCGCAGGGGGTACGGCGACAGCCGCCCCGCAGGTGACGATCGATGCGCCGCGCGCATCACGGACGCCACAGGGCACCCTGTACCGCGGCAGCACCGGGATGTGGTCCTGGGTCCTGCACCGCGTGACCGGTGTCGCGATCTACTTCTTCCTGCTCGTGCACATCCTCGACACGGCCCTCGTCCGCCTCTCCCCAGAGGCGTACAACGCCGTCATCTCGACGTACAAGACGCCGATCATGAACCTCGGCGAGATCGCCCTCGTGATGGCGATCGTCTTCCACGCGTTCAACGGGCTGCGCATCATCCTGATCGACTTCTGGTCCAAGGGGCCGAAGTACCAGCGGGCGATGTTCTGGATCGTCATCGTGCTCTGGGCCGTGGCGATCGCGGGCTTCCTGCCGCGCCAGCTCATGAACCTCGTCGCCGACTTCCACTGATCAGGGGCTGACCATGACCACGCAGACCATCGCGCCCCCTCGCAGTGCCGAGGCCGCACGCCGCACCACCAACTGGGAGAAGTGGGGCTGGATCTACATGCGCGGCTCGGGCGTCCTGCTCGTCGTGCTGATCTTCGGCCACCTCTTCGTCAACATGGTGGCGGGCGAAGGCGTCAAGCAGATCGACTTCGCGTTCGTCGCCGGCAAGTGGGCGAGCCCCTTCTGGCAGGTGTGGGACACCCTGATGCTGTGGCTCGCGCTGATCCACGGCTCGAACGGCATGCGCACCATCGTCAACGACTACGTGTCGAAGCCGGCCGTCCGGAAGACCCTGCTCATCGCGATCCTCGTCGCGTGCGTGCTGCTCATCGTCCTCGGCACCCTGGTGTGCTGGACCTTCGACCCGTGCCCCGCCGGCGCCGCCGCCGCGGACCTGCCGTCGTTCTGCCCCGCGCAGTAGCCCCGGCCCAGCACCGCAGCCCGCACCCGCTCCCCAACGGAAAGACACCGTGACCGACATCACCGTCCATCACCACCAGTTCGACATCGTCATCATCGGCGCGGGAGGCGCCGGCATGCGGGCCGCGATCGAAGCGGGGCCGAAGGCGAACACCGCCGTCATCTCGAAGCTGTACCCGACGCGCTCCCACACGGGTGCGGCGCAGGGCGGCATGGCGGCAGCGCTCGCGAACGTCGAAGAGGACTCGTGGGAGTGGCACACGTTCGACACGATCAAGGGCGGCGACTACCTGGTCGACCAGGACGCCGCCGAGATCCTCGCGAAGGAAGCGATCGACGCGGTCATCGACCTCGAGAACATGGGGCTGCCGTTCAACCGCACGCCAGAGGGCAAGATCGACCAGCGTCGCTTCGGCGGCCATACCCGTGACCACGGCAAGGCCCCGGTGCGCCGGGCCTGCTACGCCGCGGACCGCACCGGCCACATGATCCTGCAGACGCTGTTCCAGAACTGCGTGAAGCTCGGCGTGAACTTCTTCAACGAGTTCTACGCCCTCGACCTCATCATGGTGGACGTCGTCGGCGACGACGGCGTCACCCGCAAGCAGCCGGCGGGCGTCGTGGCGTTCGAGCTCGCGACCGGCGAGCTGCACGTGTTCCACGCGAAGGCGATGATCTTCGCGACCGGCGGCTTCGGCAAGATGTACAAGACGACCTCGAACGCGCACACCCTCACCGGTGACGGCGTCGGGATCGTCTGGCGCACCGGCCTCCCGCTCGAGGACATGGAGTTCTTCCAGTTCCACCCGACCGGGCTCGCGGGCCTCGGCATCCTCCTCACCGAGGGCGCCCGTGGTGAGGGCGCGATCCTCCGCAACGCCTCTGGCGAGCGCTTCATGGAGCGGTACGCCCCCACCATCAAGGACCTCGCACCGCGTGACATCGTCGCCCGGTGCATGGTGCAGGAAGTGGCCGAGGGCCGGGGTGCCGGTCCGAACAAGGACTACGTGCTCCTCGACTGCACGCACCTGGGTGCCGAGGTCCTCGAGACCAAGCTCCCCGACATCACCGAGTTCGCGCGCACCTACCTCGGCGTCGACCCGGTGGTCGAGCCCGTTCCGGTGATGCCGACCGCGCACTACGCGATGGGTGGCATCCCGACGAACACCAACGCCGAGGTCCTCTCCGACAACGACACCGTCGTCCCCGGCATGTACGCCGCCGGCGAGTGCGCATGCGTCTCGGTGCACGGGTCGAACCGCCTCGGCACGAACTCGCTGCTCGACATCAACGTCTTCGGGAAGCGCTCCGGCAACAACGCCGCCGAGTGGGTGCAGACCGCCGAGTTCCTCCCCCTCCCCGAGGACCCCGCCGCGAACGTCCGCGGGATGCTCGAGCAGCTGCGTGCCTCGACCGGCACCGAGCGGGTCGCCGCCCTCCGCAAGGAACTGCAGGAGGAGATGGACAAGAACGCGCAGGTGTTCCGCACCGACGAGTCCCTCGCCCGCGTCACGGAGACGATCCACACGCTCCGCAACCGGTTCATGAACGTCTCGGTGCAGGACAAGGGCAAGCGGTTCAACACCGACCTGCTCGAAGCCGTCGAGCTCGGGTTCCTGCTCGACCTCGCCGAGGTCGTCGTCTACTCCGCCCGGAACCGCAAGGAGTCCCGCGGCGGCCACATGCGCGACGACTACCCGAAGCGCGACGACGAGAACTACATGCAGCACACCATGGCGTACCTGACGGGCGATCCGCACTCGTCACTCGCCGACGACCACATCACACTCGACTGGAAGCCGGTCGTCGTGACGCGGTACGAGCCGATGGAGAGGAAGTACTGATGACCGACACCCTGGTCTCCGACGCACCCCGCACCGATGCGGTGGACGCCCCTCCCGGCTCGTTCCCCGTCACCGTGATCATCCGGCGTTTCGACCCGGACGTCGACGACGAGCCGCGCTGGCAGGACTTCGACGTCATGATGCTGCCGACCGACCGCATCCTCGACGCCCTGCACAAGATCAAGTGGGAGCAGGACGGGTCGCTGACCTTCCGTCGCTCCTGCGCGCACGGTGTCTGCGGTTCGGACGCGATGCGCATCAACGGCCGCAACCGTCTGGCGTGCAAGACGCTGATCAAGGACCTCGACGTGTCGAAGCCGATCTACGTCGAGGCGATCAAGGGCCTGCCGCTCGAGAAGGACCTCGTCGTCGACATGGAGCCCTTCTTCAAGTCCTACCGCGAGGTCCAGCCGTTCCTCCAGCCCGCGAAGGCGCCGGAGCCCGGCAAGGAGCGCGTGCAGTCCGTCGCCGACCGTGCCCGCTTCGACGACACCACGAAGTGCATCCTGTGCGCCGCGTGCACGTCCTCGTGCCCGGTGTTCTGGACCGACGGGCAGTACTTCGGTCCGGCCGCGATCGTCAACGCGCACCGCTTCATCTTCGACTCGCGCGACGACGCCGCGAACGTGCGCCTCGACATCCTCAACGACAAGGAAGGCGTGTGGCGCTGCCGCACGACCTTCAACTGCACCGACGCGTGCCCGCGTGGGATCCAGGTCACGAAGGCCATCGCCGAGGTCAAGCAGGCCGTCATGCGCGGTCGGGCATAGACGGCCAGGAGACCAGGAACGGCATAGGTCCGACCACTAGGCTCCCGCTCATGACGTTCGCGGACACGCGCCCCATCCTCGACCAGCTCGGCTACACGATCCGGTACGTGCAGCTCCCCGGAGAGACCCTGCACGAGCCGCCGGTGGAAGGTGCGCTCCGCATCGTCCCCGCCGACGCCCCGGACACCTTCGCGCTCGAGGTCGTCGACTACGGCACGGCCCGTCGTCTCGCGACCGCGCGCGGGGAAGCCGACGCCGTCGAGATGCTCCGCCGCTTCCTGAACCGGCCGTTCCCGGCGCCGCGGGACATCCAGCGGTACGAGCTCGACGGGCTCCGCGACCGCGCCGCCTCGACGTACCCGCAGCTCGCGCAGCAGGTCGCGCAGGCCGGCCCCGACGGACTGACGATCCAGATCCCGGCCGGTGTCCCGGTGGACCGCATCGGTGGCCCGGACGGCTACCTGCTGCACCCGCTCGACACCCCGATGCCGTCGCGCTCGCTCCCGCCGCACGTCGCCGCTGCACCCGAGGTGCACCGCTACGTCGTCGACCGCCCGTTCCTCGTGACGGTGCGGTTCGTGCAGCCGTGGTTCGACCAGCCCGGTGGTGCGCTGCGGTTCCAGATCGCGGACCCCTCGCTCACGGTGCGCGACCTGGTCGTCGACGGCGCCCTGGTCCGCGTCCGCGCGGTCTGACCTTCCCGCGCAGGCGCAGCCCGCGCAGGCGCGGCCCGCGCAGCCCGCGCCGCCGCGCGACCCGCGCGCCCGCGCGCCCGCCCGATTCGTGCGAGGGAAGTCGAAACGCGCGTCGGCAGTCGAACGTTCCGACTGCCGACGCGCGTTCTCGCTTCCCATCGCGCGCGTTGTGGGTGCTTCCGCTCAGCCGCGGCCGGGCTGGTCGAAGCGCTGCCCCTCCGGCTTCGGCGGCAGGAGCGAGAAGACGAGCAGGATGATCCCGCCGACACCGGGGACGAACCCGAGGAACCAGAACGGCCCCGCGAGGTTCGCGTCGTGCAGCCGTCGCCAGTACAGGGCGATGCCCGGCACCAGGACCGCCAGACCCCAGATCGCGAAGAGGATCGCGGCGATGATGTACAGCGCCGACGGTCGGTCGATCACCGTCGAGACGCTGTACCCGGTCGAGACCGTCGTGCGGTCGGAGGTCGCGATGCCGATCCCCAGCAGGATCCCGAGCACGATGTAGACGATGGCGTTCGCGAGCGCCCACCACCAGAACTCACTGCGGCTGGCACGCCCGTCGAACCGGGCGTACTTCTTGAAGAAGCGCCGGACGGCGTTGCCGAACGAGATCCCGTACCACGGTGCCCAGAGCGGCGGCTCGCCTCCGGGCCCGGTCGGCGCAGGCGCGCCGTACTGCGGCGTGTGCCCCGGTTCGGGCTGCTGCCCGTACGGGTTCTGGGACGGATACTGATCGCTCACGGTGACCCCCTGCTCGTCGACTGATACTCCTTGCAGAGTCAATCAGAACGGGGTCCCGGTGGACCGCTCGAGTCTTCCGGCTACCCGAGGTCCGGTCGGTCGTAGCGCTGGCCCTGCTGGTTCGAGGGCATCAGCGACAGGATCACGCACGCGATCCACCCGAGCACCGGGATGATGAGCAGCAGGGCGAGCAGGCCGCTGTAGTTCGCGTCGTGGAGCCGGCGCACCAGGAGCGCGATCCAGCCGACCAGCGTCGCGAGGGCCCAGGCTCCGGTGAACAGCCCGTCGAACAGGCCGTCGTCGCCGACGTTGCCCGTGCCCGCGATGCCGTCGAACGCGCCGCCGACGATGCCGAGCGCAGCGTTGCCGATGACCCACCACAGGGACCAGAACCAGAACTCGCTGCGGCTCGCGCGTCCGTCGAAGCGGACGTACTTCTTCCAGAACCGGACGAAGGCCTTCGGGAACGCGATGCCGTACCAGGGCGCCCAGAGCGGCGGTTCACCCTGCGGCGGACGCGGCTGCTGCCCGTACGGGTTCTGCGCGTACGGGTTCTGGCCGTTCGGCTGCGCGTACGGGTTCTGGCCGTTCGGCTGCGCGTACGGGTTCTGTCCGTTCGGCTGCCCGTACGGGTTCTGTCCGTTCGGCTGCCCGTACGGGTTCTGGCCGTTCGGCTGCCCGGACGGGTTCTGTCCGCCATACTGGTTCGGTCCGCCGTACTGGTCGCTCACGGGGAAGCCCTTCGTCGATCACCTGATGAGACGCACAGAGTCAACCACACCCCTGCCGCCCCGATCGTCATCCCTGCGGACGATCGAACCGCTGCCCGTTCGGGTTCGGCGACAGCATCGCCATCACCCAGAGCACGATCCAGCCGAGGGTGTTCACGAAGAAGAACGCGAAGAACCCGCTGAGGTTCACGTCGTGCAGCCGACGGACCATCAGCGCGATGTTGCCGACCGCCGTGCCGAGGAACCAGGCGGCCCAGAGCCAGATCGGGATGAGCCACCAGATCGAATCCGTGTGGAGCTGACTGGTCGTCCGGCCGTACACGTCGGTGCTCATCTCGCGGGTGCCCGTCGTCGTGACGATGACCGCCACCGCGGCGCCGAGGATCGCGGCGATGATCGCGTTCGTCAGGAACCACCACCAGAACTCGCTGCGGCTGGCACGCCCGTCGAAGCGGGCGTACTTCCGGAAGAACCGGCCGATCGCGTCGCCGATGCCTGCGCCGTACCAGGGTGCCCAGAGCGGCGGGACGCCGGCCTCGTCGAGCGGGATCGGACGCGGCGGCTGCCACCCGGGCTGCTGCTGCCACCCGGGGCCCTGCTGCCACGCGGGCGCCTGCTGCTGCTGCGGCCACCCCGGCGCCTGCGTGCCGCCCGGTGCCTGCTGCCCACCCGGCGCCTGCTGCGGCCAGCCCTGCTGCCCGGACCACTGCGGCTGCGGCGGCTGCTGCCCGTTCGGCCGGCCGTTGCCCCAGCCCTGGTTGGTCCCGTCGTCGCTCATCAGCGCCTCCCCCGATCGTCGGCGTCCAGTCTGGCAGGTCGGGCGTCAGGGGATGAGCGCGAGCTTCCCGCCGGGGTGTCCGGACTCCAGGAGCTCGGCGGCATCGCGGGCGTCCGCGAGCGGGAACGTCCGGGCGACCGGCACCTCGAGCTGCCCCGCCGCCGCCAGGTCGATCAGCCGCTGCCGCACCGAGTCGCGGAACGCCTTGCTCTCCGGCTGCACTCCCCCGACGGCGGCGAAGCCGTCGGCCGCGGCCCGGCCCGGTCCGGCGATCGTGACGATCCGGTCGCGGTCCGCCACGAGTGCCAACGAGACGTCGACCGCCTCGTCCGTGCCGACGGCGTCGATGGCCACGTCGATGCCGTGGGGTGCGAGATCACGGAGACGAGCCTCCAGTCCGTCGCCGTAGGCGATCCACTCGCCCCCGTACCGGCGGACGGTGTCCGCACCACGTTCCGAAGCCGTGCCGATCACGCGCGCGCCCAGCGGGCGCAGCTGCTGCAGGACACTCACGCCGACCGCGCCGGATGCGCCGTGCAGGAGCACGGTGTCCCGTCCGGAGGCTCGGGTCACCCGGATCACGTCAGCTGCGGTCGTGCCTGCCAGCAGCAGGTTCGCCGCCTCTGGGAAGCCGAGGGAGGCCGGCTTGGCGAACACGTCGGCGGCAGGCACCGTGAGTTCCTCGGTCCAGCCGCCGGGGACGCGGAATGCGAGGACCTCGTCGCCGACGGCTCCGCCGCCGGACGCGATCTGCGTGTCCGGGCCGATCGCCGAGATGACCCCGGCGATCTCGTAGCCGATCGACATCGGGTACGCGTCCGCCTGCGCTGCCCGGGTGTGCTTCGTGTCGGCGGGGTTCATCCCGGCAGCTCGGACCGCGATCGTGACCTCGCCCGGGCCGGGCGGACGGACGTCGGTGTCGATGTACTCGAGGACCTCGCTGCCGCCGGGACGCGGCGCCACCCACTGCTTCGTCATGGACCGGACGGTAGTCCCGCTCACCGCCAATCCCACGAGAACTTCCAGCCGAGGGCCGCGAGCGCCTCCAGGCTGCGGTCGGTGACGTGCTCCCAGGACTCGGCCGGGACGGCGCTCCGGCCCTTTGCGGTGTCCGGCCGAAGCGCTGAGGGTTGGGCACTCGCCGTCAGCAACGACCGCGACCAGGCTGGCCACCGATAGCCTGGAAGCGTGACCTTCGCTTCGCTTCGCGCCGATCTCGATCGGTCCGGATTCTCCACACAATTCGTGTCGCTTCCGGGCGACGAGCGTCCGCTCCCGCCGCTCGAGGGGGCTCTCCGGGTCCAGCCGGTCGAAACCGGTTTCGAGCTCCAGAGCGTCGACTACGGACAAGCCCGGACGATCGGTCACGCGTCCGACGAGCTCGGCGCCGCCGAACTCGTGCGGGCGTTCCTCAGGCGTCCCGTTCCTGCTCCGCGCATCTTCGAGCGGGACGAGTTCGACCGCCTCGTGAGCAATTCGGAGCGGTACCTGCCAGAGCTCACGGACCGGATCCGCTCGTCCGGTGGACGCGTCCTGATCCAGATCCCCCCGATGATCCCCGTCGACCGGATCGGTGGTCCGGACGGTTGGCTGCTCAATCCGTTCGGTGCCTCGTTCGAGTCGAGGTCGTTGCCACCGACCGCGCTCTCGGCTCCGTCGACGGTCCACCAGTTCGTCACTGAATATGACGTCCTCGTCGGGGCACAGCTCACGCTGCCCTGGTTCGGCCAGCCCGGCGGTGCGATCCGGTTCACCATCGCAGACGAGGGCGCCACCATCCGTGATCTCCTGGTCGATGGCTCCCTCCGGAAGATCCAGATCGGCTCAGACCGGAACTGACGTCGAAGCCGAGCGGACGCTCGGGCGGCCGGACCGGGCCGGTCGGCCGGATCCGGTTCAGGCGGACAGCGAGGCGGCAGCGAACGCGCCGCGGGAGTCCTCGTCGAGGGCACACGGTTCGATCCGGTCGATCGGTACGCGCGCGACGGTTGCGAACTGCACCGCTCGGGCCATGGGGAGCGCCCCACCGAACCGAGCGCGGTGTTCTTCCCCGCGGACAGTCCAGCGCACGAGCACGGTGCGCCCCTCGGGCACCGCGGTGAACCCCGCCGGGAGTTCGCGCTCCCGGTTCAACAACCAGTCCCCGAGCCCGAGCCCCGATCGGGCCCGGAGCGCCTCGGCTGCAACCGTCACGATCCACCGTTCCGCATCGGAGACGTCGTCGAAGACCGTGCCCGTGTCGCGGCCGGCGCCACGGTCGCCTCTCCACTCGACCACGCCGTCAGGAGTGAGGGTGTATCGGTCGAGCGTCTCGAGGTCACCGAACTCGACCCGGTCGGGCTCGACCTGGACTCGATCGAAGTCGGCTCGCGACAGGACGTCGCGCATGAGATCGAGTTGCGAGAACTCGACGAGGGCAGATTCGGTCACAGGAGGATCTTCAGTCGCTTGAGTTCGGAGACGGAGACGAACGTCGGCGGGTCCCCGGGCGTGAAGAAGCGGACCTGGAGGCCACCTCCCGGGTGTCCGAACGCCGGTGCGATCTCGCTGACCTCGATCTTCAGACCATGGCCCTCGAACGCAGCAGCGTCGAAGTCGAACTTCGAGTACGCGTCGCTGAGGTTCGACGGTGGCAGCGCACGTTCTTCGAACGAGTTCCCGGGGAACGACAGGAAGTCGCCGGAGTCCTTGCCGAGGCGATCGAGCTGTGATCCGTACTGCTGCACGAACGCGTCCGGATCGGTCCAGTCGACACGGTGGCCCGCGACGGCACCGCCGTTGCCCGGGTACTCCGGAGCGTAGGAGTTCCAGTCGTCGTTCCAGTCGACGTAGCGGTCCTCCCAGTCCTCTCGCGTGAGGTAGTTGCCGTCGGCGTCCTTGCCGTAGAGGCCGTTCGGGTTGCCCCAGTCATCGACGAGTGCGCGGACGTCGTCGCTCATCCCTGCACCGGTGTAGGTCGGGTCGTCCGGCGCCCGGTACTTCGAGCCGAGATCATCGAGGTGCAGGTGCGGATCGCCGTAGTCCGCCCGCTCCGGGTTGCCGCGGACCGACTCGTCGCGCTCCCAGCCGGGACCGCTCGCGTCGTCGGAGAACACCGGGTCGGTCGACCGGTCGTAGTGGTGCGCGGGAGGAGCCGTGGGGTCGCCGTGGGCGCCCGTGCCGTCGCCCGTGCCGTCGCCCGTGCCGTCGCCCGTGCCGTCGCCCGTGCCGTCGCCCGTGCCGGGATCGTGGTCCTGTCCCGTTCCACTGTCCGCGTCCGAGCCGTGCCCGGCGCCGCCGTCGGCATCGGAACCGTGTCCAGTGCCAACACCGTCGCCATCGGCCCCGTGACCGCCGCCGCCGTGCTCCGCATCCGTCCCGTGCCCCGAACCACCACTGCTGCCCGAGTCACCCCCGTGCCCGTGCCCACCGGACGAGCCCGATCCGGACCCGGACCCGGACCCGGAGTCCGACCCGCCGCCGTGCTCCGTCGCGGTCCCCGACTCCCCGTGCCCACCGGCCCCCACGAGCTCCGGCTCCCGCACCGGCGGGGCCTCGACCGTGGACCCACCGTTGTGGGCGTTCACCGGCGCCTCGACGCTCGGCTCCGACCGCACCGGCGGCACCTCGGCGTCGCTGCCGTGGTGCCCGTGCAGGAAGTCCCCGAGTCCGGTCTTGAAGTCCGCGATCTTGCCCGTGAAGCCGGACATGTCGCCGAGCCCGGACGACACCAGGCCCTTGAGGTCGCCGAGCTTCGGCAGCACCGATGTGAGCCCCTTCGACGCCCAGGCGCCCGCGTCGACGAGGTCGAGGAACTTGCCCGCCTTGCCGACGGTGCCGGCGACTTCGCCCACCTTGCCGAGCGCACCGACCTTGCCGACCTCGCCCGCGACGGGGATGAGCAGGGAGCCGATGCCCCACACGGCCTGTCCCGCAGCGCGGCCCGGGTCGTCCGCCCAGGCGTCCCACCCGACGGTGGCCTTGCCGAGGCCCTTCCAGGCGTCACCGGCGTTGCCCCAGCTCCACGAGTTGTCCGCGGCGCTGTAGCCGATGAGCGAGCCCATGCCCTTCCAGGCGCTGGTGAGGGTGTCGAGGTGCCACCCGGTGCCGTCGATGCCGACGAGCTGTCCGAGGCCCTGGACCGTGCCCCAGATCCCGTCGACGACGACGCCCTGCAGCAGGTGCGGGACGAAGTACAGCGTCTTCTCGCCGCAGCTCTCCTTCCGGGCCTCGGCGGTCCCCCACGGCAGCTCCGTGCCCATCGGGAGTTCCTTGTACCCGTAGCCGAGCTCGTCGTCGGGGTCGTTGCCCGTCATCGCGTGCAGCGCGGCCAGGCCGGAGAGTCCGCGGATCGTGTTCGCGCAGGTGCGCTCAGCCGCCTGGTAGGCGACGACCTGGTTCGCGACGCCGTTGATGATGTCGTTGTTCTCGCCGTTGAGGGTCTCGTCCTCGTCCCAGGCGCCGTCGTGCTGCTTGACGTCGGCGTGCAGCTGGTTGCCCCGCGTGACGTAGGTCTTGAGCTTCGCGACGATCGGGGTGACCTCGGTCACGAAGTCGTCGAGGGCCTTCGCCACGGTGTCCAGGTCGTCGCCGAACGCGGTGCCCTGCGGCACGATCGGGTTCATCGCGTCGAAGAGCTGCTGGTCAGCCGGCCCCTCGTACGACTGCGAGATCGGCGTCCACGCACTGTGGATGTCGGCCGTGCCGTCGCGCACCGCCGACGCGACGGTCCGCAGGTTCCCGGCTCCCGCCGTGATCCCGGAGAGGTCGACGTCGGTGTACGGGATCTCCCCGACCTTGACGAGTCCGCTCATCGCGCTGTGGTTCCCCCTGCTAGTTCGCGCCCGGAGCGCCGTCGAACGCGGAGAAGTCCCCGTTCGACGCCGCGGACACGGCGTTCGACTGCGTCGTGGCCGCCATGGCCTCGTCGCCCTCGTTGATGGCGGCGGTCGCCCCGGAAGCCCCGAGGAGCGATGCGCGCACCCGGTTCTGGATGCCGGTGAGCGTGGCCTTGCGGTGCTCGAAGAACCCCGCGATGGCCTCGCCGATCACCTGCGACTGCGCGGCTGTCGCCGCCGCCTGCACGACCGTGTCGACGCCCTTGACCGATCCGTCCTCGGAGCCGCCGAGCGCGGTCGACATCGTCGTCGTCCGGTCGGCGACCGCGGTGAGGACACGCTCGACCCCCGCGGGGTCGACCCGCCATCCGTTCGCCATCGTCAGCCGATGTTGCCGACGGCGGACTTCGCCTTGCTGATCGCCGACTGCGCCGACTCGTCGTTCGACTGCAGCGAGCTGCGGAGCGTCGCGATGATCGACTTGACCTCGTTCGCGACGGAGTTCCAGCGCTGTTCCTTCGCGTGGTACTCGTCCGAGACGCCGTCGGCCTGGTAGTCGGCCATCGCGGCCTTCACGTCGCTGTCGCGCTGGGCGATCAGCGACTCGAGCTGCGACGCGACCGCGTTGAAGTTGTCCTGGGCGTTCTGCGATGCGGCGACGTCGTAGTCACGACGGTCTGCCTGGTTGCCACCGTTGCTCATGATCTGTTTCCCCTCGTGAGATCAGGCGCGGCCGCTGAAGCGGGCCGCGTCGAAGTTGGCACTGCCCTCGGCCGACGTCGTCGACTGGGCCATGTCCTGGTCGCCTTCCTGGAAGGAACGGTCCATGCCGGACACACCCTGCAGGACGCTCGCGAGCGCGCCGTTCAGCTCGTTCGCGATCGAGTCGGTCTGCCCCTTGAAGCGGTCGAAGGCGGCGCGACCGGCACCGTTGAACCGGCCCTGGAGCGGCTCGGCGGAATCCGCGAGCCGGTGCACGAGCGTGCCCAGGTCGCCGGATGCGTTGGACGTCTGCTTGGTCAGGTTGGTGAGCACCTGAGCCCCCATCGCGAACTTCATCGCATGCCTCTTTCTGTCGTTCCCCACCCCCGGTCCGGGGGACGCCGGATGCAACGCAGCCTAGACCAACACCGGGCGTGTTGCACCCGACACCGTTCTCGATCCCGGAGGTCGCCGGTCTCTGCCATGATCGGACGAGCCGATGGGAGGTGGGGGCGATGTCGACGATCGTGGTGGAGACCGTGGTACCGGTCCTCACGTGCGGCCGGTGCGGGGCGGCGACGACGCACGGGCAGCGGTTCTGCACGGACTGCGGCGTGCTGATCGGCCGGACCGTCGGGTCGGTCGAGTTCGACCCGTTCCGCGGTGTGGTCCCCGCGTCCGCCGGCGCGGTCACGGCGGCGCGCGGCCTCGACGTGCTCGTCTGCCTGATCGGGGCGGCGCTCGGCGCCGGCCTCTTCCTCCTCGCCCACACGGCGGTCCCCCGCTCGGACGCGGTCGGCACCTCGATCGCCGGAGCCGTCCTCGGCTTCGTCGTGACGGCCGTCGCGGTGGTGATCCGAGCCTCCAGGACGGGTCGTGGACCCGGCGGACTCGTGATGGCGACCCGCGTCGTCGACGGTGACGACGCGCTCGCATGCGGCCCGGCTGCCGCCGTCGGACGGCTGCGCGGTCGGCACCGACCCCGCGACGGGGGCCCGTGGGCCCGCGCCACGGGCACCGTCACCGCGTCGCTCCGTGCGGGTCGCGACCCGCTGTCGCCGGCCCTCGACCAGCTCGGCATGACGTACGGGGCAGCGGCGGCTGCGGGGGTCCGGCCCCACACGCCCACCCCGACGGGAGGACCGGTGCCGGTCGGTCTCGACGCCACACGTCTCGCGGGCGGTCCCGTCCCGTCCGTGCCCACCTCCGGCGTCGACGCCGACCCCGTCCCGCTGGACGCCACCGTGCTCACCTTCGACACCGGTGCCGTGCACTGGTTCCGCACCACCTGCGTCGTCGGCCGGAACCCCGAGGCAGAAGCGGGCGTGACGACGATCGCGGTGCCCGACCTGTCCCGCACGCTCTCGAAGACCCACACCGCGCTCGTGCAGGAGAACGGTGTCGTCCGCATCCGTGACCTGGCGTCCACCAACGGCACCACCGTCGTGCACACGGACGGCTCGTTCGACGACCTCGTCCCCGGAGCGGACGTCGTGCTGGAACCCGGCGCGACCGTCCGGATCGGTGACCACGCGTTCCGGCTCGACCGGGTCGGTGGTGCCGCATGAGCCGGTCACGCGGGCACGACCCGGACGCGCACCTGGTCGCGAAGCACCCCCTCGCCGACTCGGTCGGGGACGGCTCGGTGCGCATCGAGAGCCGCGCGGCGGTCGTGCACCTCGGCGTCGGGCGGCTCGACCTGCTCGGCCGGGCGGCGGCCGAGGGCGCTCGCCCGATCCTCGTCACCGACGGACTCTCCCGGCTCACCGAACCGTTCCGGCAGTACCTCGTCGACACCGGCGGTGCCTGGGTGGTGCGCGGGCAGGACGGGCTGCGCAACGGCCTCGACGGTCGGCGGCTCGACGCCTTCACCGACGCCGTCGTCCTCGGACCGCCGACGTCGGTCGACGACGTCGCCGTGCCGTACCTCCGGCCGGAACCGGCGGACGCGGAACAGCTCGTCGTCTCGGTGTCCGTGCGGCACCGTGCGGCAGCGGAGACGATCCTCGGCAGCACGGCCGAGCTCGTCGCGACGGAGCTCGCCGGCGCAGCGCCCACCGGCTGGGGCACGCACGAACCGGCCGGTCGCCCGTGGAGCCGGCACGACCTGACCGCGGCGGCGCGCGACCGGATGCCGACCTCGACGCGCTTCGTCGTGATCGGCCCCGGCTCGGCGTCGACGGTGACCGCGCAGCGCACCGACCACGGGGTCGAGGAACTGACGACCGGGCTGGTGTCCGCGGGGCCGATCGGCGACCCGGTGACAGCGATGCGGATCGCCGCGGTCCCGCAGGTGCTCGGGCGCCTCGCGGCGACGCAGCTCCCGCTGTTCGCACTCGTGATGCGGCGACCCGGACGCTCCGACCTGCTGCAGTCCCCCGTCCTGCAGGCGCCGCCGGCTCCGGTCGCGATGCTCCTCGGCGCGCCGGCCGTCCGCGACCTCGGCCTCGACCCCGCTGCGATGGCGGAGCGCTTCGGCGCCGTCGTCGCCGGACGCCCGCGGATCCCGGCGCTCGTGCTGCCGTTCGGCCGGCGCTCCGACCGCGACCCGGTGCGCGAGCTGGCCGACGTGCTCGACGACATCGGGTTCAGCCGGGTGGCGGACGCGACCGAGATGGACCAGACGACACGAGAGCGGGTGCACCGTGCCACGGAACAGTGACGCCGTCCTGCTGGAGAGCGTCGCGACCCACCGTCGGCGACTCCGGCAGGCCTTCGTGCTCGGGCGGCTCGCGGACCGCCGGCAGGTCAACGACAACGTCCGGCGGTTCATCGGCAGCGTGGTGCTCGCCGCGGTGGTGGGGGTCGGGTGCCTCGGGTACTCCTTCGTGACCACCGCCCTCGCGAAGCAGGCCGCGCAGCAGGCGACGACGAGCGGCATCGTCAGCTCGACCGCCCCGTCGACGTCGACCAGCACCGGCTCGACCAGCACCGACCCGACCAGCACCGACGCCCCGGAGGCACCGTGACCGACTTCACCCGAGTGACCGTGGTCGGGGCCGCTCGCCGTGCCGACGTCGTCGTCGCGTCCGACGAGCCCTTCGCGGGGCTGCTCCCCCGGTTCGTCGACATCCTCGACGAGCCGGTGGCGGACAGCGCGCACCCGGTCACCCTGGTGCGCATCACCGGCGAGGAACTCTCGCTCGGCGCCGGCGCATCCGACCAGTCGGTGGCCGACGGTGAGGTCCTGCACCTGGTCCGTCGCGCCGACGCACCGCCGCCACCCGAGGTGAGCGACGTCACCGACGTGGTCGCGGAGTCGCTCGGTCGCCGGGACGACACCTGGGGCGACGCCGCACGGCAGTCCGTCGCCGCGGCCGCCGTCGGCACGGCATCGAGTCTCCTGGGGTCGCTGGCGGTCATCGCGCTGAGCGCGCGGTGGGTGCTGCGTGCCGCACAGGACCAGGCCCCGTCGCCCGTCGTCCTGCCCGCGGTCGTCCTCGGTGCCGCGCTCGTGCTCGCGCTCGCGGCCGTCGTCGCCGGGCGTGCCGGTGCCCGGTGGACGGGGATCGTCCTGACCGCAGCGTCCGCGGGCATGGCGCTGCCCGTCGGCCTCGCCGGTGCGCCGCTGATGGCCCGCGCCGCCGACAGCGCGGCGATGCTCGCGGCGTTCGTGGTCATCTGGGCGTGGATCGCGCTCGGCATCGGCCTCGGGATCGGACAGCGGATGCGCACCGTCGGGCTCGCCGCGGTCGTCGGCGTGGTCCTCCCCGCCGTCGGTGTCCTCACGTGGCTCACCCCGGCCGTGCCCGCGGCCGGCTGGGGCGTCGTCGCCGTGGCCTCCCTCGTCGCCTGCGGCCTGCTGCCGTCCGCCGCGATGTCCTCCGCCGGGCTCACCGGGCTCGACGACCAGGTCGGCGCCGGCGGGCTCGTCGGTCGCCCGCGCGTCGTCTCCGCGCTCGACGACGCCTACCGCTCGCTCGACTGGGTGACCGCCGCCGTCGCCGCACCGCTCGCGATGGCGGGTGCCGCACTCCTCGGCGCCGAGGACCCGTGGGCGATCGCGCTCGGTGTCGTCACGGTCGTCGTGACCGCGCTCCGCACCCGGGCGTTCCCGCTCGCACTGCAGGGTGTGCTGCTCTGGTCCGCGGTCACCGTCGCCGCGGTCGTGGGGCTCCTCGACCACGCGACGGCGTCCCCGACGATCGTCGTGCTGGTGCTCGCGGGGCTGGCCGTCGTGGCCGCGCTCCTCGCCGGCATCCGGCCCGCCGCACACCAGCGCGCACGGCTCCGCTCCATCGGCAACGCGCTCGAGACCATCGCCGTCGTGGTGGCGCTCCCGCTGCTGCTCGGGACCTTCGGGCTGTTCGCCGCACTCCTGGAGACGTTCTGAGCATGGTCGACCTCCGCGACGCCGGCCCCGCACTCGTCCGGGCGTTCTTCGGCAGCACCGCCGGGGGCGCCCGCGAACTCGACGACGCGCACCGGGCCATCCGGCAGGGTGTTCCCACCAGCCGCCGGATCGCGTTCACCTCCCTCGCCGGCGGGACGGGGTGCTCGGCGACCGCGGCCGCCGTCGCCACGGTGCTCGCACGGCGGCGTCCCGGGCGGGTGCTCGGGGTCGACGGTGCCGCCGGCAACCGGTCGCTCGCCCGGTACGCGGGGACACCGCTCGAGGGCGCGACGCCGCCGTCTGCGCTCCGGGCCGGGGCCCGTGCGTCGTGGGAGGCCACCGACGGGCTGGCGCTCGCGCCGTCCGGACTGCACGTGCTGCGGGTCGGCGGCGTGGGGCCGGAGCACGGTTCCTTCCCCGACCGGGCGGCCTCGCCCGACGAGTGGGCCGACGCCGTCGACCCGATCGCCCGGTTCTTCGACGTCGTCGTCGGTGACTGGGGCCGACGGTCGCCGTTCGTCGACCTCGGCGCCGTGGCCGAGGACGCACACGTCGTCGCACTCGTCTGCGCCGCCGACCGTGCTGCGATCGAGGCCGCGGTGTCCCACGCGGACGCCGTCCGCGCCCACGCCACGGGGACCGAGGTCGTCGTCGTCCCGGTCGACGTCACCGGCGAGGGACAGCGCGCCGCCCGCACCGCGGAGACCTGGGACCACGTCCGTGTGCTCCCCGTGCCGCACGACCCGGCCGTGACCGACCCGCGCCGGGTCCGGTCCGCCGCGCTCCGCACCGGTCTCGTCCACCTGACGGCCGCACTCGTCGACGCGGCCGTCGACGCCACCCGACGCCCGACGGGAGCACCTCGGTGAACCGCATCGTCCACCGCCCGGCGCGGATCACGACGCCGCTCGTCCGCCCCGACGCCGAACAGCTCGCACCGCCGCCCCAGCTCCCCGAGGGTCCGAGCGGCGGGCTGCCGCTGCAGTCCCTGTTGCCGGTGGTCGGCGCGGTGTCCTCCGTCGTCATGATGGTCGTGCTCCGCGGGAACAACCCGGTGCTCATGGTCGTCGCAGCACTGGTCTTCGTCGTGGCGCTCGTCGGCGGCCTCGGCATGGCGTTCACCCAGCGCGGGAACGCCGTGCGCAACCGTCGCACCCAGCGCGAGCGCTACCTGGACTACCTCGAAGAGCTGCGGAGCGACCTCCGGGACCGCGCCCGCGAGGTCCGCGAACGCGCCGAGCACGTCGACCCCGCGCCGGAGACCCTCACCCGCCTGGTGCGCGACCCCGCCCGGCTCTGGGAACGCCGACGGCAGCACGGGGACTTCCTGCGTGCCCGCGTCGGCACCGGCGACGTGCGGTGGCTCGACCTCACCGTGCCCGCCGACCAGAACCCCGTCCAGCCGCTCGACCCGCTGATGCTCGTCGAGCTCGAGCAGGTCGCCGAGCACTACGGCACCGTCCGCGCGATGCCGGTGTCGGTCGCGCTCGACGACGCCGGGGACGTCTCGGTCGTGGGTGACCGGGCCGCCGTGCTCGACGTCGCCCGCGCCCTCGCCGCCCAACTGGCCGCGATGCACTCCCCCGACGACCTCCAGCTCGCCGCCGCGTTCCCCGCCGACCGCGACGAGGACTGGGCGTGGTTCGACCTCTTGCCCCACACCCGGATGGACCGCACCTTCGACGGCCCGCTGCACGCGCGCCGCGTCGCTCCGGACGTCACGGCGCTCGCCCGGGTGCTCGGCGCCGAGCTCGGCGAACGCGCCCGGACCGCCGCGATGTGGCGCCGCTCCGGCGAGTCCGCCAAGCGGAGCGACATGCCGCGCCTGGTCGTCTTCGCCGACGAGCACGGTGACGTCGCGGTCCCGCTGCCCCTGCCGGAGGGCGAGTCCCGCCCGGAGGACCTCCGGACCACCGTCGTGCACCTGGTGTCGGACCGCCTGCACGAACCCTCCGACGTGCGGGTGCGCATCACCGCGACGAGCACCGAGGACGGTCGGACCGACCTTCTCGTGGTCGATGCCCGCGACGTCGCCGAGGGCGAGCCCGCACCGGTGCAGTCCGCCGTGTGCGACCGCGTCGAGCCCACGGTGATGACCGCCGTCGCACGCGGGCTCGCACCACTCCGGCTGTCCGCCGACGCCGAGGAGCGGACCGAGTCCTCGGCCGCCATCGGCATCGCCGAGCTCATCGGCACCGACGACGTCACCGCGCTCGACACCGCCAGGACCTGGCGTCCGCGGGCGCCGCGCGACTTCCTGCGGGTGCCGATCGGCGTCGACGACTTCGGTGCGCCGCTCCTGCTCGACCTCAAGGAGTCCGCGCAGCTCGGCATGGGACCGCACGGCATCTGCATCGGCGCGACCGGCTCCGGCAAGAGCGAGATGCTCCGGACGCTCGTCCTCGGGCTCGCGGTCTCGCACCCGCCCGAGGACCTCACGATGATCCTCGTCGACTACAAGGGCGGTGCGGCGTTCGCCCCGTTCGCCCGGCTGCCGCACGTCGCCGGGCTCATCGACAACCTCGCCGACGACCCACAGCTGACCCGGCGCGCACGCTCGAGCATCGCGGGCGAGGTCCGTCGCCGTCAGGAGCTCCTCCGTGACGCCGGGTCGTCGCCGTCGATCACGCACTACCGCGAGCTGCGCACGCGCCGCCCGGAGCTGCCGCCGATGCCGCACCTGGTGCTCGTGATCGACGAGTTCGGCGAACTGCTCACCGCGGAGCCCGACTTCGTCGACCTGCTGCTCACCATCGGCCGCATCGGGCGCTCGATCGGCATCCACCTGCTGCTCTCCAGCCAGCGCATCGAGGCGGGAAAGCTCCGCGGACTCGACACCTACCTGTCCTACCGACTCGGCCTCCGCACCTTCTCCGAGGCGGAGAGCCAGGTCGTGCTCGACACCGGCGACGCGTTCCACCTGCCGGCGGTCCCCGGGTACGGCTACCTCAAGGTCGACACCAGCGTCTACACGCGCTTCCGCGCCGGCTACGTGTCGGGTCCCGTGGAGGACGCCGCGCCGTCGCCGAACGACGTCGAGACGACGCCGGAGCCGTTCGAGCTGCCGGTCTACAACACGCTCACGGTCGAGGACGACTCACCGGCCGAGGCCACCCTGGACTCCCCCGACGTCGGGCGCAGCGTCGTCGACGAAGCGGTCGAGCGGCTCGGTGAGGGCGAGGGCAGCACCACGCCCGTGTGGCTCCCGCCGCTGCCGACCCGGCTGGCGCTCGGTGCGGTGCTCGACGCCAACGCGCCGGCGGACACGACCGGCCTCCGGCTCCCCCTCGGGCTGCTCGACGACCCGGTCCGGCAGCGGCAGGCGGCCTGGCAGGTCGACCTGACGCTCGGCGGTGGGCACGCCGCCGTGATCGGGGCGCCGGGTTCCGGTCGGACCACGTTCCTCCGGACCGTCGCGACGTCGATCGCCCTGACGAAGACCCCGCGGCAGGTGAGCGTCTACGGCATGGACCTCGCCGGCGGCGGGCTCTCCCGCATCGAGGGCTTCCCGCACGTCGGTGGCGTCGCGACCCGGTCGGACCGCAACCGGCTGCTGCGGCTCATCGAGGAACTGCAGGCGATGATCCGGCAGCGCGAGACCGTGTTCCGCGTGCACGGGATCGACTCGCTGCCGATGCTCCGTGCGCGCCACGCCGAAGGCCGCGTCCCCGAGCTCGGCTCCGCGGACGTCGTCCTGCTCGTCGACGGCTTCTCCGCGATGCGCACCGAGTTCGAGGAGCTCGAGGACGCCTTCGGGGACCTCCTGCAGCGCGGCGGCAGCTTCGGCATCCACGTCGTCGTCGCGCTCACCCGCTGGAACGAGCTGCGGCTCGCCGTCCAGCCGCTCATCGGGCAGCGGTTCGAGCTGCGGCTGAACGACCCCGCCGACTCGACGATCGCCCGTGCGGCGGCGGCGACGCTCAAGGCCGGCGAGCCGGGCCGTGCGCTCACCGGCGACGAGCTGTTCGCCCAGATCGCGCTCCCGCTCCTCGACGACGTGGACGACGACGACATCGGGGACGAGCTCGACGCCCTCGCCCGCCGTGCTGCCACGTCGTGGGAGGGCCCGGCCGCAGCGCCGATCCGGCTGCTCCCCGAGTCGTTCGACCCCGCCGAACTGCCCGATCCGCTGGACACCCCGGACACCGTGCCGTTCGCGCTGCGGCAGGACACGATGGGCATCGTCGCGTTCGACCCGGCGCTCGACCAGCACCTGCTCGTGTTCGGCGACACCGCCAGCGGCAAGACGGCGCTCCTCCGTGGTCTCGCCGCGGGGTTCATGGACCGCGCGACACCGGACGAACTCGTCCTGGCGTTCATGGACGTGCGCGGCGGCGCTGCGGCCGGGACCCCGGACGAGTACCTCGGCGGCCACGCCGCGAACGGCCGGGACGCCCGGGCCCTCGCGACCGCGATCGCCGGCGAGCTCGAGGCCCGCGCGGCCGGCACCACCACGGGTCCACGTCCCCGGATCGTCGTGCTCGTGGACGACTACGACATCGTCGCGTCCGCCGGCACGGACCCGCTCTCGCCGCTGCTGCCCTACCTGCCGTCGGCCAGGGACCTCGGGCTGCACGTGGTGCTCACCCGCCCGGTGGCCGGCGCCGCACGTGCGATGTACGACACCGTCCTGCAGTCCGTCCGGGACGCCGGCGCGACGGGGCTCGTGATGAGCGGCGAACGCTCGGAGGGCCAGATCTACCCGAAGGTGTACGCCGAGCAGTTCCCCGCCGGCCGCGGCCGCCTGGTCCGCCGTGGCACCGCGCCGCGCATCATCCAGGTGGCGCACTTCCCGACGGCCGACCAGAGAGGCGGCTCCGATGCCCCGTGACCTCGTGATCGTCTCGCACGCGGCGCCCGACCTGGCGGCGTTCGTCGTGGCCGGTGCCGACATCGCCCCCGACCTGCGACTGCGCACCCTCGACGGCGCCGCGGTGACCGAGATCGTCGACCGGTCCGGCACCGCCGTGCTGAGCATCGCGCTCCCGGAGCTGCTCGAGGCCCCAGGCGAACCCGCCCGGCTCCTCCCCGCGACCACCGACGGCCCGGTGTGGTGGACCGAAGCGTGGGCGCCGTGGGGACCGAGCGGCGACGTCGGTGTCCGGGTCGCACGCGCCTTCGCCGACGCGATCGGCGGCCGCTGCGTCGTGGAGGACGGCTCGTGAGCGACCTGCCCCCGACCTCCGCGCCGCTGCCCCCGATGCCCGGCTCCCGGCGCGCCGCAGCGGCCCGGTCGCGCACGATGATCGTCACCGGTGCCGCCGGCGGGGTCGGCACCACCACGGTCGCGGCGCTCCTCGTCGACGCGATCGGTGGTCGGATCGGCGCCGTGGTGCAGGCGAGCGACCACGCCACCGGCGACCTCGCGGCCCGGATCGCGACGCTCGACCAGGCGACGTCGCGGCACGGCGTCCACGACATCGGGGTGCACCCCGCCGCGGCAGCCGCACTCGCCGCACCGTCCGAGAACGCGGTCGTCGTGGTGATGGCCGCCACGCCGGACGGCATCGAGACCGGCCTCGAGGCACTCGCCGCCGCGGGGTCGCCGGCGTCGCAGCCCGTGGTCGTGGTCGTCGACCGTGCTCCCCGTGCCGCCGGCGTCGACGACCGGGTCCTCCGCGACGCCGGTGCGTCCGTCGTGGTCCTGCGTCGCGACGAGCACCTCGCGCGCCCGGGCCGGGTGTCCGCACAGCGGCTCGCCCCGGCCACGACGGCGGCAGTCCGCGACCTGTTGACGCTCCTGGGCTGGTAGCGCCGGCAGCGTGCGCGAGACGCCGCAGCCTGTGTGAGACGCCGCCGAGGACCGCGGCATCTCGCGTGGCGAGCGGCGTCTCGCGGCGGTGGACGCCACCACCACGACGGACGGGAGGCCCGGTGCCAGCTGGCACCGGGCCTCCCGTCCGGAGGGGTGGACGCTACGAGCGCGCGGAACGCACCCGCTCGGCGAACGCCGCGTGCAGCGGGTGCTCCGCACCCAGACCGGTGATCTCGGTCACGACGTCCGCGTCGGACTTGTCGGAGCCGAGCAGCGCCTGCAGCTCGACGCTCTGCTCGTCGTCCGCGACGTCGAAGCGGAGCGCCGCGCCCATCGCGTCGAGGAGCGCGATCGGCTCGGTGCCGTCCTCGGCGAGGGCGGCAGCGGGCGAGACGAAGCGCTCGTCGCGGGAGAGCTTGCGGAGCGGCTGCCGGCCGACGCGCGTGACGGTGTCGGGGAGGTGCACGTTCTCGAACCGGGCGATGATCGCCTGGACGTACGCGCGGTGCACCTCGGGGTCGAGCTCGTGCCGACGGATCAGCAGGTCGCTCGTCTCGGCGAGCACGGACTCGAGCTCGGACCGGACCGCGGGGATCGCGATGGCGTCGGAGATCTTCTCCGCCCCGGCGACGAAGCCGTGGTACGCGACGGTGGCGTGCCCGGTGTTCACCGTGAAGAGCTTGCGCTCGATGGACGCGGCGAGCCCGTCGACGTAGTGCGCGCCGGGGAGCTCCGGCTCGGTCCCGCCGAACGGGGTGCGGTCGATCGCCCACTCGAAGTAGGTCTCGACGGTGACGTCGAGGCCGGCGCCCTCGGGCTGGGCGGGGACGATGCGGTCAACGGCGGTGTTCGCGAACACGGCCTTGGCCAGCGCGGCGTCACGGACGTCGGCGGGCAGCGCGTCGACGATGAACTCGCGGAGGCGGTCCGTCGCGTTCAGCGCGTTCTCGCACGCCATCACGGCGATCGGGGCCGCGTCGGCGTCGCGCTGCTGGAGCGCTGCGGCGATCACCGGGGCGATGAACTTCAGGACGTTCGGTCCGACGGCGCACGTGACGATGTCGGCGGCGGCGATCTCGGCGACGACGGCCGGCTCGTCCTGCGCGCTGTTCAGGGCGCGGAAGTTCGAGACCACGTGGTCCTGCGCGCCGGCACCGACCTCGTGCACGGTGTACGAGTCGGCGGCAGCCAACGCGTCGATGAGGGGCGCCGCGACGTCCGCGAACACGACCTCGTAGCCCGCCTCGTGCAGGAGCAGTCCGACGAAGCCGCGGCCGATGTTGCCGGCGCCGAAGTGGACGGCGGTGCGGTGGTCGGTGGAGGTCACTCGTTGACCTCGCCGAGGATCGCCAGGATCGCGGCGGTGTCGGGGGCGTCGGTGAGCTTCTGGACCTCGTCCTCGTCGGAGAACACGATCGCGATCTTCGAGAGGATGTCGAGGTGCTCGTTGTTCACGCCGGCGATGCCGACGACGAAGCGGACCTCGTTGCCGTCCCAGTCGATCGGGGACGCGTACCGGATGAACGACAGCGCCGAGGACTTGATCGCGTCCTTGGCGTCGTTCGTGCCGTGCGGGATGGCGAGGAAGTTGCCCATGTACGTCGAGACGCTCTTCTCACGCTCGAGCATCGCCGGGTAGTACTCGCCGGTGACCGCGCCTGCTGCCTCGAGGATCTCGGCGGCCTCCTTCATCGCTTCCGACTTGGTCGGCGCGGTGTCCTCGGTGTGGATCCGGATCTGGCTCTCCTGCAGGACGGGCATCGGTGTTCTCCTTGGTTCGTGGACGTGGTGGAGGGGGCGGGCCTTCGCCCGCCCCCTCCGATACTGCACTTCGTTACTGGTTCTTGAGCTGGTCGACGACCTGGTCGTACTGCGGCGCGTTCATGAAGTTGCCGACCGACACGTGCTGTGCGTTCGGGTTCTTCTGCTTGGCGCGGTCCGTCAGTTCTTCCTGCGTGATGATGAGGTCCTCGTCACCCGACAGGTTCGCGATGGCCTTGTTGACGACGGTGACGCCCTCGATGCCGGCCTTCTTGATCTTGTTGCGGAGGACGCTCGCACCCATGGCGCTCGAGCCCATGCCCGCGTCGCAGGCGAACACGACGTTCTCCACGCGGGTCGTCGTCGCGGTGCCGGCGCCGACACCGCCCAGGGCGGCCTCGGACTCCTGCTCGTTGGCGGGGCTGTTGTTGCCGAACAGGCCGGCGGTCGCGGCGTTGGCGTCGCGGCCCTTGGTGGCCTGCATCTTGTCGAACGCGGCGGTCATGTCGCCGCCACCGGTCGCCAGGTCGCGCTTGCGGGTCGCGATGAGGAAGAAGGACGCCACCGCGAAGGAGACGGCCGCCGAGAAGATCACGGACAGGATGACGCCGACGAAGCTGTCCTTCGCCGTCGCACCGAGCACCGCGAAGATCGAACCGGGGGAAGCCGGGGCGACGAGGCCGGAGTGGAACGCGACGTTCGTCGCGACACCGGTCGCACCACCGAGGATGACGGCGATGAAGAGGATCGGCTTCTGCAGCACGTACGGGAAGTAGATCTCGTGGATGCCGCCGAGGAACTGGATGATGATCGCGCCGGGAGCGGTCGAGCGGGCGATGCCGACACCGAAGAAGGTGAAGGCGAGGAGGATGCCGAGACCCGGGCCGGGGTTCGCCTCGAGCAGGAACAGGATCGACTTGCCGGACTCCTGGACCTGCTGCGCACCGAGCTGGTCGAGCACGCCGTGGTTGATCGCGTTGTTGAGGAAGAAGACCTTCGCCGGCTCGATGATGACGCTGGCGAGGGGCAGGAGCGAGTGCTGCACGAGGAAGTTCACCGCGTCGCCGAGGCCCTCGGCGATGAGCTTGAACAGCGGCGCGAGCCAGAAGAACCCGATCATCGCGAGCACGAAGCCGAGGATGCCGGCCGCGTAGTTGTTCACGAGCATCTCGAAGCCGGGCTTGATCTTGCCGTCCCAGATGCGGTCGATCTGCTTGATGAGGTACGCGCCGAGCGGCCCGCAGATCATCGCGCCGAGGATCATCGTGGTGCCCGAGGCGCCGATGATGACACCCATGGTCATGATCGACCCGACGACGGCGCCGCGGGTCTCGTAGACCATCCGGCCACCCTGGATCGCGATCGCGAGCGGGATGAGGTAGGTCAGGATCGGGCCGACGAGGCCGACGTTCGCGACGCCGCCCGTCTCACCGAAGCCGCCGAGGATGCCGACAGGCGTCCACCCGGTCTCGATGAAGAAGGCGGTGATGATGCCCCACGCGATGAAGATCGCGATGTTGGGCATGACCATGCCGGAGAGGAACGTGCCGAACTTCTGAACGGCGACGCGTGCGCCACCCCGCGACTTGGCGGGGGCGTCGGGCGCTGCAACGGACGACGTTGTCATGTGCGGTGACTTTCTGTGTGGTGGTGCTGCTGCGTGGAGGGGACGGGTTGTGGAGCAGGGGGCCTAGGCGGCGTGCGCGGCCGCGGCGGCGGACTTGGCGGCCGCCGCCGTGGACGCGGCGAGTGCCGCCCGGGCCATCTCGCGGGCTTCTTCGAGGGTGTGCTTGCCGAGTTCGGCACGCACGTCGGCGAGGGCCGCGGGGGTCATGGAGAGGGTGGTGGCGCCGAGGCCGACGAGCACGACCGCGAGGAGCGGGTCGGCCGCGGCCTCACCGCAGATCCCGACGGGCTTGCCGGCGTCGGCACCGGCGCTGCCGAGCTGCGCGACGAGGCGCAGGACGGCCGGGTGCCACGGGTCCTGGTAGGACGCGACGGTGCCGAGCATGCGGTCGGCGGCCATCGTGTACTGGGTCAGGTCGTTCGTGCCGATGGACACGAAGTCGGCGGACTGGAACACCTGCTCGGCCATCAGCGCGAGGGAGGGGACCTCGGCCATCACGCCGGCGGTCCGGATCCCGAGCTCCCGCGCGAGGTCGACGAAGTACTCGGTCTCCTCGGCGTCGGCGACCATCGGGGCCATCACCCAGAGGTCCGCCTCGGTCTCGGCGTCCGCCCGGGCGAGCGCCGTGAGCTGGTCGCGGAGCACCTCGGGGTGGTTCCGCAGGGCGCGGAGTCCGCGGCGACCGAGCGCCGGGTTCTCCTCGTCCTTGTCGGTGAGGAAGGGCAGCGGCTTGTCGGCACCGGCGTCGAGCGCGCGGACGACGACCTTCTTGCCCGGGAACGCGGCGAGGAGCTGCCGGTAGGACTCCTGCTGCTCGTCCACCGTCGGGGCCTTCGGGGAGTCGAGGAAGAGGAACTCGGTGCGGAAGAGCCCCACGCCCTCCGCACCGAGAGCGACGGCGCCGCCGGCGTCGGCCGGGCTGCCGAGGTTCGCCAGGAGCGGCACGACGTGGCCGTCCGCGAGGGCACCGGCGGTGAGCGGTGCGGCGGCTGCGGCGAGGCGGTCGGCGATGCGCTGTTCGACGTCCGTGACGAGCGATGCGGACGGGTCGGTGACGACGGTGCCCGCTGCGGCGTCCACCACGACGGCGACGCCGTCGGTGAGGTCGTCGGCACCGGTGACACCGACGATCGCGGTGATGCCCTTGGCGCGGGCGAGGATCGCGGTGTGCGAGGTCGGGCCGCCGTCACGGGTGACGAGGGCCAGGACCTTGTCGAGGTCGAGGAGTGCGGTGTCGGCCGGCGCGAGGTCGCGGGCGACGAGCACGAAGGGGGTGTCCGACTCGGGGACGCCGGGTGCGTGGACGCCGCGGAGCTTCGCGATGATGCGCTGGGCGACGTCGTCGAGGTCGGCCGCACGCTCCCCCATGTAGCCGCCCATCGAGACGAGCAGGTCGCGGAACTGGGCGAACGCTTCGTACACGGCACGCTCGGCGTTGGTGCCGCCGTCGATGCGTGCGTGCACGTCGTCGAGGAGCGTCGGGTCCTGCGCCATCAGCGCCTGCGCTTCGAGCACGGCCTGGGCGTCACCGCCGGCGAGCTGTCCGCGCTTGTTGAGGTCCTCTGCCACCGCGGCGAGCGCGGCGTGCACCGCCTGCTTCGCGTCGTCCGCCGAGCCTTCGAGCGCCGCGGTCGACGGTTCGCCGAGCGGGTCCGCCATCCGGAGCACGGGGCCGTGGGCGACGCCGCGGCCGACGCCGGTTCCGAGCAGTTCGGACATTCGAGACTCCTTCATCTCACGCGCGCTTGCGGTGGGGTGGTTCGGTTCGGTGCAGATGCGACACGAAACGGACCACGTCCGTGCGGCTGAGCAGCACACTACATCGATCCGCGTTGACAAACAAACACATCCGGGGATAAAAATGCACGAACGGATGCCCGTTTTCGTCTGACCGGCCCCCACTTCGGGCGTCGACCGACCGGTTCTCCTCCGTCCATGTCCGTTCGGTTCCGAGTACACCTGCGGACAGCACCCCACACGACACCCCTCCGAGACACCGAGGTCCGATGTACGCACCAGAGCGCCACCAGCGCATCGTCGAGCAGGCGCGCGCCGCCGGCCGGGTCGACGTCAAGGACCTCGCCGAGCTCCTCGAGGTCACCCCGGAGACGATCCGCCGCGACCTCACCTCGCTCGAGCGTCGCGGACTCGTCCGTCGCGCCCACGGCGGCGCCATCCCGGTCGAGCGGATCACGCTGCACCCGGGCGTCGGCGACCGCGGCGGGATCAACCAGGCCGAGAAGATGGTGATCGCCGAGGCCGCGCTCGAGGAACTGCCGGAGAACGGCTCGATCATGATCGACGCCGGCACGTCCACGATCTGCCTCGCCGAGATGCTCCCGCCGGACCGTGGCCTCACCGTGGTCACCCACTCGCTCCCGGTCGCGATGGCCGTCGCGAACCGCCCGGGCATCGACCTGCACCTGCTCGGCGGCAACATCCGGAGCGACTCGCTCGCCGGCGTCGGCACGTGGACGCACCAGCTGATCGGCATGGTCAGCGTCGACGTCGCCTTCATCAGCATCAACGGCATCACGCCCGAGCGCGGCCTGACGACGCACAACATGGCCGAGGCCGCCGTGAAGTCCGCGATGATCAAGGCCGCGCGCCGGAGCATCCTGCTCGCCGACCACACGAAGTTCGGCCGCGAGGAGTTCGGCCGCGTCGCACCGCTCGCCGCGATCGACACGATCATCACCGATCCGGCGGTCAACCTGGACCTCGTCCGCGAGGTCGAGGCGGCCGGCACCGAGGTCTTCTGGCCCGGCCGACCCTGACCGTCCCGGTCCCCGTGACCACCCGCTCGCTACCATGAGCCAACCACCCCATCGAAGGAGTTCATCGATGTCCGAAGCCACCCGCACCGTCACCGTCGCCAGCGGATCCGGTCTGCACGCCCGTCCGGCGTCGCTGTTCGTCCAGACCGTCACCGCGTCCGGCCACCAGGTCACGATCGCCAAGGGCGACAAGTCGGCGAACGCCGGCAGCATCCTCGGGCTCCTCGGCCTGGGCGTCGAGAACGGCGACGAGGTGACGCTGACCGTCTCCGGCGACGACGCCGAGACCACGGCGGACAGCCTGGTCGACTTCCTGAAGACGGACCACGACGCGGCCTGAACGCACCGGTCGCGACCACGACCGGACGGGAGGCCCGGTGCCGGCTGGCACCGGGCCTCCCGTCCGTTCCGTGGCCGTGTCGACGGCCGCGCCCGGTCTGGTCCCGGGCCGCGCCCGGCCGGGTCGGGGCCTGTCGGCACCCGCCGATAGGGTGTTCTGCATGACTCGCCTGCGCCTCGCATCCGTGAACGTGAACGGCATCCGTGCCGCCTTCCGCAAGGGCATGGGCGACTGGCTGGCCACGCGCGACGTCGACGTCCTGGCCCTGCAGGAAGTCCGTGCATCGACCGACGACATCACCGCGCTCCTCGGCGACGAGTGGGACGTCGTGCACGACCCCGCCACGGCGAAGGGCCGCGCGGGCGTCGCGATCGCCTCGAAGCACAAGGCGCACATCCACCGCGTCGAGCTCGGTCCGACGGAGTTCGACTCCGCCGGCCGCTGGCTCGAAGCGGACTACGAGATCGGCGGCACCCTGGTGACCGTCGTCTCCACGTACGTGCACTCGGGCGAGGTCGGCACCGAGAAGCAGGACGAGAAGTGGAAGTTCCTCGACGCCATGACGGAACGCCTGCCGAAGGTCCGTGCGCACAACCCGCTCGCGGTCGTCGTCGGTGACCTCAACGTCGGCCACGACGAACGCGACATCAAGAACTGGAAGGGCAACGTCAAGCGTGCCGGCTTCCTGCCGCAGGAGCGCGCGTACTTCAGCCGCTTCTTCGGGGGGGACGGCGAGCCCGTGAGCGGTGCCGACGGTTCGACGGGCCCGGGCCTCGGCTGGGTCGACGTCGGCCGTGCGCAGGCGGGCGACGTGGACGGCCCGTACACGTGGTGGTCCTGGCGCGGACAGGCCTTCGACAACGACACCGGCTGGCGCATCGACTACCAGATGGCCACGCCCGACCTCGCCGCGAAGGTGAGCTCGTACACGGTCGACCGCGCAGCGGCGTACGACCAGCGATGGTCCGACCACGCCCCCGTGGTCGTCGACTACGAGCTCTGACCCTCCCCCACACGTCTCCTCCAGCAGTTCAGGACCACCTCATGACCAAGCCCCGCATCTTCTCGGGCATCCAGCCCTCCGCCGGATCCCTCCACCTCGGCAACTACATCGGCGCCCTCATGCAGTGGAGGGACCTGCAGGACGAGCACGACGCGATCTACTGCGTCGTCGACATGCACGCCATCACCTCCCCGCAGGACCCGGAAGCGCTCCGCGAGAACACCCGGCGCACCGCGGCGCAGTACATCGCGGCGGGGATCGACCCGACCAAGTCGACGCTGTTCGTCCAGTCGCACGTGCCGGCGCACGCGCAGCTCGCCTGGGTGCTCAACACCATCACCGGCTTCGGCGAGGCGAGCCGGATGACCCAGTTCAAGGACAAGTCGGCGCGGCAGGGTGCGGAGTCCGCCTCGGTCGGCCTCTTCACGTACCCGATGCTGATGGCGGCGGACATCCTGCTCTACGACGCGCAGGTGGTGCCCGTCGGGGACGACCAGCGCCAGCACGTCGAGCTGACCCGTGACCTCGCGAACCGCTTCAACTCCCGGTTCGGCGACACGTTCGTGGTCCCCGACGCCCGGATCCTCAGCGACACCGCGCGCATCTACGACCTGCAGGACCCGACCAGCAAGATGAGCAAGTCGGCCGCGTCCGACTCGGGTCTCGTGCTGCTGCTCGACGAGCCCAAGCGCACCACGAAGAAGATCAAGTCCGCGGTGACCGACACCGAGCGGGAGATCCGCGCCGACCGCGCGGAGAAGCCCGGCGTCACGAACCTGCTCTCGATCCTGTCCGCGTTCACCCGGACGCCCGTCACCACGCTCGAGACCTCGTTCGCGGGCAAGGGCTACGGCGACCTCAAGGGCGAGGTGGCGGACGCCGTCGTCGCCGAGCTCGAGCCGGTCCGCGCCCGCACGCTCGAACTGCTCGACGACCCGGCCGAACTCGACCGGCTGCTCGCCGTCGGAGCCGACCGGGCGTCGGCGATCGCGGAGGACACGCTCGCCCGCGTTTACGACCGCATCGGCTTCGTGCCGCGTCCCCGGCGCTGACCGTGCTGCCCGTCACGCTCACCTCCGACCGGGTCCGCCTGGACGTCCCGACGCGCGCCGACACCGTGGCGATCACCGACGGGTGCCAGGACCCGGACGTCATCCGCTGGACGACCATCCCGACGCCGTACCGTCCGCAGGACGCCAACGCGTTCGTCGATGCGCTCGTCGGGCCGGGGTGGGCGTCCGACCGGGAGTACACGTGGGCGATCCGTCGCCACGGGTCCACCTGGCTCGAAGGGGTCGTGTCGTACCGCACCGAGCGGCGGGACATCGGCTTCTGGCTCGCGCCGTCCGCCCGCGGGCAGGGGCTCGTGCACGATGCGGTGTCGCTCGTCGTGGACTGGGCGTTCGCGCAAGGTGCTCCCGACGTGTACTGGGAGTGCTACGTGGGGAACGCCGCGTCGGCGAACGTCGCACGGCGGGCGGGGTTCGCGTACACCGGCACCGGGGACGCCAACATCCCGAACCGGGACGGCTCCCCGGCGACGGCGTGGAAGGGGCTCCGGCGTGCCGACGGCACCCCGGCGTCCGACCTGCCGTGGCCGGCGGAGTCGTATGCCGCGGGTGGGGGTCTCGCATGAGCTCCGCATCCGCGGCCGCTTCGGGCGATTCTGGCGCTTCGGGCGCTTCGGCCGCTGAAGTGCGGGCGATGCGACGCGGGCTCGAGCTCGCGGCGCTCGGTCCCGTGCTCGGTGACCACGCGCGCGTCGGCGCCGTCGTCCTCTCCCCCGACGGCGAGACCCTCGCCGAGGGCTGGCACAAGGGCGCGGGGACCCCGCACGCCGAGGTTGACGCGATGGCGAAGGTCGCCCCCGAGGAGCTCCGCGGCGCGACCGTCGTCGTGACCCTCGAGCCGTGCAACCACACCGGACGCACCGGCCCGTGCTCGGTCGCCCTCATCGAGGCCGGCGTCGGTCGGGTCGTCTACGCGATCGACGACCCGGGCCCGGCCGTGCACGGGGGCGCCGACCGGCTGCGCGCCGCCGGGGTCGACGTCGTCTCTGGTGTCCTCGCGGACCAGGCGGCCACGTTCCTCGAGCGCTGGCTCACCTCGGTCCGCCATGGGCGTCCGTGGGTCACCGTCAAGTGGGCCTCGAGCCTGGACGGCCGCGCCGCCGCGGCCGACGGTTCGAGCAAGTGGATCACCGGAGCCGCCGCTCGCCAGCACGTGCACGAACAGCGTGCCGCCCACGACGCGATCGTCGTCGGGACCGGGACCGTGCTCGCCGACGACGCCTCACTCACCGCACGCGGCGACGCCGGCGAGCTGCTCGCCGACCAGCCGCTCGCCGTCGTGCTCGGCGACCGCCCGGTGCCCGCCGACGCCGCGGTCCGCCGGCACCCACGCGGTTTCCTCCAGCTCCCGGGACACGACCTCCACGCCGCGCTCCGGGCGCTCGGCGAGCAGGGCATCCGGACCGTCTTCGTCGAGGGCGGCCCGACGGTCGCCTCGGCCTTCATCGCCGCCGGACTCGTCGACGAGGTCCTCGTCTACGTCGCACCCGTGCTCCTCGGCGGCCCCCGTGTTGCGCTCGGTGACATCGGCGTGGGAAGCATGAACGAGCGTCGGCGGTTGGACGTACTATCGACCACCAGCCTCGGCCCTGACCTGCTGGTGCGCGCACGACCCGTCCACGCCGACCCCGCTCGACGTCACGGCGAGCACGCTGACGACGGGGCCCGTAACGACCGGAGTACCCCATGACCGACGCGCTGACCTCCCCCACCCCGGGCAGTCCGGTCCAGTTCGAGGTGTCCACGAACGTGCCGACCACCCACGGCACGTTCGAGATGCGCGCCTACCGGGACCTCGTGACCGGGGCGGAGCACGTCGCCATCATCGGCGCGCTGCCCGACGGGTCCGCGCCCACCGACGGTGCGCTCGTGCGCGTGCACTCGGAGTGCCTCACCGGAGAAGCGTTCGGGTCGCTGAAGTGCGAGTGCGGCCCGCAGCTCGACGCCGCGCTCGACACCATCGCGACCGAGGGCGGGGTCGTCGTCTACCTCCGCGGGCAGGAAGGCCGGGGCATCGGCCTGATCAACAAGCTCAAGGCCTACCGCCTGCAGGAAGACGGGCTCGACACCCTCGACGCCAACCTCGCGCTCGGGCTCCCCGCCGACTCGCGTGCGTACGGCGGCGCAGCCGGCATCCTCGCCGACATCGGCATCGGGCGGGTCCGGCTGCTCTCCAACAACCCGGAGAAGCGTCGGCAGCTCGAGGAGCACGGCATCGTCGTGGACGCCCTCGTCCCGCTCGTCGTCGGCATCTCCGCGCAGAACGCGGCGTACCTGGACACCAAGCGCGACCGGATGGGCCACACGCTGCCGGCACACCTCGAAGCGGGCGCACACAACTGATTCGCAGGTTCGCGACATCCGTCGTACACTGTTGACCTCCCGTCACAAGCGGTCCACCACCAGCCGAACGCACCCGATCGACCCGTCGCGCCACCCCGCGAACCGAATCGGTGTCCGCAGTTCGGTACCGCTCGCGTCGTCCGACGACGCACTGTTCGGAGTCCTCCCCGCCTCATGTCCGCCTCACCGGCAGCACCCGCCTCAGCGCACGCCCCCGCCCCGAAGACGAACCCGCGCTCCCGCGTCGTCGTCGCGAGCCTCATCGGCACCTCGATCGAGTTCTACGACTTCTACGTCTACGCGACGGCCGCGGTCCTCGTCTTCCCGACGCTCTTCTTCCCGAACGAGGACCCCACCGCATCGCAGCTGTCGTCGTTCGTGACGTTCGCGCTCGCGTTCTTCGCCCGTCCCGTCGGGTCGGTCATCTTCGGCCACTTCGGTGACCGCATCGGTCGCAAGACCACCCTCGTCGCGTCGCTGCTCGTGATGGGCACCGCCACGTTCCTCATCGGCTGCCTGCCGACGTTCGACTCGATCGGCATCTGGGCCCCGGTCCTCCTCGCCGTGATGCGCTTCGCCCAGGGTGTCGGCCTCGGCGGCGAGTGGTCCGGCGCGGCGCTCCTCGCGACCGAGAACGCGCCGAAGGGCAAGCGCGGCGTCTTCGGTTCGATGCCGCAGCTCGGCGCCCCGATCGGCTTCCTCCTCGCCAACGGCCTGTTCATCGCGATCAACGCCGCGATGCCCGCCGGCGCCGACGGCACCCCGAACCCCGAGTTCCAGGCCTGGGGCTGGCGCCTGCCGTTCCTGCTCTCCGCCGTGCTCGTGCTCGTCGGCCTCTACGTGCGCTTCCGGCTCGTCGAGTCGACGGTGTTCCGTGGCGTCCAGGAGTCCGGCACCGTCGCGAAGGTCCCGCTCGGCCGCGTGTTCCGCACCTCGTGGAAGGCGCTCATCGTCGGCACCTTCGGCATGGTCGCCACCTACGTGCTCTTCTACTTCATGACCACGTTCACGCTGTCCTACGGCACCACCGGCTCCACCGCGTCGGCACTCGTCCCCAAGGTCGGGCTCGGCTACTCCCGCGGTGAGTTCTTGACGCTGCTCATGATCGGCGTCGTGTTCTTCGGCATCTTCACGCCGATCGCCGGCATCCTGGCCGACAAGTTCGGCCGCCGGAAGACCCTCATCCCGACCACGATCGGCATCGCGCTGTTCGGCCTGACGTTCCAGTTCTGGTTCGCCGCCTCCACCGGCCCGATCACCGTCGTGACGTTCCTCATCGTGGGGCTCTCGCTGATGGGCCTGACGTTCGGTCCGATGGGCGCCCTGCTCCCCGAGCTGTTCCCGACGAACGTCCGCTACACCGGTTCGGCGATCGCGTACAACGTCGCGTCGATCCTCGGTGCATCGCTCGCGCCGACGATCGCCCTGGCGCTGTGGAAGCCGGACGGGAACATCTTCCTCGTCGGGCTCTACCTCACCATCGCGGCGGTCGTCACCCTCGTCGCGCTCCTGTTCATCCGCGAGACCCGCGGCAGCGACTTCGGCGACACCGGTGCCGCACGCGCCGGTGTCCCCGCCGACGCCGCCGCGTCGGACGGTCACGTGCACACGTCCGGCAGCCTCGCGCCGTAGTCGCGCCCACCCCGCGGACGGGAGGCCCGGTGCCAGCTGGCACCGGGCCTCCCGTCCGTCTGCCCGCCGGCCGGCCTGCCGCGGCCTGCCCGCCTGCCGCGCCCGCCTGCCCGCGTTCCGTCCCGACTCGAAACGACAACGTCGCTGTCGTACGACAACGGTGCTGTCGTCCGTTGCTCGGGCGGTCTGTTGCGCGGTCCCCGCACCGACAGAGGCGCTGTCGTACGACAACGGTGCTGTCGTTCCGGGTCGGCATCTCCCGCCACCGCCGCCCGCCCCGCGCCGCGCCCGCAGCCCGCCCCGCGCCCGCCCCGCGCCCGCCCGCGCCCGCGCAGCGCCCCGCGCCCGCGCCCGCGCAGCGCCCCGCGCCCGCGCCCGCGTCCGCGCCACTCTTGCGACACCGCACCAGTCGATCGACTCCCATCGTGTCGAACCATGCGCACGCACACGCTGCTTCCGCATGATTCGACACCGCAGAAGTCGATCGACGCATGCCGTGTCGGAAAGCGCCCGCGAACCCGTCCGCGCCGCGCCGCGCCCGCGCCCACCCTGCGCGTCAACTCAGGTTGACAGACGTCGGCGCGTCAATGTAGGTTGACACGCATGGACCGGCCGACGATCACGAACCTCGCAGCAGGGGCGGCAGGAGACGACCCGTTCTCCGCGCTGGCCAGCGTGCGCGAACTGCGTCGTGAACTCGACCGGACCGAGGAACTCGCCGCCCGCCGCGCCCGGAACGCCGGCGCCTCGTGGCAGGAGATCGCGACGCTCCTCGGTGTCAGCCGACAGGCAGTGCACAAGAAGTACGGCAGAAACTAGGACACGATGAGCTCCCCCTTCGCCCGCCCGAAGAAGACCGACGGACCCCGCGCCACCTTCGGCCGCCTGCTGTCCTACCTGTTCGAGAACAAGCCCGCGATGGTCGTCATCATCGTGCTGAGCATCCTCGGCGCGGGCGCGTCCCTGGCGCAGCCGCTCCTCGTGAACCAGGTGGTCACGGCCGTGCAGCACGGCAACACGCTGAGCATGCTCGTGTGGGCGCTCGTGGTCCTGGTGATCGTGTCGGGTGTCCTCAACGGCGTGCAGCACTTCCTGCTCCAGCGTGCGGGTGAGGGCGTGGTGCTCTCCACGCGCCGCAAGCTCATCGCGCGGATCCTCAACCTGCCGATCTCCGAGTTCGACACGCGTCGCACCGGTGACCTGGTGTCCCGGGTCGGCAGCGACACGACGCTCCTCCGAGCGGTCCTCACGCAGGGGCTGATCGAGTCGATCGGCGGCATCCTCACCTTCCTCGGCGCGATCATCGCGATGGCGATCATCGACCCGCTGCTCCTCGGCATCACCGTCGCGATCGTCATCGTCGCGATCGTCGTCGTCGGCGGACTCAGCCGCCGCATCCGCATCGCCTCGAAGGCCGCGCAGGAGAAGGTCGGCGACCTCACCGCGGCCGTCGAGCGCGGCATCGGCGCCGTCCGCACCATCCGCGCCGCCGGTGCCACCGAGCGTGAGGTGCGCGAGGTCGACACCCACGCGACAGAGGCGTACAAGCGCGGCCTCGACATCGCGAAGATGTCCGCGTTCGTCGTCCCCGTCGCGAGCATCGTGATGCAGGTGGCGTTCATCGCGGTCCTCGGCGTCGGCGGCGCCCAGGTCGCGGCCGGCACCATCACGATCGCCACGCTGATCACGTTCATCCTGCTGCTCTTCATGATGATCATGCCGCTCGGCCAGGCGATGGGCGCTGCGGTCGCCGTGGCCCAGGCGCTCGGCGCGCTCGGCCGGATCGAGGAGATCCTGCACCTGCCGACCGAGGACCAGGACGACGCGGCCGTCCGACCGGCCGCAGCGGTCGCGACCGACGACGCCATCACGTTCGAACACGTGTCGTTCCGGTACGCCCGGTCCGGCGCGTCGGGCCCCGACGGTGCGGTCGCGTCGTCCTCGACCGACGAGCAGCCGGGAGGCCCTGGTCGCCTCGACGAAGCCGCTGACACCGAGCAGGCGGTGCTGCACGACGTGTCGTTCCGGGTCCCGCACGGCGCGCGTGTCGCACTCGTCGGCCCCTCCGGCGCCGGCAAGTCGACGACCTTGGCCCTCATCGAGCGCTTCTACGACCCGACGGACGGCGTGATCCGCCTCGGCGGCATCGATGTCCGCGGGCTCGACCGCGACGAGCTCCGTGCCCAGATCGGCTACGTCGAGCAGGACGCCCCCGTGCTCGCCGGCACCATCCGCGCGAACCTGCTGCTCGGGTCGCCGAACGCAACCGAGGACGACTGCGTCCGGGTGCTCGAGGCCGTCAACCTCGGTGAGGTCCTGCACCGCGACCCCCGCGGCCTCGACGCCCAGGTCGGCGAGGACGGCGTGATGCTCTCCGGCGGTGAGCGTCAGCGCATGGCCATCGCCCGGGCGCTGCTCGCCGCTCCCCCGATCCTGCTGCTCGACGAGTCCACGTCCTCCCTCGACGGGGTGAACGAGCAGAAGATGCGCCTGGCGATCGACGCCGTGGCCGAGGACCGCACCCTGCTCGTCATCGCGCACCGGCTGTCCACCGTCGTCGACTCGGACGTCATCGTCGTGCTCGAGCACGGACGGGTCGTCGGCATCGGCACCCACTCGGAGCTCGTCGAGTCGACGCCGCTCTACCGGGACCTGGCGAAGCACCAGCTCCTCGTCTGACACACACGAACACCGTCAGCCGCGACGGCCGTCCGCCGCTGCCGACCCGGTGCGCGCCCGGCTCAGAGCTGGGCGCCGCCGGGGTTCGCGAGTCCCTCGTCCATGTCGCTCGGTTCGACGTGTCCACCGGCTGCCCGGATCTCCTCGAGCGCGGCGGCACTCCGCGCAGGGTCGACCCCGACGACCAGGTCCGTGTACACGACGACGTCGAGTCCGGCACTGAGGCCGTCCTGCGCGGTCGCGAGCACGCAGTGGTCCGTGGCGATGCCGACGACCCCGATCTCGTGGACCTGGTGGTCGAAGAGGACGTCGGCGAGGTCTTCCCCGGACTCCGTCGTGCCCTCGAACGCGGAGTACGCGGGCTCGCCCTGCCCCTTCACCACGTGGACGTCGACCGACTCGGTGTCGAGGTCGGGGTGGTACTCCGCACCGGGGGTACCCGCGACGCAGTGCACCGGCCAGGTGGTCTCGAAGTCGGGGGCGTCGACCGTGGCGAAGTGTCCACCGTTGTCGTCGTCGCCGTGGTGCCAGTCGCGCGAGGCGACGATGAGGTCGTACTCCTCGGCGTGCCGGCCGAGGAAGGCGGTGATCCGTGCTGCCGTCGCGGCGCCGCCCGCCACGGCGAGCGCACCGCCCTCGGTGAAGTCGTTCTGCACGTCCACCACGATGAGTGCCCTGGTCATGCTCCGATCCAACCCCGGTCAGCTGTTGGTGAGCTTGGCTCCGCACGAGTACGTCGCCGCGGTGACGGCGTCGAGCGCGGGCAGTGCCGCCGCCCGGGAGGACCCGATGGCGTAGAACGCGAACGTCAGCTTGGTGCCGTCGGCGGCGTCGATGTACCCGCCGAGGGTGTTCGCGCTGTCGATCCACCCGGTCTTGGCGTGCACCTTGCCGCGGGCGACGGCGTTCGCGCCCGTGAACCGGCTCGCGAGCGTGCCGGACACCCCGGAGACCGGGAGCGCCTGCGCCAGGGTGCCGAGCCCCTTCGCGCCGGACGCGACCTGCACCATGAGGTGTGCGACGAAGTTCGGCGAGACCGCGTTCGACGCGCTCTCGCCCGAGCCGTCCTTGATCACGATGCCGGTGGGGTTCGTGCCGTAGGTGGCGAGGGCCTTCTGGTAGACGCCCGAGAGCGAGGCCGCCGACCCGTTCGAGCCGGACTCCTTGGACGAGATCCGCGCGAGCATCTCGGCGAGGGTGTTGTCCGAGTTCGGGATCATCTGCCCGATGAGCGTCGTGACCGGCTGCGAGGACACCTGCGCGATGGTGGTCTGGCTGGTGGTCGCACGCTTCACGATGGTGGCGTTGGCGGCGCCGACCACACCGGCGTTGGCGAGCGCCGTCCGGAAGGCCGTGCCGGCACGTCCGACCGGGTCTTCGGACCGGGGCGAGGTCGCAGCGGCGGGGTTCGCGCGGTCGCCGTCGACCATCAGCGCCGTGACCTCGGGCTGGTACCCGATCGTCCGCTCGCTGACGGGCCACGTCGGGTCCCAGGCGTCCGCGTCGTTCCAGTAGGTGTCGTCCGTGACGATGGACTTCACCGGCGTGCTGCCGAGCTTCGCCTTGACCTGCTGGGCGAGCTGGGCGAGGGTCGGCGCCCCCGGGTACACCGTGGCACCGCCGACGGACAGGGTGGCGTCACCGTGTCCGACGATGGCGATCGTGCCGTTGCCCTCGTCGGTGACGGTGGTCGGGATCGTGTGGCTGCCGCCGAGCACGGCCAGCGCGGTCGCCGTCGTGAGGGTCTTCATCACGCTGCCGGTCTGGGCCGCGGTGTCGCCGTTCCGGGAGAAGAGCATCTCCCCGGTGCTGGCGTTCATCACGTAGCCCTCGAACTTGCCGAGGCCCGCGGCCGACGCGGCGCCCGCGATCGAGCACGTGCGGAGCGCGGACGGCCCGGGGGCGTCGGTCGGCACGGCGCGTGCCGGTGCGGTCGCGGAGGGCGTGGCCTCCGGTGTCGCGCTGCGCGTGGCCGTGCTCGACGCACTCGGCGACGCGGCCGCGACGGGTGACTCAGTGGCGGTCGGGGCGGTGGCAGCGGCGACCGCGACCGCTCCCCCGGACCCGAGCACGAGGACGGCTGCGAGGGCGCCGATCGCCCACGGCATCGGCTTGCGCGCGATCGAGCCGCGGATCGCGGTGAACGCGCCGCGGAAGCGGTCGGGGAGGGACGGTTGCGGAGACATCGGAAGCGATCCTACGGAACTGCGGGAGGAGCCTCCAGGCCGGGTTGCCGACTGTGGAACCGCGACCCGCGCTACCGGGCTGTGGAGGAGTCGTCCGCCGCGTACCGGACGCCGACCTGGCGACGGGCCTCGTCCATGGCTGCCATCACCGCGATCGTCTGCGCGATCGGCATCGCACCGCCGGAGCGGTCGCCGGACACGATCATCGACTCGAACGCGCGGACCTCGTGGGCGTAGCCGGCGAGTTCCTCCCGGCTGTCGTACTCCTCGACGACGGCGCCGTCACGGTCGCGGAGCCGCCACGTGGTCGGGGTGTACCAGGTCGCGTCGATGTCGATCCGGCCGTCCTCACCGATGATCGACGCGGTGTTCGGGCTGCGGACGTCGAGCGCGAAGTGCACCGTCGACTGCGTCCCGCCCTCGTGCGTCATCACGATGCCCATCTGCGTGTCGACCCCCTGGTCGCTGAGCGTGCCCGCTGCGGCGACGGCGACCGGCGCACCGAGCACGTCGACCGCGAAGGAGACCGGGTAGACGCCGAGGTCGAGGATCGCCCCGCCGCCGAGCGCCGGGTCGTTCAGCCGGTGCGACGGGTCGCGCGGCAGGTCCTGGTGGTGGGTGGCCTCGACGACGCGGGGCCGACCGATGCGGCCCTCCGCGACGAGTTCGCGGATCATGGTCATCTGCGGGAGGAAGCGCGTCCACATCGCCTCCATCACGGCGACGTCGCGGTGGCGAGCGGCGTCGACGACGCGGCGGGCCTCCGCCGCGGTGATCGTGAACGCCTTCTCCACGAGCACGTGCTTGCCGGCCTCGATCGCGAGCAGGGCGTCGTCCGCGTGCCGCGCGTGCGGCGTCGCGACGTACACCGCGTCGACGTCGGGGTCGGCCACGAGGTCCTCGTAGCTGCCGTGCGCCCGCGGGATGCCGTACTCGGCGGCGAACGACTCGGCGCTCGCCTGCGTCCTGCTGCCGACGGCGACGAACGCGACGCCCGCCGCAGTGCAGTCGCCCACGAAGGAACGCGCGATGCCGCCCGTCCCGATGACTCCCCATCGAACCGTCATGTCCCCTGTCTACCAGCCCGCTCCTCCACAGCACTGCCGCACCGTCGTCTGTCCACATGCAGCGGTTCGCTATGGACTCCACTGCTGATTGCCAGCTAGCGTGCTGCCACGTCCCCCGACCGGGGGTCGCCGCTCCCAGATCAGGAAACCCATGCGCCGACTCGCGTCCACTTCCCGGTTCCTCTCCATCGCCGCCGCTGGCGCGGCCCTCGTCGTGACGTCGACCGTCGTCGGTGCCGCTCCCGCATCGGCACACGGGTGGGGCTCCCCCGGACACGGGCACGACCCGGATGCCGGGCTGACGCCGCGGACCTCGTTCACGATGGCGGCCGACGGCTCCTCCGGCACCACCCAGGGCGGTGAGGGCATCCCGAACATCGACTCCGTGAAGAAGACGATCGCGACGTACTACGGCGACCCGGGCACCGGCATCGCGAACACGACCGACTCCCCCTACATCCGCGAGATGCGGTCCATCGTGGACCGGCAGACGAAGCAGCTGCGGCAGATCCACGACCGTGCCGTGCGGCGCGGGGAGAAGCCGGCGATCGTCCTCGACGCCGACGACACCACCCTGTGGACGTACGACATGGAAGTCGCGGACATGCACTTCGTGTTCGACCCCGCGGAACAGGACGTCTGGGTGCAGGACCAGCGCTTCGCCGCCACCCCGTCCATGGTCGGCTTCGTGAACACCGCGGCGAAGATGGGCTTCACGGTGTTCGGGCTGACCGGCCGGAACGACGACCAGAAGGCCGCCACCGTCGCGAACCTGACCAAGGTCGGGTACCAGGGCTTCACGAGCGCAAACTTCTTCACCAAGTGGACCGGGGTCGGCGCGAGCACGCAGCCGTCCTACATCTCGTGCGCCGCCGCGTCGTGCACCACCGTCGAGTACAAGGCCCTCACGCGCAAGCACATCGAGCAGGACCTCGGCTACGACATCACGCTCAACGTCGGCGACCAGTGGAGCGACCTGCAGGGCGGGTACGCGGACCGGAACCTGAAGCTGCCGAACCCCACGTACTACCTCCCCTCGACGGACCTGCCGGGCGTCTCCGAGCCGTCGCTGTCCCCGCGGACGCACTTCAGCATGGCGGCCGACGGGTCATCGGGTGCGAACCAGGGCGGTGAGGGCATCCCGAACATCGACTCCGTGAAGAAGACGATCTCGACGTACTACGGCGACCCGGGCACCGGCATCGCGAACACGACCGACTCCCCCTACATCCGCGAACTGCGCTCGATCGTGGCACGCCAGGCGCCGGTCATCGCCGCGCAGTGCGCCGTCGGCCGGCACCAGCACCAGAACCCGGCGATCGTGCTCGACGCCGACGACACCACCCTCTGGACCTACGACATGGAGGTCGGCGACATGCACTTCGTGTTCGACACCGCCGAGCAGGACGTCTGGGTGCAGGACCAGCGCTTCCCCGCCACCCCGTCGATGACCTCGCTCGTGTCGATCGCCCAGCGCTCCGGTTGCACCGTCATCGGCCTGACCGGGCGGAACGACGACCAGAAGGCGGCGACCATCGCGAACCTGCAGAAGGTCGGGTACCCGCAGTTCGCCGCGGAACAGCACGGTACGCAGACGTACTACACGAAGTGGACGGGGGTCGGCACGAGCACGCAGCCGTCGTACGTCACCTGCGCCACGGCGAAGTGCACGACGGTCGAGTACAAGTCGCAGACCCGGGCGCACATCGAGTCCCGGAGCGGCGGACACTACGACGTCGTCGCCAACCTGGGCGACCAGTACAGCGACCTGCTCGGCGGCTCAGCGGACCGAGCCGTGAAACTGCCGAACCCGACGTACTACCTGCCCTGAGCAGTCGTAGCGTCGGACGAGACGGGGAGGGCGAGCGCGAGGAGGCGTCAGCAGTGAGTGGTCCAGAGCCGTGGTGGACGGACGCAGTGGTCTACCAGGTCTACCCGAGGAGCTTCGCCGACGGCAACGGCGACGGGGTCGGGGACCTCGCCGGGCTCCGGCAGCACCTCGACCACATCGCTGACCTCGGCGTCGACGTGATCTGGCTCTCCCCCGTCTACCGGTCCCCGCAGGCCGACAACGGGTACGACATCAGCGACTACGAGGACATCGATCCGCTGTTCGGCACGATCGACGAGTTCGACGCGCTGCTCGTCGAGGTGCACCGCCGCGGGATGAAGCTGGTGATGGACCTCGTCGTGAACCACTCGAGCGACCAGCACCCGTGGTTCCGCGCCGCCAAGCTGTCCCGCGCGTGCCCGAAGCACGACTGGTACATCTGGCGGGATCCCGTCGACGGCCACGAGCCGAACGAGTGGCGCGCCGCGTTCGGTGGCCCGGCGTGGAGCTGGGACCCCGGCACCGGGCAGTACTACCTGCACATGTTCACGCCCCAGCAGCCGGACCTGAACTGGGACAACCCGGACCTCCGCGCCGCGGTCTACGCCATGATGAACGGCTGGCTGGACCGCGGTGTGGACGGCTTCAGGATGGACGTCATCAACCACATCGCGAAGGACCCGGCGTCGCTGTCGGACGGCAGCGCCGGTTACGTCATGCAGCCCCGCATCCACGACCACCTGCAGGAGATGCACGAGCGGGTGTTCGCCGGGCGGGACGCGCTCCTCACCGTGGGCGAGATGCCCGGCGTCACCGTGGCGGACGCGGCACTGTTCACCGACCCGGAGCGCCGTGAACTCGACATGGTGTTCCAGTTCGAGCACGTCGGCCTCGACCACGGCCCGGACACGAAGTTCGACAACCGTCCGTTCGACCTGCCGGCGCTCAAGACCTCGCTGGCCCGCTGGCAGACCGGGCTGGCGGAGTCCGGCTGGAACTCGCTCTACCTCGCCAACCACGACCAGCCCCGCCCGGTCTCGCGGTTCGGTGCCGCCGCGGTCGCCGCCGCTGCCGGGTTCGACGCCGATCCGTTCACGCTCCGGTACGAGTCCGCGACCCTGCTCGCCACCGTCCTGCACCTGCACCGCGGCACCCCGTACGTGTACCAGGGCGACGAGATCGGCATGGTGAACGCGGGGTTCGAGCGGATCGAGGACTACCGGGACATCGAGTCGCTGAACTGGTTCCGCGGCGCCGTGGGGCGCGGGACGTCCATCCCGGACGCCCTCGACGCGCTCGCGTTCCGCAGTCGGGACAACGCGCGGACGCCGATCCCCTGGGACGACTCCGCGCCGGCAGGCGGCTTCTCGGCCGTCACCCCGTGGATCGGCATGGGGCAGGGCTGGCCGTCGATCACCGTCGCGGCCGACCGAGCCGCCGGCGACCGCTCGGTGTTCGACCACCACCGTCGGCTGATCGACCTCCGTCACGCGTCCCGGACGGTGCGGCTCGGCGAGTTCGAGCTGCTCGAGCCCGACCACCCGTCGCTCTGGGCGTTCACCCGGACGCTCGTCGACGAGTCCGAACCGCCGCTCGTCGTGGTCGCGAACCTGTCGTCGTCCGTGGTGATGCTGCCCGCCGCGATCGGCAGCCGGCTCGAGACGCTCGTGCTCGGCAACCTCGGCCGACCGGAGGTCGCCGACGAACTCCGGCCGTGGGAAGCCCGCGTGCACGAGTTCGGCCCGGCCTGACACCGCCGCGGGATCTCCATCCAGAGGGGGACGTGCGGCCCCGGCGGGCTGCCGTACCGTGGCCGCCGTGATCGAAGTCGACCATCTCACAAAACGCTACGGTCCGAAGCTCGCCGTCGACGACGTCTCGTTCGTCGTACGGCCGGGCAGCGTGACCGGCTTCCTCGGCCCGAACGGCGCCGGGAAGTCCACCACGATGCGCATGATCATGGGGCTGGACCGGCCGACCGCCGGTCGCGCCACCGTGAACGGGCGCCCCTACCGCGAGTTCCGTGACCCGCTCCGCCAGGTCGGGGCGCTGCTCGAGGCCAAGGCGGTGCACTCCGGACGGAGCGCGTACAACCACCTGCTCTCGCTCGCGGCGACGCACGGCATCCCGAAGTCCCGCGTGCACGAGGTGATCGACATGACCGGGCTGGACTCGGTCGCCCGCAAGCGCGTCGGCGGTTTCTCGCTCGGCATGGGGCAGCGACTCGGGATCGCCGCGGCGCTCCTCGGTGACCCGCGCACCCTCATCCTCGACGAGCCGGTGAACGGGCTCGACCCCGACGGTGTCGTGTGGGTCCGGCAGCTCGCCCGGCGCATGGCCGCCGACGGCCGCACGGTCTTCCTCTCGAGCCACCTGATGAGCGAGATGGCGCAGACCGCCGACCGCGTCGTCGTCCTCGGCCGCGGGCGGGTGCTCGCCGACGCCCCGATCGCGGAGTTCGTCGCCGGAGCCGGCACCGCCGGCGGTGGCGGGTCCCGCGTCGTGGTCCGCACCCCGATGCCGGACCAGCTGTTCGCGGCGATCGGCCCGGCCGCCTCCGCGGTCACCCCGCGTGACGACGGCTCGTTCCTCGTCGTCGGCCCGGACGCGGCCGCCGTCGGGACCATCGCCGCGCAGGCCGGCGTCGTCCTCCACGAGCTCACCCCGGTGGGCGCGAGCCTGGAAGAGGCGTACATGGCCCTCACCCGCGACGACGTCGAGTACCGATCGGAGGGCACCCGATGAGCGCCACCACCGCCACCACCACCCTGCCGGCGAACACCGGCCTGAGCTTCCCCCGCCTCGTCCGGAGCGAGTGGATCAAGCTCCGCAGCATCCGGTCGACGGTCTGGTGCTACGCCATCCTGGTCGTCCTGACCATCGCGATGGCGGTGCTCATCGGCACGTTCGTGAACCAGGACGGTGCCGCGATGCCGACCGACGCCGCGAACGCCACCACGGTGAGCGTCAACACCGCGAGTGTGTCGATCACGGCCCTGGTGGTCGGGGTCCTCGGCGTCCTCATCATCACCGGCGAGTACGGCACCGGACAGGTCCGTTCGACCTTCACGGCCGACCCGGGTCGGATCGGTGTGATCCTCGCGAAGGCGTTCGTGCTCGCGCTGGCGACCTTCGTCGTGAGCGTCGTGTCGACGTGGATCGGTGTGCTGATCGCGACACCACTGCAGGCGGCGAACGGGATCCGCCCGGACCTCGCCGACCCGGCGGTCTTCCTGCCGATCCTCGGCTCCTCGGTCTACGTCACGCTGCTCGCACTCCTCGCCTACGGCACCGGGCTGCTCGTCCGGTCGAGCGCCGGCGGCATCGCGATCACCCTCGGCATCCTCCTGGTGCTGCCCGTCATCCTGTCGATCTTCGCCGGGCTGACCGGTGCGCAGTGGATCGCCGACGTCGGCCGGTTCCTGCCGTCGGATGCCGGCGGACAGCTCTTCACGTACGCCTCGCCGGCCGCCGAGACCGGTGCCACGACGGGGCTCGTGCTGAACGGTTGGGGCGGGTTCGCCGTGCTGGCCGCGGAGGTCGTCGCCGTCGGCGCGGCCGCCATCGCGGTCGCGCGCGCTCGCGACGTCTGAGCACGCCGCGAGGAGCACCACCGGAAGGCGACAGTGGTCGGGAGCGCAGCGCTCGACCACTGTCGCTTTCGTGCACCAGTCCGTGGCCTGGTCGCGACCACCACCGGCCTGGAGGCTCGGGTCGGCCCCGCACCGCGCCTCCCGTCCGGTGGGTCGCCGGACGCCGGACCGGGCTGGCGTCGGAAGGGGCTTGCGGGTGTGACCGAACGGGACGACCATCACCGCATGGACATCGATCCGGACGACCACCGCGCCGCACTCGCACGGGCCCAGGCGCACGCGCTCGCGTGGATCGAGAGCCTCCCCGATCGCCCGGTCGCCCCGTCGCAGGACGTCGACGCGATGACGGCGGCGTTCGGTCGTCCCCTGCCGGACGGCCCGACCGCGGCGGCCGACGTCGTCGACGAGCTCGCGACCCTCGCCGAGCCCGGACTGATGGCGATGCCGTCCGGCCGGTTCTTCGGATGGGTGATCGGCGGGACCCTCCCGGCGTCGATGGCCGCGGACTGGCTCGTCAGCGCGTGGGACCAGAACGCCGCGATGCGGTACCCGACTCCCGCGACCGCCGCCATCGAGGAGGTGGCCGGTGGATGGCTGCTCGACGTGCTCGGGCTGCCGGTGGGCTCGGACGTCGGGTTCACCACGGGGGCGACGATGGCGAACTGGACCGGCCTCGCCGCGGCCCGCGCAGCCGTCCTCGACGCGGTCGGCTGGGACGTCAACGTCGCCGGGCTGATCGGCGCTCCCCCGGTGACGGTGCTCGTCGGCGCGGAACGCCACACCTCGCTCGACCTCGCGCTCCGGTACCTGGGCTTCGGCGCGCCGACGCTCGTGGACGCGGACGACCAGGGCAGGATCCTCGTCCAGGCGCTCCGCGCACACCTGGAGTCAGTGGACGGACCGGTCATCGTGTGTCTCCAGGCCGGCAACCTGCACTCCGGCGCCTTCGACCCGATGCGCGAAGCCGTCGCCGTGGCGCACGACCACGGCGCCTGGGTGCACGTCGACGGAGCGTTCGGGCTGTGGGCCGCTGCGAGCCCCGCCCTGCGGCCGATGCTCGACGGCGTCGAGACGGCGGACTCCTGGGCGACCGACGCCCACAAGACGCTCAACGTGCCGTACGACTGCGGTCTGGCGATCGTCGCGCGGCCGTCGGTCACGCGTGCGGCGCTCGGGACGCAGACGGCCTACCTGATCCGCGACCCCTCCGACGCGTCGGAGCCCTTCGACCTGGTCCCGGAGATGTCCCGCCGCGCCCGCGGGGTGCCGGTGTGGGCGGCGCTCCGACAGCTCGGACGCAGCGGGGTCGTCGACCTGGTGGAGCGGCTCGTGGCGAACGCGCAGGCCCTCGCCGCCGGACTGTCCCGGCTGCCGGGCGTCGCGGTGCTGAACGACGTCGTCTTCACCCAGGTCTGCCTGACGTTCGGGTCCGACGAGCACACCCGGGCCGTCACGCAGGAACTCATCCGGGAGGGCGCGGTCTGGATGTCCGGATCGCATTGGCAGGGCAGGGACGTCCTGCGGATCTCGGTGAGCAACTGGTCCACCGATGACGACGACGTGGCGTTCTCGATCGCCGCGGTCGAGCGGGCGATGGCCGCCGCGACCTGACCACGAGAAAGGGCCCCGATCCGCTTCTGCAAGCGGATCGGGGCCCTTCTTCGTGGAGCCGCCTGTCGGAATCGAACCGACGACCTATTCATTACGAGTGAATCGGTGCCGTAGGCTGGGGGTACTCGGCGAGCGCTGGAATCGGCGTCACTAGCCCGTCAACACCGGTTCCCTCGGGATCCTGGTGGGGGTCTTTCGTCGTTGCTGGGTCAGTAGACGTTGAACTCTGTGACCATGGGTGTGTCGTTGGACCCGCCGACGGTGCATTCGGCGGTGCCGGATGCGGTGGCGTTGTACGCGTTGGTGACGTCTGCTTCGAACTTCACGAAGTAGTGGTCGCCTTGGTTCTCGTCTGCGATGACGCCGAGGAACACGTGTCCCTTCCAGCCGTACGGGAACTGCTGGTCGCCGTACCGATCGCAGGCGGTGAGGGCGTGCGCGGAGTCGAGCCCGGCGGTGGTCACGTCTGGGTCGGCAGTCGGTGACGCTGTCGCAGTGGGCGAGCTCGTAGCGGCCTTCTTCTTCTTCTTGACGGTAAGGGTGATCTTCTTGCCCTCCTTCACCTTCTTGCCAGCCTTCACGCTCTGCTTCGAGACCTTCCAGTTCGATTCGAGGAACACCGGGCCGTCGGCTTTCGGCTTCGCCTTGAGCTTCACCTTGAACCCGAGGTCCTCGAGCTTGTCGCGGGCGTCGTCAGCGGACTGCCCGGTCACCTTGGGCGTCTTCACCTTGTCAGCTGCGTGCGCGGTGGTTGCGCCGCCGAGAACCAGGCTGAGTCCGACGAAGATCGCGATGAGCGCTCGCAGCAGGCCGCGTGCGCGCGCCGGCTGCTGTGTGTACGTGAAGGTCCCCATGCGGCCATCATGCCGGACTGCTGCTGGCGTGCCGACACCCCTGTTCGCGTGGGGCTAGAACAGCCGGAAGCTGAACCCCTTGCCGAGAAGGATCGTCACGTGACCCTTCGAGGAGATCGAGACCGGACCCTTGCGCGCGGACACCGAGACGCCGCGCTGGGTGACGGTGGCGCTGACACCGCGGCCGAGCTTCTTGCTGCGGCGGAACAGAAGGCCCATCAGCGCTGCGCCCCTCGCTCGAGCACGCCGAGCGCCTCGTCGCACAGCCACGTCGCCGTGGACAGCCCGCGGCGCACAGCCACCAGGACTCGCGTCGCCTGGTCGGCGCGCGTCGGTCGGACCAGTTCCCTCGTCTCACTCATCGTCGTCTCCCTCGTGCTTGCTCGCTTCGATCCACGCGTCCAGCGTGCGCCGGGTGACGCGCGCATCCCTCGCGACATAGAACTTCGGGGACCCGTCCCGTACCGCCTCGACTGCGACGGGACGGATCTCCTCGGTGACGCGCTCGAGCTCGTCGAGCAGCTCACCGCGCCGGGTGCCAAGCTCGTGCAGGTCAGCCACGGAGCACCTCCTGCCGGACAGACAGGACGGATACCACGGCCCATCCCGCCCACAGCGCGAGCATGAGCGGCCAGTACCGGCCGGCGGCGACCGACGCGGCCGCCATGATGGCACCCACCGTGGCCGCGGTCTGCGCGGCACGGGTGCGCATGATCTTCTTCATCTCGTCCTCCTCTCTGGGAGGGGCTGCGCGTAGAATCCCGGGAGCGGGACCGGAGGCAATTGTTGTGCCTCCGGTCCCTTCTTCACTTCCGGTGTCGTGCGCTGCGGTTCTGCTTCATCCCCGTGAGCCACTGCGTGACCTGGACGATGAGCGACAGTGCCGCGATCACGACTGCTGCGATTCCAATCGCATCCCCCCTCTCTGTTGTTGTGTTCCCGGTATACACTACTTGCCCGAGAAGTCGACGGAGAATTCTGGCCGCGGAAAAGCGAAAGCCCCCACCGAGAGTCGATGGGGGCCTGCTGATCCCGCTAGCGTCGGCGCAGCGTAAGGATGTTCCACACCGCCAGTGCCGTCGGGATGAAGACCCAGTAAGCGGCACTCCCGTGGCGGGAGATCCCGATCAGCGTCAGGACGATGCACACGACGGATACAAGCAGGAGCGCTGCGCTCAGTAAATTGATGTCGTCGAGCCAGCCGTGGTCACGACGACCGTGCGGGGAGTGCATCTCCGTCATCAGAGCCTCGCTTCGTCCGCCTTGCGTTGGTGATGGACCAGTCTGTGGCAACTCGGCCGTTCGTGATCGTGCGCACTTCGCGGATGGTCACCTGGAAGATGTCGTTCTTGTGGAGGGCGATGCCCTCATCAAGACCGCGCAGGAACTCTTCGTCCTCAATCGTAGCAAGTCGAGTCCCATCAGTGGTGGCCACGCGCCACTTCTGGCCGGGGCGGAAGTCGATGCTCTGCAGGCGCGCTTCGGTCTCGAAGGTTTCGACTTCTTCCTCGACATCGTCGGCTTCGAAGGAGGCATCACGGAAGTCGCTCGGGGTGGCGACGAACTCGGGCTCCGCAGACGACAGCGCCTCCGAGGGCGTGTTCACGTCGCCGCCGCGAAGCTCAAGTACCTCGGCTTCGTTTGCGAGCGGCGCGAGCAGCTTTTGCACGGCCTTGCGCGTCGGGCGCTTCATGGCGTTGATGCGTCGCCAGGCGTCCTTCGGCACCGTGTTGACGCCGCCTCCCTTCCACGTGATGATCATGCCGCCGTCGCTCATCTCCTGGGCAGATTCCATCGGCGTACCCCGCAGGACCTTCACGGCGATCTCGGCAGCCTTGGTGATGACCACGCCCGCACCGCCGCTGAGGGCCGTCGCCACCTCGGGGTTGTCGCTCGCGAACTGCAGGATCGCGTCGATGATGAAGGATCCTTCGCGGACCGGCCGGACCTTCACTTCAGGCGGCATGCCGTCGCCGAACAGACCGTGCTTTGCCATGTCGCTGGTGAACTCGACGATGCCCTGCAGTACTTCAGCTACCTCGGCCGCGTTGAGCGCGTGTACGGAGTTGGAATCGTCAGCGAAACGAAGCTGCATCACGCCGTCGGTGATTTCGCTGTAGTCCGCGGATGCTGGCTCAGCCGTGCTCATAGTGTCCTCTCGCGTGCGACCCCCTGTGGGCACACAACCCTGCGAACATACCCAGTGGTCGGTTCTAGGTTCTATCCCCCGCTCAGGGGTCCGCGGTACGAATCGCGTCTCGCCAGACCCATGCGCAGTCACTCGCCTGCCCGAAGCCCCACTCCACGAGTACCGCGCGCTCCGTATAGGCAATCACCCGGCCCTCCACCTCGAGGATGCGGTCGGGGAACTGCAACCAGGCGAGGACTGGATCGGCCGTGTGAAGGTCGACCTCTGGCCCGCCACGCGCGGCCTCGGGTAGCGAGAACGCTGGCCCGAGCGCCCACCTGTCTCGCCTGCGGCGAGCCATTAGTCCCGCCGCGGCGCGAGCTTGCGCGTGGTGACCGATGTGCGTGGCACCCATGCGCGCTGCAGTCGACCCTGCCAGGCGATCTCGGCGAACACGGCTACGTCGGAGCGGGCGACCGCGAACGCCTTCACCTTGTCGAGCGTGCCGATCTGCTCGAACCGGAGCCGGTCGATCCAGACGGGCTGTGGCGGGTCAACGGACTCGGGGCTGCCGATCTGGTCGAGGGGCAGCGACTCGGCTGCGTAGATCGGGACGTCCTGATGTTCGGGCGGTGCCCACTTGTGCTCGGATACTGCCTCAGAACTGCTCGCCAGGCGAGACCAGCGTGCCGTCCGGCATCTCGACCCATCCGCACGCAGTTCGAGGCACGTCCCGGAACTGAGGTCGCCGCTCTCGGGGCCATCTCGATGATGGGTCGACGCCGATCGTGCACGGCTCGCAGAAGTTCACCGGCTGTGGTTCGTCCAGGATCGGCCCTCCACGGTCGTCGACGCCGAGCACAGTGCGGCCGAGGCCACGCTCGCGGCCACAGGCGGGGCAGGGGTTGGCTTCCATGCCCGCACAGTACGTCGGCCCGCCGACATCCCGCGCCGGCCCTTTCGCGGTTGTGTGTACTGCTGTGTGCACCAAGGCACGAAAAAGCCCCGGCCAAAGCTGCTCAGAGAGCGGACTTGACCGGGGCTTTTCGTGCGGAGCCGCCTGTCGGAATCGAACCGACGACCTATTCATTACGAGTGAATCGCTCTACCGACTGAGCTAAGGCGGCGGACGCTCCGTTCCCGGAGCGGCACGGGACACGACTATACAGGTTCAGACCAGCGAGCGCGAAACGAGCGCGCCGAGCTCGTCGAAGGACCGCTGGAGGTCGTCGACGAGGTGCGATTCGGCCGGTGACTCCGACCACTCCCACCACGCGTGCCGGAGGGTCGCGAGCGACACGAGGGACGCCAGCCGCGCCCGACGACGCAGTGCACGCTCGTCCGTGGCGAGGGTCGGGTCGTCGCGGGTGAGCCGCCGGGCGATGACGTCCTCGAGCTCCGCCTGGAACTCCTTCATCGACGCCATCCGCTGGCTGAACAGCTCCGGGTTGGCGCGGAGGACCTGCTGGCGTTCCTCGATCAGGCCGCGTTCCTCGATCAGTTCCTCGGTCGAGTGCACCAGGAGCGCACCGACGTCGGCGAGGAGGTTCCCCGAGGGACCACCGGCTGCGAAGGCATCGAGCGCGTCGTCGGCCGGCAGCGTCGGGTCGTCCCCGAGGATCGCCTGCTCCTTGCTCGGGAAGTAGTTGAAGAAGGTCCGCGGGGAGATGTCCGCGCGGCGCGAGATCTCGTCCACCGTGACGGCCGCGAGGCCCCCTTCGACCGCGATGCGGAGCGCAGCCTGCTGGATGGCGAGTCGGGTGGCGCGTCGCTTCCGTTCACGCAGGCCGGGTTCTGCATCGGGCATGGGGCGATTGTCGCACGCCGGCCCCGCAGCGCGCCCGGACCGCGTCGCTCAGCGCAGTGCGCGGCGCTGTGCCTGGGCGGCCCTGCTCAGCGCAGTGCGCGGACGATCGTGACGAGCAGCGCTTCGAGGGCGAGCAGTGCGGCGACGTTCGCGGCGATGCGGGTCCGCGCGAGGGCGACTGCGTCCAGCACCTCGAGCGCAGCGGCCGGCGGGACCGACCCGAGCGCCCGGTCGAGGTCGTCCTGCATCGCGAGGTTCACCGGTTCGCCCGGTGCGCCGAGCCCGAGCAGCAGGAGGTCGCGGTAGAGCGAGGAGACGTCGACGAGGATCCGGTCCAGCCCGTCGCGCAGGCTCCTGGTGGCGCGACGCTTCTGGTCCTCTTCCATCGCGCGCAGCTGGGACCGCAGGGCCGGCGGGATCGTGCCGCCCGGTTCGACGCCGAGCGACCGGAGTGCGGCGTCGCGTTCTTCCGAGTCGCGCTCCTGCGTGATCGCCTTGGCGTCTTCGTCGGCAACGGCGAGGAGCTCGGCTGCGGCCGTCACGGCTTCCCCGACGCTCCGGATGCGGAGCACGGTCTGCAGGGTGCGGCGTCGGCGGTCGCGTGCGTCGGAGCTCGTCGCCAGGCGCTGCGCCATGCCGATGTGGCTCTGGGCCTGTCGCGCGGCGTCGGTCGCGAGGGCGCGGTCGACCCCGGTGCGGGCGACGATGAGGTCGGCGACGGACTCGATGCCGGGTACCCGGAGGCGCACCGAACGGACGCGGGACCGGATCGTCGGGAGGAGGTCCGCTTCACTCGGCGCGCACAGGATCCACACCGTGCGCTCCGGCGGTTCCTCGAGCGCCTTGAGCAGCAGGTTCGAGGTGCGCTCGGTCATGCGGTCGGCGTCCTCGATGATCACCACACGCCACCGGCCCACCGACGGTGAGTAGTACGAGGAGGTGACGAGCTGCCGGATCTCGTCGATGGTGATGATGACGCGCTGCGTGGTCAGGACGGAGACGTCGGGGTGGGTGTGCGCGGTGATCTGGCGCAGCGTGTGGTCGTCGTCCGGGCCGGATCCGACGAGGGCCGCGGCGAACGCGGTCGCGACGTTGGAGCGTCCGGATCCGGGCGGTCCGGTGATCAGCCACGAGTGGGTCATCCCGCCGGTGCCGTCCGGTGATTCGGCGGCGTTCCGGAGCGCGGCGACCGCTTCTTCCTGCCCGGTCAGGCCGTCCCACACGCTCACGAGGACATCCTGTCAGGGACCACCGACGTGCCACGACCACGGTGCGGGCACGGACGCCGATCGGTCACGCGTCGATCCCGACGAGCGGTGCGAGGCCCGCGCGGATCGCCCGCTGGACGTCGTCCGCCGGGGCAGCCGCGTCCACGACGAGGAACCGCGACGGCTCTGCTTCGGCCATCCCGAGGAACGCCGAACGGACGGTCTCGTGGAACGCCGCCGCTTCGGACTCGAGCCGGTCGAACGTGTCGCCCCGGGCGGCGGCGACGCGGGCACGTCCCTCGGTCACGTCGAGGTCGAGCAGGACGGTGCGGTCGGGGACGAGTCCGTCCGCGGCCCAGTCGGAGACGCTGCGGATCTGCTCGGCACCGAGGCCGCGCGCGACCCCCTGGTACGCCACCGACGAGTCGATGTAGCGGTCCTGCAGCACGATGTCGCCGCGGGCGACGGCGGGTCGGACCACGGTCTCGATGTGGTGCGCCCGGTCGGCCGCGTAGAGCAGCGCCTCGGCACGCGGTGACACGTGGCCGCGCTCGTGCAGCACGATCTCGCGGATGCGGAGCCCGAGGTCGGTGCCACCGGGCTCACGCGTCCGCACCACGGTTCGGCCGTTCGCTTCGAGCCACGCCGTGAGCAGTTCGGCCTGGGTGGTCTTCCCAGCGCCGTCACCGCCCTCGAGCGTGATGAAGCGCCCGGTCACTTCTTCTTGGCCGGAGCGCGCCGGGTGGTCGTGGTCTTCTTCTTGACCGGGCCCTTGGCGCGCTTGTCCGCGAGCAGCTGGACCGCACGCTCGAAGTCCACCGTCTCGACCTCTTCACCACGCGGGATGGTGGCGTTGGTCTCACCGTCGGTCACGTACGGACCGAACCGGCCGTCCTTGACCTTGATCGGCTTGCCGGAGACGGGGTCGGCCTCGAACTCCTTGAGCGCGGCGCTCGCGGCACGCTTCGCGCCGTACTTCGGCTGTGCGAAGAGCTCGAGCGCGCCGGCGAGGTCGACGTCGAAGATCGCGTCTTCGCTCGGGAGCGTCCGGGTGTCGGTGCCCTTCTTGAGGTAGGGCCCGTACCGGCCGTTCTGCGCCGTGATCTCGGCGCCCGACTCCGGGTCGGTCCCGACGGTGCGGGGCAGGTCGAGGAGCTTCAGCGCGGTCTCGAGGTCGACGCTCTGCGGGTCCATCGACTTGAAGAGGGACGCGGTGCGCTCCTTCGGCGCCGCGGCCTTCTTCGTCGTCTTCTTCTTCGCGGGTGCGTCGGCCACGGCCGTGGCGGTCTTGCTCGTCGCCTTGGCCTTCGTCGTCGTCGCGGCGGGCTCGATGACCTCACCGGTGGACGGATCGGCCGTCGGCTCGGGCTCCGGGGTGCGCTCGGTCACGTACGGCCCGAAACGGCCGTCCTTCGCGAGGACTTCCTTGCCGGTCTCCGGGTTGATCCCGACGACGCGGTCGCTCACCACCGGTGCCTCGACGAGCTCGCGCGCCTTCTCGGCGGTGAGTTCGTCCGGTGCGAGGTCTTCCGGCACGTTGACGCGGCGCGGCTTCTCGGGGTCGTCGCTCGGCGTCTCGATGTAGGGCCCGTAGCGCCCGATGCGGAGCGTCAGGCCCGGGGAGAGCTCGACGGAGTTGATCTCGCGCGCATCGATCTCTCCGAGGTTGTCGATGACCGTGCGGAGCCCGCGCTGGTCGCCGCCACCGAAGTAGAACTCCTTGAGCCAGTCGACCCGGTCCTCTTCGCCGCTGGCGATGCGGTCGAGGTCGTTCTCCATCTCGGCGGTGAAGTCGTACTGCACCAGGTCGCCGAAGTAGTCCTCGAGCAGCCGGACCACGCTGAACGCGATCCAGTTCGGGACCAGCGAGGTGCCGCGCGGGGTGACGTAGCCGCGGTCGACGATCGTCGAGATGATCGCCGCGTACGTTGAGGGACGGCCGATGCCGAGCTCCTCGAGCGTCTTCACCAGGCTCGCCTCGGTGTAGCGCGGGGGCGCCGACGTGTCGTGGCCCTTCGCCTCGACCTCGTCGACACCGAGGTGGTCACCCTCGGTCATCGACGGGAGCTTGGTGTCCTTGGCGTCCGCAGCCGCCGATGCGCCCTCGTGACGCTCTTCGTCACGGCCTTCTTCATAGGCGTTGAGGAAGCCGCGAAAGGTGATGACGGTGCCGGACGCGGTGAACTCGACGTCGGTGCCGGCGGCGGTCGACGCGATGCCCTCGACGGACTCCGACGACGTGATGCCGAGCACGACCGAGGCGGTCGAGCCCTTGGCGTCGGCCATCTGCGACGCGACCGTGCGCTTCCAGATCAGGTCGTAGAGCTTCCAGTCGTTGCCGCGGAGCACCTTCTCCATCTGCGACGGCGTGCGGAACACGTCACCGGCGGGACGGATGGCCTCGTGGGCTTCCTGGGCGTTCTTGCTCTTGCCCGCGTAGCTGCGGGGCTTGTCCGGCACCGTGTCGGCGCCGTAGAGGTCCGCTGCCTGCTTCCGGGCGGCTGCGATCGCCTGCTGCGAGAGCGACGCGGAGTCGGTTCGCATGTAGGTGATGTGGCCGTTCTCGTAGAGCGACTGCGCGACGCTCATCGTCTGCCTGGCGGAGAACCGGAGCTTGCGCGCCGCTTCCTGCTGCAGGGTCGACGTGGTGAACGGTGCGGCGGGGCGACGCGTGTACGGCTTCGAGTCGACGCTGCGGACGACGGCGTCCCCGGCACGCTCGAGGACACCGGTCAGCGCGGTCGCCGACGGTTCGTCGAGGCGGACCGCCTCGGACGTGGTGTTGCCGCGGTCGTCGAAGTCACGACCGGACGCGACGCGGGTGCCGTGGATCCGGGCCAGGCGTGCCGGGAAGGCGCCCTCGCCGGTCTTCTCGAACCGGGCGGTCAGGTCCCAGTAGTTCGCGGAGACGAACGCCAGGCGCTCGCGCTCACGGTCGACGACGAGCCGCGTGGCGGCGGACTGCACGCGACCGGCGGAGAGGCCGGGACCGACCTTGCGCCAGAGGACCGGCGAGACCTCGAAGCCGTAGAGGCGGTCGAGGATGCGGCGGGTCTCCTGCGCGTCGACGAGCGCGGTGTCGAGCTCGCGCGTCGCTTCCTGCGCTCGCTGGATCGCTTCCTTGGTGATCTCGTGGAAGACCATCCGCTTGACGGGGACCTTCGGCTTCAGCACCTGCAGGAGGTGCCACGCGATGGCTTCGCCTTCGCGGTCCTCATCAGTTGCGAGGTAGAGCTCGTCGGCGTCCTTGAGGGCACGCTTGAGTTCCGCGACGGTCTTCTTCTTCGCGTCGGACACGACGTAGTACGGCTCGAACCCGTTGTCGACGTCGACGGAGAACTTGCCGAGCGAACCCTTCTTCAACTCGGCGGGGAGGTTCTTGGGCTCGATGAGGTCACGGATGTGCCCGACTGACGCCTGGACCTCGTATCCGTCACCGAGGTATTGCGCGATCGTCTTCGCCTTCGCGGGGCTCTCGACGATCACGAGCTTCTTCGTGCCTGGCACGTGACTCCTTGATCGATGGTGCTGTCGGCCCTGGGACGACGTGCATCCGGGTCGACCGGGACATCGATGACCGGCGGGCCGACAGGCACACCATACACACAGTGTCGGGGATGCCCGCGGGAAGACGGCCGTCCGGGCACCTGCGGTTCTGAGGAAGGACCGGCGACGGCGACCGCCCGGACGCCGAACGGACCGGAGCGGGCGACGACCGCGACGCGGACGACCGCCCCGGAGCGCTCGCACGCACCCGGGACCGCGCCGTTGCCGCGGGCCACACGGGCCGCGGCCACGCACACCTCGTCGGGGAGCAGCGCGGCCGCGGCCGCGGCACCGGCGAGCGCTGCCGCGTCGGCAGCGCCCTGAGCGCGCACCGACGCCGTCCGGACCCCCGCTGCGGCGAGCACCGACCCGAGGACCAGCGAGACGACCGCCACCAGCGCGACGACCACGACGGTCGCCGACCCGCGCTCGCGCGTCCCCGCCGACCCGCGCTCGCGCGCCCCCGCCGACCCGCGCTCGCGCGTCCCCGTCGTCGCCGTCGCCGCCGTCGCCGTCGCCGTCGCCGTGACCGTGACCGCGGCCGTCGTCCGCGCCACGGTCAGACCCCTCCATCGGCCGCGCAGCCGGTGCCGCGCAGCGTGAGCCCGGCGAACGGCCCCGACCCCGTGCCGCGCGTGACCGTCACGCAGACGAGCCCGTCGGCACGCGTCACCCCGACCACCGCCCCCGGTGCGAGGCGATCGACGGCTGATCGTCCGGCGGCGTCGTCGTCCCGTCCCCAGGCGCGCGCCGCGGTGGCGGCCGCGACCTGGAGCCGGCCCTGCGCGTCGACGAGGAGGACTCCGGCGACGGCGAGCGTGAGCACGACGGCCACCGCCGGCAGCGCGACCGCGAACTCGACCGTGACCGCGCCCCGGTCAGCGGCCCGGTCAGCGCCGCGGTCAGCGTCCCGGTGCGCGCCCCCGCGGCGCGACGGCGCCGAGCGGTCACGAGGTGAGCGCACCGCGGACGAGTTCGGTGAGGATCGACTGGACCTCTCCCGAGCGCATCACCGCGACGAGCACGCCGGCGAACGCGACGGCGGCCAGGATCACGACGGCGTACTCGGCGGTGGCGGACCCGCGGTCGTCCGAGAGCCGCGTGCGCAGCCGGTGCAGGAGGAGCGGAGGACGTGGTTGCAGTGCCATGGGTGGTGTCCCTTTCTCGTTCTTGTCGGTGCACACGAGCCTCGCGGTCGGCGCGCCGCCGGACCGGGCGGGAACGAGACCAGTGGAGAGGTCAGCCGAACCCCACGACGGTGGAGGAGAGGATGCCGATCACGACCGGCACCACCCCGACCAGGACGAACGCGGGCAGGACGCACACCCCGAGGGGAACGACGAGCCGCACGCCGAGCCGTTCCGCCGCGGCGAGCGCGTCCGCCGCGTCGTCGTCCCGCAGGTCCTCCGCCGCGGCACGGAGCAGGGCGGCCGCGGGGACACCGGCCCGTCGCGCCAGGCCGAGCGTCTCCGCGAGCCGCTGTCGTTCGGCGGCACCGAGCGGGCGGTCACCGAACGCGTCCTCGACGGCCGAGCGCGCCCCGGACCACGCGCCCCCGCCGGACAGCGCCACCGCCCACGCGTCGAGGACGACACCGGGGATGCGACCGTCGGGCTCGGCGGCGCGGACCAGGCGAGCGGACCAGACACGGCCGACGGCGACGAGTGCCGCGCCGGTGAGGAGGCAGGCCCACCCGACCGGGGACCCGAGGAGCACGGAGGCGGTGTCGATCCCCCACAGCGCGCCGAGCACGAGCCCCAGCAGGGGCAGCGCGAGGACGACGTTCGCGCTGGTGCGCGGGCCGGCGAGCGCCACCCGGACGGCGCGTTCCCCGGCGGCCGCGCGTCGGAGCGCCGCGGCGAGCGCACGGAGTGTCGGCGCGATCGGCGCACCGGTCCGCGCGGCGACCACCAACACCGCACGGACGTCCGCCCGAGCAGGATCCCCGGCACCCGCCCCCGGACCGGCAGCAGCAGCACCAACACCAACACCAACAACAGCAGCGGCACCAGCACCAGCACCAGCACCAGCACCGACCAGCACCCACGCCCGCGGCGGCGGCACCCCCGCCGCGACCAGCGTGGCCACGCGGTCGAGGACCCGCGCCGCACCGACCGCGTCGAACACCGGAGACCGAGCGGACCCCGCGCCCGTGCCCCTCACCCGTGCCGCGCCGCCGCGCCCCCGCCACCGCCCGCGACCCGGCCACCGCCCGCGGACCCCGCCACCCGCTCGACCGCCAGCTGCCCGGCCGGGTCGACCACGAGCCTCCCGGCCGCCACCAGCTGCCGCACCCCGCGCCGCCGCTCGACATGCAGCACGAGGTCGAACGCGCTCACCGCCTGCCGGGCGAGGGCGGACGGCTCGAGGCCGGCCAGCGCGCCGAGCGCCTCGAGCCGCGCTGGCACGTCCTCGATCCCGTTGGCGTGCAGCGTGCCGGCTCCCCCGTCGTGCCCGGTGTTCAGCGCGGACATGAGCTCGCGGACCTCGGCGCCGCGGCACTCCCCCACGACGACCCGGTCCGGCCGCATCCGCAGGGACTCCCGGACGAGCCGGTCGAGCCCGAGCGCGCCCGCCCCCTCGGTGTTGGCCTGCCGGGACTCGAGCGCGACGACGTGCGGGTGGTCGATCCGGAGCTCGGCGACGTCTTCCACGGTGACGATGCGCTCGTCGTGCGGCACGAGCGCGAGCATCGCCGCGAGCAGCGTCGTCTTCCCGCTGCCCGTCGCACCGGACACGAGCACGTTGTGGCGCTCACGCACGGCGTCCGCCACTATGCCCGGTCCGACCCGGTCGAAGGTCCCGGAGCGCTCGAGGTCGGCGATGGTCGGCCGCTCCGCGCGTGGGAGCCGGATCGAGATCGCGGTGCCACGGACGGCGATCGGCGCGAGGACGACGTGGACCCGGATGCCGTCGCCGTGCCGGACGTCCGCGATCGGTGTCGTCTCGTCGACGTGTCGGCCCCCGGATGCGACGAGCCGGCCGGCCAGCTCCCGCGTGCGTGCTTCGCCGAGGACGATCCCGCCGTCGACGAGCCCGTCGCCGCGGTCCGCCCAGACGCCGGCGCCACCCTGCACCAGGACATCCGTCACCGTGTCGTCGGCGACGAGGTGCGCGAGTTCCTCGAACTCGACGAGGTCGACGCCCGGCCGGATCCGGACGGCGGCACGGACACCCCGCGCGCCGCGCTCCCCGCGTGCGCTGCGCACCCCGTGCGGGATGCCGGGAACAGCCGGAACAGGGAGGAACGGCGACGACGACGCGCGGTGACGGTGCATCCGGAGCACGCTAGGGCGCAGCGCGAGCCGATCGACCGGGACGCCGTCTCTTGGGGACGAGGACCTCCCGTCCCCAGCAGTGCGCACTTTTGTCCCCCGATCGGAGCCGACGTACCCCGCTCCGCCAGACCGGGGCAACGTCCCGCCTGCGGTGTGGAACGGCCCGGACGGCAGCCGTACCGCCGGCCGATGCCGACTCCGAGCGTGCGCGATCCCCATACGAAAGCATGGACCGGTCTGTCCACCACAGGGCGGACACGGGGCCGCGCTGCCGCACGGACACGCGGATCGGACGCACAACGGGCCGGCCGCCGACGTCATGACGTCGGCGCGACCGGCCCGGGAAAACGAAGAGGCGGCACCGGTTGGGGGGAACAGGTGCCGCCAAGACAACGGAGGATTGGGGGGAATCCGATCCGATGCCACCGGAAACGAGTCCGGCGGGAACCACTGTACCCCACAACACGACCACCAGGGCAACCCCGGCGCGCCGGATCCGCCGTCCGCCCAGAGCGAATCCCGGCGGACCCGGAGGGGTAGTCTCCGACTGCAACGAAGGACGCAACGACGCGAAAGGACATCGATGTCCACTCCGACCACGGTCGACCCCAGCAACGACGGCGCAGCAGCAGAGGCCCCGACGTTCCCGCCACCCCCGGAGTTCGTGGCCGACGCCGTCGCGCACGAGGACCTCCACGACGCCGCGAGCACCGACCGCCCGGCCTTCTGGGGCGAGCAGGCGCGGACGCTCCTGGACTGGCGGACGCCGTTCACACAGACGCTCGACTGGTCGAACGCCCCGTTCGCGAGCTGGTTCGCCGACGGCGAGCTGAACGTGGCGGAGAACTGCCTCGACCGGCACGTCCGCGCGGGGAACGGCGACCGGGTCGCGATCCACTTCGAGGGCGCCCCTGGCGACACCCGGCGGATCACCTACGCCGAGCTGACCGCCGACGTCCAGCGTGCGGCGAACATGCTGCAGGACCTCGGCGTCACGCGGGGCGACCGTGTGGTCGTCTACATGCCCCTCATCCCCGAGGCCGTCGTGACGATGCTCGCCGTCGCCCGCATCGGCGCCGTGCACTCCGTCGTGTTCGGCGGGTTCAGTGCGGAGAGCCTCCGCGCCCGCATCGAGGACGCCGAGGCGAAGCTCGTGGTCACCGCGGACGGCGGCTGGCGCCGTGGGGCGGTGTCCCCGCTGAAGCCGGCGGTGGACGAGGCCCTGCAGGGCGAGGGCACCGACAGCGTCGAGCACGTGCTCGTCGTGAAGCGCGGCGGCAACGAGATCGCCTGGGACGACGAGCGCGACCTGTGGTGGCACGACGCCCTCCAGCAGGCGGACCCGCACCACGAGGCCGAGGCCTTCCCCGCGGAGAACCCCCTCTTCATCCTCTACACCTCGGGCACGACCGGGAAGCCGAAGGGCATCGTGCACACATCCGGCGGGTACCTCACGCAGGCCGCGTACACGCACAAGAACGTGTTCGACATGCACCCCGAGAAGGACGTCTACTGGTGCACCGCCGACATCGGCTGGATCACCGGGCACACCTACGTCGTCTACGGCCCCCTGGCCAACGGCGTCACCCAGGTCCTGTACGAGGGCACGCCGGACGAGCCGAAGCCCGGCCGCTGGTGGGACCTCGTCGATGCCTACGGGGTGACGGTCCTCTACACGGCACCGACCGCGGTGCGCGCGGCGATGAAGGCCGGTCGCAAGGTCCCGGACGAGCACAGCCTCGAGAGCCTCCGCCTGCTCGGCAGCGTCGGCGAGCCGATCAACCCCGAGGCGTGGCACTGGTTCCGCCAGGTGATCGGCCACGACCGCACGCCGATCGTCGACACGTGGTGGCAGACCGAGACCGGCGCGATCATGATCTCCGCCCTCCCGGGGGTGACGAAGCTGAAGCCCGGTGCCGCGCAGACGCCGCTGCCGGGGATCGTCGCCGAGATCGTCGACGAGGAGGGCAACCGCGCCGACCCGGGCGAGAGCGGCTACCTCACGATCACCGAGCCGTGGCCGTCGATGGCGCGCGGCATCTGGGGCGACCCGGACCGCTTCGTCGAGACGTACTGGTCCCGGTTCGATGGCCGCTACTTCGCCGGCGACGGCGCGCGGCTCGACGGTCAGGGCGACATCTGGGTGCAGGGCCGCGTCGACGACGTGATGAACGTGTCGGGTCACCGGCTCTCGACCGCCGAGATCGAGTCGGCGCTGGTCGGGCACGAGGGCGTCGCCGAGGCGGCCGTCGTCGGAGCCGCGGACGAGACCACCGGGCAGGCGATCGTCGCGTTCGCGATCCTCACGGCGGAGGCCGCGGAGGGCGTCGACCGTGACGCCGTGGCCGCGGAGCTCCGCTCGTGGGTGGGACAGCGGATCGGGGCGATCGCGAAGCCCCGGCAGATCGTGATCGTGCCGGAACTGCCGAAGACGCGGTCGGGCAAGATCATGCGCCGGCTGCTCCGCGACGCGGCGGAGGGCCGTCGCATCGGCGACACGACGACGCTGGCCGACCCGACGATCATGGCGACCATCGCGGATCTCATGTAGACCGCGGAACGCGAGTGGGGCCTCCCGTCCGATCCGGACTGGAGGCCCCACTCACGTGAGTGGGGCCTCCCGTCCGATCCGGAGGGAGGCCCCACTCACGTCACACGCGTTGCTGACGGTCCGTCAGGCGGTGAGCTCCACCACCAGCTCGACCTCCACGGGCGCGTCCAGCGGGAGCACCGCGACGCCCACCGCGCTCCGCGCGTGGATGCCGGCGTCGCCGAACACGTCGCCGACCAGGGTCGAGGCGCCGTTCGCGACGCCGGGCTGGCCGGTGAAGGACGGGTCGGACGCGACGAACACCGTCACCTTGACCACGCGGGCGACCAGGTCGAGCGAGCCCGCGACGGACTGCACGGCGGCGAGCCCGTTGAGCGCCGCCTGTCGGGCCTGTGCCGTGGCGGTCTCGGCGTCCACGGTCGCACCGACCTTGCCGGTGACGGGCAGCGCGCCGTCGACGAACGGCAGCTGGCCGGCCGTGTAGACGTACGAGCCGGTGACGACCGCGGGGACGTACGCGGCCACCGGGGCGGCGACGGCCGGGATCGTCAGGCCCAGTTCGGTCAGCCGGTCCGCGATGCTCACGCGTCTGCCGCCGGGCGCTTCAGGTAGGCGACGAGCCCGCCTTCGGGGCCGGTGACGACCTGGACGAGCTCCCACCCCTGTTCCCCGAAGTTGTTGAGGATGGCGGTGGTGTTGTGGATGATCAACGGGGTCGTGAGGTATTCCCAGCGCGTCATGCGGTTCCTTGCCAGCCTTCGAGTCAGGGGTGTCGTTTAGGCTGCATCCTATGTCTGCCCAGAAGACGTCTGCCTCGCGGACCAAGCCCGTCTCTGCAGTCGGCGCCTTCATCGGATTCGTCGGCTTCAGCGTGCTCGCCGGCCTGCTGGTCACGATCGGTGTCACCCCCGCGATCGCGGTCGCCGGTGTCACGACGACGTCGACCATCGGCGTGTTCGAGTCCCTGCCGGAGTACATCGAGATCGGTGACCTCCCGCAGCGCAACGAGCTGTACGCGTACCAGAACGGCAAGTCGGTGCGCCTGGCGACGGTCTACGACCAGAACCGCCAGGAACTCAAGTTCGACCAGATCAGCGACCAGCTGAAGAACGCCGCCATCGACGGCGAGGACAAGCGCTTCTACGACCACGGCGGGGTCGACATGACCTCGCTCGTCCGTGCCGGTGTGGGCAGCCTGGCCGGCGGGCTCGGCGAGTCGGGTGGTGGCTCCACCCTGACGATGCAGCTCGTCCGCAACATCAAGATGCAGCAGGCCCTCGAGCTCCCCACGCAGGAAGAGCGCGAGAAGGCCTACAACGACGCCGTTGAGCAGACCATCCCCCGCAAGCTCGAGGAGATGAAGCTCGCGATCGGCCTCGCGAAGAAGTACACGCACAAGGAGATCCTCACCGGGTACCTGAACATCGCGTTCTTCGGTGACGGGACCTACGGCGTGCAGGCCGCGGCGCAGCACTACTTCAACAAGGACGCCACGAACCTCTCCCCGCAGGAAGCCGCGTCGATCCTCGCGATCGTGCAGTCGCCGAACACCCGCAACCTGTCGGACCCGAAGTACTACGACGCCAACGTCGCGCGCCGCAACGTCATCCTCAAGTCGATGTACGCGCAGAAGCACCTGACGAAGGCGGAGTACGACGCGGCCATCGCCTCGAAGCCGGCGGACTACGTGCACCTCACCGAGCCGACGCAGGGCTGCAAGGCCGCCGTCGGTGACGGTGCCGGCTTCTTCTGCGACTACGCGGTCAAGGTCGTCAAGGAGATGTCCCAGCTCGGCGGTTCCGCGAAGGAACGCGCCACCGCGTGGCGCAACGGCGGCTACAAGATCCAGACCACGCTCGACGTCGGACTGAACGCGCAGCAGAAGCAGCTGCTCAACGTCCACGACCCGAAGACCGAGACGGCCTTCGCGCTCGGCTCGACGATGAACTCGGTCGAGGCGTCCACCGGGCGCATCCTCACGATGGCGCAGAACAAGGACTACGACCAGGCGCTGAAGTCCGCATCGACGTCGACCTCGATCAACTACGCGACGGACTACAAGTACGGCGGCTCCGGCGGCTTCCAGACCGGCTCGACGTACAAGGTCTTCACGCTGCTCGACTGGCTCAAGGAAGGCCACGGCCTCAACGAGAGCGTGAGCGGCGCACCGCGCCTGATGTCCTCCGGGTGGACGGAGTGCGGCCAGCCGTACTACGCCGGCGGGTACACGCCGAAGAACGACAGCCCGGGTGAGAACGGCAACTACACCGTCGCCCGCGCCACCGCGCTCTCCGTGAACGTCGCGTTCCTCAACATGGCGCAGAAGCTCGACCTCTGTGACATCAAGAAGACCGCCGAAGACCTCGGCGTGCACCGCGCCGACGGCGGCGAGCTGAAGTCGAACCCGACCTCGGTCCTCGGCATCAACGAGATCGCGCCGCTGACCATGGCGTCCGCCTACGCGACGATCTCCAACGGCGGCACCTACTGCAAGCCGATCGCGATCGACAACATCACCGACGCGAACGGCAAGAGCCTCGGCGGCCAGCCGAAGGAGTGCTCGCAGGTCCTCGACCCGACCGTCGCCGCGACCGCTGCCTACGCCATGCGCGGCACGATCCAGTACGGCACCGCGGTCGGTGCGCAGACGGCCGACGGCACGCAGATGTTCGCGAAGACGGGCACCACCGACGAAGCGGACCAGATCTGGCTCGTCGGCGGCAGCACCAAGGTCGCGACCGCGTACTGGCAGGGCAACACCGACGGTGGGAAGACCAACCTCCGCCACTACTACAGCGGCGCCGGCGGCTCCTACGCCAGCGCGCGTGCCGATGTCTGGCGACAGGCGATGACCCCGATCAACGCGCAGTACCCGGGCGAGGCCTTCCCGGCCCCGACGGCCAGCGCGATCCGCGGCAACAGCGTCGCGGTGCCGAACCTCGCGGGGAAGACCACGGACGAAGCACGCTCGCTCGTCGCGTCCGCCGGCTTCACCTACGTCGACGGCGGCACGCAGGCCGGTGCCGGAACGGCAGGGACCGTCTCCTCGACCTCCCCGGCGTCGGGCTCGCTCCTGTCCAAGGGATCGAGCGTGACGGTCTACACGACCGACGGCTCGCAGGCCGCGGTGCCGAACGTCGCCGGGAAGTCCGTCGAGGACGCCCGGTCGCAGCTCGGTGACGCTGGCTTCACGAACGTCGCGGTGTCCGACTCGTACCAGAAGGGCAACGGCAAGCAGGAGTGCCGCGTCGCCTCGGTCGACCCTGGTGTCGGCTCGAACGCCGCCAAGTCCGCCGAGGTCACCGTCACGCTCTTCGGCGACAAGGACGGCAAGGCACCGGAGAAGTGCCAGTGACCCGAGGCGGTCGCGCTGCAGCGGGGGTCCTCGCTGCAGGCGCGGTCACCGGTGCGGCCGCGGCCGCATGGGGGTCGCTCGTCGAACGCCGGCGTTTCGGGATCCGCTGGGAGACCGTTCCGGTCCTGCCGCCGGGTTCCCGCGACATCGTGGTCCTGCACCTCTCGGACATCCACATGGCCCCGTGGCAGGCGGACAAGCAGCAGTGGCTGCGGGACCTCAGCCTGGTCGAGCCGGACTTCGTGGTGAACACCGGGGACAACCTCGGGCACCCGACGGCGAACGCCGCGGTCGAGTACGCGCTCGAGCCGTTCCGCGGCGTCCCCGGTGCGTTCGTGTACGGCTCGAACGACTTCTACGGCCCCTCCCCCCGGAACCCGCTGAAGTACTTCGGCGGCCCGAGCAGCATGCACGCGAAGGCGAAGCCGGTCGACCTCGACGTCGAGCGGCAGACGGCGTACTTCGAGTCGCTCGGCTGGCTCGACCTCAACGACAAGGCGCACGCGATCGAGGTCCGCGGGTCCCGCTTCGAGCTCTTCGGCACGTCCGACGCGCACCGCGACTGGGACCGCCTCGACCTGCTCCCGACGAACGTCGACGAGATGCGCGGCGAGGTCCCCTGGTCCGAGGACGAGGACGGCCCCGCACCGGTGTCGATCGGCGTCACGCACGCCCCGTACCGCCGGGTGCTCGACGCCTTCGTGCGCCAGGGCGCCGACGTGGTCTTCGCCGGCCACACGCACGGCGGCCAGGTCGCCGTCCCGGGCTTCGGCGCGCTCGTCACGAACTGCGACCTCCCCCGCGAGTACGCCAGCGGACTGCACCGCTGGCAGAACCGGACGCACTGGTCCTGGCTCGAGGTCTCCGCGGGCCTCGGTACGTCGATCTACGCGCCGGTGCGGTTCGCCGTCCGTCCCGAGGCCGTCGTCGTCACGCTGACCGCCCGGACCGCCTGAGCCATCGGGCGCTCGGGCGCGGGGTTCGGGGGCGACTCGCCCGGCTGACGACGAAGTGGCGTGAGCACCCCCGAACATCCGCTAGACTTCTGCAGGTCGCTTCACGGAGTGGCCAACACACCTCGGGGTGTGGCGCAGCTTGGTAGCGCGCCTCGTTCGGGACGAGGAGGTCGCAGGTTCAAATCCTGTCACCCCGACAGATGAAGGCCCGGATCCACACGGATCCGGGCCTTCGCCGTTGCTGGGGTGCGGGTGTGACGTACGTCCGAGGACACACGGCACGGCGCCCGGACCTGCCGGGACGGCTCCCCCGCTAGCCTGGCAGCGCCATGCAGATCCCCGACCAGCTCACGCCCGTCCTCGTCCGGATCGGTGCGATGTTCCCCGAGCTCCGGGACGACCCCGTGATGGCCGCGAGCCTGTTCGAGAACGTCACGTCGATGCTCACCGACGCCCACCGCCGCTACGCCGCCGGGCAGGAGTCGTCCATCACGAGCGACCAGCTCCTCGCCGACGAACACCTGGCAACCGGCGCCCTGCACGCCGAGCACATGCAGCACCCCGCCGGCGCGATGCTCGCGGCCGAGGTGCTCTTCGACGAGTACCTGCCCGTCTTCGTCGACGAGGTCGGCGCGACGACCCCCGCCGAGCTGCTCCGTGCCTCCAGGGCGCTGCACGCGGGCATCTGGAGCCGTTTCCCGGCCGGAGCGGTCGCGTACACGGAGGCCCTCCGCCAACGCGTCACGACGGCGAACCTGGACTCCCGGGCGCACATCGCCCGCGACCTGCACGACCGGGTCGCGCACGGCATCCTCGCCGGCCTGCAGCGCATCGACCTCGCGCTCCTCACCGATCCCCCGGCGCCGCAGCGCACGGCGCAGCTCGAGGGGGCGGCCGCGCAGCTCCGGAGGGCGCTCGGGGACGTGCAGAACCTCGCCGTCGCGCTGCACGCCCGCGTCGGCGACGACCTGCTCGACGCCGCGCTGGCACGGCACGTCGCGGACCTGTTCCCGGACACCGAGCGCGTCACGATCGCATCGCACGGCACGCCGGGGGTCCTCGTGAACTGGCGGGCCGAGGAGTCGCTGACGATCCTCCTCGAGGCGCTCACGAACTGGTGGAAGCACGCACGTGACGCCGCGGCGCACGTCCGGTTCGACTGGCAGCCGGACAGGCTCACGGTCACCGTGCACGACGACGGCCCGGGCTTCGACGGCACCACGCACGCGGAGGGCCGCCTCGGTCAGTCCACGATGCGGGAGCGGGCGGCCCTCATCGGCGCCGGCCTCGACGTGGCGAGCGCGCCCGGCGCCGGCACCACGGTGACGCTCGTCGTCCCGCGGAGCACGCTGTGAGCGGTGCGGGTTCGATCACCCACGTGGCGATCGTCGACGACCACCGGCTCTTCCGCGAGGGCCTCGCCACGATCCTGGCGTCCGTCCCGACGATCCGGGTGGTCGCGCACGGGGAGCGCCCGTCCGACGTGCTGAACGGGGCCGAGGCCGCCGCCGTCGACGTGCTGCTCCTCGACGTCGAGCTCGACGGTCCCCCGGCCCGCACGACCATCGCGACCGTGCGGCGGAACCACCCGCGCATCGCCGTGGTCGTCCTGACCATGCACCGGGACGCGGTCCTCCGCCGTGCGCTCCTCGACGCCGGCGCGGTGGACTTCGTGACGAAGGACACCCCGAGCCGCGAACTCGTCGAGCGCATCGTCCGGGCGAGCACCGGACCGGCGGCCCCCGTGACGTTCCCCGTGGACGTGATCACCGACGCCCGTGCCGGGTCACCGCTCAGCGACCGGGAGGTCGAGGTCCTCCGCCTCGTCGCGGCGGCACGCTCGAACGCCGAGATCGCCGGCGACCTCGGCCTCGCGGTCGGGACGGTGAAGCGCCACGTCTACAACGTGTTCCGAAAGCTCGACGTCACCAGCCGGGTCGGGGCCGTGGCGACGGCCACGCGACTCGGCCTGCTCGGCTGAACCGAGCCTCCAGGCCGGATCGCCGGAAGGCCAGCGCGACGCCGCGTCCGCGACGCCGCGACCTCCGAGTGCGCAGACAACGCGGACTTGCGTCCCCGGACTCGACGTCTCCTGCGCACTCGATCCCGAACCAGTGCGAGCGCCGCCCGCGTCAGCCCCGGCGTCAGCCCACCGCGACCGACGGCCGCACGAGACGACCCGCCTCGTGCAGCGACGCGACCACGTCGAGCGCCTGGTGCCGGTACCGCGCCTGCGCTGCGCCCGGCGCCACGATGACGCCGTTCGCGCCCGTGGACTCCAGCAGCGCGTTGATCTTGTCCGCGACCTGGTCGGCCGAGCCGTACGCCTGTCGCTCGGTGCGGGCCGCGATGAACCGGCGCTCGAGGTCGGAGAACTGGTAGGCCCGCGCCTCCTCCATGGAGACCGGCTCGGGCTTCGCACCCTGGCGCATCCGGATGAAGGAGATCATCCCCGGGGCGCTCTGCTCCTCGATCACCGCGGGGTCCTCGTCCGTGACGACCTGCACGCCGATGAGCGCGTTCGGCTCCGAGCGGAAGCGGGAGGGCCGGAACGAGTCCCGGTAGAGCGCCAGCGCCGCCTCGGTGTTGTCGGACGCGAAGTGGTGCGCGAACGCGAACGAGATGCCGAGCGCACCCGCGACCTGCGCGCTGTAGCCGGAGGAGCCGAGCAGCCAGAACTCCGGGACGTCCCCGTAGCCGGGCACGGCACGGATGCGGGAGAGCGGGTTCTCCGCGTCCATCCCGGTGAAGAACCCGATCAGGTCCGCCAGCCGCTCGGGGAAGTCGTCGACGTCGAGCCGGTCGGTGCGGCGGAGTGCCATCGCGGTCGCGCCGTCGGTGCCCGGCGCACGGCCGAGTCCGAGGTCGACGCGGTCGCCGTAGAGCGCGCGGAGCGTGCCGAACTGCTCGGCGACGACGAGCGGCGCGTGGTTCGGGAGCATCACGCCGCCGGAGCCGATGCGGATCGTGTTCGTGGCGGCGCCCACGGCGCTCAGGAGCACGGCGGGAGCCGACGAGGTTATGCCCGGCATGCCGTGGTGCTCGGCGACCCAGAAGCGCTCGTAGCCGAGTTTCTCGGCGTGCACCGCCATGTCGATGGACCCCTGCAGGGCCTCGGTGTTGGACTGGCCGTACTCACGGGTGGCCAGGTCGAGGACGGACAGGTGCACGGATGCGTCGCTCATGTGGTCGCCAACGCCGCCCGGCCGGCGTTCATTCCGTGGTGCGTCGACCCGGACGGGAGGCCGGGGTCGGGCCCGTCAGGCCAGGTCGCCGTCGAGCCGGCCGCCGGACTCCGTCAGGTAGCAGTTCGCGCAGAGCGACTCGTACTCCACGTCCACGCCGTCGATCGCGACCTGCGATCCGTCGAACACGAACCGTCCGTCGACCTTCCGCGCGTTGAAGACCGCCTTGCGGCCGCAGCGGCAGATCGTCTTGAGCTCTTCGAGGGAGTGCGCGAGCTCGAGGAGCCGCCGGCTGCCCGGGAACGCCTCGGTCCGGAAGTCCGTGCGGATGCCGTACGCGATCACCGGGACCTCATCGAGGACCGCGATGCGGAGCAGGTCGTCGACCTGGCGCGGGCTGAGGAACTGGGCCTCGTCGACGAGCACGCAGCTCACCGAGCGGACCATGCCGTCGAGCCGCTCCGACTCGGGATCCCGGGCGCCCGCTGCCGTCACGGCCGCGCGGACGTCGTCCTCGGCGGCGAACACGATGTCGACCTGCCGCGTCACGCCGAGCCGGGACACGATCTCGCGGTCGCCCTTGGTGTCCACGGACGGCTTCGCGAGGAGCACCCGGTGCCCGCGCTCCTCGTAGTTGTACGCGGCCTGCAGCAGCCCGGTGCTCTTGCCGCTGTTCATCGCCCCGTAGCGGAAGTACAGCTTCGCCACTAGGAGAGGAAGCCGTCCTCCGCCGCACGACGGATCAGATCGGACTTCTTCGACGCCGGACGACCGACCTTGGCGTACTTCTCACGCACGCGCCGCAGGTAGGTCTTCGCGGTCTCGTACTGCACGTTCATCTGCGATGCCACTTCGTTCGTGGAGTAGCCCGAGACGTACAGGCGGAGCGCTTCTTCCTCGCCGTGGCTGAGCTTCGGCCGCTGGTGCGCCGTCGCACCGGTCGGGAGCGGGCGCCACTCGCGCTGCGACGGGGTCTCCCGCTCGACGCCCATGACGTCACGGGCGACGTCCATCACCTCACGCATGGGGAGGGACTTCGACAGGAACGCTGCAGCACCGGCCGCGAGGGCACGGTCGCGGGACTCGCGGGTGTCGAGGCTGGAGAGCACGATGACCTTCGCACCGGCGGCGCGGCAGGTGCGGACACGGGCTTCGATCGAGACGGGTTCCTTGAGCTGGAAGTCGAGGAACACCAGGTCGGTCGGGAAGCTGTCGCTGTGCACCATCTCGAGCCAGGAGTGCGCGGTCAGGGCCAGGTCGAAGTCGAACGCGTTCACGGCGATCCAGCTCGACAGGCTGTCCAGCAGCACTTCGTGGTCGTCGAGGATGGCCAGACGCACCCGGCGTGATCCGGGGTTCGGCAGGGCGGGCGAGCCCTCCGTCAGCCTGTTCGGGTCAGTGCTGGTCATACGAGAACCTTAGTGCGAGGGAGGATGGTCGGACGGAGACGTCGAGGTCGGGGAACGTGACGCGGAGGACGGCGAAGTAGGGGTCGAACGTCCGGTGGATGCCGATGTCGGAGTCCGCGACGGCGACGTCGAACGCGACCGAGACCCGGCGGCCGGCCGCGTCCCCTGGGCCGGTGTCGGCGCTCCGTGTGACCGCGGCGGAGAAGCCCGCCGGGTCGACGGTGGAGGCGCGGAGCACCGCCCGGACGAAGGTGCGGAGCACGGTGCGCTGGTCGGCGTCGAGCGTCGCGATGAGGCCGTCCGGGTCGTCGACCCTGGCGCTCGGGCCACCCTCGGCCCGGACCGCGTGCTCGAACCACGTCCGGTCGGCGTCGGCGACCATCACGCGCCGGATGCCGTCCGCGATCGCACGGGCACGGGCCCGGTCGGCGTCGGTGATGGTCTCACGGGTGCGGAGCTCGGCGAAGAACGGGGCGACGTCCCGCGCCAGGATCGTCGAGCGGTCCTGCTGCACGCTCGCCGCGATGCCGTCACGCTCTGCGCGCTCGACGGAGTACGAGCCGGCACGGATCTGCACACGCTCGGCCAGGCCGGCGAAGGTCCACGCGAACACACCGGACGCGGCGGTCAGGACGAGCGTCGGCGCCGCCGCGAGGAAGGCTGAGACCGACAGCGGGACGTCGTGCGGGAACACGGACGCCGCGAGCCCCCACGCCACACCGTCGACCACCGCGAGCACGACGCCGCCGACCACCAGGTCGCCCCACGGCCGGTACGGCGCGACCATGACGATGCCGGTCGCGGTGAGCAGGGACATGAAGTCGTTCAGGGCACTGCGGTCCGGGCCCCACTGCGCTGCGACGCTCGTGACGGCGGCCACCGCGAGCAGGGCGACGTGCGCGGCGAACGCCCATCGCGGGAACGGGGCGCGGAACGGGCTCGAGGCCGTGACGACCACCGCGGTCGAGGCGGCGAGCAACAGCACGGTGAGCGCGCTGAGCGTCGGGCTGCCGACGACGTCGCGGTCGAAGACGGACACGGCGATCGCCCAGACCAGGCCCACGGCGCCGAGGACGACGGCCAGCGGCCGGGACCCCATCACGCCGAGGGGGTCGTACTGCTGGGCGGTCCGCCCGGTCACGATGCCGCTCCGTCGCCGTGGCCGGCCGTCGGCACCGAACCGGTCAGCGCCGGGTACGGCACGGACATCATCACGCTGGTCCCGGTGCCGGGCGAGGACCACACCTGCACGTCACCGCCGACACGGCCGATGCGCTCCCGCACCGAGTTGCGGAGCCCCATCCGGTCCGCACCGGTCTCCTGCTCGTCGAACCCACGGCCGTCGTCCACCACCATCACGGTGCAGGCGACACCGTCGTCGAACACGCTCACCTCGGCCGAGTCGGTCCCGGCGTGCTTCCGGACGTTCGCCAGGCACTGCCCCACGGCGCGCACCAGTGCCGTCACCGCCGCGGGGTCGAGTCGTCCGACCGCGGCGGGGTCGCCGGTGACCGTGACGTCGAGGCCGAGTGCCCGGTGCTCCTCGACCACGTGCTCGAACGCGTGCACCGCGGCACCCGTGGCGCCGGCCGGTTCGGCGGCGAGCCACTCCTTGCCGGTGATCATCGCGACGTCGGCCTCGACCGTGCGGGCGAGCTGTTCGTCCATGGGACCGTCCGGGGCGAGCGCGATCGCGCCGAGGTGGTTGAGGACGGTGTCGTGCAGGATCGCGGCGGCCTCGGCTTCGACGCCGGCACGGTAGGCGGACACGTGCTCTTCCCGCGCGGAGCGCAGGAGCTCCGGCTGGACGCGCTGCGACCGCGCCGTGCTCCGTCCGGCCGCGAGCACGATGGCCGCCACGAACGCCAGGGTCACCCAGGCGAGCACGAGCGGGTGGTACGAGTCGCCGGACTGGATGTTCGCGATCGTCGTCGCGAGTCGCCCGACCCCGAAGCCGGCGATGGACCAGAGCACCACCCGTCCGGGCACCGCACCCGCACCGCCCACCAGGACCAGCGGCACGACGACCAGGGACATCAGGTACGACGTCGCCCACGGCTCGGGGATCTCCCGCGCGACCACGAGCGCGAACCACCAGGCGCACACCCCGCCGACGACGAGGAAGGCCACCGCGGACCGCCAGGTGCCGAACTGCACGTGCACGCCGATCATTCCGAGCATCGGGAGGAGCGCGGCGACGGCACCGATCACGTGCACGTCGGGGTCGGCGATCCGGAAGAGCAGGAGCGCGACGACCGCGGCGCCGAGCGAGCCGATCGCCGCCGCGTGGAACGCCCGGACCGTCGACCACGCGTTCACTCGCGGAGCGAGGTGCGTGGGGATGCCGAGCACGGTGGTGGTCCTTCCGGGGAGCCAGGAGGCGCCGCCCACGATCAAACCACCAACGGAGAGGCCGTGTACCCCGGATCGGGCACCAGGCGACGACAGAGTCGATGATACCGGCCACGGACGGGGTCCGGTGTCCCCCGAACGCGGACCGACGGGTCCTCAGAACAGCGTGGGCACGCCGTTCGTGATGCCCGCACGCGCGGCGGTCCGCAGGGCGGCGGTCCGTACGTCGTGGCGGGCGTCCCATGTCCGGTCTGCGCGCTTGAGCGGCGAGATGCCCGCGGCGCGATCGCTCCCGGGACCCGACGCAGGGTCCGTCCCGGGGCCGCTCCCCTCGCTGAACCCCATCGACCCCGTCGCGGGATCGACACGGCCGAGCCCGACCCCGTGCGCCCGCATGATCGGCCGCACCCGCTCCCCGAGCCAGCGCCGGTAGTCCTTCGGCGGGTACGTGTTGTCGAGGTACATCGCCCGGTACCGCGCGACGAGGTCCGGGTGGGTCCGCGCCAGCCAGTCCATGTACCAGGGCTTCACGCCCGGCTTGAGGTGGAGCGCCGAGTACATCACGCTCGTCGCACCGGCCGCAGCGGCGCGGCCGATGGCGTCGTCGAGGTGCGCCGTGGTGTCGGTGATGTAGGGCAGCACCGGCATCAGGAACACCGAGCACGACAGACCGGCGTCCCGCACGGCCCGGACCGTCGCCAGCCGCGCCGTCGTGGTCGGGGTACCCGGTTCGACGGACTGCTGGAGTTCGTCGTCGTAGACCGCGATCGACATCGCGAGGTCGACCGGCACCACCTTCGACGCTGCCACCAGCGCCGGGATGTCCCGCCGCAGGAGTGTCCCCTTGGTCAGGATGCTGAACGGCGTGCCGGACTCCGCCAGGGCCGCGATGATGCCCGGCATCAACCGGTACTTCCCCTCGGCCCGCTGGTACGGGTCGGTGTTGGTCCCGAGCGCGACGGGGTGCCGGTCCCAGCTCGGCTTCGCGAGCTCACGCCGCAGGACATCGGCGACGTTGGTCTTCACGACGATCTGCTGGTCGAAGTCCGAGCCGCCGTCGAACTCGAGGTAGGTGTGGGTCGGCCGTGCGAAGCAGTACACGCAGGCGTGCGAGCAGCCGCGGTACGGGTTGATCGTCATCCCCCACGTGCCACCGTCGATCGCGCCGACACGGTTCAGCGCCGACTTCGCGAGGACTTCGTGGAAGGTCACTCCGGCGAACTCCGGCGTCGTCACGCTCCGGACGAACCCGCTGTTCGACTCGAGCCCCGGGAGCATGTCCGCCCCCGACGCGTCGATCGCCTGCCCGTCCCATCGCATGCCACCATTCGAACACACGTTCGAACGGAGCGCAAGACGACCACGGGGTCAGTGGTGCAGGCCGAGCACCTTCGCCGTGCGCTCCAGCGTCGCGTCCGCCAGCGCTGCGTCCTCGCCGAGGTCCTGGCCGTAGGTCGGCACCATCACGCGGACGGCGTCTTCCCAGCGGTCCCACCGGTCCGGGAAGCACTTCCGCAGCAGCCCGAGCATGATCGGCACCGCGGTCGAGGCCCCCGGCGACGCGCCGAGCAGACCCGCGATGGACCCGTCCGCAGCCGTGATGACCTCTGTCCCGAACTGCAGGACCCCGCCCTTGTCCTTGTCCGGCTTGATGACCTGGACCCGCTGCCCGGCGATGATCTTGTGCCAGTTCTCCGGCTGCGCAGCGGGCATGAAGTCCCGGAGGGCGTCGAACTTCGTCGACTTCGAGGCGAGCAGCTGACCGACGAGGTACCGGACCAGGTCGAAGTTCGAGAACGCGACGCTGAGCATCGGGCGCAGGTTGTGCGGGCGGATCGAGCGGAACAGGTCGAGCATCGAGCCCTGCTTGAGGAACTTCGGGCTGAACCCCGCGTACGGACCGAACATCAGGGACGCGCTGCCGTCGACGATGCGGGTGTCGAGGTGCGGCACCGACATCGGCGGAGCGCCGACGCTGGCCTTGCCGTAGACCTTCGCGGAGTGCTTCTGCACCACCTCGGGGTCGTCGGTGCGCAGGAACTCGCCCGACACCGGGAAGCCGCCGTACCCGCGGATCTCCGGGATGCCGGACTTCTGCAGCAGCTGCAGGGCACCGCCACCGGCGCCCACGAACACGAACTTCGCCGCGATCTTCTGCTTCGACCGGCCGACCTCGTTGAGGACCTCGAGTGCCCAGCCGTCGAACTCCTTGCCACGCTTGATCGCGGTGACCTGGTGGTTCGGCTCGAACTCGACGCCGTCCACCTCGAGCTGGTCGAACAGCTGCCGCGTGAGGGACCCGAAGTCGACGTCCGAACCGGCTGCGGAGTACGTCGCCGCGATCGGCTGGTCCTTCTTGCGACCGGGGATGAGCGCCGGCGCCCACTTGCGGATCTGCTCGGCGTCGTCGCTGAACTCGAGGCCGGCGAAGAGCGGGTGGTCCTTCATCGCCTCGTACCGGGCACGCATGTACTCGACGTTCTCCGCACCCCAGACGAAGGAGATGTGCGGCGTCGGGTTGATGAAGCTCTTCGGGTCGGGCAGCGTGCCGGTCTCGACGAGGAACGACCAGAACTGGCGGGACACCTGGAACTGCTCGTTGACGTTGACGGCCTTGGTGATCTCGACGCGGCCGTCGGGCAGCTCCGGCGTGTAGTTCAGCTCGCAGAGGGCGGAGTGCCCGGTCCCCGCGTTGTTCCACGGGTTCGAGGATTCCTGCGCCACACTGCCGAGCCGCTCGTAGACGCGGATCTTCCAGCTCGGCTCGAGCCGGTGGATGATCGCACCGAGCGTCGCGCTCATGATCCCTCCCCCGACGAGGACGACGTCGATGGGGTCCACCTGCTTCACTGCCACCCGACGATCCTACTGGCGTCGCGTCGTCGACGCTCCCAACAAACGGACGGGAGGCCCGGTGCCAGCTGGCACCGGGCCTCCCGTCGGTCGGGTGGTTACGCCGCGACCGCGCGACGTGCGACGACGACCTCGGCGATCTGCACGGCGTTCAGCGCCGCACCCTTCCGCAGGTTGTCGTTGCTGACGAAGAGCGCCAGACCGTGCCCCTCGGGCGCGGACTGGTCGGCGCGGATCCGGCCGACGAAGGTCGGGTCCTGCCCGGCCGCCTGCAGCGGGGTCGGGACGTCGGAGAGCTCGACACCGGGGGCGCTCGCCAGGACCTCGGTGGCGCGCCGAGCGGACAACGGCTCGGCGAACTCGGCGTGCACCGAGATCGAGTGCCCCGTGAACACCGGCACGCGGACGCAGGTGCCGGCGACCAGCAGGTCCGGGAGCTCGAGGATCTTGCGGCTCTCGTTGCGGAGCTTCTTCTCCTCGTCGGTCTCGCCCAGGCCGTCCTCGACGATGCTGCCCGCGAGCGGGACGACGTCGAACGCGATCGGGCGGACGTACTTCACCGGGTCCGGGAAGGTCACCGCGGAACCGTCGTGGGTCAGCCGTGCCGTGTCCTGCTCGAGCGCGGCCCTGGCCTGTCCGAGGAGCTCGTCGACGCCGGCGAGACCGGAGCCCGAGACCGCCTGGTACGTGGTGGCGACGAGACGACGGAGACCGGCCTCGGCGTCGAGCACCTTCAGGACCGGCATGATCGCCATCGTCGTGCAGTTCGGGTTCGCGATGATCCCCTTGCCCGCCTGGTCGATGGCGTGCGGGTTGACCTCGCTGACGACGAGCGGGACCTCGGGGTCCATCCGCCAGGCGCTGGAGTTGTCGATGACGAGCGCACCGGCAGCGGCGAACTTCGGCGCCAGCGCACGGGACGCGGTGGCGCCGGCCGAGAACAGCGCGATGTCGATGCCCGCCGGGTCGGCGGTCTCGGAGTCCTCCACCACGATGTCCTGCCCGCGGAAGGACAGGGTCGTGCCGGCGGACCGGGCGCTCGCGAAGAAGCGGACCGTCGTGGCGGGGAACGCGCGCTCCTCGAGCAGACGGCGCATCACGGCGCCGACCTGGCCGGTGGCGCCGACGACGGCGATGGTGAGGTCGGACATGGGTGCTCCTGCTCTCGTCGGCTCAGCGGCCGGTGCCGGCGTACACGACGGCTTCGTTGTCGGCGTCGAGGCCGAACGCCTCGTGCACGACGCGCATCGCGTCGTTGAGGGTGTCGGCGCGGGTGACGACCGAGATGCGGATCTCCGACGTGGAGATCATCTCGATGTTGATCGACGCCTGGTGCAGCGCACGGAAGAGCTCGGCGGAGACACCGGCGTTCGTCCGCATGCCGGCACCGACCAGGGCGAGCTTGCCGATCTGGTCGTCGTACTGGATGCTCTCGAAGCCGATGTCCGCCTTCGCGACGCCGAGCGCGGTCAGGACGTTCTGGCCCTGGTCCTTCGGCAGCGTGAACGAGATGTCGGTGCGCCCGGTCGACGCCGCCGACACGTTCTGCACGATCATGTCGATGTTCGCGCCGGAGCGGGCCACGATCGTGAAGATCTCGGCCGCCTTGCCCGGCTGGTCGGGCACGCCGACCACGGTGATCTTGCCCTCGGAGAGGTCTCCGGCGATGCCGGTGATGATCGGTTCTTCCACGGTTTCCCCCTTCGCAGGGTTGTAGACGATGGTGCCCTCGGCGTTGCTGAACGACGAGCGGACGTGGAGGGTGACGCCGTGCCGACGGGCGTACTCGACGGCACGGATGTAGAGGACCTTGGCGCCGGACGCTGCGAGCTCGAGCATCTCCTCGCTCGTGATGCGGTCGATCTTGCGCGCCTTCGGCACCACGCGGGGGTCGGCGGAGAAGATGCCGTCGACGTCGGTGTAGATCTCGCAGATGTCGGCGTCGAGCGCGGCGGCGAGGGCGACGGCGGTCGTGTCGGAGCCACCACGGCCGAGCGTGGTGATCTCCCCCGTCGTGCGGTTGAAGCCCTGGAACCCGGCGACGATCGCGACGTGCCCGGCATCGAGTGCTTCACGGACGCGCTTCGGCGTGACGTCGACGATGCGCGCCTTGCCGTGCTGCGCGTCGGTGAGCATGCCCGCCTGGCTGCCCGTGTAGGACGAGGCTTCGACCCCGAGGCTCTTGATCGCCATCGCGAGCAGCGCCATCGAGATGCGCTCCCCCGCGGTGAGGAGCATGTCGAGCTCACGGCCAGCCGGGATCGGCGTGACGGAGTGCGCCAGGTCGACGAGTTCGTCGGTCGTGTCACCCATCGCGGAGACCGCCACGACGACGTCGTTGCCGGCCTTCTTCGTCTCCACGATCCGTTTGGCGACGCGCTTGATGCTCTCGGCGTCCGCGACGGACGATCCACCGAACTTCTGCACGATCAAGGCCACGGGCGGGTACTCCTGGAGGACGGGTCCGCGACCGAGCGCGGCTTCGACAATCGTAGACGGTGTTTCGGGGATGTTGCGTCTGAGCGGCCCTGCACGCAACGATCCTGCGTGGGGTCCTCGGCTCCGGTGTCGGCGCTGCCTCAGCCGCCGACGAGCCGGCGGCCCTCGAAGGCACGGCCGAGGGTGACCTCGTCCGCGTACTCCAGGTCGCCGCCCACCGGCAGGCCCGACGCGAGACGCGTGGTCCGGATGCCCATCGGGACGAGCAACCGGCTGAGGTAGGTCGCCGTGGCCTCCCCCTCGAGGTTCGGGTCGGTCGCGATGATCACCTCTTCCACGGTGCCGTCGGCCAGACGCGTCATGAGCTGCTGGATGCGGAGGTCGTCCGGGCCCACGCCGTCGATCGGGCTGATCGCGCCACCGAGCACGTGGTACAGCCCGCGGAACTCGCGGGTGCGCTCGATCGCGGCGACGTCCTTCGCTTCCTCGACCACGCAGATGGTGGCCGGCTGGCGGCGGGGATCGCGGCAGATGCTGCAGCGCTCCGACTCGGTCACGTTGCCGCAGATCTCGCAGAAGCGGACCCGCTCCTTGACGTCCGCGAGGAGCTCGGAGAGCCGGGACGGGTCGAACGACTCGTTCTGGAGGATGTGGAACGCGATGCGCTGCGCCGACTTCGGGCCGATGCCGGGGAGGCGGCCGAACTCGTCGATGAGGTCCTGGACGATGCCGTCGTACATCAGCTGCCCTCGCTCAGGGAGGTCTCCTCGATGAACTGCGCGCCGAGGATCTCACGCACCACGGCCTCGCCGTAGCGGCCGGGGACCGGGGCGCGGCGGACCTGCTGCTGCTGGGCCGGCGGCTGCTGCCGGGCTGGCTGCTGCTGCTGCTGCCGCTCGGCAGGCTGCTGCTGCTGCTGGGCAGGCTGCTGCTGCGCTGGCTGCGTCGGCGCGGGGGCGCCGCCGGGGCCGGGATCGGGGAACGGGGCGCCGTCGTCGAACGGTGCGTCGTCGAGCGGGTAGTCGTCGACCGGGACGGGAGGCTCGTCCCGCGCCGGCGGTGCAACCTGCGCCGGGCGCTTGCCGGCCTGCAGGGCGTCGATCGCCGCCTGCACGTCGGCCACCGGGCCCGAGGTCGGGACCGGGGTCTGGGCGGGTGCACCCGCGGGAGCGACGGTGTCGCCGGGGGCGGTCGACCCCATCGGTGCGGCCCAGGTGGGCTCCACGTCGTCCGGTACGGCGCCCGCGGTGGGGTCGGTCGCGGGGATCGTGGCGACGGCCCACTCGGTGACGGGACCCGAGGAGGTGCTCGGCGCGGGGGCCGGTGCTTCCGGTGCGGGCGCACGGTCCTGCTGGGGCGCAGGGTCCTCCTGCGGCGCGGCCTGGCTCGGCGCGGGCTGCTTCGGGACGTCCTGCTTCGGCGCGTCCTGCTTCGGGACGTCCTGCTTCGGCGCGTCCTGCTTCGGGGCGTCCTGCTTCGGCGCGTCCTGCTTCGGGGCGTCCTCGGGCGCGGTGGACTGGCGCGGCGGCGCCTGGTCTGCGGCTGCCGGCGTCGGCGTCGGCGCGGCTTGGTCCGGCGCGGCCGTCACCGGGGCGTCCTGGCTCGGCGCCGTCGTTGTCGGCGCGGTCGTCGTCGGCGCGGCCTGCTGCGGCGCGGGCTGGCTCGGGGCGTCGTTCTGCGGGACGGCCGGACGCTGCTGGCCTGCTCCCCCCGGACCACCGGGGCCGCGCGCGACGAACTTCACCCGGAAGCCGAGGAGGTCCTGGATCGCGGCGCGCACCAGTTCGCTGACGCTCGTGGTCGGGTCGGACATCTCCTTGAAGGAGGCGACGTCCTGCTGGCTCGGGAACGTCAGCGTGAGCACGTCGTCGCGGAGCGCGGTGACCTGCGCCGTCACGACCACGGTCCACGCGGAGCGCTTGGCACGCTGGACGTGTTCGAGCACCTGCGGCCAGGTGTCCCGCATCTGCTGCAGCCCGACTGCGGCGATCGGCTGCACGACGGGCTCGGAACCGATGACGGTGCCCTGCCCGGTCGAGGACGCCGCCGCGTGCTCGCTCGGCTCGGACGTCGTCCGTTCCGGAGCCGGCTGCTGGCGTTCCGGGCTCTCCGGGGCTTCGGGAGCGCTCGGCGCGACGGCCGCCCAGGAGGCTGCTGCGTCCTGCGCGGCGTTCTTCGTGGGGGCGTTCGTCGCCGGCGCGTTCGTGACCGGGGCGTTCGTGGCCGGGGCGTTGACCGTCGGCGCGGGCGTCACCGGTGCCTGGGCCGCCGGAACCTGCGCGGACGTCGTCTGCGCCGGGGTTCGCGGTGCCGTGGCTGCGATCGGCGACGGTGCCTGCGCCGCAGGAGCCGTGCGCGCCGACTGCGTCGACTCGACTGGACGAGACGGCGCCGTCTCGTGGTGCCCACCGGCGTCGCCGACGCCCACGCGGCGTTCGAGCCGCTCGACCCGGGCGAGTGCGCCGCGCTGGGTGTCGTCCGCTTCGGGGACGAGCATCCGCGCGATCATCAGCTCGAGGTGCAGCCGGGGCGAGGTCGCTCCGGTCATGTCGGTGAGGGCACGGTTCGCGATGTCGGCACCGCGGGAGAGCCCGTTCGCGCCGAAGACCCCGGCCTGCCGCGTCATCGTGTCGAGCTCTTCCGGGGACACACCACGCAGGACCGCGCCGGCGCTCTCGTTCGTGGCGGCGACGACGATGAGGTCGCGGAGACGCTCGAGCAGGTCCTCGACGAAGCGCCGCGGGTCCTGGCCGGTCTGCACGACACGGTCGATCGCCGCGAACGCGGAACCCGGGTCGGCCACGGCGAGCGCGTCGACGACGTCGTCGAGGAGCGCGCTGTCCGTGTAGCCGAGGAGCGCGACGGCACGGTCGTACGCGATCGCGCCGTCTTCGCTGCCCGCGATGAGCTGGTCGAGCAGGGACAGGGTGTCGCGGACGGACCCGCCGCCGGCACGGACGACGAGCGGCAGCACACCCGGTGCGACGGACACGGACTCCTGCCCGCAGAGCTGCTCGACGTACTCGAGCATCACGGCCGGCGGGACGAGCCGGAACGGGTAGTGGTGGGTGCGCGACCGGATCGTGCCGATGACCTTCTCGGGCTCGGTCGTCGCGAAGATGAACTTGACGTGCTCCGGCGGTTCCTCGACCAGCTTGAGCAGCGCGTTGAAGCCCTGCGGCGTGACCATGTGCGCTTCGTCGAGGATGAAGATCTTGTAGCGGTCGCGCGCCGGGGCGAACACGGCGCGGTCGCGGAGGTCACGCGCGTCGTCCACGCCGTTGTGGCTGGCGGCGTCGATCTCGATGACGTCGAGCGAGCCGCTGCCGCCGCGCGCGAGTTCGACGCAGCTCGGGCAGACGCCGCACGGGGTGTCGGTCGGTCCCTCTGCGCAGTTCAGGCAGCGCGCGAGGATGCGCGCCGAGGTCGTCTTGCCACAGCCGCGCGGCCCGCTGAACAGGTACGCGTGGTTGACCCGGTTGGTCCGGAGGGCGGTGCGGAGCGGGTCGGTGACCTGCGACTGCCCGATGAGCTCGGCGAAGTTCTCAGGCCGGTAACGGCGATACAGGGCGGTGACCACGCGACAAGGGTAGCCGGGACCGCCGACACCGCCGTCCGGAACTCTCCCGCAGCGGAACCGGTTACCCGCACAACGAAAAGACTCCTCACGCACCCCGCGTGGATCAGCGCTGCCCCGGTTACCCGCACAACGAAAAGACTCCTCACGCACCCGCCAGAGCCCGGTTACCCTTGCTGCGTTTCCGCCCTGGGGGAGTTGGCCTGGATGGCGTCACGTGAGGAGCCGCGGAAGAGTCTACCGGACACGAGGAGCATCATCGAACACATGAAGATCGCCATCGCCGGAGGACACGGCCAGATCGCCCTCCTCCTCGCCCGTCTCATCGTCGACGCCGGACACGAAGCCGTCGGCATCGTCCGGAACCCCGCCCACGTCTCCGACGTGGAGCAGACCGGTGCGACCGCGATCGTCGCCGACCTCGAGCAGCTCGACGACGACCAGCTCGCGCTCCGGCTGCGTGGCGTCGACGCCGTGGTGTTCGCCGCCGGGGCCGGCCCGAACAGCGGCGCCGAGCGGAAGCTCTCGGTGGACCGGGACGCGGCGATCCTGCTCGCCGACGCCGCCGTGCGCCTCGGCATCGACCGCTACGTGATGATCTCCGCGATGGGTGCGGACGCGTACGACCCGGAGCTCGCCGTCGTCCCGGCGAAGAACGACGCCGCCGTGTTCCAGGTGTACCTGCGTGCCAAGGCCGAAGCGGACGCCAGCATCCGGTCGCGGCGGTTCCGGTGGACGATCGTCCGCCCGGGTGGCCTCCTCGACACCCCGCCGCAGGGCACCGTCACCGTCGGCACGACCGTCCCGCGCGGTTCGATCCCCCGCGCCGACGTGGCGGCGGTCGTGATGCACGCGCTCCTCGACGAGACCGCGCTCAGCGCGCAGTTCGAGGTGACGAGCGGCAACACCCCGATCCCGGCGGCCCTCGGCGCCCTCGGCTGACCAGCGCGCGGGAAGTACTCGGCGAAAGCGACAGTTCGCGGCGGTCAGACGTCGCAGCACTGTCGCTTTCCGGGACCTCTCCGCGCAAGCGCCAGCCCGCCCCGCCCTGCTACAGCGCGACCGCGGCGGACTGCCGGGCGATCTCGAGTTCCTCGTTGGTGGGGATGACGAGCACCGCGACCCGGGACGAGTCCGTCGAGATGAGCCGGGCGTCCTTCGAGTGCAGCTCGTTGCGGTCGTTGTCGACCTCGATCCCGAGGTGCCCGAGGCCCGCCAGGACCCGTCGTCGCAGCAGCGCGTTGTTCTCCCCCACGCCCGCGGTGAACACGACGGCGTCGAGCCCGCCGAGCTGCGCGGTGTACGCCCCGACGTAGCGACGGATCCGGTGCCGGTACACGGCGAGCGCCGCTTCCGCCGTCTCGTCGCCGTCGATCGCGTTCGCCTGGACGTCCCGCATGTCGCCGTTGCCGGTCAGCCCGAGGAGCCCTGACTGCTTGTTGAGCATGTCGTCGAGCTCGTCGAACGAGAGTCCGGCTTCGCGGTGCAGGTGGATGAGGACGGCCGGGTCGAGGTCGCCGGAGCGGGTCCCCATCACGAGGCCTTCGAGCGGGGTCAGTCCCATCGAGGTCTCGATCGAGCGACCGCCGTCGATCGCCGCGGCGGACGCACCGTTGCCGAGGTGCAGCACGATCGTCTTCAGCTCGGACAACGGACGCTGGAGGAACACCGCGGCCTGCTCCGAGACGTACTTGTGGCTGGTGCCGTGCATGCCGTACCGGCGGACGCCGTACTTCGCGGCGAGGTCCGCAGGGATCGCGTAGGTGTACGCGTGCGGCGGCATCGTCTGGTGGAACGCGGTGTCGAACACGGCCACGTGCGGCACGTCGGAGAAGACCTGCTTCGCCGCGCGGATCCCCTCGAGGTTCGCCGGGTTGTGCAGCGGCGCGAGGCTCGACAGGTCGTCGATCTGCTGCTCGACCTGGTCGGTGACGACGGTGGCCGTGTCGAAGGTGGTCCCGCCGTGCACGACGCGGTGTCCGACGACCGCCGGCGGGTGCTCGTCGAAGGACGGCCCGACCTTCGCGAACGCGTCGATCATCGCCTGGAACCCGGCAGCGTGGTCCGGCACCGATGCGGCGTCGTTCGACGACGACTCCCCCGTCAGCGCGTTCGTGTGCTTCCAGGCGCCGTTCGACTCACCGATCCGCTCGACGAGTCCGGACGCCAGGGTGCGCTCCCCCTCGAGTTCGATGAGCTGGTACTTGAACGAACTCGATCCGGAGTTCACGACGAGTGCGGCGGTCACGGTGGCTCGCTTTCTGTGGATGGCTCGGGAGAGCCGGTCTGGAGGCTCGGGGTGCGTCCGGCGGTCAGGCCGCGTCGGACGCGGTGCCGGCCTGGATGGCCGTGATCGCGACGGTGTTCACGATGTCGCTGACGAGCGCCCCGCGGGACAGGTCGTTGATCGGCTTGCGGAGGCCCTGCAGGACGGGGCCGATCGCGACCGCGCCGGCGGAGCGCTGCACGGCCTTGTAGGTGTTGTTGCCGGTGTTGAGGTCCGGGAAGATGAACACCGTCGCGTGCCCGGCGACCGGCGAGTCCGGCATCTTCGTGCTCGCCACGGTCGGGTCGGCGGCGGCGTCGTACTGGATCGGGCCCTCGACGAGCAGGTCGGGGCGACGCTCGCGGACGAACGCGGTGCCGGCACGGACCTTGTCCACGTCGGCGCCGGAGCCGCTGTCGCCGGTCGAGTAGCTGAGCATCGCGACGCGGGGGTCGATGCCGAACTGTGTCGCGGTCTCGGCGGAGGAGATGGCGATGTCGGCGAGCTGCTCGCTCGTCGGGTCCGGGATGACCGCGCAGTCTCCGTAGACCAGGACGCGGTCGGCGAGTGCCATCAGGAACACGCTCGACACGATCGACGTGTCCGGACGGGTCTTGATGATCTCGAACGACGGTCGGATGGTGTGCGCGGTCGTGTGCTTCGCGCCGGAGACCATGCCGTCCGCGAGCCCGAGCTGGACCATCATCGTCCCGAAGTAGGAGACGTCGGTGACGGTGTCGCGGGCGAGCTCGATGCTCATCCCCTTGTGGGCGCGGAGCTTCGTGTACTCCTCGGCGAAGCGCTCCCGCAGGTCCGAGTCGAACGGCGAGACGAGCTGTGCGGCGTCGAGGTCGAGGCCGAGCTCGGTCGCCCGGGCGCGGATGGCGGCCGGGTCGCCGAGGATCGTGAGCTCGCAGACCTGCCGCTGCAGCAGCGTCGACGCGGCACGGAGGATGCGGTCGTCGTCGCCTTCGGGCAGGACGATGCGCTTGCCGTACTCGCGCGCCCGGTCGAGCAGCCCGTGCTCGAACATCAGTGGCGTGACGACGCCGGACGGGGTGACCTGCAGGCGTGCGAGGAGCTCGTCGGCCTGCACGTGCCGCTCGAACAGCGACAGCGCGAGGTCGGCCTTCCGCGGGGAGTCCGCCGCGAGCCGACCGCGCGTCTGGGTGATGCGGAGCGCGGTGTCGTACGTGCCGAGGTGGTTCGTCGCGATCGGGAGCGAGCTCGACAGCCCCTCGAGCAGGCGGGTGATCTGCGGCGCGGTCTCGAACCCGCCGTTCAGGATGACGCCCGCCAGGCTCGGGAAGGTCTCCGACTGGTTGGCGAGGAGCGTGGCGATGAGGACGTCGTTGCGGTCACCGGGGACCACGACGATCCCGCCTTCGATCAGCCGCGGGAGCACGTTCTCCATGCTCATGCCGGCGACGACGGTGCCCAGGGCTTCACGGTCGAGCAGTGCTTCGTCGCCGCGGACGAACGTGGCGTCCGTGGCCTGGAGCAGCGCCCGCACGGTCGGTGCGACGAGCACGGCGTCTTCGGGGATGGCCCACACCGGGGTGTCCGGGTGGTCGTCCTGCACCGCGGCGGAGACGCTGGCGCAGATGGCGGGCATCGCGTCCGGGTCGGCACGGTTCACCACGATGCCGAGCAGCTGGGCGTGCGCGCTCCGGAGTTCGCTCGTGGTGACGTCGGCGACCTGGCCCATCTCCTCCGCGCTGCGGGCGGCGCGGTCGGCGGCGTTCCGACCGCCGAGCACCAGCAGCACCGGCGCACCGAGGTTCGTGGCGACCTTGGCGTTGAACGAGAGCTCGGTGGGGCTGCCCACGTCGGTGTAGTCCGAACCGAGCACCACGACCGCGTCGTACTGCCGCTCGACCTGGGCGAAGCGGCTCACGATCGTGGCGAGTGCTGCCTCGGCGTCCGCGTGCACGTCGTCGTAGGTCACCCCGACGGCGTCGTCGTAGGACTGGTTCGCGCCGGTGTGCTGGAGCAGCAGCTCGAGCACGTAGTCGGGTTCTTCCACGGAGCGGGCGACGGGGCGGAACACGCCGACGCGTCCGACCGTGCGGGCGAGGGTCTCGAGGACACCGAGCGCGACCGTGCTCTTGCCCGTGTGTCCTTCTGCTGACGTGATGTAGATGCGGGTCGACACGGTTCCAGGGTAGCCACGGCCACGTCGCGCCCACTGGGAACGGACACACCTGTGGACGACCGTGGTCATCCACACCCGCGAAGACCTGTACCATGGGGTGTCGTCATCGAGAGATGGCACCAGGAGAATTCGCCTAGTGGCCTATGGCGCACGCTTGGAAAGCGTGTTGGGTGCAAGCCCTCGGGGGTTCGAATCCCCCATTCTCCGCGTACCGATCGAAACCCAGCACAACGGCCCGATCGAAACCAGCACCACCCGAAAGCGCACGAGTCCCCCGGACTGTGCGCTTTCGCCGTTCCTGAGCGGATCCGCCGGGTTGACACGTCACCGGTCCCCCACCCTGCGGACCCGTCTGCACCCCGTTCGCCGTGGACGGACCCGAAAGGGTGGACAGACCTGTCGCGATCGCCCCGAGGTCCCCTATGCTGACCGCACGGCACGCCCGAACGACGGTCGAGCCGAGTGCATCGACGGCAGGGGCGCCGTCCTGTGGGACGTCCTTCGGCGTGCCCGGGCACCCGAGGGGACGAGGAGACGGCCGTGGGGGAAGCGACCGCGCCGGCGACGGCGAGGAGTGATCGGATGACGTACGACGTCGTCCTGCGCCCTCGTGCCGCGCTGGTCCGCTCCACCGCGCTGAGCATCGTCTTCTCCGCCGTGCCGCTCGCCGTCGCCCTCGTCTGGATGTCGTTCCCGCTGCGGCTGTGGGCGCTCGTCGCGTCCGTGGTGGTCGTCATCGCGATCGTCGTCGGCCTAGTGTTCGTCCGGCTCCGGTCGGCCTTCGTCGGCCTCGGCCCGGACGGCGTCACGGTGCGCGGTGTCGTCGCGGCACGCCGGACCTTCTCCCGCGAGCAGGTGTCGAGCATCGTCCTCGCGACCACGTTCGGCAGCTCCGTGGACCGCACCGCCCGCGAGCTCGTGGCCTTCGACGCCGATGAGCACGTGCTCTTCCGGATGCGCGGCGACGTCTGGGGCGACCAGGGGCTCGACCGTGTCGTCGACGCGCTCGGCGTCCAGGTCACCGAGATCACCCGGCCGATGCCGGCGCGGGACTTCGCCCGCCGGTACCTGCCGGGCCGCCGCACCCACTAGCCGTCGCACCCACTAGGTGTAGTTCCCCGTGAGGTTATGAACGCGATCTGATGGGGTTTGGCCGCCGAGGCCGGTGTGTGGTCGGTGGTGATTGTAGTGATGCAGCCAGTCC
>NZ_RJKS01000004.1:608600-609441 GCF_003762905.1 Curtobacterium sp. ZW137 | reverse complement strand
CGGTCACATTCCGAACCCGGAAGCTAAGCCTCTCAGCGCCGATGGTACTGCAAGGGGGACCTTGTGGGAGAGTAGGACGCCGCCGGACTCAACGTAAGAAGATGTGGCCATCGGCCCTCCATCGAGAACTCGCAGGGGAGACCCTCGTTCTCGTGGAAGGCCGGTGGCCATTTCTGTTTCTGCGGTCGTTCGAAGGCCTCGACGTCGGGCCCGGTCCGTGATGGACTGGGACGGCATCGCGCCACGGACGGCGCTCACACACACAACGACACAGCGGACGACAGCCGGCGCGAGAGCTCCGGCACGCGATGAGGAGCAACGGTGGCGAACGACGACGAACGACGGAACGACCGCGACGATGAGCGCGGTGGACGTCCGCGTCGAGACGGAGCTCCCCGCGGTGGTCAGTCCGGCGGGCGTGAGGGGTGGTCCTCCGGGCCGCGTGAGTTCGAGCGTCGCGAAGGCGAACGCCGTGATCGTCCGCAGCGCGATGGCGATCGTCCGTTCCGCAGCGACCGACCGGCCCGTGACAGCGCCCCTGGTCGTGGCTTCCGTGACGGCGGACAGCGTGCTGACCGTCCGGCTTGGCGTGGGGACCGCGACGACGCCGGCCGTCCGCCGCGTACCGGGGGACCGCGCGGTGATCGTCCGTCGTCCAACTCGGACCGGCCCCGCCGTGACGGCGACCGTCCCTACAACTCCGACCGGCCTCGCCGCGACGGGGACCGTCCGTCCCACAACTCGGACCGGCCTCGCCGTGACGGGGATCGTCCGTCGTACAACTCCGACCGGCCCCGCCGTGACGGCGACCGTCCGTCGTACAACTCCGACCGGCCCCGCC
>NZ_RJKS01000004.1:0-608594 GCF_003762905.1 Curtobacterium sp. ZW137 | reverse complement strand
CGGACCGGCCTCGCCGTGACGGGGATCGTCCGTCGTACAACTCCGACCGGCCCCGCCGTGACGGCGACCGTCCGTCGTACAACTCCGACCGGCCCCGCCGCGACGGCGACCGTCCGTCGTACAACTCCGACCGGCCTCGCCGTGACGGGGATCGTCCGTCGTACAACTCCGACCGGCCCCGCCGTGACGGCGACCGTCCGTCGTACAACTCCGACCGGCCCCGCCGTGACGGCGACCGTCCGTCGTACAACTCCGACCGGCCCCGCCGTGACGGGGATCGTCCGTCGTACAACTCCGACCGGCCCCGCCGTGATGGTGACCGTCCGTCGTACAACTCGGACCGGCCTCGCCGTGATGGTGACCGTCCCTTCCGCGGGGGCAACGACCGCCCGCGGCGTGACGGAGATCGTCCGTCGTACAACTCCGACCGGCCTCGCCGCGACGGGGACCGTCCCGAGCGTGGCTCGTTCAGCACCCGCGGCGGCGGCGACGAGCGTCGGCGCTTCGGCGACGGCAACCGCGGCCCGGGCGCCCGCTTCGGCGAGGCAGCACGTGACGACTTCGAGGACCGCGACCCCTACGGCACCAAGTCGATCCGCCCGCGTCACGAGGACCCGGAGATCCCCGAGGAGGTGCAGGCCCGCGACCTGCACCCGCAGGCCCGCGCCGAGCTCAAGACCCTCAGCAAGGACAACGCGGACTGGGTGGCGAAGCACCTCGTCACCGCCGCGCTGCTGGTGGACGAGGACCCCGAGCTCGCGAACCAGCACGCGCTGAGCGCAGCCCGCCGCGCCGGTCGCGTCGCGGTGGTCCGGGAGACCGCGGCGATCACGGCCTACCGGCTCGGCGACTTCAGCACCGCGCTCCGTGAACTCCGCACCTACCGGCGGATCTCGGGCCGCAACGACCAGCTGCCGATGATGGTGGACTGCGAGCGCGGGCTCGGCCGGCCGGAGCGTGCCCTGGAGCTCGGCCGCTCGGTGGACCGTGCAGCGCTCGAGCCCGGCGTCCAGGTGGAACTCGCGATCGCGATGTCCGGTGCCCGCCTCGACCTCGGGAACCCCACAGCTGCCCTCGGCGAGCTGGAGATTCCACAGCTCGACCCGTCGACGGCCTACAGCTGGTCCCCGGCGCTCTACAGTGCTTACGCGGCCACGCTCGAGGAGCTCGGCCGCCAGGACGAGGCCGACGAGTGGTGGGCCCGTGTCGACCGTGCTGCAGAGGCCCTCGCCGAAGCAGCTGACGAGGACTCTTGGGAGACGATTGATGTGGTCGAGGAAGCGTTCGAAGTCGAAGGACTCGACGACGAACCAGCAGACGACGAGCTCGACGAGCCCGCAGGCGACGAGCTCGACGAGCGCGCAGACGACGAGCTCGACGAGCCCGCAGCCGACGAGTCCGGCGAACCCGACCAGCTCGAGCCCCTCGGCGACGTCGACGAGCCCGGCGACGACGACCTCGGCGAGATCGACGAAGACAACCCCCGGGACGTCGACGGCTCCGCAGCCGACTGACACCCCGCGTCCACCGACGGACGGCGTCGACGTGGTCCTCACCGACCTCGACGGCGTCGTCTACCGCGGCCGCAACGCGATCCCGCACGCGGTCGAAGCGCTGACCCGCGCCTCGCTCACCGCCCGTGTCGGCTACATCACGAACAACGCGTCGCGGCGCCCGTCCGACGTGGCTGAGCACCTCGAGCGCTACGGCCTCGAAGTGAGCCCGGACGACGTCGTGACGAGCTCCCAGGCGGGCGTGCGGCTCCTCGCGACGCTCGTGCCGGCGGGCTCCACGATCCTGGTGATCGGCGGCATCGGCCTGACGAGCATCGTCGAGCAGGCCGGCTTCACGGTGACGTCGAGCGCGGAAGACGCTCCGGCAGCGGTGATCCAGGGCTTCTCCCCGGACCTCGGGTGGCAGCAGCTCGCCGAGGCGTCCTTCGCCCTCGCCGATCCCGCGGTGCCGTGGGTCGCGACGAACATGGACTGGTCGATCCCGGTCGAGCGCGGGATCGCCCCGGGCAACGGCACGCTGGTCGCCGCCGTGCACCAGGCCGTCGGCCGGATGCCGGTCGTCGCCGGGAAGCCCGAGCGCCCGATCTTCGACGCGGCCCTCGCCCGCTTCGGCGGCGAGCGTCCGCTGTTCATCGGCGACCGGCTCGACACCGACATCAAGGGCGCGAACGACGCCGGGATCCCGAGCGTCCTCGTGCTCACAGGCATCGACAAGGCCAAGCAGGTCCTCGCGGCCGACGAGCGCTCGCGTCCCACGTTCGTGCTGGAAGACCTCCGCGGTCTGTCCGAGCCCTACCCGGTGACCCATCGGCACGACGGCGACGACGGCACCCGCTTCGTGACCGTCGGCGACGCCACGGTCCGCATGCGTGCCCACGTGATCCGGGTGGAGCGTGCCGGCGACGACCCGATGAACCTGCTCCGTGCTGGCGCGACCGCCATCTGGGACTCCGGCCTGGCCATCTACGGTCTCGACGTCGACCCCCAGCTCTACGGCGGCGAGTAGCGTGACGGACGTGCCGACCGACCCCCAGCAGCAGCAGCCCGCGGCGCCGCATGACGTCGACGGCAGTGACGTCGCCCGGCGCGCACACGACGCCGAAGCGCTCCCGCTGACGGATCGTGCCGATGTGTTCTCGGGTCTGCACGACGAACTCCGCACCCGACTCGAGAGCGGCGGCACGGCGAGTGCCTGACGACCTCCAGACCGGGACGACACCGGTCGAGGTCGCCCCGGCGCGCCTCGACGCCGCCGTCGCGTCCCGCGGACTCGCGAAGTCCCGCACCGCTGCCGCGAAGCTGATCGCCGCCGGCCGTGTCAGCGTGGACGGTGCACCGGTCACCAAGTCCTCGACGCCGGTGGGCCCGGACGCCGAGATCGTGGTGGACGCCGGTGACGAGTGGGTCTCCCGCGCCGCGCTGAAGCTCGTCGGCGCGCTCGACTCCTTCGACATCGACCCGAGCGGCCTCGTCGCGCTGGACGTGGGCGCCAGCACGGGCGGGTTCACGCAGGTGCTCCTCGCGCGCGGCGCTCGTCGCGTGGTCGCGCTCGACGTCGGGCACGGCCAGCTCGACCCGGTCGTGGCACTCGACGAGCGTGTCGCCGTTGTGGAGGGGGTGAACGCCCGGAACCTGACGGCCGCGGACTACCTGGCGCTCGACCCCGCCGCCGCGGACACCGCACTCGTGGTGGGGGACCTGTCGTTCATCAGCCTCCGGATCGTCCTGCCCGCCCTGGTCGAGGCCGTTCCGGCGGATGACTTCGTGCTGCTCGTGAAGCCGCAGTTCGAAGTCGGCCGGGGTGGTGTGCGCGAGGGCATCGTCCGTGACGCCGGACTGCGGAACGACGCCCTCATGAACGTGCTCTGGGCGGCATGGGACCTCGGCCTCGGGACCGCCGGCCTCGTGGCCTCCCCGATCATCGGGACCCACGGCAACCACGAGTACCTCGCGCGTCTCCAGCGGGGCGCAGGGTCCAATCCGACAGAATGGATCGGACGCGCGACCGAACTGGCGGAAGGGGCTCCATGAGCGACGAACGGCACATCCTGCTCGTCTCGCACACGGGCCGACGGGACTCGATCGACGCTGCGGTCGAGGTCTGCGACATCCTGCACGCGGCCGGCCTGACGCCCGTGATGCCCTTCGACGAGTACGCGGACATCCGACGTGCCGAAGCGACCGTCGGTCAGGTCGACATCCTCGGCGTCGACGTGCAGCGCGACGACCTCGAGATCGTCATCGTCCTCGGGGGCGACGGCACCATCCTCCGTGCGGCGGAGCTCGTCCGCGGCACCCGCGCGCCCATCGTCGGCGTGAACCTCGGGCACGTGGGCTTCCTCGCCGAGAGCGAGCGCGACGGCCTGTCCGAGACCGTCGAGCGCGCGCTCTCCGGTGACTACCACGTCGAGGAACGCGTGGCGCTGCAGGTCGACGTCGTCGTCGGCCAGGAGATCGTCTACTCGTCCTGGGCGCTGAACGAGGCGACCATCGAGAAGGCCTCCCGTGAACGCATGCTCGAGGTCGTGACCGAGGTCGACGGGCGTCCGCTCTCGTCGTTCGGCTGCGACGGCGTCGTGATCTCGACACCGACCGGCTCGACGGCGTACTCGTTCTCCGGCGGCGGCCCCATCGTCTGGCCGGACGTCGATGCACTCATCATGGTGCCCCTCAGCGCCCATGCGCTCTTCTCGAAGCCGATCGTGGTCGGGCCCGACTGCGTCCTCGCCGTCGAGGTGCTCCGGCGGACGAGCGGCGTCGGCGTCCTCTGGTGCGACGGCCGCCGGACCCACGACCTGCCGCCGGGGGCGCGCATCGAGGTCAGCCGCTCACCGGAACCCGTCCGGGTTGCCCGACTCAAGGACGCCCCGTTCACCGACCGGCTCGTGGCGAAGTTCCAGCTGCCCGTCGCGGGATGGCGCGGCCCGCAGCACGACGACGACCACGGGAGCAGCCTGTGATCGAGGAGATCTCGATCTCGGACCTCGGCGTGATCGGCGACGCTACCCTCGAGCTCGGGCCGGGCTTCACGGTCGTCACCGGTGAGACCGGGGCCGGCAAGACGATGATCGTCACCGCGCTCGGGCTCCTGCTCGGTGCGCGCGCCGATGCCGGTTCGGTCCGCCGCGGTGCCTCGAGCGCCGTGGTCGAAGGACGCTGGGTCGTCCCGGACCACGCGGCGGTCGCCGAACGCGTCGAGGATGCCGGCGGCACCGTCGAGGACGGCGAACTCATCCTCACCCGCACGGTCTCCGCCGAGGGCCGCAGTCGTGCCACGGTCGGCGGCCGGAGCGCTCCGGTCGCGGTGCTCGGCGAACTCGCGGACCAGCTCGTCACGGTGCACGGACAGTCGGACCAGATCCGCCTGACCTCGTCGACCGCCCAGCGCGCCGCGCTCGACGGATTCGGTGCCGCGGCGGTCGAGAAGGCCCTGAGCCGCTACGTCGCGGCGTACGACACGTGGCAGGCACACGCGGGTGAACTCGAGACGCTGACCCGGGACCGCGACGACCGTCTGGCCGAAGCCGAACGACTCCGCGCCGCATCGGACGAGATCGAAGCCGCAGCACCCCAGCCCGGCGAGGACGCCGAGCTCCAGGAACGCGCGGACCGGCTCGGGAACCTCGAGGAACTCCGCCTCTCCGCCAGCCTCGCGCACGAGGCGATCTCCTCCGAGTCCCTCGACGGCACCGACGTCATCGGCCTGGTCGAAGCAGCACGCCGGGCGATCGAGCGCGTCGCCGCGGCGGACAGCACGCTGCAGCCCGTGCTGGAGCAGCTGACCGAGCTCGGGATCCAGGCGAGCGAGGCCTCGGCGAGCCTGTCGAGCTACCTCGGCTCGCTCGAACCCGAAGCCGGCCACGACCTCGAACTCATCAACGAGCGCCGTGCGGTGCTCTCCGGTCTGGCACGGAAGTACGGCGAGACCGTCGACGACGTCATCGCCTTCGGGCAGCGGGCGAGCGACCGGCTGCTGGAACTCGACGGCGACGACGACCGCATCGTGGCGCTGCAGGACGCCGTCGCGCAGGACGAGGTCGCGCTCGAGCAGGCGGCGACCGCGCTGACCGCGGCACGCACGAAGGCCGCCGGCGACCTCGCGAAGCGTGTCACGACGGAACTGAAGACCCTGGCGATGGCCGGCGCGACCCTCGTGGTCGAGGTCACCGACGCCGGCGAGTACCGCCGGCACGGCCGTGACCAGGTCGCGATCCTGCTGCAGCCGCACTCCGGCACCGACCCGCGTCCGATCGGCAAGGGGGCGTCCGGCGGTGAGCTCTCCCGCGTGATGCTCGCGATCGAGGTCGTGATGGCCGGATCGACCACCGTCCCCACGTTCGTGTTCGACGAGGTGGACGCCGGTGTCGGCGGCGCGGCGGCGATCGAGATCGGCCGACGCCTCGCGAAGCTCGCCGAGCGCACCCAGGTCATCGTCGTGACGCACCTGGCGCAGGTCGCAGCGTTCGCGACGAACCACCTCAACGTCGTGAAGGACGCCAGCGGTGCCGTCACCTCGTCGAGCGTCCGTCGCCTCGAAGGGGACGACCGCCTCCAGGAGATGGCGCGCCTGCTCTCCGGCCTCGGCGACAGCGCCAGTGGCATGGAGCACGCTCGCGAGCTGCTCGAGGTCGCAGCCCAGTCCGCCTGACCGGCCACGGGCCGGGCGGACACGCGCACGGCGAACGCGGGTCGCGCCTCCCGGCAGTTCTGACGTACGATGGAATCCCGTGGCGGACACTCTCAGCAGCGGTACCCAGGCAAGCAACCCGACCCCGAAGGTGACGAAGCAGATCTTCGTGACCGGCGGGGTCGTCTCGTCTCTCGGCAAGGGCCTGACGGCAGCCAGCCTCGGCAACCTCCTCACGGCTCGCGGCCTCAAGGTCGTCATGCAGAAGCTCGACCCGTACCTCAACGTGGACCCGGGCACCATGAACCCGTTCCAGCACGGCGAGGTCTTCGTGACCGACGACGGTGCGGAGACGGACCTCGACATCGGGCACTACGAGCGCTTCCTCGACATCAACCTGTCGCAGTCGGCGAACGTGACGACCGGGCAGGTGTACTCGACGGTCATCGCCAAGGAACGTCGCGGCGAGTACCTCGGCGACACCGTGCAGGTCATCCCGCACATCACCGACGAGATCAAGCGCCGGATGCGCGAGCAGGCGGAGAACGACCCGCAGCCCGACGTCATCATCACCGAGGTCGGCGGCACGGTCGGCGACATCGAGTCCCAGCCGTTCATCGAGTCGGCCCGCCAGGTGCGTCACGAGCTCGGCCGCAACAACGTGTTCTTCGTGCACGTGTCGCTCGTGCCGTTCATGAACGCCTCCGGCGAGCAGAAGACGAAGCCGACGCAGCACTCCGTCGCAGCGCTCCGCTCGATCGGCATCCAGCCGGACGCGCTCGTGCTCCGCAGTGACCGCCCGGTGTCCGACGCGAACAAGCGCAAGATCGCGCTGATGTGCGACGTGGACGAGGACGCCGTGGTGAACGCCGTGGACGTCCCCTCGATCTACGACCTGCCGACGCTCCTCAACACGCAGGGGCTCGACCGCGTGATCGTCGACGCGCTGCACCTCGAGGCGAACGAGGTCGACTGGACCTCGTGGAACCCGGTGCTCCGCGCCGTGCACGAGCCGAAGAAGGACGTCACGATCGCCCTGGTCGGCAAGTACATCGACCTGCCGGACGCGTACCTGTCCGTCACGGAGGCGCTCCGGGCCGGCGGCTTCGCCCACAACGCGAAGGTCACGCTGAAGTGGGTCGTCTCCGACGACTGCACCACGCCCGAGGGAGCGGCCAAGCAGCTCGGCGACGTCGACGGCATCTGCATCCCCGGTGGCTTCGGCGTCCGCGGGATCGAGGGCAAGCTCGGCGCGCTGAAGTTCGCCCGCGAGAACCACATCCCGACGCTCGGCCTGTGCCTCGGCCTGCAGTGCATGGTCATCGAGTACGCCCGCCACGAAGCCGGCCTGGCCGACGCGTCCAGCTCCGAGTTCGACCCGGAGACCCCGACCCCGGTCATCGCCACGATGGCGGAGCAGGTGGACATCATCGCCGGTGGCGACCTCGGCGGCACGATGCGCCTCGGCCTCTACCCGGCGCACTTCACCGAGGGCTCGCTCGCAGCGGACCTGTACGGCGCGCCCGAGGCCTCGGAGCGTCACCGTCACCGCTACGAGGTGAACAACAAGTACCGCCAGCAGATCGCGGACGCCGGCCTGGTGTTCTCGGGCACCTCGCCCGACGGCACCCTGGTCGAGTACGTCGAGCTGGACCGTGCGGAGCACCCGTTCTACATCGGCACGCAGGCGCACCCGGAGCTGCGCTCGCGTCCGAACAACGCGCACCCGCTGTTCGCGGGCCTCGTCGAGGCCGCGATCGCGCGCAACGAGGCGACGCGCCTGTTCGACCCGGAGTCGGAGACGGAGTCGGTCGACGTCGCGTAGTCGCGTCCCGGCCACGTCCTGACGGGAGGCCCGGTGCTGTTCCGGCACCGGGCCTCCCGTCGTTCGGTGGTGGCCTCCACGGCGGGCGCTGGTTGGATGGGGTGGTGACTGACGAACCCATCGCTGATGTGACCGCTTCCTACGACGTGACGTCGTCCGACCTCGTGTACGAGGGCGCCGTCTGGAACATCCGCCGCGACACCGTCGCGTACGGCGACGGCAGCATGGTGCGGGAGTACGTCGACCACACCGGTGCGGTGGCGGTCTACGCCGAGGACGACGAGGGCCGCGTGCTCGTCATCCAGCAGTACCGCCACCCCGTGCACCTGCGCGACTGGGAGCTGCCCGCCGGGCTCCTCGACATCGACGGCGAGGACGAGGTCGTCGCCGCGAAGCGCGAGCTCGCGGAAGAGGCGGACGTCGAAGCCGAGCAGTGGGAGCCGCTCGTGCGGTACAACACCTCGTCGGGTGGCAGCGACGAGTTCATCCAGATCTACCGTGCCCATGGTGTCCGGGCGACCGACTCGGCGTTCGAGCGGTCGGATGAAGAGGCCGACATCGTGAAGCGCTGGGTGCCCCGGTCGGAGATCGTCGCCGGGATCCTCGAGGGGCGGCTGCACAACTCCGCGCTCCTGGTCGCGGCGCTCGCCGTGGAGGCGCTCGAGCGGCGCTAGCCTCGTCGGGTGATCCCCCTCGACCGTGCCGCCGAGACGTACCTGCGGCACATCGCGATCGAGCGCGGGCTGTCCGACCACACGCTGGCGGCGTACCGGCGGGACCTCGCGACGTTCACCACGTGGATCGCCACGCAGCCGACGGTCGACTCGTCCGGCGCGGACCGGGCCGGCGGCGCAGCCGTCGTGGGCGACGTCGGGCGTCTCGCCCGTGCCGACCTCGCCGGGTTCGTGGAGCACCTCGCGACGCGGGACGCACCGCTCGCCCCGCGCTCGATCGCGCGGATGCTCAGCTCCGTGCGATCCTTCACCACGTTCGCCGCGGGGGAGGGCTGGCTGCCGCTCGACCCCGGCGCGTCCGTCCGACCGCCGAAGGCGCCGATGCGGCTGCCGAAGGCGATCTCCGTCGAGGACATGGAGCGGCTGCTGCAGGCCGTGGACGGCGACGACCCGGTGCAGCTCCGGGACCGGGCGCTCCTCGAACTGCTCTACGCCACCGGTGCCCGGATCTCCGAGGCCGTCGGGCTCTCCGTGGACGACGTGACGACGCTCGCCGCCGTGGACGAGGACTCCGACGAGGACACCGACGTCTCCGTGGTGCGGGTCACCGGCAAGGGCAACAAGCAGCGGATCGTGCCGCTCGGCAGCTACGCGCGGGCCGCCGTGGACGCGTACCTGGTGCGGGCGCGGCCGCTGTTCGCAGCGCGGGGGCACGCGACGCCGGCGCTCTTCCTCGGGGCGCGGGGCGCTCGGCTCTCCCGGCAGAGCGCGTGGCTCGTGATCCAGGCGGCCGCAGCTGCCGCGGACCTGACCGAGCACGTGTCGCCGCACACCTTCCGGCACTCCTTCGCGACGCACCTGCTCGAGGGCGGGGCGGACGTGCGGGTCGTGCAGGAGCTGCTCGGGCACGCGAGCGTCGCGACGACGCAGATCTACACGCTGGTGACGGCGGACATGCTGCGGGACGTGTACCAGACGTCGCACCCGCGGGCGCGGCGCTGACGCGGGCTCCGTCAGGCAGGGCGCGTCAGTCGCCGTCAACGCCGCCGAGACCTCCGCCTGCGGCGCACGAGCGCCTGTCCCGCGAACAGACCGAGCAGGATCCCGAGCATCGCGAGCCCGAGCGCCCTCATGCCTGAATCGGTCGTGCCCGCTGCGGCGACGACCGCGAGCGCGACGAACCACGCGAGGAACGGCGTGCTCGCGAGCAGTGTGCCGACCCCCCGGCTGGCCCTGGCGGAGGCGACTCCGAACACGATGCCGGCGGCCGCGCTCAGGACGAGGACCACACCCACCGTCCTAGCACTTCGGGAACGTCGGCCACCACGTCCCGACGAACGGTGGCAAACCGGCCACGTGGATCTTGATGCACTTGCCGCCAGCCAGCTGCGCCGCGCTGAACGCTGCGAGCGCACCGCAGGCGATGGTGAGCGCGCGCAGTGCGGGAACCGGGGACTTGGAGAAGACGGCGGCACAACTGCCGACCGTCCCCACCGCCGCGGCGCTCTCGCTCCGGTTGAGCGTGGCCGTCCAGTAGCCGGGGAAGACCGTGAAGGTGGGATCCGCGATCACCGGGAACGCTGTGCTCGAATCGACTTCGACGTGTTGTGTCAACACGTTCCCCGACGCCGAGTAGCTCGTCGGCAACCGACGGCCGTTCGCGTCGACCGCCCAGGGGCGCGCGAGGCCGGCCAGGAGGTCCCCGTCCGCCTCCGCGACACTGACCCGTCCGTCCGGAAGCACGGAGAGCTCGGTACCTTCTTCGAAGGTCCAGGCGGGCGCGGCCGTCTGCGCCGATGTCATCACCGCGGACAGCCGGGTCGTCGTGTCGTCCAGCTGATCGCTCGCGTACAGCGGCGCGGTCCCTGCCGGTGCGGTGCCGACCTCGCCCATGGTCACGCTCGATCCGTTCACCGACACCTTCTCGCCGTCGCGGACGACGCTGCCCCCGTCTGCGACAACGTCATCGACCAGTCCGAGCGCGTCTTCGGCGGCTGCAACGGCTCGCAGGGCCTCCGCATCCGAGAGCTCCCCGCGAGCCTGCGCTGGCGTCGCCACGAGCATCGATGCGAACAGACCAAGGGTCGCAGCGGCCACCAAGGGCAGGCGAGCGGTGTGGACATGTGCCTTCATCAGAGTTCCTCCCCGTCAGCACCGTTGCTGATCGAGCCCACCTTGACGGACTCTTCCCTTCGCTGCAACATCAGATGTTGCATATCCACCCTGGGGTCAGACGAGGTGGAGGTACTCGTTCAGGGCGACCAGGCCCGTCGCCAGGGCGACGACGAACGCCGAAGCGGCGAGACTCCGAGCGAGCACGCGCCAGCGGCCCGTCGCCCCCGGGCGCACCATGCCGATCGCGCCCATCACGATCGCCAGCACGCTGAAGACACCGAACGGGTCCAGCACGAGGGACGCCCCCGCGAGCAGGACCGCGGACACCGCGAACGCACAGAGCCGCCGGGAGGTGCTCGCCCCGTACGCCCACGTCCGGCTCTCGACCGACTGGGTCCGCACCGAGAAGGAGGGCCCGGTCGGGGTCACCACGATGGGCATCACCGGCTCGGTCGGGCGTGTGGGGAGCACCCGCGTCGCATCGCCCCAGGCGCGTCCGTCCCACCAGCGGAGACGACCGGCGTCCCGGGGGTCCGGGAACCAACCGGCGGCCGGCAGCGTCACGGGAACTCCTGAGAACGGGGGATGGTGCCCTCCGACGGTACGGGGAGGACACCATCTGCCCCAGTCCCAGGCCGGGTGTCAGCAGGAAGGGGGACCGGGCACCTAGGCGCGTGCGGGCGCGGCGTCCACCTCGTGCATCACGTCGGCGACGGCCGCGAGGAGCCGGGCGTTGAAGTCGACCCCGAGCTGGTTCGGCACGGTGACGAGCACGGTGTCGGCAGCGCGGACCGCGGCGTCGGCGGCGAGCTCGGTGACGAGGTCCTCGGGCGAGCCGATGTACGAGCGGCCGAAGCGCGCCAGTCCGCCGTCGAGGTAGCCGACCTGGTCGTTGCCCTCGACCTGCGCCCGGACCCCGAAGTAGTGCCGGGACTCGTCGTCGATGATCGGGATGATGCTCCGGGACACGGACACCCGCGGTTCACGATCCCAGCCCGACTCGGCCCAGGTCGTCCGGAAGCGCTCGATCTGCTCCGCCTGGAGCTCGTCGAACGGCACGCCGGTGTCCTCGGTGAGGAGCGTCGACGACATCAGGTTCATGCCCTGCTCCGCGGTCCACTCGGCGGTGGCCCGGGTGCCGGCACCCCACCAGATGCGGTCGGAGAGACCGTCGGACAGCGGGAAGACCGGCAGCGATCCGACGGCGCCGGTCATCTGCGGGTTCGCGTTCGCCATCGGCTCGCCCGCGATCGCACGGCGGAACACGCTGGTGTGCGCACGGGCGAGGTCGGCGCCGTTCGGGTCCGACGCGTCCGGGACGTACCCGAACTGCTGGTAACCAGCCTGGGCGGTCTCGGGTGACCCACGCGAGACACCGAGCTGCAGTCGGCCGCCGGAGATGAGGTCCGTGGCCGCGGCCTCCTCGGCCATGTACAGCGGGTTCTCGTAGCGCATGTCGATCACGCCGGTGCCGATCTCGATGCGGCTGGTCCGGGCGGCGATCGCCGAGAGCAGCGGGAACGGTGCGGCCTGCTGCGGGGCGAAGTGGTGCACGCGGAAGTAGGCGCCGTCGACGCCGGCTTCCTCCGCCGCGACGGCGAGGTCGATCGCCTGGACGAGGGCCTCGCGGCCGCTGCGCACCTTCGATCCGGGGACGTCACGCCAGTGCCCGAAGGACAGGAACCCGATCTTGGTCATGTCCATGCGAACGCATCCGAGGTGGTGTCCATTCCGCCGGACTACGGTCGGCGGCATGGAGGATCCCCGCGACGCACTCACGACCGAGCGCGCGCGTGCCGAGAAGCTCCTCGCGGACGTCGAGCGCAGCATGCGGGACGTCAGCGATGCCCGGGACGGCGCGAACACCGACGACGAGCACGACCCCGAGGGCGCGACCCTCGCGTGGGAGCGCGGGTCGCTGGGTGCGGTGCGTGACGACGCACGCCGACGGATCGACCAGGTCGACGCCGCGCTCGCGCGGCTCGACTCCGGCACCTACGGGATCTGCACCGTTGGCGGCGAACCGATCCCCGATGCCCGACTGGCCGTGGTCCCGTGGGCCGCGACGTGCGTCGTCCACGCATGACGAGCCTCCCGTCCGCCGTGTGGTGACCCGCTGCTGACGGGAGGCCCGGTGCCGGTCCGCGGGGAAGCGACACCGAGCGGGCGGTTGCGCTGCGCATCCGTGGGGGCGGTGTCGCGAACGTCGCGGCACCCACCGCGTCAGCGGCTTCTGCGCCGCTGATTCCCAGCCGCGCGCCCTAGCGTTCCGGGCATGGAGCGAGAGCCGAACGACCGCACCGCGATCACCGCGGACGGCGAGCGGCGCGTCCGGTTCCGGTGGTTCCACGACATGCGCTCCTGGATCCACGCCCGACCGCACGTGCACCTGTTCTGGAAGGTGCTGGTCGGCATCGTCGGCGGGCTCGTCGTGATCATCGGGCTGATCCTCGTGCCGCTGCCCGGGCCCGGGTGGCTCGTGGTGTTCATCGGGCTGACGATCCTGGCGAGCGAGTTCCACTTCTTCCACCGGATCATCACGTGGCTCAGGGCCCAGCTGCACCGCTTCTGGGACTGGGCGAAGGCGCACGGGCCGCAGTGGCTCCGGAACGCGGCCGACCGGGGCAAGGCCGACGTCGACGCGGCACACGCCGATGCCCGTCGGAGCATGCGGCGCCCGGCCCGTCCCGGCCACTAGCGCGGGCGGGGCTCGCGCGGCGCAGCGCGGCGCGGCTAGTCCGCGGCGGCGGCGCTCGTGCGGATCGAGCCGGTGGCGGTGCGCTCGAGGACCTCGGACGCCTGCTCCTCGACCGCGGCGGCGTCCCGCGACACGAGCTGCAGCACGAGGGCGACGACCGCGGCGACGACGATGAAGGCGCCGTACCCGGCGAGTACCGGCACGAGGCCGACCGTCGGTTCGAGCAGCCCGCCGATCACTGCCGGCACGCCGAAGGCCAGGTAGGACACGACGTAGATCGTGGAGAGCAGCCCCGCACGGTGCGTGGGCGCGGCGGTGGCGAGCAGCATCCGGAGCGGCGCCTGGAAGCCCGCGCCGAACCCGACTCCCGCGATCGCACTGCCGACGACGAGCCCCGGCAGCGAGTGCGCGAACACGAACGACACCGTGACGATCGGTCCGAGGATGAGCGCGACGAGGCCGATGAGGACCCCGATCCGGGCGTCGAGCCGCTGGATGGCGAGCCCCGTCAGCGCGCCGACCCCGGTGACCACGGCGATGAGCGCCCCGGCCGCGAAGTGGTTCGTGATGCCGAAGACAGCGCCGAGTGCCGAGGGGACCAGCGACAGGAACAGTCCACCGAGCGCCCAGCTGGCGATGAGGGAGCCGGCGACACCGCGGAACAGACGACGGGACGAGCGCGGGACGGAGATCGTCGGGCGGAGGGAGCGGAGGGCGCCCGGACGGCGGGTGACCTGCTCGGGCACGACGACGAGCGCGATCACCATGAGGACCAGCAGCGACCCGAAGAGGACGTACACCAGCTGCTCCGGTGCCGGGCCCCACTCGACGAGTGCGCCGCTCGACAGTGCACCGGTGGCGAGGGCGATCGGCGGGATGACGCCGTTCAGCACGCCGGCGAGCGACGGGTACCGCACGAGCGAGTTGTCGATGAGCGCGGCACCGAGTGCGCCGATGAGCAGGCCGACGGACATGCCCTGCACGATGCGGTCGACGATGAGCGCGCCGAGGCCGTCCGCGATCGAGAACAGCCCGAGGGACAGCGCGACGCCGAGGCCGCCGACCACGAGCACGGGCTTCCGGCCGACGTGGTCGGACAGGCGCCCGGCGACGAGCAGGCTGAGGAGGAGTCCGGCGACGTAGATCGCGAAGACCCCGGTGAGCATGAGCGGGGTGAGGTGCCACTCCGCGGCGTACACGGGGTAGATCGGCGACGGGACGGCCGACGACGCGACCGAGACGAGCAGCATCGTCGCGAGGATCCAGAACCCGGCGACCGAGCGAGCTGACTGCATGAGCGTCCCTTCCGTTGCGGCCGAGGGGCCGTCGCGGCCGACGCAGGCCGCTGTACGAGTGAAGTCGTACGGCATTGGTACCGCACCTCGCTGTACGACGCAAGTCGTACTGTGAGGCGAACGGTGGTAGCGTCCCGTCCATGCCCGAGCGCGTGGATGCCCCCGAACGGCTGCCTCAGCCGACGGTGGCCGAGATGGACCTCCCCGTCGTCATGGACGCCCTGTCGGACCCGATCCGCCTCGCGATCATGCACCGGTACCTCGTCGACGCCGCCGGCGGGGTGCGTTCGTGCGGCTGGGTCGGCGTCGACCGGCCGAAGTCCACACTGACGCACCACTTCCGCGTCCTCCGCGAGGCCGGGCTGCTCGAACAGCACCGCGAGGGCCTGACGCGGAGCAGCCGTGCACGGATCGACGACGTGCAGGAGCGGTTCCCGGGCCTGCTGGACCTGGTGTTCGCGTGGCAGGTCCCCGCCGCACTGATGCGGTCGGACATCGACCTGTGAGCGCGAGCACCCACGTGCTGCCCAGGATCACCGCCGACCCCGCGGTCACCGACGCGCTCGCCGCGGACCTGACCGCCGCCGGGTTCACCGTCGAGGGCGTCGACGCGCTCTGGGGTGCTGACGCGGCCGCGGCGCTGCACCGGGGCAACCGGATGGCGGCCGTCCGTGCCGCGCGGGGCCGCGTGACCGAAGCGCTGCTCCCGCGGTACACGCTCGCCGGGATGTTCGTCCTGGGGTTCCGCATGCCACTGAGCGATGCCGAGCGGGCGCTGCCGACCGTCGGGGTCGATGCACTCGTCCGCGCCGGGATCGTCCGGCTCGAGGACGCGGACGTCGACCCCCGTGCGCTCGTCGACCAGAGCGACCCGGAGCGCATCGCCCACCTGACCGAGCCGAACGTCGTCCCGACGGTCGACCTGCGCCCGTACGCGTTCGTCGACGACGCCGGAGCCGGCAGCTGGTGGATCGTCTCGGACCTCGGGGAGCTCGCCCTCGGCGCCGCGCTCGACGAGGAGCACGTCCTCGGCATCGGCGGTGCGACGACGACCCTCAGCGGCCTGCAGGTCCCCGTGCCCGTCCACCGGGTGCTCGACCTCGGTACCGGCTGCGGGATCCAGGCCATGCACGCCCGGCGCTTCGCGGACGAGGTCGTCGCCACCGACATCTCCCGACGAGCCCTGGACATCGCCCGGTTCAACGCGCAGCTGAACGGCATCGACGGCATCGACTTCCGCTTCGGCTCGCTGTTCGAGCCCGTCGCGGGTGAGCGCTTCGACCGGATCGTGTCGAACCCGCCCTTCGTCATCACGCCCCGGACCGAGGGCGTCCCGTCCTACGAGTACCGCGACGGCGGCATGGTCGGCGACGCCCTGGTCGAGACCGTGCTGACCGGGCTCGAGGAGCACCTGGAACCCGGCGGGACCGCGCAGCTCCTCGGCAACTGGGAGTACCACTGGGGCGTCGACGGCCTCGATCGCGTGCGCTCCTGGTTCGAACGGACGGACCTGGACGCGTGGGTCATCGAGCGGGAGCGGCAGGACCCGGCCGCCTACGCCGAGACGTGGATCCGGGACGGCGGCACCAAGCCCGGCACCGCTGCCTTCGACCAGCTGGTCGGCGCGTGGCTCGACGACTTCCAGGCGCGGAAGGTCACCGGGGTCGGTTTCGGCTACGTCGTGGTCCGGAAGGGCCGGACGGGAGGCCCGGCGCACCTCCGCCGGTTCGAACGCGTCCCCGAGACGCTCGGCTCCAACCCCGCAGGCCTCGGCGCGACGGTCGCTCGCGTCCTCGACGCCGCAGAGTGGCTGGCCGCGCACGACGACGAGGCGCTCGCGGCCGCACACCTGCGGACCGCCGGCGACGTCACCGAGGAGCGGTACTACTGGCCCGGCAACGACGACCCGACCGTGATGACGCTCGTGCAGGGTGGTGGCTTCGGTCGACGGGTCGACGCGGACACGGCGCTCGCCGCGTTCGTCGGTGCCTGCGACGGCGACCTGTCCGTCGCGGCGATCATCGGCGCGCTGGCGCAGATCACGGGCGTCGATGAACAGGCGCTCGCGGCGGACCTGCTCCCGGCCGCCCGTGACCTGGTGCTCGACGGGCTCCTCACCCCCGCGTGAGCGGACGGGGCCGGCAGTGACCGGCCCCGCCGTCGCCGTCGCCGTCGCCGTCGCTCAGGAGCGGTGGTCGCGCCAGGAGTGCTGCGGGTCGTACCCGAGGAGCTCGCGGGCCTTCTCCGACGACAGCAGTGAACTGACGCCGTCGATGTCCGAGCGGCGCTCGATGTCCGGCACGTACCGCTCGACGAGCTCGATCGTCGGGGTGTCCATCACCGTGTCGGGGCTCGCGATGACGAACGCCTCGAAGCCGGTGAGGTCGGCCTCGAGGGCCTTCCGGACCGCCTGCGCACCGTCGCGGGAGTCGATGTAGGACCACAGGTTGAAGGTCTTCGCCTCCGGGGTGGCGTCCCACGGGTACGACGGGTAGTCGGTCTCGTCCATCACGTTCGAGAACCGCAGCCCGATCATCTTCAGCGTCGGGTCCCAGCGCGTGAAGTGGCGGGCCATCTCCTCCTCCACGGCCTTGCCGAGGGAGTACGAGGACTGCGGACGCACCGGGAACTCCTCGTCGACGGGCAGGTACGGCGGGTGGTGCTCGCCCATCGGGATGCCGAGCAGGGTCTCGCTCGACGCCCACACGACGTTCGTGATCTTCGCCGCGCGTGCGGCGTGGAAGACGTTGATGGACGCGGTCACGTTGTTCGTGATGAGCGCGACGTCCGGGACCTGCCCGGGTGCCGGGACCGCGGCGAGGTGCACGACGGCGTCCACGGAGTCGTAGCGATCGTCGATGCCGAGCAGGGCGTTCAGCACCTGCCCGTAGTCGGTCAGGTCGATGCGCACGAACTGCACGTCCTCGGGCTTGTCCGGAGAGGGCACACGGTCCAGGAGCACCACGTCGTACCCGTGCTCGTCGAGGTCGCGCACCACCGCTCGTCCGAGCTTGCCGCTGCCGCCGGTCACCACTACGCGCGTCATCGCGCCTCCGCTCGTCGTCGAGTCTGTCGGACCGTCGGGTGAGGGTCCTACGCCTTCATCCTGCCCGATGCGACCTGGGCGAGCGCGAGCCTGGCGACGAGTTCGACGTGCGCCACCATGTCGCGCGACGGGTCGAAGAGCCACTGGATCTGCATGCCGTCCGACACCGCGAGCAGCACGCTCGTCAGCTCCTCGGCGTCGACGTCGGTGCGGAGCCGGCCGTCCTCCTGCATGGCGCGGAAGTCGGCGGCCATGTCCCGGCGGGAGTTCTCGTAGCGCTGGCGGAAGTACTCGTGCGCCGGGTGCTCCGGGTCGGTCGCGGCCGCGGCGGAGAGGTTGACGAACATCTGCACGAGCCCGGGGACCTCTGCGTTGTGCCGGACGATCGCGGCGAGGAGCTCGGCCGGGTCGGCGGCGTTCCACTCGGTGGCGTTGTCGAGCTCGTCGCGGCGCCGGAGGATCTCCACCCAGAGCTCGTCCTTCGAGTCGAAGTAGTGCAGCAGCCCGGCCTGCGTGAGGCCGACCGCGTCCGCGATGTCCTTGATGCTGGTGCGCCGAAAGCCCTGCTGGGCGACGAGTTCGAGCGCCACCGTGAGGATCTCGTCGCGCTTCGCGATGCCCTTCGCGTATGAACCCCGTCGTGCCATGGCAGGACTGTACCGCCTGGCTCGTTCCGGTAAAACCTAGTAGCGCTTGGTTTTGGTGGTACCGTGGCAGGAGCCGCCGACGAAGGCGTGCGAGTCGCCGACGCCGGCGGCGCACCCGATGGAGGTTGCAGTGGCCAACGACGCCCTGACCGTTTCCGACGCCCCGACCGCAGTCGCACCCACGCGCGGCCGAGGCAGCTCGCTCATGTACACGCTCGGCATGCCGATCGCGATGCTCGGCCTGTACATCGCCCTGCTCCCGCCGGTGCTCGTCGCGATGGCACTCAAGGTCGCCGAGATCGCGCCGGACGACCAGGCGGGCGTGCTCGGCCTGGCGCTCGGCGTCGGCGCCTTCGCCGCGATGGTCGCCAACCCGCTGGCCGGTCGATTCAGTGACCGGACCGCCGGGAGGTTCGGCATGCGTCGTCCGTGGATCATCGGTGGCACCGTGGTCGGCTTCGCGGGCCTCGTGGTCGTCGCGACGACGTCCTCCACCCTGGTCCTGGTGCTCGCGTGGGGCGTCACGCAGATCGCGTTCAACGCCACGATCGCGGCGCTCACCGCCGTCATGCCGGACCACGTCACGCGGTCCCAGCGCGGCCGGGTCGCGGCGCTCCTCGGCCTCGCGCAGAACCTCGCGCTCGTCGGTGGCACGTTCCTGGTGCAGCTGTTCACGACGTCGGCGACGCAGATGATCGTCCCCGGGGCGATCGGGTCCGCCGTGGTGGTGCTCTACGCGCTGTTGTTCCGCGACCGGGTGCTCGTCGAGCGCCCCACCTCGCGCCTCGGCGTCGGGCAGCTGTTCGGCTCGTTCGTGTTCAACCCCGTGAAGCACCCGGACCTCGGCTGGGCCTGGCTCACGCGCTTCATGATGGTCGCCGCGCAGTACACCGCCGTCAGCTACCTCACCTACTTCCTGCGCGACGACATCGGCATCGCGGACGCGCACGTCGCGAACGCCGTCTTCCAGGGCACGCTCTGGAACGTCGTCGGCATCGTCCTCACCTCGCTGATCGCCGGGTGGCTGTCCGACAAGCTCGGCCGCCGCAAGCTCTTCGTCGCCATCGCCGGGATCGTCGGCGTGGTCGGTCTGGTGCTCATCGCCATGGCGCCGTCCCTCGGCATGGTGCTCGTCGGCGAGTTCGTGATGGGCGCCGGCATGGGCGTCTTCTACGCCGTCGACCTCGCCCTGATCACGGACGTGCTGCCCTCGGACGAGGACAATGCGAAGGACCTCGGCGTCGTCAACATCGCGCAGGCCCTGCCGCAGTCGATCGTCCCCGCGTCCGCCCCCGGCGTGATCGCCCTCACCGGCGGGTACAGCGGCTTCTTCATCACCGGCGCCGTCGTCGGACTGCTCGGGATCGTCTCGGTCTCGCGCATCCGCGGCGTGCGCTGACGACCCGACCCCGGCTCTGAACGAAAGGACACACCACCGTGACCACCGCGAACGACGTGACCACAGCCTCCAGTCCGTCCCCGCTGGACGAGCGCATCGGCGCGCTCGTCGACCAGCTGACCATCGAGGAGAAGGTGCAGCTGCTCACCGGGCGTGACTTCTGGACCACCTGGCCGATCGAGAAGATCGGGCTGCGCCGGATGCTCATGTCCGACGGCCCGTCGGGGGTCCGTGGCGAGGTGTGGGACGAACGCGACCCGTCGCTGAACCTGCCGTCCGCCACCGCGCTGAGCGCTTCGTGGGACCGCGCGATCGCCAAGCGCTACGGCGCCGCCGCCGCCGTCGAGGCCCGGCGCAAGGGCGTCGACGTCGTCCTCGGCCCGACCATCAACCTGCACCGGTCGCCCCTCGGCGGCCGCCACTTCGAGGCGTTCAGCGAGGACCCGGTGCTGACCGGGGACCTCGCCGCGTCCTACGTCGCGGGCGTGCAGGAGAACGGCGTCGCCGCGACGCCGAAGCACTACATCGCGAACGACTACGAGACCGACCGCTTCACCGCTTCGACCGAGGTGTCCGACCGGGCACTCCGTGAGCTGTACCTGCTCGCGTTCGAGAAGGCCGTCACCGAGGCGCACACCTGGGCGATCATGTCCTCGTACAACGCGATCAACGGCGTCACCGCGTCCGAGAACGACCTGCTCGAGACGCCGCTGAACTCCGAGTGGGGCTTCGACGGCATCGTCGTCTCCGACTGGACCGGCGTCCGCTCCGTGGACTCGGCGAAGGCGTCCCAGGACGTCGCCATGCCCGGGCCGAACCCGTGGTGGAGCGAGGGACCGCTGCTTGCCGCGGTGCAGGACGGCTCCGTCCCCGTCGAGGCGATCGACCGCAAGGTCCGTCGGATCCTGACGCTCGCCGCCCGCGTCGGGGCACTGACGGGGTTCGATGCCGTCGCGTCCTCGCCCGTGCACGTCGAGGACGGCGTCGCGTTCGTGCGCGAGGCCGAGGCGGAGGGCACCGTGCTCGTCCGCAACACCGGCGTGCTGCCGCTGTCCGCGCCGGCCGTGTCCCGCATCGCGGTGATCGGCCACAACGCCGACCAGGCGCGCACGCAGGGCGGTGGCTCGGCGACGGTCGTGCCGTCGCAGGTCGTGTCGCCGCTCGACGGGATCAGCGCAGCGTTCCCAGGCGCCACCGTCGACTACGCCATCGGCGCCGTCGTGCAGGAGGGCATCGCGGAGTTCCCGCTGGCGACGATCACCAACCCCGTGACCGGCGAGCCCGGTGCGCGCGTGGCGTTCGTGCAGGACGGGTCCGAGGTCTTCGTCGAGGACCGGCAGGCCACGGCGCTGTTCTGGTTCGGCGGCGACGCCCCGACCCGGACCGCCGACCGGCTCGACATCACCACGACGTACACGGCGCAGACCCCGGGCACGATCCGGATCGGCGTCGGCGCGTCCGGTCGCTCGCGGATGTGGGTCGACGGCTCGCTCGTGCTCGACGAGGACGTCGCCGTCGAGGGCGACCAGCTCGGCGCGGCCTTCCTCAACCCGCCGGCACGATCCGTCCCGGTCACCGTCACCGCTGGCCAGGAGCTCGCGATCCGGATCGAGCACGACATCGTGCAGGACGAGGCGCTCGGCGGGGTGCTCGCCTACCAGTTCGGCACCGAACCCTCGGACGAGGACCCGTCCGTCCTGATCGACGCGGCCGTCGCGACCGCTCGTGACGCCGACGTCGCCGTGGTCGTGGTCGGCACGAACTCCAAGGTCGAGTCCGAGGGGTACGACCGTTCGTCGCTCGCGCTGCCGGGCCACCAGGACGCGCTCGTCGCCGCGGTCGCCGCTGCGAACCCGAACACGATCGTGGTCGTCAACGCCGGGTCGCCGGTGGAGATGCCGTGGCGGGACGACGTCGCCGCGGTGCTGCTCACCTGGTTCGGCGGACAGGAGTACGGCAACGCGCTCGCGGACGTGCTCACCGGCGCTCGTGAGCCGGGCGGCCGGCTCCCGACCACGTGGCCCGCCGCGATGGCGGACGTGCCCGTGCTCGACGTCACCCCGGTCGACGGCGTCGTCCGGTACGACGAGGGTGTGCACATCGGCTACCGCGCGTGGCTCCGCGCCGGCACCGAACCCGCCTACCCGTTCGGGTACGGCCTCGGCTACACGACGTGGACGATCGACGGCGTCTCGGGCTCGCCCGAGGTGCGCGAGGGTGACGCGGCCATCGTGACCGCCACGGTGCGGAACACCGGCTCGCGCGCCGGGAAGCACGTCGTGCAGGTCTACGCGTCGCGCGCGGGGTCCGCGGTGGACCGGCCCGTCCGGTGGCTCGTCGGCTTCGCGCCCGTCCGGCTCGAGGCGGGAGAGAGCACCGAGGTGTCGATCGAGGTGCCGGCACGGGCCTTCGCGTACTGGGACGGCGCGTGGTCGTACGAGCCGGGCACGTTCGCGCTGCACGTCGGGAGTTCGGTCGTCGATGCGGCCGGAACGGTGCAGATCGAACTCGTCTGAGGCCGTTTGATCCGGTTTCCGCGCGCCCCGGGGATACATTCAGTAACATTGATCATGCGTCAGGCGGCTGGTTACCGTCGACGCGCGCACCGACGAGGATCACCGTGAGCGCGACACGGCCTCCTGATCCGGCCGATGGAGCCCCGGTGATCCTGGTGCGTCACGATGCGCCCCCGCGTTCTCGCGGGGGCGCATCCCTTTTGCCCGTCCGTCCCGTCCCGTCCCGTCCGGTCCGCGCCCCGTCCCCGGGGCATATTTCTTCTACGGAATATCTGCTGACGAATTGTCACGGTTTCCTGAATGCACGGGCGTCGAGTTGTGACAAACAACGCGGCAGGTGGAACGATGGGTGCACCATCCCGTACGGATCAGGGACGAGATGGTCATCCGGCGAGGAGCCCCGGGACTCACCACACCGCGGGTCCCGCCGGATGCCCCGGTCACTCGTTCGCTAGTCGTTCAGGTGCGGGGCGATCTGCTCGGCGATGACCGTCAGGATGCGCTCGTGGGACGCGGCGTCGCCGTTGGCGGGCAGGGTGATGACGAGCTCGTCGGTCGCCGCGACGGCGGGGTCCGCCCGGAGCGCGTCCACGATCGCGGCCGGCTCCCCGGACACGACCTTGCTGAAGCGGAACGGCGGGGTGCCGGAGAGCGGACGACCCTCGTCGTCCATGCCCGAGGCGTAGCCGGTGAGGAACTCCTGGTGGACGGCCCGGTCGTGGTCGTCGAGCAGCGGGACGACGATGCGGCCGACGGCGACCTTCGGGGTGCGGCCGTCCGCACCGTGCAGTTCCGCGAAGCGTGCACGGTAGGCGTCGATCTGCGCAGCCTGGGCCACCGCGAAGGGCTCACCGGTGTCCTCCGTGTTCAGCGTCGAGCAGTGCAGCAGCAGCCCCTTCTCGGCCGTGCGGAGGGCGGTGCCCATGCTGCCGCCGCCCCACCAGACGCGGTTGCGGAGGGCGGGGCTGAGCGGCTGCAACGTCAGGTCGGCGCCGGCGGGGATGCTCTCGTACCCCTTGCCGGCCGTGCCGAGGGGCTCGCCGTCGAGCACTTCGAGCAGCCGGGCGGCGCGGGCTTCGGCCTCGTCCCGGAAGCTCCGCTCGACGCTGCCGAACACCGGGTCGAGGATCGGGCCGTAGCCGGCGATGCCCGTGCTGATGCCGAGCTGCACCCGGCCGCCGCTCAGGAGGTCGACCGTGCTGGCGTCCTCGGCGAGCCGGACCGGGTCCTCGTAGCGCATCCCGAGCACCGCGGTGCCGAACCCGATCGTGCTGGTGCGCTGCGCGGCGGCTGCGAAGAACGTCATCGGGCTGGTGAGGAACGGCTCGAAGTGCCGACCACGCACCCAACCCGTGCCGTAGCCGAGGCGCTCGGCCGTCTCGAAGAGGCGGAGGCCGTCCTCGAGCGCTGCGGCCGCGCCGGCGGGACCGCCGTGGTTCGGGACGAAGGAGAGGAAGCCGAGTTCGCGCACGGGGTGAGTCTATGCGCCTGTATGCAACGGGGCCATGGTTCCCGTCTGTGGAACGTTCGCCACTCCTCCACAGGTGCCGAGCCTCCCGAGCGTCGCTGGTCACCATGCTGGGAGGATGGGTCCATGACCGACGTCACCACCCAGCCACCACTCGTCGCCGCGCTGCCGGCGGCCCCCGGCGGTGTCGTCGACCCCGATGCCGTCTACCAGGCCTTCGCCGACTGGGCCGAAGCCGGCGGCCGACCACTCTACCCGGCGCAGGACGAAGCGCTCATCGAGCTCGTGTCCGGGGCGAACGTCGTGCTCAGCACCCCCACCGGTACCGGCAAGTCCCTCGTCGCGGCCGGTGCGCACTTCGCGGCGCTCGCCGAGGGCAAGCGGAGCTGGTACACGGCACCGATCAAGGCGCTCGTCTCGGAGAAGTTCTTCCAGCTCGTCGACCTCTTCGGTGCGCAGAACGTCGGGATGGTCACGGGGGACTCGAGCGTCAACGCCGATGCCCCGATCGTCTGCTGCACCGCCGAGATCCTGGCGAACCTGGCGCTCCGCCAGGGCCCGGACGCCGACGTCGACGTGGTCGTCATGGACGAGTTCCACTTCTACGGCGACGCCGACCGCGGCTGGGCCTGGCAGGTGCCGCTGCTCGTGCTGGAGCGGGCCCAGTTCCTGCTGATGTCGGCCACCCTCGGGGACGTCACGACCATCGCCGACGACCTCTCCCGGCGCACCGGCCGACCGACCGCCCGGGTCACCGGCGTCTCACGACCCGTGCCGCTCGAGTACGAGTACGTGATGACGCCCGTGCAGGAGACGGTCGAGCGGCTCCTCGACGACGGCAAGGCACCGATCTACATCGTGCACTTCGCCCAGGCCGCAGCGCTGGAACGCGCGCAGGCGCTCATGTCGGCGAAGGTCGCCACACGCGAACGGCGCGACCAGATCGCGGAGGCGATCGCTGGGTTCCGGTTCAGCGCCGGGTTCGGGCAGACGCTCTCGCGGCTCATCCGCGCCGGCATCGGGGTGCACCACGCGGGCATGCTGCCGAAGTACCGGCGCCTCGTCGAGCAGCTCGCGCAGCGCGGCCTGCTGCCGGTGATCTGCGGGACCGACACCCTCGGCGTCGGGATCAACGTGCCCATCCGGTCCGTGCTGCTCACCGGGCTCACGAAGTTCGACGGCACCCGGATGCGGCAGCTCTCCGCGCGCGAGTTCCACCAGATCGCCGGACGTGCCGGTCGTGCCGGGTACGACACCGAGGGCGATGTCGTCGCCGAAGCGCCCGAGCACGACATCGAGAACGCGCGCGCCGTGGCCAAGGCGGGCGACGACCCGAAGAAGAAGAGCAAGATCAAGCGCAAGAAGGCGCCAGACGGGTTCGTCTCGTGGGGACAGGCGTCGTTCGAGCGCCTGATCCAGGCCGAGCCCGAGCCGATGGTGTCGCGGATGCGGATCACGCACGCGATGGTCCTCGCCGTCGTCGGGCGCGGGGGAGACGCGTTCGCCGCGGTGCGGTCGCTCGTCTTCGAGAACCACGAGCCCCGTTCGCGGCAGCTCGCCATGGCGCGGCGCGCACTCACGATCGCGCGCACGCTCATCAACGCGCAGGTCATCGAGCGGGTCCCAGGGCCGCCCGTCACCTACCGCCTGACCGTCGACCTGCAGGCGAACTTCGCGCTCAACCAGCCGCTCTCACCGTTCGCGCTCGCCGCGTTCGAACTGCTCGACCCCGAGTCGCCGACCTACGCGCTCGACATGGTCTCGATCGTCGAAGCCACCCTCGACGACCCGCGGGCGATCCTCTCGCAGCAGCAGTTCAAGGAGCGCGGTGAAGCCGTCGCCCGGATGAAGCAGGAAGGCATCGAGTACGAGGAACGCATGGAGCTCCTCGAAGAGGTCACCTGGCCCAAGCCGCTGGACGAACTGCTGACCGCCGCGTACGACGCGTACGCGGCCGAGCAGCCCTGGGTGCTCGACTTCACGCTCTCGCCCAAGTCCGTCGTCCGCGACATGTACGAGCGCGCGATGACCTTCGGCGACTTCGTGCGGTTCTACCAGCTCACCCGCTCCGAGGGGCTCGTGCTGCGGTACCTCTCGGACGCGTACCGGACCATGCGGCAGACGATCACCGAAGACCAGCGCACGCCCGAGCTCGACGACCTCATCGAGTGGCTCGGCGAGCTCGTCCGGCAGGTCGACTCGTCCCTGGTCGACGAGTGGGAAGCCCTGGTCAACGGGGACGTGTCGCTCGCCGCCGCCGAGCACGAGGAGATCGCCCCGCCGCAGCCGTCACGACTCACCGGCAACGTCCGTGCCTTCCGGGTGCTCGTGCGGAACGCGCTGTTCCAGCGGGTGCTGCTCGCCGCGCGCGACGACATCGACGGTCTGGCGGAACTCGACAGTGCCGCCGGGTTCGACGCGGACGCGTGGGACGCCGTGCTCGAGGAGTACTACGAGTCACACGACGACGTCGGGACGGACGCTGAAGCGCGGTCGATGCAGTACCTGGTGCTGTCCGAGCAGGGCCGGACGTGGCGTGCTCGACAGATCTTCGCCGACCCGTCCGGGGACAAGGACTTCGGGTTCTCGGCGACGATCGACCTCGACGCCTCGGACGAAGCCGGAGAGGCCGTCGTGCGGGTCACCGAGATCGGGCGGTTCGACGGGTGGGCCGAGGTCGACGTCGACTGACGCCGGGAACACACGGTGCCCCGTCCGGGTACGTTCGGCGTGACCCCACGGAAGGAACCACCATGCGCATCGGATCGAGCATCGCCCTGATCGTCATCGGCGCCATCGTCGCCTTCGCTCTGGACTTCCAGCTCGCGGGCGTCGACCTGCGGCTGATCGGGTACATCCTGATGGCGGCCGGCGTCGTGCTGCTCATCATCAGCCTGGCCGTCGCGTTCGGTGGTCGTCGGTCGACCACCACCACCCGGTCGGGCGTCGATCCCGCATCGGGCGAGCAGATCACCCGGCAGGACCGACGCGACGGGTCGTACTGACGCCCGTCGTCGTGGGCGCTCGGTCCTAGCCGACCAACCCGCGCGCGACCATGCTCTCCGCGGCGGCGGTGATCGCGTCCTTCGGGTCCCGCGGCGTCCAGCTGAGGACCGTCCGGGCGCGCTCGTTCGAGGTGCGCTTGGCGTAGCCGAGGTCGGGGACGAACGCCCGGAACTGCGGACGGAGCTTCGCCGCTGCACGCACCGCGGCGTTCGGCATCGAGTGCTTCGGCACCTTGGTCGCAGCCTCGCCGAGGTGCTCGCGGAGCGTCCCAGCGATCTCGGCCATCTCGAGCGCCGGCCCGTTCGAGAGCAGGAACCGCTTGCCGGCAGCGTCCGGGACATCGATCGCTGCGACGTGTGCGGCTGCGACGTCCCGGACGTCGACGATCGGGATGAACAGGTGCGGGGTCGCCGGCATCGACCCGTTCAGCATCGACTGCAGGATGTGGTTGGCGCCGGAGACGCTGCTGCCCATCGCGGGACCCATCACGGCGACGGGGAGCATGGTGACGAGTTCGGGCGTCCCGGCAGCGTCGGCCCCGGCCACGAAGTCCCACGCCGCGCGCTCGGCAAGCGTCTTGCTCTTGCCGTACGCGTCCACGCCGGGGCCGTCCAGCACGGTCCAGTCGTCCTCGGTGAACACGTGGTCGGTGTGCGGGTGGCCCCAGCTCACCGCGTGGAACGCCGAGGTCAGGACGACACGACGCACGCCGGCATCACGGGCGGCGCGGAGCACACGGACCGTGCCCTCGACCGCGGGTTCGATGACCGTCGCCTCGTCCTCGACGTGTCCGGGCATCACCGGGGACGCCACGTGCAGGACGACGTCGACGTCGGCGGTCGCAGCGGCCCAGCCGTCGTCCGCGGTGAGGTCGGCGGCGACGAACTCGAGCCGATCGCCGGCCGTCATGCCGGAGTCGGTCAGGACTGCACGCACCGCCGCCTCCTTGTCGAGCGAGCGGATCGTGGCGCGGACGTCGTGGCCGGCGTCGAGGAGCTGCAGGATGCAGTGGCCGGCGATGAAGCCGGAGCCCCCGGTGACGAGGATGCGGGTGGTGTCGGACATGTGGACCTCCTGGTGTCTGGTTCCACCCTCCAGCGGTGTCGGCGGCCGTTCCAGACCGCTCCGCTCCTGGTAGCGCGGCGACCAGGCAGCGGCCCACGGATCTGCCTACCGTGGGGAGCATGACCGACGAGACGAACCCCCTGGGCGAGTTCCTCCGTGCCCGGCGCGAGCTGGTCACCCCGGAACGCGCGGGCATCCCGGTGTCGGGGGTCCGGCGGGTCCCCGGGTTGCGGCGGGAAGAGGTCGCGATGCTCGCCGGGATCAGCAGCGAGTACTACCTCCGGTTGGAGCAGGGGCGGTACCGGAACCCGTCGGCGCAGGTCCTCGAGTCCGTCGCGCGGGTGCTGCAGCTCGACGAGGACACGACGGCGTACCTGCTCGGGCTCGTGGTCGAGCAGCCTCGGGCACACCGGCAGCGCCGACCCGTGCGCGAGGTCGTGCCCGCCGGACTCCGTGCGTTCGTCGACAGGCTGGGCACCCCCGCCTTCGTCGAGGGCCGCTACCTGGACGTCCTCACCGCGAACCCGATGGCGGCCGCGCTCTCACCCCGGCTGGTCGTCGGCGCGAACCGGCTCCGTGACGTGTTCCTCGACCCGGAGGAGCGCGCGCTGTTCGTCGACTGGGAGCTGGCGACCGAGGGGCTCGTGGCGTCGTTCCGGCAGTCCGTCGGGACCTCGATCGACGACCCGCGGTGCGTGGAGCTCGTCGGGCAGCTCTCCATCGCGAGCCCCCGGTTCCAGCGGCTCTGGGGACGGCACGACATCGGCGGGCGTCGGGGCGCGGTGATGCGGTTCGACCACCCCGTGGTCGGAGCGCTGCAGCTGCACCGGGAGAAGCTCATCGTCGCCGAGGCGCAGGACCTCACCGTGGCGATCTACCACGCCGACCCCGGCACGGCGGACGCGGAGAAGCTGGCGTTGCTGGCGTCGACCGTCGCGGTCTGACGCTGCTCGCTCAGGGATGCTCGGGCAGGTACTCGTGCCGGAAACCCTGGACACTCGTCGCGATGTGCTCGTAGTCGCGGTCGGCGCTCAGCACCGTCGCCCCGTTGCAGATCGCGTACGCCGCGATGTGGACGTCGATCGGCCCGGCTCCTCGTGCGAACCCGTTGCTCCACAGAGCACTCTGGATCGCCGTGACATCGTCGACGTCGGGGTGCACTGATGCTTCGAGGAAGGCTTCCATGTCCCCGCAGTGTTCGTCGTGATCCGAGCTCGAGCGGGCCGAGTGGCAGTACTCGAGGACCTGGGGTGGGCAGGTGAGGATGAGGTCCTGTGTGGCGATGGCACGCAGACGCTCCGCGATCCCAGGAGCCCGGCCCGCCTTCCACCACACCGAGTTGTCGACGATGTAGGTCGCCATCAGGGGTGCAGTTCGTCCGCCGCCGCGGGCTCGTCAGCGAAGTTCCTCGCGATGATCCGCTCGACTGCCGCCGGTTGACGCCGTACTGCGATGAGCGTCTCGAGAGCGCGCTGCACGACTTCGCGGTTCGAACGCGCCCCCGTCAGTTGCTTCGCATCGTCGAGGACGCGCTGATCGAGGTCGATCGTCGTGACTGCCATACCGACTCCCATCGTTTGTATAAGCGAGTATATAGACGGGGCCAGCGCCTGTGCCAGGTGAGCACGAGGCTGGCGAGCGCGACCGCGGCGGGGGTCTCCCACGGGATCGAGGAGCTCGGGTGACGGCTCAACGCTCAGCGACGGACGAGGGCGTCGACGGACTCCTGGTAGACCGCGAGCACCTCGCGCATGACGTCGTTCGTGGCCGACGTCCCGAGCTCGACGAGGCCGTCGTCACGGTTCTCGGGGCGGAACCAGTCGAGGTCGCCCGCGCGGATCAGCTTCTGCCCGATCCCGGTGCGGGGCACGCCGAACTCGAACTCCGTCCAACGGCCCTGCTGCCACGCCCGGTCGACACTCCAGCTCGCGGGCTCGGGGGCGGGAGGGATGGACGAGGCCGCGGCGATCCGGGCCTCGACGGCGTCGCGAGGGTAGGCACTCGGATCGTCGCCGTGTTCGAACGTCCAGGTCGGACCGATCCCCATCCACGAGATGAGGAGGCCGAGCGCGAACGACTCGGTCGTCAGGGCGAGCGTCACCCGCTGATCGGTCGGGAGCTCCGTCGAGAGCAACTGCGGTCCAGCCGCGATGACGGCGCCGTCGCGGGACAGCCAGCACGACCACTTGCTCGTGACCCCGCCGCTCCGTGCTTCCGCGCCGAGGGCGATCACCGTGTCCGCGCGGACGTCGAGGTACTCCTGCGCGGCGGGGCTGGGGGCTCCGGCGTCCGTGATCATCCCGGCGGCGCGCAACTCCTCGAATGTTGGCGTCGAGGGTCGTACGCGGAAGAAGCGTCCTCTCCGTGCCTTCCACAGCGCTTCCCAGCTGTCCTGGGAGAGGCGGACGCCGCCAGCGGGGTACGGCTGCGCCACGGCGACCCGTGCGAGCGACTCGCGCGGGAGCCCCTGGCGCGCGGTGGCTGCCTGGTCGATCGCGACGTCGGTCATGCTGCGTCCTTCACTTCCATGCCGCCGGCGATGATGTCGAACTGGTCCTCGACGAGGAACCGATCGCGGATCGAGGCGCTCATCGTCAGGTCGATCGCGTGACGCCCTGTCGCGATCACGTACCGCGTGACCGACACGCACATCCCGTCGGTCTCGTACAGCGACTCGACGACGCGCCCTTCGCCGCCCTCGCGGAACCAGGGCGGGTCGGCGACGACGTGCGACCAGACGGGGTGGGCGCGCGCCTCGCTGATCGCGCGGGCGCCGAGGACGTGGATCGGCTCGGTGCTCGGTCGGACCGAGAGGACCCCGTTGGGGCGGAAGGTCCAGGCGCCGTCGTCCGGCGCCGCGACCGCCAGCACCTGCCCGTGCGCGTCGACCTCCTGCCATCCGTCGGGGATGACGAGGTCGACGAGCGGTGTGCGCACGCTCCGCCACCCAGGCGCCGTCATGCCGAAGCGTTCTCTACGTCAGAACAGGGTCGCGGGCGGCGTCGCCTCGGGCAGCGGCGCGGGCTCGGTCACCTCGACGCCGGGCCAGCCCGGGCCGTGGGGGACCTCGGTGCGGTTCTGGTACGCGGTCGCAGCACCACGGGCGCGGACGTCGGCGGCCTCGTTCATCTCGTGGCCGACGTGACCCCGGACCCACTCGAAGGTGACCTTGCGGCCCTGGAGCTCGGCGTCGAGCTCCTTGATGATCTCGACGTTCATGACCGGCTTGCCGTCGGCCTTCCGCCATCCCTTCCGCTTCCACCCCGCCAGCCACTCGGTGCACGCCTTGATGGCGTACTGGCTGTCGCAGAGGATGTGCAGCGGTTCGCCGGAGTCCTTCGTGGCGCGGAGCAGCTGCAGCACGGCGGTGAGCTCGCCCTGGTTGTTCGTTGCGTTCGGCCAGCCGCCGGCTGCCCAGCGGTCGTCGTCGACGTACCAGGCCCAGCCGGCCGGGCCGGGGTTGCCGAGGGCGGAGCCGTCAGCTGCTGCGACGATCGTCACGGGGGACCTCCTGAGGTGGGGCGAGTGCCCGACAACGGTAGCGGACGGGCGCGGGGCTCCGCGTGCTCGCACGCTGCGATCAGAGCGGGGCGGAGCGGCGCGGCGCGGCGGCGCGGCACCGCGTGCTCGCACGGTGCGAGGGCGCGCAGGTGCGGCGGCCTACCGTCACGCGCATGAGCAACGACATCGCGGGACCCGAGCACGCGGACGACCGGGACCGGAACGACGCACTGCGCGCCGCCGCGCACAGCGACGACGTGGCGGGCGCGAGCGAGCGTCAGCAGCGTGCCGCGGACACCTCCTACAGCCCGTCGAGCGAGCGGGAGAGCGTCTCGTCGCAGACCGAGCAGCGCGACGATGACGACCTGCGCGAGGACGGCATCGACCCGTCGAAGATCACCGCGGCCCCGGGCACGGGCGGCGCCGACGACGCGGGCGACGTGGAGCCCGCGCCGGAGGACCTCCACCTGCCGTGGCAGTCCGAGGACGACCGCCGCGGCTAGCGGACGCTAGGACACCGAATCGGGGTGCGACCCCGTGCGCTGGCCGGACTCGAGCGCAGCGATCGCCGTGAGCTCGTCGTCCGTCAGCGCGAAGCCGTCGACGTCGATGTTCGACCGGATCCGCGACGGTGTGACCGACTTCGGCAGCACCACGACCCCCTGCTGCACGTTCCACCGCACGAGGACCTGCGCCACGCTCACCCCGTGGGCATCCGCAATCCCGACGAGCACCGGGTCCTCGATGAGCCGCCCGCGCCCGAGCGGTGACCACGCTTCCGTCACGATGCCGTGCCGCCGGTGGAAGTCGATGAGTTCGCGCTGGGGGAGCCAGGGGTGCCGCTCGACCTGGTTCACGGCGGGGACCTGGCCCGTCTCGGCGATGATCCGCTCGAGGTGCGGCACCTGGAAGTTCGAGACGCCCACGCTGCGCGCACGACCGGACTCCCGCAATTCCACCAGCGCGCGCCAGGTGTCGACGTAGCGGTCGTTCGCAGCGGCCGGCCAGTGGATCAGGTAGAGGTCGACCGCGTCGAGCCCGAGTCGGCCGAGACTGGCGTCGAACGCCCGCAGGGTCTCGTCGCGTCCCTGGTTGGTGTTCCACACCTTCGTGGTCACGAAGACGTCGTCACGATCCAGTCCGGAGGCTCGGATCGCCTTCCCGACACCGGTCTCGTTGCCGTACATCTCGGCTGTGTCCACGTGGCGGTACCCGGCGTCGAGCGCGGTTCCGACCGCGACCGCTGCTTCCGCGTCGTCGACCTTGTACACGCCGAAGCCGATGGCGGGGACGGACCGACCGTCGCGGAGGGGGATGGAGGTGACCATGCAGACCATCCTGCCGGTCCTGGCGGAGTCGAGTCGGGCCTCCCGTCCGATCTGTGCAGAACCGGGCGCGCGCTCCGAGTTGTGGAGGAGGCCCGTTCTCACCCATCGCGCCCGCACTGGAAAGTCGAATCGCGCGTCGGGGGTCGGAAGAATCGACCACCGACGCGCGATTCGACCTCCTACGCGCGGGACGACCCGGCGGAGGCGGGGTGGGGGACGGGCCAGCGAGGACGACCCGGCGAGGGGCGACCCGGCGGAGGCAGGGCGGGGGACGGGCCAGCGAGGACGACCCGGCGGGGGGCGACCCAGCGGGGCCCCGCGACCCGCGACCCGGCGCCTAGGTGGGGATGTTCACCGGCTCGGTGTCGGGGATGGGGCTCGCGTCGCGGCCGCGCAGGTCGGGGAGCCAGCGCTTCGCGACCAGCGGCAGCAGCACGCCGACGAAGGCGGCGGCTGCGCCGACGACCATGCCGCCCGTCGCACCGTGCATGTCGATGAGGAAGCCGGCGACCGCGGAACCGAGCGCGGCGCCGATGAGCTGGCCGGTGCCCATCCAGCCGTAGGCCTCTGCCGTGTCGGAGAACTTCACGGTGGCGGAGACCGACCCGAACATCACGGCGAGGGCCGGCGCGATCCCGCCGCCCGCGATGAGCAGCGCGAACGCGAGCCACCAGAAGCCGGTGCCGAACGTGGCGAGCCCCAGGCCGATGAAGACGATGAGCATCCGCGTCCACAGGGTGTTCGGCGAGATCGGACGGTGGCCGAAGGCCAGGCCACCGACCAGCGAACCGACCGCGAAGATCGCCAGGACGATGCCGGCGTTCGGGCTGCCCTCGCCGAAGGCGCTGGTGACCCCGGCCTCCACCGCGGCGCACGCACCGATGAGGAGCATGCCGGTGAGGGTCGCGACGACCACGGACGGGCGCTGCAGCACGACGCCGAACGCGCGCTTGGAGCGGGGGATGCGGACGCGGCCGAGCTCGGGGGAGGCGATGAACCACACGCCGCCGATGACGAGGAACGCCATCGCGAGGACGATCGCCTCGACGGTGCCGATCTGCGTCGCGACGAACGTCGTGATGACGGGGCCGGCGACCCAGATCAGTTCCTGCGCGCTGGCGTCGAGGGAGAAGAGGGGTGTCAGCTGCGTCGAGGTGACCATCTTCGGGTAGATGGTGCGCACGGCGGGCTGGACGGGCGGGACCGCAAGGCCGCCGAGGAACCCGACGACCACGTACGCCCACAGGGGCATGGTGGCGAACGCGATCACGCCCATGCTCACGAGCGCGATCAGGCTGGTCAGGATGAGGACGGGGCGCATGCCCCAGCTGCCCATCCAGCGGCTGGTGAGCGGGCCGGCGATGGCCTGGCCGACGCTGGTGGTGGCGAGCACGAGCCCGGCGGATCCGTACGAGTGGAAGACGTGCTCGACGTGCAGCAGGTACGCCAGCGAGAGCATCCCGAAGGGGAACCTCGCGGTGAGCTGCGCGGCGATCACACGACCCACGCCGGGGGTCTTCAGGAGGTTGCCGTACGCGCTCACGCTCCGAGTGTACGGACCGGACGGGGCACGGCGCGGGCCGTGTGACCACTCCGGGGGAGGGGGTCCGGAACGCGGTTCTCAGACACGCCGATGCAGGGGTACGAACGTCCGGTTTCCACACCTCTGGAGAACCGCCTCCACAGCCTGTTGGGAGTGTCGGTGGCCGGTGCGAGACTGGCGGAAATCCGGGGCTGTGGGGAATCCACAGACTGTGGAGGGCGTTGTGGAGAACTACAGGGGTGTAACACTTCCTCTTGTGGTCACTACCGCGATCGAGCACTACATGTAGTAGCGTCGTGCTCAGCACAGCACACGAACTTCGGACCTGGAATCAGGCCCAGAACCAGGGGTAAACATGGCCGTCACCGTCTACACCAAGCCGTCCTGCGTCCAGTGCACCGCGACGTACCGGGCCCTCGACAACAAGGGCATCCAGTACGAGGTGCACGACGTCTCCACGGACGAAGCCGCGCTCGAGCACGTCAAGAGCCTCGGCTACCTCCAGGCCCCCGTCGTCGTGACCGACGACGACCACTGGTCGGGCTTCCGCCCCGACAAGATCGCGACGCTCAGCGCCGAACTGGCGTAAGGCGTCTCCCGTCCGGTGGGCGGTGACTCGAACTCGATCAGGAGGCTCGACTCACCGCCCACGGACACCCCTCCGGTCCGTCAGTCCGCACCTTCTGTCGAGGAGCGCAGCATGAGCCGACTCGTCTACTTCTCCAGCGTGTCCGGGTACACCGCACGCTTCGTGGAGAAGCTCGGCCGCGACGCGGACCGGATCCCGCTCTACCCGAGCGAACCGTTCCTGCACGTGGACGAACCGTACGTCCTCGTCCTGCCCACCTACGGTGGCGGGAACGGCGAGGGAGCGGTCCCCAAGCAGGTCATCAAGTTCCTGAACGACGAACACAACCGGTCACTGATCCGGGGCGTCATCGTCGGCGGGAACACGAACTTCGGTGAGGCCTACGGCCTCGCGGGCGACGTGGTCTCACAGAAGTGCCACGTGCCCGTGCTCTACCGCTTCGAACTCTTCGGCACGCCGGACGACGTGTCCGCGGTCAACTCAGGATTGGATGCATTTTGGACGCAGCAGTTGCAGACGTCGATCTGACGTCGCCGACGACGGGGATGGACTACCACTCCCTCAACGCGATGCTCAACCTCTACGACGCGGACGGCAACATCCAGTTCGACAAGGACCGCGAAGCCGCCAAGCAGTTCTTCCTGCAGCACGTCAACCAGAACACCGTCTTCTTCCACAACCTGAAGGAGCGGCTCGACTACCTGGTGGAGAACGAGTACTACGAGCAGGCGACGATCGACCTGTACTCGCTCGACTTCATCCAGCGTCTGAACGACCTGGCGTACTCGAAGAAGTTCCGGTTCCAGACGTTCCTCGGTGCGTTCAAGTACTACACGAGCTACACGCTCAAGACGTTCGACGGCAAGCGGTACCTCGAGCGCTTCGAGGACCGCGTCGTGATGACCGCCCTCGGTCTCGCGCAGGGCAACGAGCAGCTCGCGATCGACCTCGTCGAGGAGATCGTCGCCGGGCGCTTCCAGCCCGCGACCCCGACGTTCCTCAACACCGCGAAGGCACAGCGCGGCGAGCTCGTCTCCTGCTTCCTCCTCCGCATCGAGGACAACATGGAGTCGATCTCGCGCGGGATCAACTCCTCGCTGCAGCTCTCGAAGCGCGGCGGTGGCGTGGCCCTGCTGCTCTCCAACATCCGTGAAGCCGGCGCCCCGATCAAGCAGATCGAGAACCAGTCCTCGGGCATCATCCCCGTGATGAAGCTGCTGGAAGACTCCTTCTCGTACGCCAACCAGCTCGGTGCCCGCCAGGGTGCCGGTGCCGTGTACCTGTCGGCGCACCACCCGGACATCATGAAGTTCCTCGACACCAAGCGTGAGAACGCCGACGAGAAGATCCGCATCAAGACGCTGTCGCTCGGTGTCGTCGTGCCGGACATCACGTTCGAGCTCGCGAAGAACAACGAGGACATGTACCTCTTCTCGCCGTACGACGTCGAGAAGGTCTACGGCGTCCCCTTCGGTGACGTCCCGATCTCCGAGAACTACCGCGCCATGGTCGACGACTCGCGCATCAAGAAGACGAAGATCAAGGCCCGCGAGTTCTTCCAGACCATCGCGGAGATCCAGTTCGAGTCGGGTTACCCGTACATCGTGTTCGAGGACACGGTGAACAAGGCCAACCCGATCAAGGGCCGGATCAACATGTCCAACCTGTGCTCGGAGATCCTGCAGGTCAACACCCCGACCACCTTCAACGAGGACCTCTCGTACAAGGAGATCGGCAAGGACATTTCCTGCAACCTCGGCTCGCTGAACATCGCGCTCACCATGGACTCGCCGAACTTCGGCAAGACCATCGAGACGGCGATCCGCGGCCTGACCTCGGTCTCGCAGATGTCGCACATCAACTCGGTGCGTTCCGTCGAGGACGGCAACGACAAGTCGCACGCCATCGGCCTCGGCCAGATGAACCTGCACGGCTACCTCGCTCGTGAGCACGTGTACTACGGCTCCGAAGAGGGCATCGACTTCACGAACATCTACTTCTACACGGTGCTGTTCCACGCCTTGCGCGCCTCGAACAACATCGCCATCGAGACCGGGGAGACCTTCGACGGCTTCCGCGACTCGAAGTACGCGTCCGGCGAGTTCTTCGACAAGTACACCGACGCTGCGTGGACGCCCGCGACGGCTCGTGTTGCTTCGCTCTTCGACAACGCGAACATCACCATCCCGACGCAGGACGACTGGAAGGCGCTGAAGGCGTCCATCCAGGAGCACGGCATCTACAACCAGAACCTCCAGGCCGTCCCGCCGACCGGTTCGATCTCGTACATCAACCACTCCACCTCGTCGATCCACCCGATCGCGTCGAAGATCGAGATCCGCAAGGAAGGCAAGCTCGGTCGCGTCTACTACCCGGCGCCGTTCATGACGAACGAGAACCTGGACTACTACCAGGACGCGTACGAGATCGGCCCGGAGAAGATCATCGACACGTACGCCGCGGCGACGCAGCACGTGGACCAGGGCCTGTCCCTGACGCTGTTCTTCAAGGACACCGCCACCACGCGCGACATCAACAAGGCGCAGATCTACGCATGGCGCAAGGGCATCAAGACGATCTACTACATCCGTCTCCGCCAGCTCGCGCTCGAAGGCACCGAGGTCGAGGGCTGCGTTTCCTGCATGCTCTGATCGCTGACGCGATCACCTTTCGGACTGGAGGCTCGTGGTGAGCCCGCCACGAGCCTCCGGTCCGACACCTGTTCCGATCCACGAATTCCGGAAGAACGCAATGACTCTCACCGACCCGGTCCACGCCACCGGCAAAGCCGTCCCGCTGATCCGTTCGGTCAGCGCGATCAACTGGAACCGCATCCAGGACGAGAAGGACGTCGAGGTCTGGAACCGCCTCGTCAACAACTTCTGGCTGCCCGAGAAGGTGCCGCTGTCGAACGACGTGCAGTCCTGGAACACGCTCACGCCGGCCGAGCAGACGCTGACCATGCGCGTCTTCACCGGTCTGACGCTCCTCGACACGATCCAGGGCACCGTCGGCGCGATCAGCCTGATCCCCGACGCCGTCACCCCGCACGAGGAAGCCGTCTACACGAACATCGCGTTCATGGAGTCGGTACACGCGAAGAGCTACTCGTCCATCTTCTCGACGCTCGCGTCGACGCCGGAGATCGACGACGCCTTCCGCTGGTCGGTCGAGAACCCGAACCTGCAGAAGAAGGCACAGATCGTCCTCGACTACTACACCGGTGACGACCCCCTGAAGCGCAAGGTCGCCTCGACGCTGCTCGAGTCGTTCCTGTTCTACTCCGGCTTCTACCTGCCGATGTACTGGTCCTCGCGCGCCAAGCTCACAAACACCGCTGACCTGATCCGCCTGATCATCCGCGACGAAGCCGTCCACGGGTACTACATCGGGTACAAGTTCCAGAAGGGCCTCGAAGGCCTTTCCGACGAGCGCAAGCAGGAGATCAAGGACTACACGTTCAATCTCCTGTTCGAGCTCTACGAGAACGAGGTCCAGTACACGCAGGACCTCTACGACCAGGTCGGGCTGACCGAGGACGTCAAGAAGTTCCTGCACTACAACGCCAACAAGGCGCTGATGAACCTGGGCTACGAGCCGATGTTCCCCAAGGAGACGACGGACGTGAACCCGGCGATCCTGTCGGCGCTGTCGCCCAATGCGGACGAGAACCACGACTTCTTCTCGGGGTCTGGGTCGTCGTACGTCATCGGCAAGGCCGAGAGCACCGAGGACGAGGACTGGGACTTCTGATCCTGCTCGGACTTACGAGAACGCCCCGCTGGCTTTGACCGGCGGGGCGTTCTCGTCGTTGTCGAGGGCGTCCGGATAGGGGACCCCGGATTCAGAAGGCTGCGGACCACCTATCTGAGACCGGACGGCCCGACGCTGCTCGGCACGGAGCGAGTCGTCCGGAGGACGACCGGCTACCGGGCGCCCCGGTACGAGGGCGAGCTCGTTGCGGGACAACGTCCGCGGCGCCGATTGGTCATGGAACATTTTCTCACCAGGGCGTCAGCGTGCGGAGCTGCGGCGCTTGAGTTGCAGGAGCACGAGGCCGCCTCCGAGGAGCAGCAGGAATCCGGCGGCGAAGATTGCCCCGGTGATGTTCGCTCCGGTGAACGCGAGGGGGCCCTCGTCGCCGTCACCCGGATTGGCGATCGGGACGACGGTCCCGTCGGACGGGTCGCCCGTCGGCGTCGGTACCGGTGATCCGGTGCCCGACGGAGACGGCGTCGCTGTCGGTGTGGGTTCGGGTTGCGCCGCGGCGGTGATGGTCGTGTACACGTCCACGACGACGGCACGTCCGGCGCCGAGCGCGACGACGTCGCGTGTGAGCTCGAGTGGCGTCGCTGTTCCGCCGTCGACGGTGACTGTCGCGCGTTCCGCAACCGTCGTACCGCTGGCGGCTCCGGTCTCGGCATGCGTCAGCGAGCATTCCGCGCCGCCGAAGACGACGTACGGACCGGACGTGCCGTTGGCGTTGCCGGCGTCCGTGGTGACCGGGATGTCGGTGCCCTCGTTGCAGGTGACCTCGATGACGTCGCTGTCGGGGCGGAGCGTCTGGTCGGCGGTGGTGTGCACGTTCACTTGGAAGCGTCCGGTGCGCTCGTACGTGTTCTCGAGCGCGCAGGACGCGTCGGGGTTCGCGGTGTTCAAGGTGACGATGAACGCGTTCGCGCCGGCGCGTTCGACAACGTTGGCGCCGCAGTCCAGGTTCGTGAATCGCCAGAAGCCGAGGAGGTCACCGGTGGGTGCTTGCTCGCGGACGAGGAACCGGGTCGTCGGCGCGACGACGAGCGCGTCTGCTGCTGGGCCGACCGGTGTCGCGGCCGTGCGCGTGCCCGGCGTGGTGGTAGTCGCGGTCGCGCGGTAGTCCTGGGCGGGGTCTGGGTCGTCGGCTGCGTCGAGGGCGGTGATGTCGTAGTTGAACGTGCCTGCGGCGCCGAGAGTGGTCTTCTGCAGCGTGATGGACCCTGCTGGGGTGAACCGGTTGGTGAAGATGCAGTGGCTCGACGATGGTGTGATCGTCGTCAACGTGAAGGTGCGGGTCTGCCCGGTGGCGGTGATGTCGTACGTGTCGACGGTGCCGAACCGGTCGACGCAGGTTGCGCTTTCCGCTTCCCAGCGTCCCGCTGCGGTCGGGGCGGGGAGGACTTCCGACATGACGTACGAGCCGAGGCTGAGGGACGACCCGGACCATGGGGTGACCGGTGCTCCGACCGCGGTCGTCGTTGCGGTGCCGGTGAAGTTCTCCGCAGGAGCTGCGGTCGGACCGGTGACCGTGACGGGGAAGGAGGCGGTGCCGCCGAGGGATTCGACGGCGAGGGACGTGTCGCCGATGGTGGTGCGGTTGTTCGTCACGACGCAGGTGACGGTGTCACCGCCCGCGAGTCGGATACTCGCCCGGTGCGTTGCCGGGTCGACCGTGATGGTGCTGTCGTCGGTCTGGCTGGTGCACACGGGGTCGGCGGGTGGGTCCCAACCGGGTGTCGATGCTTCTTGGAAGCTCCACGCCGGGTCGCTGCCGCGCACCTCGCCGCGGATGAAGGTGGTCGTTGCCGGGTTACCGGGGCTGGCGGTGGCGGAGAAGTCGTTGGTGCCGTCGTTGTTCTCGTCGGCGTAGGAGAGGTTGCCGTCGAAGCGGAACGTGCCGGTGCCGTTGCTGTCCGAGGCGAGCTGTTTGCGGACCACGATGGTGCCGGACTGTGGCGGCGGGGTGACGGCGTAATAGAAGCAGAACACGTGTCGCTGCCCAGACGGGAAGTACACCGCTTCGACGTTGTCGCCGTTGACGGCGTCCTGCCCGCAGCGCAGCGCCGCGAACCCGTATTGGTCTTGCTGCCCGTTCAACGGCGCAATGGGGGTGCCGCCTTGGATCCAGAGCCGTGAGCCGGAGTTCGCGGCCGCGAGTTGCGCGGCGGTGAGGTTCATCGTCACGGCGCCGGCGAGGGTGTCGCCGGTCGGGTCCCCGTTGGTGTCCAGCAGCGGGGTCGAGGCGCCGGTACGGATCGTGGTGTCGAACGGGCTGGTGACGGTGCTGAGGTTCTGTGTTGCTGGGGTCTTCCCGTTGAACCAGGTGCCCGTGGTCATCTGCCAGTTCGGCAGGGGCCGGCAGTTCGCGTTGCCGGTCTCTTCCTTCTCGGCCGAGACGATGCCCCACGCGTCGTAGTTCGTGTCCGTGCCGAGGTCCTTCAGGGACTCCATCAGGTTGTTCCGCGCTTTGTTCGCGAGCACGTCCGTGTAGGAGTCGCACACACGTGCGGCGAACGTGATCGAGTACGTGTCCTCATCCGCACCGACCGTCGCCGCGGTCGCCGGCACCGCGGCAACTGAGACGCCGACGATGGCGGTCAACGCGATGACGGGCACCAGTAGGCGGGCGAACACGCTGAGGTGACGTGGTAGTTCACCGTGTTGCGCCTGCGGACCCATGCGTCCCCCTGATGAACGGCGTGGTGGTGGCGTTGCTGAGCGTGCGCTCACAGGTGACGATGACACACCCGCCGTTTCCTTGTCGAGAGTGCGCTTCCGGATGTTCCAGAAGCGCACTCTCCACCGGTACGCGGCTGCGGCCCGGTCAGCGTCCGACGGACATCGGTCTACGCTGCCGTCCTGATGCGGGTGATCTCCTGGCGGGTGAAGGCGATGTGGTCCGGGTCATCGGTCTGTGGGAGCGCTTCTGCGAGGTCGTGGATCGCCGTCAGCAGGACACGGCGGCGGCGGCGTGCAGGACGGGCGCCGGCCGATGCGATGTACCGGCGGCGTGCTCTCCGGGTTCCGACGACCGCGTTGACCTCGTCGGAGGTGAGGAGCCCTGCAGCGAGCTCGGGTGCGAGGACGATGCGAAGGTCATCCCGTTCCGGACGAACGGCGAACCGGAAGACGCGGAAGACCACGACCAGGACAACCACTGTCAGAACCGCGATGAAGACGAGGTTCCAGTTCTGCAGCGGACCGGTGAGCGCGCTGAGGTCGTCCCACACGCCGTGGAGCACGACCGCGGTGAGCATGAGGAGGATCCCCGGGCCCACTCGTCGCCGCTGGGCGGGGCTGCCCGCGAGGAGGAACAGCCCGGTCGCGAAGATCGCGGAGTAGGCGATATGGCCGGCGACGCCGGTGGTCACACGCAGGATCAGGGTCTCGAATCCGGCGAGGAACGGCTGTGCGCCGAAGTTCGCCCCAGCGGTCTGCGCGACGTAGAGGACGTCCTCGACGATCTGGAAGCCGAGACCGAGGAACGCACCGAGGATGAAGGCGTCGAACGTGGTCCGCACGATCCGGGGTGCCAGGGTGATCAGCAGCACCAGACCGATGCCCTTGGACACTTCTTCGGTGATGGGGGCGGTGAGACCGGCACCCCAGTCCGCAGCCCAGGACTGCCCGAACGTCTTGCCGTAGAGGCTGAGCACGGCGTCGTTGGCGTAGATCGCCATGAAGAACGTCGCGGCGGTGGCGCCCCAGATGAACGCGTGCACGACCAGGCTCACCGGGAGGGTGGAGTACCGGTCCATCGTTCTGGTGATCCACCAGAACAGAGCTGCGTACAGCACCAGGACGAAGCTGTTGACCTCGACCGCGGACGCGAACGGCGCCGCCGTCGAACGGATGATGCCGACAGCGTTCCACCCTCCGGTGATCACCAGGCCCCAGAACACCCAGAACGCGGCGTTCCGCGGCTGGAACCACTCCATCCGCAGTCCCCAGCCGGAGCGTTCGAAGACCGCTGCGCGGGCCTGTTCGAGGTTCGAGTAGTCGGACAGCTGCGTGTGTGTTCCGGTCGGGCGGTCGCGGGCTCGGCGGAGCCGGTTCCAGATCATGCTCCGGCTCCTTCGATGCGCAGTGACGAGAGGACCTGTCCGATGACCGTGGCTCGGTCGGTCGGTGTGGTGTTCGGGGTGTTGATGATGACTTCCACGCCGACACCGTCCGAGACGAACGCGGCGATCGCGCCGTCGTTGCGGGCGTCACGGAACTCGCTGATCACGCCCCGAACACCCGATGCGGTGGTGATCGGGGTTGATGTCGACGTCAGCGTCCGGACTCTGGCGGTCGCGTCGGTCGTCTTGAGTTTCCGCAGCAGCGCGGCCGAAGTGCCGTCGAAGGTGCCGCTGCGGACGGTGATGGAGGTCGCTCCGTCGAACACGGTCGCGGACTTCGGGTAGCTGCCACCGGCTTCGGGGTCGCCGGTGCGGACACCGTCGCTGATGCCCCACCCGGCAGGTGGTGTGAAGACGACATCATCGTCGAGCGTCATCGTCTGTCCAGCGGTGACGGTCTCGCGGAACGGGACCCGCTCGTTCACCCACGGCACCGCCCAGTGCATGATCGCTGCGGTGACGAGCACGATCGCTGCGGGCACGATCGTCCGCCGGTCCAGCCCCCACCACCGACGGTCGGCTGGTACCCACCGGTGGCGGCGATGCATCTTCGTGGTTTCGCTGGTCATGACGTCGCCGTGGTTTCTTGCGTGCGGGCGCCCTCGGCGCGGGCGCTGACTCGGCCCTTGATGAGCAACAGCGCCAGCAGGCCGAGGACCGGGTACGCGAAGTTGAAGATCCCGGCTACGCCGAGCAGGCCCGCGCTGCCCGATGTTGCGCTCTCCCCGTCGATGCCGCCGGTGGCGAGGATCGTGGTCGGGTCCGTCGCCGCGTGCAGGAGCATCGCCGGGATGATGCTGCCGGTGACCCGCATCGACAGGTACAGCATGATGCCGATCCCGAAGGTGTAGATGACGGTGAGTCCGACGGTGATCGGGTTCGCGCCGGAGATGGCGTTCGATGCGTGCATCAACCCGAACAGCAGCGCCGACAGCAACGCCACGACCCGTTCTGAGTAGTGGCCGCGACGGAGGAGGTTCACGGCGATGCCTCGAGCGATGAGTTCCTCGGTGAACCCGATGCACAAGCCGAGGAACAGCACCGCGAGGATCACGGTGACGGAGTACGCCGACCAGTTCGTCGCGGCCATCCGCAGTCCGATGGGGACGAGGAGCAAGGCGACGGCGATCCACATCCACTTCCGTCCGGGCACTGGTTGCCGGCCGAAGACCTCTCGGCGCCACCCCAGCGTGAGCACGAAGACGAAGGTCAGCACACCGATGACGAGGATCGGCACGGTCAGGCCCGCGAACACGGAGCCGGGTGAGGAGAAGAGATTGCTGGTGTCGATGCCGCGGCCGAGGGTTCGGGCGTTGACCCAGCCGATTCCTTCGTAGATGGCGAGGTAGATGACGACCGCGAGGACCGCACGCCACCAGCCGCCGCGGTTCCAGAACCGTTGCCACCCGTTGCCGGCGTGGTCAGTGGTGTCGAGGTGTTCGTGGGCGGTGGCCATGAGGGTGTCCTCTCGTTCCCGGTTCGCGGGGGTGCTGCGCGGGGTCAGGGCGTTGCAGTGGCGTTGTGTCGGACGTGGGTGCGGTTGCGGTGGTCTTCGCGTGCGGCGCTGATCACACCGAGGACCGCGGCGACGATGAGGAGGGTCTGCCCGACCGCGAGGATCGGGTTCGGGGCAGCATCCGCGGGTTGCGTCAACGCATCCGTCGGCCGGGACGGACCGGCAGCAAGGTAAAGGACACAGTCCGTGAGGGCATGAACGGCCATCGCCACCCAGAGTCGTCCGCTGACTCGTCGGACCCAGTAGTACAAGGTCCCGTTCATGAACAGCACCGCCACCTGGAACAGGATCGCCGCGAACGGCACACCCGCCCAGATGCTGCCGACGATGTGCGCCAACGCGAACACCACGGCCGTGACCAGCATGGTGACCAGTTCCCCGTGGCGGGCGCGGACGGCGTCGAGGAGGATCCCGCGGAGCACCAGTTCCTCACCGAACCCGACCATCGCGGTGCCGAGGATCACCAGCAGCACCGTTCCCAGGGGCCGGGCGCCCCACGGCACGTCGACCAGCTGCACCAACGGCAGCAGGACCATCAGCACGGGGATGCTGACCAGCCACCATCGGCGTGGCTGCAGTGTCGGTGTCGGCCGTTCCGCCCAGACGGATCGTCCCCATCCGGCCCAGCGGAGGAACAGCACCGCGGTGATGATCGCGATCGGCAGCGGGATGTAGTGCGACAGGACGAACTCAGCAGTGTCATCGTCGCCGGCGAGGTCGCCGAACACGTTCCCGAGCACCGCCGCGAAGAACAGGTACACCACGACCGCGGCGAGGCCCACCCAGATGGTCCGGGGCACTCGAGTGTCGGTGCGAGTATCGACGGTCATCTGATGGCCTTCCGGTTGGCATCTCGTGTGTTGGCGGGTCCGCGGGTGAGGACGACGGCCGCGGTGACGACGGCGAGTGCGCCGATGAACGGTTGCAGTCCGACGAGCGCGGAGGTACTGGAGAACGTGGCGAAGTCCCACAGCCCGTGCAGCAGCATCGCCCACAGCAGTGACCCGGTGTGGCGGCGGAGTAGGTACGCGGCGCTGCCGAACCCGAACGCGAACAACGCCTGCACGACGGCTCCGGGGCCGACGCCGAAGAACCCGTTCGGGAGGTGCAGCGCGGCGAACAGTGCCGAGCTCAGCAGCCACACGCCGAGTTCCCCGAACCGGCTCCGAAGGGCGACGACGAGAACTCCGCGAGTCACGATCTCCTCGTTGAACCCGACCAGGACACTGCCCGCGACCAGCAGCAGCCACATCAGCGGTGTCACATCCGACCGCGCCGACGTCGCGACCGCGACGACCGCAACGACCGCGAGCAGCACCGCGGGGAGGACCGCAGGCCACCGGAGGAGGCGTTTCGCGTCGAACAGGACCGGGCGCCACCACCGGAAGATGGTGATGATCACGGCGATGGTGACCGTTCCCGCGGCGAGTGGGGCCACGTACCAGCGGGTCAGGGTTCCGGCGTCATCGGCGATGTGGTCGTACTGGATGCCGGTGCTGATCCACACCCCGAGGAACACCACGAGGTAGGCAACGTACGCGAGCACACCCCAACGGACGCGGGGCACGACTCGGGGTGTCCCGATCGGGGCGGAAACGCCGTCGGTGCCCACGGAGGACCCGCTCACCGTGGGATCCCCAAGATCTTCGCCAGCTCCGTCAACGCAGCGTCCTCGTACTCGTTCAACGCATTCCCGCTGATGCCCAGTACGCCGTCTCGGGAGGCCAGTGCTGCTGCAGTGCCGATGCGCAGCAGCTCACGCTTGTACCCGTCAGCGTCGGCGCCACCCTTCGCATCGAGCAGGTCCGCGACCCGGGTGAGCGTTGCACGAAGACGGGCGATGTTCTCCGGAGTGTGCGCCGTTGAACCCGGGTCCCCGTTCGGTCCGGTGCCATCCGCTCGAGCGTCAGTGATCAACATGTTCGACGTGTCGGACTGGAACATGAACGCCTTCGCCGCGGTGAGCATGTTCCGCACCGTTGCCACCGCGCGGTGCGGTCCCGACGCCACGATGAACGCCGGCGCGGTAAAAGGTGCCCCACCCACGTCCCGCCACTCATCTGCGGTGAATCCGGACCTGCCGACCATCGCGTCTCATTCCCTCAGGGACGTCGAAGTCTCAGCATGGCAGTTTCTCAGCCTCGAAGACAAGACGGTCTACACGCCGAGACGGAAGGCGTTCCGTTGGCGGCGTCGCGAGTTCCCGGTCTGGGCGATGACCGACGCAGCTCACTGCTCGCGGGTGGAGCGTTCGGGTCCGACGACAGTTCATGGTGATGGGTTACTGGCCTATGCCCTGGTGCACGCGAAGGTTCGTTTAGCGATCGGCTACCGGACCGTTCCGGCCCCGCGCGGGCCGAGCGCGGCACGCGGACAGGGCTGCTGGGGTGAGGCGCGGAACGCGTCGATGGTCAGCGTGGCGAAGCGCTGCGCGAGCGCGACGCGATCCGCGGCGTCCGCGGTGGCGACTGCTCGGCCGGCGAGCAACACGAGGACGAAGTCGTCGATGACGAAGTCCTGACGGAGCCGACCCTGTGTCTGTGCACGCCGAGCGATTCGGGTGATCTCCGAGAGGAGGCTCCGGCGGTGAGCGGCGATCACGGCGTTTTGTCGCTCGACGGCCATGAACGCGTCGATGAAGCCACGGTTCTCTGCGTTGAGGACGGTCAGTCGCTGCAGGATCGCCACGAAGCCGTTCCAGGGGTCCGCATCGGCTGCACCGTCCTCGACGATCTGACGGCACGTCCGAAGCTGGACGGCGAAGGCCTCGTCGATGAGTGCCTGTCGTGTCGGGAACCGGCGGTAGAGGGTGGCGGGTCCGACCTCGGCCCGGCGGGCGACTTCCCGCATCCCGACGTCGAGGCCACGCTCGGCGAACAGCTCCCGAGCTGCAGTGAGAATCCGGTCGCGGTTCTCCTGCGCGTCAATCCGGAGTTTCCGAGACAGATCCGTGCTCATGGTCCTCACTTCGCCGAAGTGGACGCCCCCGTCCACTAGCGTCCCGATCGTACCTCGACCAGACGACGAGCAGGAGAAGACGTGCGTGCAGTGACGATCCAACAGTTCGGCGACCCGAGTGGGATGGAGCTCCGAGAGGTCCCCGATCCGGACCCTGCAGCCGGTGAGGTGCTGATCCGGGTGGAGGCCGCCGGCGTCGGTGGAGTCGACGCGATGATCCGGCGGGGGACTCTCGGTTCGCACCACCCGATCGGGATGGTCCCGGGCAGCGAGGTCGCGGGGACTGTCATCGTCGTGGGCCCGGGAACCGACCCTGAACTCGTCGGGCGTCGCGTCTGGGCGTTCACGGGTATCGACGGCGGGTACGCCGAGCTGGCCCTGGCCCAGGTCGGCGACGTCCTCGTGCTCCCGGACGCGCTGTCGTCGGTCGATGCGGTGACGCTGGGGAGCGCGGCGACCGTGGCGCACTTCGCGCTCGCCCACGCCCACACGCGAGCCGGGGACTCCGTGCTGGTCCGCGGAGCAGCCGGAAGCATCGGGATCGCAGCGGTGGAACTCGCAGCACAGCTCGGCGCCCGCGTCGCCGTCACGACGTCGTCGGAGGATCGCGGTGAACGGCTCCGGGCCCTCGGTGCCGTCGACGTCCTCGACCGTGCCGGGACCGGGCCCGAGGGAAGTGCGGTCACGTTCGACGTGGTGATCGACATCGTGGGAGGGGCCGACGTCCCGACGTTCATTGATCGGCTCGCACCGAACGGCCGATTGGTCCTCGTCGGCGCGGTCGCGGGGTTCCCACCGATCGATTTCGGCATGGCCCTGATGCAGTCGTTCCAGGCGTCGCGCTCCGTCGGGACGTTCAGCCTCAACTCGGTCCCTCCGGTCGACCGGGACCGGGTCCGCGCCGCACAGTTCGCATCGGCCGCCCGGGGCGAACTGCACCCGGTCGTGCATGAGGTCATGCAACTCGAGGACGCAGCGAACGCACATCGGCAGATGGACACGGGGGCTGTGTTCGGACGGATTGTCCTAGTTCCGTAACGGCTTCGCCTGACGAGTCTCTGGGGCGAAGTCCGCGACGGCCGCTTCGACACGTCCCGATGGCCGATCGGCTGTCGAACGGTGTCGATCGCTTCCAGACGGCTGTGGAGGGTTTGAACGGTCCTGCTTGTCCGGCCGGCGCTAACCCGTTCGCGGGTTGCGGGGAACACGACACGGTCGGCCTTGCCAGCATGCAGTGAGGATCAATCGGCTTAGACTCGGGCCATGAAGTCCGGGTACGGGGTAGTGCACAAGATTCAGGCGTTGGACAAGCAGGACCACACCGACGACCTGATCCGCCGAATGCGGACCGTCTCCCACGGGGACACGGTGGACATCGACTTCTCCAGAGCGGGGAAAATGTATCCGAACGGCGTGGTGCCGTTCGCCGCGGCAGTGGACTTCTACCGTTCGGCGGGGTACTCGTTCTCGACGTCGAACATGCCGCCGAACGTCGAACGAACGCATGTGATGCACCCGATGCAGGTTGCTGATTACGTCAAGCATCAGACCCGGCTGACGCACAATGTATGGCAGTACCGCGACGAGTCGGAGGCGCAGACCCTCGCGGACTTGTATATCGAGGCGCTGGTCGACCAGATCCGCTGCGAGGCGGGTGTCGTCGACTCGCTGAACTGGTGCCTATACGAGGTAATGGATAACGTCTTTCAGCACTCCAGGGCACAGTGCGGGTACGTGATGATGCAGGTGCACAAGCATCAGCGGCTGTGCGCCATCACCGTCGCTGACACCGGCATAGGCATTCAGAAGTCCCTGTTGCTGAGCAGTCCCGACGGGAAGGTCGACAAGAGTCGCCTGCGACAGGCGCACACCGCCATCGACGAGGCCATAAAGCAGGGAGTGACCAGCAAGGGCAACCTCAATCAAGGCAATGGGCTGTTCGGGTTGCAGCGGGCGGTCGAGATCAACGGTGGCGAGCTACGGATTACCTCGGGCCGGGGCCGGTGGACCAACGGGCCGGACGCTTCGACCACCGAGCTCAGCAGACCGGTCCTGGACCCGGACATGCATCAGGCGACGACCGTCGACTGGCAGCTGGACTGCTCGACGCCGGTGCGCATTGAGGACGCCCTCGGCCGATACCGCATCGGTAGCGACTTCCTCGAGTCGATCGAGACCCCGGAAGGGCATCACCGCGTCGCCGTCGTCGACCTCGAGGATTCTCTTGGGTCACGGGTCAAGGGGGAGGAGGTTCGCACACGGTTGCTGAACTACATCGGCGCGGGCGCACAATACCTTGTCCTCGACTTCTCCGGCGTAGGGGTGGTGTCCTCCAGCTTCGCCGACGAAGTCCTCGGAAAGTTGGCCGTCGAGCTCGGCGAGCTCGAGTTCCGGAGGCGGGTGTTCGTCGACGCGGCCTCGCCAACGAATCGGAGCCTGATCGAGCGGGCAATCGCACTGCGGTTGGTAACCGGTCTCTGACGCATTCTGTCCCGTTGAGCGTGCCTGCTTAGTACCCGCAATCCACCGTCGGCACCCGACCGGCCGCTCAAGAAATCGACTGTGCCTCGTCCCGCAGTGCCGAGCAATACCCAAGCGTGCAGTACGTCGGAACGTTTCGGTAGCCGATCGGCTACCGGGACGGTTTGCGCTGGCTCGATTCTCACGAGAGGGACGACGGACAGTCGCCGCGCTTGACACGCTGCCCGCCTACTGTCGCTTGCGCTGTCACGGTGGTGGTCAGGTGCCGTGCCGAGGGGGGTGGGGCTTCTAAAGGCGAGCTTCGCCCCCGCCTTCTGCGTTGGCCGGCGACCCAAGGAGAGTGGTGATCTGCACCGCGCTCCCTGTGACCAGCGGCGCGGCCGCCGCACGGAAGACCACCTGTTTTGGGTGGCGACCTCGGCGGGCTGGGCGGATGGACTCAGCTGCATGGCCGAATCGAATGATCCCCTGACAGGCGAGATCGATGTGCAGCTCGTCACGAACGCGTACATCTACGGGTTCCCATTGGTGTTCAACCTGCTCCAGGTGCTGCGGTTCACGACGGACGGCATCGGCGCGGTACCGGCCGTTGCGTTCAACACCTTCAGTCACGGACGGACCCTTGCCGGCCCCGATGACACCTTCGTGACGATCAACAACGACACGCTCTACTCGATGGCTCAAGTCGACCTCAGCAGCGGGCCGGTGGCGTTGCACGTGCCCGACACGGCGGGGCGGTACTACGTGCTGCAGTTCGTCGATGCCTGGACGAACAATTTCGCCTACGTCGGACACCGCGCCACCGGCACCGCCGCAGGCGACTACCTGCTCGTGCCACCGGACTGGGACGGCGAACCTGACGATGACGACACGGTCATCAGGTTCCCGACCGCGGTTGCCTCCATCGTCGGACGGTGGGCAGTCGACGGCGACACCGACCTCCCGACGGTGCACGCGCTCCAAGACGCGACGACGTTGACTCCCCGCACGCCTGATGCTGCACCGCACGGGCTGGCCGTTCCCGACCCGGAGGTGTCGGACGCGCTGGCGTTCCTCGAGCGCTTCCGCGTCTGGTCGCAGCAGTTCCCGCCGGCGCCGCGTGACGCCGCAGTGCAACGGTCCTTCGCAGGGCTCGGCGTGAATTCGCCGGCGTCGCCGTACGTTGGTTTGCCCGACGACGCCGTGGCGGCCCTGACGTCCGCACTCGAGGGGGCCTCGGCCCGACTGCGGCAGATCCTCGAGTCCGGCTCCAGCCCGCAGGTGAACGGCTGGAAGATGACGCTGCACGTGTTCGACTACAACCTCGACTTCTTCGAGGTCGGCGCACTCGACGACGAGCGGTTCCGCATCGAGGATCCGACCCTTCGCTACGCCGAGCGTGCCGGTGCGGCGCTCGGCGGGTTGTGGGGTAACCACGCCTACGAAGCGGCCTACGTGATGACGTTCGTCGACGATCACGGCGACCAGCTCGACGGCACGCACGAGTACACCTTCCGCCTCGCACCACCACCACCGGTGGGCGCGTTCTGGTCACTCACGATGTACGGAGTGCCGGACTTCTTCCTCGTCGCGAACCCCATCAACCGCTACTCGATCGGCGACCGCACGCCGGACGTCACCCAAGACGCCGACGGTGCACTCACGATCACCATCGCGCACCAGCAGCCCGAGTCGCCCGATGCGAACTGGTTGCCGAGCCCCGCGGGACGATTCCGTCCGGTCCTGCGCATGTACGAGCCAGGTGACGAGGTCCTCGACGGGCGCTGGACCCCGCCCGCGATCGTGCGCACCGAACGGTAAGTCCCGTCCGCGTCCCCGTCTTGCGTAAATCGCACCAGATTGCAGTTGCCAGCGCATCCACATCTCCAATCCCCGCTGGACACCACAGTTAGCGGCGCCGACGGGACGCCGCCGCATGATCACGCATCGTGTGCGTGGCTATCACGGCGCTCAGCATCAAGATCCCCGTCAACGGGCACCTGACCGCCGGGAACCTTGATGGCGGAGCACTTAGGCCCTTGCGCGTGCTCAAGGGTGCCCGGTGACCCATCCGCTACCGGGACTGCCCGCAGGGTGAGGGCTGCGACGATGGTCCGGTGATGGAAGCCCTTGAACCCTCGCTCGTTCCCGAGCTACTCGTGGCCGACTTGGATCGGAGCGTCGAGTTCTGGTGCAACTTGTGCGGCTTCGATGTCGCCTACTCGCGCCCTGAGGAACGCTTCGCGTACATCACCCTCGGTTCTGCGCACCTGATGCTCGAACAAGCAGGCGTGGGTCGCAATTGGATCACGGGACCTCTTGAGCGTCCGCTGGGCCGCGGGGTGAATCTTCAGATCACGGTGTCGGACTCTGAGGCGCTGGCGCAGGCGCTCGGACGCGCTGGCGTTGAGCTCTTCATGCGACCCGAGACGAAGTGGTACGGCGTCGGAGACGAAGAGGCCGGCGTACATCAGTTCCTCGTTCAAGACCCTGACGGATACCTCGTGCGGTTCCAGTCGTCACTGGGGCGACGACCAACCGCTCTAGGGACCACACTCTGAGCGATAGCGTCTGCTGATGCGGAACGTCGAGGGCGAGTGTGCCTGGCGGAGTGATGAGGACGGGTGGGGTGCGCTCCGTTCGGACGACGTCGCGTCGGAGGTGTTCGCGCACTTCGCGAACCTGAGCATGGCTGGGTTCCACAGGCTCCGGCCCGGGGATCGCGTTCGGTTCGACGTCGAGCCGTACCCACCGGGGCAGGACGGCTACTTCTTCCGCGCTCACGACGTCACGCCGTTCTAGGCCGAGCAGGGACTCCGTCCGATTGCGGATGGCTCATAGAGTCCGAGACCGCGGCTGTTCAGTCGTGGCTTGCGAAGCGGCGAGGTCGCAGGCCCTACGTGCGGGTGAAAGTCTTGAGGAGGACGACGCCGGCCGCGGTCAGCAGGAGTGCGCCGCCGAGGCCGGCGAGCGGGTACCAGACGCCGCTGGCCCGGTAGCGGCGGCGGATGCCGAACGCGCCCCCGGTGATGACGGCAGCGAAGCCGCCGAAGAAGGTGAGGCCCATGCTGCTATACCAGCCAGCATCACCGCAGGTCACGGTGCGGGCACCGCACGTGCTGTACGAGATAAGGCTCTCGTTGAGCATGTACCCGGCGCAGCCGATCGCCGTGAGCAGTCCGACGACGACGACCACCCAGATGAGGGCGAGGTTCCACAGCGCGCCGCGGTCGCTTAGTGGTGCGCGCCGGGTGCGGGACGCCATCAGGGCTCCTCAACTGGTTCGTTCGTCGGATGTCAACAGGGTGCCATGCGGCGGTCAGATTCGAGTGCAGCGTCGACCAGCGGCGGCCGTTCTTCGGCCGAGGTAGAACTTTTCGTGACTCCTGCCGATCGCGCGGCCCGATTAGGGATCCTCAACCGGGCGCGGTAGCGAGAGATGGTGGCGCCGAGTCCGGGCAGGACAGAACAAGAGCGGAACGCCCCCCAGGGTCGCTCCGCTCTTGCCTATGTCAGTGGCTGGTGTGGCGCTCCTGCTCCTCCTGCCTCAGCCACTCGGTGATGTCGATGGGTTGCGTCGGCGGCAGCGCGATCGCTTCAGGCCGGATTTGGTGTTCCATGAGCGTCCCCATTCGCGAAGGGTTTCGGGTGCAAGGTGAGTGCGGCAGTTGCCAGTGCAATCCAGGTCGCGGCCATCACCAGGTTGATGACGATCGAGGACGCACCGACTGCGTGGATGAGCATCGAGTTCGTCACAGTTGCAGCAACCCACGGCATCACCGACACGACGAGCGCCGCGGCGCTCGCGCGATGGCCTCTCCAACGGCTCACAACGGCCGTCGCCAGGAGGGCGCTGACAAGGATCCAAACGACACCGGTTGTGAGCAGGCCACCGCTCCAGAGGTACCGGTTGAAGAAGTCGTACCAGCTGGGCAGCCCCGCGGCGAGCGGGATTGAGGTCATATCGCGACCGTGCATGTGCAGCAGACCTGCCGTAAGTGCCAAGCCCCAACCGCCGGCGGTGAGAAGAGTCGTCCAGTGCCGACGAGGCGTTCCGACCGCAGCAATGAGACCGAGCCCGACAAGAAGCACGAAGGTGACTCGATCCGGGCTCGGGTAGACCACGGTGTAGTCCCCGGACGATGAAGCCTGGACGGCGAGCAATACGATGGCGACCACCGACGACGCCAACGCTGACAGGCGTGCCGGGAGGTGACTGCCGAACAACACGAAGACACCGGCCAGGACCCACAGTGCTGTGACGATGACGCCGGGGCTGTTGAAGGGCCCCATCGGATTCAGCGCGTAGTTGTGCGCCTTGGGGTTCCAAGGCATCCAGTCCTGCACGACGAAGTACACCAAGGACCACGCCAGCCCAGTCCCCAGCGCGAAGCTCGCGGCCCGGTCCCGTGCAGCTGCCGAAAGGACTGCGGCGACTCGGGTGCTGATCCCGTTGGCAGCGAGGTCAAAGACTTCCGACCGTCGCGGCCGATTCCGCCCTTCGCTTTCCGCAACGTCCAGCAAGGTCCCGATCAGAGCGTCCTCGTTCTGATGACGCCAACGCCCTGGGTACCAACGGACGAGCCGTCGATAGCTCTGCTCGAGGGTTCCCTGTTCGACGTGCATCGTGCTCATCAGATCCCCCCGAACTGCATCTGCCCGGCGATACCTCGCGGACGCCACTCGGCAATCCGCGACCGCGCCGCAGCAGCATTGGCTTCGAGCCTGCTTGCTGTGGCCTGCAGTGCGTCGATCCCGTCACCAGTGATCTCGAAGTACCGGCGATTGCGGCCGTCCACGACCTCGTCGCCGGCGACGGTCACGAGTCCCTGCTCCACCAGACGATCTAGTGCCGCATAGAGCGTTCCCGCCTTCAGTTGCACGCGACCGTCCGACAGCTCGGCCGCGTCCGCGATCAGCGCGTATCCGTGCTTACGGCCCCCCGCAAGCGAAGTGAGCACCAACATCGTGGGCTCACGCATCTCAACTTCACTCATGGCAGCACTATATACAGATGGCTTGAGTATGCAAGTGTTCGAGTGGTCTTGTCGGCGCGGCGACTGATCGGGGCTCCAGGAAGCCGGGCGGACTCCTTCCCACTTCAGGCACAACGCCCGGTAGAGGATCCGCGACAGGCGGGTCAGGGCGTGGTGCGTACCAGCACGCGGCCGACGCGGCCCGTGTCAACGTCGTCGTGCGCCCGCGCGACCTGGTCGAGGGGAAGGACCTCCCCGACAGAGAGGAGTAACGCACCCTCGTGCACGGCCGCGACGAGGTCGTCCATCGCGGCGCGCTTTGCAGCGGGCGGGAAGTCGTCGCTGCCGAGAAATCGGACGGTCACATTGGCGAAGAGCAGTGGCGGGAATGGCAGCGAGACCCGGTCGCCGTGCGCGAAGTACGTGGCGATCACCCCGTCGTTCGCCATCACGGCCGCGTCAAGATCCGCGTTGGCATCGAGTGCCACTTCCACGATCCGGTCGACGCCGCCTGGTGCGATGCGTCGGACAGCGGCCGCGGGCTCGTCATCGAGGGCGACGATGTGGTCGAGGGCGGGAAGGCCACCCGCGTCGAGGTCAGTCGATCGGCGGACCGTGCCGATGACGGTCGCGCCTCCCCATTTCGCGAGTTGTGCAGCGATACCGCTGACACCGCCGCGGACACCGTGGACGAGGACGACCTTCCCGGTGACCGGGCCGTCTCCGAAGACTGCCCGGTGGGCGGTCACGCCTGGTATCCCAAGCAACGCCGCGATCTCGTCGCGGACCGTATCGGGAAGCGGAGTGATGAGGTTCGTGGGGACGACGGTGTACTCCGCGGCGGTGCCGAACTGGCGGTAGGACTGCGCACCGTGCACGGCGACACGGCGCCCGATCAGCTCCTTGTCAACGCCGGCGCCGACTTGGTCCACGACGCCGGCGCCGTCACTGTGCGGTATGACCTCGGGGTAGGGCATAGCTGATCCCAGCCACCCCTCGCGCTTTTTTGTGTCGCCCGGGTTGACGCCCGAAAACGTCACCCGAACACGTACCTCGCCCTCGCCGGGGACGGGGGCGGGTCGTTCCCCAACTTGCAGCACCTCACCCGCGATACCTTGCTCGTTGTACCAAGCCGCCTTCATGACACCGCATCCCTTCCTCAGATGAAACGTACCTGAAGGCACTGGGGCGTCCGATGGCCGATCGGCTACCGGACGCCGAGGTGGTCACTATCGTGGCGGCATGAGACTCGGGGGAAGTCGACTGTTGGCATGGCTGGTCGACTGGGCCTGCGTCCTCGGATGGGTTGCCCTGACTGCCGCTGTGGGAGTGCCGCTCTACCTCGCGCACGTCATCCGGCCGGCGAATGCTGTCGTTCTGAACGTCGTCGGCGCCCTGGTGATCGTGATGCCGGTCGTTCTCGCTCTGGCATGGTGCGAGTCACGCCCCGAAGCGGCGACGGTCGGTAAGCGAGTGATGAAGCTGGTCGTCCGCGCGAATGGGCGTTCACCGCGTCTGAATGTCGCGATTGTACGGAACATCCTCAAGGTCGGGGTTCCGTGGCTGATTGGTCACGCGGCCGTGTTCGCCATTGTGAGCGCCAGCGGTGACGGTGGCGTCCCGTTCGGCGTTTGGGCGCTGACCGTTTGCGCGTACGTGCTCCCGCTCGCCTTGATCTTCTCTCTTTTCGTCGGTCGGGGGCGGGCGCCGTACGACTGGGCCTGTGGAACAGAGGTCACGCGACGTTCGGCAGGCTAATCCGCATGAGGATCGGCCACCGAACCCGACCGACGCGACCCCGCTGACTCACTCGACGCGCGTACCGTCCACGGTATGACGCAACGTGGTGACCCCGGGTGGACCTTTCAGATGGGATCACGAACGGTAATAGCTGCTGTCGTTGTTGTCGGTGGATTCTGCATCCTCGTCTCGAACCCGTCGGCGGCCTGGATCGGAGGGGTGCTTCTCGCCCTGGGCGTCGGCATGCTCGCGCTTCTGTATGTCGCTTACCGTCGGGGCAAGTACTGACCCGCCCAAAGCGTCCGATGGTGGATCGTCTATCGGACGCGATGATCTACGCGAAGGCGAGTGGTCGCACCGATCAGTGAGCCGCGGCAGCAAGTCTTCACGTGACGGAGTGCCGTCGCGAAGGCTCTTGACGCTCCTAGTGAGTATCGGGACCTTCGTGTATGCGCCGCTGTTCCTGCCGCCGACGGTAGTAGGCCGTACCGAGCTGGACGGCGGCAAGGACCGTCCACGCGATCGCCAGGAAGGTGTGGAGACCGGACGGTTCGGCGAACGCGAGGGAGATCCAGATAGCGGCCAAGACAACCCAGGCCCAAACAAGCCACGGTAGTGGCCGTCCGACGAGTCGTTCGAGAAGGCTGCGCCGCGTTGTCTCGATCATGCGCTTGATATTAGACCGCCCCGTGTCAGACGCTAGCTGTGTCCGTGAATAAAGGACTGTTCCTTACGGGCGCCACCAGCCTCGTCTGCCCAGATCACAGTCACGACGAGCGCTGTAGTTGGGGTGGCCTTCGGTGCGCTGAATCGAATCGGACCATCTGGAACATCTGTGAGGTCAGCACCGGGGAGTGTGACGGAGAACTCGCGAGTACCTCCGTCGGCCAGGGGACGCTGCCGACCCGATGAACGATGCAGCAGCTGACGGTCCGGAGAATCAGTAGTCGAGAACGCGATGTCGACGTCGTACGCCAGGCCGGTCCGGCGAATCAACGTGCAGGATGTGATCGACAATTTGTCCGAAGTCGGTTGATCGCTCCAGAGAACTTCCCAAGCAGCCACGACGGCACCTTACGCCTCTGGTCGATCTTGCCTCGGTCGGTCTCGGTGGAGGATGGCGGTCCGGACGGTAGACAGGGGCATGCCCTCCTCGGACGACGTCCCACACCTCCTGCAGACCGTCATCGACACCCCTGCACCACGCGAGCTGGCCGAGTTCTACCGGTCACTGCTGGGACTCCGGTACCGCGATGGGGACGCGCCCGCCGCCGATGAGTCGGAGCAGCCCGAGTGGTTGGTGCTCACCGCCGACGACGGAACTCGCCGCCTGGCCTTCCAACTCGCTCCTGACCTGCCACGACCACAGTGGCCGACAGGCTCACCCCCGCAGATGCTCCACCTCGACCTGACCGTGGACTCAACAACAGCCCTCGAACAGCAGCGGACTCGTGCCCTACGCCTCGGAGCGGTAGTCCTGACGGACCGGTCCGCCGACACCGCCGAACCCCTCATCGTCTTCGCTGACCCCTCCGGGCATCCGTTCTGCATCTTCGTCACACCGCGCACCCCGTCTCGACCCTTCTATGGGTGAGGTCAACCCTCAGCGGGGCTGTGCCCCTGCCGGCGGGGACACAGGGAGTAGCGTCTGGCTGGTGCCGGATCGATGGATGGATGGAGTGCCTGACGCGCCGGGCGGTCTCGTGGGCGCGTGGATCAATGTCTTCGTGGGCGCGGCCTTCGTGGTCGGTTTGCCGATCATCGTTTTCAATCAGGCGCAAGCCCCGGCCAACGTGCTCTTCGCGATCGCTGCGCTGGCCCTGGCCGGTTTCCTCGAAGCAACCTTCATCTACAAGCTCCGCCAGCAGCTCGCGCGTAGGCGATACCGCCAAGGCGGAGAAGATGTCGAGCGCGCTCACAGCGACGCGCCCGTGGGGCTTCGTCCACGCGACAAGGAGTGACGATGTGGGTACCGGGTCTCATTCTCGGCCCGGCAGCGATCGCGGTTGGGGTTCTTTTGTTCATTCGGCCAGGCGTCCTTGCGGACCTGCTGAATGCTGTCAGTCGTAGCCGTGACGAGGACGGCCGTTTCCAAGCGGATCTCCTCAAAGGGCCTGCAATCGGCCTGATCTGGATCGGTATCGCCGTGTTGCTGATCTCAGTGTTCCTGCGACCGAGCTGAAACCTCGCCGGTGTGCGTCAGGCGGTCATGGTGGCGGTGAGGTGGCGGTAGATCTGTCGGGCGATGTAGCGCTTGAGCATGCGCTTGATTTCTCTCGTGGTCTTCCCTTCGGCGAGGCGGCGTTGCTTGTAGGCGCGAGTGTTCGGGTCGTAGGAGAGCCGGACACGGGCGACCGTCTCGAGCGCGGAGTTGAGCCGTCGGTCGCCGTGCCGATTCAGTCGGTTCCTGTTGGTGTTGCCGCTCGAAGCGGGGATCGGGGCCGCGCCTGCGAGGGACGCGAACGCAGCCTCGCTGCGGACTCGGCCGACATGTGAGTACGCGGTGAGGAATACAGCCGCTGAGACCGGCCCGACTCCAGCGATGTCCATCACCGTAGGCGCGAGTGCGGAGACGTATTGCTCGAGTGCGTTGTAATTCGCGTTGAGCTTGCCGGTCAGGTCAATGACGTCGCGGGCTAGGCGAACCGCTTCGCCGCGAGCGATGACCTTGTCGATGTCGTCGCTGGGGTGCTGCCGCCATGCTGCGATCACGGTGATCTGCGTGTCCGTCAGCGGACGCCGAGCGTCGATGCCGAGGTCGATGGTGCGGAGCAGCGCGGTGAGCGCGTTGCGGCTCGCGGTGCGTTGACCGTCCATCGATCTCCGGGCAGCCAGCAACACGCGCAGCGCCGACCGGATCTTGCCGGTCCTGGGCCAGGACAGCAGTGCGGTGTCAGTGCGCAGCACGGCACGAGCTGCAGCTTCGGCGTCGATGGTGTCGGACTTCCCGCGAGATCCACGGTCGGCTCGTCGTGGTGGTTGCGCTTCGACTACGGGGATAGCGGCTTGCCGCAGCGCTTCGGTCAGGGATGCTCCGTAGGAGCTGGTCCCTTCGACGGCCGCGAGCCGCCCGGCGGATGTTCGACGATCGAGCCAGGCCAGGGCGCGAGCAAGGCCAGCCGGATTTGTCGGGAACGTCGCGGTGTCGTTGATGCCGCCGGTGCGGGTGTCGAGGATGACGTAGGTGTGTGTTTTGGCGTGCGTGTCGACGCCGATGACGTGCGTGTACTCGTCTGCGACGATGGGCATTGCGGGACTCCTTCCAAGACGGGAACCGTGTTGGTGCCTGGCCCGGGGAGAGTCGTTGCGGGGCGGATCTCTAACGAGTCACAACCAGGTGACTGGTTGGACGACCTTCTATCAAGCCATCGCAGCGGACGGGCCGGCACCAGCCCCGTCTCCCGCAGCGGACGAGTCGAGACAATGCCACGTCATAACGACGGGCAGATAGCCGAAGAGTCACACCACGAGCCGGGACCGGTGCCAGCCTGTCAGCCGACCCCAGGCCGACCAAGAACCATTAGAGATAGCCGATCGTTCAGCGGTCATCTCTTGGAACACTTGCTGACCGCGGCGCCGTGAGGATGGTGCAAACCGAGGGCAGCTTCAACCGTCTCGCCATCACCGGGATGGCACCGAATGCCAGTCGCGGTCCCATAGTCGGTACACCTCGCCAACAGCGGCGACGAATTCAGGTGGTGCACCGGGCTCTCCGATGGGTTGGCCGGAACGCACTCTGGCCGCTTCGCCAGACCGAACGAGCCCCTCCCGCTGCTCGACAGTGAGCTGCACGCATGAGGATTGTCCTTCCCGACTCGGGCCAGAGGGGCAGAGACGACCGGTGGTCATCCAGCCTGCACCGGATCGATACATGAGTATGTCAAACAACACGCGGTGCTTCGAGGGTGGGGTTCTGGCCCGTTCGCAGAGGGAGGGGCGCAGTGCGGAGTCCGCTTGATAGCTCCGGGCTCTGGCGCGCAGGTTTTCGTACGGCCCACGGCTGGCGAACTGTCCGCGAGCCCCGCGGGCCGTACGCCACCGCTTCGATGCTCGAGTGGGGGAGCATCATGAAGGGACTCGTGGGGACGACGGCCTGGCTCACAGTCGAGATCGAGCGGCCGGTCGCGCACTACCTCCCCAGCGTCCCCGATGCCGAGATGACTGTTGGTGATCTCATCCACCACACCTCGGGATTGCCTCGGCTTCCGGCAATGATGCGCAACCGCCTGTTCGCCGACCCGTGCCGATCTTTGCCGCTACGCCGACTGGGCGCTCGAGCCCGGCGCTGGGCACTCCCGCACGGTGAGCTGGCAGCGGGAAGGGGCATCGGTCTGGATCAACGGCGAGGTGAGGACAGCAGGCGCAGTCATCGCCAACGCGGCAGGAGTCACCACCGCGGTCCACGCGCGCGCGAAGGCGTCGCACGCGACAGACAAGATCGCCACGGCGCTCATCCAGCAGGACGTGCGGCACGAGCGGGGCGGTGGGAGGTGACACCAGTACCAACGCGACCTGTCGGCCGGACAGAAGCCGCGCCTCCAGGCCGGATCGAGAGCCGCGCACGGGGCGGACGCAACGCGAACGGCGGCTCTACTCCTTCCGGAAGAGAGCCGCCGTGGTGTCTCGCAGTGGTCAGTGTGCCGACGGGACTGCGGCGCCGACGAGCTCTGCCCGCACGATGTCCGCCCCGGCGGACAGCGCGCCGAGCTTGTCCAGCGCAGCACCCCGCGCCAGCGGAGCCATGCCGCAGTTGGAGCTGGGGATGAGCTTGTCCGCGTCGACGAACTCGAGGGCCCGACGCAGCACCTCGGCGACCTCCTCGGGCGTCTCCACGGTCTCGGTCGCGACGTCGATCGCCCCGAGCATGACCTTCTTCCCGCGGATGAGCTCGACGAGCTCGAGCGGCACGTGGGAGTGGATGCACTCGAGCGAGACGATGTCGATCGATGACTGCTGCAGCAGCGGGAACGACTGCTCGTACTGGCGCCACTCCGCCCCGAGCGTCGCCTTCCAGTTGTTGTTCGCCTCGATGCCGTAGCCGTAACAGATGTGCACGGCGGTCTGCGCACGGAGGCCCTCCGCCGCGCGCTCGAGCGCGGCCACGCCCCAGTCCTGCACCTCGTCGTGGAAGACGGTGAACGCGGGCTCGTCGAACTGGATGATGTCGACGCCGGCGGCTTCGAGTTCGCGCGCCTCCTGGTTCAGGATCGTGGCGAACTCCCACGCCAGCTTCTCCCGGCTCTTGTAGTGCTGGTCGGAGAGGGTGTCGATCATCGTCATCGGGCCGGGGAGCGCCCACTTGATCGGACGGTCGGTCTGGGCTCGCAGGAACGCAGCGTCCTCGACGAACACCGGCGCCCGGCGGCTCACGGCACCGACGACGGTGGGGACGGCCGCGTCGTACCGGTCACGGATCCGGACGGTCTCCTTGCGCTCGAGGTCGACGCCGTCCAGGTGCTCGATGAACGTCGTGACGAAGTGCTGGCGGGTCTGCTCGCCGTCGCTGACGATGTCGATGCCGTGCCGCTCCTGCTCGTGGACGGCCGCCCGGAGTGCGTCCTGCTTGCCCTCGGTGAGCGCTGCGCCCTCCAGCTGCCAGGGGGACCAGAGCTTCTCGGGCTCGGCGAGCCAGGACGGTTTCGGCAGGCTGCCGACGATCGAAGTGGGCAGGAGAGTGCTCATGCGGATGGGATTCCTGTCGAGTGGGGTGTCGGTCAGAGCGAAGGGACGGCGGCGCCGGCGGCGGCCCACCGCTCGAGGAGTGCCCGGTGCGGCTTCACGAGGTGCTCCTCGGTGTACCGGCCCTGCGTGACGGCGAGGCGGCTCCGTTCCTCGCGGTCGTAGGAGACATCGGGCGTGGAGTAGTCCGTGTGCGCAAGGCTCGGGCGATAGGTGCTCGGCGCGGCCGTGTTCGCGTTGTAGATCTCCGGCCGGTAGATCCGCTGGAACGTCTCCATGGTGCTGATCGTGCCGATGAGCGCCAGGTCCGAGTAGTCGCTGACCAGGTCGCCGCGCGTGTAGAACGCCAGCGGCGCCTTCCCGCCGGCAGGCATGAAGTAGCGCACCTGCATCCCCATCCGACCGAAGTAGTCGTCGGTGAGCGAGGAGTGCTCGTGCAGGTACTCGGCGCCGAGGACCGGGTGGACGTACTCGGACTGCCGGTAGGTCTGGCTCGTCGAGACGCTGATGCAGACGACGGGCTCCAGGTCGAAGTTCGAGCGGAAGGCGTCCGACTCCAGGAAGCGCTGGAAGAGCTGCCCGTGCAGGTGCCCGAAGTCGGAAGGGAGGCCGGCGCTCTTGTCGAGCGACGGCAGCAGGACCGCGAAGTCGTAGTCGCGCAGGTACGACGAGAAGTTGTTGCCCAGGATGCCCTGGTGGCGTTCCCCGGTGTGTTGGTCGAGGATCGCGACGTCGAGCATCTCGAGCAGGGGGAACTCCCCGTCCTCGCTTCCGTCGACGAAGTGCGCCGTGACCGAGACGATGTCGAGCTCGGTGCGGTACCGGTCCCCGGAAGGGTCGCCGACCGCCAGGTCGTTGCAGCGACGGTCGATCATGGCGAGCGCGCTGCGGAGGTTCTGCTGACGGTGCTCGCCGCGCGCCAGGTTGGCGAAGTTCGTGGTCAGCCGGGAGCTGTCCGCGGGCGAGTAGTCCTCGTCGAAGCGGGTCCTGGTGATGCTGAAGGTGAGGTCGTTCGCCATGGTCGGCAATCCGTACGTCGAGCGCCCGTGAGCACTGGGGAAGGGGGTACCTCGATGATGCCGGGAATCAGGGGCCATCGGGTAATCCCCAGACGCTATGCGTTGGTATAGCCTCCGCCTATGGCCCGTGTCTCGAACGACATCACCCTGCAGCAGCTCCGCTACTTCATCGAGGTCGCGACGGAGGGCTCGATCAGCGCGGCAGCCGATCTCCTCTACGTCGCGCAGCCGACGCTGTCCGCGGCGATGAAGGACCTGGAGGCTCGGATCGGCCGGGCGCTCTTCGTGCGTTCGGCGCGGGGTGTCGTCCTCACCGTCGACGGTGTCGAGTTCCTCGGGTACGCCCGACAGGTGGTCGAGCAGGTCTCCCTCCTCGAGCAGCGGTACGTCGGAGGGCAGCCGTCGCGTCGTCTGCTCGGGGTGTCCGCGCAGCACTACTCGTTCGCGGTGGAGGCATTCGTCCGGATGGTCGAAGGAGCGGCGGCGGACGAGTACGAGTTCTCGCTCCGTGAGACGCGCACGTGGGACATCATCGAGGACGTGCGCACGCTGCGGAGCGAGGTCGGCATCCTCTACCGCAACGACTTCAACCGGCAGGTCCTCGGGAAGCTGCTGCGGGACGCCGGGGTCGTGTTCACACCGCTGTTCGTCGCGGAGCCGCACATCTTCGTGGCCCGGCGGAACCCGCTCGCGTCACGGAAGCGGGCGACCCTCGCCGACCTCGCGGACCTGCCTCGGCTGACCTTCGACCAGGGCGCGAACAACTCCTTCTACCTTTCCGAGGAGATCCTGTCGACGATGTCCAGCAAGCGGGAGATCCGCGTCTCGGACCGGGCGACGATCTTCAACCTCATGATCGGCCTCGGCGGGTACACGATCTCGACCGGGCTCATCAGCGACGACCTCGACCCTGAGATCGTCGCCATCCCCCTCGACGTCGACGAGCGCATCGAGATCGGGTGGATCGCCCACGCTTCGGTCCCGCTCACCGTGCAGGCGCAGACGTACCTCGAAGAGCTGCGGGCAGTGGTCAGCGGGTACGGCGTCGAGCCGCTCGGGTGAGGACATCGCTGCTTCGGCGCGACCGCGTCTCGCTCGCGACCGCTGCTCACCACGAGCTGGGCTTGTAGTCCTTCATGAAGACGCCGAACAGGTCGTCGCCCGCTTCGCCCCGCACGATCGGGTCGTAGACCCGGGCGGCCCCGTCGACGAGGTCGAGCGGCGCGTGGAAGCCCTCCTCCGCCAGGCGGACCTTCGTCGGGTGGGGTCGCTCGTCGGTGATCCACCCGGTGTCGACGCTCGTCATCAGGATGCGGTCGGTCTCGAACATCTCCTGCGCACTCGTGCGCGTGAGCATGTTGACCGCCGCCTTCGCCATGTTCGTGTGGGGGTGCCCCGGCCCCTTGTAGGCGCGGCCGAAGACCCCCTCCATGGCGCTCACGTTCACGACGTAGGTGCGGGGCGCGGCGCTCGCCGCCATCGCGGGGCGGAGCTTCGAGATCAGGATGAACGGTGCCGTGGTGTTGGCCAGCTGGACCTCGAGCATCTCGAGGGGGTCGACCTCGTTGACGTGCTGCGTCCAGGAGTTCACGTCGTGCAGGTCGGGCACGAGACCACCGGCGTCGATCGCGGTGCCCATCGCGAGCCGTTCGAGTGAGCTCGAACCCGGGGCCATGGCCTGCTCGGTGAGTTCGTCGGCGCGTGCGGCGGCGGCGGCGAGGATGGGGTGCGCCGTGACCGAGCGGGCGAGTGCCTGCGGGTGCTGGTCGTTCGTGTGTCCGAAGGTCACGAGCTCGGGGAGCGACCCGTCGGGGAGCGGCGCGAGTTCGGCGTCGACGAGGGGCTGGTACGCGCCGGGGGACCGGCGCACGGTCTGGGTGGCGTTGTTGATCAGGATGTCGAGGGGGCCGGCTGCGGCGACGTCCTCGGCGAGGCCGATGACCTGTGCGGGGTCGCGCAGGTCGATGCCGACCACCTTGAGACGCGAGATCCAGTCCGCGGAGTCGGGCAGGCTCGTGAACCGGCGCACCGCGTCCCGGGGAAAGCGCGTCGTGATGGTGGTGTGGGCGCCGTCGCGCAGCAGTCGGAGCGCGATGTACATGCCGATCTTCGCGCGACCGCCGGTGAGCAGCGCCCGCTTGCCCGTCAGGTCGGTCCGGGCGTCACGCTTGGCGTGGCTCATCGCAGCGCACGAGGGGCAGAGCTGGTGGTAGAACGCGTCGACGACCGTGTAGTGCTGTTTGCACATGTAGCACGGGCGTGACTTCAGCAGGGTGCCGGCGGTGGAGGCAGCTGTGGAGCTGCTGATCGGGACGCCGCGGGTCTCGTCGTCGATGCGATCCGCCGCGCCGGTCGCGGTGGCGGCGATCACCAGGCGGTCGGCCTCGGCGATGACCGCTCGCTTCTCGAGCCGGTGTGCACGCTTCACGGCCTTGAACATCTTCGCCGTCGCCTGGCGAACGCGCACGAAGTCGGGGTGCGTCTCCTCGATCTCGGTCATCTGCTCGAGGACGCGGAGCGTGACGATGAGGTCCTCGGCGGCGATGCCACTGGGTACGGGGTGCTCGGAGATCACACGAGATCATACGTTGGGTCAGGCCGGGACGAGCTCCCGCGCCAACGCCGCCACGAATGCGTCGATGTCCTGCTCCGACGTGTCGAACGAGCACATCCACCGCACCTCGTTCCGCGATGCGTCCCAGTCGTAGAACCGGAAGTGCTCCCGCAGCCGATCGGCCACCCCGGCGGGCAGCGTCGCGAACACCCCGTTCGCCTGGGTCTCCTGGCTGAACGCGACGCCCTGGATGCTGCCGTCGGCGATCCCGGCCTCGAGCGCGCCGCGGAGCCGCTGCGCCATGGCGTTCGCGTGCGAAGCGGAGCGGAGGTAGAGGTCGTCGGTCAGCAGCGCGATGAGCTGCGCCGACACGAACCGCATCTTCGACGAGAGCTGCATGTTCATCTTGCGGAGGTAGTGCAGGCCCTCCGACGCGGCGGGGTTCAGCACGACGATCGCTTCGCCGTAGAGCATGCCGTTCTTCGTCCCGCCGAAGCTCAGGACGTCGACGCCGGCGTCGGTGGTGAAGTCGCGGAGCGGGAGACCGAGCGTCGCGGCGGCGTTCGAGATGCGGGCGCCGTCCATGTGCAGCGTCATGCCGAGCGGGTGGATGTGGTCCGCGATCGCCCGGATCTCCTCCACGGTGTAGGCCGTGCCGAGCTCGGTGGTCTGGGTGATCGACACGACGAGCGGCTGGGCGCGGTGCTCGTCGCCCCAACCCCACGCCTCCTTGTCGATCAGGTCGGGCGTGAGCTTGCCGTCCGGCGCGTCGACGGTGAGCAGCTTCAGGCCGCCGACACGCTCGGGGGCTCCGGCCTCGTCGGTGTGGATGTGCGCGGTCGAGGTGCACACGACGGCGCCCCATCGCGGCACCATCGACTGCAGCCCGACGACGTTCGCGCCGGTGCCGTTGAACACCGGGAACGCCTGGGCCTGGCTCCCGAAGTGTTCGTGGATGACCTCGTTGAGTCGCGCCGTGTAGACGTCCTCGCCGTATGCGATCTGGTGGCCCTGGTTGGCCGCGGCGATCGCGTCGAGGATCTCGGGGTGGACGCCGGCGTAGTTGTCGGAGGCGAAGCCCCGCAGGTCCAGGTCGTGGAGTTGGAGGGTCACTGGTTCATCCTAGGGAGCGGGTCGACAGGGGGCCGGTCGACGGGGAGAGGGGGATGCGGGCGCCGTTCACATCGGCTGGCGCGGCCGACCAGAGCCGGACCACCGCGTCGCCGAGCTGGTCCTCCAGGCCGGCGAGCGCGCGGACGACGAAGATCGCGGCAGCAGCGGTCTCCGGCGCGTCCTTCCGGAAGCCCTGGGCCACGGCACGGACCCAGGCGTCGGCTGCGGCCTTCGCGGCGGCGTAGTTCGCACCGCCGGCGGTCGGGGAGTCGACCGCGGTGGACGAGACGATCGCGAGCCGCCCGGCCGGGGATGCGACGAGGTCGTCGTGGAAGACCCTGGTCGTGTTCCGGAGGGTGCGGAAGCCGCGGTCGAAGAAGTCCCAGTCCTCGTCGGACTGGCCGGCGATGCCACCGCCGCCGCGCCAGCCGCCGACCAGGTGGATCAGTCCGTCGAGGCGGCCCTGCGTGTGGACGGCGGACGCCAGCGCGGTGACCGCGCCGAGGTCCGAGAGGTCGCACGTGTGGGTGGTGACGCCCGGGACGGAGGCGTGCAGGGCCTCCAGTGCGTCGGATCTGGTGCCGACCGCGACGACGGCCGCACCGGCGGCGGTGAGTGCCCGCGCGACCGCCGCGCCGCTGGCACTGGTCGCTCCCGCGATCAGCACCAGGCGGCCGGCCACACCGTCGGTCACGCGGCGGCTTCCTCTGCGGGAGCAGAATCGTCCGGCGACGAGATGCCGGTGATGCCGGCCGTCGACGCGATGACCGCAGCCATCTTCTTGTTGAGCGCCTCGTAGAACATCGAGAGCGGGAACTCGTCGTCCAGCACCGCGTCGGTGTATCCCTTCGGCATTCCGGCGAGCGTTTCCTCCGGGAGGCCACGGGCCCATCTCGAAGCCGGGTGCGGGGTGAGCGTGCGGGTCAGCATCTCGTACGCGGCGAGCCAGTGCGCCGATTTCGGCCGGTCGATCGAGCGTCGGTACAGCTCGTTGATCTGGTCGCTGAGTGCGATGATCACGTCCGGCACCTCCGCCCAGTCGATGGTGAGTTGCGTGTCCGTCCAGTGCAGGACGTCGTGCTGGTGCATCCACGCGAAGAGCAGCTGACCGCCGAGCCCGTCGTAGTTCCGGACGCGGCTGCCGGTGATGGCGAAGCGGAAGATGCGGTCGAAGACGACGGCGTACTGCACCAGGCGGGCGTGGTCCCGAATTGCCCGATCCGCGTCCGACAGTTCCTCGTCCGGTCTCGCCGACAGTTCGCGGTCCAGGCGCACCGACTCGCGGAATGCGGTGAGGTCACAGCGCAGCTCTTCCAGCGAGTAGAGGAAGAACGGCATCCGCTGCTTGATCATGAACGGGTCGAACGGCAGATCGCCGCGCATGTGGGAGCGGTCGTGGATGATGTCCCACATCACGAAGACCCGCTCCGTGAGTTCTTGATCGTCGAGCATCGCCGCGGCTTCGTCGGGGAGTTCGAGCTTGGTGATCTCGGCTGCGGCGCGGACCACCCGGCGGTACCGAGCGGCTTCGCGGTCCTGGAAGATCGCACCCCATGTGAATGCCGGGATCTCCCGCATCGCGACGGTCTCGGGGAACAGCACCGCGGAGTTCGTGTCGTAGCCCGGGGTGAAATCGACGAAGCGCAGTGCGACGAACAGCGTGTTGCCGTAGTCGCCGGCTTCGAGTTCCGCGATGAACTCCGGCCAGATGACCTCGACCAGGACGGCCTCGACCAGGCGCGAGGAACTGCCGTTCTGCGTGACCATCGGGAACACCACGAGGTGGCCGAGTCCGTCGACACGGTGCTGTTGCGGCTGGAAGGCGTTCAGCGAATCGAGGAAGTCGGGAACACCGAATCCCTGCGCTTCCCACTGCGTGAAATCGCGATGCAACGCAGCGAGGTACGCCGCATCGTGCGGAAAGTGCGGTGCCAGTTCGGCAACGGCCGGGAGGATCGTGGCCAGGTGTCGGGACGCGGCCGGGTGGGCCGATCGGTCCGGTATCGAGCCGTTCTCCGTCTGCAACGCACGGAACGACTCGACGGCGTCCTTCAGACGCCGCCACGCGGGGAGTTCGGCGACATCGCGCACGTCCAGGCGGTCCTCGACGACCTCGGGCTCTCCGACGATGGCGTCCTGCGTGAACCTCTGGACGAACTGCGACATGTCGAACCTCCCGTCATCGGGTCGGCCGCTGCGGTGCGGCGGGGATCGTGCTCGTCACGAGCCTAGGGAAAAGCGACGGACGGAATGTTGCCCATCCCCGGTGGATTCGTGCGCATTCGGTATCGTCGCGCGGCTTGTCGAATGGCTTGCGCAACGATTCGCCGATTGCGGGTCGGTTGGCGCGATCCGTACGACGCGTGTCCGTGCGCATGCTGGTCCTGATGCGGCCGATCGGCGACGCTGGTGTCGTGAACACGGAATCAGCGGACCAGCCCAGCGTCGTCGCGGTGAGCAAGGACGGCACCCACCGGTTCAGCAAGCCGGTGGTCGACCACGTCGTCCTCATCGCGGGGTGGGGCATCGACGGCGACGCGCACGCCGGGACGACCGTGCAGCACCGGTCCCGAGTCGCGCGTGACCCGTCGCAACCGAACCTGCGGCAGGTGCACCTGCTGCACGCCGAGCTGTTCGACGAGGTGGCCGCCGCCGGGTTCGAGGTCGCGCCGGGGCAGATGGGCGAGAACGTCACGACGCGCGGCATCGACCTGCTCGGCCTGCCGACCGGGGCCTTGCTGCACATCGGAGCCGAAGCGTGCGTGCGTGTCACGGGGCTGCGGAACCCGTGCCAGCAGATCAACGGGTTCGAGCCCGGGCTGCTGCGCGCGGTCCTCGGCCGCGCGGAGGACGGGGCGGTCGAGCGCAAGGGCGGGGTGATGGCGGTCGTGGTCGCCGGCGGCACGGTGTGCGCGGGCGACACCGTGCGGGTCGAGCTGCCGGTCGGCGAGCGGACGCCGTTGGCCCCGGTCTAGCCCCCGCCGGCGTTCGCGCCGGCGTTCGCGCTGGCGCGGCGCCTCGCGCCAGGGTCAGGCGCCGGGGACCGCCACCCGCACGGCGCTGATGCGCCCGGCTCGGGTCTGTGCCGTCGTTCCCGGGTCGTAGCTGTCCGCCGTCGCCAGGTAGAGCGTCCGGCCGTCCGGGCCGCCGAGCGCGCAGTCGATCGCGCACCGCCCCGGAGCGTCGATGCGGTCCGTGGCCTTCCCGCCCTCGACGACGCGGAGGAACTCGCCGGTGTCGACGGAGCAGACCCAGATCGCGCCCGCGCTGTCGACGGTGCTGCCGTCGGGCGTCACGCCGTCCGGCAGCGCCGCCCACTCCCGCCGCCCGGACAGCGACCCATCGGCTGCGATGTCGAACGCGGTCAGGCGGCCACCCCGGGTCTCGCTGACGACCAGGGTCCGTGTGCCGGGGAGCACGTTCGCGCTGTTCGGGAACACCAGGCCCTCGGCGGCGAGGCGGGAGGAGCCGTCCTGGTCGATGACGTAGAGCGGTCCGGGGCGGAGCTCCTCGCCGCCGTACAGGTCGTAGCCGAAGGCGCCGATGTAGGTCCGTCCGGTCACGGTGTCGACGACCAGGTCGTTGAGGAGCGACGACTCGACCCCGGACAGGTCGGCGAACACCGACGTGGCTCCGTCAGCTGCGACCGCCACGACGGTGCGCGACTCCATCGAGCTGACGATCAGGCGACCGTCGGCGAGCCACCCGAGCCCCGAGGACTGCCCGTCGACCGTGGTCTCGAGACGCGGGCCGGCGTCCGATGCCGGATCGATCGAGAAGACCTCGCCGGTGTGCATGTCCGAGTACCAGAGCCGACCGTCGTGCCAGCGGTTCCCCTCGGGGAAGCGGATGTCGGTGACGACGTCGGTCGTGGAGTCCAGAGTGGTGTGCACCGGACCAGCCTGCCAGGCGCGACCCGAGCCTCCTGTCCGGATGCGGTGCCGGGCCGCGTTCAGGACCGCCGCTCGGCCACCCGACCCTTGGCGAGGAGCCGGAACCGGCCGTGGCGGTCGGGGTCGACGAAGTCGACCGTGCCGCTGAGCGCGCCGTCGGCGCCGATGATCCCGAAGGTGTCCCGCTCGATCGGGCGGAGCTCGTTCCTCGTGGCAGTCGGCGATGCTCCGGCCGTGCGGTACATGGCAGCGCCCTCGCGCACCGGTTCCTCGGCGAGCCAGAGCCGTCCGTCTGCATCGTGGGTGACCTCGGACTCGGTCTGCCTGGTGGCGTAGCGACCGGTGTACGGCGTCGCGTCGGCGACGCGGAGTGCGGGGCTCGGCACGGGCGCTGTCGTTGCCGGAGCGATGTCGGCGAACTCGGCGAACAACGGGTCCAGCAGGTCACGCGCGAGCCGCCCGCCGACGTCCGCGTTGGTGACGACGGCGGCGGCCACCGACCGGTCGGGTGCGATGGCCAACTGGGTGGCCACACCGGGGGCTCCGCCGCCGTGCTCGGCGATGCCCGGCCGGAGCAGGGCCCAGCCCAGCGACTGGTACGACGGCACGGAGCCGACACCCCGGAGCGGCACCTCGGGACGGAGCATCATCGCTGCCGAGGTCTCCGAGAGCAGCTGCTGACCGGTCGGGGCCACCCCGTGGGACAGGAAGAGCTGCCCCAGGGCGAGGAGACCCCGCGCGGACATGGCGAGCTGGTTGCCGGCGGCCGGGTTCGACGGCGGCATGAGGGCCCACTCCCGGGACGGGCCGAGCTCGTCGGCGTGCGAGACCGTGTCCGGGCCGGTGTCCGAGACGGCGTCCGAGACGGTGTCCGGACCGGTGTCCGTCCGGTGGACGTGGCCGATCGCGGTGCTGTACGCCAGGGCCTGGCTCGCGGAGAACGCCACCTCCTCGATGCCCAGCGGCTCGAGCAGGTACCGCCGGAGTGCCTGCTCGTACGGCAGCCCGCGCGTGGTCTCGACCAGCCGTCCGAGGGTGCCGTAGCCCGCGTTGCAGTACGACCACCGCTCGCCCGGCGCGCTGTGCTGCGCGGCCTGGCTCACGAGGTCGCGGACGAACCGGTCGAGCGCGTCGGGGCCCGAGGTGGTGGGCTGCCAGAGGTCTCCCTCGAAGCCCCCGGTGTGGGTCAGGAGGTGCCGGACGGTGATCTTCGCGCTGGCTGCCTCGTCGGCGGTCCGGAACTCCGGCAGGAACGAGCGGACGGGTTCGTCGAGCTCGACGAGCCCGTCGTCGACGAGCTGCATGACGAGCGTCGCCGTGAACACCTTCGTGATCGACTGGATCTGGAAGAGCGAGTCAGGGGTGACCGCGGTGCCCGTCCGGGTGTTGAGGACCCCGTGGGTCGCCTCGACCACGTCGGTCCCCAGCGAGAACGCCACCGCCGCGCCGGGGACGCCGTGCTGCTCACCGAGGCGGGTCAGGTCGTCCTGGATGCGCGCTCGCAGTTCCGTCGTGGTCGTCATGCCGTCCAGCATGCCCTGCCGGGCGAGCGGACCCGTAGGCTCCACGCCATGGCCACGAACCAGCGTCTCGAGCCGCTGCTCGAACAGTACGACTTCGCGACGGAGCGACTCCTCACGCGCCTGGCGGGGCCGTCGAGCGACTCGGGTGACGGCCGCGAGGTCGAGGTGCCGCCGCTGACGGACGACGAGTACCGCTGGGAGCCGGTGGAAGCGTGCTGGTCGGTACGCAGGCGCACCGACGGTCCCGGTCCGGGTGCGGTGAAGCTCATCGGCGCCGGGGAGTGGGGACGCGACGGTGCCCCCGAGAGCCCGTGGCCGCCGCCGATCACGACGATCGCCTGGCGGCTCGACCACCTCTCCGAGACCCTGGCCGGCCGTGCGAGCCACCTCGGGGGCGACCGGACGTTCGACCGCACGCGCTGGGAGTCACGAGGGGACGCTGCCGGAGCCATCGAGCAGTTCCGCGAGGCCGCAGCCGCCTGGCGTCGGGCGCTGCTGTCGGTCGACGAGTCCGACCACGACCGGACCGGTCTGAGCAGCTACCCGTACGGCAGCGACGCCGAGGAGACGCTCCCGTCCATGGTGTGGTGGGAGAACCAGGAGATCCTGCACCACGGCGCCGAGATCGCGCTGCTCCGGGACCTCTACGCACACCGCGCGCGCTGACCAGCACGGGGATCTGACCTCCTAGGCTCGCGTCCATGGACCTGGGCACGACACTCCTGCGGTACCGCTACCCGGACGGACGGCTGCAAGCGGCCTTCCCGATCCGACTCGTCGAGTCCACGCCCGAACGGCTGGTGGGGTGGTTGCCGGTCGGGTCGGAGATCGCCTACTGGGCGACGTCCGACGGTGCCGACCCCCGGACGGTCCCGCTGGAGGCCCGGTTCCGGCAAGCGCTCGGGACGGGCCGTCGGACGTGGAGCGGCGGCAGCGTGCTCCGGGTGATCCCGTACCGCGAGCGTTGGCAGGTCCTGCACTTCTGGGATGCCGACGGGGTGTTCACCGGCTGGTACGTGAACCTCGAATCCGAGAAGCGGGTGGACCAGCACGGTGTCGTCGCGGTCGACTGGCACCTCGACCTGCTGATCGCACCGGACTTCGAGGTCACCTGGAAGGACGAGGACGAGGCCGCAGCGGCTGTCGGGACCGAGTACCTCCGCGAGCAGGACCTCGCGGCGGCCCGCCGGACGGGGGAGCGGATCGCCGCTGACCCGCGGCGGTTCATCGACTCCGTCGGCCACTGGGAAGACCGCAGGCCGTCGTCCGAGGCCGGCCGAGCGCTGACGTTGCCGACGGGATGGGACACCCCGGACCCTTGAGTGGGTGCACGGTGGGCACATGACGGACGGGAGGCCCGGTGCCAGCTGACACCGGGCCTCCCGTCAGCGGCGCACGCGCCCACGGCGGTCCGGGACGACGAGGACCGCTCCGGTCAGCGGGTCGGCGACGACGACGACCGGGTGTGCGTAGACCGCTGAGACCCGGTCCGCGGTCAGGACCTCGTCGGGCTCGCCGACGGCGACGAGTTGCCCGTCGGCGAGCAGTGCGATCCGGTCCGCGTAGGCGGCCGCGAGCGTCAGGTCGTGCAGCACGACGACGACGGTCCATCCGTCGTCGGCGAGGCGCCGTGACTCGGTGAGCACGTCCTCCTGGTGTCCGATGTCGAGTGATGCCGTCGGCTCGTCGAGCAGGAGCGTGCCGGTGCGCTGCGCGAGTGCCCGCGCGAACGTGACCCGCGCCCGTTCGCCGCCGGACAGGGACGGCATCGGGCGGTCGGCGAGGTGCGTCACCCCCGCTGCGGCGAGTGCTGCGGTGACGGCGTCGTCGTCCTCGTCCTCGTGCGGGGTGCGCGCCCACGGTGCCCTGGCCATCCTGACGACGTCCGCCGCCGGGAAGGGGAACGCGATCGTGTGGTCCTGGGGCATCACGGCACGGAGCCTGGCGAGGTCGCGAGGACGGCTCGACGCGACGTCCAGGCCGCCGAGCCGGACGGATCCGGCCTGCAGGGGGACGTCCCCGGACAGTGCCGCGAGCAGGGTCGACTTGCCCGCGCCGTTCGGTCCGATCACCGCGACGAGCTCACCGGGCTCGACCCGCAGCGACACCCCGCCGAGGACGATTCGTCCGCCGAGCTGGACGGTGACCGCGTCGACTTCGATCGTCGATCCGGCCGGGGTCATGCCCAGCCCCCGGACCGGCGGCGGGTCCGCCTGAGCAGCCAGAAGAAGAACGGCCCGCCGACGAGCGAGGTGAGCAGGCCGAGCGGCAGGTCCGCGTTCGGGACGAGCGAGCGCGCGACGGTGTCGGCCACGAGCACGAGTGCGCCGCCGCCGAGGGTGCTCGTCAGCAGCAGGGGACCGTGCGCCGGACCGATCAGCATCCGCATGAGGTGCGGCACGACCAGCCCGACGAAGGCGACGATGCCCGTGAACGCCACGCCGATGCCGACGAGCAGCGCGACGAGCACGATGGCGACGACCCGCAGCCGCTCGACGTCGACGCCGAGGTGTCGCGCCGGGCGCTCGCCGAGTGCGAGGAGGTCGAGCGAGCGGGTGAGCGTGACGGACCCGGCGAGACCGATCGCGATCACGGGCAGGGCGACGAGCACCTCGGACCAGAGCGCGCCGTTGACACTGCCGAGCTGCCAGAAGACGATCTGCTCGCGGGCCTGCTGGTCGGCGAGGAAGGTCATGAGCGCGATCCCCGCTCCCGCGAACGCGTTCACCGCGATGCCGGTCAGGACGAGCGTGACGACCTCGGTCCGGCCGCCGGAGCGGGAGAGCAGGTACACCGCGAGCGTCGTGGCGAGACCGGTGCAGAACGCCAGCGCCGGGGTGGTCCAGGTACCGACGGTCGCGACGCCGGAGACGACACCGAACGAGGCACCGAGCGCGGCGCCGGAGGACACACCGACGACGGAGGGGTCGGCGAGGGGGTTCGCGAACACCGCCTGCATGAGCGTGCCAGCGGCCGCGAGTGCGGCGCCGACCAGGACGGCGAGCGCCACCCGGGGGAGACGGACGCCGGTGAGGACGCGATCGGCGAGCAGGTGCGCGGGGTCAGCCGGTGCGAGGTGCAGGGTGCGCAGGATCCCCGGTACGACCTCGCCGGCGGGGATCGGGTACTGCCCGACGGCTGCTGCCAGGACGGCCGAGACAGCGAGCAGGGCGACGAGCACGAGGGTCGCGAGCGTGATCCGACCGGGTCGGACGCGTGTGCGTGGGACGGAGGCGGTTCGCTGCAGCATCGGTTCGCAGTGTAGCGCCAACTAAGGCTAGCCTTACCTCACATGAGGAGAAGTCCGTTCGTCGTCGCACTCCCGATCGTCCTCGTCGCCGCCCTGGTCGGGTGCTCTGGTGGTGGGGAGGTCACTTCGGTGGCCTCGGGCTCCGCCGCGGCCGAGCAGCCGATCTCCGCGCTCCGGCCGGGGACCGACGCCGTCGACCTGATCGGACCGAGCACCGCACGGCTCGAGCGCGACGACGTCGAACCACTCGTCGAACCCGGGGGCGCGCAGCTGCCGGCGACCGTGACGTCGCACGACCTCGGCGGCGACTCGGAGCAGACCGTGACGCACACCGACCGAGTGCTCGCGCTCGACGTGTCCGGGTCGCTCGCCGCCACGGTCGTGGGGCTCGGCCTCGGCGACCACCTGGTCGGGCGTGACGTGTCGAGCACCTTCTCGAGTGTCCGGGAGCTCCCCGTCGTCACGCAGGACGGGCACTCGATCAACGCCGAGGCCGTGCTGTCGCTCGAACCGGACGTCGTGCTGACGGACGGCACCATCGGCCCGACCGACGTCGTCGAGCAGCTCCGGCAGTCCGGCGTCACCGTGGTCTACGTCGAGAACGAGCCGAGCCCCGACGGTGCCGCGGAGCTCGCACGACAGGCCGCTGCCGCCCTCGGGGTGCCCGCGGCGGGTGCGTCACTGGCCACGGAGCTGGCGGAGCGGATCGCCGCGACGGGGCACGACGTCGCGGCACTCGCCGATCGGGCATCGAGCCGGCCGCTCCGGATCGCCTTCCTGTACCTGCGCGGGACGAGCGGCGTCTACTACCTGCTCGGCGAGGGCACCGGCGCGGACGCGCTCGCGACGGCCCTCGGCGGCGTCGACGTCGCGGCGGAGATCGGCTGGGACGGTGCCCGCCCGATGACGGACGAGGCCCTCGTCGCCGCAGACGCGGACGTGTACCTCGTGATGACCGGCGGGCTGGAGTCCGTCGGGGGTGTGGACGGGCTGCTCGAGGCGAAGCCCGCGGTCGGGCTCACCCCGGCCGGGGAGCACCGACGGTTCGTCGACATGGCCGACGGGCAGATCCTGAGCTTCGGTCCGCGCACGCCGGCGGTGCTCGACGCGCTGGCCCGTGCGGTGTACGCCCCGTGACGCGGTTCCCGCTCTCGAATCCTGGCGTCCGCCCCGCCGGACTAAGGTAAGGCTTGCCTTGGTTAGGTGAACCTAATACTGTCAGCTCCGACAGGTCCGGCTCTGCCGGGCCGCCCCGGCTGCACCGCCGGCGGCAAGCAGCCGGCAGTGCCGGCGGACGAACCAGGAGCAACGACCCCGTGATCACGACGCGCACCCGAACGCGGTCCGTCGTCGCCATGGCACTCGCAGCGCTCGTCGCAGGAGGTGCTGCGCTGACCGGCGCAGCGCCCGCGACGGCAGCGGAGTCGCCCGCGACGGCAGGATCGCTCAGCTGGGGCATCGACACCTCGTACAGCACGATCTTCGCGAACTACCGGAACGCCACCGCTCCGGCGGCGTTCGACGGGGCGACGGCCAGCTGGCCGCTGGCCGCCGGTGACGGCAGCGGCTACGACGACGCGACCGGGACGGGCACCCTGCGGTTCTCCGGTGCGGTGCGCATCGGGTACATGACCGGCGCACAGCAGGTCGGCGTGAGCGCGGGCAACTACGTGTACATCGAGTCCCCGACGGTCAGCATCGACGGCGACACCGCGACGCTCTCCGCCGTCACCGCGGGATCGTCGCACGACCTCGACCCCGCGTTGCCGACCACGGCGAAGGCGGAGCGGACGTTCGCCACCATCGACCTCGGCGCGGCACAGCGGTCCTCGACGGACGACACCGTGACCTGGACGGCGGCCCCGGCGGCGATCACCGACCAGGGCGCGCAGGTCTTCGCACGGTTCGCATCCGCGAGCGACACCGTTCCGAAGCAGCGGGCGGTCGGCAGCGCGCTCGACCCCGTGACGATCACCGTCGACCGCGAACTCGTGACGGAGGAGCCGGGCGACGGCGACGACACGCCCGGCGACGGCGGCAGCACGCCGACTCCGGGCGCCGAGACCAGCACCACCACCGTGACCGCGGGGCCGGCAGCGCCGGTCACCGCCGGCACGCCGACCACCGTGACCGCGACCGTGACGGGAGGCACGGCTTCCCCGACGGGATCCGTCACCTTCACCGACACCCCGGCCGGCAGCGCCTCGCCCACCACCCTGGGCACCGTCCCGCTGGGCACCGACGGCACGGCCGCCTGGACCGGCGCGCTCGGCGCCGGTGGACACTCGCTCTCCGCCGCGTACGCGGGCGACACCACGTACGCCGCGTCCTCGGGCGTCCTGTCCGGCCGTGGCGGAGCCGCGGCGAGCTACGGCGTCGTCGACGTCTCCGAGCCGACCACCTGCACGACGGGCTCCGGCGCCACGACGGTCGACGGCGTCTCCGCCACGTGGGACTGGTCGGCGTACAGCAGCGAGTGGACCAAGACCGCGACCGGCGACGACGTCGCGGTGGACGGTCAGGACTTCGTGCTCTCGAACGGTGTGGCGTCGGTCGACACCTCGTGCGCCACGGTCGCGTTCACCGGCGCGATCCGTGTCGCCGCCTACACCGCGTACTTCCCCACCGCGGGGCAGTGGGTCGAGCTCGTCGACCCGACCCTGTCGATCGCCGCCGACGGGACCGGTGCGTGGAGCGCCGGCGTCCGGAGCGGCACGTCGACCGACAACGACGACGCCCCGGTCCGGACGGTCGTCGCGCGGGTCGCCGGTGCATCGCTGCCCGACCTCACCGCGGACGGCACGCTGTCGGCTCCGCTCGCCTTCGACGGCACGACCGCAGCGGGCACGTGGGACACGACCCGTACCGACGCCTGGTCCAACGCGTTCGTGATGCGCGTCCCGAGCGCCGTCCGTGCCTTCTACCACGGCACCGCGACCGCGACGAAGAACGCGGAGAAGGCGCCGTCGCCCGTCGAGGTCAGCTGGACCGGCGCGTCCTCCGAGCCCGGTACCGACCCCGAGCAGCCCGGCACCGACCCCGAGCAGCCCGGCACCGACCCTGGCCTCCCTGGTGCCGGCGACGGCGACGCGTCGCTCTCCGGCAACCTCGCCTGGGGGTTCAAGAGCTCGTGGCGCTCCTACCTCGCCACCATCGCGCACGGCACCACCACGGTGTCCGATGGCGCGACGATCTCCGGTGACCGCTTCGTGTTCCCGCAGGCCGAGGGCGGCGACTTCGACCCGGCCACGGGAATCGGGACGATCCGCTACTCCGGGGCTGTCGACTTCGTCAGCGCGGCGCACGGCTTCGACATCGCCCTGCGTGACCCGTGGATCGTGACCGACGCCTCCGGTGCCTCCACACTGACCGCCGCGGTCTCCACCTCGGACACCGCCGGGCTCGGCGACACGGCGCGGGTCACCGTCGCGGACCTCGGGACGGGCACGACCACCAGGACGTCCGCGCAGCTGCTCCGGGTGGCCGCGGCACAGAACACCTGGACGGACGTCGCCGGGAACTTCTCCGACACGCTCGGACCCGACGGCTGGGTGCAGTACCGCGGTCAGGCGATCGACCCCGTCTCCTTCGGGTACGACGCGGCCGTTGCCGACCCCGGCACGACCGACCCGACCACGCCGGTCGTCGAGGTCCCCGCTGCCGGCGACACCGAGGCCGGCACGGGTGCAGCGGGCTCGAACGTCGCGGCCGGCGCGACGTGCACCGCGAACACGGTGTCTGGTGCCTCCCTCACCTGGGGCTTCAAGGAGAGCTTCCGGAACTACACGACCGGCTCGATCGCCAAGGGGGCCATCGCCCTGCACGGGGTCAGCGCGACCGGCGGCGGCTGGACCTGGTCCGGCGGCACCGGTGCGCTCAACACCGCGGCGACCACCGGGCGCGTGGGCTGGACGGGCGGTGTCGAGTTCACCGGGCACAACGGCCTGATGGACGTCACCCTCAGCAACCCGACGGTGCGGCTCTCCGGCCCGGGCACCGCGACCCTCGTCGCGGACGTCACGAGCACGGCGCTCGACGGCGGAGCGGACGTGCGTCTGGCGCAGGCCGCGATCGCGACGCTCGACCTCGACGGCGGCACGCGGAGCGGCACGAGCTGGCAGGGGGTCCCCGCCACGCTGACCGCCACCGGAGCGAGTGCGTTCTCCGGCTTCTACTCCGCCGGCACCGCGCTCGACCCCGTGTCGTTCAGCCTGCCGACCGGCGGTGCGACGGCCTGCGACGGCACCACCGACCCGAAGTTGGCGTTCACCGGCACCGACGTCTCCGGTCCGGCCGGCGTCGCCGCTGTGCTCCTCGCCCTCGGCATCGCGATGCTGGTCGCGCGTCGGCGCCGTCACCTCCGCGACACGGCGGCGGTTGCCGGTGCGTGATGCCCTGACGCTCGGGCTGGCCGGGACGGTCGTGGCGCTCGCCGCGGCCGTCCCGGCCCTCGGGGTGTCCTCGGCGTCCGCAGCGACGACGACTCCAGGCTGCACGGTCGCCGAAGCCACCCTGACCTGGGGCTTCAAGGAGTCGTTCCGGTCGTACATCAGCGGATCCATCGCGAAGGGGAGCTGGACGACGGCCGACGGCGCCACCTACACGACGCCGTCGTTCGGGTGGTCCGGCGGCTCGGGCACCACCGACGTCTCCGGTGCGGGCACCGTCGGGTGGACGGGGTCCGTGCGCTTCACGGGGCACGGCGGGATCCTCGACACGATGATCGCCGACCCCACGATCGAGGTCACCGGACCGACCTCGGCGATGCTGCACCTCGACGTCCGCGGTACCACCCAGGACGGTGCTGCGATCGACGAACTCGACGTGCCGTTCGCGACGCTCGACCTCACCGCACACCCCGTCGACCCGGCCGCGGGGACCGTCGTGCTCGACGCGGCTGCCGCCACCCTCACGCAGGAGGGGGCGACGGCGTTCGGCACCTACCCCGCGGGCACCGCGCTCGACCCGGTGTCCGCATCGATCCCGGTCAGCTGCGCCGATCCCACCCCGACGCCGTCCGCGACACCCGTGCCCGCCGTCGTGGCTCCCACGTCGACGGTGAGCCCGGCGGCCGCCTCGACAGATCACGGACCGGGGGGAGCCGGGACCGCGCTCGGTATCGGGATCGGAGCGGCGGCAAGCGCGGCGGCGGCCGGTGCGACCGCGTTCGTCGTCGTGCGCCGGCGGCGAGCGGCCGATCCGTCACCCTGACCGGATCGGCCGCCCGCGGGCACGTCGTCGGCACAGCGAGTGCGCGGGGCCGGGGCCCTTCGAGTGCCCGTCGTCAGAAATACTTGACCGCCGACAGGACGATGCCCGCGATCGCCACGACCCAGACGTACGGCAGCACCCGGACCATCACGGCCTGCGGCGAGACCCCCGCGTACTGGGACGCCCACACGGTCTGGGTGCTCGTGGGGTCGGCGACGCCGAAGACCTGGTTGTACGAGGTCATCAGCCCGAGGACGGCCATCGGCGAGTAGAAGCCGATCGCGGTCATCGCACCGGCGATCCCCGCCCCGAGCCCGAAGATGTTGAGCGGCCCGCGGTACAGGCACAGGGGGACGAGCACCGAGAACACGATGACGTAGAGCCAGATGTTCGTCGGGGCGACGGCCTCGACGATCGGCCGGAGCGCGGCCACGGATCCCGGCAGCCCCACGGCGGCGAGGAGCATGCCGATCGCGATGAACAGCGTGATCGGCGGGGCGGCGACCTTGAACCCGTCGTAGAGCGACCGCAGCATCGTGGTTCCCCAGAGCCCCGGTCGGGTCGTCGTGACGACGGCGAACAGCACGCCTGCGAGCAGCGACGGGATGATCGGCACCTGCAGGACGAGTGCCAGGACGATCGGGACGAGCGGGGTCAGCAGCGCGAACCACGGCGCGTCGCCCAGGCGTCGACGGCGGCTCGTGACGACACGGGTGCCGTCGGCAGGGGCCGCGAGCGACCAGGCGTGCACGGTGCCGCGGCGACGGGTCTCGATGATCACGTAGGCGACCGCGGCTGCGGCGGCGAACGGGAACAGCAGGATCATGAACGACCGCACCTGCGGGATGGGGAGGTGCAGGGCGGTTGAGAAGAACTGCCAGACCGGCAGCTCGAACGGCACGCCGGCGCCGATGCCCATCAGGATGGTCCCGGCCGCGGTGACCTTCGGGACACCGACCGCGATCATCGCGGGGATCCCGATGACCCCGGCGAGCAGGGCGGCGGGGGCGGAACCGGTGACCGCGCCGCAGAGCGCGGAGATGACGAGCACTCCGAGGGCGATCACGACGGGACGGTCGCCGCCGAACTCGACCGTCTTGCGGACCAGGGTCGACGCGATCGCGGTGTCCCGCATCAGCGAGCCGAGCCAGGAGCCGAGCAGGATGGCCACCATCGTGGACGCCAGGGTGATCGCGCCGTTCTGGATCACCGTGGTCAGCACGCTGTTCTCTGCGCCGACGAACGAGGCGCCGCCGGCGAGGGCGATCGCCACCGCGAGCAGCACGAGGGCGAACGCGGTGGGGAGTTTGCCGGTGAGGATCAGGGCGACCCCGATCGCCATGATGACGATGATTGCGATGCCCATTGGTCAGTTCTCCTTGGGGTTCGAAGCGGATCGCGCGTCGTTGCGCGTCCGGATCGCGGCCGTTGCCGCTGCGGTGAGGAGGAGCGGGGACCGGGTGAGTCCGAGGCTCCTGGTGGCGAACGCGTGGGCGGCCACCTCGTCCGCGCCGGCGATGTACGCCAGGCGCCGGAACCGGCCGAGGCGGAACACCTCGTGGTCGAGCGCCGCACGCAGGTCACGGGACCGGTCGGCTGTGACGAGGTGGTGCGCACGCTCGTGCTCGACGGCGGCGGCACGGACGGTGCCGACGGGGAAGAGGTGTCGCCATCCGAGGTCGTCGACGAGCTGCTCGCAGAACGCGATGGTGTCGGTGAACAGGTCGATCCGGTGGTGGCGGGCGTCGTACTGGGCGAGCAGCGCAGCCTCGAGGCCGCCCTCGTGCTCGACGATCTCCGGCGAGGGCGAACCGGCCGACGAGGCCGAACCGGCCGACGAGGCCGAACCGCCCGGCGCCGGGCCCGCCAGCTCGGCGCCGAACGCGGTCGCCCGTGTCGCGTGCCGCAGCAGCTCCTCGTCGCTGCGGGACTCGTTCGTCGGTACGCCACGGAGCAGCCGTGCGCCGAGCTCGGCGTCGTCCACGTCCTCGAGCGCGCGCAACGCCGCGGCCTCCGCCACGACGTCCACGACGGTCACGACCGGACCTCGAGCACGGCCACGAGCGACTCGGCCCGGTCGTGCCCCTCGACCTCGGTGCGCGCGAGCGACACGAGCTGCGACTCGTCGAGCACCCCGGACAGGTCGGCGATCCGCGGCCCGACGAGCAGCTGAAGCGCTGGTGCACGGGATCCCCCGTCGCCGTAGGAGGTGTGCTCGCTGATGAGCCGGGGAATGGCCTCGGCACCGGCACCCGCCGTGGTCTGGTCCACCCGGGCGTCGCTCGACGCGAAGCGGATCACTCCGTCGCGGTCGAGCACCCGCACGGGGTGCTTCGGCTTCCGGAGGAAGCGGCGCTCCTCGGGTGCGCCGAACACGACGTGGCTGTCGGTCGATGCGAGGACCGTCAGAGCCCGTGCGTCGACGCCGAGGCTGCCGGCGGCGACTGCGCGGAGGTCGTCCTCGGTGAGCCGGGCCGTGCGGTCCTGCGTGCGGAGCTCGGTGGCTCCCGTGGCGACGGCGCGGACGGTGTTCGACTGCGGGTCGACGGTGACGTCGACCGACACCTCCGCCGGAGCGGCACCCTGCTTGATCACCGCCTGCTCGGCCTCGCGGCGGACGGCGAGGATCTGCTCGTCGGTCGCGCCGGGGATCACCCGCTCGACCTGCTCGCGGATGAGTGCGAGCGCGACGCCGATGGGGCTGATCACCTCGCTGTGGTCCGCGATCCGCCAGGCGTTGCCCGAGCGCTCGCCGGTGTGTGGCGTGACCGAGGCCGCACCGCCGCCACCGCCGACGAGCTGCACGGTCTCCTCGGGGATCCGGTAGTCCTCGACCATGCGTTCGACGACCGCGCGGACCGGGGCGACCCCGGCGTCGAGGACGGCGCGTGCGGCACCGTCGACGTCCGTGCCGAGCGCGTTCGCGAGCGGCGCCAGGGCGGCACGTGCGACCGCCCGGTCGGCGTGCGCGTAGTCGGACTCCGGCACCAGGCCGATGGCGTTGGCCGCGCACGTCATCGTGATCGCGAAGCGGCCACCGGCGGCGTCGACGACGACGTGGTCGGCCGGGTCCCCGTCGACCGGCGCGACCGTGGACAGCGTGGCGCCGTCCAGGTCGGCGAGCGTCGCGAAGCACGCGTAGGGGAGCCCCGCGATGTGCGCGCTGCGCGGGCCGACGTGCGTGACCTGCGCCGAGCCTCCCGTCCGGATGCGGACCATGGATCCGCCGCCGACGCCGACGGTGCGGACGTCGAGCGCCGACAGGTACGTCGAGCTGCCACCGAACTCGGTGTACTGCACCGCGACCTTGCCGCGGCGGATGACCGAGATGTCGGTGGAGGTCCCGCCGGTCTCGAGGAAGACGCCGTCGGAGAGCTTCTCCTGCATGAGTGCCCCGGCGACGCCTGCCGCCGGGCCGGACAGCACGGTGAGCAGCGGGCGGCGGCGCATCTCGTCGAGCGACATCACGCCGCCGTCGCACCGCATCACCATCAGCGGTGCGGTGATCCCGGCCGCGTCGATGCTCGACTGCACCAGGTCCGCCGTCGCGAACATCCGCGGCAGGATGACTGCGTTGAGCACGGCGGTCCGCGTCCGCTTGCTGAGCCCGTAGAGCGAGCTGATGTCGTGGGTCGCGGTCACGAGGAACCCGCGGTCGCGCGCCCGTTCGGTGATGCGTTCCTCACCGACGGGGTCGTCGACGGAGAACGGTTCGGTGACGACGACCGAGCGGATGCCCGCCTGCTCGAAGCGGTCGAGGACCCCGTCGACGTGCCGGTCGTCGTCGGCGCGGGGCACGTGCTCGTACGCGACGGGGAGCTTCTTGCCGTCCGCGATCTCGATCTTCGCGAGCCGCCGGAGCCGCTTCGCGAAGAACCCGGCCGGCCCGGTCCCGACGCCGATGAGGCCGACCGGGTCGACGTCGCCCTCGAGCAGGGCGTTCGTCGCCTGGGTGGTGCCGTGCGCCAGGAACACGACGTCCTCGGCGGAGCGGCCGATCCGTTCGAGGAGCTGGTGCAGCGCCTCGACGATGCCGTGGGCGACGCCGTCGGGGTGGTCGTGGCTGGTCGGGACCTTGGCCTGGCCGATGAGCTGCAGGGTGGCGGCGTCGATGGCGACCGCGTCGGTGAACGTGCCACCGACGTCGATGCCGATGCGCAGTGCGTTGGGTTTCACGTCGTTGTGACCTTTCGGGTGAGGAGGGAGTGTCAGTAGCCCTGGACCGCGGGCCAGCGCCGTTCGACCCCGTCGCGGTCGAGATCTGCGGCGAAGGTGGCGAACCGGGAGTCGTCGGCCTGGACGGCCTGCGGGGTGGAGCCGGTTGCGATGCAGTGCGCGGCGAGTGCGCCGGCGACCTCGCCGACGTTCCACTCGACCGGGTGCAGTCGGTAGCAGCCGTTGGTGATGTGGGTGGTGCCGATGTCCTTGCCCGCCGGCAGCAGGTTCGTGACGCGCTGGGGGACGAGGGCGCCGAGGGGGATCTCGAACGGGACGCTCGCGATGTCGACGTAGTTGTCGCCACCGGTCGACGGGTGCAGGTCCAGGCGGTAGCTGCCGACGCCGACCGAGTCGCGGTAGCGCGTCCGGCCGGTCACCCCCACGACCTCGGCGGAGACGTCCTGCTCGACGATGGTCGTCACCGCGCGGATCCGCCGGGACTCGCGGATGTAGGCGGCCTTGGCCAGGCCGTCCTCGCTGCCGGTGACGTCGCCGCGCAGTCGGAGCCCGGGGAAGCCCGCGCCGCCGTCCGGCCGGGGTGCTTCGGTCTGCAGCCAGTACAGGACCGAGAGCGAGAGCTGTCGTGCCTCGTGCAGCGCCTGCCTCGTGGTCTCGGCGTCGGCATCGGCGTCGCCCGAGGTGCCGATCACCGGCTTCAGCCAGTAGTCGTTGAGTGGCCAGTTCACGAGGCAGATGTCCGACTCGAACGCCCCCTCGGTGAAGAGCTTCCGTGCGACGATCCGCCGGAATCCCCAGAGTTCCTTGTCGCCCGCGTCGGCGCTCTGGTCGGCGCTGACGGCGAGGGGGTCGGTGTCCGGGTTCGGCTCGAAGGTCCGCGGGTGCGCCTCGAGCGTGCGGGGATCGGGCGCGAGGAACCCGATGAGCGGCGCCGGCCAGAAGTCCGGCTGGTACGCGCGCCAGAAGTCGTACATCTCGGGGCGCTCGATCGTGTGGTCCTCGCCCTCGTGGTGCGACACGGCGAAGCAGAACGTGATGCCTTGCTGGTTCGCCGGGTCCGCGACCTCCGGCGCGTGCGGCTCGCCGTGCTCGTCGCGCGACTCGGCGCCGACGACGTGCTCGACCCCGGCGAGCGGCAGGACCTCACCCGTCTCGGTGGCGTCGAGCACGAACGTGCCGCGCAGCTCGGTCCGGCGGCCGTCCGCACGCTCGACCGTGACGCCCGTGACGCGGTCCCCGTCCGTCGTCGCGGTGACCGGACGGTGGTCGAGCAGGACCGTCAGGAGTCCGGCGGTGCGGTACGGCTGGAGCATCTCCTCGATCACCGCGAGGGCGACGCGCGGCTCGTGGCAGAGCTTGCTCACGCGGCCGGCGCCGGGGTTCAGGTCGGGGAGCGCGGCCGCCTCGGCGCGGAGCGGGTAGACGCGGCGGTAGTGGTCGCGGATGCCGTCCCGCAGTGCCCGGTAGCTCCGGGTGACGCCGAACTGCTCGACCCACGGGTGCTCGTCCGGCGGCACGGCCTGGCTGGTCAGCTGTCCGCCGAGCCAGTCCGTCTCCTCGGTGAGGACGGCGCGGCGGCCGGCGCGGCACACGGCGATCGCGGCGGCGACACCGCCGAGGCCGCCGCCGACGATGACGACGTCCGTGCTGATGAGGTCGACGGCGGTGTCGCCGGTCGTGGTTGGGGTGGTTCCGGGCATGGTGGAGCGACTCCTGACGGATGGGGACGTGGGGACGTGGGGGGCGGTTGGGGAGCGTGCGGGGGTGCGGTCGGTCGGGTCAGCGCGGTGGCGGTCCGAGCGTGGTCCCGGCGACGAGCGTGCACGCGAGCAGCTCCTGCACCGGAGGCGGCGCGTCGCCGCGTTGCGCGGCGGCGATGCGCTCGGTGAGCGCGGCGACGGCGCGTGCGCCGAGTTCGGTGCGCGGTGCGCTGAGCCGCGTGGCGTCGGTCCCTCGGTCACGGTGGCGGGTGTGCTCGCCGAGCACGATCACGGAGAGGTCGGCGGGGACGTCGTGGCCGGTGGCGGCGAGCAGGTCGAGCAGTTCCTCGCCGTCGTCCGGGTCCTCGACGAGGACGACGGTCGGACTGGAGGCCCGGATCGCCTCCCACGCATCGGCGACCGTCCGGTGGTCGGTCACCGTGGTCTCGACCAGCGCGTCCGCCGTGTCGAGCCCAGCTCCGGTGAGCGCGTCGACGATGCCGGTGTGCCGGTCGCGGGACGACTCGGCGCCGAGAGCCAGGCGCAGCAGACCGAACCGCGTGTGGCCGAGGTCGAGCGCGCGCTGGACGAGCGCCCGTGTGGCGGCGGCGTAGTCCACGCCGATGTAGGGCACCCGTCCGCCGGCCGCATCGCGACGGCCGATCGCCACGAACGGGTAGTCCGTGTCCAGCAGCCGTTCGAGCTCGTCGGCGTCCATCTCGCGGCCGAGCAGGATGCAGCCGTCCGCGAGCCGGAGGCGGTTGGACTCGTGGAAGAGCCGCCGCCTGCCGTTCACGACGGGGGTGCTCGTGAACACGAGCAGGTCCGCTGTGACCTGCTCCGCGGCGCTCTCGATGCCGGTGAGCAGCGGCGTGTAGAAGTCCGACGAGCGGTTCGGGAACGCCGGCTCGTACGTGAAGACGCCGATCAGGTCGTTGGTCGCACCGACCAGGCTCCGGGCCACCGGGTTCGCGACGTAGGTGGTCTCGCGGATGACGTCGAGCACGCGGTCCCGGGTCGCTGCCGGGATCCGCCGGGTCTCGTCCGCCTTGCCGTTGAGCACCAGCGACACGGTCGACTGACTCACGCCGGCGATGTCGGCGATCATGCGCTGGGTGACGCGTGCGTGGGGTGCTGGCATGGGGGCTGCTCCGGGGCTGTGGACCTCGTCAGTGAGGTAATACGGATGACCGTACGCGATTCTCGTCATTCATACGTATGAGCAGGAGAACTTTCCGAAAAGGCATCATCGGCTGCACCGCACCCCGGTCGGCGCGCCAGAGCGCAAGGGGAACGGGCGGACGATGCGCGATGCCGCCGAAGTTGCGCGGAAGACCGCAAGGCGTCCTGAACGGACACGCAGGCACGGGCGACGGTCGTAGGTTTCAGCCGTCGACGGGGCTCTGCCGAGCCGGACGTGACAGGGCCGCCGCACAGGCGCGGTGCCCGGTCCCGTACCTCAGCCCGACCCGTGCCCGACCCTGTCGTTCCGATGCGGAACCCGACAGAAGGAACTCTCCATGAAGAAAGTGCTGCTCTGCAGCGCGATCGCCGCGGCCGCCCTGGCGTCCGTCGCGATCGCCGCGCCAGCCCAGGCAGGGGGCCGCCACGGCGACGCTCCCGCCCTCGGCTTCAGTGCCCCGACCACGCTCGCGAGCGGTCTCGTCACGCCCCTCAGCCTCGACATCGACCGGCAGGGCAACGCCGTCGTGTCGCAGAACTTCGCGGGCCAGCTCAACCGGGTCAGCCCCGGCGGGACCAGCACGACGCTCGCCTCCGCGACGCCCGGCCTCGAGATCGGTGCCGTGTCCTCGCGCCGCGACACCGTCTACTACGCCGAGAACGACCAGCCGAACGGCGTCGCGAAGTTGATGGCGCTCCGAGCCGGCAGCGCCGCCGTCCAGCTGGCCGACCTGCACGCGTACGAGGCGTCGCGGAACCCCGACCGTGTCAACCGCTACGGCTTCCGTGGCCTGCCGGCGGCGTGCGCCGCACAGGTCGACCCGGCCGGGCAGGCCGGTCCGGCCACCTACCGGGGGATCGTCGACTCGCACCCGTACGCCTCGCTCGCGCTCCGTGACGGTGTCTACGTCGCGGACGCCGGCGGGAACGACATCGTCCGCGTGGGCTACGACGGCCGGGTGTCGACCGTCGCGGTGCTGCCGGCGCAGCCTCCGGTCACGGTGACCGCGGCGCTCGCCGCGGAGGCCGGTCTGCCCGCCTGCTCGGTCGGGTACCCGTACTCGTTCGAGCCGGTCCCGACCGACGTGGAGAGCGGACCGGACGGCGCGCTCTACGTGTCGACCCTGCCCGGTGGGCCGGAGGACGCCAGCCTCGGCGCCCGCGGCAGCGTGTACCGGGTCACCCCGTCGAACGGCGCGGTGCAGCGGGTCGCGACGGGCTTCGTCGGTGCGACGGACCTCGCCGTCGACCAGCGGTCCGGGACCGTCCTCGTCGCCGAGCTGTTCGGCGGAGCGGCCGGGACCGGTCAGGTCTCGGTGGTCTCGCCGTGGAGCGGCCGGGTGACGCAACGGATCGCCGTCACGTCGCCGGGTGCGATCGAGTTGCGGAACGGCGTCCTCTACGGGACGACCTCCGTGTTCGTCCCGGATGCGGACGGAGCGCCGCAGGCGATCGGTCAGCTGGTGCGGTGGAGCGTGACGGATCGGGCGCACCACCAGCGCTGGGGTGACGACGGCGAGCGCGGCCGGCAGTAGTCGGCTGGCCCACTGCGGGACGGGAGGCCCGGTGCCGGCGGGCACCGGGCCTCCCGTCCGGAACGTGGTCGCGTGACGTCCCTGCTCACCCGGACACGCTCCGTGCCGTTCCCCACAACAGAGAACAGCCCGAACCACGGACTTGCGTGGTTCGGGCTGCTGTCGGTTGTGCAGCGGCGCCGTGACCCGGGTCAGCGCTCGACGCCCGGAACGATGAGCACCCGGTAGTCGGCGGCGGCGTGCCGGTGCGGCAGCGCGGCCTGGTACGCCGGGCTGTGGTACCAGTCGAGGGCGTCCTGCACGGTCGGGAACTCGTTGACGAGGATGCCGTCGACGGGAGCTCCTTCCAGCGTGGTGACCTCGCCGTACCCGATCACCGGCGTGATCGGGTGCCCGGCGCGGGCAGCTCGAGCGGCGGTCGTGTACGTGGCGAACTCGTCCTGGTCGCGGAGCGACTCCCGGATCATCACGACGTAGGCGCTCATGCGGTCAGCGCCCCGAGCTTCGCGAGCAGCGCGTCCGCGGCGGACGCGGACGACGCCGGGTTCTGGCCGGTGATGAGCAGGCCGTCCTCGACCACGTAGGACTGCCAGTCGCCGATCTTGCTGTAGTCGCCGCCGAGACGGACGAGCTCGTCCTCCACCAGGAAGGGCACGATGTCGGTCAGGCCGACGCCCTCCTCCTCCGAGTTGGTGAACCCGGTGACACGGCGGCCCTGCACGAGCGGGGTGCCGTCCTCGTTCGTGACGTGACGGAGGACGCCGGGTGCGTGGCAGACCAGCGCGATCGGCTTGCCCGCACGGAGGGTGTCCTGGATCAGGGTCACGGAGTCCTGGTCCTCGGCGAGGTCCCAGAGCGGTCCGTGCCCGCCCGGGTAGAAGACCGTGTCGAAGTCGGCCAGGTCCACGCTGTCCAGACGGACGGTGTGTGCGAGCGCTCGGGTCGCGACGGCGTCCTGCTCGAAGCGGCGAGTGTGGTCGGTCTGGTTGGCCGGCGCATTGCTCACCGGGTCCAGTGGGGGCTGGCCACCCTTCGGGGAGGCGAGGACGATCTCGGCGCCTGCCTCGACGAAGCGGTAGTAGGGCGCGGCGAGTTCCTCGAGCCAGAAGCCGGTCTTGCGGCCGGTGGTGCCGAGTTCGTCGTGCGAGGTGAGGACCATCAGGATCTTCATGGGAGTCGTCCTTCGTTAGTAGACCGGTCAGTTATCTGGAGGTGGAGCTGGACCCCGGTGAACCGGGGGAGTCAGTTGGTCAGTGCAGGATCTGCGTGGTGATGCCGTACGCGTTGTCCATCGCGGCAGTGTCGCGGTGGATCTTCGCCATCACGCTCGCGCCCAGCCAGAGGTCGTAGAGCGTCTGCGCGGTGCTCTCGGCATCGATGTCCGCGGCGAGTGAGCCGTCCGCCTGTCCCGCGGTGATCATCCGGGTGATGCGTTCGATGATCGCGGTCGTGCCGTCCTTGAGGGCGATGCGCATCGGTTCGGAGAGGTCGGACACCTCGGCGCCGAGCTTGACCGCGAGGCACTTGCCCTGGCAATCGTCGAGGCTCTGCGTCTCCCGCCACTGCTGCCAGTACCGCAGCAGTCGATCGGCCGCGGGGAGGTCCCGCCGCTCGAAGATCTCGTCCATGTCGGCGAGGTACTCGCGGAAGTACTCCTGCATCATCGCTTCACCGAAGACGTCCTTGGACTTGAAGTAGTAGTAGAAGGACCCCCGCGGAACGCCGGCTTCGGTGAGGAGCTCGTTCAGGCCGACCGCCGCCCAGCCCTTGTGGGCGATGGTGCGCTGTCCGGCGTCCAGGATGGCCTGGCGGGAGTCGGTCTCGGTGGGCATGGCATGACCGTAGCACACTAGTAGACCGATTGGTTATCGCTGCTCCGTCGAGGCGAGGACAGCGGTGGCGGCGCCCACGAACCGGCGCTTGACCGGGTCGCGGTCACCCGGGACGAACGCGATCGACACCGAGCTCGGCGGAGCATCCGCGAACGGCACGAACCGGATCGCAGGGTGGATGGTGCGCTGCGCCGCGATGGCCGCCACCGCGCTCACACCCCGGCCCGCGGCGATCGACTCCAGCCACTCGTCGTAGTTGGCCGTCTCCACGAACGTGGTCGGACCGTCGCCGTCGGCCCATGACCACGGCCCGACCGTCCCGGTGACGGCGTTGAACACGAACGGGTGGTGCCGGAGATCGCCCCACGGGATGGGGCGGTCGACCGAGATGCCGGACCCTGCCGAGCAGATCAGCACCCGCTCCTCGTGGAAGAGCGGGACCACGCGGACCTGCTCCGGGACGGCACGAGGTTCCCGGAGGACCGCGACGTCGACGTCCCCACGGAGGAGCGCGTCGACGGGTTCATCGGTCCGGATGAGCGACACCGACCCCTCGCCCATCCGCTCGTACTCCGCGATGGCGTCCTGCGCCCATGGTGTCGGCAGCAGCCAGGTGAAGGCCAGGCGCAGCGGGGTCGGCGCCACCACCGACGACACGGCCCGGTCGACGGCCGCGACCGCCGACTGCGCCTGCTCGAAGAACCGCGCGCCCGCTTCCGTCAGCCCCACACGCCGGGTGTCCCGGTCGAGGAGCCGTGTCTCGAGGAGGTCCTCGAGCTGCTTGATCGTCCGGGTCAGGGCCGGTTGCGTCACGAACAGCTGCTCCGCCGCACGGGTGAAGGACAGGTGCCGGCCGACCATCAGGAACGCCCGCAGGTGGCGCAGTTCGACGTCCATGACCGCCAAGCATAAGTCCGCCGTCTCCGGCAATTCCGCTCCCGCTCGGCCGCTCGTAGCGTCACTGCTGCAGCCGGGAACGCTGCGAGACCGGACCACCGACCGACGGGAACACCATGGCCATCACCGCCACCCACACCATCGCCCTCCCGTCGCTGCGCGTCGGCTCGCCCGGGGTGATCGCCCTCCAGGGGGCTGCTGCCCTGGCAGCGAGCACCGGCATCGCCCGGTTCGTCTTCACGCCGATCCTGCCGCTCATGCAGACCCAGGCCGGGCTGTCCGTCAGCGACGGCGCAGGCCTCGCCACGGTCAACTACGTCGGGTACCTGCTCGGAGCGCTGCTCGGGATCGGCATCCCGGTCCTCGTCCGGTCCCAGCGGGTGATGCGGGTCGCGATGCTCCTCACCGTGGCGACGCTCGCACTCATGCCCGCGGTGTCGGACGTGGCGTGGTGGTCGGTGCTCCGGTTCGTCGCCGGACTCACCAGCGCGTTGGTGTTCATCGCCGCCACCTCGGCGATGATCTCCCGCCTGCGAGCGGTCGGACCGCACTTCGTCGGCTGGGGGTTCGGCGGCATCGGCACCGGCATCGCGCTCTCCGGCATCGTCGTCCTGGTCGTGCGGGCGACGTCCACCTGGCAGACGGCGTGGTTCATCGCAGCGGGGCTCGCGGCGCTCCTCACCGTCGTCGCGTGGGGTTTGCCACCCGCGGTGGCCACAGCCGAGGGACGGACGTCCGACGGTGACGCGCTGCCGCCGACGGGGCACCGGTTCGCCGCGCTCGTGATCAGCTACGGCTTCGAGGGCATCGGCTACATCATCGCCGGGACGTTCCTCGTCGCGGCGATCGGGCAGAGCGGCCCCGCGTGGACCGGGGACGGAGCATGGGTCGTCGTCGGCCTGGCGGCGATGCCCGGGGCCGCGCTCTGGACCGCGCTCGGCCGCCGGTGGAGCCGACCGACGCTCCTCACCGTCGCACTCGGTGTGCAGGCCGTCGGCGTGGCCCTGACCGGCGTGCTGCCCGGGAGCGCCAGTGCCCTGGTCTCGGCCGCGCTCTTCGGTGGCACCTTCGTCGGCATCAGCTCGCTCGCACTCGCCCTCGGCGCCCACTTCCAGGTCCCGCGGGCCGTGGCGCTCCTGACCACCGGGTACGCCGTCGGGCAGATCCTCGGCCCGGTGCTGTCCCGACCGCTGCTGGTCGGCGGCTACGCCGGTCCGCTGCTGCTCGGTGGTGCGATCATCGCTGCCGCTGCGCTCGCCGGACTCGCCGTGCGGTTCCACTTCCCGCACCGCGTCGGCACCGCGGTCGAGCCGTCGCGCTCGGCTCGCTGAGCTCGGCAGCGTCCGCGCTGCACTCGTGGTCAGCCACGGGTCTCGTCCAAGCTCCGGCGCCTGTACCCCGACCGGACAGGCGCCGAGCCTAGCGTGACAGCGTCATGGCAGCCGAACACCGCAAACCCGCCGAGCCCGACGCCGACCCCGCCGTCGAGCACCACTCTGCACACCACGCGGCACGTACCGACGCGCCGTCCGAGCCGGACCGCCAAGCGGAGGACGCCGGCAACCAGCCGGACCGCTCCCCGGTGGACGCCGGCGACCAACCGGACCCGAACCGCTGGAAGGCCCTCGTCGTCTGCCTGCTCGGCGGCGGCATCGTGCTCCTCGACGTGTCGATCGTCAACGTCGCGCTCCAGTCGATCTCGAGCGGACTCCCCGGCGCCTCGCCCGAGGCCGTGCAGTGGATCCTCTCCGGCTACGCGCTGTCCTTCGGCCTGCTGCTCGTCCCCGGCGGGCGGCTCGGCGACGCCTCCGGCCGCCGACGCATGTTCGTCATCGGCGTCGGGCTCTTCACCCTCGCGAGCGCGCTCTGCGGATTCGCGCCGAACGGTCTCGTGCTGGTGATCGCGCGGCTCGTGCAGGGTCTCGCCGGCGGGCTGCTCACCCCGCAGGTCACCGCGCTCATCCAGCAGCTCTTCCGCGGCAAGGAGCGTGGCACCGCGTTCGGGCTGTTCGGGGCGACCGTGGGGATCGCGACCGCGATCGGTCCGCTCGTCGGCGGACTGCTCATCACCGCGTTCGGGACCGAGAACGGGTGGCGGTTCGTCTTCTTCGTGAACCTGCCCGTGGGACTCGTCACGATCCTCCTGGCCTTCCGCTTCCTGCCGGCCGCAGCCCGGACCGAACGCGGCCGGAAGCACGACTTCGACCCGGTGGGCATCGCCCTGCTCGGAGCTGCCGTGGTGGCCCTGCTCCTGCCGTTCGTGCAGTCGCAGGAGTGGAAAGGCGGCGCGAAGTGGTGGCTCGTCGTCGTCGCCGTCGTGTTCGGTGCGTGCTTCGTGCTGTGGGAGCGGCGGTACCAGCGGACGAAGGAGCCGGTCATCGACCTCGGGTTGTTCCGGCGCCGGTCGTTCTCACTCGGCGTCGGTCTCGCGACCCTGTACTTCGCCGGGTTCACCCCGCTGTTCTTCGTCCTGACGCTGGCGTTGCAGTCGGGGCTGCACTACTCCGCACTGCTGGCGGGACTGGCCTCCGTCCCGTTCGCGATCGGGTCCGGGATCGCGTCGACCGTCGGCGGGCGGGTCGTGCACCGCTTCGGACGGCAGCTCATCGTCGTGGGGACCGTCCTCGTGCTCATCGGACTGGGCGGCGTCATCTGGGTCGTCGCGAACCACTTCCGGTCCGACCTCGGGTGGTGGCTCGTGGCGCCGCTGCTCGTGGCGGGCATCGGCTCCGGGCTGACCATCTCGCCGAACCAGACCCTCACCCTGTCCGAGGTGCCGGTCGAGCAGGGCGGCTCGGCGGGCGGGCTCATCCAGGTCGGCGCGCGAGTCGGGTCGGCGATCGGCATCGCGGCGGTCGGCAGCGTGTTCTACTCGGCGCTGGCGACGTCGCGTGGGGACTACTCCGACGGGCTGCCGCTCGGGCTCGGTGTCTCGCTCGGCTTCGTCGCCGCGGCGCTGCTGGCGGGCATCGTCGACGTGGTGGTCGGGAAGGTGCGGGGGACCGAGGCGTCGATCTGAGCGGTGGACCCGGTTGGCGCGATCTGTACGACCGCCGTCCTGGCTGCTGCTGGTGAGCTGCGCGTGGGGGCAGTTGGGTTGGCTGCATGGAACGAGAACCCCCACCGGGCCGCCTGCTCTGGCCCGCCGCCGCGTGGTTCTGGGCGCTCCAGTTCGCGGTCCTGAACCCGCTGCTCGCCGTCCTCCTCGTGACGCTCGCCGGCGCGACGCCGACCGAGGTCGGCTGGGTGCTCGGCTGCTACAACGTCGGCGGGTTCGTCGCGTCGCTGGTGATCCCCGCGACGGCGGACCGGACCCGCGACTACCTCCGCCCGCTGCTGTTCTGCGCGCTCGCCGGAGCAGGCTTCGTCGCCGCACTCGCCCTCACGACCTCGCTCCCCGTCCTGGTGATCGCGCTCGTGGTGCTCGGCGGCCCGCCCGGCGTCGGATCGACCCTGTTGTTCGCGCAGCTCCGGCACGAGGGTGCACCGCCGGCCCGGGTCATCCGCACGCGCGCCATCGTGTCGTTCGCCTGGGTGGTCGGCCCGCCGCTCGCGACGCTCAGCACGGGCCTCGCCGGGACCCCTGCCGCGCTGCTGCTGCTCGCCGGCATCAGCATCGTCAACGTCGTCACCGCCCTGCTCCTGCTGCGCCGCCGCGGGCCCGTGCCCGAGCAGGACCAGGCGGTCCGTCCGAGCCTGCTCGCGCAGTTGCGGGGATGGTCACGGTGGTCGGTCGTGTCCGCCTTCACGCTGTTGCAGGCCACGAACATCGCCACGGTCACCGTCGCGACCCTGTTCGTCGCCCGGGACCTCGGCGCGCCGATCGTGTGGGCGGGGATCGTGCTCGGCGCCGCCGCCCTGGTCGAGATCCCCGCGCTGCTGGTCATGGGGCGGCTCCACGAGCGTGTCCCCGCCCGGACGTTGCTCGCCGTCGGGTGCGCGTGCGGTGCCGTCTACTACGGACTCGCGACGCTGGTCCACGAGCCGTGGCAGCTGCTGGCCCTGCAGCCGCTGAACGCCTGGTTCTTCGCCTCGGTCGCCGGTGTCGGGCTGACCGTCTTCCAGGACGTCTTCCCGAGCCCTGGGCTCGCGTCCGGGCTCTTCACGAACACCCGTCGCGTCGGCGCGGTCCTGGCGGGGCTGCTCATCGCCGGGCTCGGGGGCTTCCCGGACCCGTACCGCGCCGTGTACGCGGCAGCGGCCGGCGTCGTCCTGGTCGTCCTGGTGGTGGCGACCGCCGTCGCGTCGCGGTCCCGGCCGGTGCTCGATGCGCGCTAGGTTCGCCACCGTGAACTCCGTCCGCGACCACCGCGTGGCCGTGCTCGTGCTGGACGGCGCGAAGGCGCTCGACGTCGGGATCGCCGCGCACGTCTTCGCGAAGCGGCCGAGCATGCCGTACGAGGTCCGGGTCTGCGGGGAACAGGCCGGCACCGTCGACGGGTGGAACGGGCTCGCCTACGCCGTGGGCCACGACCTCGAGACCCTCGCGTGGGCGGACACCGTGCTCGTCCCCGGGTTCCGGAACCCCGCTGACACCACCACGCCGCCCGCGGTGATCGCCGCGCTGCGTACGGCCCACGAGCGTGGTGCCCGGATCGCCGCCATCTCGACGGGCGCCTTCACGCTCGCCGCCGCCGGACTGCTCGACGGCCGTCGTGCGACGACGCACTGGCACTACACGCACGTGCTCCGTGAGCGGTACCCGGCGGTCGACGTCGACGAGAACGTGCTCTTCGTCGACGCTGGCGACGTCCTCACGAGCGCCGGAGCCGCGAGCGGCCTCGACCTCTGCCTCCACCTCATCCGCCGTGACCACGGCGTCGGGCTCGCGAACCACGTGGCACGACGACTCGTCAGCGCCCCGTACCGGAGCGGCGGTCAGGCGCAGTACGTCCCCCGCAGCATCCCGGAACCCCTCGGCGACGTCTTCGCGGCCACCCGCGCCTGGGCGCTCGACCACCTGCAGGACGACCTGACGCTCACGACGCTCGCGCGCCGCGCGAACGTCTCACCCCGGACGTTCTCGCGGCGCTTCACCGCGGACACCGGCATCACCCCGATGCAGTGGGTGCTCCGTGCCCGCATCGACCACGCGCGCGAGCTCCTCGAGCGCACCGACCTCAGCGTCACCCGGATCGCCGAGGCCACCGGGTTGCGCTCGGACACGAACCTCCGCCGGCACTTCGGCGCGATCATCGGGACCTCACCGACCGCCTACCGCGCGACGTTCCAGGAGTGACCGAACGGTCGTCAGAGCGTCGTCCGCAGCAGCAGCGACGCCCCGTGCACGGCGTCCTCCTCCCGCTCGCCGGTGTCGACGAAGCCCAGCTTCTCGAGTACCCGGAGCGACGCGGTGTTCCACTCCCGCACGGTGGAGGCGAGGTGCCCGTACCCGATCCGCCGCGCCTGGGCGACGACCGCGCCGGCGGCTTCGGTCGCGTACCCGTGGTGCCAGGAGCGCTGGAGGAACTCGTACGCCAGCTCGGGCTCCTCGGGTCGGCCGACGCTGTTCGGGACGAGTCCGCAGTACCCGATGGCCTCGTCGGTGTCCGTGCGCTCCACCACGAGCAAGCCGGGTGTCGGCAGGTGCTCGTCGCGGCGGACCCAGTCCTCGAGCTCGGTGACGGTCGGGTGCCCGTCGGGTGTCAGACGTCGGTGCGCGGGGACGCGCGGATCCCGTTCGGCCCAGAGCCGACGGTGGAACGGGGCGTCCTCGACCCGCCAGGGCCGCAGCCGCAGCCGCTCGATCTCGAGGGTCTCCACCGTCAGAACCGGCTCGTCCCGCGGAGGCCGCGCGGGCGCCCGTCCGGGTCCGCGACCAACGCCGCCGCGGGGCGCGCCCACAGCCGCTGGAAGGCGGACACGGGCTCGGGCTCGTGGTGGCGGATGCGTCCCGGCGGTCGGGGTCCTGGCTGCCCGTCCTCCTGCCAGTCGTCGAGTGCGCGCGCCGTCGACCGCCACAGCGCGAGGAGCTCCACGCCCGACCCGTCGAAGCGTTCGTCGTCGGGCGTGGTCGCCAGGTGCTCGGCCCACAGCTGGCGCCGGAGGTCCCGAGCCATCGACCCGTCACCGGGCGAGGTGTCGACGACTGCGCACGTCAGTTCACTGTCGGACGTCCACGACCGGCGGTTGAAGTTGTCCGACCCGATGGTGGACCACTGGTCGTCGACGACGCACACCTTCGCGTGGATGTAGATCGGCCGCCCGGACTCGTGCTCCAGGTCGAAGACGCCGACACGGTCCGCTGCCGTCCGGCGGAGCGTGCGCATCGCCTCGATCTGGCCGAACCGCGCCGGTGGGCCGCCGAGCACCCCGTCGGAGTTCGGGTACCGCGGGACGAGCACGATCACGCGGAGGTCGCGGTTCTGTTCGAGGGCCTCGGCGATGCCGGTCGCGATCTCCTTCGACCAGAGGTACTGGTCCTCGATGTAGATCAGCGACTCCGCGGCCTTGAACGCCTTGCCGTACGCTCGCGCGATGCTCCGCTCGCCATCCGGCGCGAACGGGAACGGCGGTCGCTTCACCCCGTAGGTCCGGAGCAGCTGCACGGCGTGGTCCCCGGCGGGCGGCGGCGGGGGAGTCCGCTCCGGCAGGGGTTCCGGGCGACGCGGCATCCGGGTGAGGCGCTGCAGGAGCATCCGGTACGGCAGGCTCCGGTCGAGCGGGGTCGGGTCGTCCCAGCGTTCGGCGAAGACCGCCAGGACGTCGGCGACCACCGGCCCACGCAGCTCCATCGACGCGTCGTGCCATGCCGGCCGCTTGCCGTACCGGGCGTCGATCGACACGGGTTGCGGATCGCCCTGGTGCGCTGCGTCGTCGCGACGGCTGTGGCACAGGTCGATCCCGCCGACGAACGCCACGTCGCGCGAGGGGTCGTCGCGGTGCTGGATGACGAAGAACTTCTGGTGGTGCGACCCGAACACGCGGACGCGCTGGTCGAGCAGCACCTCGCCGCCGGCGTCGTTGATCTTCCGGCCGAGCAGCTCGTTCGCGCGGGCGCTGAGCGACGCGGACACGCGTTCGCCGTGGGAGCGCCAGATCAGGCCGCGGACCTCCACGCCCGCTCGCGCGCGGTCGGCGAGCAGGTCGCCGATCGTGGGGCCGTCGGGCAGCAGCCGTTCGTCGGCGTCGCCCCGCCAGTCGGTGAACCAGACACGGTCACCGGGCGCGAGCGCCGCGAGCTCCGCGTGGATGCGTTCGAAGTACGGGGCCCCGTGGACCAGTGGCCGGACGAGGTTGCCCTCGGACCAGGGCAGCGCGTCGGCCCCGCCGGCATGGACGTCCGTGGCGAGGTTGCCGCGTTCGTCGCGGGCGAGGAACCAGTGACGTGGTTCGGTGCGCACGTTCGAACACTAGGCCCTGAACCGCGGACGGGGCGGACGGGAGGCCCGGTGCCGGCTGACACCGGGCCTCCCGTCCGGTCCTGGTCGCGACCAGAGCGCCCACCGTGACCGGCGGGTCGATACCGTTGTCCCCATGGCCAGCTTCACGCCCCCCGCTGCCGACGCCATGCGTGCGAAGCTCCTGCTCGCCGCGCGTGACGAGTTCGCAGCGGTCGGGCTCACCGGTGCCCGGATCGAACGCATCGCCGCGGCGTCGTCGAGCAACAAGGCGCAGATCTTCCACTACTTCGGCAGCAAGGAGGGACTGTTCGACGCGCTCATCACACAGACGGTCACCGAGACGCTCACCGAGGTGCCGATCGACACCGACGACCTCCCCGCGTACGCCGGGCGGCTCTTCGACTCGTACGCCCGTCGACCGTGGGTGCCGCGGCTCGCGACCTGGTACCGGCTCGAACGTGCCGCCGATGCGCCGCTCGAGGCGATCGTCAGCAGCAACGCCGAAGCCGTCGCCGCCGTCGAGCACGCGCAGCGCGCAGGCGTGCTCCCGCGGTCCTACCGCCCGGCCGTGCTGCTCGGACTGGTGGTCCACGTCGCCGGGTTCTGGGACGCGACGACCCCCGAGTTCGACACCCTGGTCACGGCAGTCGTGCCCGCGCGGCGTCGGCAGATCGTGGTGGACGCGGTCGGGTCGCTCCTCCGCGGCTGAGTCCGGCCCGCGCGGAGGGCGTGCGCACTGACCGCTGACGGTGCACTGTTCGATGCACGTGGCGGGGCACCGGGCCCTCCCGGATCGGGGACCTGTGATGAAGCGACTCGCCACTGCGGGCGGCCTGGTGGCCGGTGTGCTCGCGCTCGGGCTGCTGGCGCCGACGGCTGCGGTCGCCGCGCCGGCCACCGTCGGCTCTGTCGCCGTGCAGCTCACGACGGCCGACGGAACTCCGCGCAACGTGGCCGGCGTGGAGGTCGCGGCTCTCGGGATCGAGGGCATCGACGCCGACGGGCTCACCGATGCCAACGGACGGGTCGTGCTCGGAGGGATCCCGAGTCCGCAGACCGTGACGGTCACCACGAGGGTGATCCCGGGGCAGGGAGCCGCGACGCTGGCTCCCGCTCGTCGGACCGGTGTCGCCGTCGTCGCCGGTGGGACGACCAGCACCACGCTCGCGCTGAGCGTCGGCGCCACGGCGAGCGGCTCGATCGTGGGCCCGGCGGGAGCGCTCGCGGGGAAGACGGTGACGGCCGCGAACCAGACCGACACGTGGCAGAACTTCCAGACGACGTCAGACGCGGCTGGACGCTACGAGTTCGTCGGGCTCGGCTCCGGCCAGTACACGATCTCGGCGTACGACTCGCGGGACGCGGAGCCGGCGCACTGGAAGACCCTCGTGCAGCAGCAGGGTGCGTCGACGGCGTCGCGTGTGACCCTGTCGACGCACTACGTGCACCGCACCTACGACCTCGAGGTCTTCGCGAACTCCGCCGATCGTGCGCCGGACCCGCGCTTGAGCGGCGCGACCGTGAACGTCGTCGACACGGCGACGGGCGTCACCGCGTCGTCACGGTTCTCGACGCTGCTCGACTCCGAGCAGTCGGCCCAGTTCATCGTGCCGACGGGGCAGTACGTGATCGAGCTCGTCACGGTGGCGACGCCGACGAGTGCCGCGCTCCACCTGTGGCTCTCGCGGTCGGTCGACGGCAGGACCGCGTACGTGGTTGACCGGGCGTCGGCGCTCCCGGTGCGGGTCGCGTACGGGTCCTGGTCCGGATGGGGCGCGGCGGTGCCCGTGGCGAACGGCTAGTTCACCCCGCTGCCGCTGCCGCTGCCGCTGCTGCGGCCAGCGGCTCGCGAGGCGCTCCCACGCTCGACGGTGCCCTGACGAGGAGGACCGCGGCCGCCGCGGCGATCACCGCCGCACGAGCGTCATCGGCGCGCGACGGCAGCCGCAGCTTCGCTGATGGTGGACCCGGAATGCTGCAAGCGATAGCGCCGAACCTCGTCAACGCTGATTCCCGCGTTGACCGGCACCTGCGTGTTGCCGATGATCGGTTTCGTGAAGGCAGCGCAGAAGACGGTTGCCATGAAGACCATTCCGGCAAGGGCGGGCTCGGCGAAGAGACAGGCGGCCGTCGTGGCAGCCGCGCCACCGAGGAGGACGATCGCAGACTTCCAGCGGTTCATGAGAAGCACTTCTGTCTGACGGCGGTGACGCCGATGAGCTCAGCGCCGAGCGCTGCTGCCGCGCCACCCAGGGCCCGGATCTTCTCCCAGCTGAACGATGCGCCCCAAAAGATCGGCCTCGCTGGGTGACGCCGCCGTGGCCGGAGTCGGGCCGAGCAGTGAGGCGCACATTCCTGCGGTCAGCACGGCCACCACTGCGGTCGTGCACTTCTCGTTCCTGGTCGGTGACTTCATCGTTGCCTCCCCGATTCGGCGTCCGTCGCCGTAATGGTCCGATCCTGCCGCTGAAGTGTGAAATGTGCAACACGCAGTCCTGGAACAGTCGTCCTGCATCCTTCGATGCAACCCCGGCAGGTGCGTCCTTCCGTCGGTCGTCCCGCCGTTCGGCGCTCCCTAGCGTCGACGGCATGACGAACACCACCGAAGTCCGGCCCACTGTCGGCACCGCACCCCGACCGGCGGGAGGCGCACGCGGCCTCGTCGCCCGCCGCCCGCTCACGTCGTTCTTCACCCTCGCGCTGGGGCTGAGCTGGCTCGCCTGGATCCCCTACATCCTGTCCCCGCACGGGCTCGGGGTGTGGGACATCCACTTCCCGGAGCTGCTCGGCACCGCCCAGTTCTCCGGGATCCTGCCCGGAGCACTCCTCGGCCCGCTCGGCAGCGCGTTCCTGGTGACGGCGATCGCCGACGGCCGTCCGGGGCTCCGCCGCTGGGTCGGCCGGCTCTGGCGCTGGCGCGTCGCCTGGTACTGGTACGCCCTGGCACTCGTCGTGGTGCCCGCGCTGATCGTCCTCTCCGGGCTGCCGTTCGCCGACGGGGACGTTCGTGCGCCATCGGCCCTGGCCTTCGCGGCCGTCGTGCCCGGGCTGGTCGTGCAGCTGTTCACGACCGGACTGTCCGAGGAGCCCGGCTGGCGCGACTTCGCGCTGCCTCGCCTGCAGGACCGGTTCGGCGCGCTCGGTTCCGCCGCGGTCCTCGGTCCGGTCTGGGCGCTGTGGCACATGCCGCTGTACCTCAGTGACTGGGGCGGCTGGCCGGATGCGCACTGGAGCGAGCCGCTCGTCTTCGCGGCCTTCACGATCACCTTCAACGTCGTCATGACCTGGGTGTTCAACAAGACCGGCCAGAGCCTGCCGGTGGCGCTGCTGCTGCACGTCGGCGTGAACAACACGATCACGACGTTCTGGGCGGACATGTACCCGGGGATGACCGCGGGCACCATGATGACCGGGCTCGCGATCCTGTCCACGGTCGCTGCCGCCGTGCTGATCGTGGTGACCCGTGGTCGTCTCGGCCACGACGTCGCCGTGGTCCGACGGAGCGACCGCGCCGCCCGCGCCGGCCTGCCCGCCTCGTAGGATCGAACGATGGCACCCGCTGAGCCGCGCGAGCGACGCCTCGACGTCCTCGTCGCCGTCGGCACGGCCGTCCTCGCGATCGGCCTGCTCCTCGGCCTGCCCCCGCTCGACGCCGCCGACCCCGACGGCGCGGGCCTCGGCGCGAGTGTCCCGGCGCCGTTCGGCACCGCGTGGTCCGTCCTCGCCGCGGGGCTGCTCGCCCAGTCGGCCGTCCTGCTCGCCGCCCGTCGGGCCCCGCGCACGTCGCTCCTGACGATCGCGGCGCTGCCGGTCGTGGTCGCCGCGCTCGCGCCCGGGTCGTCCGGCCTGTTCGGCCTGACCGCCCTGCCGGTCGTCGTCGCCGTCGTCCTCGTGGCCCTCCGCGTGCCCCTCGCCCGGCTCTGGCCGACACTGATCGGCGCGGCGGCCCTGGTCGTCGTCGGGCAGTCCGTCGTCGTGTCCGTGGCCGAGGGGCCCGGCCCCCTGGCACAGGGACTCGCCGCGTCCGCCGGGCAGGGTGCCCTGCAGGCCGTCGGTGCCGTCGGGTTCCCGCTCCTGGTCGCCCTGCTCGTCCGCTCACGTCGTGAGGTCCGTGCCGCCCGCAACGCCGAGGCGAGCGCCGTGGGGCGCGAGCGGGACGCGCTGGTCGACGCCGCCGTGTCCCGCGAACGTGCGGCGATGGCGCGCGAGCTCCACGACATCGCCGCACACCACCTGTCCGGCATCGCACTGATGTCGGCCGTCATCGACCGGCAGATCGACACCGAGCCGGAACGGGCGCACGAGGGGGTGCGTCAGGTCCGCGAGCAGAGCACCGCCGTCCTCGACGACCTCCGTCGCCTGGTCGGGCTGCTCCGTGACGACACCCCGGCCGAGCAGGCGGTGGAAACGGTCGCCGGCATCCTCGACCTGGTCGAGCGTGCCCGGTACCGCAGCGACGTGCGGATCGACGTGCTCCCGGGAGCCCGTCCGCTGGCTGACGGCGTCGGTCCGCTCGCGCAGCTCGCCGCGTACCGGACGGTCCAGGAGGCACTCGCCAACGCCGCCATGCACGCCCCGTCCGCCCCGTGCACCGTGGTCGTCGACGACCGTGACCCGTCCCGTGTGGTGATCCGGGTGGAGAACGCACGGGCCGTCGTCCCGGCGATCGGGAGTTCACCATCGGGCGGCAACGGACTGCGGGGGATGCGCGAGCGGGCGGACCTGGTCGGGGCGAGCCTCCAGACCGGTCCCACCGCCACCGGCGGCTGGCTGGTGACGTTGACGCTCGGACGGGAGGCTCCTCCCGCACCCGACGGGGCGTCCGACGGTGCCGAGGTGGTCGCGTGATCCGCGTCCTGGTCGCGGACGACCAGCCACTCGTCCGCGCCGGGGTCACCGCGCTCCTCGACGCGGAGCCCGACATCGAGGTGGTCGGCGTCGCCGCCGACGGCGGCGAGGCGCTCGCACTCGCGCGCTCCACCCGACCCGACGTCGCCTGCCTGGACATCCGGATGCCCGTGTGGAACGGGATCGAGCTCGCCCGGATCCTGTGCGGGCCGGACGCGGACCCGGCGGTCCCGGTGCTGATGCTGACGACGTTCGACCTGGACGACTACGTGTTCGGCGCGCTCGAGGCCGGTGCGTCCGGGTTCCTGCTCAAGGACGCCGAGCCGGACACCATCGTCGACGCGGTGCGGCAGGTGGCCGCTGGCAACGGCACGCTCGACCAGGCCCTCACGCGGCGGGTGCTCCGCGAGTTCGTGTCCCGCCGGAGCCTCCGGCCGGTCGCGGGAGACCGGGCGGACGGCGTCCTGACGGCCCGGGAGCGTGAGGTGCTCCTGCTGCTCGCGCAGGGGATGTCGAACGAGGACATCGCCGCCGAGCTCGTGCTCGAGGTCTCGACCGTGAAGTCGCACCTGGCGCGGATGCTCCCGAAACTCGGGGTGCGCTCGCGGCTGCAGGCCGTGGTGTGGGCCTACCAGAACCACATCGTGGCGGTGCCCGACCAGCCGTGACCCGGACGGCCGGTCAGTCCTGGCGGACCTCCGCCGCGGCCGCCCGCAGGGTCCCTTCCGCGTCGTCCAGGTAGGCGGCGAGCAGGGCGGACGCGGCCGCGGTGTCACCGGCCCGCAGTGCGGCGACGATGGCCTCGTTCCGGTCGACGAACTGCGCGTGGAACGCTGCCGGGTCCTCGGTCGTCAGGAACGCCAGCCGCATCTCCGCGAGCATCCCGTCCATCAGCCCCCAGATCCGCTCGCTCGGCACCGCGCGGACGAGCTCGGAGTGGAAGCGGATGTCCGCCGTGCCGACGGCGCGCCAGTCGCCGGCTGCGGCTGCGTCCCGCGCGGACGCGACGGCGGCAGCTGCGGCCTCGAGTGCAGGCGAGGACGGCGTGCACGCCCGGACCGCGGCCTCCTCGAGCACCCGGCGCGCGGCGTAGAGGTCGGCCACGTCGGATGCGCTCAGCCGCCGGACGAACACGCCGCGGTTGAACACGTGCTCGACGAGCCGGTCCCGCGCGAGCAGCCGGAACGCCTCGCGCAGCGTGTTCCGGGACACCCCGAGCTGGTCGCTCAGCCGCTCCTCGGACAGCTGCGCGCCCGGCGTGAAGTCGCCGTCGGCGATCATCGTGCGTAGGCGCGTCGCGGTGGACTCGGCGCCGCCGACGGTTCGGGTCATGCCCCGATCCTGACACGGGCGCGGACCGACTCCTCCACAGGGCACCCCGTGTGACCGCCGTGTTACAGATCCGGAGTGGGTCTTGTGATTGTTGAACAATGCGGTCCAGACTGTCCCGCATGTTCGTCCTCATCGGCGTCGCCGTCGTCATCGTCGGCTTCGCACTGCGCGTCAACGCGCTCCTCGTCGTCACCGTCGCGGGCATCGTGACAGCGGCCATCGGCGGGATCGGCCCCGTCGGCATCCTCGACGCGTTCGGCAACGGATTCGCGTCCAGCCGGTCCGTCACCACCTTCGCCCTGGTGCTGCCGGTCATCGGCCTGATCGAGCGCTACGGCCTGCAGGACCAGGCGAAGCGGCTCATCGCGAAGCTCGACCGGCTCACCACGGGTCGCATCCTGGCGGCGTACCTGGCCGTGCGGCAGATCACCGCGGCGGTCGGGCTCACGAGCATCGGTGGGCCGGCGCAGACCGTCCGTCCGCTCGTGTACCCGATGGCCGAAGGTGCCGCGATCAAGAAGTACGGGCGGCTCGACGACCGGATGCGGGAGAAGATCAAGGGGTACTCGGCGTCGTCGGACACCGTCGGGGTGTTCTTCGGTGAGGACGTCTTCGTCGCGGTCGGCTCGATCCTCCTGATCACGACGTTCGTCGACACCACGTACGACCTGGCGCTCGAACCGATCGACCTCGCGCTCTGGGCGATCCCGACGGGCATCGCCGCGCTGCTCGTCCACGGGACACGGCTGCTGCTGTTCGACCGGAAGCTCGACAAGATGGCCGCGGACGTCCGCGAGCCCGCCACGGCAGGAGCCCCGGCATGATCACCAGCGAATGGCTCTACTGGCTCATCGGCGCGTTCTTCATCGCCGTCGCGGTCCTCATCGTCACCGACACCACGCACGCGAAGCGCCTCGGCAACGCGGCGTTCTGGGGCATCCTCGGCCTCTCCTTCTTCTACGGCACGTTCGTCGCCGCGAAGACCGCTCCGGCGTGGGCGCTCGGCGTCGCGGTGCTGGTGATGGTGGCGCTCGCCGGACTCGGGTTCACCGGGACGACGGCGCGGGGCGGTGCACCGAGCCGCACCCGGGTGGCAAGCATCCCGGGCGCCGGCACCGGTGCGGAGACCGGGCCGGCGGAGCCGACCGGTGTGACCGCGCGACCGAGCACCGGTGGCGCCAGCACCAGCGTCCTCGCGACCACCACCCCCGACGAGCGCGCCGCGTTCGCCACCCGCTTCGGCAACCGCCTCTTCATCCCAGCGCTCGTCGTCCCGGTGGTGGCCGTGCTCGTCGCGACGCTCGGTCCGCTCGTCTCGATCGGCGGTCAGCCGCTCCTGGCCGAGGGCAGTGCGACACTGACCGGCCTCGGCATCGGCTCGGTCCTCGCCGTGGTGGTCGCCGTGTTCATCCTCCGTCCGCCGAAGGTCGCCACGCCGATCCGTGAAGGCGGCCGGCTCCTGCAGGCCATCGGCTGGGCAGCGCTCCTGCCGCAGATGCTCTCGACGCTCGGCATCGTCTTCACCCAGGCCGGGGTCGGGGACGCCGTCGGGACGATCATCAAGTCGATCCTGCCCGGCGGCTCGCTCCTCGCCGCGGTCGTCGTCTACTGCCTCGGCATGGCGCTGTTCACGATCATCATGGGCAACGCGTTCGCCGCCTTCCCGATCATGACCGCCGCGATCGGCTGGCCGGTCCTGGTCCAGGGCTTCGACGGCAACCCCGCTGCGATCTTCGCGATCGGGATGCTCGCCGGCTTCTGCGGCACCCTCGTCACGCCGATGGCCGCGAACTTCAACCTCGTGCCGGCCGCGCTCCTCGAGATGCGCGACAAGTACGGCCCGATCAAGGCGCAGATCCCGACCGCCGCCATCCTGCTCGTCGTCAACATGGGAGTCATGTACCTTGTCGCATTCTGATCTCGCACGCGCCGCCTGGGCCGACCGCTTCGCAGCGGTCGCCGCGGACAACGTCACCCGCGAGTACCCGTACGCCGCGCACCACACCACGTCCGGTCCGGACGACCGTGCGCTGCCCGTCGAGCTCCACCCGGCGTTCGCCACCTCGTACGACTGGCACTCGTCGGTCCACATGCACTGGCTCGCCACGCGGTTGGTCGCGTTCGGGCTCACGCCCAGCCTGGAGGCCCGGCTCGTCCCCGTCCTGCAGGCCCACCTGAGCGCGGATCACCTCGCGATCGAGGCGACCTACCTCCGACAGACCCCGCACTACGAGCGTCCCTACGGGTGGGCCTGGCTGATGCGGCTCGCGGCCGAGGTCTCCACGTCCGACGTCCCCGCGATCCGGGCACTTGCGCCCGCGTTCGCCCCGGTCATCGACGTGCTCGAGGACCTCGTCACCCGATGGGTCTCCGGCGCCGCCCACCCCGTCCGGCACGGGGTGCACTCGAACTCCGCGTTCGGGCTGCTGCTCGTGCTCGACGGGGCTCGGTCCCTCGGACGGGACGACCTCGCCGCGACGATCGAGCGCACCGCCCGCGACTGGTTCGGCGACGACGCCGGCTGGCCCTTCGCGTGGGAGCGCAGCGGACACGACTTCCTCTCCGCCGGCTTCGCCGAAGCCGACCTGATGCGCGCGGTCCTGCCAGCGGCGGAGTTCGCGTCGTGGGCCCGCGGCTTCTTCTCCGAGGTGCGTTCCGGCGACGCGATCCTGAGCCCCACCGTGGTCGTCGACGAGAACGACCCGCAGCAGGTGCACCTCTTCGGCCTCGATCTGTCCCGCGCCGGTTCCGCGCGGCGGATCGTCGACGCACTCGATGGCACGGACAGTGCTGAGCTCGTCGGGCTGCTCGACGACGCAGCCGACCGTCTGCTGGCGTCCGGTCTCGAAGCGAGCGTCGGCGAGGAGTACTACTCCACGCACTGGCTCGCGAGCTTCGCCTGGGACGCGATGGAGGCACGCGAGGGCGCTGCCCGCTGACGAGTCTCCGTGCTGCTCAGGCGGACGCTGTCGTGAGCTTGGAAGTCGAGGCGTCCAGGCGGGCGTAGATGCCCTGGAAGTGTGCCCGCATCGCCTCTTGCGCGATACCGGCATCGCCGTCGACGACCGCACGGATGATCGCGCGGTGTGCCTCCACCGAGTCGTGTCCGTACGGGGAGACATCCGCGAGCTGGTCGTGCGCTTCGTGGTACGCATCCCAGAACACGTCGACGAGCTGTCCGATCAGCGGGTTGTCGAGGTGACTGTAGAGGGCGCGGTGGAATCGTCGGTCGGCATCCGCGGAGAGCTTCGGGTCGCCGATCTCCTCGGCGAGGTCGGTGAGGTGCGCTCGGTCGTCGTCCGAGAGCACGCCGACGAGTTCGACGACCGCGCTGGTCTCCAGCATCTCGCGCACGCGAGCCAGGTTCCGGAGCGCGAGGAGCCCGTCTGGCCCTGCGACGAGCGTGCGGAAGACGAGCGACGGGGCGAGCGCTTGCAGCGAGGGTGATGCCACGAAGGTCCCGTGTCCGTGGCGGATGTCGACGATGCCCCACGCGCGGAGTTCCCGGATCGCCTCGCGGACGGTGTTCCGGGAGACGCCGAGCCGCTCGATGAGCTCGAGTTCCGTCGGCATGCCGTCGCCCGGGCGGAGGCCGAGTTCCCGGACCAGTTCGACGATCTGCTGCGCGACCGGTTGCTGCACGACTCGAGAGGCCATGGTGTCCGCCTTCCTCCCTCACAGCCCTTGCGGGGGATTCCTGACGATGTTACCGTCTGAGCCAACGTCCAACGTCCAACGTCTGACGAGGTGTCAGACTGGCCCCGATCGAAGGAACACCATGTCTCCTGCGCGGACAGCGCCGTCCGGTCCCTGGTACCGAGACATCTCCCGGCAACAGTGGAAACAGTTCACCGCGTCCTGGCTCGGCTACTTGCTGGACGGTTTCGATTTCGTGCTCATCACGCTCGTCCTCAGCGAGATCGCCAAGGAGTTCCACCTCGGAACCGTGCAGAGTGCGTCACTGATCTCCGCGGCCTTCATCAGCAGGTGGTTCGGCGGGCTGGCCCTCGGTGCGCTCGGCGACCGCTACGGTCGGAAGACGGCGATGATCGTCAGCATCATCCTGTTCTCGCTGGGGTCGGTCGCTTGCGCCGCAGCCCCCTCCTACTGGGTGCTCTTCGCCGCCCGACTCGTCATCGGGATGGGCATGGCGGGGGAGTACGGATCGAGCTCCACCTACGTGATCGAGTCCTGGCCGTCGCACCTGCGGAACAAGGCCAGCGGCTTCCTGATCTCCGGCTACTCCATCGGCACCATCATCGCGGCGCAGGTCTACCGCTTCGTCGTCCCGGAGTTCGGCTGGCGCGCGCTCTTCGTCATCGGACTGCTCCCGATCGCCATCACGCTCTGGCTCCGCCGCGCACTTCCGGAGTCCGAGGACTGGAAGGCGGCGAAGTCGGCGGCATCATCGACGTCCGACGACCACGTGCCGGCGCCGAACGTGTTCGGCGTGCTCTTCGCCGGCCGGCACCGCGCGCTCAACATCATCAGCGCCGTGGTGGCCATCGTGCTGTTGTCACTCATCTTCGGGCAGCTCATGCCGAACGGGTTCGCCGTCGCGGCAGGAGCGGCAGTGCTGGCCGCGGTCTTCATCTCCTACATCGTGCAGTTCTCGAAACGCCGCTGGCCAGCGGTCCTCGCGGTGACGGTCACGGTGTTCGCCGCGTTCCTGTACTCGTGGCCGATCCAGTCGTTGCTGCCGACGTACCTCAGCACTGATCTCGGCTACGACGCCGCACACGTCAGCAATGCGCTGTTCTTCGCCGGCTTCGGGGCCGCGGTCGGGTGCTGGGTCGCGGGGTTCACCGGGGACTGGCTCGGGACCCGGTGGGCGTACGTCGGCAGTTTGCTGCTCTCCGAGGTCCTGGTGTTCCCGCTCTTCGCGGTGGGCGGAACCTCGCTGATGGTCCTCGGGCTGTTCCTCTTCGTCCAGCAGGTGTTCGGACAGGGCATCGCCGGGCTCCTCCCGAAGTGGATCGGCGGGTTCTTCCCGACGGAGCAGCGTGCCGCCGGTCTCGGCTTCACGTACAACGTCGGTGCGCTCGGTGGCGCGGTCGCGCCGATCCTTGGTGCGAGCCTGGCGGTTCAGTTCTCGTCGCTCGGCACAGCGCTCGCCGTGATCTCGTTCTCCCTGACCGCCGTGGTGATCCTGCTCATGGCGTTCAACGTGCCCGCTCGGGTGCAGCGGTGGATCCATCCGGACGCTTCGTGGGCGGGTGACTTCTCCCGCGAGGGCGGGTTGTCGATCGTGGACAGCGACCCGAAGGTGGTCCAGCGCGTCGGCTGACGCACGAACGACGGATGCCCCGGGCCGACTGGCCCGGGGCATCCGTCGTCGGCGGAGCGATCAGTGACCGCGCACGGCCTCCCCGAACCAGCCCGTGATCGTGGCGGGGTGCGTGATGGCCGTGCCGACGACCACCGCGTACGCACCGGCGGCGCGACATGCTGCGGCCTGCGCCGGGGTGTGGACGCGGCCCTCGGCGATCACCGGCAGCGGCGATCGTGCGGCGAGCGCAGCCAGAACCTCGAGGTCAGGACCGTCGGTCTTCGGACGCTCGTCGGTGTAGCCGCAGAGCGTCGTGCTCAGGCAGTCGACGCCGGCGTCGATGGCCGCGAGGCCGTCCTCGACGCTGCCGACGTCCGCCATGAGGAGCGCGCCCGAGCGCGACCGGAACTCCCGCACGGTCTCGGCGAGCGTCCGCCCGTCCGGTCGTGCACGGCGAGTGCCGTCGATCGCGACGATGTCGGCTCCGGCTCCGGCGATCACGAGGGCGTGCCGCAGGGTCGGGGTGATGAACACCCCGTTCGCGCCGACTTTCCAGAGACCGATCAACGGTACGTCGACGCGCTCGGCGATCAGGGCGACGTCCGCGACGCCCTGCGCACGGATCCCGGCTGCGCCGCCGGCGACGGCGGACTCCGCCAGTTGCGCCATGGTCTCCGGGTGCCGCATCGGCTCGCCGGGATACGCCTGGCAGGACACGACGAGCTCGCCGGCCAGGGCCTGCAGTGGTCGATGGGTCACGGTGTCTCCTCCGAGATGCGGTGGTGCAGAGCGGCGCCGATGAGCGGGGCGTCCCCGGCGAGGGTCGACAAGGTGATCGGGCAGTCCGCCACGACCGGGATCATCGTGGTCCGTGCCGTTCGTGCGATGTGGTCGAACCACGTGGGGTCCGCGTAGGCGAGCCCGCCACTGACGACGACGACGTCGGGGTCGAAGGAGTTGACGAGACCGCCGATCGCCTCGCCGATGGCGGCGCCGGCACGGTCGACCACCCGCGTCGCGACGTCGTCGCCGTCGGCCGCGCGGGCGAAGACCGCTCTCGTGTCGACGACCGACGGATCGCGCGTCACGCGACGGTACTGCTCGAGGACCGCGGGTCCGGAGGCGACGGCCTCGAGGTGTCCGGTGCCTCCACAGGTGCAGGGCAGGCCCGTGGCCTGAGCGGACGGCAGGTGACCGAAGTGGCCGGCCGCCCCGGTCCGCCCGGTGTCCAGACGTCCGTCTGTGACGATCGCGCCACCGATCCCGGTTCCGAGGGCCAGCAGCATCACGCGCCGCGAATCGGCGCCGGCTCCGATCCGTGCCTCCGCCATCGCATGGGCGTGGACGTCGTTGAGGACGGTCACCGGGAGACCGCAGCGGGTGCTGAGCTCGGTCCGCAGCTCCGTCCCGGCCCAGGACCGGATGGCGGAGGTCGCAGCGCGGATGGCCCCGGTACGCGGATCGACGACGCCTGCGGAACCCACGCCGATGCCGCAGACGGGGTCCGGACTCTGGGGGAGGAGGTGTTCGACGAGTGCCTGGACCACGCCGATGACGGCGCCTCCTCCCTGCGTCGCGGGCGTGGGGGCAGCAGCCCGTGCGAGGACCGATCCGTCCTCCGCGACGAGTCCGGCGGCGGTCTTCGTGCCGCCGATGTCGATTCCGATCAGGGTCATACCACGCCGTTCTCGAGGGTGCCGATCCGGTCGATGCTCACCTGGACGCTCGTCCCTGCGGGAAGGGCGGCGTCGGTGCTCGGCGAACCGGTCAGGACGACGTCACCGGGCTGCAGGGTCATCGTCCTGGTGATCGCCACGAGGATCTCGCAGATCGTGTGTGGCAGGTCCGCCGTGCTCGAGGACCGGACGAGGGTGCCTTCCACGCTGACCCGGATGGCGAGCGCGTCGGGGTCGTCGACGTCGGTCTCGATCCAGGGACCGAGCGGGGTGTACCCGGTCCCGGCCTTCGCTGCGAAGAACACCGCGTCCTCTGTCGGCGCGACGGTCGTCACGTCGTTCGCGATGGTGAACCCGAGGACGTGCTCGAGTGCGTTCTCGTTCGTGAGCGCGTGCGCCTCCGCACCGATGACGACGGCGAGCTCACCCTCCGCGACCACGGTCGTCGCCCACGCCGCGCGCTCGATCGTTCCGCCGGGGCCGGTGACCCCAGCCGAGGACTTCAGCCATCCCTGCACGCGGCGAGCGCCGTGGTCGTCCTCCGGGTGGGAAGCGCCGACGACGGTCCGGGGTTCCACCGGGGCGAGCAGCGTGGCCTCGGGCGGGAAGGTCCGCCCCGTGGGCCGGAGGTCGGCGAACGACGGGACCTCGTGCCATCGGTCGGCGTCCCAGCGAGCGTGCCGGGGTCCGTCGGGTGTGCTGAGCCGAGCGAGTCGCATCGGTTCAGGTCACAGGAGACCGGCCGCGGCGAGCCGCGCGCGCACGTGGTCGACCTCGCTGTCGTCGAGCTGCACGTACGGGTCGGCCGTTCGCGGGCAGTCGATGATCCCGCGGAGGTGCAGTGCGGCCTTGAACGCGCCGAGCGCCGACGAAGCCGGTCCCATCCGTGCGGTGTCTCCCGCGTTCACGAGGTCGAAGAGCGTGAAGAGGCGCTCCTGCTCGCGTGCCGCGGTCGCGGTGTCCCCGGCCTGTGCGGCATCCCAGAGGCGCACGTAGCCGTCGGGGTCGACGTTGCCCAATCCGGGCACCACACCCTGCGCGCCGAATGCGAGTGCCGCATCGACCGTGAGTTCGGACCCGGTGAGGACGCTGAAGCGATCCGTGAACGTCTTCGCGCCGAGGACCAGACCGCGGATGCCGGCGTCGTCGCCACTGCTGTCCTTGATGCCGGCGAGCACGCCTTCCTCGGCCAGTTCCAGGACCAGTGACGGGCTCAGCTTCGAGTGCACCGACACCGGGATGTCGTAGGCGATGACCGGCAGCGCGGTGCTCGCGGCGATGATCCGGAAGTGCGCAGCGATCTCCACCGGATGCGTGCGGGTGTAGAACGGCGCCGTGACGACGACGGCGTCCGCCCCTGCGGATTCGGCCTGCCGGATGTGCGGCAGCACGCGCGGTGTCGTCATGTCGATGACGCCTGCGACGACGGGGACCTGTCCCGCGGCGACTCGGCTGACGGTGTCGACCACCTGCCGGCGCTGCTCGTCGGTGAGGAACGCGACCTCGCCGGTGGAGCCGAGCGGGAAGAGCCCGTGGACCCCGGCGGTCAGGAGGTGCCCGACCAGCCGTTCGAGCGATGCGACGTCGACGTCACCGTCGGCGGTGAGCGGCGTGCAGACGGGCGGGATCACGCCGGCGAGCGGAGGCAGTGCGGGGGTGGTTGTCACGGGAGTCTTTGTCCTTCCGAGGGGCTGGGGGTCGAGACGTTGGACGTCCTACGTCCACCCTAACCGGCTGACTTCAACGCGGTCAACACGCTGCGCGCGGCGCTGCGGGGCCAAGATGGACCATGGTCAGCGCACAGGACGACATCGTCGAACTCGTGGAGTACGCGTCACAGCGGCTCGCGGACCGGATGGCCACCCTGGACGACGACGAGTGGGCGTGGGAGCCGATCCCGGGGAACGCCGAGGTCACGATCCGCTGGCGGCTCGACCACATCGCGGAGATGCTCGGCGAGGAGCGGAACTGGGCGTGGCTCGGTGCTGACGTGGCGGGCGCCCCGATGCTGACGCCGGCGACCTCGGCAGCGGCCGCACTGGCCGCCGTGGAGCTGGCGACCGACCGGTTCGTCGAACTCGCTCGCGGACTCGGTGACGCGGCTGACGAGCCGATCGGTGCGGTTGCCGGGCCGTACGGCGACAGCTCGAAGCGGTCCCTGGTCCTGCACGTCGTCGACGAGCTGATCCACCACGCCGCAGAAGCCGCGCTCCTCCGCGACCTCTACCTCGCCCGAGTGACCCCGGCACCGAGGTAGCGGAGCGTTCCGGCTCGGATCAGCACCAGCACGCGAAGTCGTGCGCCGCACTGCACGAGCAGTCACCCGGTGGGACGCGGAAGCACGCGACCTCGGGATCGGCGCGGACGAGCGGGAATCGCTCCAGACCGTCTTCGAGACGCCACAACTCGACTGGGCGCTCGCGCTCTGAGCTGCGGACGACCCCGCTTCGTCAGGGGAGCGTGATCTTCCGCTCGAAGGTGCGCGTCACGGGTGGCTCGGCGAGGATCGCCGCAAGTGCCTCGGCGCGGCCTTCGGGCGTCGCCCGCCACGCGACGTAGGCGTCGTGCGCGTCGGTCGAGGTCCAGACCTCGAGGACCACGAGCCGGTTCAGGTCGGCATCGTCGATCAGGACCTCGAGTGACTCGTTGCCCGGGAAGGCAGCGGTCTGCGCGAGCGTCTCGCGGATGGCCGACTCGATGGTCTCTGCGGAGAGGTCGTCGCGGAGCCGGACCTCGAGGAACACGGTCGTCGTCATGGGAGCACCTTTCTCAGTGGGTGATGTCTCAGTGGGTGATGCGGAAACGGAACACGTCGCCCGGGCGGAGCTGGGCGGCGCGGTCGACGGACTCGGGGGTGAGGACCGCGACGACGGGGTAGCCGCCGGTCACCGGGTGGTCGGCGAGGAACAGCACGGGGTAGCCGTCCGGCGGGACCTGCAGGGAGCCGGTCTCGACGCCCTCGCTCGGGAGCTCGTGCGTGACGGCTCGGACGAGCGGCGTCGCAGCCGCGGTGCGCACGCCGACGCGGTCGCTGTCGGCGCTCACGTGGTGGTCCTGGCCGGTGAGGGTCTCGCGCCACTCCGGGGTGAACCAGTCGTCGCGGGGACCCGGCGTGACGTCGAGGACGACGGGCTCCCACGGCCACGGCTCGAGCGGTGGCGGGACCGCGTCGACGATCGGCCACGCGTCGGCTGCGGTGCCGACCGGGAGCACGTCGCCGGCCGTGAGGGGAGCCGGGCCGAGCTGTGCGAGGGAGTCCCACGAGCGGCTGCCGAGCACCGGGTCGACATCGAACCCATCGCGGACGGCCAGGTAGGCGCGGAGCCCCGTCGGTGGGATGCCGATGTTGAGGGTGTCACCGGGCTCCAGTGCGATGACCTCGTACGCGGCGCAACCGCGGACCCGACCGTCCGCGTGCTCGACCTCGACCGGGCACTCGGCCCCGGTGACCGCGGCGACCACGTGCGCGTCGGAACGGAGTGCGACGGAGCCGAGCACGGCCTCCAGGACGGCTGCTTCCGGACGGTTGCCGACCATGCGGTTGGCGAGCGCGGCGGATGCCCGGTCGGCTGGGCCGGCCGCGCCCAGGCCCATGTCGCTGTACCCGGGCCGCCCGAGGTCCTGCGTCGTGGCGCCGAAGCCGACCTGCACGACGGTGAGGGCGCTCATGCGCCGGCCTCGACGAACCGGATCCGGGTGCCGGCCGGAGCCAGCGCGGGCGGGGTCTGGTCGAGCGACCACATCGGGACGTCGGTGCGGCCGATCAGTTGCCAGCCGCCGGGGGAGGTCCGCGGGTAGACGGCGCTGAACTCGCCGGCCAGTGCGACGGCGCCGCTCGGGACGGCCGTGCGCGAGGTGGCGCGGCGAGGGAGGTCGAGCGACGGCTCGGTGCCGGTCAGGTAGCTGAAGCCGGGGGCGAAGCCGCAGAACGCGCTCGTCCAGACCTGGCCCGTGTGCCAGGCGACGAGCTCCTGACGGGACATGCCGGTGACGGACACGACGTCGTCGAGGTCGTCGCCGTCGTAGGTGACGGGGATGACGATCGGGTCGGCGGCGGCCTGGACGTCGGCGGCGGGAAGCGGCGCGACCGTGGCGAGCGCTGCGCGGAGGTGACCGGCGTCCGTGCGGGACGGATCGAAGCGGAACAGCAGGGTCCGGGCGCCGGAGACGACATCGGCCACGCCGGGCAGCCCGTCGGTGGGCAGGCCGGCGCGGAACGCCACGACCGACTCGAGCGAGTCGAACGTGGCGAGGAGCGCGGTGCCGCCGGCCGTCCGGACGTCGGGGGTCATGACGAGAACGGCGCGATCGTGATGCCCTGCGCGGTCAGCAGCGTGCAGATCGCCTGCGCCATCGCGACTGCGGACGGGGAGTCGCCGTGCACGCAGACCGAGTCGGCCCGGACCTGGACCTCGGAGCCGTCGACGGCGGTCGCGACGCCATCGGTGACCATGCGCAGCACCCGGGCGGCGACCTGATCGGGGTCGTGCAGGACGGATCCCGGACGGCTGCGGGCGACGAGGGACCCGTCGGGTTCGTAGGCGCGGTCGGCGAAGGCCTCGCTGACGGCGCGGAGCCCGTGGCGCTCGGCGGCGAGCAGGAGTTCGGAACCCGGCAGTGCGAGCACCGCCAGGGTCGGGTCGACGTCGGCGACGGCCCGCGTGACGGCTTCGGCCTGGACGGGGTCGGCGCACGCGGTGTTGTAGAGCGCACCGTGCGGCTTGACGTACGTGACGCGCGTACCGGCGACGTGCGCGGTCGCGAGCATCGCGCCGAGCTGGTGGACGACGTCGGCGTGCAGCTCGTCGGGGGTGACGGACACCGGGCGGCGACCGAAGCCGGCGAGGTCACGGTAGGCGACGTGTGCTCCGACGGCGACACCCCGCTCGGCCGCGGCGCGGCTCGTCGCGAGCATGATCGTCGGATCGCCGGCGTGGAAGCCGCAGGCGATGTTCGCGCTGGAGACGACGTCGAGCATCGCGGTGTCGTCGCCCATGGTCCAGGCGCCGTAGCCCTCGCCGAGGTCGCTGTTGAGGTCGATCGTCGTCACGAGGACTCCTGTCGTCGCCGGGTTGTTCCGCGACCCGTCGCCGGGCGCTCCGCGACCCGTCGCCGGGCGCTCCGCGACCCGTCGCCGGGTTGTTCAACAATCTAGCGGCCGATCCTGCCGTTCAGGAAGTCCTCCGCAGGAGTCCGCTGACCATCGCGGCGAAGGCAACGGGTCACCGCGGTGCGCAGGATCGGCTCGGACACGGCGTGCACGGTACGCGGGGCAACGGCGGTCAGCTCTCGGGGTCGTCCTGGAACGCCCGGACCTCCTGCGCGCACCGGCACGCTGCGGCGATCTTCGCTGCCCACGCCACGGCGTCCTCGCGGGTGGGCAGCTCGAGCACGGTGTACCCGCCCTCGATCCGGGCCGTCTGCGGGTACGTGCCGGGGGTCACGCCGCCGTCCGCATCCACCATCACGGGTGGGACGTCCTCGTCGATGCCGCCGCCGAACACCCAGACGCCGGCGGCCTTCGCGTCCCGCACGACGGCGTGCGAGGCATCGGCGACCGCCTGCAGCTCGTCCGCGGGGAAGACCATGGCACCACTCGGGAAGGAGATCAGGTACTTCGTCATGCGCCTCGTCTACACCGCTCGGGCACCAGCCCACTGGCGGACGCGCAGCAGTCCCGCGCGGCGCCAGCGCCAGTACGGCGCGAACTTCGTCCCGTCGTCGACGTAGGCCGGGCGGAAGACCCAGAGCGCAGTCCGTCGTTCGCGGCCGTCGGCGCTCCGCCACTCGACCGTGCAGTCGTCGAGCACGGTGGTGATCGCGTCCCTCGGGATCGTCGCCGAGGCGAAGAAGCCGGTGTACCGGAGTTCGTCGGTGTCCAGGACGACCGCCACGCGGAGGGCGCGGACGGTGAGGGTGATCCCCGCGACGGCGAACAGTGCGCCGAGGGCCACGCAGAAGACGCGAGCGCTCGATCCCGGCACCAGGAAGAGCAGCGGCGAACTCAATCCCATCAGTGCGAGCACCGCGCCCATCACGAGGTTCGCGATCCGCTCCCACCGGGAGGCGCGGAGCACCTCGACCGCGGCGTGCTGCATGGTCCGGAGCGTACGCGTTGCCGTTTCGCGGAAGCAGTTCGACATCGCTGTTGTCGAACGACAGGCGCGGTGTCGTTTCACGTCCGCGGCCCACCTCCGCGTCCGCGGCCCACCTCCGCGACCGCGGCCCCGCCTCCGCGACCGCGGTCCCACGCACCCGACGCGTGTGCTTCACTGAGCCATGATCAGCTCACTGGTCCTCGCGTCGTGTGCGACCGCGAACACGGACTGCGAGGACACGATGTCCACCGACGGGACCGGGATGTTCGTCGTCATCGTGGTGGTCGTCGCGGTCATCGTCCTGTTCGGCGTCATGCTGCTCGGGAAGGGCCGCGGCCGCCGCTGACGTCAGACCGAGCGCTCCTGGCCGTCGTGCTCCAGCGCCACCGTCAGTTTGTCGAGCACCCCCGCCGCACGCGCGAGCACCGCACGCTCCCCGGGCGTGAGCGCGGACTCGGCCGCGGTGAGGATGCGGGTCGACCGCCGGGTACGCGACTCGTCGATCATCGCCCGCCCGGCATCCGTGAGTGACACGAGGACCCCGCGCGCATCGGCCGGGTCGGGGGAGCGGTGGGCGAGCCCCTGCGCTTCGAGGTCCCCGACCGTCACCCGCATGCTCTGGTGCCGCACCCGCCGCAGCCGGGCGAGCGCCGCGATGCTGAACGCCCCGTCGCGCGCGAGGAACCCCAGCACCTCGATCTGCCCCTCGGGTGTCGTCTCGGAGCGCCGGATCGCGCGGATGGTCTCGCCGATGGCGCGCCGGAGCTCGTTGGCGTCGTCGAGGTCGAACGTCCGGGGTCGGTCCACACGAGGAACTGTACAGGTTCGCTGTAGTGATTTGTACAGTGCGGCTGTATGGTTTGGAGTCATGGAACTCACGAAGTACACCCACGCGACCGTCGTGCTCAGCAAGGACGACACCTCGCTCGTGATCGACCCGGGCGCGTACACGCCGAACTCCGCCGACCTCGTGGCCGGCACGACCGCGGTCCTCGTCACCCACGACCACCCCGACCACTTCGACGCGTCGATCCTCACGGCGGCGCTCGACGCCCAGCCCGAGCTCCGCGTCTGGGCGCCGGCGAGCGTCACCGCCGAGCTCGGTGGCCACGACGGACGTGTCACCACGGTCGCGCCCGGTGACACCTTCGAGGCCGCTGGCTTCGCCGTGCAGGTCGTCGGCGGCGACCACGCCGTCATCCACGCCGACATCCCGCTGATGAGCAACGTCGGCTACGTCGTCGACGGTGCCGTCTACCACCCGGGCGACTCCTACTTCGTGCCCGACGTCGCCGTCGAGACGCTGCTCGCGCCGACCTCCGGCCCTTGGGCGAAGCTCGGCGAGCTGGTCGACTTCGTGCGCGCCGTGCACCCGACCCGTGCGGTGCAGATCCACGACCTCATGCTCAGCGACGCTGGGCGCGGCTCGTTCGCCCAGTTCACCGGGCAGCTCACCGGTACCGAGCTGGTGACCCTGGCCGACGGCGAGTCGGTCACGGTCTGAGACCTGACCACATGACGGGAGGCTCGGTGCCAGCTGGCACCGAGCCTCCCGTTCGTCAGGTGGTCACCGGAGCAGCTTGTCGAGCCCCAACCGCACCGGGGTACCGACGCCGCCGTCGACCGTGACCGCGGTGTCGGCCGCGATCCGGTCGGTCGTCGGCAGCCACGGCCGGCCGGGCGCGACGAGGACCAGCAGCCCGTGGACGTCCCCGACCGCAGCGAAGGACGGCGACGGAGGCGCCGCGTACGGGGCGACCCCGACCTGCCCCAGTTCGGCGACCGTCGCCAGCACGTCCGCGGCCACCACCCCGACCTCGCTGACACCGACGATGCTCCCGGCGCTGAAGGGCCCGTCGTGGCCCGGTGCGATGTCCCGGCGCTCGATGCACTCCAGGACCTGCCCGTCGGGCCCGTCGAAGTACACGGACCGCGAGTTCCATCCAGCCGGTCCCTCGAACTCGCGGACGCCGTCCCGGATCAGCACCGTCGCACGCTGACCGATCCAGTGATCCGCGGCGTCGAAGGTGCCGGTGGGGATCGTGAACGCCAGGTGGTGCGTGCCGTCGAACTCCGCGGCCTCGTGGACGACCTCGGTGTGCCCGAGGCGGACCCGGACTGCCGAGGCATCCCGCGTGAGCGGGACGCCGAACGGTTCCCAGAACGCGGCGACGGCGTCGAGGGAGCGGGTGGCGAGCGTGACGGTGGCGATGCGCATGCAGGGAGTCAACGACCTGAACCGTGGTTGCGGTCAAGGGCAGACCGATCCGTCATGCGCACCCCCGGCGGACATCGCGTGGCTGCGACGTATCCTGGCTGTGGAAGCAACGAGGGTTCCGGCAGGGTCCTGCGCGTGGTCTCACCTCCCGGTGTCAGGACGTGGACCGCTATTCATGAGCGCAGCATGGCCGAACACATCATCGAGTACGTCGCCCGAGACCGAACGGGCATCACCGCCGTCATCACCGAGACCGGCGTCGTCGACGTCGACACCGTGATCCGCAACATCCACTCCGGGCACTCGGGCTACTTCGTGCGTGCGGGGGACTGGCGACGCGCTCCGGTCCGGAGTCTCTCGGTCCTCGGCAGCGCCTACCTCTTCGCGAACTGGGACGGCTCGAAGCGGAACAACCTGCACGACGTGGCGTTCCCCGCGCCGCCGCGCGAGTTCCGACCCGTGCGGCAGCGTCGACGGTTCGGCTTCCTGAACGCGTTGCTCGGCCTGTCCGCGCGGTAGCAGCCCGACAGCAGCCCGGTAGCCGCCCGACAGCCGCCCGGGAGCCGCCCGCGCGGATGCCGAACGTCGTCAGAGCAGCTGGCGGAGCTCGACCTTCCGGTTGCACGCGGCCGATGCCTCGGTGGCGATCGACCGAGCGGTGTCGACGTCGGGCAGGTCGAGCAGCCAGAACCCGGCGACGTACTCGTCGGCGTCGATGAGCGGCCCCTCGGTGACGATCGGGGCGTCACCGCGGCTGTCGATCACGACGCTCTCGGCCGGCGCGGCGAGACCTCCGGCGAAGCGCCACTGCCCGTCCGCTCGGAGCCGGTCGTTGAAGGTCTGGACGGCCGCTTCCTCGGCCGCGGAGGCCGAGTCGGTCCTGCGGGAGGCCGAGGCCTGGCCGTCGTCGATCACGGACACGAGGAACTGCATGGCGCACCATCTCCTGGGTTCGGTGCCGCCCATCGTGCTCCTCCGGACGCCGTCTCGCCGAACCTGCCGACGTCCGTGGACCCGATCATGCACGGAGGCCCGCCCGGCGTCGATGACGCGGGGCGGGCCTCCAGGCTGACGGGTCGGTCGGACCCTACTTCGTGACCTCGTCGAAGTCGGTCACTCCGGACGCGACCGCTGCTGCGCGACGGGCGCGCATCGACGGCGCGACGAGCGCGGCGAGGACCGCCAGGACGGCGACGCCCGTGCAGGCCCAGAAGCCGATCGTGAACGCGTCGTCGGTGGGCAGGCCCTGCGGGGTGCTGTGCGAGGTGATGAGCGCCGCGATGACCGCGGTGCCGACGCTCGAGCCGATGGTCCGGACAACGGTGTTGGCGCTGATGGCCTCACCGGTCTGGTTCGCCGGGACGCTCTCGATGATCGCGTTCGAGCAGGCCGCGAGTGCCATGCCGATGCCGATGCCGGTCAGGATACCGGAGACGACGACCTGCCACAGCTCGCCGTGGGCGATGGCCGGCAGCAGGAACGCGGCGACGATCGCGACGCCGCCGATGAGCATCGGCGGCTTCGGCCCGACCTTGCGGACGAGGATGCCGGCGATCGGACCCGCGATGATCATCATGATGACGGTCGGCAGCAGGAAGAGCCCGGCCTGGGTGACGTCCTTGCCGAAGCCGTAGCCGACCGCGGTGGGGAGCTGCAGGAGCGTCGGGACGAGCACGAAGGTGCCGAACATCGCGAAACCGAAGACGAGCGCGACGACGTGGGCGGTCCAGACGCCGCGGACCGCGAAGAGCCGCACGTCGATGAGGGGTTCGGCGACACGGAGCTCGACGAACACGAAGGCGATGAGCGCGACGCCGCCGAGGATCAGCAGGCCGATGGTCTTGCCGTCGCCCCAGCCCCAGGTCTCGCCCTCGCTGATCGCGAGGAGGATCGACACGAGCGAGATCGCGAGGACGAACGTCCCGAGCATGTCGAGGCGTCCGGGCTTGCGCACCGGGGACTCGGGCATGCCGAAGATCGCGCCGAGCAGGGCGATGACGACGAGGACGGCGGGGAGCCAGAACAGCCAGTGCCACGACAGGTGCTCGACGATCGGACCGGCGGCGACGATGCCGACACCGGCGCCGATGCCGAAGATCGCGGAGAGCAGGCCGATCGTGACGCTGACCTTCTCCTTCGGGAGTTCGTCGCGGACGATGCCGATGGAGAGCGGCATCACCGCACCGGCGGCGCCCTGGAGCGCGCGGGCGACGATGAGCGTGCCGAGGTTCGGTGCGAGCGCGGCGAGCACGGCCCCGACGAGCAGGATCGAGAGCACGACGATGAGGACCTTGCGCTTGCCGATCATGTCGCCGAGGCGGCCGAGGATCGGGGTCAGCACCGAGGCGGACAGCAGGTAGGCGGTGAGCACCCAGCTCGCGGCGCTCGTGGTGACGCCGAGGTCCTTGCCGATGGTCGACAGGGCCGGGGCCACGAGGGACTGCAGGACCGCGAACGACAGGCCACCCAGGGACAGGTAGACGATGATCGCCGTGCTGTTCGGACGGCGACCGTCGGTCGTCGGGTGGGAACCCGTGCGGGGGTTCTCCGTGGTGGTGGTCATCGTGCTCCGCTTCGATGTAAACAGTTGCTGACTTGACGAGGGTACGCGGTTCCGGCGCGATGTCAACACTTGCTTACATCGAGGGGCGAGCCGGTACGCTTCGGCCATGAGCAAGGACGCCGAGGCCACACGCATGCTCCTCGTGCAGGCCGCCAGGCGACGCTTCGCCTTCGACGGGTACCGGGCGACCACCGTGCGCGACATCGCCGCCGACGCCGGGGTCAACGTGGCCCTGATCAACCGGTACTTCGTGTCGAAGGAGGGGCTGTTCCGCGCGTGCCTCGACCGGGTGGTGCAGGACCTCGGTGCTGAGGAGTCGCCCGCGCCCCGTGCCGTCGGGCTCGACCGGGCGCTCGGCGACCTGATCGGGCACATCGTGCGGTCGCCCTCCGACGAGGACTCCATGCAGCTCATGCTGCTCGTGCGGTCCTCGGGGGACGACGGTGCGGACGCGATCCGCCGCGAGACGCTCCGCCGCTACGCCGAACGGCTCGCGACCGTGGTCGGCGGATCGGTCACCGACGAACTCCTGCTCCGCGCCGAGATCGCGCTGTCCGTGGTGCTCGGGATGACGATGCTGCGGACCTCGACCCGGGTGGAGCCGCTGGCCACCGCGTCGGAGGACGAGATCGCCCGGCCGCTCGACGACGCACTGCGCGCGCTGCTCACAGGTCGCAGCTGACGGAGCGCGTGGCGGTCCCGCGTAGGGGGTCGAATCGCGCGTGGGCAGTTGAATCACGCGTAGGAGGTCGTTCCTTTCGACCTCCTACGCGCGTTTCGCCTTTCCCGTCGGCGCGCGATGGGAAGGAACGCGCGTGGGTGCCGGACGGGAGGCTCGGGCCGGGCTGGTGCCGAGCCTCCAGGCCGGTGGGTGGGGACGTCCAGAGCAGGCGGGGTCAGGCGGTGAAGCGGCGCGCGGCCGTCAGGCCGATGAGCGAGACGACGGCGACGACGAGGGCGAAGACGACCCCGGCGGCGACGAGCCCGATCCCGGCGGCGAGGAGACCAGCGCCGATCGCCGGGATCGAGATCGAGAGGTAGGCGAGGACGAAGTAGGACGTCGTCGCCTCGGTCCGGCGCGACGCGTCGGTCGCACCGGTGATCGCACGGAGCCCGGTCATGAACAGCAGCCCCTGGCCGATCCCGGCGAGGATCGAGGACCCGACGAGGAGCGCCAGCGACGTGGCGAGGAGCGACCAGACCAGCACGCCCATGCCCGCTGCCAGGGCGAGCGCGCCGATCACGATCAGGGTGCGGTCGGCGAGGCCCCGCAGCACGATCTGCGCCGCGGCCGATGCCCCGAACAGCGCGAACACGACCACCCCGACCACGAACGGCGATTCGACGCCGAGGACCTTGCCCATGAAGTTCGGCGCGACCGAGGAGTACAGGCCGCACACTGCGAACCCGACCACCGCGCCGACTGCCGACGCGGCGAAGACCCCGCGGCTCTCCGGCGGGATGCCCGGCAACTGCAGCCGGATGCGGGAGCGGTCCGGCGTCACGGAGTCCCGCACGGCGAGCAGCGCGACGCCCGCGATGACGAGGAGCACGGCGTGCACGACGTACGGCGCACGGAGTGGCCACGGCGTCACCGTCGCGACCGCACCCGCGAGCAGCATGCCGAGGCCGAGCCCGCCGATGTTCGCCGCGGTGGCCAGCGCGCTCGCGAGGCTCCTGCGCTGCTCGGGGGCGTTCTCGAGCACGGCGACGGTCCCGGTCGCGGTGAAGATGCCCGCGGACAGCCCGGACAGGACCCGCGCGACGAAGAGCATCCACTCCGCGGTCCCGATCGCGAACACCACGGCCGACGCCAGCGAGAACACGATGCCGGCGAAGAGCATCGGACGGCGACCGACCGCGTCGGACAGGCGCCCGCCGAGGACGAGCGCGAGGATCACACCCCCGGCGTAGACCGCGAACAGCACGGTGGTGGTGGTGCTGCCGAAGCCGAAGCGGGATTCGTACGTCGGGTAGAGCGGCGTCGGGATGGTGGTCCCGATCATCACGACGGCGAACACGTACGTCGCGGCGACGAGGGACCAGCCGGTGGCGGGGCGGGTCGCGGTCGCGGTTCCGGTCGCTCATGCCGACCACGGTAGTCGCGCGTAGCCTGAGGGCGACGGACGGAGGAACACGTCATGATCGAGTTCACCGCCGCCGCGAGCGCCATGCAGGCGGCCCCCGACGGAGCCGACCTGTGTCCACCGTTCCTCGCCGTCTTCGACGTGTCCGGCGTCGGCGTCTCGACCCTCGGCGTCCCCCTCGGCTCGAGCACCGTCTGCGCGAGCGACGTCGTCGCGGAACGCGTGGACGAGATCCAGCTCGACCTCGGTGAGGGGCCCTGCTGGGAAGCCCTCACCATCGGCCGCCCGGTGCTCGAGCCCGACCTGGCCGCGACGCCGACCACGCGGTGGCCGGCAGCGCTCGACGAGTTCCTGCGTGCCGGGGTCGGGGCCGTGTTCTCGTTCCCGATGCGCGTGGGCACGATCCCCGTCGGCGCCGTCGACCTCTCCGTGGATCGTGGCCACGTGCTCACCGTGGACCAGGTCCGCGGCGCGGTCGCCCTGACCGAGATCGCGGCCCGCCGGGTCCTCCGCGACGCGATCCTCGCCGCAGCGGCAGACGGACGAGCCGACATGGGGGCCGGACGGTACTCGCGGCGCGAGGTCCACCAGGCGACCGGGATGGTCGCCGCCCAGCTCGACCTCGGTGTCGCGGACGCGCTGCTGGTCTTGCAAGCACACGCCTTCGCGACCGAACGGACCCTCCGTGACGTCGCAGCCGACGTCATCGATCGGCGCATCGACCTCGGGTCCGAGCACTAGGGAGCACACCATGGCAGCGACACGCGAGCACCGCCTCGTCGAGACCTTCGTGGCGCTCACCGACACACTGGTCGACGACTACGACGTCCTCGACCTGCTGCAGCACCTCGTCGAGACCGCCGTCGACCTCTTCGACGCGTCGGCGGCCGGCATCCTCCTGGTCAACAAGAAGCAGGAACTCGAGGTGCTCGCGTCGACGAGCGAACGGTCGAGCTTCGTCGGACTCCTGCAGCTGAACGCGGGCGAGGGCCCCTGTGTGGAGTGCTTCGCCACCGGGCACGCCGTCTCGGTGCGGAACCCGGAGGAGATGCGGCGACGCTGGCCGACGTTCGCGAAGGCGTCCGAGGAGTCCGGGTACGCGTCGGTACACGCGATCCCGATGCGGCTGCGCGAGACCACGCTCGGGTCGCTCAACCTGTTCCGCGAGACCGAGGGGGCGCTGAACCCGGAGGACGCCCTCGCCGCGCAGGCACTCACCGACGTCGCGACGATCAGCATCCTGCAGCAGCGGACCCTGCAGCACGCGACCCTGGCGCAGGAGCAGCTCCAGCGGGCGCTGGACAGCCGGATCCTCATCGAGCAGGCGAAGGGCTTCGTGTCGCACACGCACCAGGTCGACATGGAGGACGCCTTCGCCATGATCCGGCAGTACGCCCGGGCGAACCGGGAGCCGCTGGTCGACGTGGCCCGCGCGGTGATCGAACGGCGACTCGAGCTGTCCTGACCACACCGTGGTCTCCAGGATGGCGGCGTACCGTCAGCCGGGAGTGACCCTGGACCCCGGTCACGGCAACGCCGCCGATCCGGGAGGAACACATGAGCGGGTACATCACGACCGGACCCCGCGCCGGCAGTTCCGGGACGTCGAGCTACTCGGCGCTCCTCGCACGGATCAAGGCCGAAGGGCTCCTCCGACGGCGGACCGGCTGGTACTGGGGGCTCATCGGCGTCCTGACCGGGCTGCTCGTGCTCGCGGGAACGGCGTTCGCGGTGCTCGGCGACGCATGGTGGCAGCTCATCGTCGCGGCCGTGCTCGGGCTGGTCTTCACGCAGTTCGCCTTCCTCGCGCACGAGGCGGCGCACCGGCAGGTCTTCGCCTCGCACCACTGGAACGACCGGGCCGCTCGGTACGTCGGCACCTTCCTGACCGGCGTCAGCTACGCGTGGTGGACGAACAAGCACACCCGGCACCACGCGAACCCGAACACCGTCGGCAAGGACCCGGACATCTCGTTCGACGCGATCTCGTTCCGCCCCGAGGACGCGGCCAGTCGCACCGGCTTCCTCCGCGTGCTGGTGCGCGTGCAGGGGTACGCGTTCTTCCCGATGCTGCTGGTCGAGGGTGCGAACCTGCACTGGCAGTCGATCCGCACCTACACGAGCGGCAAGGGCGTCAAGCGGCGCTGGGCCGAGGCCTCGGTGTTCTTCGGACGGTTCGTGCTCTACCTCGGCGCCGTGTTCTGGTTCCTGCCGCTCGGCATGGCGTTCGCCTTCGTCGGGGTGCAGCTCGCCGTGTTCGGGTTCTGCATGGGGATCGCCTTCGCCCCGAACCACAAGGGCATGCCGATCATCGAGCCGGGGCAGCGGGTGGACTTCTTCTCACGGCAGGTCCTGACGTCCCGGGACATCACCGGCGGCGTCTGGGTCGAGTACTTCATGGGTGGGCTGAACCACCAGGTGGAGCACCACCTCTTCCCGAACATGGCGCGGCCGAACCTCCGGGCGGCACGCGTGATCGTGCGGGAGTACTGCGCCACGCAGGGCGTGCCGTTCACCGAGACGACCATGGTGCGCTCGTACGCGATCGTGGTGCGCTACCTGAACGAGGTCGGTCTCGCGGCGGCGGACCCGTTCGCGTGCCCGATGGTCGAGCGGTACCGCTGAGGCCGACCGCTCCCCGTCACTCGATCCGGACCACCAGCTTCTTCGCGGAGACCCCGCGGCCGAGTTCGTCGAGCGCACCCGGGATCGCCGCGAGGCCGGTCCCGACCACCGACGCCTCCGGAGCGGCCCGGTAACGCCCCTCGGCCAGGGCTGCCGGCAGGAAGTCGGCGTAGATCGCGGGGCCGACCGGGCTCTCGGTGGGGCGACCGCCCCAGATCGCCGACACGTGCACGCCGTGACGCCGGGCGAGGAGCCCCCGCACCGTGGTGACGGGCGTCGGGTAGGCGGAGGCGAGCCGTCCACTGCCGGACGCTGCGCGGACGATGCCGAGCGTCCGCGTGAGGGAGCCCGCACCGATCGCGACGGTGCCCGCGAGCCGGCGCCCGGCCAGCGCTGCGACGATCTGTGCCTCCGCGCCGAGGTCCCGGTAGTCGAACACCTGCTCCGCGCCGAGGGAGCGCACGAGCTCGTGGTTGTGCGGCGACGCGGTGCCTATCACGGCGAAGCCCGCGGCGTGTGCGAGCTGGACGGCGTTGCACCCGACGCTCGTCGACGCTCCCCAGACGAGGACGACCTCGGCGCGCGAGTCGCGATCCTGCCGGTCGTCGCCGTCGCCCCTGCCCGGGAGCGGCAGTCCGAGCTGGTCGGGTTCGAAGAGCCCCGCGGCGGCCGTCGACAGGCCGAGCGGCAGGACGGCTGCCTGCTCGAACGCCAGGTCTGCCGGCAACGGCGTGCAGAGCTGCTCGAGGAGCAGGACGTGCTGCTGGAAGGCCCCTTCGGCAGCGCTGTTCCGGTGCCGCTCCTGCCCGGCAGCATGGCCGAGCACCCGGTCGCCCACGGCGAAGCGGGTGACCCCGTGGCCGACCTCGACGACGGTCCCGGCGACGTCGGAGCCGAGCACCGCGGGGTACCGCAGCCAGGGGGTCACGACGCGGCGGAAGAGCCCGGTGATCGCGTCGACCGGGTTCACGGCGACGGCGGCCGTGCGCACGACGACCTCGCCGGCTCCGGCGCGGGGGACCGGCGCAGGTCCCACCGTGGGCCGTCCTCGCCGGATGGTCCAGAGGGCCGCGTTCATGCGCGGACCCCGTCCACGTAGCGTCCGCCGACGGACTCCGCGAGCTCGGGACCGAAGAGCGCCGCCGGGGTCCAGGCGCCCGGCCGGCCCTCGTCGTCCGCGAGTCGCCGGACGACCTCGGCGGCGATCACCACCGTCGCCTCCTGCGCTTCCGGCAGGGCGAGCCACCCACGGGTCACGGAGCCGTCCGTCCACGTGACCCGCGCGTGCCCCCACGAGTGCGTCCGCGGCGCGGGGCGGTCCGGGAACCGGACTCGAGCGAGCAGCCGACCCGCCAGGCGTCGGACCGGCGCGAACACCAGGATCGAGGTGCCGAGCGGGAGGAGCCCGACCAGCCGGCCCGACGGCGCCTCGCTCGACGCCGCGAGCACGTCCGGCGCCCCGCTGGCACGCTGTGCGGCGACGAGTTCCCCGAGCGGCATCGCAGCGGTGGTGACGACGTCTCCGTCCGGGGTCACGAGTCGCTGGACCATGCCGCCGATGCGGGTCGGGTGCAGCTGCCCGCCCAGGTAGAGGCGACCCTGGAACCGTCCGCCGCCGGGGATTCCGGGGAGCCCCTCGACGATCGTCCCGGCGAGTGCTTCACCGACCTGTCCGGCCTGGAGCGCGAGCGAGGGCACCATGTCGACGCGGACCCGCAGCGGCGCGTCCGATCGCGTTGCGGTGAGGCGCGCCACGACGCTCTCGGTACCCGTGACGCCGAACCCCGCACCGGTCACCAGGGTGCGACCGGCTGCGACCGCCTCCGCGTTCCGGGCGAGGAGCGCGGGGACGGCCGCCATGTCGTTTGCCAGGTCGACGTAGTCCGCACCGGCGTCGAGACAGGCGTCCACGACCGGGTCGGCGGTCCCGGCGAACGGCCCGACGGTGTTGAGCACGACGCGCGGGCGGTCGCGGCGGACGGCGGCGGGGACCTCGGCCGACGTCAGGACCATCGACCGCGCACCCGGCGGGGTCGCGGCCCGCAGGCGCCCGGCGTCCCGCCCGACGAGCACCACGTCGAGCCCCCGCGCCGTGAGCACCTCGCTCACGGCGCGACCGGTCCGGCCCGTGCCGCCGAGGATCCACACTGTCGTCATCGTCGCTCCACTCGTCTTCGGTGATGACACGACGTGTCATCACTCGACCAGGAGTACACCATGACGACACGTCGTGTCATCACTTAGGGTGGAATCCGTGCGATGGAGTCCCGATGCCCGAGGCCGACTGGAACGCGCCGCGTTCGAGCTCTTCGTCGAGCAGGGCTTCGCCGCGACGACCGTGCCGCAGATCACCGAACGCGCCGGCCTGACGACGCGCACCTTCTTCCGGCACTTCGCCGACAAGCGCGAGGTGATCTTCGCGGGGCGGGAGATCCCCGACCTCGCCCGGACCATGCTCGCCGCCGCCCCGGCGGGCCTCGATCCGCTCGACATCGTCGTCCAGGGACTCCGGCAGCTCGCGGAGGAGCGGTTCGAAGGGCGGCGCGACCAGGTGCTGGCACTCCGCCGGGTGATCGCGTCCGACGAGTCGTTGCGCGAGCGGGACGCCCGGAAGCGGGCCGACCTGGCACAGGCCGTGCGTGACGGGTTCGCGGCGCGGGGGAGCAGCCCGACCGAGGCGGCCGTCCTCGCCGAGACGACCGTGATGCTCTTCCACCTGGCGCTCGAGGAGTGGCTGACCGATCCCCGTGGCCGACGGATGGCCGACGTCGTGAGCGACCAGCTCACCGTGGTCCGGTCGGTGCTCGGCGCGACCGCCGACCCGCGAGCAGACGGACCGCCGCCACTGTCCGCGTGACCTGACCGCCCCCGAGGCCGGTCGGGGCAGGCGCACACGTGGTCAGCCCCAGACCTGTTGCTCGACCGCCCGCAGCAGGCCGTCGGTCGGGAAGTTGGTCTGGCTGATGTCCACCCAGGTGGAACCCCTGGCGAAGAACGTCAGTGTGGTGTCCACCGGGTACGGGTCGGCAGGGCGCGTCATCTGGCAGATGCGTCCGTCGTCCCGGTCGGAGCAGGCGTAGCCCTCGTGCGTGAGGTCCGCCTCGTACTCCCTCAGCTCCGCTGCGTCCGCCTGCCCGATCGCGATGTCGAGACCACTGACGTCCGCTCTCGGGTCCATCCAGACGCACCACATGGACGGCGTCGGCCCGATGCGTGCATCGCCCCAGGCGGTGCCTGCGGGGTCACGGAGCGGCGTCGCGTTGAACAGCCGGTCGTAGTCGGACGTCGGCACGAGCGCCCGACAGTCGGTCGGCAGGACACCGTCGGTGTTCGTCGAGGCCGGAGTCGGCGTCACGCTCGGGGAGTTCTCGATCGGCGCCGCAGCCGGCGTGCTCGGAGCCGGCGGCTCGGTCGGCGTCGAACTCGGCGCCGGTGCCGCGGCCTCGAACGGCTGCGGCACGAGCCCGAGCGCCACCGCGCCGCTGCCCACGCCGATGCCGAGCACCGCGATGACGCCGATCACGATGCCGACGTGTCGTCCCCGTCGTCTCGGGAGCGGCCGCTGTCGGTCCACTCGCGTGAGCACCTCGTGCTTCATCGAGACGAGCATGCGCTGCAGGTCGTCTCCCTCGGGAGGTTCAGTGTTCATCGTGCGTCACCGCCTTCTTCAGCCGAGCCCGCGAACGGGACACTCGCTGGGTGACCGCACCGACGCTCAGTCCGAGCATCGTGGCGGCTTCTGAGTAGGAGTGCCCCTCGAGGAGGCAGAGTTCGCAGATCCTGCGGTCGACCGGCGGCAACGCGGCGATCTCGTCGCGGACCCAACGAAGGCGCTCGCGGGCATCGTCAGCCCCGGCTGGCGCTGCGAGTTCCGGAGGGAGTTCGTCGCCGGCGTTCTTCGCGATGCGGCGCGCCTGGTTCCTGGCATGGTTCCGGCAGACGACGAGCAGCCAGGGCACGAGCGACCCGGTCGCCAGATCGATCGTCGAAGCCCGCTGCCAGAGCGTCAGGAACGTGTCCTGCACGAGCTCTTCCACGTCCTGTTTGCTCCCCGCCAGCGCCCAGGCGTAGCGCGTCAGCGTCGGCGCGAACCGGTCGAACGCCGCTGCCAGCGCTCCGGTGTCGCCGAGTGCCATCCGCCGCGCGAGTGCGGCGTCGGCATCGTTGGTCTTGTCCACGGTGCCCCCTCTCACCTCAGAAGTGTCGGGGACGACCGGATCCTGACACCTCGTGATCGACCCGTGACCATCTTGGTGGCGGTGTCAGCTCCGCCCGCGGTTCCGCCGCCGGATCTCCTTCGGCGCCCGCCCGGCGAGGAACGACCGCGCGGGGTCGACGACGAACCCCTGCCGCAGGGCCTCGCGGCCGATGAGCATCCGGAACCCCATCTGGTCGCGGTTGCTCAGCGTCACCTCGGCCTGGACCGTGCGTCCGGCGAGCTCGATCGCGGTGAGCACGACGATCCGCTCCTGTGTGTGGCCCGACGAGCTCCGGATGACCCGGCGGTCGTGGACGTCGCACTCGACGGTCGACGGGTCGGTGTCGGACTCCTGCCAGGGGTGCACGGAGAACCGGACCCGGTCACCGGGGAGCTCCTGCAGGTCGAACGCGTGGAGCGCCGAGGTCCGGGCGCCGGTGTCGAGCTTGACCTTGATCCAGGGGATGTCGAGGTCCGGCAGCGCCGCCCACTCGCGCCACCCCGTCACGATCGGCGTGCGCCTGGCGGTCTTGTCTCCGGACATGCGCCCATCCTGGCAGGCGGCGCAGCGCCCGCGCGGCGCGCGGCGCCCGCGGGATGTCAGGATGGAGCGTCCCCGACCCCCGCGGAGCTCACCGATGAAACTCGCCATCCTGTCGCGCGCCCCGCAGGCGTACTCCACGCAGCGGCTCCGGGCCGCCGCGCTCGACCGCGGCCACGACGTGAAGGTCCTGAACACGCTGCGGTTCGCGATCGACCTCACCGGGGACGCGCCCGACCTGCAGTACCGCGGCAAGCTGCTCTCCGACTACGACGCGATCCTGCCGCGCATCGGGAACTCGATCACCTACTACGGCACCGCGGTGGTCCGGCAGTTCGAACAGATGGACGTGTACACGCCGAACACCGCGAACGGCATCACGAACTCGCGCGACAAGCTCCGCGCGAACCAGATCCTGTCCCGCCACGACATCGGCATGCCGGCGACGACGTTCGTGGCTGGCCGCGCTGACGTCCGAGGGGCGATCGAGCGGGTCGGCGGCGCACCTGTCGTCATCAAGCTCCTCGAGGGCACCCAGGGCATCGGCGTGATCCTCGCACCCGAGGCGAAGGTCGCCGAGTCGATCGTGGAGACCCTGCACTCCACGAAGCAGAACGTCCTCATCCAGGCCTTCATCTCGGAGAGCCGCGGCAAGGACATCCGCGCGCTCGTCGTCGGCGACCGGGTCGTCGCGGCGATGCGCCGGAGCGCCAGCGGCGACGAGTTCCGCTCGAACGTGCACCGTGGCGGCACGGTGGAGCAGGTCACGCTGACGCCCGAGTACGAAGAGGCGGCGGTCCGTTCGGCGCAGATCATGGGCCTCCGGGTCGCCGGCGTGGACATGCTCGAGGGCAACGACGGGCCGCTCGTGATGGAGGTCAACTCCTCCCCGGGGCTCGAGGGCATCGAGCGTGCGACTGGCCTCGACATCGCCGGCGCGATCATCGACTTCATCGCGAACCAGGTCGCGTTCCCGGAGATCGACGTCCGGCAACGCCTGTCCGTCTCGACGGGCTACGGGGTCGCCGAGCTCCTCGTGCACACCAACGCGGACCTCGTCGGCAAGACGATCAAGGAGTCCGGGCTCTGGGACCGCGACATCACGGTCCTCACGCTGCACCGCGGCGCCGACGTCATCCCGAACCCCCGCAGCGGGGTCGCGCTCGAGCCGGGGGACCGTCTGCTCTGCTTCGGCAAGCTCGAGGAGATGCGCTCGATGATCCCGGAGCGCCGGAAGCGTCGCGCGAAGCTCCGGAAGCTCCCGAAGGAGCCGCTGCCCGAGCAGTGACGGTGCAGGATCGAGGGGTGAGCCAGCTCCCCGAACCCCTCCGCCAGAGCCGCCCCGTCCACGTCGCGCCGATGGCGGGCGGCCCGACGACGCCCACCCTGGTGATCGCCGCCGCCCGGTTCGGGGCCTTCGCGCAGCTCGCCGCGGGGTACCGGAGCGCCGAGGAGCTCGCCGCGGAGATCGCCGAGGTCCGGACGCGCACCGACCGCTTCGGCGTCAACCTGTTCGCGCCGAACCCGGTGCCGATCAGCGACGCCGACTACGACGCCTACCGCTCGGTGCTCGAGGCCGAGGGACCCGCGCTCCCGGACAAGCGCGAGGACGATGACGCGTGGGGCGACAAGGTCGCGCTGCTCCTCGACGACCCGGTCGCGGTGGTGTCGTTCACGTTCGGGCTCCCGGACGCAGCGCTCGTCGCCGAGTTCCGGAAGCGCGGCACCGTCACGATGCAGTCGGTCACCACCCCGGGGGAGGCGGCCGCCGCAGCGGAGCGCGGCATCGACGTGCTCGTCGTGCAGGGCGAGGCGGCCGGCGGCCACTCCGCCGTGCTCGACCCCGCCGCAGCTCCGCTCTGGCAACCCCTGCCCGAGCTCGTCCGCGACGTCCGGTCGGCGACCACGCTGCCCGTGATCGCGGCCGGCGGGATCGGCGGTGCAGACGACGTCGAGGCCGTCCGGCTCGCGGGAGCCGACGCCGCCATGATCGGCACGCTGGTGCTCCGGACCGTCGAGGCCGGGACCGGAGCGACGCACCGCGCGGCGCTCGCCGACCCGGTCTTCGACCGCACCGCTCTGACCCGTGCCTTCACCGGCCGCCCGGCACGTGCGCTCGTCAACCGCTTCGTCCGCGACCACGACGACGCGCCGCTCGGCTACCCGGCCCTCCACCACCTGACGAAGCCGATCCGGACCGCGGCGGCGGCCGCTGGTGATGCGCAGTCGTTGCACCTGTGGGCGGGTCGGTCCTGGCGGGCGGCGGCGGACGCACCCCTCGCGGACGTCCTGGAGGCCCTGCTCACGTGAGCCGACCGGCTCACCCGAGCCGAGCCTCCCGTCCACTGCCCCGCCTCCTCCACAGGTCTGGTCGCCCTGTGCGCGCGCTCCCTCGGAGCGCACTACGCTCGGATGCGGCCCGCGTCGCAGCGTTGCGGAGGTCCGCGGACCAGTTCAGCTCAGGCGTTCAGGAGGACCGAAGTGACCGAAACCGCACCCGTCGACCCCACATCGACCGAGGGTTGGAAGCAGCTCGCCGGCATCGCCGACGGCTTCTCCCCTGACCTCCGCGGATGGTTCGACGCCGACCCCGAGCGGGCCGCGAAGTACACGTTCCAGGCGGGCGACCTCACCGTCGACCTGTCGAAGGGCCTCGTGACCGAGGAGATCCTCGCGGCGCTCCTCAAGGTCGCCGAGGACACCGGCGTCGCCGAGCGCTACCAGGCGATGATCTCCGGCGAGCACGTCAACCCGACCGAGGACCGCGCGGTCCTCCACACCGCACTCCGTCGTCCGAAGGGCGGCGACCTCACCCCGGCCGCGCCGTTCGTGGTCGACGGCCAGGACGTCGACGCCGACGTGCACGCCACGCTCGACAAGGTCTACGCGTTCGCGGACAAGGTCCGTTCGGGCGAGTGGAAGGGCGTCACCGGCAAGCGCATCGAGACCGTCGTGAACATCGGCATCGGTGGCTCGGACCTCGGCCCGGTCATGGTCTACGAAGCCCTCAAGCCGTACGTCCAGGCCGGCATCGAAGCCCGCTTCGTGTCGAACATCGACCCGACCGACATCTACGAGAAGACCGTGGACCTCGACCCCGAGACCACGCTGTTCATCGTCGCGTCGAAGACCTTCGGCACGCTCGAGACCCTGACGAACGCCCGCCTGGCGCGCCAGTGGCTCTGGGAGAAGCTCGGCCTGACCGACGCCGGCGACGACGAGAAGAACGACGCCGTCGCGAAGCACTTCGTCGCCGTCTCGACCGCGCTCGACAAGGTGGCCGCGTTCGGCATCGACCCGGAGAACGCGTTCGGGTTCTGGGACTGGGTGGGCGGCCGCTACTCGGTCGACTCCGCGATCGGCACCTCGGTGATCATCGCCATCGGCAAGGACAACTGGCAGGACTTCCTCGCCGGCTTCCACACCATCGACGAGCACATGCGCACCACCCCGCTCGCGCAGAACGTCCCCGTCCTGATGGGGCTGTTCAACGTCTGGTACTCGAACTTCCTCGGCGCGCAGAGCCACGCGGTCCTGCCGTACACGCAGTACCTGCACCGCTTCGCCGCGTACCTGCAGCAGCTCACCATGGAGTCGAACGGCAAGCGCGTCCGCTGGGACGGCTCGCCCGTCACGACGGACACCGGTGAGGTCTTCTGGGGCGAGCCCGGCACGAACGGCCAGCACGCGTTCTACCAGCTCATCCACCAGGGCACCCGCCTGATCCCGGCCGACTTCATCGCGGTCGCGAACCCGGCCCGTCCGCTCAAGGACGAGACCGGCGACGGCAAGGCGGTCGAGCCCGGCCAGGACGTCCACAACCTGTTCCTCGCGAACTTCTTCGCGCAGACCAAGGCGCTGGCGTTCGGCAAGACCGCTGACGAGGTCCGTGCGGAGGGCACCACCGACGAGGCGATCGTCGCGGCGCGCACCTTCACGGGCAACAAGCCGTCGACGTCGATCCTCGCGCCGGCGCTCACCCCGAGCGTCGTCGGGCAGCTCATCGCGCTGTACGAGCACATCGTCTTCACCGAGGGCACCATCTGGGGCATCGACTCGTTCGACCAGTGGGGTGTGGAGCTCGGCAAGCAGCTCGCGCTGCAGATCGCTCCGGCGGTCGACGGTGATCGGGACGTGCTCGAGTCGCAGGACTCGTCCACGAAGGCGCTCATCGCGAAGTACCTCGAGCTGCGCAAGTAGCGCGACGCATCGCGGAACGCGACAGTGCCCGGCCGGGAAACGGCCGGGCACTGTCGCGTTCCGGGAGCACACCGGGCGGCGTCAGCGCCGCACGGGGTCCAGGTTGAGCGTGGTGCCCTCGTAGAGGTACTGCAGGTTGCCGTACACGCGCATCGACGGGTTCAGCCAGATCAGCGTCTCGACCGAGATCCCGAAGCGGGCCGCGACATCGGCGATGAGGTCGTCCGGCGCCACGACGTACGACCCCGGCGCACCAGCGGTCGTCTTCGCGGACACCGAGCCGGTCGCGTTCGCGGCGGCACCGTGGTCGACCGGGTGCACGTTCGTGGTGCGGGCGGGCACCGACCACCGGACCGGGTTCACCGCGAGGACCTTGCCGTTCCCGATCTCGACCGGCAGCGACGGGTCGTCCCCGGTCGCCGACGAGTAGGTCACCAGGGCGCCGAGCCACGAGGGGTCGTACCCGGCGTCGTCGATCGGGACGGACACGGCAGCGGGCGCGGCCGTCGTCGGTCCGCCGAGCTGGTCGTCGCCGATGCCGAGGTACGTCAGGCCGTCCCCGACCTGCGGGGCCTTCTCGAGGAACGTGGCGGACACCGGCACGGGCAGCGTCGAGGTGAAGCCGGAGTACTCCACGACGAACCGGTCGTTCTTGCCGGCGACGACGCGGTAGTGGAAGTGGATGCTGCCCTTCGGCGACGCGACGTCACCCTGGGCGACGACGGTCCCCGCCGGGATCGTCGTGATCGTGGGGGCGGGCAGGGACGCCTGCGTGGGTTCGGCGGTCGGCGGCCGGGGCGACGCGGACTCCTGCAGCAGCTCGGCCTCGCTCTGGCCGGCGGGGGTCGCCGAGGCGGTCGGGGTCGGGGAGGCGCTGACGCTCGGGGTCCGGGACGGGGCGGGGACGCCGCCGTCGTCTCCACGCAACAACGAGCACCCGGTGAGCCCGACGGCCACCACCGCCACCAGGCCGACAACGATCCCTCTGCGCACGATTCCCCCTCCGTCCGGGATCGTAGCCGACGGTTCGTCACGGTCGGATCGCCGTGACCAGACTGTGTCCGATGGCCCATCGAGGGCGCGTGGACCGACCGTCCGAGGGTGTGCGCGACATCCGTCCCCCGCCACACAGCGCATCCGGATCGCGCATCCAGCGCGAATGCGGAAGTATGTATCGGTGACGATCATGACGGAACGGCCGGTCGACCAGGCGACGAGCAGCGAACCGGAGCGCCCCGGCAACGCGACGGCCAGGCACGACAACGTCGCACTGCTCTCGGTGGCGACCACCGTGGCGGAGCGTGTGACGACCTCTGCGGACATCGAGGAGAAGCTCCGCGGCGTCCTCCGACGCCTGCGTCTGCCCATGGGTCTCCTCGAGCGCGTGGCGGGCGTCAAGGAACGCCGGAACTGGGGCGAGGGGCAGTCCTTCCAGGACGCCGCCATCGACGCCGGACGCCGGGCGATGGCCGAAGCGGGCATCAAGCCCGAGGACGTCGGCCTCCTCATCAACACGTCGGTGACCCGTCCGCACCTCGAGCCCTCGGTGGCCGTGCGGCTGCACCACGGGCTCGGGCTGCCGTCCTCCGCGATCAACTTCGACATCGCGAACGCGTGCCTCGGGTTCGTCAACGCGATGAGCGTCGCCGCGGGGATGATCGACTCCGGTCAGATCAAGTACGCCCTCGTCGTCGACGGTGAGGACGCCGACCAGGTGCAGCTCAACACGATCGAGCGCCTGAACCAGGGCGGCCGGAACCGCAAGGACTTCATGAGCGAGTTCGCGAGCCTGACGCTCGGCTCCGGCGCTGCCGCGGCCGTGCTCGGCCCGGCGGACATGCACCCGGGTGGACACCGGATCGTCGGCGGCGTCACCCGCGCGGCGACCCAGTGGTACGACCTGTGCGTCGGCAGCGTGGACGGCATGTTCACGGATGCCAAGATGCTGCTCAAGGGCGGCATGGAGCTCGTCGTCGCCGCCTGGAACGAAGCCCGTTCGCACTTCGACTGGGCCGACATGGACCGCTACGTCCTGCACCAGGTCTCCGACGTGCACACGAACGCCTTCGTCGAGGCGATCGGCGTCCCGCGCGACAAGGTCCCCACCACGTACCAGCGCTTCGGCAACGTCGGTCCGGCGTCGATCCCGATCACCCTCGCGGACGAGGTCGCCCGCGGTGCGATCCGCCCCGGCGACCGGGTGTTCCTCGGGGGCGTCGGCTCCGGCATCAACACGGCGATGATGGAACTCCGCTGGTGACAGCCGGGCTGCCCCGCGTCGCCGCGAGCACTGCTCCGGCGACGCAGCCGCCCACGCTGCCCGGACTCGACCCCGCGTGGTCGCGTCTGGTCACGGTGCCAGCTGATCTGCCGGGAGGCTCGGATCACCACGAGCGCACCTGGCACCTCCTCGACACGGCCGGGTCCCTGGCCGCGCTCGGCGTCGAACCGGTCGGCACGCTGCTGTGCGTGCACGGCAACCCGACGTGGTCGTACCTGTGGCGGTCGGTGCTCCGCACCTCGCTCGAGGTCGCGGCCGCCGGCGGTCCCGCCTGGCGCGTGATCGCGGTCGACCAGCTCGACATGGGCTTCTCGGAGCGCACCGGCCTCCAGCGGGGGCTGCCGCAGCGCGTTGCGGACCTCGGCGCCCTGACCGACGAACTCGGGCTCACCGGACCCGTCGTCACCCTCGGGCACGACTGGGGCGGTGTGGTGTCCCTCGGCTGGGCCGTGGACCACCCGGAACTGGTCGTCGGCGTCGCGACGTGCAACACCGCCGTGCACCAGCCCGACGACGCCCCCATCCCGGCGCCGCTCCGGCTCGCCCTGCGCCCGGGCCTGCTCGGCCGCGCGACCGTCGTCACCCCGGCGTTCCTCGAGACGACCCTGGCCATCGCACACCCGAAGCTCGACCGCCCCGTGGCCGACGCCTTCCGTGCGCCGTACCGGGGTGCTGCCCGTCGCGGCGGCATCGGCGGCTTCGTGGCGGACATCCCCGTGGACGCCGCGCACGCCAGCGCGCCCGAACTCGACCGGATCTCCACCGGCGTCGCGGCGCTCGAGGTCCCGGCGCTCCTGCTCTGGGGCCCGCGCGACCCGGTGTTCCTCGAGCGGTACCTCGACGACCTCACCGAACGGCTCCCGCAAGCGGACGTGCACCGCTTCGAGGGTGCCGGTCACCTGCTGCCGGAGGACGCCGACGTCGCCGGGACCGTGTTCGACTGGTTGGGCGACCGCCTGCCGGACGGCCACGTGCCCGTCGGTGTCGAGCCGAGCCTCCCGTCGGTCTCCGAAGGCAAGGACGACGTGAGCCGCCCGCTCTGGGCCGCACTCGACGAGCTGCGCGACTCCGACGAGCCCGCGCTCGTCGAGATGGCAGCCCCTGGTGGCACGCGCACGATCAGCTGGCGACTGCTTGCCCGCCGGATCGACGAGGTCGCCGCCGGACTGGTCGACATCGGTGTGCGGCACGGCGACCGCGTCTCGTTGCTCGTCACCCCCGGTGCGGACCTGACCGCGGCGCTCTACGCCTGCGTGCGGATCGGCGCGACCGTCGTCGTGGCGGATGCCGGACTCGGGCTCCGCGGCCTGACGCGCGCCGTGAAGGGTGCCCGGCCGGACTGGATCATCGGTGCGCTGCCGGGCCTCGCTGCGGCGCGCGCACTCGGGTGGCCCGGTCGTCGGATCGCGACGCTCGCGCTGCCCGCACCCGCTCGTGCGGCGCTCCGTGTCGAGCACACGCTCGCGTCGGTGGCCCGTCGGGGTGCACGGCGACTGGCGGCCGGAGCCGTGCTGCCGGATGCGCCGTCGTCGGACAGCCCGGCAGCCGTCCTCTTCACGTCCGGATCCACCGGGCCGGCGAAGGGCGTCGTGTACACGCACGGGCAGCTCGGCGCGGTCCGCGACGTGCTCTCGGCGCAGTACGACGTCGGCATCGGGACCGGCCTCGTGGCCGGGTTCGCACCGTTCGCGCTGCTCGGACCGGCGCTCGGCGCGCGATCCGTCGCGCCGGACATGGACGTGACCGCCCCGCGGACCCTCACGGCCCGTGCGGTCGCCGCGTCGGTCTCGGCCGCTGACGCCACCGTCGTGTTCCTCTCGCCGGCCGCGCTGGCGAACGTCGTCGCGACCGCCGGCGACCTGACGGACGCGGACCGCGCGGCCCTGTCGCGGGTGCGCCTGTTCCTGTCCGCGGGGGCGCCGGTCTCGGCCGCGCTGCTGACCGCCGCCACCGACCTGATGCCGAACGCGAGCGCACACACGCCCTACGGGATGACCGAGGGCCTGCTCATGACGGACGTCGACCTGGACGGGATCCGCGCGGCCGTTTCCGCTTCCGCTGCCGCCGGCGGTGTCTGCGTCGGTCGCCCCGCCGCCTCCGTCCAGGTCCGGATCGCGCCGCTCGACGCGGCCGGCCGGCCGACGGGCGTGCTCACGGACGACCCGGACGTCACCGGCGAGATCGTCGTCGCCGCACCGCACGTCCGAGACCGGTACGACCGGCTCTGGCGGACGAACCGGGCTTCGCGCCTCGGGCTCGACGACCCGCGCGGGCACCGCACCGGGGACGTGGGGCACCTCGACACCTCGGGGCAGCTCTGGGTCGAGGGCCGTCTGCAGCACGTGATCACCACGCCGTCCGGTGTGCTCACCCCGGTCGGCCCGGAGCAGCGTGTCGAGCAGCTGCGGGACGTCGGTCGTGTCGGCGTCGCCGGCATCGGTCCGGTCGGCACCCAGCAGGTCGTGGTGGTCGCCGAGACCGTCCCGCCCGTGCGCCGTCCCGGACTCGCGCCCAACGCGCTCGCGGCCGCGGTCCGCGCCGCAGCGGGGGTGCCCGTCGCCGCGGTGCTCGTCGTGCCCGTGCTGCCCACCGACATCCGGCACAACTCCAAGGTCGACCGTGCGTGGCTGTCGCGGTGGGCGTCGTCGGTGCTCGGCGGCGGACGGATGACCCGCCCGTGAGTGGTCTGCGCGTGCTCGTCACCGGTGCCAGCGGGTTCCTCGGCCGCGCCGTGGCCGCTGCCGTGCGGGACGCCGGGCACGAGGTCCGGACGTTCCAACGGCGGCCGTCCGGCGTGCCCGGGGTCACCGACGTGCTCGGGACCATGACGGACGCCGATGCCGTGCGTGCCGCGGTCGACGGCGTCGAGGCCGTCGTGCACCTCGCGGCGAAGGTGTCGCTCGCGGGGGACCCCGCCGACTTCGTCCGCGTGAACGTCGACGGGACGCGGTCCCTGGTCGCTGCGGCCCGCGACGCCGGGGTGTCCCGGTTCGTGTTCGTGTCGTCGCCGTCCGTGGCGCACACCGGCTCGTCGATCGCCGGTGCCGGCGCATCACCCGCGTCACCCGACGGGGCTCGCGGCGACTACGCCCGCACCAAGGCCGCCGCCGAGCTGCTGGCGCTCGACGCCGACGCCCCGGGCTTCGCGGTCGTCGCCGTCCGGCCGCACCTGGTGTGGGGACCGGGGGACACGCAGCTCGTCGGGCGGATCGTCGACCGTGCCCGTCGTGGTCGTCTCCCGCTGCTCGACTCGGGCGCCGCGCTGATCGACTCCTGCTACGTCGACAACGCCGCGTCCGCGATGGTCGCCGCACTCGCGCACGCTGCCGACGACGGGGTGCACGGGAACGCCTACGTGGTCACGAACGGCGAGCCCCGGCCGGTCGCCGACCTGCTCGACGGGATCTGCCGGGCGTCCGGGGTGCCGACGCCGCGGTGGCACGTCCCGGCCGGGGTGGCACGGACGGCGGGGTCCCTCGTCGAGGCCGTGTGGCGGGTGCGCCCGGGTGTCGACGAGCCGCCGATGACCCGGTTCCTGGCCGAGCAGCTGTCCACCTCGCACTGGTTCGACCAGCGCCGGACCCGCCGCGACCTGCAGTGGGCGCCGTCCGTCTCCATCGACGAGGGCCTGCGCCGCCTGGCCGGCTGAGGGACGCGCCGCCACCCGTCCGTACGCTCGGGTGCATGACCACAACCGTCCTCGTCGCCGGCGCCACCGGTGACCTCGGGAGCCGCATCGTCTCCGCCCTGCTCGATCACGACGTCCACGTGCGCGCACTCACCAGGGGCAGCAGCAGCGCCGACCTGGACGACCGGGTCGAGGTGGTCACCGCGGCGTACGACGACCCGGAAGCGCTCCGACGGGCCCTCGACGGCGTCGAGGTCGTCGTCTCCGCGGTCAGCGGCACCCGCGGGGTGATCGTCGATGCGCAGCGGGCGCTCCTCGCCGCCGCGGTCGACGCCGGCGTGCAGCGCTTCGTCCCGTCGGACTACGCCGCCGACTACCGGTCGATCACCCCGGGCTCGAACCGCAACTTCGAGCTCCGCCGAGAGTTCGCCGCGGAGCTCGACGCGGCACCGATCCGTGCGACCTCGGTGCTGAACGGCGCGTTCACGGACATGCTCACGGGGCAGGCGCCGATGATCCTGTTCGACCGGCAGCGTGTGCTGTTCTGGTCGTCGGCCGACCAGGTGCTCGACTTCACCACGAAGGACGACGTCGCACGGGTGACGGCCCTGGTGGCGCTCGACCCCGCTGCGCCGCGCGTCGTCGAGGTCGCGGGGGACCGCGTCACCGCCCGGAGCGTCGCGGACACGATGTCCCGGCTGACCGGGAAGCCGTTCCGGCTGCAGTGGGCGGGGACCGCGGGGACGCTCTCGGCGATGGCCAGGGTCGGGCGCCGCCTGTCGAAGGAGACCGACGAGCCGTTCCCGGCGTGGCAGGGGATGCAGTACTTCGTGAGCATGTTCAGCGGCGAGGCCGAGCTGCACCACGTGGACAACGACCGGTACGGCCCGCACGCGTGGACCACGGTCGAGGACGTGCTCGCCGCCCACGTGGCCTGACCCGGGGCGAGCCCCGAGCCCGCGCCCGAGACGCCGCCGAGCACCCGAGACGCCTCCGAGTTCGCGAGACGCCGCCGAGTTCCCGAGACGCCTCCGAGTTCCCGAGACGCCGCCCAGTTCGGCGGCGTCTCGGTCGGGGAGCGGCGTCTCGGGAACTGGGCGGCGCCACACCCGCCCCGCCGGCCCGCCCCCGTCGAGGCCCCGGGGCAGGCACCGTCGGCCGTCGGCGGTACCGTCGTCCCATGGACAGGTCCGAGATCCTCGCAGCCGCCGCGGCCGCGCACGCCGCCCGCATCGCCGCCGCCGGCGGTGACGACACCGCCGCACGGGATCGTGCGGATGCCGCAGCGTCGGCCCCGCAGGACCACAGCCGCGTGGACGAGTCGGAGCGCGCTGCCGAGCGTACCGAGGGCGCGCTGTCCGACTGGCACCGGATGGGCACGCGCCGCGGGGTCTCCCCGGACGAGCAGGTCCGCGCGGCGTGGTCGGTCGCGGGTGTTCCCGATCGTGGTGCGGGCCGTGCTCTGGCGAACGTCCTGCTGTCGACGGCGGGGCACGCCGGCCGCGTGGCCGATGCCGCCCGCCGCAACCAGGCGCTGAGCGGTGCCGCCCGGACGGCCGCGCGTCGCACGGTCCGCCGGTACACCGACCACGGTGCCGAGATGTCGTCGCTCGGGGACGTCCTGGGGGAGCAGCAGTCCCGCGAGTGATCGCTGATCGGGACTTTTGTTGGACCGATCCATTACGTCTGACATGAGAATGTGTGGTTGACAGGACAAAGTCAGCGGCTACGATCGGACCAGCGATGACGCAAGATCTCTGACGAAGGAGTCACCCGATGGTCGACATCAAACCGACATCCCCGAGTACGACGCTCCCCCCGCTCGGCACCGGCCCCTACCGCCGCCGTCTCGGCGTGCTCGCCCTGGTGGCCACGTTCGGCGGCCTGCTCTTCGGGTACGACACCGGCGTGATCAACGGCGCGCTCCTGCCCATGAAGCAGGAGCTCGGCCTGACGAACCTCACCGAGGGCATCGTCACCAGCTCGCTGCTGTTCGGGGCCGCGATCGGCGCGATGCTCGGCGGTCGCATCGCGGACGGCTGGGGTCGTCGCAAGACGATCATCGCGCTCGCCGTGGTCTTCTTCGTCGGCACCCTGACCTGCGTGTTCGCCCCGGTCTTCGGCGTGATGGTGGTCGGCCGCGTGCTCCTCGGCCTGGCGGTCGGTGGTGCATCGACCGTCGTGCCGGTGTTCCTCGCCGAACTCGCCCCCTACGAGATCCGCGGTTCACTGTCCGGGCGCAACGAGCTCATGATCGTCATCGGTCAGCTCGCGGCGTTCGTGGTGAACGCGTTCATCGGGACCATCTGGGGTGAGGGCAACGGCGTCTGGCGCGTCATGCTCGCCGTCTGCGCCCTGCCCGCGATCGCGCTGTTCGTCGGCATGCTCCGGGTGCCGGAATCGCCGCGGTGGCTCGCGTCGAAGGGCCGCAACGACGAGGCCCTCGCGGTGCTGCAGCAGGTCCGGTCGTCGGAGCGGGCCAGTGCCGAGCTCGACGACATCAAGCGGACGAACGAGTTCGAGGCGAACGTCCAGCGGCAGAGCGGCTGGCGCACCATGCTCGGCAACAAGTGGCTGATCCGCATCGTGCTCATCGGTGCCGGTCTCGGCGTCGCACAGCAGCTCACCGGCATCAACTCGATCATGTACTACGGCCAGACGGTGCTCATCGAGTCCGGCTTCCAGGCCTCTGCAGCGCTCATCGCCAACATCGCACCCGGCGTGATCGCCGTCGTCGGTGGCGTGATCGCGATCACCAACATGGAGAAGATCAACCGGCGGACCACCCTGATCATCGGGTTCTCGCTGACGACGGTGTGCCACTTCCTGATCGGCATCGCTTCGATGGCACTGCCCGACGGCAACCCCGCACGCCCGTGGGTGATCCTGTTCCTGGTCGTCGCGTTCGTCGGCTCCATGCAGACGTTCCTCAACATCGCCGTCTGGGTGCTGCTCTCCGAGATCTTCCCGACCCAGATCCGTGCGCTCGGCATGGGCATCTCGGTGTTCTGCCTCTGGATCGCGAACGCGCTGCTCGGGCTGTTCTTCCCGACGATCGTCGCGGCGACGGGCATCACCGGCACCTTCTTCGGGTTCGCGGCCGTCGGCGTCCTGGCTCTGCTCTTCATCTGGAAGTTCGTCCCGGAGAGCCGTGGCCGCACGCTCGAGGACGTCGAAGAGGGCGTCACCACCGGCAACATCTTCACGGTCCCGCAGAAGAAGGCGCGTCGCTGACGCACTGAGACGCAGACGGGAGGCCCGGTGCCAGCTGGCACCGGGCCTCCCGTCCGTCTTCTGGTCGCGCTACGGGCGCAACAGGACCTTGCCGACCCGGCCGGCGGTGTCCGACGCGCGGACCGCGTCCTCGACGTCCTCGAACGCGAAGGTCTCGGCGACGGGGAGCGTCAGCGAGCCGTCGAGGACCCGCGTGATGAGCTCGCCGAACAGCTGCTGCTTCGTCTCGGACGGCATGGTCTTGGAGACCACGCTGCCCCAGAAGCCCTTCACGGTCAGCTGGCCGAAGATGACCTTGCCGGACGGGATCTCGAGCGTCGGTGAGGCCATCGCGCCGAAGACGACGAGCGTCGCGTTCTCGCCCAGGACGGACGCGATGTCGCCGGCGGCCTTCCCGCCGACGGACTCGACGCCGGCGACGATCGGGGCGCCACCGGTGATCGCGGCGACCTGGTCCTTCCAGTCCTCGGCGTCGGTGGCGACGATGCGCTCGATGCCCTGGCCGCGGAGCTCCTCGACACCGGCGGCGCGACGCACCAGGCCGATGACGTTGATCCCGCGGGCCGCGCCGAGCTGCGCGACCATGCGGCCGACGGCGCCGTTCGCGGCGTTCTGGATGAGCCAGTCGCCCTCCTGCAGGTCGAGCGAGTGCAGCAGGCTGATCGCGCTGAACGGCATCGAGACGAGCTGGCTGGCGGCCTCGTCGGTCATCGCGTCCGGCACCGGGACCAGCCCGGCGGCGTTCGCCGTGTAGTACTCGGCCCAGACGCCGAAGGCGCCGCCGGCGACGCGCTGGCCGACCCGCAGGTTCGTGACGCCCTCACCGAGGGCCTCGACGACGCCGAGCGCCTCGGTGCCCGACGCGGCGGGCAGCTCCGGCTTGAAGCCGTACGTGCCGCGGACGGTCCAGAGGTCGTGGTTGTGGATGGGGGAGAGGACCGTGCGGACCAGGACCTCGCCGGCGCCGGGCGTGGGGACCGGGCGCTCCTCGACGTGCAGGACCTCGGCCGGCTCGGCGAAGGTGTCGTGGACGACGGCGCGCATGGTGGTGGGGGTGGTGTCGGTCATGGACTAGTCCTCCGAGACGGTGATCGTGACGTCGATGTTGCCGCGCGTCGCGTTCGAGTAGGGGCACACCTGGTGCGCGGCGTCTGCGAGCGCCTGGGCCTCGTCGTGCTCGATGCCGGGCAGGACGACCTCGAGCAGCACGGCGAGCTGGTAGCCGCCCTGGCCGTTCGGGCCGATCTGGACGCGGCCGCCGACGGACGACTCGTCGATCTTGACCTTCTTCGCGCGGGCGACGCCCTGCAGTGCGGAGTGGAAGCACGCGGCGTACCCGGCGGCGAAGAGCTGCTCGGGGTTGGTGCCGTTGCCGGAGCCGCCCATCTCCTTCGGGATCGCGAGGTCGAGCTCGAACGATCCGGTGCTGGTGGCGACGCGGCCGTCGCGGCCGGCGCCGGTGGAGAGTGCCTCGGCGGTGTAGAGGACGTCCATGGTGTTCCTTCCTTCGTGGGGCTTCGTTGGTCAGCTGCGTGCTGCGGGGGTGCTGCCGGCGGGCTGCGCTGCTGCGTGCATCGTCTCGGTCAGACGCTGCAGGGTCGCGATGAGTTCTGCTGCCGCGTCGGCGTCGGGCAGACCGGTGCCGGCGGCGATCCGCGCGGGGATGTCCGCGAGCTCGGCGCGCAGGGAACGCCCGCGCTCGCCGATCGTCACGGTGACGACGCGCTCGTCGGTGCTGCGGCGCTCACGGCGGACCAGGTCGGACTGCTCCATGCGGCGGAGCAGGGGCGACAGGGTGCCGGAGTCGAGCTGCAGGTGGTCGCCGAGGCCGGAGACGGTCTGGTCGCCCTCGACCCAGAGGGTCACGAGGACGAGGTACTGCGGGTACGTCAGCCCCCACGGCTCGAGCATCGTGCGGTACGCCTGGGTGGTGGCGCGGGTCGCTGCGTAGAGGGAGAAGCACACCATCTCGTCGGTCACCGGCATGCCTCAAGCATTGCACGCAACTCAGTTGTGCACAACCGATCACGGCGGCGGCGTGGGCGGCGGCGGCGTGGGCGGCGGCGGCGTGGGCGGCGGCGGGCGGCGGCGGCGCGGGCGGTGCGGCGGGTGCGGCGTACGTGCGCATCGAACGACACTGCGCTGCCGATTGCGCGGCGCATTCGGCCGATGCGTGTCGCTTCTGTCGCGCGGCACCGGGTGCGTGCGCATCGAGCGACACTGCGCTGCCGATTGCGCGGCGCATTCGACCGGTCGGTGTCGCTTTCGTCGCTCGGCCCGCAGGCCCGCAGGCCCGCAGGCCCGCGGGCACGCAGGCACGCAGGCCCGCAGGCACGCGGCGGCAGCCCCGCGCGGCAACGCCCCGTCGGTGTCAGCGCGCGCGGGCGATCGTCTCCTCGACGAGGGCGGCGCAGGCAGCGGGCTCGTCCGCGACGAGCATGTGGCCGGTGTCCGGGACGACAACCAGCCGCGCTCCCGGGACCGCCTCCGCGATCGCCCGGGTGTGCTCCGGCCGGATGACGTCGCGCGCCCCCACGGCGACGAGCGCCGGCGCGGAGATCCTGGCGACGTCGTCGGTCGTCATGCGGGGCTCTGTGAGCCACAGCTCGATCGTCTTCGCCGCCACGGTCCGGAAGTACGCCCGGTCGTGCGGTGCGATCGTGGCCCAGTCGTCCCCGATCGCCGCGTCGAGGTCGTCCACGGTCACGGTGCCCTCGACGTAGCCGGACGGGTCGAGGTTGCCCGAGAAGGCGGTGACCGAGGCGACGAGCGCCGGGTGCCTGACCGCGAGCAGGAGCGCGGTGTTCGCGCCGTCGCTGTGCCCGACGACGTGGACGGGTGCACCGATGCGGTCGGTGATGAGCGTGGCAGCCTCGGCGACCATGTCGTCGAACCCGAGCGGGGCGTCGGTGTCGGGTGTCCGGCCGTGGCCCCGCCGGTCGTACGTCCAGACCTCGAGCGTCTCGGGGAGCGCCGCGGCGAGGTCGTCGAACACCCGGCCGTCGGACACCCCGCCGTGCAGGAGCACGACGCGCGGCGCGTCCGGCACCGCGGCGGCCCGGCGGCGGTGGAACACGGGGACGCCGTCGACGTCGTGGACGCCGGACTCGAACGAACGCATCGGGCCAGCCTAGGTGTCCGGCAGTTGGTACCGTTCTGGAATGACCGCCGACGCCCCCGTCGCCGTCGCTCCCCGCCGGTTCGCGGCGCTCCGCGACCGGCACTCCCGCCCGTACCTCTTCAGCGCCGGGCTGTCGATGATGGGCGACAACATCGAGCACGTCATCACCTACTGGGTGCTCTGGCAGGAGTTCCACTCGCCGGCCCTCGTCGGCTTCGAGGTCATCAGCCACTGGTTGCCGTTCCTGCTGCTGTCCGTGTGGTTCGGCGGGCTCGCGGAGAAGTACGACTGCCGCCGGCTCATCCAGATCGCGCAGGGCCTGTTCATGCTCGTCTCGGTCTGCTGGGGCGTGCTGTTCCTCACCGGCACCCTGCAGGTGTGGGAGGCGTGCGTGCTCCTCGTCCTGCACGGCTGCGCCGGCGCGCTCTGGGCACCGGCGGAGCAGCTGCTCCTGCACGACTACGCGGAGCCGGCGGAGCTGCCCGGCGCCGTGCGGATGAACGCCACGTTCCGGAGCCTCGGGGTGCTGGCCGGGCCGGTCGTCGGGTCGGCGCTGCTGCTCGGCCTCGGGTCGACGTGGGGGATCTTCGCGAACGTGCTCTTCTACCTGCCGATGACGTTCCTGATGCTCCGGACGCCGTACACCGGCCACACCCGGAGCGGCTACGTCCACAGGGCGCGACTGACGATCGTCGACGGCTTCCGCACGCTCCGCGACGTCGGGAACGACCGGGTGCTCGTCGCGATGATCGTCCTCGCCGGGCTCGTCGCGCTCTGCGTCGGCGGGTCCCTGCAGGTGTCGATCCCGTCGTTCGCGGACGCCCTCGGCGCGGGCAGCGCCGGCCTCGGGTACGGGGTGCTCCTCTTCGCCAACGGTGCCGGCGGGGTGCTCGGTGGCTTCCTCCTCGAGGCCACCGGTGCCCTGAAGCCGAACACCCGCGTGGTGATCGTGACGACGATGCTCTTCGGCGCGACCACCGCGGCCGTCGCCCTCACCGGCAGCTTCGCCGTCGCGGTGATCGTGCTGTTCCTCGGCGGGGTCGCGAACATGGCGAGCACCTCGATCGGCCAGGCCGTGGTGCAGCTCCGCGCCCCCGTCGAACAGCGCGGGCGGGTCGTCGGCGTCTACAACATGTTCGGCAGCGGGCTCCGCACCGGCAACGGCGTCACCCTGGCCCTGCTCGGTGCCGCGCTCGGCGTCGGGACCGCCGTCTGGATCGGCGGCGCGGCGCTCGTGCTCGGCGCGCTCGTCGTCGCGGTGGTCATCGCCACGGCCGACCGGCGGCGGAAGCGCCTCGGCTGAGCGGGACGGAAGCACTTCGGCCGAGCAGGTCCGGAAGCGTCTCGGCTGAGCGGGTCCGCAGCGAGCCGGTTAGGCTGGCCTCACCAACGATGACCAGCAACCACCCAGCCACGGCACGATCAGCGACCAACCGAGTCGGTACCTCGTCGTCCCACGGCAAGACGATCCTGATCGGCGAGCACGCCGTGGTGTACGGCGCACCCGCGCTCGTGCTGCCGGTGAACGACGTCCGCGTCACCGCGACGGTCACCCCGATCAGCGCATCCGGGGACGGTCACCGCCTCGAGTCCACGGTGCACACCGGCCCCCTCGACCTCGCCCCCGCCGCCGTGATGCCGACGGTCACGGCCGTCACCGCGACGCTCCGGCACCTCGGCTCCACCGACCAGCACTTCCACGTCCGTGTCGACAGCGACGTCCCCACCGCCAGGGGAATGGGCTCGAGCGCCGCGGTCGCCGCCGCCGTCACTGCTGCGGTCGCCGACGCCCTCGGCGTCACGCTCGACGTCGAGACCCACCACGAGCTCATCCAGGAGTGCGAGCGCGTCGCGCACGGCCGCCCGTCCGGACTCGACGCACGCGGGGTCGTCGCCGACGTCCCGGTCTGGTTCGAGGGCGGCCGCATCGAGCCCGTCGAGCTCACCGGCGAGTTCGTCTTCGTCGTCGCCGACACCGGCGTCCCCGGGCACACGCGCGAAGCCGTGGCCGCCGTCCGCGAGCACCACGACCGCGACCCGGAGGACGTCGACGCGGTCGTCGCGCAGATCGGCGCCCTGGCCAGGCGGGCCCGGGGGACACTCGTCGACGGCGACGCCCAGGCACTCGGTGCCACGATGGACGCCGCGCACGAACTGCTCATCTCCCTCGACGTGTCGAGTGACGACCTCGACCGGCTCGTCGGCGCCGCACGCAGCGCGGATGCCCTGGGCGCGAAGCTCACCGGCGGTGGTCGGGGCGGTTGTGTCCTCGCACTCGCCGCCGACGGCGAGCACGCGGAACGCATCGCCGTCGCACTGCGCGACGCCGGTGCCACCGCCACCTGGACCACTCGGATCGGAGACCGCGCTTGAGCACAGCCACCGCCGTCGCGCACCCCAACATCGCGCTCGTGAAGTACTGGGGCAAGGCGGACGCCGACCTCGCGCTGCCCGCGACGGGCAGCGTCTCGATGGGCCTCGACGTCTTCCCGACGACCACCTCCGTGACGCTGGTCGACGGCCGGGAGGCGCGGGATGCGTTCGTCCTGAACGGTCACGTCGTCGAGGACGGTGCGCTCACCCGCGTCGAACGGTTCCTCGACATCGTCCGGCAGCTGGCAGGGTCCGACGCGCGTGCGCGCGTGGAGTCGACGAACACGGTGCCGACGGGTGCCGGCCTGGCGTCCAGCGCGTCGGGCTTCGCGGCGCTGGCCACCGCCGCGGCCGCAGCCTACGGGCTCGACCTGTCCGAGCGCGACCTCAGCCGGCTCGCGCGGCGCGGTTCGGGGTCGGCCACGCGGTCGATCCCCGGCGGGGTGTCGGTGTGGCACGCCGGCGACGACCAGGGCTCCTACGCCGAGACGATCCCGGCGCCGCCGATGGCCATGGTCGTCGTGACGATCAACGACGGCCCGAAGGCGATCGGCTCCCGCGAGGCGATGCGCCGCACCATCGCGACCTCGCCCTTCTACCCGGCATGGGTGTCCTCCACGACCGAAACCGTCGGCGACATGCTCGTCGCCTGCGCCGCCGGGGACTTCACCCGCATCGGCGAGCTCACCGAGAGCAACGCGCTCCGGATGCACGCCACGATCGAGGGCGCGTTCCCGCCGATCCGCTACCTGACCGCCCGGAGCGTGGCGGTGTTCGACGCCGTCGCGGAACTCCGCGCCGCCGGGCTCGAGGCGTACGCGACCGCCGACGCCGGGCCGAACGTCGTCGTCCTCACGAAGCCGGAGGACCGCAGCGCCGCGGCCACCGCGCTCGCGCACCTGGGCGACGTCATCGAGTCCGGCACCGGACCAGCCGCCCACGTGATCCGCTCCGAAGGAACGGGGGAGCACCAGCACCCCGACCAGAAGGAGTCCGCCGAGTGATCGAGTTCCGTGCCCACGGCAAACTGTTCGTCGCGGGGGAGTACGCCGTCGTCGAACCCGGGCAGCCGTCCGTGATCATCGCGCTCGACCGCGCCATCACGGCCCGCGTCGCCGAGGGCCACGGTGCCGGCAGCGTGCACTCCGAGGAGTACGGGCACCTGCCGCTGACGTGGACCCGCGCGGAGGACGGCCTGGCCCTCGACCGCGAGCACCACCCGTACGACTACGTGATGGCGACGATCGACCTCGTCGAGAAGCTCCGCGCCGAGCTCGGCATCGAGCCGCGCTTCCACGACCTCCGGATCTCCAGCCAGCTCGACGACGCCAGCGGGCGGAAGTTCGGGCTCGGCTCCTCCGCCGCCGTCACGGTGGCCACCGTCGGGGCGCTCGACCGCTTCTACGGGCTCGGCCTCTCGCAGCGCCAGCGCTTCCAGGTGGCGCTCCTCGCGACGATCCGGGTGAACCCCCGGGCGTCCGGCGGGGACCTCGCGGCGAGCACCTTCGGCGGCTGGCTGCGGTACAGTGCGCCGGACCGCGAGCACCTCGCGGCGCAGCTCGACGACCGCACCGTGTCGGACGTCCTGCACGACGCGGCCGCGTGGGAGGGCTTCGACGTCCAGCGACTCCCGGCGCCGGAGCACCTGCGCCTGCTCGTCGGCTGGACCGGTTCGCCGGCGTCCACCACGAAGCTCGTGGGCGTGGTGCGGCGGCACCGCAACGGCGGGTACGCGACGTTCCTCGACGACAGCCGGGCCTGCGTCGACGACCTGACCACGGGCCTCCAGACCGGCGACACCGAACGCACCCTGGACGCCCTGCGGCGCGCCCGCGGGCTGATGCAGCGTCTCGGTGACTCCGTCGGGTCGGTCATTGAGACCGAACGGCTCACCACCCTGTGCGACGTCGTCGAGCGTGCCGGCGGGGCGGCGAAGCCGTCCGGCGCCGGTGGCGGCGATTGCGGCATCGCGCTCGTCCCCGCGGAGAGCGACTCCGCCGGGATCCTCCGCGAGTGGGAGGCACACGACATCCGGCACCTCACCATCGCCGTGCAACCCCCGGAAGGCCCCATCGAATGAGCACTGCGAAATGAACGACAAGACGATCACCCAGACCCCGATCCCGACCCGGTGGGTCGGACCGCTCCGGGTCAGCGGCAACGCGGTCGAGGGTGAGCACGAAGTCCCGCTCGCCACGTACGAATCGCCGCTCTGGCCGTCCGTCGGCCGCGGTGCCCGCATCTCGCGCATGGTCGAGGGCGGCATCGTCGCGACGGTGGTCGACGAGCGGATGACCCGGTCGGTCGTCGTGCGGGCCTCGAGCGCCGCCGCTGCGCACATGGCCACGGGTCGGATCCTGGCGCGCCAGGCCGAGCTCGAGCAGGTCGTCGTCGGGCAGAGCCGGTTCGCCAAGCTCATCGAGGTGCACCCGGAGATCGTCGGGGACCTGCTGTTCCTGCGCTTCGCGTTCACCACGGGCGACGCGTCGGGCCACAACATGGTGACGCAGGCCGCTGACACGCTGTTGCCGACGATCCTGGCGTGGGAGCCGGAGCTGTCCTACGTGTCGATCTCCGGGAACTTCTGCTCCGACAAGAAGGCCACCGCGGTGAACGGCATCCGTGGCCGCGGGCGGAACACCATCGCCGAGATCGTCCTGCCCGGCATGGTCGTCGAGCGGTTCCTCAAGTCCTCGACCGAGCGCATCGTCGACCTGAACACCGCGAAGAACCTGGTCGGGTCCACGATCGCCGGGGCACTCCGCTCCGCGAACGCGCACTACGCGAACATGCTCCTCGGCTTCTACCTGGCCACCGGGCAGGACGCCGCGAACATCGTCGAGGGCTCGCAGGGCATCACGTTCGCCGAGGCCCGCGGCGACGACCTGTACTTCTCCTGCTCGCTGCCGCACCTCATCGTCGGCACGGTCGGCAACGGCAAGGGCAACGACCTGCCCGTCGTCGAGGACGCCCTGGTGCGTCTCGGCTGCCGTGAGGACCGCGAGCCCGGCGCGAACGCCCGTCGACTGGCGGCACTCTGCGCCGCGACGGTCCTCTGCGGTGAGCTGTCCCTGCTCGCCGCGCAGACGAACCCCGGCGAGCTGATGGCGGCACACGTCGCCATGGAGCGCGGCGGGAAGAAGGGCGACGCAGCATGACCGGCATCGGCATCCACGACATCGCGGTCGCGACCGGGCACCACGTGCTCGAGCTCGACGACCTCGCGGTGCAGCTCGGGGTGGACCCGGCGAAGTACCACGTCGGCATCGGGCAGGACGCCTTCAGCGTGCCCGCTCCTGACGAGGACATCGTCACGATGGGCGCCGCAGCGGCGAAGCAGGTCGTGGACCGGCACGGCGTCGAGGGCATCCGCACGGTGCTCTTCGCGACCGAGTCGGGCATCGACCAGTCCAAGGCCGCCGGCGTCTTCGTGCACGGGCTCCTCGGGCTCCCGCAGAACGTCCGCACGGTCGAGCTGAAGCAGGCCTGCTACGGCGGGACGGCAGCGCTCCAGCTCGCACTCGGCATCGTTGCGCGCGATCCCCGGGAGCGCGTGCTCGTCATCGCCGCCGACGTCGCCCGCTACGACGTCGACACCGCCGCCGAGCCGACGCAGGGCGCCGGCGCGGTCGCGATCCTGGTGAGCGCCGATCCCGACCTCATCGAGATCGAGCCGGTCGCCGGGCTCTTCACCGCCGACGTCGACGACTTCTGGCGGCCGAACGACCGCTCCACCGCGCTCGTCGACGGACGCCTGTCCGTGAGCGCCTACGTGGACGCGTTCCTCGGCGCGTGGGACGACCTCGCGGCGCGGGGCGGTCCCGCGTACGCGGACATCGACCGTTTCGTGCACCACCAGCCCTTCACGAAGATGGCGCTCAAGGCGCACCGGAAGCTCACCCAGCACGTCGGTGCGGAGTTCGACGAGACCGAGCTCGTGACCGGCTTCACCTACAACCGCCAGGTCGGCAACACGTACACGGCGTCGCTCTGGATCGCCCTCGCGGCCCTCCTCGACCTCGACGACGACCTGGCCGGGGCGCGCATCGGGATGTTCAGCTACGGCTCGGGCAGCGTCGGTGAGCTCATCACCGGCGTCGTGCGGGACGACTACCGGAACCACCGTCGGGACGGTGCCGTCCGCGCCGACCTCGACGCGCGCGTCCCGCTGACCGTGGCGGAGTACCGGGCGCTGCACGCGGCCGGTGCGGCGACGAGTGAGGACACCGAGCGCCCGCGCGTCACGGCGGCCCCGTTCCGGTTCGCCGGCGTGCTCGGCGGCGCACGGCACTACGAGCCGACCTCCCCGACGGCGTGACGCGCGGGGCGGTCGTGCCCCGCGCCTCCCGTCCGGTGTGGTCGCGGTCCGCGCGCGGCCGGACGGAGTAGACAGACGCATGGGCCAGCTCATCTACGCCGGGGAGGCACTCGACCTCCACATCGACGACCGTGCCCTGACGCACCTGCAGGTCGTCATCGTGAACATGCTCCGTCGCGACCACCGTTTCCTGTTCTCGTGGAAGGACGACGCGACGCACGGAGACGGCCGGAGCAGCGTCTGGCTGCACCCGAACGCCAGCCTGCACTTCAAGTTCGCCGGCGGCCGGATCCCCTCGATCAACCGGTCGTGGCTCGACCAGCTGTACGCCTCGGCGGCCTCGGGATCGGGGCTCGTCCTGACGCCGGAGCCGCCGGACACCAGCGTCGGCGAGGACTCCCCGTGGTCGCGTGCGGTCGCTCCGGGCGCGAACGCGAACGCCGCCAACGCGAGCGCGAATTCATAGCACGGCGTAGTACCTCGGTCAACCGGTACCGGACGGACGTGCAATTCTTGTACATTGTCCGAAGACCGTTCGGCGTGCTTCCCCACGTCGGCTCAGGGCGCCACGTGGGTTCGAGAGACCCGGATCAGGGGGCTCTCGCACACTCCGTGCGGTCTCAGGACGCCGCCCCGCCCGAGGATTCGGGTTCCACACGGCGGGACGGCGTCCGCTCCTCGTGAGACAGAACGCGCACCGTGCGAGGTTCCGGACACGGTGGGACGCGCGCCGCCTCGCCGGGCTCAGTACACGTCGCGCACGTAGCGCTTCGCGCGGCGCATGTCCGCCAGGTACTCCGCAGCGTCGTCGTCCCCCGCGCCGCGCTGTTCGGCGATCACCGCGAGGAGCGCCGACTCGACGTCCTTCGCCATCCGGGACGCGTCGCCGCACACCGTGAAGGTCGCGCCGGCCTCGAGCCACCGGTAGAGCTCCGCCGACTGCTCGCGCATCCGCGTCTGCACGTAGACCTTCTCCGCCTGGTCGCGCGAGAACGCCAGGTCGAGGCGGGTGAGCACCCCGGACTCCTGCAGCTCGGTCAGCTCGTCGCGGTAGACGAAGTCGGTGTCGCGGTGCTGGTCGCCGAAGAACAACCAGTTGTGCCCGGCGGCCCCGCGGGATGCACGCTCGTGCAGGAACCCGCGGAACGGCGCGATGCCGGTGCCGGGGCCGACCATGATCAGCGGGGCGTCGTCGTCGGCCGGCACGCTGAACGCAGCGTTCGGCTGCAGGTAGATCCCGACCTCGTCACCGACCTCGACGCGGTCCGCCAGGTGCGTCGACGCGACGCCGGAGTGCCGGCGGTTCACGTCGCCGTACCGCACCGACGCGATCGTGAGGTGGATGCGGTCCGGGTGCGCGAGCGGGCTCGAGGAGATCGAGTACTGCCGCGCCTGCAGCGGCCGGAGGAACGGCAGCAGCTCGTCGAGTCCCGGTGCGGTGGACCCGGCGTCGCGGAGCAGGTCGAGGACGTCCCGACCCCACAGCCACCGGTCCAGCTCGTGCTTGTCACCGTGCGCGACGACCGCGGCGAGCTCGCTCGACGGGGCGCGCTGGACCAGGTCCGCGATGAGGTCCTTCGACGGCGTCCGGATCTCGCGGTCGGTGCGCAGCAGCTCGCGCACCGCGACGCCGTCGAACACCTCGTCGCCGGTGGCACCGAGGTGCGTCAGCAGTTCGGCGACGAGCCCGTCGTCGTTCAGGGGCACGACGGCGAGGGCGTCGCCGGCCGCGTACGTGATGCCGCTGTCGCCGAGGTCGAACTCGTAGTGCCGGATCTCCTTCGCGCTGCGCGGGTCGGAGAGCAGCCGGTTCTCCACCAGGCGGGCACGGTACGGGTTGCGCTTGTTCCACTGGGAACCCGGCCGGGAGGCACGGCTCGCGCCCGCCCCGTCGGCTGCGGTCATCGTGTCGCCGGCTCCGCCAGCCTGGGTCCCGCCCGGCTGGGCGCCGGTCTCTGCGGCGATGCGGTCGAGGACGGCTGCGGTCCAGAGCGCAGCGGGGTCCTCGAAGTCGACGTCGCAGTCCACACGCTCGTGCACGCGGGTCGCGCCGAGCTGCTCGAAGCGGGTGTCGATGAGCTTGCCGGCCTGGCAGAACTCGTCGTAGCTCGTGTCGCCGAGCCCGAGGACGGCGTACTGCAGGCCCTCCAGGCGCGGCACGGTGCTCGCCTGGACCGCGTCCCAGAACAGACCGGCGTTGTCGGGCATCTCGCCCTCGCCGTACGTCGAGGTGACGACGAGCACGTGCGACATCCCGGCGAGCTGCTCGGGGGAGACGTCGTCGAGCGCGGTGGTCCGCCCGCCGAGCCCGCGGGCCTTCGCACCGGCGACGAGCTGGTCCGCGAGGAACTCCGCGTTGCCCGTCTGGGTGCCGAACAGCACGTCGATCGTCGTCGTCGGTGCCGGCGCGGCGGACTTCTTGCCCGCGGCGGCGATGCCCGCGATGAACCCGGCGAGCCAGGACTCCTGCGCGGCGGAGAACGGGGCGTCGACCGGGATCAGCGAACCGGTCGGGGGCAGGAGGCTCACGCGGTCACCGCCTCGACGGGCGCCTGCGGTGCACGGCCGGCGATGTCCTCGAGCGCCGCGGTCGCGAGCAGCTCGTCGAAGCGGGCCGCGCGGACGCGACCGTCGTTCTTGGCGTTCTGGTGCATGATCCAGCCGGTCGTTCCGGGTGCGTCCATGCTGCGGTTGTTCCGCTGCGTGAGCGCACGCTTGTAGTCGTCGAGGCGCTTGATCGCGATGAGGGTCGCGAGCTCGTCGTCGGTGAACCGCTCGAGGGTGCCGCGGAGGTACTTCACCACGCGCTGCTTCACGAAGAAGTCCTCGGTGAGCACGAGGTTCTTCACGGCCTCGGCCACGCGGGGGTCGTTCGGGCTCGTCGCACCGGGGACCCGCTCGAGGGCGAGGTCCTGGGCGACACCGAGCACCGTGTACGAGGACAGGAGCGAGAACATGTCGTCGCCCTGGTCGCCGAGCGCCGGGGCGCGGCCGTCGAGCACCGTGCGGCGGTCGCGGTAGTCGACCTTGAACGCGCGGAGCTTGTCGGTCGCGGTCGAGGTGGCCAGCTCGTCGAGGAGCTCGTTGCGGGTCGCTGCGGCGAGGATCGCCTCGGCGTCCTGGGTGAGCAGGAGCGCGCGGGGCATCCCGACGAAGACGTGCGTCCGGGTCGTGTCCCAGTCCGCGAGCAGGCGGCCCGCGAGCTCGGAGCCGGTGGCCTCGACGTGCCACTCGAGGAGCAGCCGTGCGGCGTCCTCGTGGAAGGCGCCCCGCGTCGTGTCGGTGACCGGGAAGACGAGGAGCGAGTCGGTGCTGGCACGCTCCGCGACCTGGCCGGACGGGTCGTACTGGTAGAGGAACCCGCCGGACATGCCGTTGCCGAGGCCCTTGCCGAAGCCGCCGAGGTTGAACACCGCGCCGCCCGTCATGTACTCGCAGCCGAAGTCGCCGACACCCTCGACGACCGCGGTCGCACCCGAGTTCCGGACGGCGAAGCGGTCGCCCGCCTCGCCTTCGACGAACGTGCGGCCACCGGTCGCGCCGAACAGCGCGAAGTTGCCGATCAGGACGTTGCCGCCGCGGACGGCGCTGCCGCCACCGGGCGCGCGGACCACGATGCGACCGCCGCTCTGGCTCTTGCCGACACCGTCGTTCGCGGTGCCGGTGTGCTCGAGCAGGACACCGTCGTTGTTGAAGACGCCGTAGGACTGGCCGGCCGAACCGCTGGTGCGGATCGTCACCGCGCCGTCGACCAGACGGCGGCGACCGCGGTCGTCGGTCGTGACCGCGGGCACGTCGTCGAACGACGCGTCGCGGAGCTCGTGGTTGAGGATGCGCTCGACGTCGATGCCGAACTGGCCGCCGACGGACTTGTCCGCGTTGCCGAGGTGCACGCCGTCGATGGTGAGGGTGTGCTCGTGGCGCGTCAAGAGCGCGGCGCGGACCTGCTCGATGAGGGCGTCGTCGGTCCGGAAGTCCTTCTCGAGGTACTCCGGGTCGGTGACGATCTTCTCCGGCACCCGCGCGAGCAGGTTCCGGACGTCGAGCCGCCCGACGCTCGCCGGGTGGTCGAGGAGCTGCAGGAGGTCCGTGCGCCCGCGGGCCTCGCGCAGGGAGCGCAGGCCGAGGCGGGCGAGGATCTGCCGGACGTCGTGCGCGATGTTCAGCAGGTACTGCGCGAGCGCGCGGGGGTCGCCCTCGAACGCCTCGGCGTTCGTGGTGAGGCCCGCCGGGCACTTCACGTTGCAGTTCTTCGCCATCACGCAGCCGAGCATCATCAGCGCGGTCGTGCCGAACTCGAACGAGTCGCCGCCGAGCAGCGCGCTCGTGACGACGTCCGAGCCGGTCTGGTGCGCGCCGGAGCAGCGGAGCGTGACCTTCTGGCGGAGGCCGTTCGCGACGAGGGCCTGGTGCACCTCGGCCACGCCGATCTCCGCGGACCGGCCCGCGTACTTCAGGCTCGTGACCGCCGCGGCACCGGTGCCGCCGGTGTTCCCGGCGACGTTGATGACGTCGGCGCCGGCCTTCGCGACACCCACGGCGATGGTGCCGATGCCCTCGGAGGACACCAGCTTCACGATCACCCGGACGCGGGCGGCCTTGCAGTCGTGGATGAGCTGCGCGAGGTCCTCGATCGAGTACGTGTCGTGGTGCGGCGGCGGGGAGATGAGCTCGACGCCTGGCGTGCCACCACGGGCCGCGGCGATGTCCACCGTGACCTTCGGCGCGGGCAGCTGGCCGCCCTCGCCGGGCTTCGCGCCCTGGCCGATCTTGATCTCGAGTTCCTCGAGCATCGGGTCCGCGAGGTAGCCCGCCCAGATGCCGAACCGGCCCGAGGCGAACTGCTTGATGCGGGAGCCGCGGATCGTGCCGTAGCGGGAGTGGTGCTCGCCGCCCTCGCCGCTGTTCGACATGCCGCCGACCATGTTCGTGCCGTGCGCCACCGCCTCGTGCGCGGTGGCGACGAGCGCGCCGTGGCTCATCGCGCCCGATGCCAGCGTGCGGGTGATCTCGTGGGCGGGCTGGACCTCGTCGAGTCCGATGCTCTCCGGGGCGCTCTCGAGCAGGGCGAGCAGGTCCGCGGCGAAGCCGGTGGCGCGGAGCGTCACCTGGTCGGCGTCGACGGCGTCGACGTCCACCTGGCCGGGGAAGAGCAGGCCGAGCCCGTGTGCGAGGGCCGTGTGGCGCTCGGTGCCGAGCGACCCCGTCGACGTGAGCTGCAGACGGAACCGCTCCGGGCCTCCCGGCTGCTCGTCGTCAGCAGACGGACGCGAGCCGAGCAGCCCGCGCACCGTGACGCTGCTGTTGCCCGTCAGGGAGAACCGGCCGAGCTCGCGGGCGAAGTCCTCCGCCGTGTCGATGCCCGTGACGTCCGCCGGCAGCGCGAGCACGTCACGGAGCGCGGACGGGCGGCGGGACCGCTCGTCGTGCGTGGTCTGCAGGAACGTCCGGTAGCCGGGCGTGATGCGGAAGTCGTCGATCTCGGACTCGCTGAGGCGGTCGTAGCCGGTGTTCCGGTACGCCGCGTCCGTGATGCCGAAGGCGTCGTCGAGCTGGCCGAGCGTCAGGAGCCGGAGCGCCTCGGAGTCGCCGGAGCGCTCGAAGGTCGGCCGTTCCTCGGTCATGCCGCCGAAGCCGCGGACGCTCGCGACACCGAACGAGTGCCCGGCACCGTCCGAGCGCTCCTTGAACAGGCCGAGGAGCGGCACCTGTGCGTCGCCCTGCACCGACCGGGCGCGCTCGTGCCAATCCGTCGCCGCCTGCGCGATGCGGGCGAAGCCGACACCGCCGACCGGGGCGTCCATGTGCGGGAACACCGTCGCGAACAGGTCGTCACGGGTGTCGAGGTAGTTCGGCTCGAAGAACTCGCCGCCGATGTAGCTCTCCGCGGTGCAGAGACCGACGCGGCCCATGGTCTTGGCGAGGGCCTTCTCCGCCGCCTTCCGGAACTTCGCGAGCGCCTGGTCGGTCGCGGTGTACTCACCGGCCGGAGCCGCAGCAGCGGGGTACTTCTCCTCGGCACGGAGCCGCGCGGAGAGGCTGTAGACCGCCGCGGCGCCGAAGCCGAGCGCCGTCGCGACGTGGTGCGACGAGGGCAGCTGCCCGCTCTCGGCGACCACGGAGACCCGCAGTCGCAGGCCGGTCTCGATGAGGCGCTGGTTCACGGCGGCCACGGCGAGGATCACCGGCAGGGCCGCGTGCGTCGACGAGACGGCACGGTCGGAGAGCACGGCGATGCCACCGGTCTCCTTCGCGAACCGCTCCACCGCGCTGCTCAGGGCGTCGACGGCGGACCGCATCGCGTCCGCGTTCGCCTGCTCGTCGCCGAGCACCGGCACGTAGAGCATGTCGAAGCGCTCCAGCGGCACGATGTCCTGGTCGCGCAGGCGGACCATGTCGAGGTGCCCGAGGATCGGGGACTGCACGACGAGCTGCCGGGTCGCGGTGCCCGTGCCGTCCGGCTTGGCACCGAGTGCGACCCGCATGCTCATGCCGTCGGCCTCGCGGATGGAGTCGAGCGGCGGGTTCGTGACCTGGGCGAAGCGCTGCGAGAAGTACTTCGCCATGCCGCCCTCGGTGTCGCTGAGCGCGTTGATGGCGTTGCCGTAGCCCATCGCCGAGATCCGCTCCGACCCGTTCTGGAGCATCGGGTCGAGCATGAACCGGAAGCTCTCCTGGTTCAGCGAGTACGCCACGTAGCGGCCCTGCAGCGACAGGTCGCCGTCGTAGCCGAGGGTCGACGTGGTGCGGTCGTACGCGGGCGCGGGGAGGTCGTCGAGGTTCACCCGGGCAGCCTCGAGCAGCGTGCCGTAGTCCCGGCGGGCGGCGAGCATCTCCAGGACCTCGCCGGTGCGCATCAGCGAGCCGGTGCGGTGGTCGACGACGAGCATGCCGCCGGCCTCGATGCGGCCGCGGTGCGTGACCTCGGCGTCCGGGAAGGTGACCTGGCCGGCCTCGGACGACACCATCAGGTACTCGTCGGTCTGCACGGAGCGCAGCGGACGCAGGCCGAGCCGGTCCAGGCGCGCGCCGACGACGTCGCCGTCGCTGAAGATCACGGCCGCCGGTCCGTCGTTCTTCTCCTCGTACAGGGAGAAGTACTCGAGCATCGCGCGGACGTCGTCGGTCAGGGTGTGGTCGTTCTCCCACGCCGGCGGCATCAGCGACACCACGGCCTCGACGATCTCCAGACCGTCGTCGAACACGCGGCTCTGCAGGGTCTGGTCGAGGCGGCTGGAGTCGGACTGCCCGGGAGGACGCACGATGCTGCGCGTGCGGGCCTGCGCGAGGGCCTCGTCCGACAGCCGGTTCTTCCGGTCGGTGTTCAGCTCGCCGTTGTGCGCCATCAGGCGGAACGGCTGCGCCATCGTCGGGTGCGGCTCGGTGTTCGTCGAGAAGCGGGTGTGGAAGTAGAGCGTCCGCACCGAGTGCCGCGGGTCGCGGAGGTCCGTGAAGTAGCCGATGACCTCGCCGGAGTTCAGGCGGCCCTTGAGGATCTGGGTGCGGGCGCTGAGGGACAGCGGGTACAGGGCGGCGTGCTCGGCGTGCTGCTCGGCTGCCTGGCCGTAGGAGACCGACTCGACGGCGAGCAGGGCGCGGTTCGCGGCGGCGTCGACGTCCTGCCGGGTCCAGTCCTCCGGCGCGCGGAAGACCCACTGCACGATGGGGAGCTGGTACTGCTCGGCCTCGGGACGCGCGACGGTGTGGTCGACGGGGACGTCGCGGACCAGGAGGAGCTCGAAGCCCTCGTGCTCGATGGCCTCGGTGACGGTGCGAACGGCGTCCGCGCGCTCGGCGGGGGTGCTCGGCACGAAGCAGTTGGCGACGCCGAAGTGGCCGGCGCGCAGCTCCTCGCCGGTGATCGCGCTGAAGAACTCCACCGACAGGTCGATGCTCACACCCGCGCCGTCGCCGACACCCTCGGCCGACTTGCCGCCGCGGTGCGGGATCGCACAGAGCGCTTCGTCGCCCTTGCGGATGACCTCGTGGCTCGGCGTCCCGTCGAGACGGGTGATGAAGCCGACGCCGCAGTCGGAGGATTCGCGGGCAGGGTCGTAGAGACCGAAGGGGGAGGGGTTCACGAGCGGGTCCAGTGGAGCGAGTGCCGGCAGCGGACGACGGAGGCTGCAACGGTGGAGCGCTCGCCGCGGGCAGACCGGTGGTGGCAGTCGGGCCCTGTGGGGTTGTGGTGCGGTGAGGCGATGCTACGGCGCGGTATACCGCGCGCGCAACATCCCGCCCGGACGGTGCGGTGGTGCGGTTCGGCGCCGAACAACGGAAACCGATCCGCACCGCGGTCGTTCGCGGTTCGGATCGGTTTCCGTCGTGCTGCGCTACTCGGCGCCCTCGTCCTCTTCGGGGTTGAAGTGCGAGTCCTCGTCGGTGATGCCGGCGGCGACTCCGTCCGGGTCGTTCGGGATCGTGCCGTCCTTGCCGAGGCCGTCCGCCTTCTCGGTACCGTCCGGGTCCGGTGTGCTCGTGTCGGTCATGTGCTGCTCCTTCGCAGGGGGTCTCGGGATCCTCACGGTACGCGGGCGTCCTCAACGTCCCGCGGCGTCCTCAGCGCGACGCGGGGTCCGCGACCGGGAGCACCTCGGTGACGGCCTCGCTGCTCGCCTCGGCGGCGGGGGTGGTGCCCGCGCGGATGATCTCCGGGCGACGCCGGGCCCGGAACACCCACGCCTTGAACAGCACGAAACGGACCAGGGTGGCGACCAGGTTCGCCGCGGTGAGCACGGCGATCTCCGCCCCGTGGGACGACCCAGGGTCCGCGGCGTGCAGCACCACGAGCGACCCGGAGGTGATCGCCCACGCGATCCCGAACACGACGAGGCCCTGCACGTGGTGCCGCCCCGCGCCGGCCCGCCCGCGCACCCCGAACGTGAAGCGGCGGTTCAGCGCGGTGTTCCCGATCGCCGTGAGCAGCAGCGCGAGGAAGTCCGCCGTCTGCGCACCGATCGTCGGACGGAACAGTGCGTAGAGCAGGGCGAACGCGACCGTCGATGCGACACCGATCGCACCGAAGCGCAGCACCTGCCCGACGATCCCGACGTGGGGCGGCGTGAACGGCCGACGCCCGATCGCGTCGTAGACGTCGCTGACGGGGACGCGTCCGGTCGCGAGGCCCCGGGAGACCCGCCACATGCCCTTCAGGTCCTCCGTCGCGGTCGCCCGGATCTGCACGGACGAGTTGACGTCGTCCACCCAGTCCACGGGGACCTCGTGGACACGGAGGCCGGCGTGCTCGGCAAGGACGAGCAGCTCGGTGTCGAAGAACCACGCGTCGTCCTCGCAGAGCGGCAGCACGTGCTCGGCCGCCTCGCGCGTGATCGCCTTGAAGCCGCACTGCGCGTCGGAGAACGAGACACCCATCGTGGTCCGGAGCAGCAGGTTGTACGAGCGGGAGATGAACTCGCGCCTCCCGCCGCGCACCACCCGCGCCGAGTCCGCCAGGCGGGTGCCGATCGCCAGGTCCGAGTGTCCGGACAGCAGCGGGGCCACGAGGGGCTCGAGCGCGGCGAGGTCCGTGGACAGGTCCTCGTCGACGTAGACGAGCACGTGCGCCTCGGACGCGCCCCAGACGGCCTTGAGCGCCCGACCCCGACCCTTCTCGAGGAGGTGCACCGCGTCGACGCCGTCGAGCATCGCGGCGAGGTCGTCGGCGATCCGCGCGGTGTCGTCCGTCGAGGCGTTGTCGGCGATCGTGATGCGCCAGGTGTGGTGCAGCGACGTCCGGCAGAACGTGTGCAGGCGTCGGACGTGCGCTGCCAGCGTGTCCTGCTCGTTGTAGCAGGGGACGACGATGTCGATGTCGAGGGTCTGGTTCGTCTCCGTCATACCGCTGATGCTCGGCAGCGGGCCTGCGGGGACCGATGCAGCGTCCTGTGCCGCCGGTAAGAACCCCGCCAGCGCGGGGTGGTGTGTCACATGCCGCGCTGCTACGCTCGGCATTGCTCGTTGCGTTGAGCTTCGAGAAGTGGACCCGAGACCCATCCGGACGGTTGGGCGCTCGGGTCTTGCGCTTTCTCACCTCGGATCAGACCGACGGTCGGCGTTCAGATGTCCCACGACACCGTCGCCGCCACGGACCGCCTCGGGCCCAAGCCCAGGCGAGGGCATCCGGGATCGCGAGCAGTGGCTCGTCCGTCGCCGATGCGTGCCGGTGCTCGATCGGTTGGCGGGTCCGATGAGACGCTTCGACGACACGTCGTCGATCCCGCGCGACCAGTGTCTCGTCGCGCTCGAAGCAGAGCAATGATGCCGGAGCAGCGGCGAGGTCCGTCACGAGCGCGTCGATGCACTGCGCGCGACGTTCGACTTCGCTCCGACCGTCCTTCGGTGCGCGGTAGATCAGCGTGTCGAGGGGGAGCGTCCCGACCCGGTCGAGGATGAGGCGTCGGCGACTCTCGCTCTCCTTGGTCATGTGCAGACGGTTCTGGCCGGGGAGCACGAGCCCGCGGATGGTCTTCCGAGCGATCCCGATGGACGTGGGGTGGATCGCGGTGGTCGCCAGCAGGTAGTCACTCGCTTTCGACTCGTCGATGAGGATGAGCCGCCGGGGCCCGTGATGCTCGTCCAGGCCGCACCTCCGAAGTCGCTTCCCACACTACATATCAGTTCGTCCGAGGGTGTGGATCGCGGGAAGAGGTCGGCAAAAGCGACAGCGCATCGGGGTGCGACCCGGGCAACGACACCGTGAACGCCGTCCGTCCCGGCTCGGATGCCACGCGCACCGCGCCGCCGTGCGACTCGACGACCGCGCGGACGATCGCGAGCCCGAGGCCGCTCGTCCCGTGCTCCCGGGACCGCGACGCCTCGCCCCGGGTGAACCGGTCGAAGAGGGTCGGCAGCGCGTCCGCGGGGATGGGTGGCCCGTCGTTCGTCACCACGAACCGGACCTCGTCGGCCACCCGCTGCAGGGACACCACGACGGCGGTGCCGGCGGGTGTGTGCGTCCGGGCGTTCGCGAGCAGGTTCGTCACCACGCGGCGCAGCTGCACCTCGTCCCCAGTGAGGACGATCGGCTCATCGTCGATCTGCAGCGTCCACCGGTGCTCGGGTGCCGTGGCGCGGGCGTCCATCGTCGCCTCGACCACGACGGACGTCAGGTCCACCGGGTCCGATGCGGGGACGGGGGCTGCGGCCGTGTCCAACCGGGCGAGCAGCAGGAGCTCGTCGACGAGGGACCCCATCCGGACGGCCTCGCGCTGGATCCGGTCGACGTTCTGGTGCAGGGCGTCGACGTCGTCGGAGGCGGAGGACAGCTCGGCGTACGCCCGGACGGTGGCGATCGGCGTCCGGAGCTCGTGCGAGGCATCGGCGATGAACGTCCGCATCCCGGCCTCCGCGTCGCGACGGACGGTGAGCGCACGTGCCACGTGCCCGAGCAGCCGGTTGAGCGCGGATCCGACGGCCCCGACCTCGCGGTTCCGGGTGAGGTCGGCGGACGCGACCCGGACGGGGATGTCGGTGTCGCCGCGCTCGAGGTCGAGCGACGTCACGCTCGACGCCACCGCGGCGACGTGTTCCAGCGGCCGCAGGGACCGGCGGACGAGCATCGCGCCGGCCCAGACCGCGACCAGCAGCCCGACGAGCGTCACACTGCCGATCACGGCCACCAGCCGGACGATGGAGGCGCGGAGGTCGCCGAGTGGCAGCGCCGTGACGTAGACGTCACCGTCCGAGCCGATCGCCTGCGCACGGTAGCTGCCGAGCGAGCCGAGCGTGACCGTCACGGGCACCCCGTCGCTGTCCACCGCCGCCAGCGTCGCCTTCTGCGCCGCGGTCAGGCCGTGCTGCTCGCCCGTCGCGTCGGTGTACCCGGCGAGGACCGATGAGCCGTCCCGGTAGATCGCGACGACGGTCCCGGCGGCCTGCCCCGGTGCCCCGATGAACGCGTTCGAGGGATCAGGCCGGTCCGCAGCAGAACCAGACGAACCAGACGAACCCGAGGGAGCGCCCGGCGGCGTCCCGTCACCCGGCCCGAGCGTCCGGTTCGCCGCGGTCGAGAGCTCCGCGTCGAGCCGGTCGACCAGGTACCCCCGGTACGCCACGACGGTGACGACCCCGACCACGACGTTGGTCAGGACGAGCAGCAGCGCCACCGCCCCGACGATCCGCCACCGGAGCGATGGCACCCGACGAGCGCGCGGCACCCGACGAGCGCTCGGCACCCGCCGCGCCCCAGATCCGTTCACGCGACCGGCCGCAGCACGTACCCGGCACCGCGCACGGTCTGCACGAGCGGCGACCGCCCGGCGTCGACCTTCCGCCGCAGGTACGACACGTACATGTCGACGAGGTTCGACGACGACCCGAAGTCCATCCCCCACACGTTCGTCAGGATGTTCTCCCGCGACAGCACCCGGTTCGCGTTCCGCGCCAGGTAGCGCAGCAGCTCGAACTCCGTGGGGGTCAGCTCGATGGCGTCCCCGGCACGGGTCACGGTGCGCGCGTCCTCGTCGAGCACGAGGTCGCCGACGGCGATCCCCGCGGCGGCGGTCGATGCGACCCTGGCGGAGGTCCGCGCCAGGATCCGCGCCCGCACCAGCAGCTCGGCGACGCCGAAGGGCTTCGTGAGGTAGTCGTCGCCGCCACGGGTGAGTCCGGCGACCCGGTCCTCGGAGGAGTCCCGTGCGGTGAGGAACAGCACCCGGACGTCGTCGCGGGCATCGCGGAGCCGGTCGAGCACCTCGAACCCGTCGATGTCCGGCAGCATCACGTCGAGCACGATCACGTCGGGCTGGAACTCCCGGGCCGCGAACAGGACGTCCCGTCCCCGGTGCACGGCACGCACGGCCCAGCCGTCCGCCTCGAACGCGAGGCGGACGGCATCGGCCAGGGCGTGCTCGTCATCGACGACGAGGGCACGGACGGGTGTCCCGTCGGTGCGCTGCAGCGGTCGGTCGGCCATCGGGGCCGAGCCTACTCACCGCTCGACAGGTCGTAGACGGTCTGCCCGCCGACGGTCGTCGCGCTGTAGTTCGCCGCGACCCACGCCGAGATGGCCGAGGCCGTTGACGATCCGCTGGCCATCCCGCCGCCCGTCCCGGAGGAGATGTAGTAGCTGATGTCACCAGCGGCAACGTCTGCCTCGAACTCGGCGAGGGTCGGCGTCGGGTCACTCGACCAGCCACCGATCGCCATCACGGCGGTGTCGGTGTCGAGTTCCAGCTGCGCGGCGGACTGCGATCCGTCCACCGCTGCGGCCCACTTCGTGTCCGTCGCCTCGAGCAGCTTCGCGAGCGCTGACGACGTCGAGGCGCTCTCGCCACCGCCACCGGTCGCGTCACCACCGGCCGGGAGGCCCGTCCCCGACTCCGCATCGGACGTCCCGTCCGGCATTGCCGGCGGTCCGGCGCTGTCGGAACCGGTGCTGTCGGAGCCGGTGCTGTCGGAACCGTCGGTGTCGGAACCGGGGGCGGTCCCGCCGGGTCCACCCGAGCCTCCCGGCATGCCGCCACCCAGCCCGGAACCGGACGACCCCGACGGACCGACGCTCGGGATGGAGCCGGTGTGCGCGACGGTGGTCGTGGCGACCGCGTAGGCGGTGGTGCCGGTGAGCCCGAAGAGCGTGCCGGCGAGGACGCCCACCGCGACGAGCTTCCGGAGCGACGGGACGCTGCCGACGATGACGGCGATCGCGGAGAGCAGGCCGCCGGCGAGCATCACCCAGCGGAGCCACGGCAGCCACGTCGGGTTCTCGTTGAGCAGGCACCAGCCCCAGAACGCCGTGACGCCGATCATCGCGGCGAGGCCCATCCGGCCCCGCATCCGATCCCGGGCGTGCCAGAGCAGGGCGCCACCGGTCCCGACGAGTCCCGCGATCGCCGGGGTGAGCGCGACCGTGTAGTACGGGTGGATCGTGCCAGACATGTAGGAGAACACGAGCCCGGTGACGATGAGCCAGCCGCCCCAGAGGACGAGGCCCGCGCGCACCGGGTCGGAGAGCTTCCGACGCCCGACGACGACCAGGCCGAGCACGAGCGCGACGAGTGCCGCGGGCAGCAGCCACGAGATCTCGAGGCCCATCTCCGAGGAGAACAACCGGTCCAGGCCGGTCGACCCGCCGAACGACGACCCGGCAGTGCCGCCGGTCGCGCCGCCGCCGTTGCCCGAGCCGCCGAAGATCCGGCCGAGGCCGTTGTACCCGAAGACGAGATCGAGGACGGTGTTGTTCGTCGAGCCGCCGATGTAGGGCCGGGCGTCCGCGGGCCAGAGCGCCACGGCGAGGACCCACCAGCCGGCACCGACGACGAGCGACCCCGCCGCGATCAGGAGGCCGACGATGCGCTTCGGCCAGGTCGTGCGCGCCGCGATGAGGTACACGATGCCGAACGCCGGCAGGACCAGCAGTCCCTGCAGCATCTTCGTCAGGAACGCGAAGCCGAGGGCGACACCGGCGAGGGCGATCCACTTCCAGCTGCCCCTCGGGAGCGCCCGCACCGTGCAGTACGCGCCCGCGGTCATCAGCAGCACGAGGAGTGCGTCCGGGTTGTCGAACCGGAACATCAGTGCAGCAGCCGGGGTCGCCGCGACGACGAACCCGGCGAGCAGGGCACCGACGTTCGCGGTGGTCGAGCCGAGCCGGACGAGCGTGCGCCGCACCGTGCCCCAGACCAGCGCGACCGAACCCACGGCCATCAGCGCCTGGGGGAGCAGGAGGCTGAAGCTCGAGAAGCCGAACAGCCGGACGGAGATGACCATCACCCACAGCGATGCCGGCGGCTTGTCGACCGTGATGAAGTTCGACGAGTCGAGGGAGCCGAAGAAGAAGGCCTCCCACGACTTCGTGCCGGCCTGGACGGCGGCGGCGTAGAAGCTGTTGGCGTACCCGGACTCGCTGAGGTTCCAGAGGTACACGACGGCGGTGACGACGAGGAGCAGCCAGAACGCCGGCCGGAGCCAGCGGGCGTCCTCGCGTTCGCCGAGGAAGAGCCGCGCGGCGGCTCGGCGACGGGTCGGCGCACCCGAGTGCGCACGGTCGCCTCGATCGGTCACGGGAATCGGGTACGTGGTCATGTCCGTGAGCATCCGGGGTGTTCCCCGAACGCCGCCATGTGCTCCCTGTGGCGCGTCTAAGGACTGCGGCGCGCGGAGCGGCGGGCGGGCGGCGGCGCGCGGTACGCGGTCGGCGGTGCAGCGGCGGGCGGTCGGCGGTCGGCGGTCGGCGGTCGGCGGTCGATTCGCGCGTAGGGGGTCCTTTCGCGCGTAGGGGGTCGTTTGTTCCGACCCCCTACGCGCGATTCGACTCTCCAGTGCACTCGCGATGGGAAGGAACGGGCGCCGCGGGGCTCGTCAGGCGTAGCGGCGGGCGGCGTGCAGCGCTGCCCCCGTGTACGAGCCGCCGAACAGCAGCACGTGCAGGAGCAGCGGGGCCAGCTGGTGCAGCTCGACGCGCTCCTGCCACCCGGACGCCAGCCGGGACTCGGCGTCGTACGCCGCCAGCACCGTCTCGAGGCGCGGGAGCCCGAACAGCGCGAGCAGCGCCAGGTCCGTCTCCGCGTGCCCGCCGTGCGGTGTCGCGTCGATGAGCACCGCGCCCGTCGGCTCCGAGGCGTCGGTCGGCCACAGCACGTTGCCCGCCCACAGGTCGCCGTGCAGCCGCGCCGGTCCGTCGCCGACGAGTGCGGGCTGCGCGGAGCCGAGCGTGCCGTCCTCGACCCGGTCGGCGACGCGGTCGAACACGGCGGCCTCGGCCGTGTCGAACCCGCCGGCGTCCACGATGCGGCGGACGAAGTCGCGGATCCGGTACTCGGCGAAGAACGCGCCCCAGGTGGCGGGGGCGTCTGCCGCGCTGACGAAGGGGGTGCGCGAGCGGCCCATCCGGAGCGGTCCGACCGCGGGGAACCCGGGCGGCGGCGCTCCCCAGTGCGACGCTCCCGCCGCGTGTGTGTGCGCGAGCGACCGACCGAAGCGCTCCGCCTGGGGCTTCGTCGGCGAGCCGTCGGAGATCAGCTCGAGGTCGAGCACGGTGGGGCGGGGGCGTCCGAGGACCCGTGCGATCCGGGTCCCGCCGTGCTCCTCGGCTTCGGCGAGCCACTCCAGGCCGGCGGCTTCGGCCGCGGCCTCGTTCGGGTCGGTGAAGGTCTTCACGTGCGTCTCGGCCATCACCCCATCCTGCCGACGCACCCTCCGCGCCGCGTCAGACCGCGTCCGTGCCTCTGCCGGACAGTGCACGGAGATGGCGTTCGACGCGAGCCGCGAACTCAGGACAGCCGGCGTCCCGGAGTGCGCGAGCGAGTCCTCCCGAGGCGCGGTTCGGACGGGTCGCCCAGTAGCGGCCCTGCATCTGGACGACGTCGCGGACCATCCACGGCGCAGAGTCGTCGATCAGGACGAAGAACTCGTCGCAGCGGTGGACCGTGTACAGCGCGTGGTCGTTGTTCCCCAGACCCCGGTCCTCGGTGAGCAGGATGTCGGCTCCGCCCGCCACAGCAGCTGCGTGCACGTGACGGTCATCGGGATCGGGACCCGTGTACGACAAGGTCGCGTCGAATTCGTCGATGAGCTCGTCCATCGACGCCAGGATCGCTGCTCGGAGACGGGTGACCGCGCCACCCGATCGCTCGGGACGGAGCCGACGCAGCGTGTACACGACCTCGGCGAGGACGTCCTCGGATGTGTGGAGTTGGAACATGCCGTCCGTACGGAGTCGAAGGAGGCATGTCCAATCGCGGAGCGTCCGGCTGCACAGGACGTTCGCGTCGACGAACACCCGCTGATGCATCACATTTCAAGCGTAGTGGCGGGCGACGGGATCAGTCGAACGCTTCGCCTGCTTCGAGGAGTTCGCGTGCTGCGAGCGACCGCGCTTCTCGGCGGACCCGGCGGAGTTCGAGGACGTCGTCGCGGCGGAGACGGTGGTGGGTGCCGACGGTGTGCGCCGCGATCTCTCCGCGATCGATCAACTTCATCAGGGTCGGACGGGAGATGCCGATCACGTCCGCGGCCACGGTCGTCGTCATGTCGTCGGGCAGGGCGTGCATCGAGATCCCTGCGCCGGAGCTCATCCTCTGGAGCAGGTCGGTGACGAACTCTGCGAGGCGAGGAGGGAGGGTGATGGCAGTGCCGTCGTCGAGTTCCACTGCGACTGCCGTGACCGTCCGATCACCGGCGGTACGGACGACTTCTCGGGCTTCCGCGCGAGCGACTTCGTCCACGGGGACCGTGTGGCTCGCCTTCGCTGCAGTGCGCATCGGATGTCCCTCTCCTCGGAAGTCGACGTGGCCCACACGCTACGGGGTTGCACTTGTAAGTGCAACCCTCCGCGCCGCGTCAGACCGCGTCGACGAGGGCCCTCGTGAGCGGGTTCCACGGGCGGGACGACGGGCCGCTGAGCACCAGCGTGCGCTCGAGCCGGGGGAGCGTCGGCACCATCACGAGGTCCGGCGGCAGCATCACGCGGCCGAGTGTCGGCACGATCGAGACGCCCTCGCCCCGCTGGATCATGCCGAACATCGTGCTCATCTCCCGGACCCGGTGCGCGTACCGGAAGGGCTGCCCGGCGAGCTCGTGCATCCGCTCGATCTGGTACTCGCACCCGCCACCGCCCGCGACGAGGCCGTCCTCGTGCAGGTCGTCGAGCGTCAGCGCAGTGGCCTCGGCGAGCGGGTGGTCGCGGCGGACGACGGCGGCCATCTCGTCCCGCGCGACGACCACCGACCCGTCCGGCATCGTCGCGGGGTCGACCAGCACGGCGGCGTCCACGGTGCCGGCCTCCAGCCACTCCGGCATCTCGTCGTCGTCGCCCTCGTAGACCTGCACGTCGACGTCGGGCAGCGTCACCGCCCAGAGCTCGCGGAGCCGCGGCAGCAGGCCCTGGCAGACGGTGGGGACGGCGGCGAGGCGCACGGTGCCGCGCGCCGTGCCGGGCCGCACCACGGCCTCCAGGCTGTCGACGGAGGCGAGCACGCTGCGGGCATGCGGCAACAGGCGTTCCCCGAGGGGAGTCGGTGCGGCGACTCCGCCACGGCGGAGGACGGCACCGCCGACCTCGCGTTCCAGCCCGGCGACGGCGTGCGAGACGGCGGACTGGCCGACCCCGAGTGCCGATGCGGCGAGCGTGAACGACCCGCGGTCGACGGTGGTGACCAGGGCGCGGAGCTGCGCGATCGTGACGGGCATGTGATCTCCTCATGAGCGCATGAGGCAGATGCGTTTGCCTCATGCGGTTCGCTGCCTCGACACTAGCGGCATGAACGGCATCCTGTTCGTGCTCGTCGCACTCACCTGGGGATCGAGCTTCCTCTTCATGAAGATCGGCCTCGAGGGGCTCTCCCCGCAGCAGGTCGCGCTCGGCCGGGTGCTCCTCGGCGCCCTCACGCTCGTCGCGATCCTGCTCGTGACGCGTCGCCGGTGGCCGCGGTCGATCCGGCTGTGGGGGCACCTGCTCGTCGTCGCGGTGTTCCTCAACGCCGTGCCGTCGTCGCTCGTGGCGTGGGCCGAGCAGACCGTGCCGAGCGGCCTCGCGAGCATCTACAACGCGACCACGCCGATCATGGTGCTGCTCGCGCTGCCCCTGCTGCTGCCGGCAGAGCGCCTGCGCGGACGGCAGCTCGCCGGCGTCCTCATCGGGATCCTCGGCGTGCTCGTCCTGGTCGGGCCGTGGAGCCTCGTCGGCGACCCCGCGGTCCTCGCCACCGTGCCCGGGCAGGTCGCGCTGATCGGGATGACCGCCTGCTACGGGTTCGGCCTGGCCTACATGCGTCGGTTCGTCGCCGGCAGCGGGTACGACGCGATCACGCTGACGACCGTCCAGCTCACGCTGGGTGCTGGGCTGATGCTGCTGGTCGCGCCGTTCACCGCGACCGGCGCCGTGCACCTGGACTGGAGGATCGTGGCCGCGATGGTCGCGCTCGGGTGCCTCGGAACGGGGCTGGCATACGCGTGGAACACCGGGCTCGTGCAGGCCTGGGGCGCGGCGCGGGCGTCCACCGTGACGTACCTGACGCCCGTGGTGGGCGTGGTGCTCGGCGTGCTGGTGCTCGGCGAGCGGGTGCGGTGGAACGAGCCGGTCGGCGGCGTGGTGATCCTGCTCGGGATCGCGCTGGCGTCGGGGATGCTCCGGCGGCGGGCGCGCGGCGTTGCCGATGGGGCTGGCACGGGTCCGGCCGTGACCCCGGCCGCAGCCGCCGCGGCGCCGGTCAGCCGATCCGCTCGACCGTGACGTGCCAGCCGAGGTCGGTCGCCCGCCGTTCGAGCTCGGAGGCGTTCGACCGGCACCGCGAGCCGCCGTCCGCCGGGTAGTACCGGCGGATCGCCGCCTCGGGTACGAACCGACCGCCGAGCGGGTCACCGCCGCGCCGGACCTGCCACCAGCGCTCGGTGGCCTGTTCGAGCGCGGATCCGAGCGGCACCTCGACATCGACGATCCGCAGGCGGTCGTACCCGGCCTCGTCGAGGTCGGACAGCAGGTCGTCGAGGTAGTCCACGCTCGACAGCGTCCCGTGCACGACGACGTTCTCGCCGTCGCGCAGTGACCGACGGCGGAGCGTGTCGGCGACCGCCGTCGACTCGGCGTGCACGTACCCGGCGAGCTCGCGTCGCTGCACCGGACGGCCGTCCGCGAGGACCCGGCTCGTCCACGCGTCGAGCAGCCCGTCCGCGGCGGCGCGCTCGAGCAGGGGGTCCTTGAAGTCGTCGGCGTCGATGTGCCGGTAGTCGTCGAGCTCCGGCATCCGAGCCAGGGCGGTCGTCTTGCCGGCACCGGGCGGACCCGCGGTGACGACCACGGCCAGGGTGCCGTCGTCGGGCGGGGCCGGCGTCCGCGCGGTGTGTTCGGCGAGCAGTTCCTCGTGCAGGCGCAGCCGTTCGGCCGTGTACAGGAAGCCGTCCGGGGCGTAGCGGAGCCGGCTGCTGGCGGCGGGGTCGTCGGTCCACGGATCGTCGAGGCACGCCTCCTGGAGGAAGGCGGCGAGCTCCGCGGCCGTGCGGTCACGGAGGTCGCGGTCGCGTGCCGCGCGGTCGTCCTGGTCGGTGGTCACCGTCGGTGCGCCCGGCCGAGGCGGCCCGCGATCGCCTTGCGGACGGTCTCGTACTCGCCCTCGCTGATGAGGCCGTCCTGGAAGGCCGCGGCGAGTTCCTTCGCGGTGCCGGTCTGGGCAGCGGCGCTGTCGTACCCGGCGTCACGCGCCGGTGTCCGGTGGGTCATCGCCATCGTCGAGAGCTCGCGGACCATGGTGTCCGAGTCGATGAGGCCGGCCTGGCGCTGCGAGATGACCTCGCGCGGTGAGGGGTGCGACGCGGTGAGACCCCGTCGGGTCAGGCGTCGGGACACCTCGGGCTGCGAGATGCCGGCGAGCCGGGCGATCTCACGCTGGGGGATGCCGAGGTCGGCGAGCTCGAAGATGCCGCGGCGGAGCTCCATCTCGGCGAGGTGCTGCTGCTCGCGGCTGTGCAGGACGCTGAGCACCGCCGCCCGGACATCGGCGGCGTTCCCGTCCATCCGTGACGTCAGGGCGTCCACGAGGGACTCCACGTCGTGTCGTGTCCGGCGCTCGGCTCCGCGTCGGGGATCGATGCTCGTCATGCTGACTCCGTTCCCGCTGATACGGATCGTATCGCCCTTCTCGACGGACGTCCGTGGTCAGTTCGCCCGCGGGCGCGGCTGCTCCTCGGCGAAGCGGCTGCGTTCCTCGTCCTGGAACGCCGCGAAGTCGTCGGCGAGGGTCGTGCACGCTCGGTCGAGGACCCAGGTGCTCCTCGCCGTCCGCATGGTCCGGCGGTCGATCGCCGCGGCGTCGTCACGGGATCCACAGGTCGTGCTCGGCCGCGCCGCCGACAGGGCCTTCCGATCGCGCACCACCGTCGCGATCAGCACCACGCCGCTCGGACGTGCCGGGAGCGCCGCCGCGCCGGGCTGGTCCATCGCGGACCGACCGGCCGGAGTCGCGTCGGCGCCCGGCCGGTCGGCGTAGGCCCGCGTCGTCCTGTGCTCGTTCGGCAGGACGACCCCGCGCACGCGGACGAGGGCCGTCCCCGCGCCGACGATCGACGCCCGCGCCGTGGTCATCGTCGCGGTGCTCTGCGCCACCGCGAGGGAGCAGGCCCGGTCCGTGTCCGCGGCGGCGACCCGCATGGACGTGACGGTGACGCCCGCGGCGACGATGGTGGTGGTGGCGGCCGCGGCCACGACCGCGACGGCGTGCCGATGCGGCTTCGGCTCCTGGGCTCCGGTCTCGTGCGACACCGTCATCGCCTCCTGGCGGTGGTGTGGCAGGCGCCGTCGCCTCTGCGCGCAGGCTACTCCGACGCCGGGCCGCGGGCCGCGGGCCGCCGGGTCGCCGGGTCGCCGAGTCGACTTGTCGCCGGGCCGACCGGTCGACGTGCCGGCTCAGGCGAGGTCGTCGACCGCGCTCACCTCGAACGCCTCGAATCGGTCGTCGGCCAGGACGTCGGCGATCAGGCCGCGCGGACCCGCGACGAGCGTCGAGTCCGCGTCGACCTCGGTCGCGACGACCCAGGCATGGTCCTCAGGCCAGAGCAGCTGTGGTGTGTGCCCGAAGTCCAGGTAGGTGCCGACCCGCGCGTCCGCCATCCACGTCGGATCGGCGAGCTCCGGCAGGGTCACCGCGAGCAGCAGGTACTCGCGGAACGGGAGCTCGAGTCGTGGCCCGGCGAGCGACGCCACGAGCGCGTCCTGCGCACGGCGGTGTTCCGCCGCGGCGTGTGTCGCGTACTCGTCGAGCTCGGAGCGTTCGGTCGCCGTGAGCGTCGCGGAGTCCTGCCACCCGACGACGAGCGTGGAACTGCCGTTCAGGTCGCCCCACCCGTCCCACAGTGCCATGACGAGGTCGAGCGGTGTCGTCGTCGCACGGGTGAGGTGCTCGGTCAGTGCGGCGAGGTGCCGTGGGTCGAACCACCCCTCCTCGGGCAACCCCACCCGCCATCCGTCGTCGAAGCGCAGCTCGGTCTCGTCGTCTCGACCACTCACCGTGCGCCAGGGGACGTCGGCTCGCACGGTGGCTCCGGTCCGCGCCGCCACGTCCGACCATCGCCACGCGGCGGACTCCAGGACAGGGTGCTCGCCGAACTCGTCGGCTGGTGCCGAACGGTCCTCACGGTCGGCCTCGAGCGGGTGGAGGATCCGCGCGTACGACTCGAAGCCACTCCCGACGGTTCCGCCCACCGTCCCGAACGCCTGCATTCGGGGGATCAGCCACGCACCACGGCTGACGTCCTCGACCTTGTCCACGCGTCGAGCGTAACCGGCGGTCGGCCGCGCGCCGAGGTGGCAGGATCGGCTCCATGCGGGCGGACGACGGACGGACAGCGGCGAGCGCGCGCGCCGAACTCGCAGCACTCGTCGCCGACGACGTGGCGCCGTGGGCGATCGACCTGCCGCCGGTGGACGACCCGCGGCAGGCGGCGGTGCTCATCCTCTTCGGGGAAATCGACCGGGTGCCGAGCACGCACAGCGCACACGACGGAGCGGTCTCGGTCGACCTCGACGTCCTCCTCCTCGCCCGCGCCGACACCCTGCGTGCGCACCCGGGCCAGGTCGCGTTCCCGGGCGGCCGGCTGGACCCCGGTGACGCGAGCCTGGTCGCTGCCGCGCTCCGCGAAGCGCGTGAGGAGACCGGCCTCGACCCGTCCGGCGTCGACGTGCTCGGCGTGCTCCCCGCGGTCCCGCTCGCGTTCTCCCGGCACCTGGTCACCCCGGTGCTCGGCTGGTGGCGCGATCCGTCGCCGGTCCGCGTCGTCGACGAGGCCGAGTCGGCGGCGGTGTTCCGGGTGCCGGTCGCGGACCTGCTCGCACCGGCGAACCGCGGCGTCACGGTGATCCGCCGGGACGGCCGGGAGTGGCGCGGCCCGGCGTTCACGGTCGCCACCGCCGGCGGCCAGCACGTGGTGTGGGGCTTCACCGCGACGCTGCTCGACGCACTGTTCGACCGGCTCGGCTGGACGGAGCCGTGGGACCACGACCACGAGGTGGCGCTGCCGTCCGTAGGGTGAACGGATGACGTCACCGGTGCGCTTGCTCTTCGCCTCGTCGCACCCCGGCCCGACGGTCACGGTCACCGTGCTCGCCGCCGTCATCGCCGCCGCCGTCGGGCACCCCTGGTGGCTGGTGGTCCTCGTCGCCCTCACGGTCGTCGCCGGGCAGCTGTCCATCGGTCTCGCGAACGACTGGATCGACGCCGACCGGGACCGCGCGGTCGGCCGGTCGGACAAGCCGGTCGCGCAGGGGCTCATCGCGGTCCGCACGGTCCGGTCTGCGGCGTTCACCACGGCCGGGGCGGCCGTGGTCCTCTCGCTGTTCCTCGGACCGGTCGCCGCCGTCGCGCACCTGGTCCTCGTGGCCGCCGGGTGGGCCTACGACGCCGGACTCAAGCGCTCGGTGTGGTCGGTCGCGCCGTTCGTCGTCGCGTTCGGACTGCTCCCCGTCGTCGCGGTCTCGGCCGGTCCCGAGCCGCAGCTGCCGGCGGCGTGGGCGATCGCCACCGGAGCCGTGTTCGGGGTCGCCATCCACTGCACGAACGTGCTGCCGGACCTCGTCGACGACGCTGCCACCGGCGTCCGTGGGTTCCCGCACCGGCTGGGGCTGCGGGCGTCCGGGATCGTCGCGTTCGGCACGCTCGTCGTCGCGGCGGGCCTGGTGCTGTTCGGGCAGCTCGCCGGCGACGACCCGGTCCGCGGCGTCGGGGTGGTGCTCGCGGTCGCCGGCACGGTCGTGGTGGTCGTGCTGGCGGTCGTCGGCGTGCGTCTGGTCCTCACCGGTCCGCCGACCAGGACGCTGTTCCGGCTGGTCATCGTCTCGTCGCTCGTCCTCGTCGTCGAGCTCGGGTTGGCCGGGGCGCGCCTGGTCGCCTGAGGCGGATCAGGCCCACCGCATCGCGTACAGACGTGCGAGCGCATCCGCGGACGGGAGGCGCAACAGCGTCCGCAACAGCACCTCTCGTCCGAGCTGTGTCGGCCCCACTGCCCGTCCACCGAGTGCCATGTTGGCCTCGGCCTGACGAGCCGCCCGGCGGGCAGCCGCCTGACGGCGTCGCGCGTACGCCGGCCACGGGCCCGCGCTGCCCGTCCGGACGCCCTCGGTCAGCAGGGGTGCCAGGTCCGCGGCGTCGAGCCACCCGAGGTTCATGCCCTGCCCGCCGATCGGGCTGATCTCGTGCGCGGCGTCCCCGATGAGGACGACCCGGCCCACGCCGACCCGCACGGCCGCACGCCGCCGGACCCGGAACCCGCTGAGCATCGAGCAGCTGTCCGCATCGACCGGCGCCCCCGTGCGGTCCCGGATCGTCTGCGCGAGCGCCACGGCGTCGACCTCGTCGTCGGCGGCGGGCCCGCGACCCACGAGTGCGACGTACCGGCGGCGACCGTCCGGCAGCGGGAAGGACTCCACGACGCCGTCCGGTCCGACGTCGACCAGGGCGGCGGACCGCGCGGACCCGGGCTCCGGATCCGCGAAGTCGCCCATCACGTACCGGTCCGGGTACTCGCGCCCGGTGGTGCCGATCCCGAGGAGGTCCCGCACGGTGCTCCGCGCGCCGTCCGCGCCGACGACGAAGGACGCCCGCACGGCGACCGGTTCGCCGTCCGGGCCGGTGCCGGCCGCGTCGACGTGGTCCTGGCTGCGCTCGAGCGCGGTCAGGGTGACTCCGGTCCGGAGTGCCTCGGGAGCAGCGGCGGCGAGGCGCTCCCGCAGGATCCGTTCGGTTCGGTGCTGGTCGAGTGTGGCGACGTACGGGTGGGTGTCGGAGGCGCGGTCGAACGACAGCGTGCCGAGTGTCCGACCCCGGCTCCGCGCCACGCCGCGGTGCACCAGCGCCGCCTCCGCGAGGACCGGCGCGGCCGCGTCGATCGCGGCGAACGCGTCGAGCGACGGCGGGTGGATCCCGATCGCGCGGGACCCCGCCGGTTCGGCGGTCCGCCGTTCCCAGACGATCACGTCGACGCCCGCGTGCGCGAGGAGGGCGCCGAGGAAGACCCCGACGGGTCCGCCGCCGACGACCAGCACCTCGGTCCGCTCCGCGCGGGGCGCCGCGGGCGTCACTCGGACGTCCCCCCGACGGTGCGCCCCGTCGCCACCAGGCTCGTCAGGGCGTCGAGGCGCTCCCGGGCGATGGTCGCGAGCGAACGGTCCTCACCAGGGGCGATCCACTGCTGGAACGACAGGTGGAACACGGTCACCCCGGTCTCGGCCGCCAGGGTCGCCACGGGTTCGGGGACACCGCGGTCGCGCAGGACCTCGCCCAGCCGGACCTTCAGCGTGGCGAGCTTGCCGAGTTCGCGTTCGCCGAGGGAGGGTTCGGCGTCGATGATCGTCTGGCGTACCCGGGAGAACGGTCGCCGGTCGTGGGGGAAGTAGTCACCCGCGGCATCGAGGGAGCGCGCGATGAGCTCGAACGGCGCCGTGTCCGCGGGGGCTGCCGTGATCGGGTCGATGAACAGCGCGAGGAAGTCGTCCTGCCCGGCGAACAGCACCTCGCGCTTGTCGGCGAAGTGCCGGAAGAAGGTTCGCTCCGTGACCTCGGCCGCGGCGGCGATCTCGGCGACGGTCGTCTGCTCGAACCCCTGCTCGGCGAACAGGCGCAGCGCGACCGCCTGCAGTCGTTCGCGCGTTCCGGGTTGCCATCGGGCCATGGGGAGAGTCTACTGATGACAGCGTCTGACATCGCGGTGTACAGTGATGTCAGTCGATGACATCACTGGTCGTCGACAGTGCGTCAGGAAGGACACACCATGCGCGTATTCGTCACCGGAGCATCCGGCTGGATCGGCTCCGCCACCGTCGACGAGCTCATCGCCGCCGGGCACCAGGTCACCGGGCTCGCCCGCTCCGACGCCTCCGCCGCTGCCGTCGAGGCCGCTGGCGCCACCGTCGTCCGCGGTGACCTCGACGACCTCGACGCCATCCGCCGCGGGGCCGAGGACGCCGAGGGTGTCGTGCACCTCGCCAACAAGCACGACTGGTCGAACCCGGCCGCGACCAACGCCGCCGAGCGCGCCGCGGTCGAGACCATCGGCACCGCCCTCGTCGGCACCGACCGGCCCTTCATCGTCGCGTCGGGCATCGCCGGGCTCGCGGGGGACCGCCCGGGCCTGGAGACCGACCCGAACCCGTTCGTCGGTCCGGACTCCATGCGTGGCGGCAGCGAGAACCGTGCGCTCGACTTCGTGGACCAGGGCGTCCGCTCGATCGCGGCCCGCTTCGCCCCCACCGTGCACGGTGTCGGGGACCACGGGTTCATCTCGCTGATCGTCGCCGCCGCACGGCAGCACGGCGTCTCGGCCTACGTCGGCGAGGGCACGAACAGCTGGTCGGCCGTGCACCGCTCCGACGCGGCGCGTCTCGTGCGACTCGGGCTGGAAGGTGCTCCGGCGGGCACCCGCATGCACGTCACCGGCGAGACGGCCGTCTCCACCCGGTCGATCGCCGAGGCCATCGGCGAGGGCCTCGGGCTGCCGGTGACCTCGGTCGACCCAGCGGACGCGATCGACCACTTCGGGTTCATCGGGCGGTTCTTCGGGATGGAGATGTCCGGCGACTCCACGGCGACGCGTGCGCTCCTCGGCTGGGAGCCCACCGGCCCGACCCTCGCCGAGGACATCGCGGCCGGCGCGTACTTCGACGTGCGCGTGTCGTAGGCGTCCGGCCACGACCCGGAACGACGGGGTCGCTGTCGTACGACAGCGACCCCGTCGTTCCGCGGACGGGAAGCCGGCGCTACTCGGCCTTCTGCATCTGCCAGGGCTCCGGCTCGCGGTCGCCGTTCGGGCGCACCGGGCGGACGTCGCCGACGATCGGGATCGAGCGCTTCCGCATGAACCACAGGTAGCGCACGAAGAAGTGCGACAGGGTCGAGAGCCGGTTGCCGTTGCCGAGCAGCGACGCGATGTGCACGGCGACCCACGCGGCCCAGGCCACCGGCCCGACCATCGTGATGCCGCCGCGGAGCTGTGCGACCGCCGCGTTCGTGCCGATCGTCGCCATCGTGCCCTTGTCGTGGTACTTCAGGGGCTCCGTCGGCTTGCCCTCGAGCACCCGGACGATCTGCTTCGCGATGTGCTTGCCACCCTGCAGCGCCGGCTGGGCGAGCTGCGCGAGAGCGTCGTCCTGCGCCGCGATGTCGCCGGCGGCCCAGATGCCGTCGACGCCCTGCACGCTGAGGTCGTCGTTGACCTTGATGCGGCCGCCGTTCGTCTGCGGCATGCCCCAGTTCGCCACCTCTTTGTGGGCGGACACACCGGTCGCCCAGATGACCTGCGAGGCCGGGATGAACTCGCCGCTCGCGGTCATCACGCCGTCCTGACGGACCTCGGAGACGCCGGTGTTCAGGCGGAGGATCACGCCGCGCTTCCGCAGCACCTTCGCCGCGTACCGGCGGAGCCGCGGTGCGAAGGGCTTCAGCAGCTCGCCGCTCCGGTGCACGAGCGTGATGGTGATGTTGCCGCGGAGGATCTCCGGGTACGCGCCCTCGAGCGCCTGGTCGCGGAGCTCGGCGAGCGCGCCGGCCATCTCGACCCCGGTCGCGCCGCCGCCGACGATGACGATCTTGATCTCGTCGGGGCCCTGGTTCGCGGCCGCTTCCTCGAGCCGGGTGAACAGCTCGTCGCGGATGCGGAGGGCCTGCGAGCGGGAGTACATCGAGTACGCGTACTCGTACGCACCGGGGGTGCCGAAGTAGCTCGTGTTCACACCGTTCGCCAGGATCAGCTGGTCGTAGTGCAGGTGCTCGCCGTCGGACATCTCGGCGACCTTCGCGACCGGGTCGATGCCGGTGAGCAGCCCGTGGCGGAATTCCGCGTTGTCCTGGCGCGCGCGGAGGCTGCGCAGGAAGTACGTCACGTCACCGGCGTTGAGGCCGCCCGTCGCCACCTGGTACATGAGCGGCTGGAACATGTTGTAGACGTGGCGGTCGACGAGGGTGACCCGGACCGGGGCGTCCGCGAGCTCGCGCATGGCGGCGATGCCGGCGAATCCACCGCCGACGATGACGACGTGCGGGCGGGTGTCCTGCGGCATGGTGAGCTCCGGGGTTGTGCGGTGAACGGCACCCACAACGGTACGCCGGTTCCGACCCGCCCAACTCCACCGGCCTGGAGGCTCGGCTGACGCCCGTCAGGCGGCGCGCAGTCCGTAGGTGCTCACGACGTTCCCCTTGCTCGTCACGGTGCTGTCGACCAGACGGAGGCGCGTGGCCGGGTCGGTCGGTTCGAAGAGCTTCCGGCCCTCACCCGCGATCGCCGGGTGGACCATCAGCTGCAGTTCGTCGAGGAGTCCCGCGAAGAGCAGGCTCCGGACCAGGGTCACGCTGCCGCACACCGCGATGTCCGCGCCGTCCCGCTGGGTGAGGTCCCGCACGAACTCGTGGACGTCGCCCTGGATCCTGGTGGAGTTCTGCCAGGCGAGGTCGTCACCGAGCGTGGTCGACGCGACGTGCTTCTCGATCGGGTTGATCCACTGCGCGAACGGGTCGTCGGGGTGGGCCGGCCACCACTCGGCCCACTCGGTGTAGCTGTTCCGCCCGAGGAGCACGGTGTCGGTGCGGGCCATGAACGCCCCCATGCCCGCACCGAGCTCGTCGTCGAAGCTGTCGTACTGGAACTTGAAGGGGTCCTGCACGACGCCGTCGACCGACGTGAACAGCCCTGCCGTCACCTTGCGCATGCTCGGAGGGTAACGCTCAACTGTTCGAAGAGGAACCGCTCGTCCCGGTCGATCCCGAACTGCCGTCCGTGCCCGTGCCGGAGCCCGAGTCGTCGGACCCGGTGCCCGTGCCGCCGTTGGTCCCCGGCAGCTCGTTCGTGCCGCCGTTCGTGCCGCCGTTCGTCCCGCCCGGGAACCCGCCGTACCCCTGCCCGGGGACCTGCGTCGTCGACTGGGTCTGGTGCGCACCGATCGCGTGTCCGATCGCGAAGCCGGCGCCACCGCCCGCGAGGAGTGCCACCAACCCGACGGCGATCGCGATCACCGGCCAGAACCACGGCGGCTTCGGCTTCCGGGAGCGCTGCCCGTACGGGGCGGCGTTGCCGTACCAGGCGGTCGGCCCGGCCGGGGCTGGCGACTGCCCGTTCCACGACCCGGCGTCGGCGCGGTAGGGCTGCTGCGCCCACTGCTGCTGGTGCTGCTGGCCGTACTGGTCGTACGCGGGCGCCTGGTCGTAGGTGGGCGCCTGGTCGTACATGGGTGCCTGGTCGTGGGTGGCCGTGGGCGTCGAGGTCGGCGCCGGTGCCGCTGCCCACCCGTTCGTCGTGTCCGTCGTCGGAGTCGGCTCGGCGGCCGCAGCCTGCTCGTGCTGGTTCTCACTCATGGACGCAGTCCAGCGGGTCTCCCTATGTGGAGCCGATGACCGCGCTGCCGTGCCGCTGCGAAACGACGCTCGTCCGCCAGCCGCGGGTGCGTACGGTCGAGGTGTGCGAGCACTCGTGGAGACGATCACCGTGGACGGGGTCCCCGTCCGGCTCCGCACGCTCGCGCCCGCAGGCCGACGTCGGGACGCCCTGACCCCGACGGTCCTGCTCGTCCACGGAATCGGCATGTCGAGCCGCTCGTTCGACCGGTCACAGCAGACGCTGTCCCGGACTCACCGGACGGTGGCGGTCGACCTGCCGGGGTTCGGCGGGGTCCCTGCCGTCGGACGCCGACTCGAGGTCGCGGAACTCGCCGACCTCGTCGTCCGCGCGGTGCGGCGGTGCGGCATCCGGCAGAGCGTCGTGGTGGGCCAGTCGATGGGGACGCAGGTCGCCGTCGAGGCCGCGCTCCGCCACCCCGACGACGTCGACGCCGTCGTGCTCGTCGGGCCGGTCGTCGACCCGCGACGTCGGAGCGTGCCGCGCCTGGCTGTCGACCTCGTCCGGGACTCGTTCGTCGAGGGTGTCCGGATGAACGCCGTCGTCGCCACCGACCACCTCAGGAGCCTCCGGCAGTACCGGCACCAGCTCCGACCGATGCTGCGGTACCCGATGCTCGAGTCCGTGTCGCGACTCGACGTCCCGGTGCTCGTCGTCCGTGGCGCCGAGGACCCGATCACGCGGCACGCCTGGGCCGCCCGCGTCGCCGGCATGTCCGTGCGGGGCGTCCTCGTCGAGCTCCGCGGACCGCACCACGTCCAGGAGCACCAGCCGGTCGCGTTCGCCGACCTCGTGAGCGAGTTCCGGCGCGTGCAGACGCTGGAGGGGCTGCGGTGAACGCGACCGCTCCCGGAACCGGACCGGTGCGCTCGGGCCGAGCCGAGCCTCCGTACCGCATCGGACTCGCGCGGCGCACGTGGTGGGCCCTCGCGGACTGGGTCTACGCCGCCGTCTGGCAGGCGCGGAGCCTCGGACCGACCACCGCTGACGACTACCGGACGGGCGACGGCCAGCCCGTCGTCGTGATCCCGGGCGTCTACGAGACCTGGCACTTCATGCGCCCGCTGATGGACGCGCTGCACGACCGCGGGCACCCGGTGCACGTGGTGGCCGTCCTCCGGCACAACCTCCGACCGGTGCCGGCGTCGGCGGCCGACGTCCTGGCGTACCTGGAGGAGCACGACCTACGGGGTGTCCTCGTGGTGGCGCACAGCAAGGGCGGGCTGATCGGGAAGTACGCGATGACGCAGCTCGACCACGACGGGCGGATCGACCGGATGGTGGCGGTGTCGACGCCGTTCGGCGGGTCGGTGTACGCGAACCTGGCGCCGGTGCCGCACCTGCGGGCCTTCCGTGCGGCGGACCCGGTCATCGCTGCGCTCGCCCGGGAGCGCGACGCGAACGCCCGGATCACGTCGGTCTACGGGGTGTTCGACACCCTGATCCCCGGGGGCAGCGCGCTCGCCGGAGCGACCAACGTGCGGGTCCCCGTCGGCGGCCACTTCCGGATCCTCGCGGACGCGCAGGCCCGCGACGCGGTGCTCGCCGCCGCCGCGCCGCGCTGACGCGCGCCCGCGCGCGAGCGGCTCAGGCGCCGGGGAGGAACAGGCAGAAGGGGTGCCCGTCGGGGTCGAGCAGCACGCGGACGTCGTCCTGCGGCTGGTACTCGGCCTGGCGTGCGCCGAGCGACTCCGCGCGGGCGACCGCCGCCGGCAGGTCCTCGACCTGGAAGTCGAGGTGCAGCTGCATGCCCGGCTCGTCCTTCGTCCCGGGCCACGTCGGCGGGACCCATTCCGGTTCGAACTGCACCGACAGCCCCGGGCCGTCGTCGGGGCGGATCCGTGCCCAGGTCGGGTCGTCCTCGAACACGGTCCACCCGGTGAGGGCACCGTAGAACCGGGCCAGTTCGAGCGGGGCCGGTGACTGGAGCACGGTGGCGGCGAGCGTCGGCATCGACGGGTCGGTGGCGGTCATGGCGCGGAGCGTACGCCGACGCGCAGGACCAGGCGTCAGCGCGGGGCGACGCTCGCGCGCTCGACGATGCGGTGCGGGATCACGACGGTCGACGGGGGAGCGTCGCGGTCGGCGATCCGCGCGGTGAGCAGGTCGAGCGCCGCGTCCGCGAAGGCCCGGCGGTCGAACGACACCGTGGTCAGCGCGGGGATGGCGTAGGCGGCTCCGTCGACGTCGTCGAACCCGATGACACTGACCTGCTCCGGGACGCGGATGCCCCGCGCGGCGAGGACGTGCAGCACGCCGAACGCGATCGAGTCCGTGAACGCGAACACCGCGTCGGGCAGTGGCTCGTCACCGAGCGCGTCGAGCCAGCTCGCGAACGCCGATGCCGCATCCGCGGTCGACCACCCGGGCAGCGGGACCCGGAGCGCCGGGTCGAGCGGCACCCCCGCGGCGCGGAGTGCCGTCTCGTACCCCAGCACCCGCAGCTCGCTCGTCGCCGTGATCCGGGTGCGGTCGGCGGTCAGGTCCGGAGCACCGACCGCGGCGATGCGCCGGTGCCCGCGGTCGAGCAGGAACGTCGTGACCTCGTACGCGGCGGCACGGCTGTCGACGTGCACCTGGTCGACGTGTTCGGGCTCGACCTCGCCGATGACGACGGTCGGGGGCAGCCCGGCGGTGGAGGCGAGGACGCTGGCGCTCAGGGACACCGGGTTGAGGATCAGCCCGTCCACCAGGTGTGCGCGTGCCCGGGACACCAGCTGGCGTTCCCGTTCCGGGTCGTTCGCGGTCTGGTCGAGCTGCACGACCCAGTCGCGGTCGCGGGCGAGCTCGACGAACCAGCGCGCGAGCTCGGCGGAGTACGCGCTGCTCATCTCCGGCAGGGTGAGCGCGATCGCTCCGGAGCGGCCGTTCCGCAAGCCCCGTGCCGACAGGTTCGGCACGTAGTCGAGCTGCTCGAGTGCCTGCTCGACCCGTTCCCGGGTGTCCGGGCGCACCACCACACCGCCGTTGATGACGTTGGAGACGGTCTTCGGCGAGACCCCGGCGAGGGCCGCGACGTCCCGCACGGTGGCGCGCATGGAGCAACCGTAGCGCGGTGCACCGGCGTGGAGCCGCGCCCGTCAGGGTCGGACGTACCGGTGCACGTGTGTGACGTAGGGCACGGGCACGGTCGAGCGACCGGCGGTCTCCGGTGACGTGTCGAGCAGCTCCTCGACGGCACGGAGCAGCCGGTCCCGCGCATCGGCCGCCATCACGATGACGTAGCTCCGCGAGGCGACCATGTCGAGGAAGTCCGACCGGGACTGCTCGTGGACCCAGGGGAACGTCCGGTACTCGCCGCCGTCGAAGGGCTCACCGACGAGCGGGTGGTCGTACTGCGTGATCCGCGACTCCGGCCGGGTCAGGAGCTCCCCGAGGCGTGCCGACCAGGGCAGTGACTCGTCGCGGATGTTCCAGACCAGCCCGAGCACCCCGCCGGGCCGCAGCACGCGGGCGACCTCGACCGCGCCGGCCGTCGGGTCCACCCAGTGCCAGGACTGCGCGAACGTGACGAGGTCGGCGGTGCCGTCGGCGAGCGGGATCGCCTCGCCCGCGCCGTCCACCACGGGGACCGAGGGCAGCGCATCGGCCAGCCGTGCGCGCATCGCGGTGTCCGGTTCGACCGCCGTGACCGCGGACGCGCGGGGCAGCAGCGTGCGCGTGAACTTCCCGGTGCCGGCCCCCACGTCCACCGCGAGTGCGACCGGTTCCGGCGCCAGCCACTCCGCCACGGCCGTCGGGTACCCGGGGCGACCCCGCTCGTACGCGTCGGCCGCGGCCCCGAACGAGTGTGCGTGCTGTTCGAAGGTCATGCCCCCAGCCTGCCACCGAAGCGCCCGAGTGAGGGTGAGCGATCACTGGATCGCTACAACCGGCTACAACGATGGAAACGAATGGCAACGGGTTGCCATCTCGTTGCCAAGCCCGTCAGGGTCACACCAGGAATCCAACGGAGGAGGCCAGGAGTGACGAAGCTCGACGACCGCGTGCGACCAGCCGCGACAGCGACCGACGGGTCGTCGCCCCCGTCCACCGTCCCGCGACGAAGGACCGCCTGGGAGCGGATCCGTCGCGACCGGGTCCTGCTCTGGATGGGACTGCCCGGCGTCGCGCTGCTCCTCGCGTTCCAGTACCTGCCGCTCCTCGGGAACCTCATCGCGTTCCAGGAGTACCTGCCGTTCGTCCCGCTCGGGCGCAGCCCCTGGGTCGGCTTCGAGAACTTCGCGGTCGTGTTCAACGGCGACCCGGAGTTCCTCGGGGCGCTCCGGAACACGCTCGTGATCACCCTCGTGCAGGTCGTGTTCGTCTTCCCCGCGCCGATCATCCTGGCGCTGATGCTCAACTCGCTGCTGTCGGAGCGCATCAAGGGCGTCGTGCAGTCGATCCTCTACCTGCCGCACTTCCTGTCGTGGGTGATCGTCGTCGCGGTGTTCCAGCAGATCCTCGGCGGGTCAGGGCTCATCAACAACGCGATCCGGGCCTCGGGCGGCACCGCGATCGACTTCCTCGGCAACCCGCACAGCTTCATCGCGCTGCTCACCAGCCAGGTGATCTGGAAGGACACCGGCTGGGCGACGATCCTGTTCCTCGCGGTCCTCAGCTCGATCGACGCCAGTCTGTACGAGGCGGCGAAGATGGACGGCGCGAGCCGCTGGCGGCAGCTCTGGCACGTCACCCTGCCCGGGATGCGCGGGATCATCATCCTGCTGCTGATCCTCCGGCTCGGGGACTCGCTCACCGTCGGGTTCGAGCAGATCCTCCTGCAGCAGGCATCCGTCGGGCGGGCCGCCAGCGAGGTCCTCGACACCTACGTCTACAACAACGGCGTGCTCGGCGGGCAGTGGGGTGTCGCCGCGGCCGTCGGACTCGTCAAGGGCGTGGTCGGCGTGCTGCTCGTCCTCGGCGCCAACAAGGTCGCGCACGTCTTCGGCGAAGCGGGCGTCTACCAGAAGGAGACCCGATGACCGCCACGCACAGCGTCACCGTCCCGCCGACGAAGCAGAACCGGAAGCACAAGCGCGGCGGCCCGGACACGGCGCCGCTCCCCGGACGCCTGCTCACCGGCTTCGTGCTGCTCGTCATCTGCCTGGTCGTGCTGCTGCCCTTCCTCGGCATCGTGTCCACGAGCGTCGCCCCGTCCAGCCAGGTGAACGGTGCCGGCGGGTTCGTGATGTGGCCGACCGGCCTGGACTTCGGCGCGTACGAGAGCATCTTCGCCGGCGGCGTCGTCACCCGCGCGCTCGTGGTCAGCATCGGGATCACCGTCGTCGGTACCCTGATCAGCCTGTTCGTCACCGCGATGCTGGCGTACGCGCTCAGTCGGCCCGGGTCGTACGGCCACGGGGTCGTGCTCAGCCTGGTGCTCGTCAGCCTGCTGTTCGCACCGGGACTCATCCCGAACTACCTGGTCGTCAAGGAGTTCGGCCTGCTCGACTCGTACTGGGCGCTCATCCTGCCGACGGCACTCAGCGCGTTCAACGTCATCGTGATGCGGTCGTTCTTCATGGCGATCCCGAAGGAGCTCATCGAGAGCGCCCGCATCGACGGCGCCGGCGACTTCGGCGTGTTCCTCCGGATCGTGCTGCCACTGTCGAAGGCCGTCCTCGCCGTGATCGGGCTGTTCTACGCGGTGGGCTACTGGAACGCCTTCTTCAACGCGCTGCTCTACATCAACGACACCGCGAAGTGGCCCCTGCAGCTCGTGCTCCGCACCTACGTGATCAACAACGCGCAGCTCGGCGGCGCCGACCTCGGCACGAGCTCCGACGCCCTGCCGCCGCAGGCCTCGATCCAGATGGCGATCCTCGTCGTCTCGATCGTCCCGATCCTCATCGTCTACCCGTTCCTGCAGCGGCACTTCGCCAAGGGTGTCCTGACCGGCGCCGTGAAGGGCTGAACCCATGACCACCAACGCACCATGGCAGCTGAGCCGCCGCGCGCTCATCGCCGGCGGTCTCGGGATCGCGGCCACGAGCCTCCTGGCCGGTTGTGACACCGTGACCCGCTCGACGGACGTGACGGCGATCAACAAGGCCGTCGCGCTGCCGGACTACGTCCCGTGGACCGGCGGACCGGAGCCGGTCCTGCCGAAGACCAGCGCGCTCATGCCGAGCGCGTTCCGGAAGATCCCGTCGAGCCTGGTCCCGACGGCGAAGGTCCCCGGCGACGGATCCACCCTGCACGGCAGCGTCCCGACCAACTCGCCGGTCCCACCAGCCAAGGGGAGCAACCCCTACTGGCAGGGGCTCGACAAGCGGATGGGCGTCGACCTCGACCTGACGATCACACCGAACGCCGACTGGGGGAACAAGTTCGCCACGCAGGTCGCGGGCGACACCCTCGGCGACGTCTTCACGGTGTTCGGCACGTTCTCCTACCTGCCGCAGTTCCTCGAGGCCAAGGCGCAGAACCTGACCGAGTACCTCTCCGGCAGCGGCATCCGCGAGTGGCCGTACCTGGCGAACCTGCCCACCGCGTCGTGGAAGGGGACCGTCTTCTCCGGCGGGATCTACGGCGTCCCGGTGCCCCGCGGCCCGCTCACGACCGGCGTGCTGCACCGACGGCAGGACCTCTTCGAGGAACTCGGTGTCGACCCGTCCTTCGGCTCCCTCGACGAGTTCACCGCGCTCTGCCGCGAGGTCACCGACCAGAACAAGAACCGGTGGGCGCTCGGGTCCGTGCCGACGAACATCCTCGCGTCGATGCTCGGCGTCCCGAACCAGTGGGACGAGCAGGGCGGGAAGCTGACCCACATGTACGAGGTGGACGCCTACCAGGACATGCTCGAGGTGTCGCGGAAGCTCCTCGCCGACGGGCTCGTGCACCCGGACAGCGTCACCGCCTACAACGGCAAGGTCTGGTTCGTGCAGGGCTCCGCGGTGATGCTGCAGGACAGCTACAGTGCGATCCCCGGGCTGTTGCAGCAGGCGGAACCCGGCAGCGGCTTCGCGATGACGATGGCCCCGTTCGTCGGACCGGCCGGCGCGAAGCCGAAGCCCTGGCTCGGCGACCCGAACAACGCCATCACCGCGCTCGCCGCCGCGTCCGAGGACCGCATCCGCACCGTCCTCGACGTGCTGAACTGGTGCGCGTCACCGTTCGGTACCGAGGCGTGGATGTTCCGCAAGTTCGGCATCGAGGGTCGCGACTTCGAGTACCGGGACGGCGCACCCGTCCTCACGAAGACCGGCAACAGCGAGACCGCGCTCGGCGAGTTCCCGCTGCAGTACTTCACCGAGTGCCCGCTGCCGCTGTTCTACTCCGGGTTCCCCGGGATGACCGACACCGTCTACGAGTCGCTCGCGTCCTGGCTCGACGACGGCATCACCAACCCCACCTACGGGCTCTACTCGCCGACCAACTCGACGAAGGGACCCGCGGTCGGCACGTACGCGACGAACGCGATCAACGACGTCCTGCTCGGCCGGGCGCCGGTCAGCTCGTGGAAGGGCGTCGTCCGCGAGTGGCGACGCCGGGGCGGCGACGCGATGCGTCGTGAGTTCGAGGAGGCGTCGGCCGCGCGCGCCGGGTCCTGACGCGCTCGCGTGCTCGCGGTGCGGACTGTCGTCGCACCATCGAAACCGATCCGAACCACGGACGCCCGTGGTTCGGATCGGCTTTGGTGGTGCGGCGCTCGCTCAGGCAGGCGTCGCGAGCCAGGTGGGGTCGGCAAAGAGCGCCTCGACGTCGCGGAGCAGCCGGGTCGTGTGGAAGCCGTCGGCTGCCGCGTGGTTGACCTGCACCGACAGCGGGAGCATGGTGCGGCCGCCCTCGTCGTGGTGGCCCCCCATGGTGAAGATCGGCAACAGGTGGTCCCAGCCCTCGTGGACCTGCAGCGAGAAGCCCGAGAACGACGCCCACGGCATCGTCGACACGTCGAACAGGTTCGCCGGACGGGGCTGCTGCGGGAACATCGTCGTCGCCGAGCGGTACGTGGCGAGCGCATCCACCGCAGCGTCGTGGAAGGCGCCGAAGTCCTCGTCGTACGGCACGAAGACGGCGCAGAACGTCTCGCGCTCCGGGTTGAACACCGTGAACGCCGGGTGCACGACGTCCCACGCGGCGGGGGATCGGTCGGGCAGGAGCGTCATCCGGAACTCGCGGTGCCGGTTGACCGCGGTGGCCAACGCCCAGATCTGCGATGCGTACGTGCGGCGACCCGTGCGCCGGAGCTCGGCGACGAACGCGGTCACGTCGACCTGCACGGTGAGTTCGTACCGGCAGGGGACCCGGTCGCGGTAGTGCTCGAAGTGCTCGCGGCGGGGCCAGGTGTCGAGGTCGATCGGCGTCGGTGCCGGGTTCGTCGTCATCGGCCCATCCTGGCAGGGCCTGTCCCGGAAGGGAGGGGGTCCTCGTAGGGTGGAGTGATGCCGAGTCTGGAGCGTGTTCCTGCCCTCGTGGCCACCGGTTTCCTCGCGATCCCCGTCGCGGAGGCGCTGGTCCGTCTGCCCGCGGACGTGCTGAGCCGGATCGAAGCGTCGCCGATCGACCCCGAGCTCGCCGACACCGCGGCGTTCTCCGCCGCGTACGGGTACCCGCTCGAGGGCGGGGCGAACTGCATCGTCGTCGCGGGCAAGCGCGGCGACGTGGTCACCCACGCAGCGTGCATCGTGCTCGCGTCGACCCGCCTCGACGTGAACCGCACCGTGAAGCAGCTGCTCGGGGCGCGGAAGGCGAGCTTCGCGGCGATGGACGACGCCGTCGCGCTCACCGGGATGGAGTACGGCGGGATCACCCCGATCGGGCTCCCGTCCTCGTGGCCCGTCTACGTCGACGCCCGGGTGTCGGACGTGCCCGAGGTCGTCATCGGCGCAGGGGTCCGCGGCGCGAAGCTGTTCCTGCCCGGGGCCGTCCTGGCGGGGCTGCCGCACGTCGAGGTCGTCGAAGGACTGGCCAACCCGGTCGAGGCCTGAGCGGTGCCGGCCACGATCGCGCTCCTGAGCGGCGCACCCGGCAGCGGGAAGTCGACGCTGGCGGCGGCGCTCGCCGCGGAGCTCGGGTGGCCGCAGGTGCACCGCGACGAGCTGTACGCCGGGCTGATGGCGGGCGGATCGCTCGCACGTGACGAGGTGGTGCCGCACGGGGTTCGACTGTTCTGGACGGCCACCGCTGCGTACGCCGGTGCCGGGTGCAGCGTGATCGCGGAAGCAACGCTCTACCGGGACCAGTCCGAGGCCGAGGTGCGGGAGTTCCTGGAGCCCGTCGGGGCCGTGCGGAACGTGCACTGCGTGACGGCGCTCGCACACGAGCGGTTCGTCGCCCGCGGCCACGACGACACGCTGAACGCGCGGGTGCTCGGGAACCTGCCGCGGGTGTCCTCGCCGCTCGAACTCGGCGTCCCGGTGCTCGAGGTCGACACGACGGACGGGTACGAACCGACGCTGGACGCCGTCGTCGCATGGTTGCGGCAGCCGTCCGCGGACTAGGGGATCTGTGCGGCGAAGCGATCGAGCGCCGCGGTCAGTGCTGCGCTCTCGCCCGGTCCGCCGTGTGCTTCGTCCTCGACGATCGTCAGCGTGCTCGCCGGCCAGCGGCGGTGCAGCCGCCACGGTGTGATCGCGGGTCCGCTGACGTCGCGCCGCCGTGGACGAGCGCGGCAGGCAGGTCGGCGAGTTCGGCGATGCGCGACGCGATCGCTCGGTCCGCACCGAGGAACCCGTCGTTCGCCCAGTACCGGGTGACGAGCGTGGCGAACACTTCCCGAGCCTCCAGGCCGGCGTGACCCAGCCCACGGATCGCCGGAGCGTCGAGCGAGACGTGGACGCTCTCCCAGCGGTCCCACTCCGCGGCGGCGAGCGCGCGGTCCGCCGCGTCCTCGCCGGCCAGGCGACGCGCGTAGGCGTCGACGACCCGCTCGCCGGGGGTGCGGTGCGAGGCCTGCTCGAACCGGTCCCAGTCCTCCGGGAAGACCCGGCCGATGCCCTCGGTGATCCAGTCCACTTCCTCGCGACTCGTCGTCGTGACCGCCAGGAGCGCCAGCGCGCGGACCCGCTCCCGGTGTTCGAGCGCGTAGGCCAGCGCGAGGGTCGTGCCCCAGGAGACACCCGCGACGACCCACGAGCCGATGCCGAGTGCCTGCCGGACCTGCTCGATGTCCGTGATCAGGCGCTGTGTCGTGTGTTCGGCGAGCCGCTCGCGTGCGTCGAGCACACCCGGGGTGCTGCGCCCGCTGCCACGCTGATCGATCCCGACCAGGCGGTACCGGCTCGGGTCGAAGTGCGTGCGGTACCAACCGGACCCGAGGGACCCGCCGGGGCCGCCGTGCAGCCACAGTGCGGGGACGCCGTCGGGTGTGCCGCTCTCCTCGACGTACAACGAGGCGCCGTCGTCGGTCTCGATGGTCGTCGTGCGGTACGGCTCCGGATGGAGGTGCGTCACGTCAGTCGGAGTGCAGGGCCGTCCACTGCCGGAACGGCAGTGTCGGGTCCTCGGTGGGGACCTGTTCGGACGGCAGCGACCGTTCGTGCGCGGGCTTCGTGTACTCGCCGTAGAACGAGTCGAGCGACATCAGCCGGTTGCCGTCCTCGTAGTGCTCGGACTCCTGGTCGCGGGTCGCCGCGAAGACGACACGGGCCGGCTGCGCGTAGTAGAGCGCGCCCAGGCACATCGGGCAGGGGTACGCGGTCACGTAGACGTCGAGCCCGGCCAGGTCGGTGATCCCCATCTCGGCAGCGAGCCGGATCGCGGTGATCTCGGCGTGCGCCGTCGGGTCGCCGGTCTGTGTGACGAGGTTCGCGGCCTCGACGACGACCTTGCCGTCGCGGACGATCAGGCAGGCGAAGGGCTTGCCGCCCTCGCGGACGTTCGTGAGCGCGCGTGCGACCACGCGCTCCGTGAACCGGGTGTCGGTCTCCGGCGTGCTCATGCGGTGGCCGGCTCCTGCTCGGTGCTCCTGGCGGCCGGTTCCTGCCCGCTGAACCGCTCGACGAGGTCACGCTTCAGCACCTTGCCGCTGGGGCCCAGCGGGAGCGCGTCGACGACGTGCACGACGCGGGGGAACTTGTAGGCGGCGATCTCGTCGGCGACGAACTGCACGAGCTCCTCCGGGGTCGCGGTCGCGTCGGGACGCAGCACGACGGCCGCCTCGATCTCCTGGCCGTGCACCTCGTGGGCCACCCCGAAGACGGCGGCCATGGTGACGTCGGGGTGCGTCGCGAGGACCTCCTCGACCTGGCGCGGGTACACGTTGTAGCCGTTCCGGATGATCATGTCCTTCGTCCGGTCCACGATCGTGAGGTAGCCCTCGTCGTCCTTCGTGCCGAGGTCGCCGGTGCGGAACCAGCCGTCGACGATCGCCTCGGCGGTGTCGTCCGGACGGTCGAGGTACCCCTTCATCAGGTTGTGCCCGCGGATCACCAGCTCGCCGATCTCACCGCGCGGCAGCAGCACGATCGCATCACGCGTCTCCGCATCGGCGATCTCGACGTCCACACCCCAGATCGGCGTGCCGATCGTGCCCGGGTGGGGCGCGCGCCCGACGTGGTTGAAGGTCGCGACCGGAGAGGTCTCGGTGAGGCCGTACCCCTCGTGGATCGGGGCGTCGTAGACGGTCTGGAACCGCTCGAGGACCGCGAGCGGCAGCGAGGCGCCGCCGGAGATCGCGTAGCGGAGCGCCGGTCGCGCATCGCTCCGGGTGGCGGCGTCGAGCAGCGCCATGTACATCGTCGGGACGCCCATGAAGATCTCGCACCCGTGCTCCACCATCGCCGCGAGCGCGGAGTCGCCGTCGAACTTCGGCAGCATCACGATCGTCGCGCCGGCGCGGAACCCGGTGTTCATCGTGCAGGTCTGGCCGAACGTGTGGAACAGCGGGAGCGCGCCGAGCAGCACGTCGCCGCGCCGCATGTCGAACGTGCTCATCAGGTTCGTGTTCACCTGCTCGAGCAGGGCGAAGTGCGTACCCTCGGCACCCTTGGGCTTGCCGGTGGTGCCGCTCGTGTAGAGGATCGTCGCGGTGTCGAACGGGTCGCGGGGGACGTAGGTGTCGAGGGGGTCTGCCTGGGCGGCGAGGTCTTCCAAGCGCGCTGGCGTGGTGGTCTCCTGGCCGGGCGCGCCGGTCTGGCCGGGCTCGCCGGTCTGGCCGGTCGCGGCGCTGTCCGTGGGTGGTGCGAGCACGGTCACCACCTCGATGCCCGCGAGTGCTGCCCCGGCGGCGCCCTCCCCGAGCAGCGGAGCCGCACAGACGAGCAGCATCGCGCCGCTGTCGCGCAGCACGTACTCGACCTCGCGACGCTTCAGGAGCGCGTGCACCGGGACCGCGACGGCGCCGAGCGCCAGCGTCGCGTAGTACACGCGGGCGAAGTCGGCGACGTTCGGCACGAGCATCGCGACACGGGACCCCTCGGTCACGCCCGCCGCCCGCAGCGCGCCGGCGTACGCGAGGGTCTCGTCCCAGAGCTCGGCGTACGTGGTCCGCTGCTCCCCGACGATGACCGCGACGTCGTCCGGGTACCGCCTGGCGGACTCGGCGAGGATCGCGGCGACGGAGGCCGTGGCCCCGGTCGGTCGGGTGGCGCTGCTGGTGATGCTGGCGCTGGGCTGGGTGCTGGTCATGCCGGCCTCCGTCTCCGATGACGAGTGGGTGTCTCGGATCATACGTGCGGGCCCTGGCGGGGCGGTGTGCGGGCGTGGCACGTGTCAGGGGGACAGGCGGGCGAGGAGGGCGAGCACGCGGGTGCACACCCGGTCGAACTCGTCCGGGGAGGGGTGTTCCGCCCACCAGGCGAGGTTGTTGATGCTCACCGCGGCGAGGCACGTGGCGAACACCGCGGGACCGGCTGCCGCGACCGCCTCGTCCTGGAGGACCTGCTCGGCGGTGAGCGCGGGCTGGGACGCGCTCGCTGGTCGGGACGCGATCGCGTCCTGGCGGTACAGGTCGGCGAGGTCCCGGACGCGGGTCCCACGGCTCACGGTCTCCGTGTCCACGAACCGGATGCGCCCGCCCGTCTCCCGGAGGAGGTTCCCGCCGCTGTAGTCACCGTGCACCACGTCATCGACCGGGAGGACGGCCGTCCCGTGCGTTCGGTGCAGCCGCTCCGCCCGCTCGACCACCAGCGCGCCGATGGACGTCCGCTGTGCGACCGCGGTTCGCCACGGGTGGTCGGTCAGGACTGCGAGCAGTTGGGCGCTGTCGTCGAACGCGCCCGCGGAACCGATCTCGGTCTGCAGTCGGTTCGCGGCGACGACCGCTCGGGCGGTGTCCTCGTCGAGGCGCAGGATCGGCTCGGCGTCCAGGTGTTCCTGGAGGACGAAGGCGCCGCCATCCGGGAGCGACCCGGCGGACAGCCACGCAGCAGCCGGCCAGCCACGGGCGACGGCGTCGCGCATCACCGGAACCGCGGCCAGCAACCGCTGCACCTTCCACGGCTCGTGCTGCACGGTGACGACGAAGCGCTGGCGGTCGGCGTCCTCGACGAGGAGCGCACCACCCTGCTCGCCGCCCGGCAGCGAACCGAGTCCGCGCAGCGCCAGACCGGTGGCACGGGCGACGTCGTCGACGAGATCGGACACGCGGGCGGCGCGGCTCAGTCGTTCGGGTGGATGAGGCAGAACGGGTGCCCCGCCGGGTCGAGGAACACCCGGAACGTCTCGGTCCCGGAGCCGGTACTCGTCGCGCCGATGGCGAGGACCGCGGCCTCGGCCACGTCGAGGTCGTCCACCTTGACGTCGAGGTGGATCTGCTGGGGGACGTCCTGGCCCGGCCACACCGGGGCGCGGTACTCGTCGACGCGCTGGAAGGCGACGATCGGCCGGGAGCCCTCGATCGGCAGCACGACCTCTGCCCAGTCGTCTTCGTACTCGACGATCTCGCCGCCGAGGAGTTCGGCGTAGAACCGCGCGAGGACCCGGGTGTCCGGGCAGTCGAGGACGATGACGTCCAGCGAGCCGATCACGGTCGGGCCGCCGCTGCGAGCATCGTGGCCGTGAAGATGACCCAGTCGTTCAGGATGTGTGCGCCGGTGCTCACCGCGATGTTCTTGGTCCGGATGTACGCGAGCGTCAGCACGAGGCGCGCGACGCCGATGATCAGGAACGCCTGGGCGAAGTTCCACCCGTAGGTCGGCAGGTGCGCGGCGCCGAACCAGACGGCGGTCGCGAGCCAGGCGATGAGGATCGCCTGCGTCCTCGTGAGTCCGATGCGGTGGCACAGCGACAGGACGGCCAGGAACGGCAGGATCGTGAAGAGCTCCTCGCCGAAGAGCTGGATCGCGGTCCCGACGTAGAACGCCACGAGTTGTCCGGCGCCGTGGATGCCGTCGGTTGCGGCGTTCGCGGTCGCGCCGAAGACCGCCTTGACGATGATTCCGACGGCGAAGGTCACGATGATGTTCGCGATCGCGAAGAGCACCATGAGCCCGACGTCCCGGCCGGTCGTGCGTCGGAAGATCCGCGACCAGTACTGCTTCGTGAAGGCGATGAACACGGCGAGCGGGATCGCGGTGAACAGGAAGCGGGGAACCAGTGACTGCACGTTGTCAGCTGCGGGATAGAAGCTCAGGACCGTGATGCCGACCACGCACGCGACGACGATCGTGATCCACTGCCAGGCGGGGATCGGGATCGGGTCACCGTCGTAGAACGGGAAGTCCTGCCCGTCGGCGCGTTCGATCGCGTTGCCGTACCGCCTCGTGTCGTCCGACATCGGGGCTCCCCTCGTCCGTGCGACCGACAGTACTGGGTCAGCGGCGCGGAGGGCGAGCCCCGATCACGCCGATGCTGCGGCGAGCGCCTTCGTGATCCGCTGCAGCGACACCGTCTCGGCCGTGCCGAGTTCCTGCGCGAAGAGGCTGAGGCGGAACTCCTCGACCATCCACCGGGCGTGCACGAGTTCGGGGTGCGATCCCACGGCGGGTGGGAACGTGCCGCCGGCGTCTTCGTAGCGGCCGGTCGCCACCGAGACCTCGCGCATCCAGGTGGCGTCGCGGCCGGGGTTCTGCAGGAGCTTCGTCACGCGGGCCTCGATGCCCTGCAGGTACACCCGGATGCGGCGGAGCCGATCGAGTCCGGCCACGGAGACGAACCCGGGGAACACGAGCCGGTCGAGTTGCTGGCGCATGTCGTTCAACGCCGGGAGCAGGGCCATGCTGTTCGCCTGCTTGAGCGCCCGCTCGGCCTTCCGCTGGGCGGCGAGCACGGCCGCGACCTCCGAGACCGCATCGAACATCGTGTCGACGACGGTCGACGAGACGGCATCGCGAACCGCCTCGAACTCCGCCCTCGTGAAGACCAGGCCCGCAGGGTGCGCCGCTCGGATCCCGGCGTCGACGACAGCGGCGAGGACGTCGTCGAACAGGGCGTTGGTGGACGGGTACGGACTCGCCGCGAGGGCGAGTTTCTCCTGGGCGGTGAGGTGCGACTGGATGTACGAGACGGGCGAGGGCACCGCGAGCATCACGAGTCGCCGGACGCCCGCGGGCATCCGGACCGACCGATCGGCCGGGGTGGCGAGCAGCTGCACGCCGACGGTCGCCTTCGGCCCGGTCCCCTCTTCGACGAGCGCGGGGTAGGCGCGGATGACACCGCCCGACTGCCTGGTGTCGAGGACCTCGGGCAGGTCGGACTCCGGCCAGGTGGTGAGGCCGGACCGTTCGAGGCGGCGGTCCGGTGCGTCGCCGCCGGCACGGCCCTGGCGTCCTGGTCGCTGGGTGGCCGCCGCGACGCTCTGCTGGGTCCGGTCCTTCAGCTTGGTCTGCAGCGCAGTGAGGTCCTTGCCCGCTTCGACCCGCCGACCGCGCTCGTCGACGACCGCGTAGGTCGGCAGGAGGTGCGCGGGGACCCGGGACATGTCGAAGTCCGACTCCGAGACCGGCACGTAGGTCATCCGTTGGATCGTCTTCGCCAGGGTGGCCCGGAAGCTCTCCGTCGGTGTGGTCGGGGCGTCGTCGGGGAGTTCCTCGACGATCTTCTCGGCCCAGTCGGCCGCCGGGACGACGTTCTTCCGGATCTGCTTCGGGAGCGCCTTGATCAGCGCGGTCACGAGTTCCTTGCGGAGCCCACGGACCTGCCAGTCGAATCCTTCTTCGCGCATCCGGGGCAGAAGCGCGAGCGGGACCTGGACGCTGACGCCGTCGTCCTCGGCGCCGGGCTCGAAGCGGTACCGCACCGCGAGCCGCTGGTCGCCGGAGCGCCACTGGGTCGGGTACTCGGTGTCGTCCTCGGCGGCTTCCGCTGCCGAGGCGTCGAGCAGGTCCTCGCGACGCATCGTGAGGAGCTCGGGCTGGTCGCGGCGGGTCCGTCGCCACCATCCCTCGAAGTCGCGGGTGGTCGCGATCTCGGCGGGGATCCGAGCGTCGTAGAACTCGAAGACGTTCTCGTCGTCGAGCAGGATGTCGCGCCGACGCGTCCGTTCCTCGAGCTGTTCGAGTTCCTTCCGGAGTTTGCGGTTCGCGCGGTCGAAGGCCTGCTGGGAGTCCCACTCGCCCTCGATCAGGGCATGCCGGATGAAGAGTTCTCGCGAGTGCACGGGGTCGATCCGGGAGTACTGCACTCGGCGCCGCTGCACGATCGGCACGCCGAAGAGCGTCACGCGCTCGTACGCGACGACGGCGCCCTGCTTCTTCTCCCAGTGCGGCTCGCCGTAGGTGCGTTTGAGCAGGTCCCCGGCGAGCTGCTCCGTCCACACGGGGTCGATCCGGGCCGCGGTGCGCGCGAACAACCGGCTCGTCTCCACGAGCTCTGCGGCCATCACCGCGTCAGGCTGCTTCTTCGCGAGGACACTGCCGGGGAACAGGACGAACCGGGTGTTCCGGGACCCGAGGTAGTCACGCTTCTCACGGTCTCGGAGGCCGATCTGGCTGAGGAGCCCCGCGAGGAGCGAACGGTGCACGGCGTCCGGGTCGTCCTTGCGCTCCTTGCCGACGTGGATTCCGACCTGCTTCGCCGCGCGCGAGAGCTGCCGGTACAGGTCCTGCCACTCGCGGATGCGGAGGTAGTTGAGGAACTCGGCCTTGCAGAGGCGCCGGAACGCACTGGAGGACAGCTCGTCCTGCTTGTCCTCGATGTAGTTCCACAACCCGAGCAGGGTCAGGAAGTCGCTCGTCGGATCGGCGAATCGCGCGTGCAGCTGGTCGGCGTGCGCCCGCTGCTCCAGGGGACGCTCGCGCGGGTCCTGGATGCTCAGCGCCGAGACGACGGCGACGACTTCTCGGCCGACGCCCTGCCTGCCGGCTTCGAGCACCATCCGGCCGAGTCGGGGATCGATCGGCAGGCGCGTGAGCTGCCGGCCGGACTTCGTGATCGCGCCCGCCGCATCGACCGCGCGGAGTTCGCGGAGGAGGTCGAGGCCGTCCTTCACGCCGCGGGAGTCCGGCGGCTGCAGGAACGGGAAGGACTCGATGTCCCCGAACCCGAGGGAGATCATCTGCAGGATCACCGCGGCGAGGTTCGTGCGGAGGATCTCCGGGTCGGTGAACTCCGGACGGCGTCCGAAGTCGTCCTCGGAGTACAGCCGGATCGCGATGCCGGCACTGGTCCGGCCGGCACGACCGGAGCGCTGGTTCGCGCTCGCCTGCGAGATCGCTTCGATCGGCAGCCGCTGCACCTTGGCCCGCGGGGAGTACCGGGAGATGCGCGCCGTGCCGGTGTCGATGACGTACTTGATCCCGGGCACGGTCAGCGAGGTCTCCGCGACGTTCGTCGCCAGCACCACACGGCGTCGGACGCCCGGTGTCGCGCTGCGCTGGAAGACCCGGTGCTGGTCCGCGGCGGAGAGCCGTCCGTAGAGGGGGAGGACCTCGGTGCCCTGGTACCGCTTGCCCTCGATCGCGTCCTGCGCGTCACGGATCTCGTTCTCCCCGGAGAGGAAGACGAGGACGTCGCCGGGGGCGTCCTGCGCGAGTTCGTCGAGCGCGTCGGTGATGCCGGTGAGGTAGTCGCGGTCGTCCGACCCGTTGCCGGCGTCCGCGGTCCGGGAGTCGGTGTCGTCGTCGCCGTCATCGTCGTCCGGGTCCTCGGCCACGAGCGGGCGGTACCGGATCTCGACCGGGTACGTCCGCCCCGACACCTCGATGATGGGAGCGCCGCCGAAGTGCTGCGAGAACGACTCCGGGTCGATCGTGGCGCTGGTGATGATCAGCTTGAGGTCGGGTCGCCGGGGCAGCAGCCGCTTCAGGTAGCCGAGGAGGAAGTCGATCGTGAGGGAGCGTTCGTGCGCTTCGTCGATGATGATCGTGTCGTAGCGCTTCAGGTCGCGGTCGAAGTGGATCTCGTTGAGCAGGATGCCGTCGGTCATCAGCTTGATCCGGGTGTTCGCGCTGACCTTGTCGGTGAAGCGGACCTGGTAGCCGACGAGGTCGCCGAGTTCGTTGCCGAGCTCTTCCGAGACGCGCTCGGCGATCGTGCGCGCGGCGATCCGTCGCGGCTGCGTGTGACCGATGCTCTTGCGCCCCAGCTCCAGAGCGATCTTCGGGAGCTGAGTGGTCTTGCCCGAGCCCGTGGCACCGGCGACGATCACGACCTGGTTGTCGCGGATCGCTGCGGCGATGTCGTCCCGCCGCTGCGAGACCGGCAGCTCGGGCGGGAACGTGATGACGGGCGGCGTGGGAGACATGAGCATTCCAGGATACCGTCCGGGGTCAGCTCGACGCGAGCTGCCCGGTGAGCTGCTCGACGGAACGCGCCGGGAGCGCGCAGACCCGATCGTGGCAGACGTACGCGGCAGGGTCCTTCGTGGCACGGCCTTCGAGGAGCGCGAACCCCGAGGCCGCCCAGTCTCCTGCCTGCGCCGGGGTCACGACGAGGACCAGCGTGCCGGGACGTCGCGCCCCGAACGCCACGACGCCGAGCTCCGACGGGTGCTCCGACACGACGACGACTTCTCGCGACGGCCGCTGCAGCGCGAGCGCGAGTCCCAGCGCGTCCGCGTGTCCGAGTGGCCGCTCGACACCGGTCCGTGCCCGGTCGGCGACGAGCGCCACCGCCGCGGCGCGGTACGTGTCGTCGCCGGTGAGTGTCCCGAGCATCGCTGCGGCACCGGCCAGGGCGACGGTGCCGGAGCGGAGCGCGGTCTGGGGCTGCTCACCGGTGGCTGTTCCCGCGGACGCCAGGACGGGATCGACGTCGAGCGCGCCGCGGAGACCGTCGTCCACCAGGGAGCGAGCGACGGTGGCGTACCCGACCTGCCCGGTGACCAGCGCGAGTTCGAGGAGCCCTTCGGCGAGGAGACCGACGTCTTCGATGGTGGGTGGCGCCGTCGACACCCCGCGAGGCGTGCTCGAGCGGACCACGACGTGGCCGTCCCGCAGGTGTGCATCGATGATCGCGTCCGCAGCGGCCCGGGCTGCCGCGATCATCGCGTCGTCGCCGTGTCGAGCCCCGGCGATGGCGAGGCCGCGGATCGCGAGTCCGTTCCACCCGGTCAGGACCTGGTCGTCGAGCGGTGGCGGGTCCAGCGTCGACCGCTCGGCCAGGGGGCGCCGGTACCACTCGCCTTCCACCCGGCGGCCGTCGATCGTGGACTCGCTGTCCTGCGCTGCCACGAACGCGCCGTCCGGGCGGCGCAGGGTGTCGCGCAGGAAGTCCGCGATGCCCCTGGCCTGGTCTCGCGGCGCCACGGCGAGGAGGTTCGCGTTGTCGTAGAGCATCCGTTCGTAGTGCGGCACGCTCCAGTCGCGACGGGTGGCGTACCGGAACACACCACCGTCCGGGTCGGTGAGCTCGGACTCGGCGATCGCGCGCAGCGACCGCTCGGCGAGCGCCGATGCCTCGGCGACACCGTCCGCTCCGGCATCGGCGAGGAACTCCACCAGGGGCGCTGACGGGAACTTCGGAGCGCCACCGAAACCGCCGTACGTCGTGTCTTCCGACCGCTGGAGTGCGGTGACGACATCGTGGATCGCCCCGACCGACGGGAGGCCCGGTTCGGCTCCGGCAGGCGCACCGGGTTCGTCCTGTGCCGCGTCCAGAGCACCCTGACGGATGGCCGTCGCGAGCGCCGTCGCGTTGGCGTCGACTTCACCCCGCCGGTCGCGCCACGCGTCGAGCACGGCACCGAGCACCTGCCGGAAGGACGGGTGCTGGCCGACCGGCGTCGGCGGGGAGTAGGTGCCCGCGAAGAACACGTGGGCGTCGGGCGTCATGAACGCGGTCAGCGGCCAGCCGAGCTGCTCGGTGAACGCAGCGGCCGCCGCCATCGTGCTCGAGTCGACGTCAGGGCGTTCTTCACGGTCGACCTTCACCGCGACGAAGTCACGCCGCAGGAGTTCGGCCACGTCCGGGTCAGCGAAGCTCTCCCGCGCCATGACGTGGCACCAGTGGCAGGTCGCGTAGCCGATCGACACGAGGACGGGGACGTCCCGTTCGCGGGCTTCCGCGAAGGCGTCCGGGCCCCATTCTCGCCAGTCCACCGGGTTGTCGGCGTGGAGACGGAGGTAGGGGCTGACGGCGGTGCCGAGCCGGTTGTCGTTCATGGCTCCAGCGTGCCCGGTCCGCGCTGGGCGGGCGTGTCGGGAGGGCGAACTGTGGAGATTCAGTGCTGTCCACAGGGGGTCAGGCGGGAAGCCACCCAGTGATGGACGCGAGCCGACGGGCCACGTCGTTCGGGGCCATGTCGTCCGTGTCCACCCGGGTGACGTGGTCCGTGGTGGCCGTGTCGAGCCTCCCGGCCGTCCGCGTACTGTGCGCGAGTTGCCCCGCCGGGAGCGGGCCACCCGCCCGACGGCGCAGGCGGGATGCCGTGGCGTCGTCCCCGGCGCGGAGCAGGACCGCGACGACGACGGGGTCGTCACCCATCGCGGCGGCGAGCCGTGCCGTCTCGAGCACCGAGACGGTGTTCGTGTAGACGAGGCGGTGGTGGCCGAGCTCGCGGTAGTTCGCCCAGATCGCCGCGAGGTTCCGCTCCGCGACGTGGGCGTCCGGGTGCTCCACGTGCGGCGCCGGGTGGGCGAGGTCGAGCGTGTCGCCCTCGATGACCGCGTGCCGGACGTCCGCGCTCGCGAGGAGTTCGTGCAGGGCGTCCGCCGCCGTCGACTTCCCGACGCCGGATCGGCCGCCGATGAACAGCACCTCGGAACGGGGCACCTCAGCTCCCGAGCGAGAGCATGAGGAGTGCAGCGTCCTCGGGGCCGTAGTCGAACAGGCGGTCCCAGAACGGGTCAGCAGCCCACGGGACGTCGCCGTCGACCGGGGTGCGGTGCGCCGTCTCCACGAGCCAGTCGAGCTCCGGGACGACCGCCTGCGCGAAGGTCGGCGGCTGCCATCCGAGCGATCGGGCCGCGCTGGTGTCGAGGACGTACGGGGTCGGCGACGACCACGGCGTCGACCCGACGAAGGCCGGGGCGTCCGCGTCGAGCAGGACCTCCTCGAACACGTGGTCGAGGTGCCCGGCGACGGTGCGGACGATCTCGAGCACGGACGGCGCGGAGTCGTCGGCGACGTTGAGGATCCGCCGGTCGGGCGCATCCGCGAGCAGCCGGACGAGCGAACCGATGCCGCTGGCGGCCGTCGTGTGGTCGACGCCGCGCCCCTGGTCGGCGAGGAGCACGCGCTCACGGCCGTCCAGCGCACGCCGGACCACGAACCACTCGCGCGGGCGACCGATGCCGGGGCCGTACACCTTGGACGGGCGGAGGACGGTGACCGGGGCGCCGTGGTCGAGGAGCAGCTGCTCGGCCGCCACCTTCTGCGCTGCGTAACCGTCTCGGCTGGTCGGGTCGGCGTCGGCGGCGGTGACCGTCGGCTGCAGCTCGGTGACCGCGCCGGAGAACACCGGCTTGTCGACGGAGTTCGCGTGCCGGCCCTGCTCGTCGACGTAGACGGCCTTCGACGACACGAAGACCGTCGACCCGACGTCTCCGAGGTACGGCAGGAGCTGGGCCGCGTCGTCACGGGTGGCGCCGACGGTGTCGACGAGGAGGTCCGCACCGGGCCGGAGGAGTTCGCGGAGGACGGCCGTGTCCCGGCGGTCGCCCGGGGTGAAGGTGGCGCCGGCCGCGGTCGGTGCGTCCGCGATGTCGCCGCCCCGGCGCGCGACGACGTCCACCTGCCAGTCGTCGCCGCCGCGGCCGGAACTGTCGAGGAGTTCGCGCACAACGGCGGAACCGATGCCGCCCGTTCCGCCGAGGACGACCGCGCGCTTGGTGCTCATGTCGCCAACGCTAGTGCCGAGTGGTCCGGGCGCTCCGCGCGCTGCCGGTCCAGTCCGGGCGCTGCCGGTTCAGTCCGCGCGCTGCCGGTTCAGGAGGCGATCGGTTCCCGTCGCCACCAGTCCGCGAGGGAACCGTCGTACACCTGGACACGGTCGTGACCGAGCACCGTCAGTGCCAGGGCGTCCACGCACGCGGCGCTGCCGACGCCGCAGTAGGTGACGATCTGCTCCGAGTCGAGCACCGGCGCGAAGACGTCCGCCAGGGCCGCCGGACGGAGGAGGGCATTGGACTCCTGGTCGACCACGCGGCGCAAGGGGATCGGCGTCGTGCCGGGCACCACGTCGGGGTGCGTCGCACCGAGGACCGTCTCGTCGACCGCGAGCACGAGCGCCGCGGGCTCCGAACCGTCGACGGCTCGTTCGACGCGGGCGCGGTCCGCCCAGAGCGGACGTTCTTCGCCGGCGAGGAACGCCGCCGCCTCGACGTGGACCGCCGGTGCGCTCGTGAGGGCACCGACGCGGACCGGGCGCCCTTCGTCCCGCCACTTCACGAACCCGCCGTCGAGCACGGCGACGTCGTCGAACCCGAACGAGCGGAAGATCCACCACAGGCGGGCGGACCACTCGCCGACGCTGTCGTCGTAGACCACGACCGTCGAGGTGTTCGTGATGCCGAGTGCGCGGGCCGCCTGCTCGAAACGCTCGGCGCAGGGACGGGTGAAGGGCACGTCGGCGTCGGGCGTCGAGAAGTCCTGTACGAGGTCGGCGAAGCGGGCGCCGGGCACGTGGCCGTGTCGTTCGTAGGTGTCCCGCGCGCTCTGCCACGTCATGCCACGGCCGGTCCCCGCGGCGTGCACGGAGGCATCGAGCACGACGAGATCGTCCGCACCGAGGTGGTCGGCGAGCCACTGCGTCGACACGAGCGGCGAGGTCAAGACGGGGGCCATGGCGCTCACCATAATGCGGACCCCTGACGACCGGGAGAGGAACAGCAACAGTGCGCAATCGGGGCGGCGTGGCGGGGGCTGTGGATGAACTTCGTGCGGTGGGTGGGGTGTGGCTGTTGGCGTTGTGCGGGACCGGTGGGTGTCGGCGTGTGGGTGGTGGGCGGTGGGCGGCGGTCACGACGGACGCGGAACGACAACGTCGTTGTCGTTCGACACCGATGTTGTCGAATCGGGACTGCGGCCGAGCCGAGCCGAGCGGCGCGGCCGCGCCGGACCCGGGCGGCGGTCGCGCCGGACCGCGCGCCCCGCACGGACGAACCACGAAACGGACACTGCACCGCGAAGAATCGCGGTGCAGTGTCCGTTTCGTGGTTACCCGGCGCAGGGCGCCGATCGTCAGTGCGCGGCGGCCGGGATGCTCCCCGTCGCGTTGGCGCTGAGGTGCTCGAGCTTGGCGAGCCGCACCGACTGGCGGTTGATGAGCAGCCCGCTCGCGATCGCGACGAGCACCAGCACGCCGGCCGAGATCGCGAAGGCGACGTGGTAGCCGTCGAGCGTGGCCTGCGCCTGCTGCAGCTTGGTCGGCGCGGCGGTCAGCCCGGAGAGGCTGTTCTTCACGACGTCGGCGAAGATCGTCGACAGCAGCGCCGTACCGATCGAACCGCCGATCTGCTGCATCGTGTTCACGGTGGCGGACGCGACGCCCGCATCCGCACGGGCGACACCGGTCGTCGCGGTGTTCATCGCGGACGAGAAGATCGTGCCCATGCCGAGGCCGATCACGATGAGCGCCGGCAGGACGGTGCCCGCGTAGGAGCTGTCCAGGTCGGTGCGGAGCAGCAGGAGCAGGCCCGCCGCGGCGACGAGACCCCCCGAGAAGATCAGGACCTTCGGGCCGACGCGGGGCAGCAGTCGCCCGCCGATCTGCGTCGCGGAGATCATGATCGACAGCGGCATCGGCAGGAACGCCAGACCGGTCTGCAGTGCGGAGAACCCGAGGGTCTGCTCGAGGTAGTACGTCAGGAACAGGAAGATGCCGAACATGCCGATGGCGACGAGACCGATGGCGACGAACGAGCCGCCGCGGTCACGGTCGAGCACCACGCGCAATGGGAGCAACGGGTGTGCGACGCGGGTCTCGATCACGATGAACGCGGCGATGAGCACGACGCCGGCGGCGAGCATGCCGATCGTCCACGGGTCGTCCCAGCCGTTGGTCTCGGCGTTCGAGAAGCCGTAGACCACGCCGACGAGGCCGGCGGTGATGGTGAGGACACCGGCGATGTCGATGCGCGGGCGCTCGACCTTCGGCGGCTTCGCCATGAAGATCAACGCACCGATCACGCCGAGGACGGCGAAGACGACGTTGACGTAGAGGCACCAGCGCCACGAGGCGTACTCGGTGAGGACGCCACCGAGCAGCAGGCCGATGGCCGCACCGGAGCCGGCGATCGAACCGAAGATGCCGAACGCACGACCGCGTTCCTTCGGGTCACGGAAGGTCGTCGTCAGCATGCCGAGGGCGGACGGGGCGAGCAGCGCGCCGAACGCGCCCTGCAGCGCGCGTGCCGCGACGAGCAGACCGAACGAGTCGGCCAGGCCGCCGAGGACCGAGGCGATGGCGAAGCCGACGAGCCCGATGATGAACGTGTTCTTCCGGCCGAAGAGGTCACCGAGACGGCCACCCAGGAGCAGGAGCGAGCCGAACGCCAGGGAGTAGGCGGTGACGATCCACTGCCGCTGGTCGGTGCCGAACCCGAGGTCCGCCTGAGCCGAGGGCAGCGCGATGTTCACGATGGTGGCGTCGAGCACGACCATGAGCTGCGCGAGAGCGATCACCGCAAGGGCGATCCACCGGTGCTCGGTGCGACCGGTCGGGGTGGGAGTCGGTGCGGCGCCCGTACGGGCGGGCGAAGTCTGTTCTGCCGTCACGGCAGCCTCCTCGGGAGTGAGTGGAGGGAAGAAGCGCACACCGTCGGGCGTTTCCGGGAGGGGAGGAAGCGGATGCGAGGCATCCGCTTCGAGTCAGTGTAGACCGAAACGGAAGGTCCGCATCCACTTATTCCCAGAAAGTTCAACTAGGTTCGGAATCGTGAGCACCATCGACCAGCACGCCGATCTCGATCGGCCTCTCCGCGCTGACGCAGCACGCAACCGCGAGCTGATCCTGCAGACGGCACGCAAGTGCTTCGCGGAGCGCGGGCTCTCGGTCACACTCAACGACATCGCGCACGAAGCGGGTGTCGGCGTCGGCACGGTCTACCGCAGGTTCGCCGACAAGGACTCCCTGATCGAGGCGCTGCTCGCGACCAAGTTCGACGCGATGAACGCCGCGGCGGCACGTGCTGCGGAGGAGATCGACCCGCGGGAGTCGCTCCGCCTGTACCTGATGGGCGTGTTCGAGTTCCGCGCACGCGACCGTGCCCTGGCCGACGCGATCGTCCGCGCGGGCAAGTCCCGGCCCTCGATCGTGCAGGAACGTGATCGCCTCGAGACCCAGGTCAGCGACATCATCGGCCGCGCGCGGGACGCCGGCGTGGTTCGGGCGGGCTTCGACTACCGCGACCTGCCGATGCTCACCGCGATGATCGGCGCCGTGGCCGACGCCACCCGCGCACACGACCCCGACGCCTGGCGCCGGTACGCCCAGGTCGTCATCGACGGGGTGCTGCCGCCGACCGCGCCGGACGCGATGACCGGCAGCCCGCTCGACCGCGAGACGATCGAGCGCGCACTGCACGCCCAGTCCTGACGGGTCGGGGGGACGCCGCACCCAGCGGACGCATCTTCCGACACCGCAGCAGTCGAACGACTCGCGCGGTGTCGAACACGTGGCGCGACGCCGAACCCGCGCCGACCCGCGCCGAACCAGCGCAACGGCCCCGCATCGCCGCGGCTACAACCAGCTCGGCAACCAGTAGTGCGACCGGATGAAGTCCCACGGGACCTGCAGCGCCGTCCACATCGGGTACCAGTACGCCGACGCGAGCAGCACCACCCCGAGGTACACCCCGATCCAGATGACAGCGCGGGTCCGCCGTGGCCGTGGATCGTCCCTCGATCCGAGCAGCAGCCCGATCGCCGCGGCCAGCGCCATCACCATGAAGGGCTCGAACGCGATCGTGTAGAACTGGAACACGGTCCGGTTCACGTAGAGCAGCCACGGCAGGTAGCCCGCCGCGACGCCCATCACGACGAACCCGTACTCCCATCGCCGGTGCAGCACGAAGAGCACGAGCAGCGCGATCACGGCAGCGACCGACGGGTACCAGATGAACGGGTTCGCGATGCCCGTGATCGCCGCACCGCACCGCTCCGCCGCACAGCCGTCCTGCCCAGCGTTCGTCCCCACGTAGTACATCGACGTCGGGCGTTGCATGAAGAGCCACAGCAGCGGGTTCGCCTGGTACGAGTGCGGGGTGTGCAGGCCGATGTTGAAGCCGTAGATCTCGGACTGGTAGTGCCACCAGTTCTGCACGCTGTCGGGCACCCAGGACAGGATCCCTCGCCAGCGCTGCCCGCCGGAGGCGATCCAGTCGCGGTCCCAGCCGTCCTTCGACACGAACCACCCGGTCCAGGACGCCAGGTACGTGGCGGCGGCGATCGGCACGGTCAGGACGAACGAGACCGGCGCCTGCTGCAGGAACGCGCTCGAGGACCAGAACTCGATCCCGGCGCGCTTGCGCATCATCATGTCGCTCAACACGGAGTAGAGCGCGAAGAACGCCAGGAAGTACAGCCCGGTCCACTTCGTGCTCGTCGCGAGTCCCATCGCGAGCCCCATGCCGATCAGCCACGGCCGCCACCAGAGCGCGGGCCCCCAGAGGGTGTCCCGTCCGTCCGCCGCGCGGCGAGCGACCCAGGCGTCCAGCCGCCGGGTCGTCCACCGCCGGTCGAGCAGCAGCGCCCCGAACCCGAGGACCACGAAGAACGTCACGATGCCGTCGAGGAGCGTCACCCGCGACATCACGATCGCCTGACCGTCGACCGCCATGAAGCCGCCAGCGAGGGTGCCGACGAGCGTGGACCGGAACAGGGACCGGGCGATCACGGCGACGAGGAACACGGTCGCGATGCCCAGCACCGCGACGGTGAAACGCCAGCCGAAGGCGTTGTCCGGGCCGAACAGCAACATGCCGAGGCCGATGAGGTACTTGCCGAGCGGCGGGTGCGCGATGAACTCGGCGGCGCTGGTGAAGATCGAGGTCTCGCCGGAGGCGAAGCGCTCGTCCGTCGTTGGGGCGGTGTCGTCGGTGGGGTTCGCGGGCCACGTGCCCTCGTACCCGAGGTGCACGATCGACCAGCCGTCCTTGACGTAGTAGGTCTCGTCGAACACGAGCGAGTGCGGCCGTCCGAGGTCGATCAACCTGAGCAGCGCAGCGAGCACGGTGACGGCGATCGGGCCGGCCCACCGCCAGGCGGCGACCCGCCAGGAGACCGACATGAGGCGCACCCACCAGTCGTCGAGGCGCGACCCACGGGGTACTGCGGGCGCAGTGTCGAGTGCGTCGGCCAGGTCCGTGGTCACCCGCAGCATCCTACGGATGCGGCGCCTGCGCTCGCTGCGTCCACAATGGGGCGTGTGATCGTCCTCGCAGCAACTCCCATCGGCAACCTCGGCGACGCGTCCCGCCGACTGGTCGAGACACTGTCGAACGCGACCGTCGTGGCGGCGGAGGACACCAGGACCGCGATCCACCTGATGCGTGCCCTCGGCATCGAGAACCGTCCGCGGCTGATCGCGCTCCACGAGCACAACGAGCGGGCCAAGGCGGCCGAGGTCGTCGAGCTCGCCCGGGACGAGGACGTCGTGGTCCTGACCGACGCCGGCATGCCCGCGATCAGCGACCCGGGGTTCCCCCTGGTCGAGGCCGCTGCGGCAGCGGGGGTGACCGTCACGGCGCTCCCGGGGCCGTCCGCGGTGCTCATGGCGCTCGCCGTGTCCGGGCTGCCGACCGACCGCTTCACGTTCGAGGGGTTCCCGACCCGCAAGGCGGGGGAGCGCCGTCGGGTGTTCGAGGCCCTCGCCGGGGAGCAGCGGACGATGGTCTTCTTCGAGTCGCCGCACCGGCTCGCGGACACGCTGACCGACATGGGTGCCGGCTTCGGGGGTGACCGTCGCGCAGTCGTCTGCCGTGAGCTCACGAAGCTGTACGAAGAGGTCAAGCGCGGCTCGCTGGCCGAGCTGGCCGAGTGGGCCGCCGACGGCGTGAAGGGCGAGATCTGCATCGTCGTGGCCGGGGCGTCCGGTTCCGCGGACGACGTCACGATCGAGGAGGGGGTCCGCCTCGTGCTGGAGCGGGTCGCGTCGGGGACCCGGATGAAGGAGGCGTCAGCCGCCGTCGCGGACGCCACGGGGCTGTCCAAGCGGGACCTGTACGAGGGTGCGCTGGCGGCGCGGTAGACGCGACGAACACCGGACGGGAGGCCCGGTGCGGGCCCGCCACGGGCCTCCCGTCCGGGTTTTCCACAGTCCACTGCCGGACGCGTCATGCGGTTGCCGCGCGCCCGTAGGATGGTCCGCATGTCCGACGGCTCCTCGTTCAGCATCACCACGCCGATCTTCTACGTGAACGACGTTCCCCACATCGGGCACGCCTACACAGAGGTCGCCGCGGACTTCCTCGCGCGCTGGCACCGTCAGCGCGGTGACGACACCTGGCTCCTCACCGGCACCGACGAGCACGGGCAGAAGATCCTGCGCACCGCCTCGGCGAACGACGTCTCCCCGAAGGAGTGGGCGGACCGCCTCGTCACGGACGCCTGGAAGCCGCTGCTCGACACCGTCGACATCGCCAACGACGACTTCATCCGGACCACCGACGAACGCCACGAGCGCGGCGTGACCGCGTTCCTGCAGAAGCTCCACGACGACGGCTACATCTACGCCGGCGAGTTCGAGGGCTTCTACTGCGTGGGCTGCGAAGAGTACAAGCAGCCGAGCGACCTGGTTCCCGGCACCGGTGCGTACGAAGGCCAGCAGGTCTGCGCGATCCACTCCATCCCGGTGGAGGTGTTGTCCGAGCGCAACTACTTCTTCCGGATGTCCGACTTCGAGCAGCGCCTGCTCGACCTCTACGAATCGAACCCGGAGTTCATCCAGCCGGAGAGCGTCCGCAACGAGATCGTCTCCTTCGTCAAGCAGGGCCTCCGCGACCTCTCGATCTCACGGTCGAGCTTCGACTGGGGCATCAAGATCCCCTGGGACCACGACCACGTGCTCTACGTCTGGTTCGACGCGCTGCTCAACTACGTCACGGCGCTCGGCTACGGCAGCGACGACGACGAAGCCTTCCAGCGCCTCTGGCCGAGCGTGCACATCGTCGGCAAGGACATCGCCCGGTTCCACGCGGTGATCTGGCCCGCGATGCTGATGGCAGCAGGGCTCCCGGTCCCGAAGCGCGTCTTCGGCCACGGGTGGCTGCTCGTCGGCGGCGAGAAGATGTCGAAGTCGAAGCTGACCGGCATCGCCCCGTCGGAGATCACCGACACGTTCGGCTCCGACGCGTTCCGGTACTACTTCCTCCGCGCGATCACCTTCGGGCAGGACGGCAACTTCAGCTGGGAAGACATCTCGGCGCGGTACCAGGCCGAACTCGCGAACGGTTTCGGCAACCTGGCGTCGCGCATCCTGGCGATGCTCGAGAAGTACTTCGGCGGCGCGGTCCCGGCGCGGGGCGAGCTCTCGGCGTCCGACGTCGCGATCGACGACCTGGCGAAGTCCGTCACCGAGCGGGCCGACGCGGCGATCGCGGCCTTCGCACCGCACGACGCGATCGCGACCACGTGGGAACTCGTCGACGCGCTGAACGGGTACATCACCGAGCAGCAGCCGTGGGCCCTCGCCAAGGACGACGCCCAGCGCGAGCGCCTCGGCACGGTGCTGGCGACGGCGCTCCGTGGCCTCGGTACCGTCGCGGTCCTCGCCGCGCCCGTGATGCCGAAGGCGACCGAGAAGCTCTGGGCCTCCATCGGTGCCGGCGGGTCGATCGCCGAACAGCGTGTGGACCGCGCGTACGACTGGCAGGGCGCGTCGCAGGTGACGCCGCTCGAGTCCGGGCTGTTCCCGCGCATCGAGCAGGCGGAACAGGGCGCGGCGTGACCGACGCCCACCTCCGTTCGCGTGGCGACGGCGACGGGTCGAATCGCGACCTGACGTACCCGCCGCTGCCGGAAGCGCTCGTGGTGCCCGTCTACGACAACCACACCCACATGGAGATCGCCGACGGCGGTCCCGACGGGGCGCTCGACTACCGGGAACACCTCGACCGTGCGTCGAGTGTCGGGGTCCGCGGCGTCGTGCAGGTCGGGACCGACCTCGCGACATCGCAGTGGTCGGCGGCGATCGCGGCGCGCGAGCCGCGCGTGCTGGCCGCCGTGGCGCTGCACCCGAACGAAGCGCCGCTCCTGGCGGAGCAGGGGCTCCTCGACGAGCACCTCGCGGGCATCGAAGCACTCGCCGCGCTGCCGCGGGTGCGTGCGATTGGTGAGACCGGGCTCGACTTCTTCCGCACCGGCGACGACGGCCGTGACGCCCAGGTGCGTTCCTTCGAGGAGCACATCCGCATCGCGAAGGAGCACGACCTCGCGCTGACCATCCACGACCGCGACGCGCACGACGCCGTGGTCGAGGTCCTCGACCGCGTCGGCGCCCCGGAGAAGACGGTGTTCCACTGCTTCTCGGGTGGGCCGGACCTGGCACGCCTGTGCTCCGAGCGCGGCTGGTACATGTCGTTCGCCGGCACGGTGACGTTCAAGAACGCTGCGCTCCTCCGCGAAGCGCTCGAGGTCGCGCCGCGTCGCCTGCTCATGGTCGAGACGGACGCGCCGTACCTCACGCCGACGCCGTACCGTGGTCGCCCGAACGCGCCGTACCTCATCCCGCTCACCCTCCGGTCCATGGCCGACACCCTCGGCACGGACCCGTCGATGCTCGCGGCGCAGATCGCGTCGAACACCGAGCTCGTCTACGGCGCCTGGGATGCCGAGCCCGTGACGGTCGACGAATGAGCGCACTGCTCGGCCCGGCCGAGATCCGCGAGCTGGCCGCGCAGCTCGACGTCACCCCGACGAAGAAGCTCGGCCAGAACTTCGTGCACGACGCCAACACCGTGCGGCGCATCGTCGCCGCGGGTGGCGTGACCGCCGACGCACAGGTGCTCGAGGTCGGACCGGGCCTCGGCTCCCTGACCCTCGGGCTGACCGAGACCGGCGCTCCGGTCACCGCCGTCGAGATCGACGCCCGGCTCGCGGCGCAGCTGCCCACCACGGTGTCCGCGATGCAGCCGTCCGCGCGGCTGACGGTCGTGCACCAGGACGCACTGCAGGTGTCCGCGGACGACCTCCCCGCAGCACCGACGCACCTCGTCGCGAACCTGCCGTACAACGTCTCCGTGCCGGTCCTCCTGCACCTGCTCGCGACCTTCCCGTCGATCGAACGGTCGCTCGTGATGGTCCAGGCCGAGGTCGGGTACCGCCTCGCCGCGGACCCGGGCAGCAAGGTCTACGGGTCGCCGAGCGTCAAGGCCGCCTGGTACGGCACCTGGCGGATCGCCGGACAGGTCAGCCGCCAGGTGTTCTGGCCGGTGCCGAACGTGGACAGTGTGCTCGTGGGGTTCCAGCGGCACGATCCCCCGGGGGACGAGCAGCTTCGTGCGCAGGTCTTCGCCCTGGTCGACGCGGCCTTCCAGCAGCGGCGGAAGATGCTCCGGCAGGCGCTGTCGGGCGTCCTCGGCGGCAGTGCGCACGCGTCCGACGTGCTCGAGGCAGCCGGGATCGCCCCGACGGCCCGCGGTGAAGCGCTCGGCGTCGACGACTTCGTCCGGCTCGGTCGGACGGTCCTCGCCGAAGGCACCCGCGAGGGCGAAGACACCCGCGAGGGCGAAGGCACCCACGAGGGCGAGGGCGACGCCCAGGCCTAGTCCGCGCTCCCGGTCATGACGCGCTGACGTCGACCACCGTGCCGCCCGTCAGCGCGACGAGCTGGTCGAAGGTCAGCGGCATCACCGAGTTCGCCGTGCCGGCCGCCGACCACACCGGGTCGTACTCGGCGAGGGCGCGGTCGACCACGGTCCGGATCGGCTGCGGGTGTCCGACGGGGGAGACGCCGCCGATCGGCTGACCGGTGACCTCCCGCACCTGTTTCGCGGTGGCCATCCCGAGTTCCGCGACCCCGAGCGCTCCGGCGAGCACCGCGGTGTCGACGCGGTGCCGGCCGGAGGTCATCACCAGGAGCGGCTCGCCGTCGGCCAGGAAGAGCAGGCTGCTCGCGATGGCGCCGACCTCGGTGCCGAGCGCCGCCGCTGCCTGCGCTGCCGTGTGCGTGGAGTCGGGCAGCTCGCGGGCTTCGGTCTCGACGCCGGCCTCGGCGACGATCCGCTGGATGTCCTGCATGCGTGCGTTCACGTCCCCATCCTGTCCGCGGTCGCCGGAGCCTGTTCCCGGATGTTGCATACGGATTCCTTGCTCGCCATGCGTCAAGGCTCCTACCGTCGCTGCATCGACCACGAACTGCACCAACCGCGCGAACCGGAGGAACCATGTCGCCAAGGACCGACCACCGCAGCGCTCGACGAGCACGACTCATCGAGCGACGTATCGAAGAACGCGACCGCGAGCGACGCGCAGCGCGGCGACGGCTCATCGCCCGGCTCCCGTCGATGACCACGGACGAGCGCGTACGCGTCGTCCACGAAGCGACGACCGGCCTCCGGTTCCGGACCTCGTTCGACGGCATCGTGTAGCCGTGCCGTCTGTACCGCAGTCGCGCCGCTCCCGGGATCGCAACGTCGCGTCGTACGCCGACCTCGAGACCTTGCCGAGCGCGGTGGTTCTCGACACGTCCTTCGTCGTCCGTGCTCTCGTGGAGACTGAGGTCGGTCACGACGAGGCAGGGGCGTTCTTGAAGCGTCTGACATCGTCACGGTCGTTCGTGCTCTACAGCGCGTTGCTCGAGATCGAGTTGGCCGAAGCAGCCTTCAAGATCGCGATCAAGGAGCGTCACGGCAATCGTGCGTGGCCGATGAAACGATCGGACGGACGAGTCCGACGGCGTGCCGCGCGCGTCGCCGACGAACTCATCCACCGATGGCGGACCGCCGTCGGGCCGTCGCCGAGCACGAGCATCAACCTCGCCAGCGTCACTGATCCGGCCTTCCAGCTCATGCGCCGCTACGGTCTCGGCTCGTACGACGCCGTCCACGCGGCGACCGTCGCGTACACCGGCGCGACCGCGCTCGTCACGAACGACGTCGGCTTCGCGGCCGTGCCGGCTGGCGAGCTCCGGCTCCTCGTGGACGAGAGCCGGCTCGATGCTGCGCGCCGGCGCCGGGCAACTGCCGGACCAGGCGGATCAGTGGCGGCGTGATGCCAGCATCTCGATGAGCTGCTGCTGGTTCCCGTCGCGCTCCGCCCACCGCAGCGGCAGCACGTTCTGCACGAGGATCTCCGGCGCCGCTCCCGACTCCAGCAGCGCGATGACCTCGTCCAGGAACTCGTCGAGCGGCATCCCGCCGAAGTCAACGCCCGCACCCTGCAGGTCGGTGGCGACGGCCGGCGGCACGAGCTCCAGCACGGACACTGACGACCCGACGAGCTGCTGACGCAGGGACAGCGTGTACGAGTGCACGGCGGCCTTCGTGGCGTTGTACGTCGGGGTGGCGGCGAGCGGGGTGAACGCGAGTCCGGACGACACGGTGACGACGGTGGCCGCCGGTCGAGACAGCAGGTGCGGCAGGAACGCGTCGATCAGCCGGATGGTGCCGAGCAGGTTCGTCGAGACGGTGTCGACCGCGTCGGCCAGGTGCGACGACGACCGGAGGTCCTCCTGCCGCATGATCCCGGACATCGTGACGAGGGTGTCGAGCGCCGGGTACGCCTCGATGACGGATGCCGCGGCCGCGGTGATGGAAGCCGGGTCGCTCACGTCGATCTCGACGGTGCCGAAGCCGTGCTCGGCAGCGAGGGACTCGAGCAGTGCACGACGGCGTCCACCGATGACGACGGTGCTCCCCGCTTCCTGCAGACGGAGGGCGAGACCCAGGCCGATGCCGGACGTGGCGCCGGGGATGAAGACGGTTGCGTTGGTGATGTCCATGACGACCACGATCCGCGAACGAGCGGACGACAACCAGAGCCCGGTCATCGGGGGACCGCCGATCCCTGGCACGCGGAGAGGACGAGCAGGAGACTGGACGCATGGACCGTGCAGCGCTCGCCGACTTCCTCCGCCGTCGCCGTGAGCTGCTGCGCCCGGAGGACGTCGGCCTCGGCGAGGGCGCCCGACGCCGGACGCCGGGCCTCCGGCGTGAGGAAGTGGCGTCGCTCGCGGGCATGTCCGTCGACTACTACACCCGGCTCGAGCAGCAGCGCGGTCCGCAGCCGTCGGAGCAGATGATCGCCGCGATCGCCCGGGCGCTCCGCTGCTCACTCGACGAACGCGACCACCTCTTCCGTCTCGCCGGGCACAACGCGCCGGTCCGGGTGCACCGCAGCGACCACGTCGACCCCGCGATCCTCCGGGTGCTCGACCGGCTCGAGGACACCCCGGCGATCGTGGTGAGCGACCTCGGCGAGACCCTGGTCGAGAACCGCCTCGGCGCGGCGCTCCTCGGCTCCACCGTCGGCCTGACCGGGAACGAGCGGTACCAGCCGTGGCGCTGGTTCATGACGGCGGCGGAACCCGCGAAGTACGCGCCGGAGCAGCACGACCGGCTCGCTCGGGGCCAGGTCGCGGGACTCCGCGCGGCGGTGGGTGCCGCCGGGCCGGGTGACCGCCGGGCAGCGGCGCTGATCGCGGACCTCGAGGCGCAGAGCCCGGCGTTCCGCGACCTCTGGGCGTTGCACGAGGTCGCCTCCCGGTGGGAGGACCACAAGACCTTCGTGCATCCCGAGCTCGGTCGGATCACGGTGGACTGCCAGGTGCTGCACACGACGAACCAGGCCCAGGCGCTCCTGCTGTTCACCGCTCCTGCGGGCAGCGAGGACGCGCAGAAGCTCGAGCTCCTCGGCGTCGTCGGCCACCAGGTGTTCAGCAACTGACGCGGGTCGAACCGGTGCACCTCAGCCTGCTGGCTTCTCCTCGTCGGATGGCCTAGTCTTGCGGTGCAGGACGCCAACGAGCCTCCCGCACCCAGCCAACGCCCCGCTCACCGCGGGGCGTTGTGTCATTCCGGGCACCAGATGTAGTCGACGATCTTGATCTCGTCGACGAGAGTGACGATCTTGGCGACAGCCGCTGCGGACCGCGGATCCCGCTCCTCCACGGTCTTCGATCGATTGAGGAAGTACCTCGCGAAGTCGACGGCCTGCAGCATCCGGCTCTCGTGAGACGGGCCGAAGTAGATGGTGTCGGCGATCCGGGTCAGCGGCTGCTTCGTGTACCCGCTCGCGCTTCCCACCTTGAAACTGCGCAGGCTGCGTCTCGCGCCGGCTGCCGTGTGGTGCTCGTCGGCGAGGACGAGTCCGAGCTGTTCTTGCTCGTCGACCCAGGCGAGACGCTCGTGCACGCATTCGAGGAGTTGGGCGAGAGTCAGGAGATGCGCGGGGTAGGCGCGGGCTCCGTAGCGGCGTCGGTGTGCTCGGAGATCGATGCCTCGGAACACGATCGACGCCGTCGACCTTGCGAGGATCTTCGCCACGAGGATGCAGGCCTTCACTCGCCACGCGACGGGTACGCGCTTCCACTCTTGCTCGCCGTGGAACATGTCGACAGCGTGGAACTCTGTGGCGGGGTCGAAGCCCGGGATCTCCCTCGAGAGCAGTGTCGCGACGCCTTCGAGCCCCTGTTCGATCGAACGCACGGCGTCAGCGTCAGCCAACAGCGCGCCGAAGAAGTAGTAGGCATCGTCCCGAGCGGATTTGTCGATGAAGATGAGGCGCACGGCGGACCAGCATACTGATACTCCAGTTGTGGACGGGGAACCGCAACAGCGCGTCACACGCCTGGCAACGCCTGGTACACCATGCCTAGTGTGGGCGTGTGAGCACTCCGCGCGTGTACGTCATCCACGAGAACCCCGAGTGGTTCCCGCCGCTCGCCGCCGCCTTCGAGGCCGAGGGCGTCCCGGTCGAGGAGATCCTCCTCACCGAGGGCCAGATCGACCTCGCAGCAGATCCGGAACCGGGCGTCTACTGGAGCCGGATGTCGGCGTCGAGTCACACCCGCGGGCACGAGCACAGCAAGGAGTACACCCGCGCGGTCCTCGGCTGGCTCGAGCGTGCCGGGCGCCAGGTGGTCGGTGGCAGCCACGTGCTCGAGCTCGAGGTGTCGAAGGTCGCCCAGCACGGCCTGCTCCAGCGGGCGGGCTTCGACGTGCCCCGCACCACCGCGGTGTTCGGCAGGAGCACCCTCACGGCCGCGGCCCACGCGTTCACGGACGGCCAGGACGTGCCGTTCATCACGAAGCACAACCAGGGCGGCAAGGGCCTCGGCGTCCGTCGGTTCGACTCGCTCGCCGAGTTCGACGCGTACGTCGACTCGCCGGAGTTCGAGGAGCCGATCGACGGCATCACCCTGCTGCAGGAGTACCTGACGGCGCGCGAGCCCTTCATCACCCGGGTCGAGTTCGTCGGCGGCGAGTTCGTCTACGCCGTCCGCGTGGACACGAGCGCTGGCAGCTTCGAGCTCTGCCCGGCGGACGCCTGCGAGGTCCCCCAGGTCATCGCCGGAGCGGTGTGCGACGTCCCCGGAACGGACGGACCGAGCGCGTTCGCAGTACGAGGAGACGTCACCGCGACCCACCCGCTCGTGCAGCAGCTCCGCACGTTCCTCGCCGACCAGCGCATCCAGATCGCGGGCGTCGAGTTCATGGAGACCACCGACGGCCGCACCGTCGTCTACGACATCAACACGAACACGAACTACAACCCCGCCGTCGAGGAGACCGCGCGGGCCTCCGGCCCGCGCTCCATCGCGCGCTTCCTCGGCGGACTGCTCGACAGCGAGTACGCGACGGCACCGGCCGGCGCGGCCGTCACGGCCTGAGAACGCGACCGAACACCGGACGGGAGGACCGTGGCGGCCCCGCCACGAGCCTCCCGTCCGTCCCTCCCCACCTCCCCAAGGAACTCACCCCGTGCGATTCGGATACTGGACCCCGCTCTTCGGCGGCTGGCTGCGCAACGTCGACAACGAGCACATGCCGGTCACCTTCGACTACGTGAAGCGACTGGCGCAGCGCGCCGAGCGGATCGGCTTCGACCTGACGCTCGTGCCGGAGCTGAACCTCAACGACATCAAGGGCGTCGCGGCACCGTCGCTCGAGGCCTGGGCGCTCGCGGCGGCCATCGCGGCGACGACCGACCGCCTCGAGATCATGGCGGCGATGCGCCCGGGCTACCACCTGCCGGCCGTGACGGCGAAGCAGGCCGCGACGATCGACGACATCTCCGGTGGCCGCTTCACCTTCAACGTGGTGAGCGCGTGGTGGGCCGAGGAGGCACGCCAGTACGGCGGGATCTTCTCCGAGCACGACGACCGGTACAAGCGCACCGCGGAGTTCGTGGAGATCATGAAGGGCCTCTGGCGGGAGACCCCGTACTCGTTCTCCGGCGAGTACTACGACATCCAGAACGCCCACCTCGAGCCGAAGCCGCGCGTCACGCCGCGCATCTACGCCGGCGGTGAGAGCGAGGCCGGCAAGGCGAGCATCACCCACTACGCCGACGCCTACGTGACCCACGGCGGAACGGTCGAGGAGCTCCGGAAGAAGATCGCCGAGATGCGCCGTCGTCGTGATGAGGCCGGGCTGCCGCCGTTCGAGGCGTTCGGCATGGCCGCCTACGCGATCGTCCGGGAGACCGAGGAGGAGGCGCAGGCCGAGCTCGCGCGGATCACCGACGTCCAGCACGGCAACGCGTACGAGTCGTACCAGGACTTCATCTCGAAGTCGCAGCTCGAGCACGTGCCCTCGCTCGAGGACTACTCGGTGTCGAACCGTGGGCTCCGGCCGAACTTCGTCGGGACCCCGGCGCAGGTCGCCGAGCGGATCCGGGAGTTCGAGGACGCCGGCGTCGACACCCTGCTGCTGCAGTTCTCGCCGCAGCTCGAGGAGATGGAGCGGTTCGGCGAGCAGGTCATCCCGCTCGTGCGCCCGTCGGTCGTGCCGGCGGGAGCCGCGGGAGTCGTCTCGTGAGCGAGGGCGACTGGAAGTTCGAGACCCGGCAGATCCGCGCCGGCTTCAAGGCCGACCCGGGGTTCGGGGCGAACGTGCCGCCGATCGCGCAGAGCGCCGCCTTCGTCTACCCGTCGGGGGAGGACGCGGCGGACCGGTTCATGCTCAACGCGCCGGGGCACACGTACTCGCGCGTGAACAACCCGTCCGCGGCCGCGCTGGAGCGGCGGATCGCCGATCTCGAGGGCGGCGTCGCGGCGCTCGCGCTGGCGTCCGGCCAGGCCGCGACCTCGCTCGCGGTGCTGGGGCTCGCGCGCGCCGGGGACCACATCGTGTCGAGCGCCTCGTTGTACGGCGCGACCTACACGCTCTTCGCCTCGACGCTGAAGGACCTCGGCATCTCCTTCACGTTCGTGCAGGACCCGACGGACCTGGCCGAGTGGGCTGCCGCGGTGCGACCGGAGACCCGGGCGTTCTTCGGTGAGTCGATCCCGAACCCGCGCGGCGACGTGCTCGACTTCGCGGGGGTCGCGGGTGTCGCGCACGACGCCGGTGTGCCGCTCATCGTCGACAACACGATCGCGACGCCGTACCTGGTCCGCCCGATCGAGCACGGCGCCGACATCGTCGTGCACTCGGCGACGAAGTACCTGGCCGGCCACGGCAGCGCGATCGCGGGGTTGATCGTCGACGGCGGCACGTTCGACTGGGCGGCTCACCCGGAGAAGTACCCGCAGCTGACGTCGACGGAGCAGTCCGGCTTCGCGAACACGAACTTCGCGGAGAAGTTCGGACCGCGCGCGTTCATCCAGCGGACCCGGTCGAAGCTCTCGGCGGACCTCGGCCCCGCGATCGCGCCGTTCACCGCCTTCCTGGTGCTGCAGGGCATCCAGACGCTGTCGCTCCGGATGGACCGGCACGTGTCCAACGCCGCGGCCGTGGCGTCGTGGCTCGACGCGCACGACCAGGTCGAGCACGTGCACTACGCCGGGCTGCCGGACTCCCCGTGGCACCACCTGCAGCAGCGCTACGTCCCGAAGGGGCCGTCGGCGGTGCTGTCGTTCGACCTGGCCGGCGGGGTGGAGGCCGGACGCCGGTTCGTCGAGGCGCTCGAACTGTTCGACCACGTCTCGAACATCGGCGACGTGCGCTCGCTCGTCGTGCACCCGGCGTCGACGACCCACGTCCAGATGACGACCGCGGAGCGGGCATCCGCCGGCGTCGGGGACGGGCTCATCCGCCTGTCGATCGGCCTCGAGCACCAGGACGACATCCTGGCGGACCTGGAGCGCGGTTTCACGGCAGCGCGCGCGGGATAGGTTGGTCGCATGACCTCGCTGGCCGCACCCACGCGCGTGCGGACGCGCGCTCCCGGCAAGATCAACGTCTTCCTGTCCGTGGGTGCGCTGCAGGAGGACGGCTACCATGACGTGGCGACGGCCTACCAGGCGGTCTCCCTGTTCGAGGACGTCACGGCGGAGCTCGCCGACGACTTCTCGGTGTCGTTCACCGGCCCGATCGACACGTCGTCGGTGCCGGTCGACGGCTCGAACCTCGCGATCCGCGCGGCCCGGCTCGTCGCCGAGTCCGCCGGGTACACCGGGGGCGTCCGGCTCACCATCGACAAGCAGGTGCCGGTCGCCGGCGGGATGGGCGGCGGCTCGGCGGACGCCGCGGCGACGCTCCTCGCCGTGGACACGCTCTGGGGCACCGGGCTCGGTCGTGAGGAGCTGCTCCGGATCGCCGCGGAGCTCGGCGCCGACGTGCCGTTCGCCTTCGCGGGCGGGACCGCGGTCGGGACCGGGAGGGGCGACGAGCTCAGCCCGGCGCTCGCGAAGGGCGAGTTCCACTGGGTCCTCGGTCTGAGCGACGACGGGCTCTCCACACCGGCCGTGTACCGTGCGCTCGACGCGCACCGGGAGCGCTACCGGGCGGACATCGCGCCGGCGCCGTCGACCCCAGTGGTCGAGGCGAACGTGCTCCAGGCGCTCCGTGCCGGGGACCCGGACCTCCTCGCCGACTGCCTGCACAACGACCTGCAGGCGCCGGCGATGCGACTCCAGCCGTCGCTCGCCAAGACGCTCGAGTTGGGGGAGCGCTCCGGAGCGCTCGCGGGGCTGGTCTCCGGCAGCGGACCGACGGTGGCGTTCCTGGTGGCGGACACCGACTCCGCGCTCGAGGTCCAGGTGGCGCTGAGTGCCGCGGGTCTCGTCGCCGTCCGGGCGACGGGGCCGGTGCACGGCGCACGCGTCGTGCACTGACGACCAGCGTCAGTCGGCGAGGCGCTGGAACAGCACGTGGTCCTGCCACTCGCCGGCGATGCGCAGGTACCGCGGCGCGTAGCCGTAGCGCTCGAAGCCGTTCTTCTCGAGGACCCGCTGGGACCGCTCGTTGTGGGGGAGCGTCCCCGCCTCGACCCGGTGCAGCCCGAGCCGTTCGAACGCCATCCGGGTCGCGAGCCCCACGGCAGCGGTCGCGGCACCCCGGCCGGCGGCGTCCTCGGAGACCCAGTAGCCGAGCGTCGCGGAGCAGAACGCGCCCATCACGATCGAGTTGAGGTTCATCCGGCCGACCACGGCACCGTCGGTGGTGATCACGAGCGGCATCATCGTGCCCTGTTCGCGGCGGCGGATCGACGCCGTGACCTCGGTGCGCTGGCCGTCCTCGGTGAAGAACGAGTCCGGACGGTACGGGTCCCACGGGGCGAGCCAGGCGCGGTTCCGTGCGAGCAGGGACGCGAGGGCCGGGGCGTCGGCGGGTTCGATCGGGCGGACGTCGTGCTCCATCCCGGCAGCATGGCACAGGCCGCGACCGACGACGCCCCGACGCCCGGCAGCGCCACCAGGGCTGCGCCGTCAGTGCGCTCGGACGTACTCCGTCATGATCACGGTGCCGGTCTCCCAGTGCTGCTCCGCGACGAACCCGTGCGACCGGAGCACGGCGGCCGCCTCGGGTTCGATGTTCCGCGACGTCCCGCCGACGAACCACACGGTGTCGATGTCGTCGAGCCGGGCGGGGATCGTCGTCGCGAGGTCCCCGGTCCGGTTCCAGAGCACCCCCGACGCAGCGCCGTTCGACCGCACGCCGAGGTCGGTCATCCCGGTGAACGCCCACGGGTAGGACACCCGGATGATGTCGGCGGTGGTGCCCGGGTGCCCGTATACGCTGCCGAAGACGACACCCTCGTCCGCATCGGGGCGGTCGTCGCGCGCCCCGTTGATGATGGAGGCGGCGTTCGCCCACGTCGAGTCCTGCTTCGAGCGGGGGGTCTTCACGTCGATCGCGGTGGGGACGGAGAGCACGAGGGCGAGCACCACGGCGCCGGCCAGCACCGCGCGCGGACGGACGAGCGTGATCGCGAGGGCGATCAGGATCGCGACGAACGGCAGGCTGAGGCTGGCGTACTTCGGCGAGTAGAGGTGCTCGCCGGCCGCGGTGACGCCGACGAGGACGGCGGTCGGGACGACGGCGAGCGGCAGCGCCACCCGGACCGCCTGCATCCGGAAGAGGGCACGCACGCTGGGGGACCGGCGGTGCGACTGCACCACGGCGGTGACCACGCCGATGCCCATCAGCGTCCACGCGCCGGCGGCGTACCAGTCCACCCCGCCGAACCAGGCGGTCGCGAACACCTGCGCGTCGGTCCGGGACGTGATGCCCGCGATCCAGGACACCTGCTTCGACTGTGAGGACACGGCCAGCACGAAGGGGGAGACCGCGCCGGCGGCGGCGACGGCAGCGATCGCCCACAGCACCCAGGTCCGACGGGAGACCAGCGGTGCGGGGAGCGCGGCGTCGCGTCGCGCCATCGTGGCCCGGCGGACCTCGAATCGCCGGGCGAACGTGATCCAGAGCAGCACCACGGCGTGGGCGACCACGGCGAGCGCGAGGTAGACGTTGAACGTGACGGCGACCAGTGCGAGGACGCCGTAGGTGATCCACCACCGTGTCGGCCGAACGCCGGACCGGGTCCGGCGGACCGCGGTCAGGGCGACGAGGGTCAGGCAGACCGAGAGCGTGGTGATGGTGGCGTACGGGCGGCCTTCCCCGCCGGCCCACTGCACCCGGGGGAGCGCCATGAACACCAGCCCGGCGGTGATGCCGAGCCGTTTCCCGCCGAGTCGACGACCGAGGGCGACGACGAGACCGGCCGCGACGCCGATCGCGAGCGCGCTCGGGAACCGGAGCGTGAAGGGGGTGTAGCCGACGAGCCAGAACCAGACGTGCATCAGCGCGTAGTAGAGCCCGTGCACGGCGTCCACCGAGTGCAGCTCCGCCCAGAGCTGCGCCCACGTCCGCTGGGCGCTGGTGACCGTGGCCGCCTCGTCGTACCAGAGCGACGGGACCCAGGAGAAGGCGGCGGTGACGATGACCGCGATGGCCCCGACCGTGAGCTCGGGGGTGCGGACGACCGCGAGTCCGAGCGTGCCCGACGCACCACGCAGCCGCGCCCGCACCGACGACGCGGAGAGCGGACGGGGGACGCGGACGGCGCCGGTCCGGGGAGAACTCACGCGCTCGACGGTATCGAGGGCCCCTGGGCGAGGACCCGGGGTCGTTCCCCGTGCGGCTGTGAAGGTCACGGTGGGATTCGGAGTGCTCACAGGATCCGACGGGTCGCCCGGAGCGGCTAACATCCGGGACATGAGTCGGTTGCGGATCAAGGACGCTGCGCGGTACCTCGGGGTGAGCGACGACACGGTCCGTCGGCTGGTGGACGGCGGGACCTTCACACGCCTCGCCGACGAGTCCGGTCGGGCCGTGGTCGACGGACGGGAGCTCGCGCGCCACGCGAAGGGCCACGGCGCGGCGCTGCCCGACCCGGCCACCGGTGTACGGAGTTCGGCACGGAACCGGTTCGTCGGGATCGTCACGGACGTGGTCGTCGACACCGTGATGGCGCAGGTCGAGCTGCAGTGCGGGCCGCACCGGGTCGTGTCGCTGATGAGCGCGGAGGCGGTCCGGGACCTCGGGCTCGAGGTCGGTTCGGTCGCGGTGGCCTCGGTGAAGGCGACGATGGTCACGGTGGAGACGCCGGATGACGACGACTGACCCGCCGAACCGCGCGACGACCGACCGCGCGACGACCGACCGCGCGACGACGGACCGCGCGACGACGGACCGCGCGACGACCGACCGCGCGACGACCGACCCCCTCAGCCCCGCCCGCCGCCGCCTGGGGTCCCGGACGGCCGCGCTCGACGCCGGCGGCGACCGCACGCTCGAGCGCCTCGCCGCCGCGAGCGTCCTCGTCGTCGGTGCCGGCGGCCTCGGCGCACCGGTCATCGCCTACCTCGCCGGCAGCGGCATCGCCCGGCTGACGATCGTCGACCCGGACACCGTCGACCCGTCGAACCTGGCGCGGCAGACGCTCTTCAGCGCGGCGGACGTCGGACGTCCGAAGGCGCAGGTCGCCGCCGACCGTGCCCGGGCGGTGGACCCGGAGTGCCGGGTCGAGGCCGTCGTGGACTCCTTCCACCCCGGCATGGTCGCCGGACACGACGTCGTGGTGGACGCGGCCGACTCGGTCGTCGTCACGCGGGCGATCTCGGACGCGTGCGCCGCCGCGCGGGTGCCGTTCGTGTGGGGGAGCGTGCTCGGCTACGACGGGCAGGTGTCCGTGTTCGACGACACAGGCAGCGCGGGCGGCCCCGCGGTGGACTTCCACGACCTGCACCCGGAGGTCCGGCCGGACGAGGGCTCGTGCGCGCTCGACGGGGTCCTGCCGGCCCTCTGCGGTGCGGTGGGGTCGGTGATGGCCGCGCAGGTGACCGCGCTCGTGGCCGGGCTGGGGGAACCGCTCGTCGGACGGGTGCTCAGCGTGGACGCCCGTCGGTGGCGCTGGACGGAGAGCCCGCTGCGCCGCGGCCCGGGCTCCCGACGTCCGGGACCGGCCGCGGAGCACGAAGCACACGACGACGCCGTCCGCATCGCGCCCGCGGCGCTCGCTGCCCGCGTCGCCGACCCTGCGGACCCGGTGGTCGTCGTCGACGTCCGCACCCCGGCTGAACTGTCGACGGGCACGATCCCCGGCGCCGTCACCCCCGACCAGCTGCACACGACCGGCACCGACTCCGACACCGCCCTCGTCGTCGTCTGTGCCCGCGGCCCGCGTGCGGTGGCATGGGCCGCCACCGTCGACCGGCCGACGACGATCCTCGACGGCGGCATGGAGGCCTGGCGACGCGAGGGACTGCCGATCGTCTGATCCGCATCTGCGGATATGCTTGCGCTGATGTGCCGTACGTGCGGCACCAGCGGGGAGAATCGCATGCGTTCCAGGTCCATCGCCACCGTCGTCGTCGGCATCGCCGGAGTCGCACTCCTCGCCGGCTGTAGCACGAGCAGCGACACCGCGGGCGCGGGCACCACCAGCGCCAGCGCCAGCGCGACCGGCCCCGCGGGCAAGATCACCGTGTTCGCCGCGGCCTCCCTCCAGCAGACCTTCACCGAGCTCGGCAAGGACTACGAGCAGGCCAACCCCGGCACCTCGGTCACGTTCTCCTTCGCCGGCTCGAGCGACCTCGTCACCCAGATCCAGAACGGCGCGCCCGCCGACGTCTTCGCGAGCGCCGACGAGCCGAACATGCAGAAGCTCACGACGGCCGACCTCATCGCCGGCAGCGCGCCCGCCTTCGCGACCAACGTGCTCCAGATCGCCGTGGCGCCGGGCAACCCGAAGGGCATCGACGACTTCGCGGACCTCGACGCCTCCGGTCTGCAGGTCGTCACCTGCGCGGCCCCGGTCCCGTGCGGCGCGGCGACGCAGAAGGTGGAGTCCGCGACGGGCATCACCCTGCACCCCGTCAGCGAGGAGCAGTCGGTCACGGACGTCCTCGGCAAGGTCGAGTCGGGTCAGGCGGACGCGGGGCTCGTCTACGTCACCGACGTGCAGGGTGCCGGCGACAAGGTGCAGGGCGTTGACTTCGACGCCGCGGACAAGGCCGTGAACACCTACCCGATCGGTGTCGTCAAGGGATCGTCGAACGCCGCCCTCGCGAAGTCGTTCAGCGCCTACGTGCGCTCCGCCGACGGCGAGAAGGTCCTGCACGCGGCGGGCTTCGGCAAGCCGTGAGCGCCGAGGCATGAGCACCCACCCGTGAGCGCACCGTGACCAGGGCCCCGTGGTGGCTGCCGATCCCCGCGGTCGTCGGCGGTCTCTTCGTCGTCGTCCCGGTGCTCGCGATGGTCGGCCGCGTGGACTGGTCGTCCTTCGTCGCCCTGGTCACGTCCCCGGCGTCGCTCACCGCGCTCGGCCTGAGCCTCGGCACCGCCGCCGCCGCGACCGGCATCGCCTTCGTCCTCGGCTTGCCCCTCGCGATCGTCTTCTCCCGCGTCCGCTCCCGCTGGGTGGGCCTCGCCCGTGCCGTGGTCCTGCTGCCGCTGGTGCTGCCGCCGGTCGTCGGCGGGCTCGCGCTCCTCGCGGCCTTCGGCAGGATCGGCCCGGTCGGCGGGTTCCTCGCCGACCACGGCGTCCGGATCGCGTTCACCACGGCAGCGGTCGTGATGGCGCAGACCTTCGTCGCGATGCCGTTCCTGGTCAGCGCGATCGAGGGCTCGCTCCGGATCGGCGGTGACCGCCTCGAGCGGATCGCGTCGACCCTCGGTGCGGGTCCGACGCGCGTGCTGTTCACCGTGACGATCCCGCGTGCGCTGCCCGGGATCGCCTCCGGGCTGGTGCTCTGCTTCGCGAGGGCGCTCGGCGAGTTCGGCGCGACGCTCACCTTCGCGGGCAGCCTGCAGGGCGTCACGCGGACCCTGCCGCTGGAGATCTACCTGCAGCGCGAGGTCGACCCGGACACCGCGGTCGCGCTGGCCCTCGTCCTCGTCGTGGTCGCCGTCGTCGTGATCGGGTTGACGTCGGTCCGCGCCGGAGCACGGACGGTCGCCACGTGACCGGGCTGCGCGCGCACGTCGTCCTGCGGGACCGCGACGTGGACGTCACGATCGAGGTCGGCCCCGACGAGTGCGTCGCGCTCGTCGGTCCCAACGGCGCCGGCAAGTCCTCGGTCGTCGAGGCGATCGCCGGCCTCGTCGCCCTCGACGCCGGCGGCATCGAGATCGACGGTCGCACCGTCGACGGAGCACGGCGACCCGTCCCACCCCACCGCCGCCGGGTCGGCCTGGTCGCCCAGCGTCCCGACCTCTTCCCGAACCTGTCGGTCGCCCGCAACGTCGGCTACGGTCCGCGCGCATCCGGTCGGTCCGGACGGGAGGCACGGATCGCCGCACAGGAAGCACTTGCCGTCGTCGACGCGGTCGGCTTGTCGAGCCGCGCTCCGGCCACCCTGTCGGGCGGGCAGGCGCAGCGGGTCGCGATCGCCAGGGCCCTCGCCGCCGGCCCGGCGGTGCTGCTCCTCGACGAACCCACCTCGGCGCTCGACGTCGAGGCCCGGGAGAGCGTCCGGGCCGCCCTCGGCACCGCGATCGCCGGCCGGCCGAGCATCCTCGTCACGCACGACCCGATCGAGGTCGTCGCCCTCGCCACCCGCGTCGTGGTGGTCGAGCGTGGCCGCGTCGTCGAGACCGGCACGACCGCGGAGGTCCTCGGGCGCCCGACCAGCGCGTTCGGCGCCGCGTTCTCCGGACTCGCGCTCGTCCCGGGGACGGCCACGGGCACCGGCATCGCGCTGGACGGCGGGGGCGAGCTGGCGTCGGCGACGCCCACCGAGCCTCCCGGCGGTGCTGTCCTGGCCGCCTACCACCCGACGGCCGCCGTCGTGACGCGGGACGGGGACGGACCCGTGCGCACCGTGCGGAGCATCGAGCCGCGGGACGGACTCGTCCGCGTCAGGGCCGGCGAACTCGTCGCCGACGTGACCGTCGCGGCTGCCCGGCGCCTCGCACTCGCGAGCGGGGACGCGGTGCACCTCACGGTCCCGCCCGGCGAGGTGGACGTCTACGCGCCCGGACGATGACCGCTGAATCGCGCGGATGGTGTCGAATCGCGCGTAGGAGGTGGAATCGCGCGTGGGGAGTCGAATCGCGCGTAGGAGGTCGTTCCTTTCGACTGCCCACGCGCGTTGCAACTTCCCAGTGCGGGTGCGATGGGAAGGAACGTACGCGGGTCAGCCGCCGGCGAAGGGGGGCATCACGTCGACCAGGGCGACGCCGTCGAGCGGGGTCGATCGGTCGCGGGTGCTGATGCCGTCGACCAGGTACGAGCACCGTTCCTGCAGCGCTTCCCACCGCAGCGCGTCCTCCGCATCGACCGCACGGAGCGCACCGTCGAGGGTGGCCGCGTCGACGGTCGTCTCGTCGATGCCGACGGCAGCCCTGGCAGCCGCGAAGAACCGCATCGTGGTCATCGTCATCCGCCGATCGCGCTCATGCCGCGGGCCGGGTGCACCATGCCGTCCGCGTCGTCGCCGTGGTCGCGCGGCTTCGCCCACATCGCGAGCCGCCACGCGTCGAGGACCTCGGCATCGGAGGCACCCGCGCGCATCGGGCCGAGGAGGTCCGACTCCTCGTCGGAGAACAGGCAGCTGCGGACGTGCCCCTCGGCCGTGAGACGGGTGCGGGTGCAGTCCGCGCAGAACGACTCCGTCACGCTGGCGATGATGCCGACCGTCCCGAGGTGCGCTCCGGTGGCGCGCGAGGCGACCCGGAAGCGTTCGGCCGGGGCGCCGTCGCGCGGGGCGTCGTCCGGCGTCAGCACGTACTCCGCGCCGAGGATCCCGCGGGTCTCCGCGGCGGTGACCATGGTCGGGCCGTCCCAGGCGTGCCCGGGATCGAGTGGCATCTGCTCGATGAACCGCAGCTCGTGCCCGCGCTCCAGACACCAGGTGAGGAGCTCGGAGGCCAGGTGGTCGTTCACGCCGCGGAGGAGCACCGCGTTCACCTTCACGCCGAGGCCGGCCGCGTCCGCGGCGGCGATGCCGTCGAGCACCCGGTCGAGGAACGGACGCCGGGTCACGGTGGCGAAGACGTCCGGGTCGACGGTGTCGAGCGAGACGTTCACCCGGGTCAGCCCGGCGTCGCGGAGTGCCTGTGCGCGTCCGGCGAGGCCGATCGCGTTGGTGGTCAGCGACACCTCGACCGGGAGCGTCGCGCAGCGGGCGATCACGTCGACGAGGTCCCTGCGGAGGAGCGGCTCCCCGCCCGTGAAGCGGACCTTGCGGATGCCGAGGTGCTCGGCACCGAGGCGGACGAGCCGCTCGATCTCGGCCGCCGTCATCAGGGAGTCACCCGGGATGACCGGCAGCCCCTCCGCGGGCATGCAGTACGTGCAGCGGAGGTTGCAGCGCTCCGTCAGCGAGACCCGGAGGTCGATCGCCCGACGGCCGAAGCGGTCGACCAGCCCGTCGTCGCCGTCGGGCCGTGGCGGGACCGCGGTCGACGAGCGCACGCGCCGCAGCAGCCCGGTCGAGGGGAGTACGACGGCCGTCATGGCAGCGATGATACGTGCAGCCGCCGGTCACGCCCGGGGAGGAGCCGGTCGCGCCACCGCACCCAGTCCGACCGGTCCGTCCGGATCAGGGTGACGACGACGATGACCACGACCGCGGCGGCGAGCCACCAGCGGTAGGCGTCGACCGACGGCCACACCCCGCGGAGGGCGATGGCGAGCGCGACGGACATCCACTCCCAGCGGCCGGAGAGGACCACGAACGGGATGAGCAGAAGCGAGTACCAGGGGTAGCGCGGCGTCACCGCGAGGAACGTCACCCCGATCATCAGCACCTCGCCGGACCAGGGGCGCGACGGGTCGGACAGGCGCCAGGCGAGCACCGCGGCGACCAGGACGAGGAGTCCCACCACGATCGTCCCGGCGTCGCCCTTGACGACGAGCGAGACGAGGGCGAACCGGGAGCCGTCCTCGTAGCCCTCTTCCGTGAGGTAGCCGGGCAGGTACCCGAGCACCTTCGTCCCGGTGACCGCGACGTAGGGGACGTAGAGCAGGCCGAACACCGCGATGCCGACCGGGATCGCCCACCAGTTCCGCCACCGCCCGAGGAGCGGCGGGTAGACGATCGCCGGGATGAGCTTCGCGCAGGTCGCTGCGCCGAGCATGATCCCGCCCCAGATCGGCCGGCCGAACGCGACGAGCACGGCACCGGCGGTGGCGAGGGCGGCGCCGATGACGTCGACGTGCGAGTTCGTCACCGCCTCGGATGCGACGAGCGGCGACCACGCCCAGATCGCTGCCCACCACGCCGGACGGCCGGTGCGGCGGAGGACGGCGAGCAGCCCGACGGTGACGCCGAGCGAGACGACCAGGCCGGCGACCTGGAACGGCCAGTACGTCACCGTGACCGGGACGAACGCGCGGACCAGCGCGAACCAGAGCTCGGCCATCGGCGGGTAGATCGTCGGGACGTCCGGGCGGTTGATCGCCGTGCAGTGCCCGAGCGCGCCGTCGCCGAGCCCCCGGTAGCGGGGCTGGAGCGGGTCGCAGGTGCCGCCGATCTTGTCCGGGAACAGCCACTCCGGACGGAGGGCCGCGAGCGCCTCGGACTGCGGGGTGTGCGCGTACGGGGAGATCCCGGCGTGCTGGACGATGCCGTCCCAGGCGTACCGGGCCGAGTCGGTGCTCGTGTTCGGCGGCCCCGCCAGCGCGGCGAGTCCCACCACGACGGCACCGCCGAGGACGATGATGGTCACCAGTCGCGGTGGCACGAACCGGAGCGCGACGACAGCGATGACGAAGACCGCCCAAGCGATCAGGGTCCACGCAACGAATGGTTGACGATGACCCGACCGGAGGAACCCCAGATGCGTGACGCCGACGGCGATGATGCCCGCGAGGGCCAGCACGCCGACGACGGCGAGCACGGTCGAGAACGGGTGGCCGAGTCGCAGTCGCATGGTCCGTCGAGGCTACCGACGTTCGTCCGGACGGCGTTGCACGACGCGAGGGCCGCGATGGCGTCGCCGAACCGGAACGCCCGTTCCGCCGTCGTCCTCGGGCGCCTGCTCGGCATCGCCTTCCTGATCTGCTTCGGCACCGGGCTCTACAGCCACCTGCTGCAGGACCCGCTGCCCGGGATGCACTTCGCGACCCGGCCGGTCCGGCTCTACCAGTTCACGCAGGGGCTGCACATCACGGCGGGGATCGCGATCATCCCGCTGCTCCTCGCGAAGCTCAACACGGTGATGCCGGCGCTCGCCCAGGACCCGCCCGTCCGCGGGGCACTGCACCTGCTCGAACGGCTCTCCATCGCGGTGTTCGTCTCGGCCGCGATCGTGCAGGTCGGTACCGGACTCGTGAACACGTTCCAGTGGTACCCGTGGCCGTTCCCGTTCCGGCAGGTCCACTTCGCGCTCTCCTTCGTGCTGATCGGGTCGCTGGCGATCCACATCGGGACGAAGCTGCCGATCATCGTGCGGTACTGGCGGGCGCGGGACTCCTACGACGCGGACGGCCGGTTCGTCCACGACGACACCGTCGGCAGCGAACTGCCGGAGTACCACGGCACCGGGACGTACCCGCGGGGGATCACCGGCCGCGTGATGCGCTGGGCCGACGGGGCGGAGCCGCGCCGAGCCTCCAGGCCGTCGCCGTCAGGGTCCTCGGGGGCTGCCGACGGACGACGCGAGCGGATCGCCCGCCGTGGCTTCTTCACCGGTGTCGCCGCGGCGACGGCTGGCGTCGTCGTGCTCACCGCCGGCCAGTCCTCGAAGCTCGCCGAGCCCTTCAACGTGTTCGCGCCCCGCAAGCGCGGGCTCGGCCCGAACGGCCTGCCCGTGAACCGGACCGCGCGCGCGGCCGGGGTGCTCGCGACGGCGACCGCCGCGGACTGGACCCTGACCGTCGCCGGACCCGCCGTGACGCGGACGTTCTCACGCGCCGAGCTCGTCGCCCTCGGCACGGCCGAGGCGGCGCTCCCGATCTCCTGCGTCGAGGGCTGGAGCCAGATGGCCAGGTGGAAGGGCGTCCGGATGCGCGACCTGCTCGCAGCCGTGCAGGCCGACCCGGGGTCGCACGTTCGCGTGACGAGCCTCGAGCGGCACGGCGGCTACCGGATCATGGACATGGGACCGGAGTACGCCTCCGACCCGACGACCCTCGTCGCGCTCGAGCTGAACGGCGCGACGCTCGACCTGGACCACGGGTTCCCCGCACGGATCATCGCGCCCGGACGACCCGGGGTCCTGCAGACGAAGTGGATCGAGCGGATCGAGGTGCTCTCGTGAGGGTCGCCCGGATCGTGCTCGTCGTCCTCGGCGTGCTGGTGCTCGCGTTCGGTGCCTACGTGATGGTCACGACGGTGAAGCCGAACCGGATCGGTGGCCTCGCGACCTGGCTGCTCGGTGCCGTGATCCTGCACGACGCGATCCTGTCGCCGTTCGTCGTGCTCGTCGGCCTCGGGCTCCGTCGTGCCGGACGCGCCCTCCGCGTGTGGGTGCTCGTGGTGGTGCAGGCCGCGGTCGTGCTCGGCAGCGTCCTGGCGCTCGTCGTCATCCCGGAGATCGGGGCGAAGCACCACGGGGCGAAGAACCCGACCGTGGTGCCGTTCGACTACCTCGGGCGACTGCTGGTCGTCGAGGGCGTCCTGCTGGTCGTGGTGGTCGCCGCGCTCGTCGTGGGGTGGCTCACCGCGCGACGCCGATCAGCACTGGTTGAATCGACAACCATTTCGTAGGATGGGGTCATGACCGACGAGACACCCTGGCTGACGCGCGAACAGCTGCGCGCCTGGATGAAGCTCGTCGCCGTCATGGAACTCCTGCCGGCCGCGCTCGACCAGCAGCTCCAGCGCGACGCCGACCTGACGCACTTCGACTACATGGTCATCGCGATGCTCTCCGAGACCGACACCAGGACGCTCCGGATGTCGGCGCTCGCCGCGGCCACCAACGCCTCGCTGCCGCGGTTGTCGCACGTGGTGTCCCGGCTCGAGAAGCGCGGACTCGTCTCCCGGTGCCCGTCCGTCGACGACCGTCGGGCGACCGACGTCCGGCTCACCGACGCCGGGTACGCCACCATCGTCGACGCAGCGCCCGACCACGTCCGGACCGCGCGGAAGTACGTCATCGACGCACTGTCCGACGAGCAGGTCGCGCAGCTCGACGGCATCGCGAAGTCGCTGCTGTCGACGCTCGACCCCGAGGGACGGTTCGCGGCGCTGACGTACCCGCGGGACGCCGACGACGCCGCGATCTGCGAGGCCCGCCTGACGGGGACCGCGGCCGACTGACGGGGGCGCTGCGCGCGTGGGCGCTGCAAGCAGGCGCTGCGCGCGTGGGCGCTTGCAATAGGCTCGGCGGCATGAGCCAGCCCGACGCAGCGTCCGACACGTACAGCTACCTCGGACCCGCCGGCACCTTCACCGAGGCGGCGCTCAAGCTCGTCGAGGCCGCCGCCGGCAAGCCCTGGCGGAGCGTCAACAACGTCGGCGAAGCGCTCGACGACGTCGTCTCCGGCCGCTCGGTCGGCGCGGTGATCGCGATCGAGAACAGCGTCGACGGCGGTGTCAGCGCCACGCAGGACGCCCTCGCCCGGATCCCCGGCGTGCGGATCGTGGGGGAGTACCTGGTCCCGGTCGACTTCGTGCTCGTCGCGCGGCACGGCACCGCGCTCGCCGATGTCCGCACCGTGAACGCGCACCCCGTCGCCTACGCCCAGACCCACCACTGGCTCGAGGCGAACGTCCCCGGCCACGGGCACATCCCCGCGTCATCGAACGTCGCCGCGGCGACCGCGCTGCTCGACACGAACCCCACCGCCGACGCCGCCGTGGCCCCGCCCGGGATCACCGACCACCACGACCTCGTGGTCCTCGCCGACTCCATCGGGGACAACGCCAGCGCGGTCACCCGGTTCGTGCTCGTCTCGAAGACCCTGGCGATCCCGGCACGGACCGGTTCGGACAAGACGAGCGTCATCGTCGAACTCCCCGCCGACCACCCGGGTGCGCTCGTCGACATGCTCGAGCAGTTCGCGACCCGGGGGATCAACATGGGGCTGCTGACCTCACGGCCGATCGGCGACGAGCTCGGGCGGTACCGGTTCGTCATCGACCTGGACGGGCACGTGCTCGACGAGCGGGTGGCCGATGCGCTGCTCGGACTCCGGCGGTTCAGCCCGCGCGTGACGTTCCTCGGGTCGTACCCGCGGGCCGACCGGCAGGAGTCCGAGGTGCCGTTGCGCTACTCGGACGAGGCGTTCGTCGAGGCGCGGGACTGGCTCCGAGCGATCGTGTCGGGCTAGCCCGACCCGGCGTAGCACGCCTCGCCCCGGCGCGCTCCCCCCGCACTGTGCGAGGTTGCGTACTCCGTGCGAGGCGCCGCGGGTCGCACACTGTCCGGAACCTCGCACATTGCGCCCGCGCCCGCGCCCGCGCCCGCGCCCGCGCCCGCGCCCGTGGCGCCGCGCCGCGCTAGCCGCGCTTGCGCCCGCGCGTCGGGGCGTCCGACGGCGCCGGCACCCGCACGCGCAGGGACCCCGGGTCGATGCGCGCCCGGAACGCCGAGATCTCACCGACCGGGTCCCCGTCGATCTCGAACTCGTCGGGCTTCTCGAGGCGCAGCACGAACTCCGAACCGCGGAGGTAGCGCAGCGGCCGTTCCTGCTTGGCGCGCGAGACGATGCGCCGGCCGACGATGGTGTTGCCGAGCGACGAGCGGCGGAACCACCGCAGGATCGCGTTCTCCCAGAAGATGCGCGCGCCGATGCGCACCCATCCGAAGAACCCGCGGGGACGCATCACGACGATGTCGAACACCCCGTCGTCGATCTCCGCCTCGGGCAGCAGCATCGCGTTCGCCTGGAGCATCCCGCAGTTGCCGACGATCACCGAGTGCCCGCGCACGGACTTCGTCGTCGACTCGTCGAGCCGGTACCGGAAGTCGAAGCCGTCGATGTCCCGCAGGGAGCGGAACAGCGAGTCGACGTAGGCGAGCCACCCGACGCGCTTCTTGAGTCCGGGTCGGGTGTTCGCGAGCATCCGGGCGTCGAGCCCGAGGCCGGCCATCACGAGGAAGCCGAACTCCTCCCGCGCGCCGTCCGGTCGTTCCAGCCGGAGCAGCCCGAAGTCGATCGGGCGGTCGTGGCCGGAGAAGATCATGTGCGCGCTCGCACCGAGGTCGTCGAGCGGCAGCCTCATGTTGCGGGCGAGCAGGTTGCCCGTGCCGCTCGGCAGCAGGGCGAGTGCGGCGTCCGAGCCGTGCACCACCTCGGCTACGGCACGGACGGTGCCGTCACCGCCGGCCGCGGCGACCACGTCGGCGCCGGCGTCGAGTGCCGCGCGGGCCATCCCGCCGCCCGGGTCCGCTTCCGTGGTCTCGAACCACAGGGTCTCGTGCCAGCCGGCTTCGCGTTCGTACTTCGCCACCGTCCGCTTCAGTGTGGGGAGGTGCACCTTGACCGGGTTGTAGACGACGGCGGCGGTGCGGTGCTCGGTGGCGAGGGCGTCCGACTGCGCGGGCGCGGTCTCCGAGGGAGATGACATGGATCAACGGTACCGGCGGGGCCTGCCAGCAGCCCGGCTTGGACGCAACGCGGTCTGGCTAAGATGCATGGGTGATTGACCCCCAGCTGCTGCGCGACGATCCCGATGTCATCAAGGCCTCACAGGCTGCGCGCGGCGCCTCCGTGGAGATCGTCGACGACGCGGTCGCCGCGGACGCCGCCCGGCGGAGCGCGATCTCGTCGTTCGAGGCGCTCCGAGCCGAGCAGAACGCATTCGGCAAGACCGTCGCGAAGGCCCCGAAGGACGAGAAGGCCGCGCTCGTGCAGCAGGCCCAGGCCCTCGCCGCGCAGGTGAAGGAAGCCCAGGCGGCCGTCACCGCGTCCGAAGAGACGTTCAACCGGGTCGTCCGCTCGATCCCGAACGTCGTCCTGCCCGGCGTGCCCGAGGGCGGCGAGGACGACTTCGTCACGCTGAAGACCGTCGGCACCAAGCCGGAGTTCGACTTCGAGCCGAAGGACCACGCGGACCTCGGCGAGCTCCTCGACATCATCGACATCCCGCGCGGCGTGAAGGTCTCCGGGTCGCGCTTCTACTTCCTCAAGGGCCTCGGCGCCCGGCTCGAGATCGCGCTCATGTCGCTCGGCCTCGACCGTGCGATCCAGCACGGCTTCACACCGCTGATCACCCCGACGCTGGTGCGCCCCGAGACGATGGCCGGCACCGGCTTCCTCGGCGAGCACGCGGCAGAGGTCTACCGGCTCGAAGCGGACGACCTCTACCTCACCGGCACCAGCGAGGTCGCCCTCGCCGGGTACCACGCCGACGAGATCCTGGCCTTCCCGACCGACGGAAACGGCAACGGCAACGGCAACGAAGCCGACAGTGACGCCGCCGACCGCGCACTCCGCTACGCCGGCTGGTCCACCTGCTACCGCCGTGAAGCCGGCTCCGCGGGCAAGGACAACCGCGGCATCCTCCGCGTGCACCAGTTCAACAAGCTCGAGATGTTCTCCTACGTCCACCCGGACCAGGCGGACGCCGAGCACGAGAAGCTGATGTCGTACCAGGAGTCGATGCTCCAGGACCTCGGGCTGCACTACCGCGTGATCGAGACCGCCGCGGGGGACCTCGGCACGAGCGCCGCGCGCAAGTACGACCTCGAGGCATGGGTCCCGACCCAGGGCACCTTCCGTGAGCTCACTTCCACCTCGAACTGCACCACGTTCCAGGCCCGCCGCCTCGACATCCGCTACCGCACGGAGTCGGGCAAGACCGCGCCGGTCGCCACGCTCAACGGCACGCTCGCGACCACCCGCTGGCTCGTCGCGATCCTCGAGACGCACCAGCAGGCCGACGGCTCGGTCGTCGTGCCCGAGGTGCTCCGTCCGTACCTCGGCGGCGTCGAGGTGATCGAACCCCGATGAGCACCCCGCACGGTGGGCCGTCGACCCACGGCTCCGCGTCGACCACCCGCGTCAAGCGGTGGCTCGTCGCGCTCGACATCGACGGCACCGTGATGCGCGAGGACGGCGTCGTCACCCAGACGACCGTCGACGCGATCCGGGCCGCCGTCGCCGCCGGCCACCAGGTGATGCTCTCGACCGGCCGCAGCGAGGGCATGACCGTGCCCGTGCTGCAGACGCTCGGCATCGAGCCCGAGTACCTGGTCTGCGCGAACGGCGCGGTGACCCTGCGCCGCTCGGATGCTGCGCACGCGATCGACGGCTACGTCCGCGTCCACGTCGAGACCTTCGACCCGACCGACGTGCTGCAGACCATCCGCGGTGCGCTCTCGAATGCGGCGTACGGCGTCGAGTCGCCCGACGGCCACTACCTGCTCTCCGGCGAGTTCCCCGACGACGCGATGACCGCGTCCGGTGACCACGTCGACTTCGACGAACTGCTCGGCGTCGCGGCCACGCGTGTCGTCGTGATCTCCCCGGAGCACGGGCTCGAGGAGTTCCTGGCGATCGTCGACCGGATGGGCCTGCACAAGGTCTCGTACAACGTCGGCTGGACCGCATGGCTCGACATCGCACCCGAGGGCGTGACGAAGGCCACCGCGATGGAACGCGTCCGCGAGTGGCTCGACATCCCGCGCTCCCGCGTCTTCGCCGCCGGCGACGGCCGCAACGACATCGACATGCTGCGCTGGGCGTCGACGTCCGGCCGCGGTGTCGCGATGGGCCAGGCACCCGAAGACGTCGTCGACGCCGCGAGCGAGATCACCGGCGGCGTGACGGACGACGGCCTGGCGGCCGCACTGGACACCCTGCCGCGCTGAGCATGTCCGTCGCGTTGGCGACGCTGCGCGGCCGGGAGGCTCGGCTAGACTCCTCGGGACGCGGTCATGTCTCGCCACGTGGCCGCGTCGTGGAGGGTTGTCCGAGTGGCCGATGGAGCCTGTCTTGAAAACAGGTGGGCAGCGATGTCTCGTGGGTTCGAATCCCACACCCTCCGCACTGGGCTCTGAGGCGCCGGGCGTAGCGTCGGCGCAATGAGCGACATCATCATCTTCGGTGGCCACGGCAAGGTCGCGCTCCTCGCGACGCGCTTCCTCAGCGAGCGCGGCCACCACGTCACGTCCGTCATCCGGAACCCCGACCAGGCCGACGAGATCCGTGCCCACGGCGGTGACCCGGCGGTCGCCGACATCCAGGAGCTGACGCTGTCCGGCTTCGAGGACCTGGTCCGCGGGCAGGACGCCGTGGTGTGGTCCGCCGGCGCCGGCGGGGGATCGGTCGACCGGACCTGGGCGATCGACCGCGATGCGGCGGTGCTGTCCGTGCAGGCGGCGAAGCGCGCGGGCGTCGAGCGCTACGTGATGGTCTCGTGGTCCGGCTCGGTGCTCGACCACGGGGTGCCGCAGGACAACGACTTCTTCGCGTACGCGCAGTCGAAGATGATCGCCGACGCGGTCGTCCGGGACTCCGGGTTGGAGTGGACGATCGTCGCGCCGAGCACCCTGACCGACGACGAGCCGACCGGTGCGATCGACTGGGACGGCGAGGGCGCGAAGGTGACCCGCGGTGACGTCGCGCACGTGATCGCCGACGTGCTCGAGTCGAGCGGCACGGCGGGGAGCACCTACCGCTTCAACAGCGGCGGCACCGCGATCGCCGACTTCCTCCGCGCCGACCAGGCCTGAGCGGGCCCGAGCACCGTGAGCGGGCCGGGCCTCGCCGCTCGTCAGGGGCGGGCGGCGAGGTAGTCCAGCACGGCCAGGACCCGACGGTGGTCTCCCGCCGTCGGGGCCAGGCCGAGCTTGGTGAACAGCGTCGTCACGTGCTTCTCGACGGTGCCGGCGGCGAGGAACATCCGGTCGGCGATGGCGGCGTTCGTGCGTCCCTCCGCCATCAGCTCGAGGACCTCTCGCTCCCGGGCGGACAGCTTCGCGAACCGATCGGCACCACGGTCGATGAGGAGCGCCGCGACCTCCGGGTCGAGCACGAGGCCGCCGGCGGCGACGCGTTGCACGGAGTCGAGGAACGGGCGGATGTCGCCGACGCGTTCCTTGAGCAGGTAGCCGACGCCGGTCGGGGCGACGTCGAGGAGCATCCGCGCCCAGCGGGCCTCGGCGTACTGCGAGAACAGCAGGACACCCACGCGGGGCGAGGCCGCCTTGATCGCGATCGCCGCGTGCACGCCCTCGTCGGTGTGCGTCGGCGGCATCCGGATGTCCATCACGACGACCTCGGGCGCCTCCGCCGCGACGGCCTGGACGGCGGCGTCGCCGGAGTCCACGGCGCGGACCTCGTGGCCGCGTGAGGTGAGGAGCGAGACGAGCCCCTCGCGGAGGATGACGTTGTCGTCGGCGACGAGGATCCTCATGCCGCTGCTCCCGGGAAGCGCAGGGCGATGCGGGTCGGGCCGCCGCTCGGACTGTCGATCGCCAGGGTGCCGTCGACCGTCCGGAGCCGATCGGCCACGCCGGCGAGTCCGGTGCCGCCGGTCTGCGGGTCGAGCGGGACGTGTGCTCCGCCGACGCCGTCGTCCTCGACGGTGACGAGCAGGTCGTTGCCGTCCCGCGCCACGGTGACCGCTGCGCGTGTCGCCCGGGCGTGCTTGGTCACGTTCGTCAGCAACTCCACCACGGTGAAGTAGGCCACGCTCTCGGTGACGGCCGACAGCCGGACCGAGCGGTCGAACTCGACCGACACCGGCAGGGTGGTGCGGGACACGGCGGAGGCGAGTGCAGCCTCCAGGCCTTCGTCGAGTGCGGCAGGGTGGATGCCGCGCGCGATCTCACGGAGCTCCGCGATGGTCTCCTGCGTCGACCGCCGGGCGTTCTCGACGAGCCGGCCGACCTCGGCCGGGTCGCCGCCGCCGTCCAGGCGGTCCTGCGCGTCGCCGAGCGTCATCGCGAGCGCGACGAGCCGTGCCTGGGTGCCGTCGTGCAGGTCCCGCTCCACGCGACGGAGGGTGTCGTCCGCACCACGCACGCTGTCGTCGCGGGACCGGGTGAGCTCGTCGACCCGGCGTTCGGAAGCGGTGCTGCCGAGCAGTGCTCGGACGAGCGCGGCCTGACCGGCGGCGAGCCAACGGTTCAGCGGCGGCCACACGAGGACCAGCAGCAGGAACCCGACCACCGTCGCCACCGCCTGCATCTGCGGGGTGTCGACGAACACGGTGCCGACCTGCAGACCCGAGTGCAGGACGCCGTCCTCGTCCGTGACGGGCGTCAGCCAGTGCGTCCACACCCAGTTCGTCGCGAGGCCGGCGGCGGTGACGAGCACGGTGATCGTCACGATGAACGCGAACAGCGACGTGACGAACGCGATCAGTCCGAAGGCGAGGGCGCGCCAGCTCGGGCCGTGACGGAAGGCGGCGAGGGTCCAGCCGACGATGCCGGCCCGACCATGCGGTGCACTCGGGGCGTCCACCGCCGTGCCGAGCAGCCGGTTCGACAGCGCACGGAACGCCGTGCCGAACCAGGCGTTGCCGCGGAGCAGGAAGGCCGCGACGGGGAGGCCGACCCAGAGCGCGGCGAACGGGATGCCCGCCGAGGGGGTGAGCACGAACCAGGTGAAGCCGGCGATCGAGAGCGGCAGGGCGATCAGGTGGAAGGCGAAGTCGCGCCAGGTCTGCGGGTCCACGATGCCGAGCACGAACGTCCGGCGGTGTCGGTGGAGCGACGGGGCTGCGATCGGGGTCATGAGGACAGCGTGACAGTCCGGACACTCCCAGCGACACCGGGATTTCCCCCGTTCGTGGTCACTACCGTTGGGGGCGTGGTCGACGCGGGTGGGACAGGACGGCGCGCAGCGATCGTCGAGGCCGCGGCGCGGGACTTCGACCGCGACGGGTACGAGACCGCCAGCATCGCCGGGATCGCGCGGGGTGCCGGGGTGAGCCAGGGCGCGCTCCACCGGCTGTTCCCGACGAAGCGGTCCCTCGCGCTCGCGGTCATCGACGAGCAGAACGCCCGGACGTTCGCGGCCATGAGCTCGACCGACCCGTCCCCGATCGCGATGCTCATCCAGGCGTCGCGCGGGATCGCCGACCTGCTCATGAGCGACGTCGTCGTGCGCGCCGGGATCCGGATCTCCCTCGAGCACGGGGTGCTCGCCGGGCAGACGTCGAGCTTCTACGAGCAGTGGATCGCGGGTGTCGTCGACGTCTTCCGCCTCGCGGTCGCGAGCGGGGAGGTACAGACGACTGTGTCCGCGGAGGCGCTCGGCGCGACGCTCGTGCCGTACTTCACCGGGGTGCAGCTCGTGTCGGACGTGCGGTCCGGGCGTGCAGACCTGCTGCCGGCGGTGGGGACGATGTGGGAGGTGCTGATGCACGCGGTGGCCGAGCGTGCGCACCGGGAGCGGTTGCTCGGGGTCGTCTCCGCGACGTTCGGGTGATCCCCTGCTCTTCAGAAGATGTTCTGAAGTAGAGTTGGAGGATGCCGACCACCAAGCCCGTGTCCGCTCGCGTCCGGAGACACTTCCTCTCGTCCGAGCTCTCCCGCAACGCGCGCTCCGTCATGGACGCTGCGGAGTCGGAACCCGTCGAGATCGATCGACGCGACGGGAACCCCCTCGTCCTCATGTCGCAGCACGAAGCCGATGCGAAGGACGTGCTCCTGTCCCTCGCCGCACAGCTCATCGCCGTCGCGATCGACGATGACGACGGGCCGCTCGGGCAGCGCCTGGCGGAACGGTTCGACTGGATGCTCGCGTTGTCGGTCGAGATGCGGGAGACCTGCGCGTCCGCGATCATCCGGGCGGCCCGAGCGTCCTTCTCGACGGGGCAGGCGCACCTCGTCGTCGTCGAGCTCACGGCGTGGAAGGCAACGGCGGAAGCCATCGCCGCCGGGCTCGACCGAGACGAACTCGAGTGGGTCACCGACCCGCAGGCTGTCGAACGTCCGTGACCGTGGGTTCGAAGAAGGCAGACCCCCTCCCGAGGCCCGCCAAAGCGACTGACCACGTGGTCATCCCAGCGACGACGAACGCGGTGCGCGGCTGGAAGGACCTGGCAGCCACCCGACGGAGCGCACTGGCCGACGCCTGGGACCTCCTCACCGCGGACCCGACGAGGACCTCCCCGACGATGCACACACTCCGCGGAGACCTGCAGTTCGTCGCCCACGGCGGCCGGACGCACGAACAGTGGCAGCTCGAGCTGCCCGGTGGCGCACGGATCTGGTACTACGTGGACGACTCGACGGTGTACCTCGTGAAGGTGCACACCCGGCATCCGAACCAGACGAAGTGACCGTCTGCGCGCGGTGCTCGTCCAGGATCAGACGTCGCGGAGTTCGCGGTCGCGGAACCACTTGAGCAGCCACGCGGCGCTCGTCCGGTCGAACGACCGGGGGAAGTCGGTCGAGCCGGTCAGGAACGGGCTGAAGCCGTCCTCCGCCGTGACGTCGTGGTCGTCGAGGCCCCGGTAGGCCATCGACCAGCCCTCGAAACGACGGCGCTCGATGTCCTCGCGGATGAGTGAGGTGACCTCGCGGTGCCGCGGGTCCTGCGCGATCGTGGCGAAGCGGTCGTCGACGCTGATCGCCGGCCCTTCGAGGAGCTGCATGAAGCGGCCGTCCTTCGCCACCAGCAGGCCGGAGACACCGAGCGCTTCGTTCCGGAAGCGGGAGCCCCGCAGGAGCTCGGTCATCGCGGCGTCGTCGAACGGTTCCACCGCGCGACTCATGTAGACGATCGAGACCAGCACGCGTCCATCCTGCCGCGTCAGGCGGCCCGACGTCCCACCGACGACTGGAATCGGACGAGCGGGAAGGTGGTCGTTTCGCGCGGAGGAGGTCAGAACTTCCGCCTCACCACGCGCGATTCGACGTCCTACGCGCGATTCGACCTCCTGCGCGCGGATCGCGACGGGCCGACGCGGCGGCCCCGGGCGGACCTGTGGAGAACTCGCCGCGCCTAGGATCGAGCGCATGGCGACCGTCCTCCTCGTCCGGCACGGACGCACCACCGCGAACGCGACCGGGCTCCTCGCGGGCCGCACGGCCGGCGTCGCGCTCGACTCCGTCGGCAAGCAGCAGGCGGCGACGACCGCGGAACGCATCGGCGCGATCCCGCTCGCCGCGATCGTGTCCAGCCCGCTGGAGCGCTGCCGGCAGACCGCCAGGGCGATCACGGCGTTCCAGCAGGGGGAGCCGCAGCAGTTCGTCGAGCGGGGGATCACCGAGGCGGACTACGGCGAGTGGCAGAACCGGAAGCTCAGCGAGCTGGCGAAGGAGCCGCTCTGGCGCGTGGTGCAGTCGAACCCGAGCGCCGTGGTGTTCCCGGGCGGTGAGTCGATGCAGACCATGCAGTCGCGGGCGGTGGCGGCGATCCGGCGGCTCGACGCGCAGATCGAGGCGGAGCACGGCGCGAACGCGGTGTGGGTCGCGGTGAGCCACGGCGACATCATCAAGTCGGTGCTGGCGGACGCGCTCGGCATGCACCTCGACCTGTTCCAGCGCATCACGGTCGGCCCCGCGTCGGTGTCGGTGGTCCGGTACGGGGAGCACCGGCCCGAGGTGGTCGCGACGAACACCGAATCGGGTGACCTCTCCTGGCTGGCGAAGGCCCCGCCGACGGGCGACGCTCCGGTGGGCGGCGGAGGGGGTACTGCCAGTCCCTGAACGGTCGCAGCCGCCCGCTCCTACAATGCGGGTATGCCCACCATCGTCCACGGCTTCGACTGGCCGGACCGTCTCGTCGTCGGCACCATCGGGCGCCCGGGTGAACGGTCCTTCTACCTCCAGGCGCGCGCCGGCCGCCGCGTGGTGAGCGTCGCGCTCGAGAAGGAGCAGTCCGCCGTGCTGGCGGAGAAGCTCGACGAACTCCTCGACGAGGTCGCCACGGTGGAGGAGAACCGCTTCAGCGTCCCGCCGTCGGTCCCGCGCGAGCTGTACGACGTCGATCCGCTCGACCAGCCGGTGGAGGCCGAGTTCCGGGCGGGTGCGCTCAGCCTGGGCTTCGACCCGGCGACGGCACAGGTGGTCATCGAGGCGTACCCGATCGACGACGACATCGAGATCGTGTCCGAGGAGGACGAGGACGGCGTCGAGGTCGAGGCGGTCGTCGAGATCCCGGAGCCGACCGAGCTGCTTCAGGTGAAGATCCCGGTCGGGACCGCGCGGGCCTTCGTCGAGCGCACCCGCGAGGTCGTGGCCGCTGGACGGCAGCCCGGCGACGCATGAGCGACGGCGCCGGCCTGACCCTCACCGCCCGCATCCGCGAAGCCTCGAACGCCACCTTCCTCGCCGAACTCGACGGGCACGAGGTCGTCTACAAGCCCATCGCGGGCGAGAAACCGCTGTGGGACTTCCCGGACGGCACCCTCGCCGGTCGTGAGTACGCGGCCTTCCTGGTGTCCGAGGCGTTCGGCTGGCGGGTCGTGCCCCCGACCTGGCTCGGCGAGGGCCCTCTCGGTCGCGGCATGGTCCAGCGCTGGCAGGACGTCGACCCGGACCAGGACGCGGTGGACCTGCTGCCGACGGACGAGGCCGAGCAGGACGAGCGCGTCAAGACCGTCCTCGAGGCGATCGACGAGCACGACCGTCCGGTCACCCTGGTCCACGAGGACACCGCGGCACTCCGGCGGATGGCCGTCTTCGACGTCGTGGTGAACAACGCGGACCGCAAGGGCGGCCATGTGCTGGCGATGCCGGACGGGCACCGGCACGGGGTCGACCACGGGCTCACCTTCCACGTCGAGCACAAGCTCCGGACGGTGCTGTGGGGGTGGATCGACGAGCCGCTCGACGACGAGGAGCGCGCCGGACTGGAACGGGTCACCACCGCGTTGCACGGGGACCTCGGTGCGCAGCTCGAAGAGCACCTGACGGTCGACGAGATCGACAACCTCGAGGCGCGGTGTGCCGCCCTGGCGGCCGTCGGCCGCTTCCCCCCACCGGCCGGGTACGGTCCGGCGGTGCCCTGGCCGTTGTTCTAGACGCACCGGACACCGGACGGGAGGCCCGTGGCGACGCCGCCACGGGCCTCCCGTCCGGTGGGTGCGAACGTCAGCCGAAGCGGCCGAACCCGCCCCAGTCGTCGTCGCGGAAGAGCGCGCCACCGCGCCGCGACCCGAGGTAGGACCCGACCACCGCGACGCCGAGGTCGTCGTTCTCCGGCGCCGTGACGGTCCCGTCCACGCGCCGCGCCATCCCGTCGATGAACCGGGCGAGCCCCGGGTCGTCGCCGAGGCGGAAGAACGTCGTCTGTGCGCCGAGCCGGTGCGCGTTGTCGAGCTCGCGGACGCTGAGCGCGATCGTCATCGGGTCCGGCGGGTAGCTGAAGAACACCTGCCCGTTCGGTTCGAGGTGCGACGTCGGTTCGCCGTCGGTGACGATGAGCAGCACGGGCTGCGCCGTCGGGTGCTTCCGGAAGTGCCGGTTCGCCAGCAGCAGGGCGTGGTGCAGGTTCGTGCCCTTGTCCCACATCGCGTCGAGGCCGACGAGCTGTTCGACGTCCATCACCTCGGCCTCCCGACCGAAGGCGATCAGCTGCAGGTCGTCGCCGCGGAACCGCGTGGAGATCAGGGTGTGCAGTGCGAGGGCGGTGCGCTTCATCGGTACCCAGCGGTCCTCCATCGCCATCGAGAACGAGGTGTCGACGAGCAGCGCCACGCAGGCCTGGGTCCGCGCCTCGGTCTCCTGCACCTCGACGTCGTCGATGGTGAGCCGGACACCGGCCCCGGTGCGACCGGTCGCGGCCGTGCGGGTGACGGCGTTCGTGATCGTCCGCGGGATGTCCCACGGCTCGGTGTCGCCGAACGCCCATTGCCGGCTCGCCCCGGACGGCTCGCCGGAGGCGCCGGACCGCTGCAGGTCTCGTGCACCCTGGCGGCCGGACATCTTCTGGGCGACGTCCTTGAGCAGGCTCTTGCCGAGCTGTCGCATCGCCTTCGGGGTGAGCTTGTACTGCCCGTCCGCTCCGCGACGCATCGAGCCGGAGTTCTTCAGCGCCTTCTCGAGCTGCTGCAGCGTCCGGGCGTCGACCGCGGCCTCGGCGCCGAGCTGGCGGGCCAGCGACTCCAGGTCGAGGTCGTCGAGGTCGGATCCGGGGCTCGACTGGGCGAGCTGTTCGGCGAGCGAGTCGAGGTCGGCGATGTCCTGGAACACCCCGGTGCCGTCGCCGAGCCCGAGGCCCTGCTCACCGTCCATCTGCTCGGAGCCGCCCCAGTCCTCGCCGGGACGGAGGGCTCGGAGGTTCCCGTCGAGCTGGCTCAGCGCGCCCATCAGGTCGGGGCTCCCGAACGCCTGCTGCGCCAGCGCGTCGAGTTCGTCGCGCTGCTCCTGGGTCATCGAGTTCCGCATCCGCTGGGCGGCTGCGGCCCGGGCGGCGAGGTCGTCGAGCAGCTCGTCGACGTTCGTCGGGTTCGACGGGAAGTACTCGCCGTGCTTCGCCATGAACTCGTCGAACTGCTCCTGCGAGTCCGTCCCGGCGCGGTGGTCCTCGAGGAGCTGGTTGAGGTCCTGCATCATCGCCTGGACGTCGGCGCGGTCCTGGTCGTCGGCGTTCTCGAGCGCCTGCTTCATGCCCGCGAAGCGCTGGTCGAGCATCTCGCGGCCGAGCAGGTCCTTGATCTCCTCGTACTTCTGGCGCGCCGTCGGGCTCTTCCAGTCGTAGGTGCCGAGCTCGCTCACCGCGGCGGCGGGCGACGGCGGCAGGCTGTCGAGCTGCATCTCGGCCAGGGCACGGTCGCCGTCGTCCATCTCGGTGTCCCGTGCGAGCTGCCCGCGTTCGGCGAGCAGTGCCTCGTCGAGCAGCTCCTGCACCTGCCGCAGCGTGCCGTCCAGGTTGTGCTTCGCCGTGAGTTCGCGGCGCTTCTCGGCCACGCGGCGCGCGAGGTCGTCGAGCCCGCGCCGGTCCCGACCGCCACGCCGGAGGAACTCGCGCATGGCCCGCTCCGGGGAGTACCCGGCCATCACGTCCTGGCCGATGGCGTCGAGCGCCTCGGAGAGGTCCGCCGGTGGTGCGAGCGGGTCCGGGCCGCCCTCGTACCTGCCGTACCGGGTGTCCCGTGCCAGCCGGCGGTTCTGCCGGCTAGCCATAGACCGCTTCGCCCCCGCCCGACTCCTTGCTGATCTTCCGCGCGAGGAACAGGCCCTCGAGCGCGAGCTCGATCGCACCGGCCCGCTCGCCGTCGTTCGTGGCACCGAGCCGTTCGCAGATCTGGTCGTAGAGGTCGGACTCGCCGAGCGACGGCAGCCCTTCGAGGAAGGTGCGGGCGGAGACCTGCTCGCCGGTGGTCACCATCGTGCCGCCGTCGAGCGCCTCCACGAGCTGCCCCAGGTCGAGGCCGCGGAGGCGGGAGCGGACCGTCTCGGCGGTGGCGGTCCGGAGCAGGTGCTCGAGGACCTCGTCCGCGCGGTCTTCCTCGCCGGACTCGAACTCGATCTTGCCGCCGAGGACGTCGACCGCGGTCTCGAGGTCGATCGGGCGTGCGACCGGGTCGGTCTCGCCCTGTCGTGCTGCACGGTGGACCGCCGCGGCGGAGACCGTCTCGGCGCCGGCGATCGAGAAGCGGGCGCTGACACCACTGCGCTGGTCGACCGCGCTGGACTCGCGGAGGGCCCGGGTGAAGCGGGCGAGGATCTCGACCAGGGCGTCCGGCACCTCGGCTGTCAGGTGGGCCTCTTGCCGGATGACGGCGATCTCGTCGTCGAGCTCGATCGGGTAGTGGGTGCGGATCTCGGCGCCGAAGCGGTCCTTCAGCGGAGTGATGATCCGGCCGCGGTTCGTGTAGTCCTCGGGGTTGGCGCTCGCCACGACGAGGACGTCGAGGGGCAGTCGCAGCACGTAGCCGCGGATCTGCACGTCGCGCTCCTCCATCACGTTGAGCATCGCGACCTGGATGCGTTCGGCCAGGTCGGGGAGCTCGTTGATCGCGACGATCCCGCGGTGCGCGCGGGGGATCAGCCCGAAGTGGATCGTCTCCGGGTCGCCCAGGCTGCGGCCCTCGGCGACCTTCATCGGGTCGACGTCGCCGATCAGGTCGGCCACGGAGGTGTCCGGGGTCGCCAGCTTCTCGACGTAGCGGTCGTCACGGTGCCACCAGTCGATCGGCATCGAGTCGCCGAGGTCCTCGGCACGCTTCCTGCTCGCGGTCGTGATCGGTTCGTACGGGTGCTCGCCGAGCTCGGACCCGGCGATCACCGGGGTCCACTCGTCGAGGAGGCCCTGCAGGGTGCGGAGCAGACGGGTCTTGCCCTGCCCGCGCTCACCGAGGAGGACGACGTCGTGGCCGGCGATGAGGGCTCGTTCGAGCTGGGGGATGACGGTGGTCTCGAACCCGTGGAGGCCGGGCCACGGATCGGTGCCCTCGCGGAGGGCGCTCAGCAGGTTGTCGCGGATCTCGGCGCGGACCGTCTTCTGGACGTGACCAGAGGTGCGGAGCTCGCCGACCGTTCGGATGTCAGGTCGGGTCACCTCTTCGAGGGTACGCCCCGGCAACCCCGCGCTACTTGTGTCATCTCATGGCAGCCGCAATGATCATCAACAGGGTCGTCCGGCTGCCACTCTGCCGACGTGCCCGCGAACGGCGACGGAGCCGGATCACGAAATAGGGGGATTCGGCTCCGCGCCGGCCCCGCTCGTTCCGGCCGTGAACCATCCGGGCGATCCGCGCGTACGTTCTCATTCTGTGCCGGGCCTCGGGGGTCCGGCGAGTGAGGAGCATGCCGCGATGACGAGCGCGAGCGGGTTGCAGGAGGGGCAGGTCAAGAGCCTGGTCCCGGCCCGGATGGACCGACTGCCGTGGACGAGGTTCCACTGGAGCGTCGTGGTGGGACTCGGGATCTCGTGGGTCCTCGACGGCCTCGAGATCCAGATCGTCTCGAACGCCGGGTTCCAGGCGGACCTCGGGCTCTCCACCCAGCAGGTGACCTCACTCGGGACGATCTACCTCTTCGGCCAGGTCATCGGCGCACTCGTCTTCGGGCGACTGTCCGACCGGCTCGGGCGACGGAAGCTCTTCATCCTGACGCTCGCCATCTACCTCATCGGCTCCGGCATCGCGGGCTTCGCCGGGGACTTCTGGTTCCTCGCGGTCTTCCGGTTCGTCGCCGGGCTCGGCATCGGCGGCGAGTACGCGGCGATCAACTCGGCGATCGACGAGCTCATCCCGTCGAAGTACCGCGGCCACGTCGACATCGCCATCAACGGCACCTACTGGGGCGGCGCCGCCCTCGGCGCGTTCGCCAACATCTACCTGCTCGACACGTCCTACTTCGCCGAGAACATCGGGTGGCGCATCGGGTTCTTCCTCGGCCCGGTGCTCGGCATCGCGATCATCTTCCTGCGACGGCACATCCCGGAGAGTCCACGCTGGCTGATGACCCACGGCCGCGAGGAAGAGGCGGACGCCACCGTCGCCCGGATCGAGGCCGAGGTGGAGCGGGAGTCGGGCAAGCCGCTCGAGCCGGTCGACGAGTCGAAGGCCATGACCATCACGCCGATGGACAAGGTCCGCTTCACCACGATCGTGAAGGTGCTCTTCCAGCAGTACCCGACCCGCACGCTCGTCGGCGCGACGATGATGATCACGCAGGCCTTCCTCTACAACGCGATCTTCTTCACGTACGCGCTCGTCCTGACGAACTTCTTCGGCCTGAAGACCTCGGAGACCGCGGTCTACTTCTTCCCGTTCGCGATCGGCAACCTGCTCGGCCCGCTCGTGCTCGGCCGGCTGTTCGACACGTGGGGCCGTCGGCAGATGATCTTCTCCACGTACCTGATCTCCGGGCTCGTGCTCGCGGTGTCCGCGTTCCTGTTCCAGGCGGATGCGATCAGCGCGACGGTCCAGGTCGTGTTCTGGTGCATCTCGTTCTTCTTCGCGTCGGCGGGTGCGTCGAGTGCCTACCTGACCGTGAGCGAGATCTTCCCGCTCGAGCTGCGGTCGCAGGCGATCTCGTACTTCTTCGCCCTCGCGCAGATCTTCGGTGCGATCGCACCGAGCATCTACGGCGCGTTCATCGGCGACGGGTCCTCGCGCGAGCCGCTGTTCTGGGGCTACCTGCTCGGTGCCGCGATCATGGTCGCCGGTGGAGTCGTCGCGCTGATCTTCGGTGTCGACGCCGCGCGGAAGGGCCTGGAGGACATCACGCAGCCGCTCTCGGTCATCGCGAAGGAGGAAGAGGCCAAGCGCTGATACCCGAAATACGGAATGTTTAGCGACTGACGCTCGATCCTGCTCTACTCCTGGGAACGACCTCCGCCGGGGGTCTTCGACGGTGGGAGTGCAGTGATGCGGAACCGGGTGGCGCACGGCCTCCACAGGGCCAAGATCGGTGGATCCGTCCACCGATCCGGCCGACGGCACGACGGCGAGGCACGCCGTGCATGACGCTGGCGGCATGGGATTCCACGAGACGGCGGACATCCCGGACGTGTACGCGGGGCGCGGTCGGGAAGCACTCGGCGTGCCGCGCAGCCTGCTGCGGGACGCGGTGTTCCTCCGGCTGCTCGACCGGATCCTGCGTGGTGACTACCGACGCGGACAACGACTCCGCCTCGACGCACTCGCGTCGGACATGCGGGTCTCCCGGACGCCCGTCCGTGAAGCCCTGGTCCCGCTCGAAGCGCTCCAGCTCGTCTCGGTCCAGCGGTACGTCGGGGTGGTCATCACCCAGTGGTCGCTCGAACAGATGAAGGAACGGATCCGGCTCGGGTGCACGATGCTCGCCGAGCCGCCCGCGAACGCCGGCGCGACCACGGACCGGTTCGACCCGGCGTGGATCCGGGACTGCTCGACCGAAGCCGGCGCGTTCGTGGAACTGACGGCCTGGCTGTTGCGGCGCACGGGTGCCTCGGTGAGCGCGGACCTGTTGGCTTCGCAGCGGCCGGTGCTCGACATGTTCTACACGGACGACATCGCCATGGCGAACGGCATCGACGCAGTGGTCGACCGACGGCAGCGCCTGCTGCTGGTCGAACGGGCGCAGGACGCCGCGGCCGCCGACGACCTCGTCGAGTGCACCCGACTCGTCCGGGCCCTCGGGGAAGCGCTCATCGCCCTGCCCGACCGCTTCCGGGTCGCCGCATCGGCATGACCGGGCGCCGGGGCTGCGTACCCCCCGAACGAGGCACGCCGAGCCGACCGGGTTGCCGGGTGGCGAGTGCCCGCTCGGGTATCGTCCCCCGGCGAGCGGCCGGAACCCGAGGCCGCTCGGAGGGAGCGTGCCCGTGCCCGAATTCGACGACGTCCTCGACGCCCGGCGTCGCCCGACCGTGGTGTCCGGCCCCGGCTACCGGGTCAGCGGCGCTCGCCACAACCGCGGTCGGCGTGACCTCGGCGTCACGCGGCTCGTCACCGGGATCGGCATCGCCGTGGCGGTCGCCGTGACGAGCGCGACCTCCCTCTCCGCCTACGCCGCCTACGACGTCGGGCACGGGTTCCAGCAGCGCGCGGTCGACGTCGGCGGGGGAGCGGCCTCGACCGACGGGGCGTTCAACGTGCTCGCGATCGGCGCCGACAACGACCCGGACCAGGGCACCGCGTACGGGGACCGTGGCGCCACCCTCAACGACTCCAACGTCCTGCTCCACGTGTCCGCGGACCACACCAGCGCGGTCGCGGTGAGCTTCCCCCGTGACCTCGTGGTCGACCAGCCGGCCTGCGGCGGGGAACCCGCGGTCACGGACGCCCCGATCAACCTCGCCTACGGACGGGGCGGCATGGACTGTGTCGTGAAGACCGTGGAGCACGTGACGGGGATGGACATCCCCTACGCGGCACAGGTCAGCTTCCAGGGCGTCATCCGGATGTCCGATGCCGTCGGTGGCGTGCCGGTGTGCGTCACCGACGCCGTGGACGATCCCTACACCGGGCTCCAGCTCTCCGCGGGCGAGCACACGGTGTCGGGCAAGACGGCGTTGGCGTTCCTCCGCGACCGGCACGGCGTCGGGGACGGCAGTGACCTCTCCCGGATCTCGAGCCTGCAGCAGTTCTTGTCCTCGCTGCTCCGGAAGGTGAAGGGCGACGGCACCCTGAGCAACCCGACGAAGCTCTACGGCCTCGCGAAGTCGGCGTCGAAGAACGTGACGCTCTCCACCTCGCTCGCCAAGCCCTCGACGATGGTCGACATGGCCGGCGCGTTCGAGGGCATCGGCCTCGGGGACATCACCTTCGTGCAGTACCCGGGGAGCGTCGACGACCCGGCCTTCCCGGGCAAGGTCGTTCCGGACCAGACGACCGCGGACCGCCTGATGCGGGCGGTCCGGACTGACCGTCCGTTCAGGCTCGACGCCGGGGCGACCGGGCGGGGCGCGACCGATGCTGCCGCGGACGCCGGCTCTGGCTCCGGCTCCGGCTCTGGCGCCGACCAGACGGCGGACGCCGCCGGCGCGGACGACGCGAGCCGGGCCTCCAGGCAGGATGCGGCGGGTGCCGCGGCGGCTCCGAAGGCCGACCCGACGGCGACCGCGAAGCCCCAGGAGATGTCCGGAGTGACCGGGCAGACCGCCAAGCAGAAGACCTGCGCGGTGGCCGCCGAGTAGCGCCGCTCACCGGAGATCCACGCCGGTTCCACACTGAATCGCAAGCCGCGCCTGTGGCAGCCTTGTCCGGTTGCCGTCCCCGCGGTGCGGCCCGCCGGCCGTCGCGAGGGTCCCTCGGCGGCGTCGATCAGGGCGTCCGCCATCGTGTCCGCCGACGACAGGAGTGTCCGTGAACGACGTCCGTGATCGATCCCACCGCCTCAACCGAGCGACCGGGATCGCCCGCCACGGACGCCTCCACCGGCACCGCCCCTTCGGGACCATCGCGAAGGTGCTCTCCGGGGTCGTCGCGGTCGCACTCGTCAGCTCGTTCTCCGTCGCGGCGATCGCGGCGAAGCAGGTCTCTGACGACCTCGGCGACGGTGTGGCGATCCAGGGGCAGCCCGTCACGAAGGCGAAGAGCGGCGGCACCGCACTGAGCGCGTACAAGGGCGGCTTCAACATCCTCGTCGTCGGCACGGACAACGACCCGGCGCAGGGCACCGAGTACGGCAAACGCGACGCGACCCTCAACGACGTCAACATCCTGCTGCACGTGTCCGCCGACCACACGAACGCCACCGCGGTGAGCATCCCGCGCGACCTCGTCACGCCAATCCCCGCCTGTCAGAAGACCGACGGCTCCGGCACCACGTCGGCGATGGCCGCGCAGCCGATCAACACCGCCTGGGGCGACGGCGGCCTGAACTGCGTCGTGCAGACGGTGCAGGGGCTGACCGGCCTGGACATCCAGTACTCGGCGGCGGTGTCGTTCAACGGCGTGATCGAGATGTCGAACGCGATCGGCGGGGTGCCGGTCTGCGTCGCGTCGCCGATCCACGACCAGTACACGGGACTCGACCTGCCCGCGGGGACCACGACGCTGCAGGGGTCGCAGGCGCTGGAGTTCCTCCGCACCCGGCACGGCGTCGGCGACGGCTCGGACCTCGGGCGCATCTCGAGCCAGCAGGTGTTCCTGTCCTCGCTGCTCCGCACGGTCAAGTCGAACTCCACGCTGACCTCGCCGACGACGCTCTACAAGCTCGCTCGGGCCGCCGCGTCGAACATGCAGCTGTCCCAGAGTCTCAACGACATCGGGACGATGGTGCAGATGGGGCGGGCGCTGCAGGACCTGCCGCTCGCGCAGGTGAACTTCGTGCAGTACCCGGGTTCGACCGGTGGCACGGGCGTGTACGCCGGCAAGGTGGAGCCGACCACGTACCTCGCCGACGAGCTCTTCGCGAAGATCAAGTCCGACCAGTCGTTCTCGCTCGGGGCGGACAGCACGGGCATCGGGTCGGAGACCGCGCCGAGTGCGTCCGCGTCGCCGTCCTCTGCCGCGTCGGCTCCGGCAGCTCCGGCGTCCGCGCCGGCTGCCGCGTCGTCGCAGGCTGCGGCGCCGTCCACGAGCGCGCCGTCCGCTCCCGCGACGTCGTCCACGATCGACGGGCTGCAGGGGCAGTCTGCCGACGAGCAGACCTGCTCGAAGGCGTTCGGCTCGTAGCCTGCGGCCCGGCAGGCTGGCCCATCCCGCGGGCGCTGCGCGGGATGCAGCGCGGGTTCTGCGACGAAAGCGACAGCGCGCGGGCAGATGCGCGGCGCAGAGGTGTACGCGGTGTCGCTTTCGTCGCGCGCACCCCGCGCCCGGGCCGCCCGCCCCGCGCCCCGCGCCCGGACCGCCCGCCCCGCGCGCCCGCCCCGGACGCACAAGCGGGGACGCGGCCGGAGCCACGTCCCCGCGGAGCCGCTCCCCGGCGGACCCGGTCATCGGGCGAGCCGGGCCCAGGCCAGAGGAGCGACGTTGGGTGCTGTGTCGCGACGACGGGGACGAACCCCGGAATGTGATGCCGCGTCCCGATGAGACTAATGACCGGGGTACGTCCCGACAACCCCTCCGCGTCCCCACTTCGGGGGACCGTGCCGCTCGCCGCCGAAACGCCGAGCGGGTCGAGAGGACCGTCGTCCTCCTGTATGGTTGTGTGAGCGTCCGCAAGGGCGCATGGAGACGTCGCATAGTCCGGCCGAGTGCACCACCCTGCTAAGGTGGAGTCCCCTTTGAGGGGACCGAGGGTTCAAATCCCTCCGTCTCCGCACGAAGCCACGTACGAAGCCCCTCTGGTCAGTGACCGAGGGGCTTCGTCGTTCCCGGGAGCGGAGTTGACCCCGGACGAGTCAGGCGGCGCCGGTGGAGTCGAGCCACCGCATCCAGCCCTCGAGCTGCGCCTTCGCGCTGTCGAGCGTCCGGTGCTGCCCGCTCACCTCGCCGTCGGAGGACCGCACGGCGTACCCGTCGTCCCAGGAGACCTCACCGACCAGGTCGAGCCCGGAGGAGCCCTGCCAGTGGCTGTCGTCGACCTCGGTCCAGAGGATCCCGTCGTGGAGACTCATCGGCTGGACCCCGTGACGGCACGCGGTGCGGTGCGTGGTGATTGCATGACTGCTTCCGGTCGGCTTCGGACGAGCGTTCGTACCAGCGGCCAGGGGTCTGGGGTCACCTGACGTGGACAGTAGTCCGATCGGCTGCAGGTGGGCAGAAGACGGACTGGAGGCTCGGTGCAGGAACCGCACCGAGCCTCCAGTCCGTCGCCTGGTCGCCACTCACCCGGCGGTCGCGATGCTCCCGGTCGTCGCCGTGGTCGCCGGCCGGTGGGCGCGGCTGCGGCGCGGAACCGTCGCCGCGATCGTCACCAGCACGAGCCCGGCCAGCGTGATCGCGGCTCCGGCCCAGATCGGCGACGTGTAGCCGAGGCCGGCGGCGATCGTGAGGCCGCCGATCCACGCGCCGAACGCGTTGCCGAGGTTGAAGGCGGCGATGTTGGCGCCGCTCGCGAGGGTCGGCGCGTGGTCGGCGTAGTGCATCACGCGGGTCTGGAGCGCCGGCACGGTGGCGAAGCCGAACGCGCCCATGAGGACGAGGGTGATCACGGTGAGCACGGGGTTCGACGCGACGACGGCGAAGAGGCCGAGCACCACGGTGAGTGCGGCGAGGACGACGACGAGGGTGCGGTCGATGGACTTCGCGGCGAGGCGTCCGCCGGCCCAGTTGCCGACGAAGAGGCCGAGGCCGAACACGACGAGGAGCCACGGGACGGCGGCCGAGGCGAAGCCGGACACGGCGGTCAGCGTGTACGCGATGTAGGTGAACGCGCCGAACATGCCGCCGTAGCCGAGCACCGTGACGCCGAGCGAGAGCCACACCTGCCCGGAGCGGAACGCGCCGAGCTCCCGGATCAGGGACGGGGCGGTGTCCTGCCGGACAGCGGGGACGAGCAGTGCGACCCCGACGAGGGCGACGACGCCGATGGCGGCGATGGCCCAGAACGTCGCACGCCAGCCGAGTGCCTGGCCGAGGAACGTGCCGAAGGGGACGCCGAGGACGTTGGACGCGGTCAGGCCGGTGAACATCAGGGCGACGGCCGACGCACGCTTCTCCCGCGCGACCATGTTGGACGCGACCACGGAGCCGATGCCGAAGAACGCGCCGTGGCAGAGGGCGGCGATCACGCGGCCGAGCATCATGACGCCGTACTCGGGGGCGAGCGCGGAGAGGGTGTTGCCGACGATGAAGAGCACGAGCAGCCCGACGAGCACGGGCTTCCGGGGGAGTCGCGTGGTGGCGGCGGTGAGTCCGAGTGCGCCGACCACCACGGCGAGGGCATACCCGGTGACGAGCCATCCCGCGGTGGTCTCGCTGACGCCGAAGTCCGCCGCGACCTCGGGCAGCAGTCCGGTGATGACGAACTCGGTGAGTCCGATGCCGAACCCGCCGAGGGCGAGTGCGATGAGTCCCGCTGGCATGCGTGGTCCCTCTCTGTTCCCGGCGCCTGTTGTCCGCGGCGGGTGTGCCGCGTACGCTGGTAGTTGCAGACGCGGGACAAATAGTTGCACACGCTAGGTGTGTGCGCAAGCGGACAGTGCGCGCCTGCAACTACTTTCGGGAGGAACCATGAGCGTCGACGACACCTCCGTCGCCGTCCGAGCACACGGCTGGCGCACCCTCGGGGCGCTGCACGGCCTGATCGAGGCGCACCTCGAGCGGGCCCTGCGTGCGGTCGACCTGTCGGTCGTCGAGTTCACCGTGCTCGATGCCCTCCGGCGCCAGGACGGCTTCCACATGCGGATGCAGCAGCTCGCCCGTGCGGCGGCACTCAGCCCGAGCGCGACGACGCGGCTCGTGAACCGGCTCGAGGAGCGGGCGCTGCTGACCCGGGTCCTCTGCGCCGACGACCGTCGCGGGCTCTACACGGAGCTGACCCACGCCGGCTCGGTGCTCTTCGACGAGGCAGCGCCGATCCACGCCCGCGCGCTCGAGGCGGCGCTCGCCGAGGCGCACGGTGTCCCGGAGCTCGACGAGCTGGCGACCGCGGTCGAGCGGCTGGAGTACGAGCGGGTCTGACCCGGGGTGCGGTGCGGGGGTGCGGGCGCGGGCGCGCTGTCGAGTGCGTAGACGATGCGGCTCAGCGTCCGCTCCGGCACCACTGCTGCGCACTCGGCGCCCGTCGTCGCGACCGGCCATCCGCCTGCCGCTGGTCGGTGACACATCCTCCGCTCGCTGTCACCGGCCCGATGTAGCATGCGCGGACATCCCAACACGAGGAGACCTGCGTGCCGGAAGCCCCCGACCTCGCCTTCCCCATCGACCGGGTGCGTGACGCCGGCGCGGCGATCATGTCCGCCGTCGCGACGGTGGTGGACGGCAAGACCGACGCCATCCGCACGGCCCTGACGGTGATGCTCGCCGAGGGGCACCTGCTCGTCGAGGACGTCCCCGGCGTCGGCAAGACCGTGCTCGCCAAGGCGCTCGGTGCCTCGGTCGGCGGGTCGGTGAACCGGATCCAGTTCACCTCGGACATGCTGCCGTCCGACGTCACCGGGGTGAACATCTTCGACCAGTCCTCCGGGACCTTCCGCTTCTCGCCCGGCCCGGTGTTCGCGAACGTCGTCATCGGCGACGAGATCAACCGCACCAGCCCGAAGACGCAGTCGGCGCTGCTCGAGGCGATGGCCGAGTCGCAGGTCACCGTCGACGGCGTGACCCGGCCGCTGGAGTCGCCGTTCATGATCGTCGCGACGCAGAACCCGGTGGACATGGAGGGCACGTACCCGCTGCCCGAAGCCCAGCGGGACCGGTTCATGGCCCGCATCGCGATGGGGTACCCCAGCGTCGAGGCCGAGCGCCGGATGCTCACGGCCCGCGGCGGCCGCGACCCGCTGGAGTCGGTGCGCCCCATCGTCGACGTGGCGACGCTCCGCGCGATGGTCGACGCGGTCCACCAGGTCCACATCGCGCCCGACGTCGAGGCGTACGTCATCGCCATCGTCCGGGCCACCCGCACCCACCCGGACCTGGTGCTCGGTGCCAGCCCGCGCGCGACCCTGCACCTCGCGCAGGCCGCCCGCGCCCACGCCGCACTGCAGGGCCGGCCGTTCGTCACCCCGGACGACGTCGCGGAGCTCGCGCCGATCGTCCTCGCCCACCGACTCGTCCCCGTGGCGCGCGGCCTCGGCGGCTCCACCGAGGACACCGCGCGGGAGATCGTCGTGCGGGTCGTCGCGGAGACCTCCGTGCCGTTCACCGCGGCGCCCGTCCGCTCCTGATGTCCCGGTCCTGATGTCGCAGTCGCCGGTGTCCGCTCCGCTCCTCCGCCGTGCCGGTGCGGCGCGGTCGGTCCTCGCACGGTGGACCCGACGCGGCGCGGCGATGCTCCGGCGTACGCCCTTCCCGCTGCCGACCGCCCGCGGGTGGACCGTCATCGCGGTGGGGATCGGCCTGGTCGGCGGCGGGCTCGTCGCGACCACGAGCGTCGCGGTGTCCGCCGGGCTCCTGCTCCTGGTGCTCGTCGTGCTGGGGATCGCGATGGCGTTCCTCGTCGCAGCCCCGCTCCGGGGCACCCGGGTGGCGCCGCGGGCGATGGTCCAGGTGGGTGAGGTGTACCGCGAGCGGATCACACTGCGCGGATCGACGGTGGCCATCGGTCCGCGCTCGACGCTGCTCGTCCGTGAGCAGCTCGAGGACGCCTTCGCCAGCGTGTCCGACGCCGAGGCGTACGTGCAGGTCGGCCCGAACGTGCCGCCGGCGACCTTCGAGGTCGAGGCGCTCGCGATGCACCGCGGCCGGACGACGGTCGGCCCGGTGACGATCCGCGTGGAGGACCCCTTCGGCCTGCTCCGCATCGACCGCCCGGTGGTCGCCCCGGAAGAGGTGGTGGTCGTCCCGGCGTCGACCGCGCTGTCCGCGATGGACACCGGCGCACTCGCCGGAGCCGTCTCCGCGGACGAGGGCCGTGTCGGCCAGGGCGGCTCCGCCGACGACAGCGAACTCCGCCCGTACCGACCGGGCGACCCGATCCGCCGCGTGCACTGGGCGCAGAGCGCCCGCCGCGGGGAGCTCCACGTCCGCCAGACCACCCAGGCCCAGCCGCCGGAGGCCGTGATCGCGCTCGACCTCCGCCGCGAGTCGTACCAGCAGCTCGGGCGCGACGACCTCGCGGAGCTGTCCGACCTCGGCGGCGACGCGGCCTTCGAGCACGCCGTGGTCGTCGCCGCGAGCATCGCCCGGGCGCTGGCCGCCCGGACGTCCCGCGTCGTGCTCGTCACCGACGACCGGGGTGGCGACTCCCGGCACACCGGCGACGCCGGCGGGCTCACCGACGTGCTGGTCGGGCTCGCCGACGTGCACGTCCGGAGCGACGCCCGCGCGGTGACCGACGTGCTGCCCGACGTCCGCGGCCGTGACGTGCACGGCATGACCGCGGTGGTCACCGGGCACTGCACCGCCGAACAGGCCGCCGAGCTCGTCTCCGCGACGAGCGGGTCGAGCCGCGGGATCCTGGCGACGATCGTGCCGCCGGACCCGGTGGTCCGGGGGATCCTGGACCGCGGCGGGTGGCGCACACTCGTGATCCCGGTCGCCGGATCGGGGACGACCCGATGACCACGGCACGTCCGCAGGACACCCGACCCTCCGGCCAGCGGGCCGACGTCCGCGCGATCCTCGAGCGCGAGGACGACCGCCCGGCACCCTCGACCTGGGTCGTCGCACTCGCACCGGTCCCGGTGCTGATCGCGGCGCTCGCGTTCCGACCACTCGTCCAGGGCATCGCCTGGTGGACCTCCGCCCTCGTCATCACCGTGGTCCTCGTCGCGGTCGTGCTCAGCGTCCGCCGCCGTGCACCCGGCGTCCGGTTCATCGCCCTCGTGGCTGCGCTGATCGCCTGCTCGTGCGCCGCCGCGCTCGTCAACGACATCCAGCCGCTCGGGTGGATCGACGGCGACGGTGCGCTCGGGCAGACCATCGCCGCGATCCGGCTGAACCCAGCGCCGCTGCCCCAGACCGACCCGATCCGCCTCGTCGTGACGGTCGCGATCGCCTGGGTCGCCGCCGCGTCGCTCTTCCTGGCCACCGTCGCGCCGGCCGCCGCGCTCGCGGCAGCGCCGGCGCTCGTGATCCTCATCGTCCCCGGCGTCGTCACCGGCACCCCGGCCGGCACCGGGCTGGTGATCGCGACCGGTCTGGCCTTCCTCGCGATCCTGTGGCTCTCGGTCCGGCCGGTGCAGCGCGCCCTGCCGGCGACCGTCGTCGGCGCGATCGCACTGGTCGTCGCGGTCGGGCTCCCGTCCGTCGTGCCGTTGAACGCGAGCTGGCTGTCGGGGGTGACGGGAGCGATCCAGTCGCCGATCCTGCCCGGCCGCCCCGGCACGCTCCTCAACCTCGGGCAGGACCTCCGCCGGCCCAACGAGCTCGAGGTCTTCCGGTACCGCACGTCCGACGGGCAGCCGGAGTACCTCAAGCTCGCCGACCTCGACGACTTCGGCACGGGCGACTGGGTGCCGACCGTCACCGACGTCAGCGACGCCCCGACGGCCGACCAGCAGCAGTGGGCGGTCGGCGTGAACCCGCGGCTCGCCAGCCGCGGCGACGTGACGGTGCGGATCACCGGGCTCTCCAGCAACTACCTGCCGGTGCCCTCCGGTGCGGTGTCGATCGAGTCGAAGTCGACGAACCTCGAGCTCGACCAGTGGCGCTGGATGGGCAACTCGAACACCGTGCGCTCCACGGGCCCGGCGACCCGACGCGGTGCCACGTACGAGGTCTACGGCGCCTCGACCTTCGCGAACGCCTACCTCGACGCCGTGGACGCCTCCGGCCGGCTCGCACGCTTCGACGGGCAGGGCTACCCGACACCGTCCAGCGCCGAGCTCCGCACCGACACCGCACTGCCGAAGGACCTCCCGAAGAGCATCAGGAACACCGCCGCCCGGGTCGCGGGCAGCGCCTCGAGCGACTACGAGGAAGCGCGTGCACTCGAGCAGTGGTTCCGGAGCGACCTCTTCACCTACTCCGAGACCGCGCCCGTCGAACAGGGCTACGACGGCGACAGCATGGACGTCGTCGCGAAGTTCCTGCAGGTCCGCGAGGGCTACTGCGTGCACTTCTCCTCCGCCATGGCCGTGATGGCCAGGACCCTCGGCATCCCCTCCCGCATCGCCGTCGGCTACCGCGCCGGCGGCACCGCGGAGGACGGCGAGTACTCGGTCTCGAACCGACAGCTGCACTCCTGGCCGGAGCTGTACATCAAGGGCGCCGGCTGGGTCGCCTTCGAGCCGACGCCCGACTCCGACTCGGCGGCGGTCCCCAGCACCGAGCCGTCCGCGTCGCCGTCGGCGGCCGCACCCGAGACGCCGCTGCCGGCGCCGAACGAGACCACCGACCCGTCCTCGTCGGCCAGCCCCACCCCGAGCGCATCGGCCGAGGCCGGTGCCGCCGGTGGCGGCAACGGCGGTGGGAGCGGGCCGCTGGGGCTCGCCCTCGGCATCCTCATCGCGGCCGCCGTGCTGGTCGCACCCGCGTTCGTCCGCGGGGTCCGCCGACGCTCCCGGCTCACCGCGATCGGCGCGGGACGCTCGCCGGCGGTCACCGCGTGGCGGGAGCTCCTCGACGATGTCGCCGACCACGGGTACGCGCCGGGGCTCGCCCCGCCGGGCGACTCGGCCGCGGTCGCGCGCACCGCGCGGGCGGTGCTCGGGCGGCTCCGCGACGTCGTGCCGCCGTCGGTGGTCGGGGCACTCGACGAGGTCGTGGACGCGGTCGACCGGGAACGCTACGCACCGGTCGGTTCCGTCGACGGCGCTCGGCTCGTGACGGTCCTCCGGGAGGCCCGGGTCACCCTCGACGCGTCCGTCTCGTTCGCGGGGCGGGTGCGTGCACGGCTCCTCCCGCCGAGCCTGACGCCGTCCTCCGCGTGGTCCCACGAGGGACGGCGGCGCCGCCCGGCGTGAGGCGCCCGCCCACGCCCGCGTCAGCGGCGGCGGATGACGGCCTCGACGAGGGCCGCGATGACCTCGCCGGGGTCCACGCCGTCGAGCGCGGGGGAGTCGAACACGATGCCGACGTTCGCCCCGATCAGCGCGGTCGCGAAGAGGTCGAGCGGCATCCCGGCGTCGACCTCGGGGTGCGCGCCGAACCAGAGCCGGACGAGTCGCTCGACGCCGTCCTGCAGCACGCGGCGCTGCCGGATGAACTCGGGCATGAAGTCCGGGTGCCGGATCGCGAACCCGCGGAACTCCGACAGCAGCGCGAACTGGGCGCGCTGGTCGTGCATGCCGAACGCGGTGCGGACGATCTCGGCGATGTCGTGCGTCGTGACGTCCGCGCTGACGAGGTCCTGCAGCGACCCGAGCACCAGGTTCGTCCCGCGCTGCATCACCTGCGCGACGAGGTCCTCCTTGGAGGAGAAGTTCGAGTAGACGGCGCCCTTGCTGAACCCGGCGCGCGCTGCGACGTCGTCGAGCCGGGCCTCGTGCACGCCGTGCTCGGCGAAGACCTCGGCGCCGGCGATCAGCAGGCGCTCGCGGACCTCCGCCCGAGGGGTCCTGGCCGTGCCGCTGGTACCGGTGCTCGGGCGGTCGTCGTGGTCGGCGGCGTCGCTCATGGGGTCATTCTGGTCACTCCGCGCGGACACGGCGGACCTGCCGCGCCGTGCGTCTGATCACGCGCGGTGCGGTCGAGCCCCCATGGCTGCACATCCCGTTCGACGCCGTCACGATGGTGACCCGGTCGGGACCGCCGCGTTCGGGTCGCGTCGGTTCCCGACGATGGTCCCCGCCGGACGGGCGGATCCCGGGATGAGGGTGCCGGGCTCCGATACCCGGCGGTGTCGATGCTACGCCGGGCAGCGCGGCGACGACAGCCCGGATCGCGAGGCGGACACGGTGCTCACCGCTCCTCGTCGTCCGTGTGCACGCTCCCGGCTCCCTGACGCCGACCCGGGCGCCGGAGCAGCCGCACCGCACCCGGCCGCAGCGCACGGTTCCGGGGACGCCCGCGCCGCCGACCGCGGCGGAGCAGCGAGGCGAGCGTCGACTGCGGCTGCCAGTCGCGCCCGTTCGGCAGCCCCCAGCCCCAGCGGACAGCACCCCAGCGGAGCAGGAGCGACAGCACGACCGCGGCGACGATCCCGATCGTCGGTGAACCGAGCGCCGACGCGACGACCATCACCACGGAGGCGGCGACGGCCACGGACGCGTAGAGCGCGTTGCCGCCGAACACGGCGGGGACGCGGCGGAGCAGGAGGTCACGGCCCACACCGCCGCCGACGGCCGTGATCGTCCCCATGATGACCGCTGCCGGCCACTCGAGCCCGGCGTCGAAGGTCCGCTGCACGCCGACCACCGCCCAGAACCCGATGACGGCGGCGTCGAGGAACGTGAACAGCCGGTCCCACCCGCGTTCGGAGAACGACACGAAGAAGGCGATGAGCGCACCGGCGACGGCGACGGGCACGTAGAGGGGATCGGTGAGGGCGACGGGCGGCCCGTTCTGCAGCAGCACATCGCGGAGCATCCCGCCGCCGAGCCCGGAGACGAACCCGACGACGAGGAACCCGAACAGGTCGAAGTCCATCGCTCGGGCGACGGCGCCGCCGAGGAGCGCGGACGCGAAGACCCCGGCGAGGTCGAGCACGTTCGTGACGGCGGCGAGTCCGTCGACCGAGAGCAGGTTCATGAGAACCATCAAACCCCACGCCCACCGGGTCGACGGCGAGACCAAGGTAAGGCTAGCCTTGCCTTCGTCATGCTTGCCACCCTCGTCATCGGCCTCCGCGAAGGTCTCGAAGCCACGCTCATCGTCGGCATCATCGCGGCGTTCCTCCGACGCAACCGTGTGCCCCTGGCACCGATGTGGTTCGGGGTCGGCGTCGCGGTCCTGCTCAGCGTCGGCGTCGGCTTCGGCCTGCAGCTCGTCGAGCAGGCCCTGCCGCAGGCGCAGCAGGAGGGCATGGAAGCGGTCATCGGCATCGTGGCCGTCGTCTTCGTGACCGGGATGATCATCTGGATGCGCACGCACGCGCGCACCCTCAGCACCGAGCTCGAGGCGAGCGCGACCGAGGCGCTCGGCCGCGGCACCGCCTGGGCGCTCGCCGGCATGGCCTTCCTCGCCGTGCTCAAGGAGGGCTTCGAGACCGCGGTCTTCCTCCTCGCCACGTTCCAGGCGTCGAGCGACACCGGTCTCGCCGCGCTCGGCGCCGTGATCGGCATCGCGGGCGCCGTGGTGATCGGGTACGGGATCTACACCGGTGGTGTCCGGCTGAACCTGTCGAAGTTCTTCACCGGGACCGGCGTCTTCCTGGTGTTCGTCGCCGCAGGGCTCGTCCTCACGGTGCTCCGACGCGCGCACGAGGCCGGCTGGATCGTCATCGGCCAGCAGCGCACGGTGGACCTGAGCTGGCTCGCCCCGAACGGTTCGGTGCAGGGGGCCCTGATCACGGGCGTCCTCGGCATCCCGCCGGACCCCCGCGTCATCGAGGTCCTCGGCTGGCTGCTCTACGTGGTGCCGGTCCTGGCGCTCTCGCTCTGGCCGCGGTCCTGGCGCCCGGCGACGGCACGCGTCCCCGCGGTCCGCACCGCGGTCGCGGCCACCCTCGCGGTCGCCGCCGTCGCACTCGCGATCGCGGTCCCGGGCGGTGGCGTGCACGTTCCGGGCACGGTCACCACGACCGGTGACCAGACACGCGTGTCCGCCGAGGTCCACGGCGACACGGCGATCCTCCGCAGCACGGGCAACGGCCGACAGACCCGGGTGGACTTCCCGGCGTCGTCGCACCGCACCGTGACCCGCGCCGGCGTGACGGCCGACCGCTGGCGGTCCCGCACCGACCCGACCACCGACGGCGAACCGGCGAGCCTGACGCTCGACGACCTCGTCGGGTTGTTCGGTCGCATCCCCGTCGGCATCTCCCCGTCGACGAACCCCGGCCCGTTCGAGGCGAAGTGGGCTGTCTCGGAGACGACCACCCTCTGGAGCGTCGCCGGGGGTGTCCTGGACGCGACCAGCTCGCAACGTTCCGTACTGACGCTGAGCGGTGGGGGCCTCCCGTCCGCTCGGACCACGACGATCGACCGCAGCGTCTTCGCGGTGCCGGCCACCCGCGTGCAGGCGACCGCCACGGCCGTCGCGGCCGACCGGACCCGCTCCGCCGAACTCGCGCTCTGGAAGGCCTGGCTGCCGATCGCGCTCGCCGCCGCCGCCCTCGCACAGCTCGCACTCGCCCTCCGCGACCGTCGCCGCCCGGCGGCACCCGCGTCCCACGACCCCGCACCCGTCCCCTCCCGCGGCCCGCCCGCCGGGAACCCGACAAGGAGTTCCGCCCATGCCGTTCGGTAAGCAGACCGCACGACCCCTCATCACCCTCGGCGCGCTCGGCGTCGTGACCGCGCTCGCCCTCACCGGCTGCGCCGCGACCTCGTCGTCCGCGACGGACGACGCGACCGACTCGGGCAAGGTGTCCCGCGTCTCGATCACGCTGACGAACGACGGCTCCGACAAGTGCGCCGTGTCCACCACGAAGGTGCCGGCCGGTCCCGTCACCTTCACGGTGAAGAACGAGTCGTCGACCGCGATCACCGAGGTCGAGCTGCTGCAGGACCAGCGGATCTTCGGTGAGAAGGAGAACCTCGCGCCGGGGCTCGACCCGGTCTCCTTCACGAGCACCCTCGGCGGCGGAAAGTACCAGGTGTACTGCCCCGGTGCCGAGACGGAACTGACCGACTTCACCGTCACCGGCAAGGTCGCCTCGACCGCGAACAGCAGCGCTGCGACGCTCCTGAAGTCCGGCGCGACCGGGTACTCGAAGTACGTCGACGCGCAGGTCAGCGACATGGTGACCGCGGTCAAGCAGCTGCAGACGGACATCGACGCGGGCGACCTCGACGCCGCGAAGAAGGACTACGCCGACGCCCGGCCGTACTACGAGCACGTCGAGAGCGACGTCGACGGCTTCGTCAAGCAGGGGTACAAGGCCACCGACAACGCCGGCAACCTCGACTACCTGATCGACATGCGCGAGTCGAACCTCGACGACGCCGTCGGCTGGAGCGGTTTCCACGCCGTCGAGCGCGACCTGTTCCAGACCGGTGCGATCAGCGACGGCACGAAGCAGTACGCGAAGGACCTGACGGCGAACGTCGAGCTCCTCGCGAAGCTCGTGCCGACCCTGGACTACAAGCCCGAGGACCTGGCGAACGGTGCAGCCGGGCTCCTCGAGGAGGTCCAGTCGAACAAGATCACCGGTGAGGAAGAGGCGTACAGCCACATCGACCTCGTCGACCTCGCCGCGAACGTCGAGGGTGCCCGCCAGGCCTTCGCGTACCTCAAGCCGGGCCTGACCAAGCTCGACCCGACGCTGACGAAGCAGATCGCCGCGCAGTTCGACGCGACGAACACGCTGATGGACGGCTTCCGCAACGCCGACGACCTCGGCGGGTTCGACAGCTGGACGGATGCGACGAAGTCGGCGCACGCCAACGAGATCTCGCAGCAGGTCCAGGCCCTGCAGGACCCGCTGTCCCGTCTGGCCGAGAAGGTCGCCACCGCGTGACGGACGACCGTGAGCAGGCAGCCCGCGCCGTCTCCCGGCGCGGGCTGTTCGGCGCCGGGATCGGCGCTGGCGCGGGGCTCGTCGCGGCGGGTGCCGGCGTCGGCGCGGCGGCGGGCATCGCGGGGGCGACCGCCGCGACCGGCGTCAACCCGCTCGCGGCGGCGACCAACGGCGACGAGTCGATCGACCTGTCGCAGAGCCACCCGTTCTACGCGACCGCCGCCGGGCAGCCGCAGGGCGGGATCCGCACCACTCCGCAGCGGTACTGCGTCTTCATGACGTTCGACATGTCGTCGTCCGTCGCCACGGACCTGCAGGTCCTGCTGGCCCGGTGGTCCGCGTCGATCGCGCAGCTGCAGGCGGGCAAGACCGTCGGCTCCGTCGAGCCAGCGCACGGCGACGGCGTCGGTGCCGACACGGGGGAGGCGCTCGACCTCGGGCCCGCGTCGCTCACCGTGACGGTCGGTCTCGGCCCGGGGATCTTCGACGAGCGGTTCGGTCTCGCCGACAAGCGCCCCGCGTCGCTCGCAGCCATCCCGACGCTCCCGAGCGACCGGCTGCAGGACGAGCTGAGCGGCGGCGACCTGTCGCTGCAGGCCTGCGCCGACGACCCGCAGGTGGCGTACCACGCGGTCCGCGACCTCGCGCGGATCGCCCGCGGCACCGCGACCGTGCGGTGGACGGTGCTCGGCTTCGGCCGCGCGTCCGCCGGGCCGTCGCAGACCACGCCGCGGAACCTGATGGGCTTCAAGGACGGCACCAGGAACGTCACCACGGACGAGGAGTACGACCGGTTCGTCTGGCTCGGCGACGACGCCGGGTGGATGGCCGGGGGGACCTACCAGGTCGTCCGGAAGGTCCAGATGAACATCGAGATCTGGGACGCCGACGTCGTCAGCGACCAGCAGCGGGTGTTCGGGCGGACGAAGATCGAGGGCGCGCCGCTCTCCGGTGGCACCGAGCACACGACGCCGGACTTCACGGCGAAGTCGACCGGCGACGGGTCGTCGGACGGCACGGCGATCGACCCGACGTCGCACATCGCGCTCGCCGCGCACGAGAACAACGGTGGCGTGAAGATCCTGCGGCGGCCGTACAACTACACGGACGGGCTGAACCAGTACGGGCAGCTCGACGCCGGCCTGCTCTTCGCCGCGTACGTCAACGACCCCGAGCACTTCACCCGCATCCAGCGCCGGCTCGGTGCCGTGGACCGGCTCAACGAGTACATCGCGCACATCGGGTCCGGGGTGTTCGCGATCCCGCCGGCGCCGCGGAAGGGCTCCTACATCGGCGAGCGGCTGTTCCGCTAGACGCGGTGTGTGGTGGGTGCCCTCCGCCGTTTCCCTGGAGACGGAGGACACCCGCGCCGCGGAGTCTCGCGATCGGAACCACCGCTCGCGATGAGAGGCGACCCTGCGCGGCGCGTCGCGGTGCGACAGCGCTGAGATTACCCGCCGCCACCCCGAAAACACAGGGATCCGTCGTGACCGGATACGCCGAGGGCGGACGACGTGGGTCGCCCGCCCGTCGTCGCACCACAGGGCATCGGCCTGGAGGCTCGGTGCGGGCCCGTCAGGACCCGCACCGTGCCCGCCGGTGTCAGTCCAGTGCCGTCTCCGCACGTCGGGCGCGCTTCCGGCGGGCGACCACCATGGCGGTGATGCCCGCGAGGAGCAGGAGCCCGGCGACGACCGCGGGGGCCGTCAGTTCGGCACCCGTGTACGCGAGCGCGCCGTTCGCCGTGCCGTCCGCTGCGGGATCGGCTGCCAGGTCGGTGCCGGCGCCCGCGCCGTTGTCCGCACCGGGGCCCGCGCCGTCGTCGTCACCGTCGATCGGCTCCGATCCCGGCTCGCCCGGCTGGCCCGGCTGGCCCGGCTCGTCGGGGTCGGTGCCCGGGTCGACGGCCGCCGCGAGGGGGATCGTGACGGGCAGGACGATCCGGGTCGCGCCGACGGTGATGACGAGCGGCTCGTCGGTGGTGGCCGCCGCGGTGACGGCTGCGGCACGCGTCGCGCTGCCAGGAGCCGCCGGGGTCGCTGCGCCCGTTCCGGCGGTCGGGACCGTGAACGCGAGCGTCGCGGTGCCCTGCTCGTCGGTGGTGTCGACGATCGTCGGGTCGATGGCGCTGGTCGCGAGGACCTGGTCACCGGCGCTCACCCGCACCGACGTCGGCTGGTCGCCGGCGTTGCTGAACACCAGCGAGGACAGGTCCATCGAGACGTCGTCGCCGGGCTGGAAGCCGCCTGCCGGCGTCGCGGTCATCGTGACCCCGACGGAACGCTGGTCCGCGGCGACCGTGACCTCCGGGTTCGCCTCGAAGTACTCGACCTGCGCCTCGAGGTCCACCTTGCCGCTGTCCTGCTTCGCGGCCGCGGCGGCGAACGCGGTGAAGTTGTCCCCGCCGCTGGCGAGGAACGAGTTCACCGTGACCTTGTAGGTGGTGCTCGCATCGATCGGGGCGCCGTCGAGCGTCATCGCGGTGATCCGGGAACCGCTGGCGGCCGCCGGGTCGTAGGTGTACGCGAAGCCCTCGGAGACGCCGAGCTTCAGGAAGGGGCGGCTCGCCGTCGACGGCTGCCACTGCTGCTCGAGCGCCTGCTTGACCTGCGCCCCGGTCAGGTCGAGGACGACCAGCGTGTTCGCGAACGGCTGGACGACCGCGGCTTCCTTGTAGGTCACCGCACCGCCGGCGAGGTCCGCGCGGAGTCCGCCCGGGTTCATGAACGCGATCTGGGCCCCCTGACGCTCCTCGGTGGCGCTCCGCTGGACCTCGGCGACGAAGTTGCCGAGGGTGGACTCGCCACCGCGGTTCTCGCTGCCGTCCGACTGCAGGGCGCGGCGCATGTCGACGTCGGTCGTGCCGAGCTCGACCGCGCCGAGCACGTCCGCTTCCGCGACCGCGGCGCTGACCGTCGCGGCGACGCCGGCGTCCGGGGTGAACGTGCCGTCGACCAGGCGGATGTTCTCCGCCGCGGTGGCCGCGACCGAACCGTCGGCCGCGACCGTCAGCTGCAGGTGCCCCAGGTTGAAGCCGTACGACCCGGTCTGGATCACCGGACGGGCGACGGTGCCGCCGTCCGGGACGACGCTGTGGACGTAGGTCTGGTGGGTGTGGCCGGACAGGATCGCGGAGACCTTCGGCGAGACCGCGTGGACGGCGCGCGCGAAGGCGCTGTCGCCGTCGAGGTCGGACGCGGCGGCGGTCTCGGCGCCGTCGTGGACGAGCAGCACGAGGACGTCGGCCTCGCCGTTGTCCGCGACGCCGTCGGTGAGGTCGTCGGCCACGGCGTTCACCGAGTCGGTGATGTCGGCCATCTCGAGCGATTCGATGCCGGACGGGCTGACGAGCCCCTCGAGGTCGACCGTCGCGCCGATGAACCCGACGCGCTTGCCGCTGATCTCCTGGATCGAGTACGGGTCGAACGCGGGCTCGCCCGTCGCCGTGTCGAGGATGTTCGCGGAGACGTAGTCCCACGTCGCGTTGCGTGCGTCGTCGGGGCCGATCACGCGGTCCTCGAGGTCCGTGCGGCCCTTGTCGAGCTCGTGGTTGCCGATCGCGCTGACCGAGAGGTCCATCGCGTTCAGCACGTCGATCGTCGGCTGGTCCTGCTGGATGAAGGACTCGAACGTCGATGCGCCGATGTTGTCGCCGGCGCTGACGAACGCCGAGGTCGAGGTGTCCTCGCCACGCAGCTGCTCGAGCGCGCCGGCGAGCACCGCTGCGCCGGCGGCGTCGCCGTCCCGCGGTGCCGGTGTGCTCAGCGACTGGGCGATGCGCCCGTGGAAGTCGTTGACGTCGTAGATGTCGATCGTGGTGTCACCCTCGGCGGCCAGGGCCGCGGACGGGACGGAGAGGGCGACGAGGACGCCGGCGGTGGCCAGAGCGGCACCGCTGACGAGGCGGCGCCTGCGGGGGGTCGGTTTCGTGTTCATCGCCGACGAACCTATGAGGACGTACAGCGGGCGCGCCAGGGATGCCGCGATCTCGTCACACGAAGTTCACACACGCAACAGCTGTCGTCAGTCGCGGCCCAGGGCGCCCTTCACCCGCTCGACGGCCTCGGCCGCCATCGCCTTGGCGGAGTCCTTCACGACGCCGAGCTCCACCGGGTCGCCCTTGAGCAGGCTCTTCGCGGTGTTGATCGCGTACTCCTTCGTGATGTGCGGCGGGAGCGGCGGGACGTTCCGGCTGACGTACGCGTCGATCAGGGTGACGCCCTGGTGCGCGAACGCCCGCTCGACGGCGGCGTCCACCTCGGCGTCGTCGTGCACCGCGATGCCCTGGAACCCGAGCAGCGTCGCGTACCCGGCGTAGTCGACGGACTCGACGTCCTGCGAGCCCGGCCACATCGGGTTGCCGTCCTCGGTGCGCATCTCCCAGGACACCTGGCCGAGGTCGTCGTTGTGCATGACGACGATGACGAGCTGCTGGTTCGGCCACGCCGCCATGTACTTCTTCACGGTGATGAGCTCGTTCATCCCGAGCATCTGGAAGGCGCCGTCGCCGATCGTGCACACGGCCGGGCGGTCCGGGAACGCGAACTTCGCGGTGACGGCGTACGGCATCGCCGCGAGCATCGTCGCCAGGCGGCCGGACATGTCGCCGCGCATGCCCTTGCGGAGCCGGATGTGGTGGCCGTACCAGTCGGCGGTGGTGCCCGCGTCCGCCGTCACGGTCACACCGTCGGGGAGCCGGTCGTTCACCGCCTGGATGACACGACGCGGGTTCACGCCGTCGTCGTACGCCACCTCGGCCTGGGCGCGCATCTCGGACTCCCACTCGCGCATCTCGCTCGCGACGGTCTCCTGGAAGGACTTGTCCGCCTTGTCGACGAGCAGCGGCAGCAGGGCGTCGAGGGTGGCTCCGACGTCGCCCCAGAGGTTGAGCTCCGTCGGGTAGCGCAGGCCCAGCTGCTCCGGCTTGATGTCGACCTGGATGCCGCGCGCCTGCCCGGTCTCCGGCATGTACTCGCCGTAGGGGTAGTTCGTGCCGAGGAGCACGATGGTGTCGCAGTCGCGGATCTGGTGGAGCGACGGCAGCGACCCGAGGAGGCCGAGCTGCTGCGAGTGGTACGGCACGTCCGCGGGGACGACGTCCTTGCCGCGGAGCGCCGTGATGATGCCGGCCCCGGCCTTCTCGGCGGCGGCGAGGACCTGCTCGGTCGCACCGCGCGCACCGGCACCGACGAGGAACGTCACCTTCGCGCCCGCGTTGATGATCTCCGCCATCTTCTGGATCTCGTCGGCCGGCGGGGTGATCCGGGTCGAGGCCGGGACGTCGCTCGACCGCGACGCCCAGTGCTCGAGCGGCGGTGCCTCGTACGCCATCGCCTGGACGTCGTGGGGGAGGATGACGACGGCCGGCTGCTTCCGGAGCGCCGCCGTGCGGAACGCGGTGTCGACGACGACACCGACGGCCTCCGGGGTCGTGACCGTCTGGACGTAGCAGGCGACGTCGGCGAAGACGCGCTCGAGGTTCGACTCCTGCTGGGTGAACGAGCCGATCGACGCGAGCCCCTGCTGGCCGACGATCGCCACGACCGGCTGGTTGTCCATCTGCGCGTCGTACAGCCCGTTCAGCAGGTGGAACGCGCCGGGACTCGACGTCGCGATGCAGACCCCGACCTCGCCGGTGAACTTGGCGTGCGCGGTCGCCATCAGCGCGGCGATCTCCTCGTGCGTCGGGCGGACGTACTCCAGGCCCTCGCCCTTGCCCGCCGCCTTGCCGAGGGCACCGTCGAAGGCGCCGATGCCGTCCCCGGGGTACCCGAAGACACGGGAGACCCCCCACGCCTTGATGCGGTCGATGACGAAGTCGCTCACGGTCGTGCTCATGCCCCCAGCGTGCTCGGAACGGCCTGAGCGCGTTGTCACCGCACCGCGCTGTCACTCCATCGCGCTGTCACTCCATCGCGATGAGGGGGCGCAGCGTCCGGTGTGCGATCCGGAGGCCCTCGAGGACCTTCTCGTCGGTCCCGCCCCAGAGCGGGTCCTCGTGCTCGACGGACAGGGTGCCGTCGAACCCGGCCTCGTAGAGCCGGTCGACGACGTGCGGCCAGTCGACGACCCCGCGGCCGGGCACCCGGAACCGCCACCAGCCCATGTCCCACGGGTCGTCGCCCTTGTCGACCTTGCCGAAGAAGCCGTACTCGTCCCGCTTGCGCGGGAAGAGCTCGAGGTCCTTCGCCTGCGCGTGCACGATGTGCTCCGCGAACGGCAGGATCGTCTCGACCGGGTCGATGCCGATCCACGTCAGGTGCGAGGGGTCCCAGTTCAGGCCGAAGCCGAGGCCGGTGACCCAGCCCCAGAGCTCGGGGGAGTACGCGATGTTGCCGGGGTACCCGTCCGGGTGCCACCCCTCCATCACGCAGTTCTCGATGATGAGCTTGACGCCGTGTTCGCCGGCGTAGTCGACCAGCTCCGGCAGGACCCGATCACCGAGGCGCATGTTCTCGCGGACGGACTTCGCGTTGTCGCGACCGATGAACGTGCCGACGTAGGGCACGCCGAGCAGCTGCGCGGCATCGATAGCGTGGAACAGGTGCTCCTTGATCTCCGCACGGCGCCCGAGGTCCTGGTGCAGGTTGTTCTCGTAGTACGCGAACGCCGAGATCTCCAGGCCCGTGCGGTCGAGCAGCGCCCGGGTGGCTTCCGCGTCGGCCTCGGTGAAGCTGGCGACCGGCAGGTGCGCTGCCTCGAAGTCGCGGCCGCCGGTGCCGGGCCAGACACCGACCTCGAGCCGCTCGTAGCCCTGCTCGACGGCGAAGTCCGCGATCCGGTCGAGCGACCACCCGGGCAGGCAGGCGGTGAGCATCCCGAGCTTCATGCGATCTCCTTCCAGGCGTCGTCACCCGCACTGGCGACGACGGCGTCGATGATCTGCGCCGACCTGGCCCCGTCGGCGAAGGTCGGGAGGCCGTCGGGCGCGACCCCGGTCCGGACGGCGGTGTACGTGTCGGCGACGAAGGCCGCGAAGGCGTCGAGGTAGCCCTGCGGATGACCGGACGGCACCGTGGCCAGGCGGCGCTGGTCCGGTGAACCCTGTGCAGGGTCCCTGACCAGGATCTGCGCCCCGCGCTCGTTGCCGAACCACGCCGACTCCGGGCGTTCCTGGTCGAACGAGGCGGAACCCCGGGTGCCGTCCACCTCGAACCAGAGCCGGTTCTTCCGCCCGGCTGCGACCTGGGAGATCACCACGTTGCCGATCCGCCCGGAGGCCGTGCGGAACGTCGCGACGGCGGTGTCCTCGGTGGTGACCTCCGCCCGGGTGCCGGCATCGGCGAGCGGGTCCGGGTCTGGCGACCCGGAGAAAGAAGGGCCCGACGCCGCCGGCCGGGTCGGGTAGACGATGTCGGTGACGGCGCTCACGGTCGCGAAGCGCTCGCCGGTGACGAACTCGACCAGGTCGCACCAGTGCGAACCGATGTCCGCGAACGCCCGGGACAGCCCGCCGGCTCCGGCGTCCACCCGCCACGAGGACGAGTCCTCGTCGAGCATCCAGTCCTGCAGGTAGTGCCCGTGCACGGCGAGCACCCGGCCGAGGTCGCCGTCCGCGATCTTCGCGCGGACCTCACGCACCATCGGGTGGAACCGGTAGACGAAGGGGACCGTCGCCACGACGCCGGCTTCGGCAGCGGCGCGTTCGAGTTCGAGGGCCTGGGCGCTCGACACCGCGAGCGGCTTCTCGCACACCACGTTGATGCCCGCGCGGATCACGGCGAGGGCCTGCGGGTGGTGCTGGTCGTTCGGGGTGCAGACGTGGACGACGTCCGGGGCGTCCGCGATCACCTCGTCGAGGTCGGCGTAGCCGCGCGGCACGTCGAGCTGCCCGGCGACCTGGGCGGAACGGGCCGCGTTGCGCCCGAGGATCCCGAGGACCTCCGCTCCTGCGGCCTTCGCGGCGCGCACGTGCACCGCCGCGATCATCCCCGTCCCGACCACGACCACGCGCAGTCGTCGTCCGGTGTCCTCAGTCGTCATGGTGCTCCCTCGCGCCGTTCCGGTTCCCACAGTATTGGAACGACGTGGAGTCGTGACCACTACGTTCTGGGACATGGCGACCCTCCAGACCACACTCCTCATCCTCGGTGCCAGCGGGGACCTCTCGAAGCGGCTCCTCCTGCCCGGGCTCGCGACCCTGCTGGAGGTGAAGGAGGACTGGGACGTCCAGCTCATCGGCGCCGGTGTCGAGGACCTCGACGACGCCGCCTGGAAGCAGCTCGTGCACGACGCGTTCGAGGACGCACAGGCGTCGAAGAACGAAGAGGACGAGGGTGCCTCCGGGTCGGCTCCGCTGTCGGAGCGGCTGCAGGGTGTCGTGGACGCGTCGCGGTACCACAAGGCGGACGTCACCAGTGCCGACGACCTGACGACCCTGCTCGCGGACTGCGACCACGACCCGGCCGTGTACTTCGCCCTGCCGCCGGCGGTGACGGAGAAGAGCTGCGAGGTGCTCGCGGACCTCGACCTGCCCGCGGGGACCCGGCTCGCGCTCGAGAAGCCCTTCGGCACCGACGCCGCCAGCGCCGAGCACCTCAACGACGTGCTGCACTCGTTCCTCCCCGAGGAGCGCATCCACCGCGTCGACCACTTCCTCGGCCGGTCCACCGTCCTGAACCTCCTCGGCCTGCGCTTCGCCAACCGGATCGTCGAGCCGCTGCTCTCCTCCGTCCACGTCGAGCGCGTCGACATCGTCTACGACGAGACCCTCGGTCTCGAAGGGCGGGCGCGCTACTACGACAAGGCCGGCGCACTCGTCGACATGATCCAGAGCCACCTGCTGCAGGTGCTCGCCGTCGTCGCGATGGAGGCACCGGCGTCGATCGACGCCGACGACCTCCGTACCCAGAAGGAACTCGTCCTCCGAGCGGTCCGCCCGTGGGGCGGCGACCCGTTGACCGCCGGCAAGCGCGCCCGGTACACCGCGGGCACGGTGGGGGACCGGACCCTGCCGTCCTACGTGGACGAGGACGGCGTCGACCCGTCGATCGGTACCGAGACCCTCGCCCAGATCACCCTGGAGATCGCGAACTGGCGCTGGGCCGGTGTGCCGTTCACGCTCCGCTCCGGGAAGGCGCTCGGGGCGCAGCGCCGCGAGATCATCATCACGTTCAAGGACTCGCCGCACGTGCCCGACGGGCTGACCGGCGTGCAGCGACCCGACCGACTCCGCATCTGGATCGCCCCCGACCAGATGCAGCTCGAACTCAACGTGAACGGCCCGGGCGACCCGTACACGATCGACCACACGAAGCTCGAGGTCAGCTTCAACCCCGGTCGACTGAGCGCCTACGGCGAGGTCCTCGCCGGGGTGCTCGAGGGCGACGCGACCCTGTCCGTCCGCGGGGACAGCGCCGTGCAGGGGTGGAAGGTCGTCGAGCCGTTCCGCACCGCATGGCGTGCCGGCAAGGTCGACCTCGACGACTACGCGGCCGGGTCGTCCGGCCCCGATGGCTGGGACAACATCGACGCGTAGCGTCGAGCGCATGACCACGATCGACGACGTCCTGCAGACCGTTCCCGAACCCGCCGGTGCCGACATCCGTGTCGAACCCGTCCGCTACGACCACGAGGGGACCGCGCTCCTCGGTGTCCTCGCGAAGGACGTCGCCGTCTCGGGTCCGCGGCCGGCGGTCCTCGTCGTGCACGACTGGCACGGGGTGAACGAGCACGTCGAGGCCCGGGTCACGATGCTCGCGCGCCTCGGCTACGTCGCGTTCGGCGCGGACGTCTACGGCGAGGGGGTCCGTCCCGCCGACGACACCGCCGGACAGGTGGCCGGGTCGTTCTACCAGGACCTCCCGCTGATGCGCGCCCGCGTGCAGGCCGGCCTCGATCGCCTGCGCGAGGACCCCGACGTCGACCACTCCCGTGTCGTCGTGATGGGCTACTGCTTCGGCGGGTCCGCGGCGCTCGAGCTCGCCCGCACCGGAGCCGACCTCGCCGGGGCCGTCTCCTTCCACGGCAACCTGCTCACCCACGACCCGTCCGACGCGGGGGAGATCCGCGCGGCACTGCTGGTGCTGACCGGCGCCGCCGACCCGGTCGTCCCCGACGCCAAGGTCGCCGCCTGGCAGGAGGAGATGCGCGGGGCGCCCGAGGTCGACTGGCAGGTCGTGACCTACGCCGGGGCGATGCACGCCTTCGCGGTGCCGGGGACCGACGCGCCGGACCACGGCGCGCAGTACCAGGAGCGCGCCGATCGTCGCTCGTGGCAGGCGCTCGAGGTGTTCCTCGCCGAGGTCTTCGACGAGGAGCTCGCGGCGCTCTGACCCGGCGACACGCCGAGCGTCCGGGGAGGGCCCCCTCGATTGGCGCGCACGCCGCACCTGTTGTAGAGTCTTCCACGGCCGCTACGGCAGCCACGCGCTCGTAGCTCAATGGATAGAGCATCTGACTACGGATCAGAAGGTTGGGGGTTCGAGTCCCTTCGAGCGCACAGGACACCGAACAGAGAACGGCCCCGATGCATCGCATCGGGGCCGTTCTCGTTGATCGTCGGCAAGCGCTACGATCACCTCACCCGAACCCCCGGTCGTGATCGGAGCACCAGCGATGAACCCGTCGATCCCGTCCGTCGCCGAAGGCGACGACATGCCGACCCTCGACGCCGACCTGGACACCCGTCCGGACGTGCCGGAGCCCGGCCACCCGACGGTGTTCCTCGACGACGGCCCGGTGCTCGAGGAACCGGCCGCAGGATGACGGGAGGCCCGTGGCGACACCGCCACGGGCCTCCCGTCCGGCCTGGAGCCGGGATCTACGCGACGGTCGCGCCGCGCACGTCGGCCAGCGTCGGGTAGTCGGTGTAGCCCTCGGCGCCCTGGCCGTAGAAGAGCTCCGGACGCGGCTCGTTGAGCTCGGCGTCCTGCTCCCAGCGGTGGGCGAGGTCCGGGTTCGCGATCGCGGCACGACCGACACCGACGCCGTCGGCGTGGCCGCCGTCGACGAGGGCGAGTGCCTCGTCGCGGGTGGTCAGCGCGCTGAAGCCGGAGTTCGCGATGAACGGGGCCCCGACGGTGCGGCGGACGTGCTGCACGAGCTCGCCGGTCGGCTCGGCGTGCAGGACATCGAGGAACGCCAGGCCGAGCGGCGCCAGACCCTCGGCGACCGCGGTGTACGTCGCGTGGACGTCCGCTGCGTCGTCCTCGATGACGCCCTGGATGCCGTGCTCGGGGGAGAGCCGGATGCCGGTGCGGTCGGCGCCGATGGCCTCGGCGACGGCGGTGGTGACCTCGATCGCGAAGCGCGCGCGGTTCTCCGGGGAGCCGCCGTACTGGTCGGTGCGGGTGTTCGAGGCGGCGGACATGAACTCGTGCACGAGGTAGCCGTTCGCGCCGTGCACCTCGACGCCGTCGAGCCCGGCGGCGATCGCGTTGCGGGCGGCCTCGACGAAGCCCTGGACGGCGTCCTGGACCTCGGCGGTGGTCAGCTCGTGGGGGACCGGCATGTCGACCTTGCCGGTCGCGGTGTGCGTCTGACCGGGAGCGGCGACGGCGCTCGGGGCGACGATGCGCGGGGTCCCGGAGATCTCGGGGTGCGAGACGCGGCCGCCGTGCATGAGCTGCATCACGATGGTGCCGCCCTCGGCGTGCACGGCGTCGGCGACGCGGCGCCAGCCGGCGATCTGCTCGTCGGTCGCGATGCCGGGCTGCCCGGGGTAGGAGCGGCCCTCCTGCACGGGCCAGGTGCCCTCGGTGACGATCATGCCGAGACCGGCACGCTGGCGGTAGTGCTCGACCAGCAGGTCGTTGGGGATGCCGTGCTCGCCGGCGCGCACGCGGGTGAGCGGGGCCATGACGATGCGGTTCGCGAGGGGGAGAGCGCCGAAGGTGGCGGGTTCGAAGAGCTTCACGCCGAGGGGAACGACGTGTTGCTTGGTGCAATTCCGAGTCGGGGCGGAATGCTGCGGATTCTCAGTCGCGCGGGCAGACCAGCGTGGAGGAGCGGATCTGGCCCTCCGGCCGGATCACCTGGTGCCGGGAGAGCGACTTGCCGCACATCGGGCACGGTCGGTCGACGCTGCGGTCGTCCACGCCCTCGGGGTGTCCGGCGCCGATCTGCGACGGGCCCATCTTGCGGATGAGGGTGGTGTTCCACCGCTCGTACCAGCTGCCGAATCGTCCCACGGTGATCCTTTCGTTCGTGCACTCACTATTGTTGCACGAACGAGTATCGCGCGTCAGGTCGTCCGGCGATCAGATCCCGTCGACGAGCGTCAGGAGCTCGGTCAGTTCGTCCTTGAGCGCCTCGAGTCGGGCGAGCGGCCAGCCGAGGCGCTCGGCAACGGCGAGGGGGACCTCGCGCGCACGGTCGCGGAGCGCTCGGCCCGCGGTCGTCAGGGACACCTCGAGCTGGCGTTCGTCGGCGGTGCTGCGGGTTCGGCGCAGGTAGCCGGAGGCCTCGAGGCGCTTGAGCAGCGGGCTCAGCGTCGCGGACTCGAGGCGGAGCTCCCCGGCGATCTCGCGCACCGAGCGCGGGTCGTGCTCCCACAGGGCGAGCATCACGAGGTACTGCGGGTGCGTCAGGCCCATCGGCTCGAGCAGGTCGCGGTAGAGCCCGATCACACTGCGGCTGGTGGCGGCGAGTGCGAAGCAGAGCTGCCGGTCGAGGGCGAGCGGGTCGATCTCGGTCTGGGCCATGCGTCCCAGCGTACCGTTCGCGCACGAACGATCGTGCGGTGGGTGCATGGTCTGGATCGCAACGACGGGAGGCCCGGTGCCGGTCTCGTGGACCGGCACCGGGCCTCCCGGCTGGTGCGCTGGTGACGCGCGGTGCGCTGGCTGTGCGCGGTGCGCTGGCTAGGCGCGGTGCGCCGGCGGGTGCCCCGACTCGTGCGCGTTGGCGTCCGGCTCCACGGGGAGCGCGTGCGTCCCCGTGTGCGCGCCCTGCGTCTCCGTGTGCGTGCCCTCGGACTCGTGCCCCGCGACCGGGTGCGAGCGCTCCAGCTTCGCGCCCTCCACGTCGACGTCCGGCACGATGCGGTCGAGCCACTTCGGGAACCACCACGCGCTCTTGCCGAGCAGGTGCATCGCCGCCGGGATCAGCAGCATGCGGACCACGAACGCGTCGACGAGCACGCCGAACGCCAGGCCGAAGCCGATCGGCTTGATCGTGGAGGAGTCCGAGAAGATGAAGCCCGCGAACACCGAGATCATGATGATCGCCGCTGCCGTGACCACCGCGCGTCCGGCGTGCAGACCACGCTGGACGGCCACCTTCGCGCTGGCCCCGTGGGCGTACGCCTCGCGCATGCCGGACACCAGGAAGAGCTGGTAGTCCATCGCGAGCCCGAACAGGATGCCGATCTCGATGATGGGCAGGAAGCTCAGGATCGGTGCGGGGTCGTGCACCCCGAACACGCTGCCGAGCCAGCCCCACTGGTAGATCGCGGTCAGGCCACCGAAGGCCGCGAGGACCGACAGGATGAAGCCCGCCGTCGCCGTGATCGGGACGAGGAACGACCGGAACACGATGATGAGGATGATCAGCGACAGGCCGACGACCACCGCGAGGTAGAGCGGCAGCACGTTCGAGAGCTTCTCGGACACGTCGATGTTCGCGGACGCGTTGCCCGCGACCCCGAGGGTGGCCTTGCCGCCGTCCACGGTCACGTTCTGCGTCCGGAGGTCCTTGACGAGCTCCTCGGTGGAGACGCTGTCCGGGCCGCCGTTCGGCTTCACCTGGAAGGCGATGATCGAGCGGTCCTTCGACGCGCCGATGGGGAGCACGGCGTCGACGTCGGAGTTCTTCGCGATCGCCTGGCCGATGGTGACCTCGGTCGCCGTGACGTCGTCCTCGCTGATCGCCTTCGGCAGTGTGGCGACGACGAGGAGCGGGCCGTTCTGCCCGGCGCCGAACTCCTTGTCGAGCGTCTTGTACGCCTTGTACTGGCTGGAGTCGACGGACTCGGACGCACCGGTCGGCAGGCCGAGGCGCATCTGCGTCGCGGGGAGGGCGATCGTGCCGAGGACCAGGACGCCGGCGACGAGCGTGATGATCGCGCGCCAGGTCGACATCGGCTTGTTCGGGACCCGGGTGGAGCCCGTGTTGCCGATCCGCTCCCGCTCCTTGCGGCGGAGGATCCGCATGCCGATGAGCGACAGCAGCGCCGGGGTGAAGGACGTGGCGATGAGGATGGCGAAGAACACCGCGACGGCGCCGACGGTCCCCATCAGGCCGAGGAACGGGATCCCGGTGATGTTCAGCGCGAGCAGGGCGACGATGACGGTCGCACCAGCGAAGACCACGGCGTTGCCCGAGGTGCCGTTCGCGAGCCCGATCGACTCGTGCACCTGCATGCCCTGCTTCAGCTGGGTCCGGTGCCGGTTCAGGATGAACAGCGAGTAGTCGATGCCGACCGCCAGGCCCAGCATCACCCCCAGCACCGGCGTGACCGAGATGAACTCGACGAGGCTGGAGAACGAGAGTGCCGCGAGGGACGCGACGCCGACGCCGAGCAGCGCGCTGACGAGCGGCACCGCGGCGCCGATCACCGTGCGGAGCATGAAGAACAGCACGAGGGCGGCGATGATGACGCCGGCGATCTCACCGGGGCCGAGGATCGACGGGACGCCCTGCGCGATGTCGTTCGACACGAAGACGTCGACGCCGTCGATCTTCGCGGAGTCGGCCTTGTCGGAGATCGCGGTCTTGGTGCTCTGCGGCACCTCGTAGGTGGACTTCGTGAACTGCACGGTGCCGATGGCCGAGCTGTCGTTCGAGGAGACGAAGCGGATGTCCTTCGACAGGTCGAGGAGCTTCGTGCCCTGCTGGAGCTCCTGCTCGCTGTCGTCGAGCTTCTGGGTGTTCTGGTCGATCGTCTTCTGCGCGTCGGCGATCTGCTGCTCGCCGGCGGTGATCTGGGCCTGCTGCGCCGTGATCTGCGCCTGCGCCTGGGTGAGCTGGGCCTGCGCGGCCTCGGCTGCGGCTCCGGTGGCCGCGGCGGCCTGGGTCTTCTGCGCGTCGAGCTGCTGCTGCGCGGCCGCGATCTTGGCCTTGCCGTCCTCGAGCTGGGCCTTCTGCGCGTCGAGCTGCTTCTGGCCGTCCGCGATCTTGGTCCGGCCGTCGGCGATCTGCTGCTTGCCGTCGACGAGCTTCTGGCGCTGGTCGTCGAGCTGCTTCTGCGTGTCGAATCCGGACGTGGCGCCCTTGACGCCCTTCAGGTCCTCGAGGTCCTTCAGGAAGTCGGCGACCTCGGTCTTCTGGGTGTCCGAGAAGGCCTTGCCGTCCTTCGTCGCGAACACCAGCGTGCCGGTCCCGCCGTTCGCGCTCGGGAACTTGTCCGCGAGCTCGTCCTGCACCTGGCTGGTCTTGGTGCCGGGGATGGTGATCGAGGACGAGATCGTGCCGGAGAACAGGGCGAAGGTGCCGCCCGCGATCCCCATGATCACGATCCACGAGATGATCACGAGCCAGTGTCGCCGTGCGGAGAATCGTCCGAGGCGGTAGAGCAGACCGGCCATGCGGTGCCCCGTTCCTTTCGTCGTGGTTGGTGCTGGATGAGCGGGGCACGCCGGTGGACCCCTGGTGGTGCAGTCTCAGTGCGCGGGCATGTACCCGCTGCGGACGCTGTGCACGAGTCGTGCGAGCAGGGCGTCCCAGTGGTCGAGCGCCTCTTGATCGAGGCGCGGGCCGGTGGTCTGGAGCCAGTGTTCCGCGATGACGACGATCCCGCTCATCAGGGACTCGACGAGCAGTGCGGCGTCGAGGGCGTCCGCGGCGGGGTGCCGTCGGCGGACCTCGACCCGGAGTCGCTCGGTCACGCGCGAGAACGCCGTCTGGGTGAGGATCGCGGCGCGGGCGTCGGCGACGTCGTCCGGCTCGCCGATGATCGACTTCATCCGCACGATCGCCCGCGCGAGGTCGGCCCCACGCGCGGCGGACTCGATCTCGTCGAACATCGAGGAGCGGGTGCCGTCGCCGACCGGGGTGTTCGCCATGTCGGCGAGGAACCGGTCGATGATCACCGAGAGCACCTCTTCGCAGACGGTGAGCAGGACCTCGTCGAGTGAGGAGAAGTGGTTGAAGACGGTCCGACGGGCGACGTCGGCCCGCGCGGCGAGCTCGTCGACGCTGAAGCCGCGTCCGCCGCGTTCCTCGACCAGGTCGCGTGCGGCCTGCACGATCGCGGCGCGGTGCTTCGCCTTGAGGGCAGCACGGCGGTCGATCGACAGGGTCACGAAAGAGCACACTAAGTGCATCGATGCACTCGGTGCAACTTGTCCGAGCGGACCTTCAGGGTTGTCCCCCGCCGAGTGGAAGACTGGCGGGACCGCCCGCCCGTACGAAGGAGTACCGATGCCCGTCCGCCTGTCCCCGGAGACCCTCGACGAGATCGCCGCGAACGGCGTCGCCGTCCCGACCTACGACCGCGCCGGCATCACCGCCGGCATCGTCCACTTCGGCGTCGGCGGCTTCCACCGGGCGCACCAGGCGATGGTCATCGACCGGCTCCTGCAGCGCGGAGAGGCCCGGGAGTACGGCATCTGCGGCGTCGGCGTCCTCGAGCAGGACCGCCGCATGGCCACCGCGATGGCCGAGCAGGGCGGGCTCTACACGCTCGTCCTCAAGCACGCCGACGGCACCCGCGAAGCGCGCGTGATCGGCAGCATCGTCGACTACATGCTCGCCGTGGACGACCCGGATGCCGTGGTCGAGAAGATGGCCTCGCCGGAGACCAGGATCGTCAGCCTGACCATCACCGAGGGCGGCTACAACTTCGACCACGTGACCGGCGAGTTCGTGGCCGACGAGCCCGGCGTCGTCGCGGACCTCCGTGGTGACCAGCCGCCGCACACCGTGTTCGGCCTCGTCGTCGAGGCACTCCGGCGTCGCCGCGACCGGGGAATCGCCCCGTTCACGGTGATGTCGTGCGACAACATCCAGGGCAACGGGCACGTCGCCCGGGACATGTTCACCGCCTACGCGCGGCTGCAGGACCCGGCGTTCGCGGACTGGATGGACGAGCACGTCAGCTTCCCGAACTCGATGGTCGACCGGATCACGCCGGTCACGACCGACGAGGACCGGGCGTCCGTCCGTGACGACCTCGGCATCGAGGACGCCTGGCCCGTCGTCGCCGAGCCCTTCTTCCAGTGGGTGCTCGAGGACGCGCACCCCGCCGGACGCCCGCCCTACGAGGAAGCCGACGTCCAGCTCGTCGAGGACGTCGAGCCCTACGAGCTGATGAAGCTGCGGCTCCTCAACGCGAGCCACCAGGGGCTGTGCTACTTCGGGTACCTGTCCGGGTACCGCTACGCGCACGAGGCCACGCAGGACCCGGCGATCGCCACGTTCCTCCGCCGCTACATGGACGAAGAGGGAACGCCGACGCTGCAGCCCGTCCCCGGCATCGACCTCGAGGACTACAAGTCCACGCTCATCGAGCGGTTCCAGAACCCCGAGGTGCGCGACACCCTCGCCCGGCTCTGCGCCGAGTCGAGCGACCGCATCCCGAAGTGGCTGCTCCCCGTGGTGCGGGAGAACCTCGCGTCCGGCGGTCCCGTGACGATGTCCGCCGCCATCGTCGCGTCCTGGGCGCGCTACGACGAGGGGACGGACGAGTCCGGCGAGCCGATCGAGATCGTCGACCGGCTGGCCGACTCGCTCCACCGCATCGCGCTCACGCAGCGCGAGGACCGGCTCGCCTTCATCCAGAACCGGTCCGTGTTCGGCGACCTCGCCGACGACGAGCGGTTCGTCGCCGCGTACCGGGACGCCCTCGACGGGCTGATCGACGACGGCGCGCACGCGACCGTCGAACGGCTGTCGCGGCCTGTCGTCGATCGGTGAACCGGACTGATCGCCTCTACGCGCTGGTCGAGGAACTCCGGGCCGTCGCACCCGGGCGACGGAGCGCACGGTGGCTGGCCGACCGGTTCGCGGTCAGCGCGCGGACCGTCGAGCGGGACCTCGTCGCGCTGCAGGAGGCGGGCGTGCCGATCTGGGCCGAACCGGGCCGGACCGGCGGCTACACGATCGATGCCCGCGCGACCCTGGGGCCGCTCGGGTTGACCGTCGACGAGGCCCTGGCGGTCGCGATCGGTCTCGGGACGCTGGCGACGAGCCCCTTCCGGGATGCCGCGCTCCGTGCTGCGAGAAAGGTGACGGCCGTGCTGGCGGAGGACGACGCCCGTCGGACGGCTCGGCTCGCCGGGCGGGTGCACCTGCTCGAGTCCGGTGAACGCGCGCCCGCGCCGACCGGTCTCGCGCGGGCGCTGACCGGTGGACGGGTGGTCCGGATGACCTACCGGGACGCCGCCGGGCAGGAGTCCGAGCGGACCGTCGAGCCGCTCGGGTACATCGGCAAGGGCGAGGACTGGTACCTCGTCGCCTGGTGCCGCCTCCGGGAGGGGGTGCGTGCGTTCCGGGGTGACCGGGTGCTCGCGGTGGCGGAGACGGGCGAGCGGGTGCCGGCCCGGGTGGTGCGGGTCGAGGAGCTCGACATCCCGCACGGCGTGCTGCGCCCGGTGCTGCCGGGCTCGTCTCCGGATTCGTGAAACTCCGACAGGACGCTGTCGCCTCCCCGGAGGATGCTCTCCTCGTCGGCCACGGTGGTCGACGGGAAGGCAGCCATGGAGTTCGCATCGATCCGGATCATCACCGAGGACCTCGACGGGATGGTGACGTTCTACGAGCGGGTCACCGGCACCACGGCGCGGCGGCCGGCGCCGGTGTTCGCGGAGATCGTGACCGGCGGAGCCGTGCTGGCGCTCGGGACGCCGGCGACCGTGGCGATGCTCGGGGCGGGCGCGCCGACGGCCGGGGCGAACGGCAGCGTCATCGTCGAGTTCCTCGTCGGTGACGTGGACGCTTCGTTCGAGCGCCTGCGCCCGGACCTCGACGACGTGGTGCTCCCGCCCACGACGATGCCGTGGGGCAACCGGTCCGCGCTGTTCCGCGACCCGGACGGCAACCTCGTCAACCTCTTCACCCGCCCGTAGTCACCGGGTGTGACCGAGCTCCGCGCGGATCCGTGCCGCGAGCGCACGCTGGGCCGGCTCGGCATGCTCGGCCGCGTCGACGAGCGCAGCGATGCGCTCCGGGACCGAGCCGTTCGCGTCCTCGACACCGATGCGAGCGGCTCCGCGGCCGAGCAGACCGTCGACGTCCCCGCGCCCGCGGCGGAGCGCCTTGATCGCGGCGATGCCGTTCATGAGGGCACTCTCGGCGGCGGACCACGGACCGGCCCACGACGGGACGTCGGCGCCGAAGCGCCCGACGATCTCCAGATCGACGCGCTCGAAGACCGACCAGCCCTCGAACCGCACGAACACGAGTCGGCGCTCGGATTCGAGGGCGCTTTCCGGGTCGAGTCGCAGTGACGCGGGCCGGCCGACCCCACCGAGTGTTCCGGGAAGGTCCTCGAGCGCACCGTCGCCGTGTGTGCCGACCCGCCAGTCGAGGTCGATGTCACTCAACTCATCCGCGGTGCCTGCGGCCCGTGACCCGCGCAGCGCCACGACGCTCTCCGGCACCGCGTCCGTCAGCGCCGCGGTGAGCAGACGGATCCGGTCGCCGGTGCTCACAGGTACGGGCGGGTGAGCAGCTCGATGTAGTGGCCGGCGGGGTCGAGCAGGTAGACGCCACGGCCGTCGTGCTCGGTGTTCGTCTCGCCCGGGCGCTGCCGCTGCGGGTCGGCCCAGTGCTCTCGACCCTCGGCGGTGATCCGGGCGTAGGCGCGGTCGAAGTGGTCGTCGTCGAGCAGGAACGCGTAGTGCTGCGGCGGGAAGTCGATCGGCGGCGCGGCGAACTGGAGCAGGACGCCGTCCGGCAGTTGCAGGTTGGTGAAGGGGCCCCAGGACGGGGCCTCGGCGGCTTCGAGCAGGTCGCGGTGGAACGCCGCGGAGACCGCGGCGTCCTTCGCCGCGATGATCGTGTGGTTGAACGATGCGGTCATGCGGTGAGGCTAGCCCCGCGTGCGCCTCAGGGGGAGTCGTCCCACGGCACGGGCGTCGTCGTGCCGGTCTCCCAGTCCCGGCGCAGGATGCCGTAGCCCACCGATGCGCGCGGGCTGCCGCCCGCGACCGGCCAGCCCTCGCGGTAGTGCGCCTCCTTGACCCAGCCGGCGCCGGCGAAGACGCGGCGCATGGCGGAGTTGTCGTCGCGGGTCTGTCCCTCGAAGCGCGTGACCTCGGGCAGCGTTCGGAAGACGTGGTCGGTGAGCGCCCGGAGTGCCGGAACGCCGAGGCCGTGACCGCGGTGGGAACTGGCGATGCGGAGGTCGAACAGGGGCACGGGGGCGGACAGGTCGAAGTCCTCGGTGGTGAGGAAGAGGAGCAGTGCTCCGCGGTCAGACCCGGTCGGGTCAAGCCGGACGAGGCGGATGGCAGCTGTGGTCGATCGATCGGTCACGCGGCGAGGCTACCGACGGCTGTCCACAGATGCTCTCGGGCGCCTCTGGATTCCGTCAGCCACTGTCACGATCCGTAGGGTGACGAACGGAACTGGTCCTCGGGGCGCCGTGCGGCCTCGCCGGCCGATCGCGTTCGACTCCGGGGTGCGTGCCCGACACCGTGTGGCGACGGTGCGTGCGATCGAGACAGCCGCGGTCGCACTCGTCACGGAGCGGGGCTTCGAGGACGTCACGGCGCGCGACATCGCGGCCGAGGTCGGCCTGACCGAGCGGACGTTCTTCCGGTACTGCCCCGAGAAGGTGGACGCCTTCCGGTCCACGCTCCACATCGTGCACCGGTTCGCGGTGCCGGAGACGGGCGGGCCGGTCGGCTTCACGGACCTGACCGAGTGGATCGCCGAGTTCCTCGCGCGGCTCGAGCACGACCGGGCTGGTGCACGCGAGCGGCTCCTGGCGATCTGGCGCATCGTCGGAACGGACCCCGCACTGTCCGCCGCGATGGCCGCTCGGGACGCGGCGCAGTCCCCGCAGCTGCAGCAGCGCTGGCGGGGTGCGGATCCGTTCGCCGTGTCGTTGACGCTCCTGGCGCTGCGGGTGGCGCTCGAGACCTGGGCAGCGGACGCCGACCCGACGCTCGACGAGGCCTTCCGCGCGACGTGCGCGCGCCTGGGCGACAGCGTTCGCCGATGACGCAGGTCGGGATCGGATACTGGACGCATGCGTGCTTCGACGATGGTGTCCTCGGCAGCGATCGGCCTGGCGGTCGTGATGGCGGTGGCCGGGTGCAGCGGGGGTGTGGCACCGGCCGCCGACACCGACACCGCGACCCGGACCACCACGCCGACCGCGACCGCGACCGCGTCGACGGCGCAGCGGTCCGCAGACGCGTCGTTCCGGCGGCTCGAGCAGCAGCACGACGCCCGGCTCGGCGTCGTGGCCGTCGACACGGGCTCGGGACACCGGGTCGAGTACCGGCAGGGGGAGCGGTTCGCGTTCGCCTCCACCAACAAGACCTTCATCGCCGCGGCGGTCCTCGCCGGGGCATCCGACACCGACCTCGAGACCGTCGTGCACTACGACCGCAGCGACCTGCTCGACTACGCACCGATCACGAGCCGGTTCGTCGACACGGGCATGACCGTCCGGGAGCTCATCGACGCGTCACTCCGGTTCAGCGACAACACCGCAGCGAACCTGCTCGTCGAACGGCTCGGCGGCCCGGACGCCGTCGAGCGGTACCTGCGCGGCATCGGGGACCGCGTCACGAACGTGGACCGGGTCGAGCCGGAGCTGAACGAGGCCACCCCGGGCGATGCGCGGGACACCACGACCCCGGCGCAGTTCGCGACGGACCTGCGGAAGGTCGTGCTCGGGACGACGCTCGAGCCGACTGACCGGACGTTCCTCCGCGACACCATGCTCGACAACACCACGGGTGCGGGGACGGTGCGCGCCGGCGTCGACCCGGCGTGGCCGGTCGCCGACAAGACCGGTACGGGGGAGTACGGCGTCCGGAACGACATCGCGGTGGTGTACCCGTCGGGTCGCGCGCCCCTCGTCGTCGTCGTGATGACCTCCGGCAAGCAGTCGGACGCCACGGCCGACGACGCCCTGGTCGCCGCGGCCACGAAGGCAGCCGTCGCAGCCCTGCGCTGAGCGGGTCTGCGGGTCTGCGGGTCTGCGGGTCTGCGGGTCGGCGGGTCAGCGCGGCAGGGTGTGCGCCCAGCGGCCGATGGCCTCGTATGCCTGCTCGCGGACGGGGCCGGCGGAGAGCACCACGTCGTGCAGGGCGCCGTGGAGCCGTCGCACGGTCACCTCGTCCCCGAGGGACAGCGCCCGGTGCGCGACCGCGTCGACGTTCAGGGCGACGTCCGCGTGCGCCATGCCCTCGTCCCAGCGGGGCTGGAGCATGCTCTTGTCGCTCAGCATCGTGAGCACGGGCACCGCGATCCCGAGCCCGTGTTCCACGGTCCCCTGCCCGTCGAACACCGCGGCGAGCCACCCCGGGTGCAGCGGGAACCCCCGCTCCGGTCGCCACTCCTGGTCGTAGGTCCAGCGGCCCTCGCCGGTGGCCGAGACGGTGCGCGTGTAGAAGCCGGGGTCGACGGCAGGCAGCGGCGCGAGCGGGTTCCGGCGCGCTCCGAGCTTGATCATCGGAGCGACGAGCGCCCGGCCGACCGCCGACGCCTGGAACTCCAGCCACGGGCTGTTCAGGATGAGGCCGTCGACGGCCTCCGGGTGCCGTGCGGCCCAGAGGGACAGCGTGAGCCCGCCCGTCGAGTGCCCCATCGGCACGAGGCGACGGCGCTCGCCGTGGTGCTCGGCCCGGATGACGTCGAGTGCGGCGCCGATGTCCTCGTCGTACGTCTCGAGCGAGTCGATGAACCCCGGTGTCTGCCGTGGTCGGAGGCTCCGGCCGTACTTCCGCAGGTCCAGCGCGTGGAACCGTGCGCCGAGCCGCTCGATGCGCTCGGCGAGCTCGGTCTGGAAGAAGTAGTCCGACCACCCGTGCACGTAGAGCACGTCGGTGCCGTGCAGGGGACCGCCCGCGTGCAGGAGGTCGGCGGCGGAGCGACGTCGGCGGACGAGGGTCGCGACGACCGCACCCTCGGAGTCCTCACCGAGTGGGAGTTCGAGCCGCTCGTACGGCGCACCGAGGACGTCCTCCGTCCACTCGGTGCGTGTCATCCCTCGTTCCTACCGTGATCCGCCGGAGCGCGCCCAGCGGCGGACACGTACGCTCGGCGGCATGGCTGACTTCACCGAGGCGCAGGCCGCCGTCGTGCGGATCGAACGGGCAGAGGAAGGGCGCTGGGACCTCACGGTCATCAGCGACAGCGGCGTGAAGATGGGACACGGCGTGTACCTCTTCGAGCCGGAACGGGACGACGCCCAGGACGAGGTCGCGGGCGCCGCCGAGTTCGTCCGCGACTACGGCTTCCGCTTCGAGGCCGACGCCGTCGTCGCCGACGGCCCCGATGCGTTCTGGGCGCCGCTGCTCCCGCTGGACTGACGGCTAGGACAGCTTCTTGCTGTCGTCGAGCCAGCCCGCGAGCTTCGTCATGTAGTCGGCCTGCGACGCGTAGTCGAGGGCCGGGAACGTCCAGCTGTGGACCTGTCCGGCCTGCAATGCCGCGTTGTCCGCGAAGGTGGGCTGCTTCTCAAGGTCGGCGACCTGGTAGCCCTGCTGCGAGAGCAGGAGCACGTCGCCGGTGATCTGACCCGCGTTCTCCCAGCTGTAGATGCCCCAGTAGAAGCCCTTCGGCTTCGGGTTCACCAGGTCGACGCCGAAGTCGGTGTACATCTGCAGCGTCGGCTCGTCGGCCGGGCGGGTGACGTAGGCGCCGTCACCGTCCGCGTACATCGACACGACCGTCAGGTCGCTGTCCTTCGCCGCGGTCTCGAGCTTGCCCTTCGCGGTGTCGAACCGCTTCTCGGCGGCGTCCACCTTGGACTGCTTCGCGCCGAGCGACTCGGCGAGCCCGGTGATGTCCTTGATCACGTCGAGGCCCTTGCCGCCCCACCGCACCTGGGCGACCGGCGCGATGGCGGCGATCTGCTTCTGCTGCGCCATGTCCTTGAAGCCGTAGCCCGGCTGGGACGTGTCGAGCGTGCCCTTCTCGTCGGTCGGGTAGACCGAGGTGACCACGAGGTCGGGCTGCAGCGCGGCGAGCTTCTCGAGGTCGATGTCGCCGTAGCCCGTGCCGAGCTGCGTGATCCCGTCCGTGTCGAGGCCCGTGAACCGGGCGTCGTCGGCCATCGTGAGCTGCCCGAAGGTGCCGACGGGGTGCAGGCCGTACTGGACGAAGGAGATGGCGATGTCGTTGAGGACGACGACCTTCTTCGGCGTGTGGTCGACCTTCACCGTGGTGCCGGTGGCGTCCTTGTAGGACCAGGCGCCGTTCGACGCGGACGTGCTGTCCGAGCCGGCGGTGTCCGAGGACCCGGTCGACGAGCAGCCGGTGAGGAGGAGGGCCGACACGGCCACTGCGGTGAGGAGTACGGAACGGAGCTTCACGTTAGGAGAGGCTAACCTAAGAAAGCGCGGCTGGCGAGCCCGGCGTCCTCCTCCGGGACCGGGAGGTGGTCGAGGTCGTGCTCGTCGGCCTCCGGCACGACCATCGGTGCCCCGGTGACCGGGTCCGGGACGACCCGCGCGTGCAGCCCGAACGCGTGCTGGAGCACCGCGGGCGTCAGGACTTCGGCGGGGGTGCCGTCGGCGACCACACCGCCGTCGTGCAGCACGACGAGCCGGTCCGAGTAGCGGGCGGCGAGCGAGAGGTCGTGCAGGACCATCACGACCGTCGCACCCTGGTCGCGGTTGATCCGCCGGACGAGCCGGAGGACCTCGAGCTGGTGCGCGAGGTCGAGGTACGTCGTCGGTTCGTCCAGCAGCAGGGTGTCGGCGCGCTGGGCGAGCACGAGCGCGATCCACGCCCGCTGCCGCTGCCCGCCGGAGAGGCTCGCGACGTCCCGGTGCGCGACGTGCGTGAGCCCGGTGGCGGCGATCGCCTCCTCGGCGACGCCGGCGTCCTCGGCGGTCCACGGCTTCGCCCACGACTGGTGCGGGTTGCGTCCGCGCATCACGAGGTCGAGCACGCTCGTGCCGGCCGGGGCCACCGGGGACTGCGGGAGGATCGCGAGCTTCCGGGCGACCGCGCGGTTCGGCTCCTTGCGGATCGGGACGCCGTCGAGGTGGACCTCGCCCGCGATCGGCTTGAGCACGCGGCCGAAGGCCTTGAGGAGGGTCGACTTGCCGCAGCCGTTCGCGCCGAGGAACGTCGTCACGGTGCCGCGCTCGATGCGGAGGTCGAGGCCGTGGAGCACGGCGTGCCGCTCGTAGCCGACGGAGAGCCCGCGCGCTTCGAGGACCGGGGTCGTCGTCATCGGGACATCTCCTTGCGGTGGCGGATGAGGAGCCAGATCAGGTACGGCGCACCGATCACGGTCGTGACGATGCCGACGGGCACCTGCCACGGGAACGCCGAGCGTGCGAGCAGGTCGGCGGCGAGGACGAGGACCGCACCGAGGGCGGCGGAGAGCAGCAGCGGCGGCCGGTTCGTCCCGGCGAGGCGCAGGGCGATCTGCGGGACGACGAAGGCCACGAAGCCGACCGGGCCCGCTGCGGCGACGGCGGCGGCGGTCAGCACGACGGCGAGGGCGATGACGAGCAGCCGGTGCCGCTGGATGCCCAGCCCGACGCCGACCGCCACCTCGTCGCCGAGCTGCCCGATCCCGAGCGCCGCACTGGTCGCGAGGGCGATCGGGACCGCGACCGCGGCGACGACGAGCAGCGGCCAGACGCTCGCCCACGAGGTGCTCGACAGGCTGCCGACGAGCCACTGCGACGCCGCGGCCGCCTGGGTGATCTGCGCCCGGACGAGCAGGTAGCTGGTGACCGCGTCGAGCGTCGCGCTCACGCCGATGCCGACGAGCACGAGCCGGTAGCTCTGCACCCCGCCACGCCAGCCGAGTCCGTAGACGACGATCGCCGCGACGAGGGCGCCGATGGTCGCCGCGACCGGGATCCCGCTGCCGAGGACGACGGCGCCGATCGCGTACGACCCGCCGCCGAGGACGACCGCGGCGACGGCGCCGACGCTCGCACCCGAGGTCACACCGATGATGTCGGGAGTCCCGAGCGGGTTCCGGGTGAACGTCTGCGTGAGGGCGCCGGCGACCGCGAGGGTCAGGCCGACGAGCGCGCCGGTCAGCACCCGGGGGAGCCGCAGCACGGTGATGATGAACGCGTCCGGCCCGGTCTCCAGACCGAACAGCGAGCGGATGACCGTCGCCGGGGCGATCCAGGTCGAGCCGATCGCGACGCCGAGCACCACCAGGAGCAGGGCCGCCACGACGGCCGCGATCGTCATCCCGAAGACACGGGGGCGCCAGGCGAGCCCGACCGGCCCGAACCGCACACCGCGGAGCACCGGCGCGCCACCGTCGCCGGTCCCGTCCGCCGCGCTCACAGTGCCACCAGCGAACGGCGACGGGCGACGGCGACGAACACCGGACCGCCGATGACGGCGAGGATGATCCCGACCTCGACCTCGGCGAACCCGCCGACGAGCCGCCCGACCACGTCGGCGAGCAGCACCAGCGCTGCGCCGATCAGGGCCGACGCCGGGAGTGCCCAGCGGTGTCCGGTGCCGACGAGGGCACGGGCGACGTGCGGGACGGTCAGCCCGACGAAGCCGATCGGGCCCGCGGCCGCCGTGGCCCCGGCAGCGAGGAGTGTGATCCCGCCGAGCCCGACGAGCCGTGCGACGACGACGTTCTCGCCGAGGCCCTTCGCGAGCTCCGCACCGAGCCCGAGGGCGTCGAGCGCGCGGACGTTCAGGACCGCGAGCACGAGCCCGACGACGAGGAACGGCCAGACCGCGCCGAGGACGTCGAGCTGGCGACCGGAGAGCGACCCGACGACCCAGAGCCGGTACGCGTCGAGGGAGTCCCGGTCGGTCAGCACGATGAAGGAGGTCACGGCGCCGAGCAGCGCGGACACCGCGGCGCCGGCGAGGGCGAGCGGCACCGGACTGGCCGTCCCGCTGCCGGCGATCGTGACGGAGAACACGACGACGCTGGCCACGACGGCACCCGCGAGGGCGAACCACACCGTCACGCCGGTGTTCGTGATCCCGAAGACGTACACACCGAGCACCACCGCGAGTCCGGCACCGGCCGAGACGCCGAAGAGGCCGGGGTCGGCGAGCGGGTTCCGGGTGTGCCCCTGCATGAGGAGCCCGGCGATGCCGAGCGCTGCTCCGACGGCAGCGCCGATGAACGTCCGCGGGATCCGGGAGCCCCAGACGATCGCGTCGTCGGTGCTCGATCCGGTGTGGAGCAGGCCGGCGATGACCCGGTCGATGCCGATCCTGTTGCTGCCGAAGAGCATGCTCAGCGCCGCCGTGACCGCGAGGACCACGATCATCAGCACCACGAAGAGCATGCGACGACGGAAGGTCACCCGGTGGACGCCGGCGGCACCGACGGACCGGGAGACGGGGTCGGCCAGGGCAGTGGAGGGGGCTGGCACGGAGAACATCTTAGGTTAGCCTTGCCTCATGGCGAAGACCCCGCGGCTCCTGCCCACGAATCCCCGGCTCTTCCGTGCGCAGGTGCTCCGCTCCGAACGCGCGACGCCCTCGATGCACCGCGTGACGATCACCGGGGACGATCTCCACGAGTTCGCCTACATGGGGTTCGACCACTGGTTCCGCCTCTTCCTGCCGCTCCCGCACCAGGACGAGTTCCGGCTTCCGGAGCTCGACGGCACGAAGTGGTGGCCGCCGTTCCTCGCGATCCCCGAGGACGTCCGCCCGCACTGTGCGAACTACACCGTCGCCGCGTTCCGCCGAGCGACCCCCGCGACCGCGGCGGAGATGGACATCGACTTCGTGGTGCACACGAACGCCGACGGCGAGCTCGACGGCCGCGCCGCGCTCTGGGCCTGCGCCGCACGACCGGGCGACCGGCTCGCGATCCTCGACCAGGGCTGCATCTTCGACTGCCCCGACGACGCGACCGAGGTCCTGGTCGTCGCCGAGGAGACCGGTCTGCCGGGCGTCGTCGGGATCGCCGCGTCCCTGCCCCGCGACGCCGTCGGACACATCATCCAAGAGGTCCCCACGGCGGCGGACGTCCGCGAGCTCGACGCCCCGGCCGGTGTCACGGTCACCTGGATCGTCCGCGACGACGCACGTGGTGCCCACGACGGGCACGCCGTCCCCGGTGCCGCCGCGCTCGAGGAGCTCCGCCGGCACACCCCGGCCGACGACCGCGGGTACGCGTTCGTGGTGGGGGAGTCGCGCCTGGCGACCGAGGGGCGCCGTCACCTGCACCGCGCCGGACTCCCGAAGAGCCGCATCACCTTCAGCGGCTTCTGGAAGCACGAGGCCCGCGAGACCGTCGACGCCTGACCACGCGGGTCACGGCCGCATCGGGGCCGGCAACGCGACGGACGGGAGGCCCGGTGCCAGCTGGCACCGGGCCTCCCGTCCGATCTGTGGTGGCGTCAGCCCTTGAGGCCGGAACCCGTCACGCCCTCCACGATCTGCCGCTGGAAGATCAGGTAGAGGATGATCAGCGGCAGCGCCGCGAGGAGCGCACCGGCCTGGATGTCGGCGTACCGCTGGCCGAAGCTGCCCTGGACCGTGGCGAGCCCGACCGGGATCGTCATGAGGTCCGGGTTCGACAGCACGAACAGGGGCAGGAGCAGGTTGTTCCAGACCCCGACGAACGTCAGGATCGTCACCGCGGCGATGACCGGACGCGACAGCGGCAGGATCACCGACCAGTAGACCTTCCAGATGCCGGCACCGTCGATGCGTGCCGCTTCCTCCAGCTCGCGGGGGATGCCGTCGAAGAACTGCTTGAAGATGAACACCGCGATCACGGCGGGCACCTGCGGGAAGATCACCGACCAGTAGGTGTTCAGGAGGCCGACCGCGTTGAGCTCCTGGAAGATCGGGATGATCAGCACCTGGGTCGGGATCATGATCCCGAGGATGATCAGCAGGAACGCGACGTTCCGGCCGCGGAACACGAGCCGGGACAGCGCGAACGCCGCCATCGACGCGAACAGCACCGTCAGGAGCGCGGTGATCACGCTGGTGATCGCACTGGCGAGGTACCAGTTCCAGATGTCGCCGGCCTGGAACAGAGCCGCGTAGGAGTGCAGCGTCGGGTTCCAGTTCGACAGGATCGAGTTCGCGCCCAGTGCGGCGACGCCGTTGTCGGACAGCGACGTCTTCAGTGCGAACAGGCTCGGGATGAGCCAGATGATCGCGAAGACCGTCAGGATGATGCCCGACGCGATCGTGAAGCCCCTGCCGCTGACGCCGATCTTCGCGGCGCTCGTCGGTGCAGCCGACGAGACGCCGGTGCGGAGCTTGGTGCGACCCGTGGTGATGCTCTCGGTGGTGGACATCTCAGGCACCGATCTCTCGCTTGGCGGCAGCGCGCTCGACGAGCTGCCGGATGACTGCGATCGCGACGATCACGATGAACAGGAGCACCGACGCGGCCGACGCCGCACCCAGGCGGTTGTCGGTGAAGCCGACACCCGTGATGAGCTGCAGCGAGACCTGGGTCGAGATGCCCGGCCCGCCGTTCGTCATCAGGTACACCTGGTCGAAGATCTTCAGGCTGGCGATGATCTGCAGCAGGATGACGAGCGTCGTCGTGCGGCCGAGGAGCGGCAGGGTGATCGACTTGATCTGCTGCCAGTTCGACGCACCGTCGACGGCGGCCGCTTCGTACAGCTCGCGGGGGATCTCCTGGAGACCCGCCAGGTAGAGCACGAAGTTGAAGCCGAGCGTCCACCACACGGTGGCGATCGCGACACCGATCATCGCCGTGTTCGGGCTGGACAGGATGCCGGAGCCGGGGGTCATGCCGAGCGCGGACTGCATGCTCGCCCACAGGCCGGTCGCCGGCGTGAAGATGAACACCCAGATCAGGGAGATCGTCGCCGACGGCAGGATGAACGGCAGGAAGAACGCCAAACGGAAGAACCACTGGCCGCGGTTCATCCGGTTCGTCAGCACGGCGAACACGAACGCCAGGATGACGAGCGGCGGCGTCGTGTAGAGCGTGAACTGCAGGGTGTGCCAGAGGGCCGACCAGAAGTCGGAGCGCCCGAGCATCTCGGCGTAGTTGGCGAACCCGGCGAAGCTGCCGAGCCCGGTGCGGACGGTCGAGGTGTTGAAGAAGCTCGAGACGAGCATCCACACGGTCGGACCGAGGAGGAAGGCCAGGTAGAACAGGCCGAAGGGGGCGAGGAACAGCCATCCGCTGCGGCCCTGGCCGCGGGTGAGGCTGGTCCGGTAGGTGCGGATGCGGCGTGGAGCGGTCGCGGCGTCCGTCGGGCGGTCGAGGACTGGTGCTGTGGTCACGTCATCGTGCCTTTCGCGCGGTGTTCACGTCCCCGCTCACAGCGGGCTCGGGGTGTTGAGGTAGGTCGCGAGCTGGGACTTGATCGCCTTCAGCGCCTGCGCGGGGGAGGAGCTGCCCTGTTGCACGAGGGCGAGCTGGGCGCCGACGGTGCCCTCGAAGGTCGAACCGGAACCGCCGTACCAGGCGGCGTCGTCGAACACGGCGGTCTCGGCGGCCGCTGCGTAGTTGGACTGCGGCGTGAGCTTCTTGTACGCGGTGCTGTCGAACGTGGGCATGTAGGCGGGGACGTGGCCACCTTCGGCCCAGGTCATGCTCTGCTCGAGCATCTGCTTGATGAAGAGCATCGCCTGCTTGCGCTGTTCGGGGGTCCGGTCCTTGCGGGGGAGCACGAACGTGTGCGAGTCGGCCTGGGTGGCCGGCTTGTCGTAGAGCTGCGGGATCGGCGCCATGCCGAACTTCAGCCCCTTGATCGACTGCGCGGTGCTGATCTCCCACTCGCCCTGCATGAAGAACGCGGACTTGCCGGTGAACATCTGCGACTCCGCCGTGGCGTAGTCGAGGGCCTTGTTGAGCCAGCCCTGCTGCACCCACTTCTGCGTGCGGCTGGTGACCTCGTTGTAGGCGTCCTCGTTCACGGTGAGCTTCGCGCCACCGTCGCTGAGGAACGGGGTCGCGCCGTTGATCTGGTTGTAGAGCGTCCAGAAGAAGCGCCACGGGGTCGCGGTCTCGGGGACCACGTTCGCGACGTTCAGCGCCGTGCCGCCGGTGACCTTGGCGGCGGCGGCCATCGCTGCCTCGAACGTGTCCATGCCGGACAGGTCCTTGAGGTTGCCGTCCGAGTCGAGCAGGCCCGCCTTCTTGCAGATGTCAACGTTGTAGAAGAGCACGAACGGGTGGGTGTCGAGCGGGATGGCGATGTTCTTGCCGTCGGTCTTCTGCGCCGTCCACGCCTTCTGGTTGAAGTCGCTGGCGCTGAGGCCGACGCTCGCCAGGTCCTCCGACGTGATCGGGTCGAGGAGGTCCCCGTCCCACAGCGGCTTCGCCCGGGTCAGGTGGGCGACCGCGACGTCCGGCGGCTTGTTCCCGACGGTGGCCAGTGTCAGCTTCGAGTAGTACGGGTTGCCCCAGGCGAACGTCGTCGCCTGCAGTGACGAGGATCCGCCGTGCTGCTTGGCGTAGCCGGCCTCCATCGCCTGCATGCGGGCACCGTCACCACCACCGAACAGGTTCCAGAAGACGAGGGTCTCGGGGTTGAGGGCGCTCCCCGCGAGTCCGGCCGACAGCGGGCTGGAGCAGGCCGCCAGTGGCAGGACGGTCGCGGCAGCAGCACCTGCTGCCAGGAAGCCGCGTCGCGTGAGTCGCGACACGGGTGGGGTCGGTCGATTCGGCATGGCATCACTCCATCGGGATGGGCCGGGCTGGGAACACCTGGGCCGGTGCTCCGTGAGCGCTCACATTAGCCCGCAGTCCGTCGGCGCGCCACCCCTTTCGTGTCGGGGCGGATACCGGTAGCGTTGCAATCAGGTGAGCGCTCACTTTCGTGACGGGGTGCCACCCATCCGGATTCGCCCATGCCCGGTTCGCCGGGACCCCGGTTCGCCGGGAACCGGGTTCGCCCGGACCCGGGTTCGCCCGGACCGGGTCCGCCCGGACCCACACGTTGCACGCACGATCGAAGGAGATCCATGCCCCGCACACACCTCGTCCTGGACGCCGCGTTCACCGTGGGGCCGGTGCGCCGCCGTCTGTTCGGTGGCTTCGTCGAGCACCTCGGCCGCCACGTCTACGACGGCATCCACGAACCCGCCCACGAGACCGCCGACGAGCACGGCTTCCGCAAGGACGTCATCGAGCTCGTCAAGGAGCTCGGCGTCACCACCATCCGCTACCCCGGCGGCAACTTCGTCTCCGGCTACAAGTGGGAGGACGGCGTCGGCCCGGTCGACCAGCGACCCCGCCGCCTCGACCTCGCGTGGCACTCCACCGAGACGAACGAGGTCGGCCTCCACGAGTTCCAGCAGTGGCTCGACTCCGTCGGCTCCGAGATGATGCTCGCCGTCAACCTCGGCACCCGCGGCACCGACGCCGCCATCGAACTGCTCGAGTACGCGAACATCCCCGGCGGCACCGCCCGCTCCGAGGAGCGCAAGCGCAACGGCCGCGAGGAGCCCTTCGGCGTCACGATGTGGTGCCTCGGCAACGAGATGGACGGGCCCTGGCAGCTCGGCCACAAGAACGCCGACGACTACGGCAAGCTCGCCGCGATGACCGCGAAGGGCATGCGCCAGATCCAGCCGGACCTGGAGCTCGTCATCTGCGGTTCCTCCGGAGCGTCGATGCCGACGTTCGGCGAGTGGGAGCGCACCGTCCTCGAGCACGCCTACGACGACGTCGACTACATCTCCGCGCACGCGTACTACGAGGAGGGCGACGACCTCGCGTCGTTCCTCGCCTCCGGCGTGAACATGGACAAGTTCATCGACACCGTCACCACGGCGGCGGACCACGTGCAGGCGCACAAGAAGTCCGACAAGCGCATCGACATCTCGTTCGACGAGTGGAACGTCTGGTCGATCACGAAGTGGAACGAGCAGCAGCAGTCCTTCACGCTCGACGAGTGGCCGGTCGCACCGCGCCTGCTCGAGGACGTGTACACCGTGGCGGACGCCGTCGTCGTGGGCGGCTTGCTCATCTCGCTCCTCCGGCACGCGGACCGGGTCGCGTCGGCCTCCATCGCGCAGCTCGTCAACGTGATCGGCCCGATCATGACCGAGCCCGGTGGCGAGGCCTGGCGCCAGACCACGTTCTTCCCGTTCTCGCTGACGTCGCGCCTGGCGCACGGCACCTCGCTGCGGGTCGTCGCGTCGGGTGACACCGTCGACGGTGGCAAGTACGGGGACGTGCCGGTCGTCGACTCCGCCGCCACGGTCACCGAGGACGGCACGGCAGCCGTCTTCCTCGTCAACCGCCACCCGTCCGAGAGCACCACGGTCACGATCGACCTCGGTGGCCTCGCCGTGTCGGGTGACGTGCACGCCGAGGGTGTCTGGGACGACGACCTGCACGCGGTGAACGACCTCGCGAACACCGCGCGCGTCGGGCTCCGCACGAACGACACGGTCCGCCGCGAGGGCGACACCGTCACGATCGAGCTCCCCCCGGTGAGCTGGACGGCGCTGTCGATCGGGTAGGTGCTGCGCGTCCGCGGAGCGGCCGGCCGCGGCCGGGCGCGGAGCGGCCGGCCGGCCGGTCGGTCGCGGAGCGGCCGGGCGCGCGGTCGGTCGTTTCGCGCGTAGGTGGTCGAAACGCGCGTAGGTGGTCGGTTCTTCCGACCTCCTACGCGCGTTCCCGCTTCCCAGTGCGCGCGCGATGGGAAGGAACGTGGTGGGCAGTCGCGACCACCCCGCGCAGGTGGTCGAAACGCGCGTAGGTGGTCGGTTCTTCCGACCTCCTACGCGCGTTTCCTCTTTCCAGTGCGCGCGCGCTGGGAAGGAACGTGCGGACCACCGGGCGGGAGGCTCGGTGCGGGGCCGGCACGCGCCTCCCGTCCGCAGTGTGCGAGCTTGCGGACATGGTGCGGCCTGCCGCGCCGGGCACGGTGTGCGGAACCGCGCACACTGCGGGCGGACGGGCGCGCGGCGCGCGCGCCGGCGCGGCGCGTCAGCGCGCCGCGTAAGCGCGCCGGCGCGGCGCGTCAGCGCGCCGGCGGCGCCGCCGTGCTCGCGCGCACGACCAGGCGCACCGGGACGAAGTCCGTCGCGGCGGTGACCGGCGCGCCCTCGATCTGGGTGAGGAGCGTCGAGACTGCGCGGCGCCCGACCTCGTCGAAGGACTGGTGGACGGTGGTGAGCGGCGGCCAGAACGAGTCGGACTCCGGCATGTCGTCGAAGCCCACGATGCTGAGGGACTCCGGCACGGGGCGCCCGAGCTCGTGGCAGGCGCGGAGGATGCCGAGCGCGGTCTGGTCGTTCGCGGCGAAGACGGCGGTGATCTCCGGGCGGCGGGCGATCTCGAGGCCGACCCGGTAGCCGGACGACGTGCCCCAGTCGCCGTGGAACACCGGCGGGACCGGACGGTCGGCCGCGGTGAGGGTCGAGCGCCACGCCGCGAGTCGCCGGCTCGAGGAGTACGAGGAGGACGGCCCGGCGACGTGCCACACCGTCTCGTGCCCGAGGTCGAGCAGGTGCTGCGTGGCGAGCCGTGCGCCCTCAGCCTGGTCGGTGTCGATCGCCGGGTGCTCGGTCGTGCCGGTGGAGTCGACGACCACGACGGGGACGCCGTCGGGGAGGGCGACCTCGGCGGTGTCGATGACGTGCGACTCGATGATGATCACGACGCCGTCGACCGCCTGTTCGTGCAGGCGTGAGAAGGCCGAGCGCACCCCCTCTTCGGTGCGGGATGCCATCGGCAGGAGCGTGATCGTGAAGTCCGCGGCGCCGGCGGCGTCGGCGATCGCCTCGAGGGTGCGCATGTTGCCGAACGACGCGAGCGTGAACATGATCACGCCGATCGTGCGGAAACGCCCGGAGCGCAGGGCCCTGGCGGCACGGTTCGGGCGGTAGCCGAGCGAGGTCATCGCCGCCTGCACGCGGAGCCGGGTGTCCGGGCTGACGTTGTCGAAGCCGCGCGCCACGCGGGACACGGTCTGCATCGAGACGCCTGCGGCTTCGGCGACGGCGGCGAGCGAGGGGGCTCGACGGGCGGACGACAGATCGGTGCTCACGTCGCCCCCTCTCATTCGGAATGCCGCAGGAACACCCGGCGGCTGCCCCGAACGCTAGCGCATGTTGACGTTGCCATGCTATCGTCGCGCCGTTCGATGTTGACGTCAACATGACCGCGACGAAACCGCGACCAGCACGCCACGCGAACGCACCCGAACGCAGCAGACGAAGGAGTCACATGAGCACGCTCGCAGCGCGCCCGGCAGCGGCCACCGCTCCCGCCACGCCCCCGCGACGTCGGCCGAAGCCCCGCGGACGGTTCACCGGATGGCTGTTCGTCGGCCCGTTCGTGGCCGTCCTGGTCCTGATGCTCATCGTCCCGATCGGGTACGCGCTCTGGCTCAGCCTGTTCCGCGACCAGCTCGTCGGCGGCAACCAGTTCGTCTGGTTCGCGAACTACATCCAGCTCTTCCAGGACTCGCAGTTCTGGACCGGGTTCGGCCGCGTCGCGATCTTCCTCGTGATCCAGGTGCCGATCATGCTCGGCCTGGCGCTCGTCGCGGCGCTCGCCCTCGACAGCGCCCGCCTGTGGGGAACGAGCTTCTTCCGCATCGCGGTGTTCCTGCCCTACGCGGTCCCCGGCGTCGTCGCGGCGCTCATCTGGGGCTTCATCTACGGCAACCAGTTCGGCCTGACCGGTGCCGCGAACCACGCGCTCGGCATCGACCTCCTGCAGCCGTTCAGCCCGACCTGGGTCCTGACGTCCATCGGCAACGTGGTCACCTGGGAGTTCCTCGGCTACAACATGCTGATCTTCTACGCGGCCCTCCGCACCGTGCCCGGCGAGCTGTACGAGGCCGCCGAGCTCGACGGCGCCGGCCCGCTGCGCACGGTGTTCTCGATCAAGCTCCCGGCGCTCCGCGGCCCCATGGTCATCGCCACGATCTTCTCGATCATCGGCAGCTTCCAGCTCTTCAACGAGCCGAACCTGCTGAAGACCCTGGCCCCGAACGTCATCGGCAGTGCCTTCACGCCGAACATGTACGCCTACTCGCTGTCCTTCAGCGGCCAGCAGTTCAACTACTCCGCCACCGTCGCCATCGTGATGGGCGTCATCACCGCCGTGATCGCCTACGTCGTGCAGGTCCGCGGTACCCGACAGGAGAACCGATGAGCACCCTCCAGAGCCCCCCGGCCACGGTGACCGAGGCGACCACGACGCTCCGCGACGGCCGCGCCGGAGCGGGACGAGCCTCCCGGAAGGCGAAGCAGCCCGTCGACGGACGCAAGCCGAAGCGGTCCGGTCTGCTGACCGCCGTGATGGTCGTCTTCGTCGTCTACTCGTTCGCGCCGCTGTTCTACCTGCTCGTGAACAGCACGAAGACGCAGTCGTCGCTGCTGTCCACGTTCGGCCTCTGGTTCGGCGGGAACTTCAACCTCTGGCAGAACATCGTCGACACGCTGACGTACAACGACGGCATCTTCCTGCAGTGGTTCGGCAACACGCTGCTGTACGTCGTCGTCGGTGCCGGCGGGGCGACCCTGCTGGCGACGGTCGCGGGCTACGGCATGGCGAAGTTCGCGTTCCCCGGCCGCCGCGCGGTGTTCGCCGTGGTCCTCGGTGCGATCGCGGTGCCCGGCACGGCGCTGGCCGTCCCGACCTTCCTGCTCTTCTCGCAGGTCGGCCTGACGAACACCCCGTGGGCGATCATCCTGCCGTCCCTGATCAGCCCGTTCGGCATGTACCTGATCTGGACCTACGCGGTCGACGCGATCCCGACCGAGCTCATCGAGGCCGCCCGGATGGACGGCGCCGGCGAGTTCCGGATCTTCTTCACCATCGCGCTCCGACTGCTCGCGCCCGGCGTGGTCACGGTGCTGCTCTTCGCGGTCGTCGCCACCTGGAACAACTACTTCCTGCCGCTGATCATGCTGAGCGACCCGAAGTGGTACCCGCTCACCGTCGGCCTCAACCAGTGGAACGCGCAGGCCACCGGCTCCGGTGCCCAGCCGATCTACAACCTCGTCGTCACGGGATCGCTCCTCACGATCATCCCGATCGTGGTCGCGTTCCTCTTCCTGCAGCGCTTCTGGCAGTCCGGCCTCGCGGCCGGGTCCGTCAAGGCCTGACCCCGGGGCGGCTGCCCGGCGGACGCCGGCGGAGCCGCTCACCACAGCAGCACCACTCCCAACACGAAGAAGTGAAAGGCACCCGAATGAACAAGCGTCTCCGGCGCGGGCTGAGCGCCCTCGCCATCGGCGTCACCGCCGCCATCGCCCTGGCGGCCTGCGCCTCCGGCGGCTCGTCCGCCAGCGGTTCCGCCTCCGACATCGACAAGGCCCTCGAGAAGGGCGGCACGCTGACGTACTGGTCGTGGACCCCGTCCGCGAAGGCCCAGGTCGCCGCGTTCGAGAAGGCGCACCCGAAGGTCACCGTCAAGCTGGTCAACGCCGGCACCGGCGCCGACCAGTACACGAAGCTGCAGAACACGATCAAGGCCGGCTCGGGTGCCCCCGACGTCGCCCAGGTCGAGTACTACGCGCTCCCGCAGTTCTCGCTCTCCGAGTCGCTCCTCGACCTGTCGAGCTACGGGTTCGGCGACCTGAAGAGCAAGTTCGCGGCCAGCACCTGGAGCTCCGTCACCGACGGCTCGAAGATCTACGGCCTGCCGCAGGACTCCGGCCCCATGGCCCTCTTCTACAACAAGAAGGTCTTCGACGAGTACGGCATCGCCGTGCCGAAGACGTGGGACGAGTACGTCGCCGCTGCCGCGAAGCTGCACGCCGCCGACCCGGACGCCTACATCACCGCGGACTCCGGCGACGCCGGCTTCACGACGAGCATGATCGCCCAGGCCGGTGGCACCCCCTTCACCACGAAGGGCGACAAGGTCACGGTGAACCTCGCCGACGCGGGGACGAAGAAGTGGACCGCGACCTGGAACGAGCTGGTCGAGAAGGGCCTGCTCTCCAAGACCGTCGGCTGGACCGACGACTGGTACAAGCAGCTCGGCAACGGCCAGATCGCGACGCTCATCACGGGCGCGTGGATGCCCGGCAACCTCGAGGCGAGCGTCGCCGACGCGTCCGGTGACTGGCGTGTGGCCCCGATGCCGACCTACGACGGCACCACCGCCACCACGGCGAACAACGGCGGCAGCGCCGAGGTCGTCATGAAGCAGACGAAGAACCCGGCACTCGCCGCGGGCTTCCTGAAGTGGCTGAACTCGTCGAAGGCGTCCACGAAGGTGTTCATGGAGTCCGGCGGGTTCCCGTCGACCACCGCGGACCTGGAGTCGTCGTCGTTCCTCAACGAGGAGCCGTCCTACTTCGGTGGGCAGAAGATCAACGAGGTCCTCGTCGACGCGTCCAAGAGCGCTGACAACGACTTCACCTACCTGCCGTACCAGGTGTACGCGAACAGCGTCTACGCGGACACGGTCGGGCAGTCCTACGAGAAGGGCACCTCGCTCGACTCCGGCCTCGAGGCCTGGCAGGCTGCGCTCGTGAAGTACGGCAAGCAGCAGGGCTTCACGGTCTCGACCAAGTAGCACCCGCTCACCCCGAGGGGCCGCACGGACGACCGTGCGGCCCCTCCCTCCAGAAAGGGCGCGTGATGCGCTTCGCCATCGGCGACACCGACTTCCTGCTCGACGGCGAGCCGCACCGGATCCTGTCCGGCGCGATCCACTACTTCCGGGTCCACCCGGACCTCTGGGCCGACCGGATCCGCAAGGCCCGGCTGATGGGCCTCAACACCATCGAGACGTACGTCGCGTGGAACGCCCACGAGGCGACCCCCGGCACCTTCGACTTCACCGACGGCCTCGACCTCGGCCGGTTCCTCGACATCGTCGCGGCCGAGGGCATGCACGCGATCGTCCGCCCCGGCCCCTACATCTGCGCCGAGTGGACCAACGGCGGGCTGCCGTACTGGCTCTTCGCCGACGGCACCGTGGGCATCCGCCGCGACGAGCCGCAGTTCCTCGCGGCCGTGTCGCGGTACCTCGACGCCCTCGCCCCGATCCTCGTCCCGCGGCAGATCGACGAGGGCGGCCCCATCGTCCTCGTCCAGGTGGAGAACGAGTACGGCGCCTACGGCTCCGACCCGGTCTACCTCACCAAGCTCGAGGCGATGCACCGCGCGATCGGCCTCACCGTCCCGTTCACGAGCGTCGACCAGCCGATGGACTCGATGCTCGAGGACGGCTCGCTCCCGTCCCTGCACCGCACGGGTTCGTTCGGCTCCCGCGTCACGTCCAGGCTCGCCCGGCTGCGCCAGGCGCAGCCGACCGGTCCGCTGATGTGCTCGGAGTTCTGGGACGGCTGGTTCGACAGCTGGGGCGAGCACCACCACACCACCCCGGCCGCTGCCTCGGCTTCCGACCTCGAGGACCTGCTCGGCGCCGGCGGCTCGGTCAACATCTACATGTTCCACGGGGGCACGAACTTCGGCTTCACCAACGGGGCGAACGACAAGGGCGTGTACCGGCCGATCGCGACGTCGTACGACTACGACGCACCCCTCGACGAGGCCGGTCGGCCCACCGCCAAGTTCCACGCGTTCCGCGCCGTGATCGAACGGTACGCGCCGGTCCCGGCCCTGCCCGCATCGATGGAACCAGGTGGATCGGGTCACCTCGACGGGTCGTCGGCAGCCGGTCTGGAGGCTCGGCCCGCCCCCGCCACGGACGTCGCCGTCCGACTCGAGCGGGCCGGTGCCCTGCACGCGCTGCTCCCGCAGCTCACGTCGTGGACCGCGCACGACGGGGTCCCCACCTTCGACGCACTCGGCGCCGCGTCGGGCTTCGTGCTCTACCGCACCGAGGTCGACCTGCCTGCCGGCGGTGTGCTCACCGTCGGCGAAGAGGTCCGCGACCGTGCGATCGTCAGCGTCGACGGGCGGCCCGTCGGGGTCCTCGAACGCGAGTACCACGACCGCGCGATCGCGCTCCCACCGGTCACCGGCACGCTGGAGCTCCTCGTCGAGGACCAGGGCCGCGTCGACTACGGGCCCCGGATCGGCGAGCCGAAGGGCCTCATCGGCGGGGTGTCCGTCGACGGTGCGCCGCTCGAACGATGGACGGCGTCGCCGCTGGCGTTCGACCCGCTGCCCGCCGCCGCGCTCGATGCCCTGCGCTCCGTGGCCCCGACCGACGGGGACGTGCTCGCCGGGCCCGTCCTGGCGCTCGGGTCGTTCCACCTCGCCGCGCCGGGGGACCGCTACCTGTCGCTCGACGGGTTCCGGAAGGGCGTCGCCTGGGTGAACGGGTTCTGCCTCGGGCGGTACTGGTCGCGAGGGCCGCAGCAGACGCTCGCGGTGCCCGGGCCGGTGCTCCGCGAGGGCACGAACGAGGTCGTCGTGCTGGAGCTGCACGCCGCGGCGTCGCGCACGGTGTGCCTGCGCACGGAGCCGTCGCTCGGCCACACCGAGTCCTGACCCCGCGGTGCGCCCGGCGCCCGCGCTCCCGGTCCTCGCGCGCTCCCGAGCCCCGCGCTCCCGATCCCCGCGCGCTGCCCGGTGCCCTGCCCGCGGTAGGTCGAATCCCGCGCGCTGCCCGGTGCCCTGCCCGCGGTAGGTCGAATCCCGCGTGGTGAGTCGAATCGCGCGTAGGAGGTCGGTTCTTCCGACCCCCTACGCGCGATTCCGCTCCCCAGTGCGGGCGCGATGGGAAGGAACGCGCGTCAGGGATCGCGCGGGTCGAGGGCGTCGAGGTCCGCCGCGGCTCGCTCGGCATCGGCGACACGGTCGGCTTCCGGGCGCTCCCACCACGCCGGACCCCGCTCGCCCAGCCCGTGCTTCGCGATGCCGTTGCGGTGCCGTGCGGCGGCGAGGGCCTCGTCGTCGCCGGCGCGCTTCGCCTGCTTGACCGCGTTCCGCCCGCGGCCGAGGTGGGAGCGGAGCCGCGCGGCGAGGTCCTCGGGGATCGCCGGGTCCGTGCGCCGCCAGCGACGGCCGTCGACTACGAAGAAGTGGTCGTCGGGCTCGCTCATGACCCGAGTCTGCCCGGGTCCCGGGGGCGGCGTCAGGGGATCAGCCGGTCCTCGCGGTAGCGGGCGAACAGGTCCGCGAACGCCTGCTCGGTGCGGCGGTACCCGGTGAACCCGGCGTCGCGGCTCTTGCCCATGTCGGTGACGACCTCCATCGCCCGACCGAGGTCCGCGTCGGTGTGCCACCACGACGCGACCCGGGTGATGTCCGGCTCGGCGAGCCCGTGCCGTTCGGCGATGGATGCCCACGACGACTCGTACGGTGCCATCTGCTCCTCGAGCGGGCGCGGTTCGTCCTGGTACCCGACGACACGAGCCGGGTCCACCCCGAGGTGTGCGGCGAGCCGCGGCCACATCCAGCGCCACCGGAAGACGTCCCCGTTGACGATGTTGAACGGTTCGTTCGCGCCCTCAGGCGTGGTGGATGCCCAGACCATGTGCTCGGCGAGGAGTCCGGCGTCGGTCATGTCGGTCAGCCCGTTCCACTGCGCCTCGCTGCCCGGGAACACGAAGTCGAGGTCGAGCTCCTTCGCGATCGTCGCCTGCACCGCGAGCGTCAGGCCCATGTTCATCGCGTTGCCGACCGCGTGGCCGATGACCGTGTGTGAGCGGTGCACGGACCAGGTGAAGCCCTGCCGCTCGGCCGCGGCGAAGAGTTCGTCCTCCTGCGCGTAGTAGAAGTTCGGGGTGTCGAGACGAGGTTCCTCCTCGTGGAAGGGCGTGTCCGGCATCTCGCCGGCGGCGTACGCCTCGAACGGGCCGAGGTAGTGCTTCAGCCCGGTCACCAGTGCGACGTGTTCGAGTGGTGCGTGCTCGAGCGCGGCGAGGAGGTCGCGGACCATCGCCCCGTTGACGGCGATGTTCTCGGCCTCGGTCGCCTGTCGCTGCCATGCGGTGAAGAAGACGTGGGTCGGGCGTTCCCCGGCCAGCGCGGCCCGGAGCGCGTCGGGGTCGCGCAGGTCGGCGGCGACACCGCGGACACCATCGCGGCTGCCGGCACGGCGGGACAGCGCAGCGACGTCCCACCCGTCGCCGATCAGGTTCCGCACGAGGGCGGAGCCGGTGATGCCGCTGGCGCCCACGACGAGGGCGATGCGACGGTCGGAGTGCTGCGTGCTGGTGGTCTCGTCAGGAGTCATCGCGTTCCCCAACACCTGTCGCCCCGTGATCCTTCCCTCACGAGGTGGACCGCCGAGGTGTACACAAAAGCGAAACACGTGTAACACTTTTGTGTACACGGATGGAGGACGGCTGATGGAAGTAGCCGAGCCCTTGGCGACGCTCGTAGGACGGACGGCCGCCAGGGCCATCCGGGTCCCGGCGCGAACGGACAGCGGCATGACAGGGCGGCAGGTCGCTCGCGTCGCAGGCGTCGCGAGCCACACCGGCATCAAACGCGCGCTGGACAAGCTCGAGCTGGCGGGCCTCGTCGTCGTGGAACGGGGATTGCAGCACTCTTCCTACCGTGCCAACCGTTCGCACGTCCTGTGGCCGGCGATCGAGCTCGCGCTCGAGGCGCGTCAGGAACTGGAGCGCCGGATCGTTCATCTCGTCGACCGGAGTGACGTGGGCGTGATCTCGGTCTCCGTTTTCGGCTCGGTCGCCCGCGGGGACTCGACGGCTGCCTCGGACGTCGATCTCGTCGTCGTGTTCGACGACCACGTCGACACCGAGCTCATCGTGGAGCTCGGGTCGATGGTGCGGATCTGGAGTGGCAATGACTGCCAGGTCTTCGACGTGACGAGACCGGACCTCCGGCGATTCGCGATGGAGAACGACCCGCTGCTCGGCTCCTGGCGGGATGACGCGAAGACGGTGTACGGCCGCGACATCCGCGACCTGATCTGATGGCCGCGCGAACCAGGTCGATGGCACCGAACGAAGTCCAGCGGCGCCGGACGAAGCGAAGTCCCATCTCGAGGTAGCGCGGTTGTGCGTCGAGTCCGAGCTGAACGCTGATTGGAAGGCGGCTGGTGCCAATGCCGTTCTCGGCGGCATCGCGGCGGCCGACGCGATCTGCGGAAGCACGCTCGGGTACCACTTCAAGGGTGATGATCACGGCGAAGCGCGACGGCTTCTCGACAGGGCCTGTTCGCCCGATCGCCAGCCGGGCAACAACCTCAAGCGCCTGACGGACGAGAAAGCGCACTTCCAGTACTCCTCATCGCGCGTGACTCGCGACCAGACCCGGCAGCTGGTCACGGCGCTCGAACGCCTGGTCGGGCGGATGGAGCAGATCCTCGCCGCGTGAGTCCGATCGAGGAGTTCTCGATCTCGTGATCGACGTGACGGGTCGGCATGATCGCGTGCAGCTGGTCGGACTGAGCCTCACCGCGGGCGACGGATGCGGATCGGGCCCTTCGCCGTGGACGGGTCGACGACGTTCCCGCCCTGCGTGATCTCGACCTCGCCCCGCGCGACCATCCGCCGCGCGGCCCGGCGCGCCGGCTCCATCAGGTCGCGCCAGTCGTCCCCGCCGATCGCGCGCGCAGCGTCCGAGGGACAGGTGCTCGACGTGAGCGCCCGGGCGTCGAGGAGCTCGTCGATGGTCCGCTCGAGGTGGCGGTCGGTTTCGTCGAGCTTGTGCCGGCGGCAGGCGTCCGAACACCACCTGGCATCGGGCGCGGCGCTCGTCGGCATCCGGCGTCCGCACGACGCACAGGTCCGATCGGCGTGCGCTGCGGCGTTGCGCGCAGCATCGTCCTCGGTGCGGATCGCTCGTCCCATGCGCCCATCCTCGTCCGGAAGCGCACCGCCGTACCCAGCGAGCGCGGCGCCTGGCAGCATCGGAGTGGTGACCACCGACGACGCAGCCACCCGTCCGCCCGAGCCCGACTGGGTCCGGCACGTCATGTGGTGGCACGTGTACCCGCTCGGCTTCGTGGGAGCGGAGATCCGGCCGGAGACACCCGTGGCGGCTCGGCCCGTCGAGCACCGGCTCGGGCGGATCGCGGACTGGCTCGACCACGTCGTCGACCTCGGGCTGAACGGGCTGCTCCTCGGCCCGGTCTCCGCCAGCTCCACCCACGGCTACGACACCGTCGACCACCTGCGGATCGACCCGCGGCTCGGGGACGACGGCGACTTCGACGCGCTCGTGGCCGCGGCGCACGACAAGGGCGTCCGGGTACTGCTCGACGGGGTGTTCAACCACATCGGTCGGGAGCACCCGGCGTTCCGGGCGCTCGAGTCCGACGGCCCGGCTGCGGAGTCAGCCGCGCTGTTCGACATCGACTGGACCGGCTGGGCACCGGGCGACCCGGTGCCGGTCGGGCTGTTCGAGGGGCACGACATCCTGGTGGCGCTCGACCACGGCAGTGCGGCGACCGAGGACCTGGTGGTCGACGTGATGACGCACTGGCTCGAGCGCGGGATCGACGGGTGGCGGCTCGACGCGGCCTACGCGGTGCCGCCGGCGTTCTGGGCGCGGGTGCTGCCCCGCGTGCGGGAGCGGTTCCCGGACGCCTGGTTCACCGGCGAGGTGATCCACGGCGACGCGGCGGCGATCGTCCGGGAGTCGACGATGGACTCGACGACGCAGTACGAGCTGTGGCAGGGCGTCTGGCACGGCATCGCGGACCGGAACTGCCACGAGCTGGCGCACGCGATCGAGCGGCACGACGCACTGCTGGCGACGTTCGTCCCGAGCACCTTCGTCGGCAACCACGACGTCACGCGGATCGCGAGCGCCGTGGGGGAGCGGTTCGCCGGGCACGCGGCCGCCGTGCTCTTCACGGTCGCGGGGGTCCCGAGCGTCTGGGCCGGCGACGAGTACGGCTGGACCGGGGTCAAGGAGGAACGCATCGGTGGGGACGACGCCGTCCGGCCGGAGTTCCCGGACGCGCCGCCGGCACCGACGTCCCTGACGCACGCGTACGAGGCGCTCGTCGCGCTGCGCCGCCGCGAACCGTGGCTGCACCGGGCGCACACCGACGTGACCCACCTGACCAACACCGCGATCGTGCTGCGCACCGCGACCGCGGACGCCGCGGTGGTGACCGCCCTGAACCTGTCCGACGACCCGGTCGACCTGCCCGTGGCCGACGCGACCCGGGTGGAGGCGGGCGGGGGCGACCTGCGGGACGGGACCGTCAGCCTCCCGTCCGGGGGTTGGGCCGTCCTGACCAGGTGAGCGCGCAGCAACGGGTGGGTCCCGGACCGGAACCCACCCGTTGCTGCGCACTCGACCGCGGCGAACCGCGGCAGACAGCAGACCGCAGACCGCAGACCGCGGCAGACCGCAGACCGCGGCAGACCGCAGACCGCAGACCGCGGAAGACCGCAGACCGCAGACCGCCGCGGCCCGCAGCCCGCACCCGCTACTTGCGCGCGGACGCCGCCCGACGCTTGTTGAACACGTCGAACGCGACGGCGGCGAGCAGCACCAGGCCCTTGATGAGGGACTGGAACTCGGTGCCGACACCGAGGATCGACATGCCGTTGTTCAGGATGCCGATGATGAGACCACCGACGATGGCTCCCGGAACGGTCCCGATGCCACCGGTGACGGCAGCGCCGCCGATGAACACCGCGGCGATCGCGTCGAGCTCGAACCCGTTGCCCGCACTCGGCGACGCGAGGTTGAGCTGGCCGGTGAAGACCACGCCCGCCAGCGCCGAGATGACGCCCATGTTGACGAAGAGCAGGAACGTGACGCGCTTCGTCTTCACGCCGGAGAGCTGCGCCGCCAGGGCGTTGCCGCCGATGGCGTAGATGTGCCGGCCGAACACGGCGCTCCGCATCACGAGCGAGTACACGACCACGAGCACGCCGAGGATGACGAGCACGATCGGGGTGCCGTTGTAGCTGGCGAGGAGCAGCGCGACGTAGATGACGAGCGCGACGGTGAACGCGAGCTTGGTGATGAACCAGGCGACGGGTTCGCTCTCGAGCTGGTACTTCCGACGGGTTGCACGGCCGCGGAACGCGGTGACGACGAGGATCGCGGCGGCCGCGAAGCCGAGGATCATCGTCAGCGGCTCGTAGCCGGACGAACCGAACGCGGGCAGGAAGCCGGAGCCGAGCGAGCGGAAGCCCTCCGGGAACGGCGAGATCTGCTGGTTCTGCAGGGCGATCTGCGCGGCACCGCGGAACGCGAGCATGCCGGCCAGGGTGACGATGAACGCCGGGATCCCGAAGTACGCGATCCAGAAGCCCTGCCACGCACCGACGAGTGCACCGATGACCAGGCAGAGGACGACGGCGACGGGCCACGGCACGTGCCACTGCGTGATCATCACGCCCGCCATCGCGCCGGTGAAGGCGACGACCGACCCGACGGACAGGTCGATGTGGCCGGCGATGATGACCATCACCATGCCGATGGCGAGGATCAGGATGTAGCTGTTCTGGACGATCAGGTTCGAGACGTTGATCGGGGCGAGGGTGATCCCGCCGGTCGTCACCTGGAAGAAGATGACGATGACGATCAGCGCGATGAACAGGCCGATCTGTCGGAGCTGCCCGGTGAGGTAGCCGGCGGCGGACTTAAGCGCGTTCATTGACAGGGGTCTCCCGTTCCTGGGTCATGTACTGCATGAGGACCTCGGGCGTCGCCTCGGAGCGCGGGACGTCCGCCGTGATGCGGCCCTCGGAGAGCGTGTAGATGCGGTCGCAGATGCCGAGGAGTTCGGGGAGTTCGGAGGAGATCACGATGATCCCCTTCCCCTGGTCCGCGAGCGCGTTGATGATCGTGTAGATCTCGTACTTCGCGCCGACGTCGATGCCTCGGGTCGGTTCGTCGAGGATGAGGACCTCGGGGTCCGCGTACATCCACTTCGACAGGACGACCTTCTGCTGGTTGCCGCCGGAGAGCTTCCCGGTGACGACGTCGACGTTCGGCGCCTTGATGTTCAGGTCCTTGAGGAACTTCCGCGCGACGGTGGTCTCCTCGGACCCGTTCACGAAGCCCCACTCGGCGAGCTTCCCGAGCGCCGAGCCGGAGATGTTCCGCTTGATGTCGTCGAGCAGGTTGAGCCCGTAGCGCTTCCGGTCCTCGGTCGCGTAGGCGATGCCGTGGTCGATCGCCTGGGACACCGTGTGCGTCTTGATCGGTTCGCCGCGCTTGTAGACGGTGCCGGAGATGCCCGTGCCGTACGAGTGTCCGAAGACGCTCATCGCGAGCTCGGTGCGCCCGGCACCCATCAGCCCCGCGATGCCGACGATCTCGCCGGCGCGGACGGTGAGGTTCGCCTGGTGGATGATCTCGCGGGACGCGTCGAGCGGGTGGTGGACGGTCCAGTCCTCGATCCGCAGGAGCTCCTCGCCGACGTTCGACTCGTGCTCCGGGTAGCGGTTCGACAGGTCGCGGCCGACCATGCCCCGGATGATCCGGTCCTCGGAGACGTCGTCCGCGTGCATGTCGAGCGTCTCGATCGTCTGGCCGTCGCGGATGATCGTGACCTTGTCCGCGATCGCCTTGATCTCGTTGAGCTTGTGGCTGATGATGATCGCCGTCATGCCCTCGGCCTGCAGCGACCGGATGAGGTCGAGCAGGTGCGCGGAGTCGTCGTCGTTGAGCGCGGCGGTGGGCTCGTCGAGGATGAGGAGCTTCACCCGCTTCGACAGCGCCTTCGCGATCTCGACGAGCTGCTGCTTGCCGACGCCGATGTCGACGATCTTCGTGATCGGGTTGTCCTTGAGGCCGACGCGCGTCAGGAGCTCCGCGGCGGCGAGGTTCGTCTTGTTCCAGTCGATGAAGCCGGCCTTGGAGCGCTCGTTGCCGAGGAAGATGTTCTCGGCGATCGACAGGTAGGGGCTCAGTGCGAGCTCCTGGTGGATGATCACGACGCCGGCTGCTTCGGAGTCGTTGATGTTCGAGAACGACACGGCTTCGCCGTCGAGCAGGATCTCGCCGTCGAACGTCCCGGCCGGGTAGACCCCGGACAGCACCTTCATGAGGGTGCTCTTGCCGGCACCGTTCTCACCGCAGATCGCGTGGACCTGCCCGCGTTCGACCTCGATGGAGACGCCCTGCAGGGCCTTGACGCCGGGGAACGTCTTCGTGATGTCCCGCATCTCGAGGATGGTGTCCGTCACGTGGACCGCCTTCCGTTGTGCGCGTTGCGCGCGAGTGGAGACGGACGGGAGGCACGGTGCGGTCTGGCACCGCGCCTCCCGTCCGACAGTTGGTCGGGTCCTACTTGAGGTCGGCTTCGGTGTAGTAGCCGGAGTCCACGAGGACCTTCTCGTAGTTCTCCTTGGTCACGACCGTCGGCTGGAAGAGGAAGGTCGGGACGACCTTCACCTTGTTGTCGTAGCTCGTCGTGTCGTTGACCTTCGGCTTCTTGCCGGAGAGCATGTCCTCGGCCATGCTCGCGGACTTCTCCGCCAGCTGACGCGTGTCCTTGTAGATCGTCGAGTACTGCTGGCCGGCGATGATCGACTTCACTGATGCCTGCTCGGCGTCCTGACCGGTGATGGTCGGGAGCGGACGGCTGGACGTGCCGTAGCCGGCGCCCTGGAGTGCGGAGATGATGCCGATCGACATGCCGTCGTACGGCGAGAGCACGCCGTTCAGCGTGGTGCCGCCGGAGTACGACTTCGCGATGAGGTTCTGCATGCGGGCCTTGGCGGTCGCCGGGTCCCACTGCAGCGTGGCGGCCTGCGTGAAGCCGTCCTGGCCGGAGCCGATCTTCAGCGTGCCGTCGTCGAGGTACGGCTTGAGGGTCTTCATCGCGCCGTTGAAGAAGAACGTTGCGTTGTTGTCGTCGGGCGAGCCGGCGAAGACCTCGATGTTGAAGGGGCCCTTCTTGCCGGTCTTCTTGCCGTCGGCGTCGAGGATGCCGAGGCCGGTGAGCAGGGAGTTCGCCTGGTCGACGCCGACCTTCTCGTTGTCGAACGACACGTAGTAGTCGACGTTCTTGTTGCCGGTGAGCAGGCGGTCGTAGGAGATCACCTTGATGCCGGCCTTGGCGGCGGCGTCGAGCTGGTCGGAGAGCGACCCGCCGTCGATCGAGGCGACGATGAGGACCTTCGCGCCCTTGGTGATCATGTTGCTGACCTGCTGGACCTGCTGCGGGATCTTGTTGTCCGCGTACTCGAGGTCGACCTTGTAGCCGGCCTTCTCGAGGTCGGACTTGACCGCGTTGCCGTCCTTGATCCACCGCTCGGAGACCTTGGTGGGCATCGCGACGCCGACGAGTGCGCCCTTGTTGTCGCTGCTGCTGCTGCCCCCGTCATCGGTGGCGGCGCGTCCGCCGGCCGAGCATGCGGCCAGGGAGATGGCGATGCCGAGGGCGGCGACGCCCGCGACGATCCTGCGCTTCATCATCGAAGTACCTCTGTTTCCTCTCGCGTCGACGTCGACGCGCTCGGGTGACCCGGCTGCTCTGCCGGTGTCGGAGATGTGATTGCTCTGAGTGAGCGCTCACATACTGGGCTTTGTGTACCGCCCTGTCAACTCCGTCAGGTCGAATCGTCCGGGGAGTGCGGTTTCCGTGCCGCGCGGTACGGTTGCCCCGTGACGACCACCGCGGCCGCGAACGGCAAGGGGCGCAAGGCCCCGACGATCTTCGACGTCGCCGAACGCGCCGGGGTCTCCCACCAGACCGTCTCCCGCGTGATCAACGGCGACCCGACGGTCCGCGACCACTTCCGGTCCCGCGTCACCACGGCGATCGGGGAGCTCGGGTACCGCCCACGCGCCGCTGCCCGGGCGCTCGCCGGGGGCCGCAGCAAGGCCATCGGACTCGTCACCGCGGGTGACGCGCTCTACGGCCCGTCGAGCACCGCGATCGGGTTCGAACGCGCCGCCCGGCACGCCGGCTACCACGTGCTGCTCTCCACCCTGCCGGAGGACCCCCGCCCCGCCGACCTCTCCAGCGCCCTCACCACGCTCCTCGCCCAGGACGTCGCCGCGGTCGTGCTCGTCGCCGCCGACAACCGGGTGCTCGACGCGCTCGCCTCGTTGACCGTGCCGATCACCGTGCCGGTCGTCGTGTCGAACGCGGTGCAGCGGGACGCCGTGCCCGCCGGGTCATCCGCCGGACGGCTGCTGCCCTCGGTGGCCGCGGTCGCGATCGACCAGGTCGCGGGGACCACCCTGGCGATGCAGCACCTGTTCGACCGGGGCCACCGCCGGATCGTGCACATCTCCGGGCCGACCGTGTCGCAGGAGTCCGAGGTCCGCCGGGCGACGTACATCCGCCTGATGCAGTCCGCCGGTCTGGAACCGGTCGTGCTCGACGGCGACTGGACCCCGGGGAGCGGCTTCGCGGCCGGCCGGTCGATCGACGTCACGGCGGTGGACGCGGTGTTCTGCGGGAACGACCAGATGGCGCTCGGGGCACTGCACGCCTTCGCGGACGACGGGCTCCGGGTCCCGGACGACATCGCCGTGGTGGGGTTCGACGACATCCCCGAGGCCGAGCACTTCACGCCGCCGCTGACCACCGTGCGGCAGGACTTCATGGCGATGGGGGAGGGCGTGCTCGCGGCGGCGCGGTCCCTCATCGAGGGCGGCCCCGTCGACGAGACGCTCCTGCAGCCGTCGCTGGTGGTGCGGCGCAGCGCGTAGCCGGGCGCGCGCGGCGTCGGCGCTGAGATCGCACTTCGTGTCGGGTGCCCGCCAGGACAACCGACACGAAGTGCGATCTCAGCGGGGCGGCGGCCCGGCCCGGCGCGGCGCGGCGCGGCCCGGGCGCTCAGCCCTTGAGGGCGCCGGACGACAAGCCGGCGACGTAGAACCGCTGCAGGCCGACGTAGAGCGCGATGCACGGGATCATCGCCACGACCGAGCCCGCCACGAGGTTGCCGTACGACACCTGCCCGTACGCTCCCGTCTGCAGGTTGAGCAGCGCGACCGGCAGCGTGTACAGCGAGTCCTTCGTGAGGAACGTCAGCGCCCCGAGGAACTCCGTCCACGACGCCAGGAACGCGTACAGCGCCGCCGTCGCCGCCCCGGGGAGCAGCAGCGGGCGGAGCACCGACACGACGACCCGGAAGCGGGAGGCCCCGTCGACGAACGCGGAGTCCTCGAGCTCGGTCGGGATCGACTCGAACGCGTTCCGCATCACGAACACCCCGAACGGCAGGTTCACCGTCGTGTAGAAGAGCACCAGCCCGAGCAGCGAGTTCGTCAGCCCGAGCGCGTTCATCTCCAGGTACAGCGGGGTCAGGATCGCCTGGAACGGCACCATCATCGTCAGCAGCACGAGCCCGAAGACGAGCCCGGAGCCGCCGAACCGGAAGCGGGCGAACCCGTACCCGGCCATCGTCGCCAGGATCGCGGTCAGCACGGCGGTGCAGACCGAGACGATGACCGAGTTGAGGACACCGGTGAGCAGGTGCGACGACGCCCCGAAGACGGCGGCGAAGTTCTGCCAGCCGAGCTGGAAGAACGTCGACGCGTCCGGCGCCGAGGTGATCGTCGCCTCGGACTGGAACGCCCGGAGGATCGACCAGATCAGCGGGACGCCGAAGACCAGCGCGGAGCCGATGCCGGCGATGGCGTAGAGGGTCCGCTTGACGGTCGTGTCGCGCGGGTGCTGCACGCTGCCCTGCTGGTGGCGGCGGCGTCGGCCGGGGTCGGTCGTCAGGCTCCTGGTCGAGGTGTCCGGACCGGGCGCGACCGCACGGGTGGTGGTGGTGCTCATGGCGTCAGTCCTTCTCTCGCAGTGCCCAGAACTGGAACAGGGTGACGGCCGCGATGACGACCACCAGGGCGATCGACTCCGCGGTGGCGGCACCGAGCTGCAGGTTCACGAACCCGCGGTTGTAGATGGCGTTGACGATCGTGGTGGTCTCGGTGCCGGGGCCGCCCTGCGTCAGGATGTAGAACTGGTTGAAGGCGAGCAGCGAGCCGATCACCGAGATGATCACGCTCAGCGCGATCGTCGGGCGGATCATCGGCAGCGTGATCAGCCGCTCGGTCTGCCACCAGGAGGCGCCCTCGAGCTGCGCGGACTCGTACACCTCGTCGGGGACGCCCTGCATCGCCGACATGAGCAGCACCATCGTCAGCCCGGACACCGCCCAGACGACGAGCACGCAGATGAGCAGCGTCGCGAGCGGGCCGTTCACCAGCCACGCGGTCGAGCCGTCGGTGATGTGCAGCGCCTGCAGCACGATGTTGACGGCACCGGATCCCGGCTGTGCCTCGAGCACGAGCATGAAGCTCAGCGTCGTGAGGCCGACCACGTACGGCAGGAAGAACACCGTCCGCAGGAGCGTCGAGCCGCGTCGTCGCGCCCGGACGAGGACCGCCAGGAAGTACCCGAGCACCAGGATCGGCACGGTGACGATCGCGGTGTACAGCAGCGTGTAGCCGATCGCGTGCACGAACGTCGGGTCCTGGAACAGCGTCGCGTAGTTCTGCAGGCCGATGAACCGGTACGGCCCGATCAGCGGCCAGTTCGTGAACGAGATGTAGAGCGCGAACAGCAGCGGTGCGAGCACGAAGACCGCGACGAACGCGATGGCCGGGGTGACGAGCAGTGCGCCGGCGCGTGGCGGGTGGGTGAGCGAGTTGCGGGACGGTCCGCGGCCGCGTCCGAGTGGACGGCGGCCGACGGCGGATCGTCGGGCGGAGATGGTCGACATGACGTGCACCTCACTGTGCAGAGCGGAGCAGGACGGAGCAGGAGCAGGGCGGAGCCGGACGCGATCAGGCCTGGACCTGGTCGAGGATGCGCTGGTAGTCGGACTGGGCGGTCCGCATCGCACTGGAGACGCCGGCGCCGAACACGGCCTCGCGGAACATCGCGAAGTACGGCGAGGAGGGCTGGTTCACGAGCAGGTTGTACGCCAGGGTCTGCGGCGCGTAACCCTTGTCGATGGCGTCGAGCGGCCCGAACGCCAGCGGGAACTGCTTCCGGTACGCGGGCGTCGCGGCGTCGGCCCTGGTCGGGAAGTAGCCGCCGTTCGGCAGGAGCTGCTGCTGCTCGAGCGAGTTCGCGTACTGCATGAACGCCCAGCCACCCGAGGGGTTCGCGGCCCCGTTCGGGATGCACATGTTGTCGCCGCCGTCGAAGAACGACCGCCGACCGTCGGCGCTCGGGATGAGCACCGTCCGCATCTTCGCGCGCATCGCCTTCGTCGCCGCCGGCACCGCCGCCCCGTACGAGGTCGGCATGATCCCGACCTTCCCGGCGCGGAAGTCCGCACCCCACGTGGTCCCGGCGTCCGAGTACGTCGCACGGCTGAGCACGCCGTCCTTCCAGAGCTGCCGGTAGAACTCGAGCATCTGCTGCAGGGCGTCGTTGCCGGTGATGTTCGCCTGCTGCTTGCCCACCTCGCCGGACATCATGTCGACTCCGGTGGCCCAGACGTGCGGCTGCGTGACGAACCCGATGATGCCGGCCGCGTTGCCGGAGATCGTCCACCCGTACACGTCGTCGCCGAGCTTCCGCAGGGCCTTCGCGGCCACGAGCAGGGAGTCCAGGTCCTTCGTCGAGTCGTCGACGTCGAGCCCCGCCCGCTCGAACAGTTCGGTGTTCACGAACAGCTGCGAGTTGTCGGCCAGGTACGGCAGCCCGTACAGCCGGTCCCGGTACTCGAGCAGGCGCAGGTGCCCGGTGGAGAGCTCGTCGTAGTAGTCCAGGCCCTTCACGACGTCGGTCAGGTCGGCGAACGCCTCGCGGAAGATGAACAGCTGCGAGTTGATGTCGTCGAGGTCTACCACGTCCGGCGGCTCACCACCACGGATCGCGGTCGCGAGCTTCGTCACGTACTGGCCGTCCGGCACCGGGGTCAGCTCGACCTGCAGGTGCGGGTGGCTCTTGTTGAAGCCGGCGACCGCGCTGGTCAGGCCGGCCTGGGTGGCCGACCGGCACCAGACGTGCACGGTGCCGGTCGCCGTGGTGCCGAAGCCCGCCACCTGCGCGTCCACCTTGGGCAGGGTGCCGGAGCACCCTGCCAGGGCGAGGGCCGCGCCGCCGGCGAGACCGCCGACGAGGAACGCTCTGCGGTCCACGGTGTCAGTCCGCGCTCAGCGGGAGCCACACCCGCATCGGGACGGCGCCGCGGTTGGCCCAGGCGTAGTACGGGATCGCGACGGCCGTCACGGACCCATCGGTGGTTCCGGTGGTTCCGCCCGTTCCGTTCGTGTCGGACGGGAGGCCGGGGTCGGCCCCGCCGCCGGTCGTCGCGTCGTCGACGCTGGTCGCGGTGCGGGCCGCAGCCGCGCCTCCCGACCGGGTCGTGTCCAGACGGCGGTACGGCCAGGCCGGCTGCGCGTGGTCCGCCGGCGCGTGTGCCGGGACCCGCAGCGTGACGATCCCGTCGAGCAGGTCGTCGCGGGACTCCTCGGTGATCGGCGCGTCCGCGTCGATCGTCAGGTCGTCGACCGTGAAGCCGTCCTGGTCGGGCTGCTCCACCGCGTACACGAGCGGACCACGCTCGATGGCGACCTGCCCACGGGCGGCGTCGATGCGGGCATCGGCGACGAAGCGGTGCGGGGTGGTGTCGAAGACGACCTCGACGGTGTCGCCGACGTGCCACTCGCGGTCGATCGTGTGCAGGGCGCCGGCACCCGGGTGCTGCGTGTCGCCGTCGAGCGTGATCGTCGTCGTGTCCGACCATGCCGGGACCCGGATGCCCAGCGCGAGCGGGCCGTCCTGGGTGAGCGTGATCCGGACGTGGCCGTCGTGCGGGTAGCCGGTCTCCACGGACACCGGACCGAGGTCGGCGGTCGCGTACTGGTGGAGCTGCAGGCCGCCCTCGGTTGCCGTGGCGAGGTAGCCGTCGAGGCTCGCGAAGGTCCGCATGATGTTCGGCGGGCAGCACGCGCAGTCGAACCAGCCGCGGCGCCCGTGGGCGGGGGAGCGGTTCTCGTCGGCGTGCGCGTGGTCGCGGTGCTGGAGCGGGTTGACGTAGAAGTACTCGGTGCCCGCGAGGCTGACTCCGGGCAGGAACGCGTTGTACAGCAGACGCTCGACGGCGTCCGCGTACTCCGGCTTCCCGGTGGCCAGCAGCAGGCGCCACGCCCACTGCACACCACCGATCGCGGCGCAGGTCTCGGCGTAGCCGCGGTCCGTCGGGAGCTCGTACGGGTCGCCGAACGCCTCCCAGTCCCAGCGCGCACCGAGGCCGCCGGTGATGAACGCCTTCGTCGCCATCATGTCGGCGAACTGCCGCTCGCTCGCGGCGAGGAGCTCGGTGTCGCCGGTCTCGATCGCGACGTCCACCGCGCCCGCAGCCAGGTACACGGCGCGGACGGCGTGGCCCTCGACGGTCGTGGCCTGCCGGCTCGGGACCCGGTCCGAGAAGTACGTCGGCTCGCCGCCCGCGCGCTCGATGATGCCGGTGCCGCGGGCGTCGACGAACCAGTGCGCCAGGTCGAGGTAGGCGCGGGTCCCTGTTTCCCGGTACAGCTCGACGAGGCCCATCTCGACGACCGGGTGGCCGTCGATGTCACGGGTCTTGTCGTCGCCGTCGCCGAACGTCCTGACCAGGTGGTCGGCGTTCTTCACGGCGACGTCGAGCAGCGCCGTGTCGCCCGTCGCCCGGGACTGCGCCACCGCCGCCTGCATGAGGTGCCCGGCGCAGTACATCTCGTGGCTCCACTTGAGGTCCGAGTACCGCGTCCCGACCCCTCGGACCTGCTGCACGGAGTCGATGTAGCCGTCGTCGGCCTGCGCTGCCGCGACGAGCTCGGTGACCTCGCGCTGGAGGGCACGGAGGTCGTCGGCCGGTTCGCGTCCGAGCTCCCAGGCGACCGCCTCGAGCCACTTGTAGACGTCCGAGTCCATGAAGATCGGCCCGACGACCTCGCCCTCCTCGGTCCCCGCAGCGATGCGGAGGTTCCGGAAGTTCCCAGCGGTCTCGAGCTGGCGGTAGCCGTCGCGGATCGCGTCGCGGCCGTTGCGCTCCTGGCGGAGGTGCCAGAAGCCGCCGGTGATCCGGGCCGTCCCCTCGGGGAGCGGGCGGAACGCGAGGTGCGCGTCCGCGGTCGGGAGGACCGGGGTCGCGGTGCGTGCCCGGTGCTCGGTCGCGAGCGTGGTGGTCATGTCGGCTCCTGGTGTCGTCGTTGACGAGGCCGCTGGTCGCTACGGTGCTGGTCGCGTCAAACGGAAAACGGTTTCTGGGGCGTGACGCTACGACAGGTCCCGGCGGTGCGCAAGGGGCGGTTCCTGAGATGATCGTATGATCGTGCTCTCGCCGACGATCCGGAAAGGGGATTGCCGTGACCCTGGAACGACCCGTTCGGATCACCGACGTGGCAGCGCTCGCCGGGGTGTCGATCGGCACCGCGTCGAAGGCGCTGAACGGCACCGGGCAGCTCCGGGACGCGACGCGGATGCGGGTCAAGGAAGCCGCCGAGAAGCTCGGGTTCGTCGGGGACGCCCGGGCCCGCGCGCTCTCCTCGGGCCGGACCTACACGGTCGGCATGATCACCACCGACTCGTTCGGACGGTTCTCGATCCCGGTGCTGCTCGGCGCCGAGGACGTGCTCTCCGCGGGGCAGATGGCGGTGCTCCTCTGCGACACCCGGGACGACCACGTCCGCGAAGCCCACTACCTCCGCTCGCTCGTCGCCCGCGGGGTCGACGGCATCATCGTCACCGGGCGCTCCGCCGATGCCCGGCCCCCGATCGACGTCGCGATCCCCGTCGTCTACGCGTTCACGCCCTCGACCGACCCCGCCGACGTGTCGATCACCGTCGACGACGAGCACGGGGCGGGGCTCGTCGCGTCGCACCTCGTGACGCTCGGGCGGCAGCGGGTCGCGATCGTGACCGGGCCCGCACGGCACCACTCCGCGTCCGGCCGTGTGACGGGAGCGTCCGCGGTCCTGGGGTCGCGGCTCGTGGTGCCGCCGATGTACGGCGAGTGGTCGGAGCGCTGGGGGCGTCAGGCCGCCGACGTCCTGCTGCGCGGCGACGAGCCGATCGACGCGATCGTGTGCGGGTCGGACCAGATCGCGCGGGGCGTGTGCGACCGGCTGCGGGAGGCCGGCCGCTCGGTGCCCGAGGACGTCGCCGTCACCGGGTTCGACGACTGGGCCGTGATGGCGCTCGCGAGCCGGCCGCCGCTGACCACGGTGGACCTGCGGCTCGAGGAGCTCGGGCGGGTCGCGGGCCGGGCGCTGCTCGACCGCATCGACGGCTCGCCCGCCGAGTCCGCCGTCGTGACCCCGTCCCTCGTCATCCGCGAGAGCACCGTCGGCGCCTGACGCGCCCCGCGCCGCGCCGCGCCGCGCCGCGCCGCGCCGCGCCGCGCCGCGCCGCGCGGCGCCGCGCCGCGCCGCGCGGCGCCGCGCCGCGCCGCGCCGCGCCGCGCCGCGCGGCGCCGCGCCGCGCCCTCGCGGCGTGGCACCCCCCCCCCCCCCCGGTGAGATCGCACTTCGTGTCGCATGCGTCGCGGGGACGCGACACGAAGTGCGATCTCGACGGGGTTCGGGGGCGTTCCGGGGTGCCGGGGTGCGGGGTGTGGGGGTGTGGAGGTGGGTGTGTGGGGACGTTCGGAGCATGGAGTGCGTCGGGCCGCCGCCGCGGGCACGCGCGCGCCTCTCGGCCGGTGAGATCGCACTTCGTGTCGCATGCGTCGCGGGGACGCGACACGAAGTGCGACCTCGACGGGACGGGACGGGACGGGACGGGACGGGAGCGCGAAGCGCGGGGCGCGGGGCGCGGGAGCGCGGGAGCGCGGGGCGCGGGAGCGCGGAGCGCGGGGCGCGGGAGCACGGGAGCACGGGAGCGCGGGGCGCGGGGCGCGGGGCGCGGGAGCGCGGGAGCGCGGGAGCGCGGGAGCGCGGGGCGCGGGGGCGCGGGAGCGCGGGAGCGCGGGAGCGCGGGAGCGCGGGAGCGCGGGAGCGCGGGAGCGCGGGAGCGCGGGAGCGCGGGAGCGCGGGAGCGCGGGGCGCGGAAGCGCGGCGGGGCGGCATTGCGAGAGTGAGCGCTCACGTGGCAGGATGTGAGCGCTCACCCGACGCCGGGTGCACGGACGACGGAGTCTCGGGAGGACAGCATGGGCGTGGACCGCCGACAGGGGATCGCGGAGGGCCGGACGACCCTCGGGATCGAGCTCGGGTCGACCCGCATCAAGGCCGTCCTGGTGGACGAGGACCTGGTGCCCGTCGCCTCCGGCTCGCACGAGTGGGAGAACGAGTTCGTCGACGGGCGCTGGACGTACTCCCTCGACGCCGTCGAGACCGGGCTCCGCGCCGCGTACGCCGACCTCGTGGCCGACGCGGAAGCACAGCACGGCGTCCGTCCGACGACGTTCCGGGCGCTCGGCGTGTCCGCGATGATGCACGGGTACCTGGCCTTCGACGCCGCCGGGGAGCTGCTCGTCCCGTTCCGCACGTGGCGCAACACCTCGACCGGCCCCGCCGCCGAACGGCTCTCCGAGGCGTTCGGCTTCAACGTCCCCCTGCGCTGGTCGATCGCGCACCTGTACCAGGCGGTCCTCGACGAGGAGCCCCACGTCGCCGAGGTCGCCGGCATCACCACGCTCGCCGGGTACGTGCACCGGCGTCTGACCGGGCGGAACGTCCTCGGGATCGGCGACGCATCCGGGGCGTTCCCCATCGACCTGGCGACCCGGGACCACGACGCCGCGATGCTCCACACCGCGGACGCACTGCTCGGGCAGCCGGTCCGCCCGCTCCTGCCCGAGGTGCTCGTCGCCGGCCAGGACGCCGGCGCGCTGACCCCCGACGGTGCCGCGTGGCTCGACCCGACCGGCACGCTGGAGCCCGGCGTCCCGCTCTGCCCACCCGAGGGCGACGCGGGCACCGGCATGGTCGCGACGAACGCCGTCGCTCCCCGCACCGGCAACGTCAGCGTCGGCACGAGCATCTTCGCGATGGTCGTCCTCGAACGCGCGATGGCGACCCCGCACGAGGAGCTCGACGTCGTGACGACCCCCGCCGGGGACGCCGTGGCGATGGTGCACTGCAACAACGGTGCGAGCGAGATCGCCGCGTGGGCCCGGGTGTTCGGCAGGTTCGCCGAGGCCGCCGGGACGCCGATCGAGATCGACCACGTGTACGCCACCCTGCTCGCCGAAGCCGAGCGGGCCGACCCGGACGCCGGCGGCCTGCTGTCGTACAACTACCTCGCCGGTGAGCCGGTCACGCACGTCGAGGACGGCCGCCCGCTCCTGGTCCGCGGCGCCGGCAGCGACTTCACGCTCGGCAACCTGGTCCGCGCCGAGGTCCAGGGCGCGTTCGCGACGCTCGCGATCGGCATGGACGTCCTGGCGACCGAGGACGTCCGGGTCGACCGGATGACCGCGCACGGCGGCCTGTTCCGCACGCCGGGCACCCCACAGCGCCTGCTCGCCGCCGCACTCCGCGTCCCGGTCGCCCTCGAGGAGACCGCCGGTGAGGGCGGGGCGTGGGGGATCGCGGTGCTCGCGGCGTACCTCGAGCACGCCGGCGACACCGACCTGACCGAGTACCTCGCGACGCGGGTGTTCGGCGGGGACGCTGTGCACGTGGCCGAGCCGGACGAGCGCGACGTCGCCGGGTTCCGCGCGTACCTCGAGCGCTTCCGTGCCGGCCTCCCGATGCAGGCCGCGGCGGTCGCCGCGACCCGGCCGACCCAGCAGGACGAGCAGACGCAACCGCCCACGGACGGCGAGCCGACGACGGAAGCCGAACCGAGCCTCCAGACCGAGAAGGAGCCGACCCGATGACCGACGCAAGCCAGCCCGCCGACGCGGGCCACCAGGACCCCACCACCCAGGAGGCCGTGGCCGCCACCCGCGAACGCGTCGCGCGCCTGCACGGCGAACTCGTCCGCTACGGCCTCGTGATCTGGACCGGTGGCAACGTCTCCGAGCGCGTCCCCGGCACGGACCTCTTCGTGATCAAGCCGAGCGGGGTCGCGAGCGAGGACCTCACGCCGGAGAACCAGGTCGTCTGCACCCTCGACGGCGTCCCCGCGGACGGCTGGGGCAACGCCCACGGCCCGAGCTCCGACACCGCGGCCCACGCCCACGTCTACCGGAACATGCCCGAGGTCGGCGGCGTCGTGCACACGCACTCGACGTACGCGACCGCCTGGGCGGCCCGGGCCGAACCGATCCCGTGCGTGATCACCGCGATGGCGGACGAGTTCGGCGGCCCGATCCCGGTCGGCCCCTTTGCGATCATCGGTGACGACTCGATCGGCCGCGGCATCGTCGAGACGCTCACCGGCCACCGCTCCCGCGCGGTCCTCATGCAGAACCACGGCGTGTTCACGATCGGCAAGGACGCGAAGGACGCCGTGAAGGCCGCCGTGATGTGCGAGGACGTGGCACGCACCGTCCACATCGCGAAGCAGGGCGGCGAGGTCGTCCCGATCGCCGAAGCAGACATCGATCGACTCTTCGATCGCTACCAGAACGTGTACGGCCAACGGCCGTCAGAAGACACAGCCGGACAGAACCCCGAAGGAGCCATGCAATGACGCAGGACAACCCCGTCGACCCCCAGGCGACCCTGGACAGCTACGAGATCTGGTTCCTGACCGGGTCCCAGGGCCTGTACGGCGAGGAGACCCTGCGTCAGGTGGAGGAGCAGAGCCGCGCGGTGCACGCGGAACTCGCCGAGCACGTGCCGGTGAAGCTCGTCTGGAAGCCCGTGCTCAAGGACGCCGACGGCATCCGCCGCGCGCTCATCGAGGCCAGCGCGGACGACAAGGTGATCGGTGTGACCGCCTGGATGCACACCTTCAGTCCCGCGAAGATGTGGATCGGCGGCCTGAACGCCCTGACGAAGCCGCTGCTGCACCTGCACACGCAGGCGAACGTCGCGCTGCCGTGGGCGGACATCGACTTCGACTTCATGAACCTCAACCAGGCCGCGCACGGCGACCGCGAGTTCGGGTACGCCCTGGCGCGGATGGGTGTCCGGCACGCCACCGCCATCGGGCACGTGTCCGACGAGCGCGTGCAGCAGCGCGTGGCGAACTGGTCGCGCGCCGCCGCCGGTGCCGCCGCGATCCGGTCGCTCAAGTTGACGCGCTTCGGCGACAACATGCGCTACGTCGCCGTCACCGAGGGTGACAAGACCGAGGCCGAGATCGAGCTCGGCGTGCAGGTGAACACCTGGGCGGTGAACGAGCTGGCGGCAGCCGTGGCAGCGGCCACCGACGAGCAGGTCGACGAGCTCGTCGCCACGTACGAACGCGACTACGACGTGGACCCGTCCCTGCGTCGCGACGGCGGCGACCGGCACGGTGCCCTCCGCGACGGCGCCGCGATCGAGGTCGGCCTCCGCGCGCTGCTGGAGCAGAACGACAGCGCCGCGTTCACCACGAACTTCGAGGACCTCGGCGACCTCAGGCAGCTCCCCGGCCTCGCCGTGCAGCGCCTGATGGCCGACGGCTACGGCTTCGGCGCCGAGGGTGACTGGAAGACCGCGGTCCTGGTCCGCGCGATGAACGTCGCCGGCGCCGGCCTGCCCGGTGGGGCGTCGCTCATGGAGGACTACACGTACGACCTCACGCCCGGTGCGGAGAAGATCCTCGGCGCGCACATGCTCGAGGTGTCGCCCACGCTCACCAGCACCAGGCCGACGCTGGAGATCCACCCGCTCGGCATCGGCGGCAAGGACGACCCGGTGCGGCTGGTCTTCACGGCCGACGCCGGGGAGGCCGTCGTCGTGGCGCTCTCCGACACCCGCGACGGCTTCCGCCTCACCGCGAACGTCGTCGACGTCGTGCCCCCGACGGAGGCGCTGCCGAAGCTGCCGGTCGGCCGTGCCGTCTGGGAGCCCCGCCCGTCGTTCCCCGTCGCCGCCGAGGCCTGGCTCACCGCCGGCGCCGCCCACCACACCGTGATGACGACGGCCGTCGGGCTGCAGGTGATCGAGGACCTCGCGACCATGGTCGGCACCGAGTTCCTGGTCATCGACGAGCACACCACGTCCCGCGGGTTCCGCGACGAGGTGCGGCTGCAGCAGACCTGGCACCGTCTCGACCGCGGGTTCTGAGGGTCCGTACGATGAGCGACGTGATCGCAGCGGAGCGCACCAACTGGGCCGGCAACGTCACCTACCGGGCGGCCGGACTGGCGCGGCCGACGAGCGTGTCCGAGCTGCAGGAGCTGGTCCGCACGACGCCGCGCCTGACGGCGCTCGGGTCGACGCACTCGTTCAACGAGATCGCCGACACCGACGCGCTCCAGGTGTCGCTCATCGACATGCCCCCGGTGCTCGAGATCGACACGGCCCGACGCGTGGTGCGGGTCGCCGCCGGCATGACGCACGCGCAGGTCGCGGCCGGTCTGGAGGCTCGTGGCTGGGCACTCGGGAACCTCGCGTCCCTGCCGCACATATCCACGGCCGGGGCCGTCGCCACGGGCACACACGGCTCCGGCACACGGAACCCCTCGCTGGCGCAGGCGGTGGTCGGGCTGGACGTGGTCCGCGCCTCCGGTGCCGTCTCGTCCGTCGGGTCGGACTCCGCCGCGGGACAGCTCGACGCCCACCGGGTGGCACTCGGTGCGCTCGGGGTCGTCACCGCGGTGGAGCTCGCGATCGTGCCGACGTTCCAGGTCGCGACCACCGTGCACCTGGACCTGCCGTGGGACGCCGTCGAGGAGCACTTCGACGCCGTGATGTCGGACGCGTACTCGGTGTCGATGTTCACGTCCTTCGACGACCGTGGCGCGCGCCAGGTGTGGACGAAGCACCGCGTGGACGAACCCGCACCGTCGGTCGACCTCGAAGCCCTCGGCGCCCGCCGCGCCACCGAGGCCGTGCACCCGGGCGAGAACGACGCCGCCAGCGTCACCGAACAGGGCGGCGTCCCCGGGCCGTGGTCCGAGCGGCTGCCGCACTTCCGGTCGACGTTCTCACCGTCCACCGGCGCGGAGATCCAGGCGGAGTACCTGGTCCCCGCGGAGTTCGCGGTGCCGGCGCTCCGCGCCCTGCGGCCGCTCGCCGGGCTCTTCGCGCCGCTGCTCATCGCGGCCGAGGTCCGGACCGTCGCGCCGGACACCGCGTGGCTCGCACCGTCGTCGGAGCGGCAGTCGGTGGGGATCCACTTCACCTTCCGGCGGGACGCCCCGGCCGTCGCCGCCGCGGTCCTGCGGATCGAGGAGGCGCTCGAGCCCTTCGACCCGCGGCCGCACTGGGGGAAGGTGTCGGCGGGCACGCCGGCGCGCCTGCACGAGGCGTACCCGCACCTGGCGGCGTTCGCGGCCCTGGCGCGGGAGCTGGACCCGGAGGGCCGCTTCCGCAACCCCTTCCTGGACCGCGTCCTGTCCTGACGGCGCCGACCCGGGCCTCCCGTCCGGCGCCCGCGCGGCCCGCTCCCGCTGCCGTCACCAGCGGGCGAGCGGACTGGTCAGCCGGTGCGGACGAGGGCGTCGCCGATGTCGCTCCGGTAGTACAGGACCGCTCGGCCGTACCGCGTCCGGTTGAGCAGGGCGCTGCGCTCGAGCACGCGCAGGTGCTGGTTCACCGCCGACGTCGACACGCCGAACCGCATCGCGAGGTCCGTCGAGGACGCCGGCTCGCCGAGCGCGTGCAGCAGCGCCGACCGTGTGCCGCCGAGCAGGTCCCGCACGGCGCCCTGGTCGGGGTGGCCCGTGGTCGACCACATCGCGCCCTGCCCGCGTGCCGGGTACATGATCGTCGGCGGGAGGTCGTCGTCGATCGGCGTGGAGGCCCGGACGACGAACATCGACGGCACCAGGGTGACGCCCTCGCCCTGCACCGGACGGTCGCGGGCGATCGGGCTCGACAGGCGGACGTCGAGGTGCCGGCCGTCGAACCGGACGGCGTCGGACAGTCCGCGGAGCACGGCTCCGATGCCCTCGTGCGCTGCGAGGCGGCCGCGGTGGGTGATGTCGGACTGCATGACGGCGCGCATCCGGAGCCAGGACGGGGCGAAGCAGAGCTCCCACGCGGTGGCGAGCGCGCGCTGGAGCCGTTCGACGACCGCCTCGTGCCGCCCGGTGAACACGGCGGGCACGGTGCCGTGCACCCGTTCGAGGTCGGCGTGCAGTCGGGTGCGGGAGATCCGGCCGAGCGTGACCAGCTCGTCGTCGAACGAGGTCAGGGGAGACGCCGGCCGGGGGTTCACGAAGTCGGCGACCCAGCGTCGTTCGTCGACCAGCCCGAGCAGGACCTCGTCGTCGAGGAGCGGGCGGACGGCGGCGATGCCGTCGAGCCACCGACGTTGCAGTGGGTAGCGGTCGGGCGCGCGGAACGCCCGGAGTCCGAGGCCGAGTTCGGAGAGCGGCGAGATGCCGAACCGGATCGTCGACACGTCCGACGCCTCGAGCTGGTACCGGATCATGAAGCCCGAGGCTACATCCATTGGGGCCGGCCACGCGGCAGGGCAGAAATGGACCATGAGCACCACCGCCGTCCCGATCCGCCGTCTCGTCCAGCAGGACGCCACGCTCCGACGTCTGTTGGCCGTCACGCTCGTGGACACGGTCGGACGTGGCGCGTTCTTCACGCTGACCTCGCTCTACCTCACGACGATCGTCGGCATCCCCGCGGTGGCGGTGGGGCTCGGACTGACGGTCGCCGGCGCGGTCGGGGTGATCAGCTCGCTCGGGTTCGGGCACCTCGCGGACCGGTGGAGCTCCCGCCGGATGCTCGTCGGGCTGCACCTCGTCCAGGGCCTCGCGCTCGTCGGGTACGTGCTCGTCCACGACCTGCCGACGCTGGTGCTCACGGCGTCCGTCGTGACCCTTGCACAGCAGGGCGGTTCGTCGGTCCGGTCGGCCGCGATCGGCCGGGCGTTCCCGGGTGGCGAGCGCGTCCGGGTCCGCGCGACGATGCGGACCGTGACGAACATCGGGATCGCCGCGGGGACGGCGTTCGCAGCGATCCCGCTCGCGGTCGGGACGGGGGAGGCGTACCGGGTGACGATGGTGGCAGCCGGCGTGCTCTTCGTCGCGTCGGCGTTCCTGCTGCTCGGGCTGCCGGCGGTCCGGGTGGACGCCGCACCGGCCGAGCGCACCGAGACGGGCTCGATCGTCCGGCCGGACCTCGGCGGGCGGTCGCCGTACCGGGACATCCGGTTCCTCGGCGTCACGGCGCTGACCGGGGTGTTCGGCATCCAGTTCGGCCTGTTCGAGGTCGCCGTCCCGCTCTGGGTCGTCGGGCACACCGTCGCTCCGGACGTCCTCGTCTCGCCGCTGCTCCTCGTGAACACCGCGGTGGTCATCGCGCTGCAGGTCCGGATGGCGCGCGGCACCGGGACGATCGCGGGCGCCGGTCGGGCGATGCGGCACGCCGGGTGGCTGATGGCGCTGGCGTGCCTGCTCTGGGCGGCCGCCGGCTGGGTTCGAGGAGACGACTGGACGTCGGCGGCGGTCGCCGCAGCAGTGCTGGTGGTCGCTGCGCTGGTGCACTCGCTCGCGGAGATCACGTCGAGTGCCGCCGGATGGAGTCTCAGTTTCGAGATGGCGCCGGCCGACCGGGTCGGGGCCTACCAGGGCGTGTACGGCACCGGGTACGCGATGGGCGCGATGGTGGCGCCGGCGGTCGTCACGCTCACCGCGATCGACCTCGGGACGCTCGGATGGGCGGTGCTCGCGGTGGTGTTCCTGGGTGCGGCACTGGGGACTGCGGCCATCGCGCGACGCGCCGCGCCGGAACACAGCGTGCCGATCGGGAATGCCCAGCCGTAACAGACGACTTGGATTGTTTCGTCGTGCGTCCCGCCGGTGTGCCCGGTGTCCGGGCCCGGTGCCAGGATGGACGCCGCCAGAGCAGCACGGCCGAGCACCCGAACCGGGCAGCACTGCACTGCACAGCACAGCACAGCACAGCACAGCACCGCAGCACCAACCCCACGAGGAGCACCCCGTCATGAGACGCCCGAAGCGCCTGACCATCACCGCGGCCGTGGCCGCAGCAGCAGCCCTGGTCCTGACGGGCTGCTCGGGCGGCGGCGCCTCGGACGACGCCACGAGCGCGACGTCCAAGGGCGGGACGCTCAACATCCTGACGACGGCCACCGCGGTGCACCTCGACCCGGCGACCAGCCAGAACCTCAACATCACGACGCTCGGCCTGGTGCTCCGCCGCCTGACCGCCTGGGACGTCGAGCCCGGCAAGACCGCCAAGGTGGTCCCGGACCTCGCGACGAACACCGGCGACTCGAGCGACGGCGGCAAGACCTGGACCTACCACCTCAAGAAGGGGCTGAAGTTCCAGGACGGCTCGGCGATCACCACGAAGGACATCAAGTGGGGCATCGAGCGCTCGTTCGCGCCGACCCTCACCGGTGGCCTGAGCTACCACAAGTCGCTCCTGGTCGGCGGTGACACCTACAAGGGCCCGTTCGACGGCAAGACGCTCGACAGCATCGAGACCCCGGACGACTCGACCATCGTCTTCAAGCTGAACGCGGCGTACGGTGACTGGCCGTGGCTCGTGTCGATGCCCGCGTTCGCCCCGGTCCCCGAGGGTGACGGCACGGACACCGGCGCCTACGACGCCAAGCCCGTCGCGAGCGGCCCGTACCAGGTGCAGTCGAACCAGCAGGGCTCGCAGATCACCCTGGTCCGGAACAAGTCGTGGAGCGCGAAGACCGACTCGGTCCGCACCGCCGGTCCGTCGAAGGTCGTGTTCAAGGAGTCGCAGGACCCCTCGACGGTGACCCAGACGCTCATCGCCGACAACGGCGATGCGAAGGACTCCTTCGGCGCCACCTACCTCGGCGCGGCCGAGTTGAACCAGGTGCGCTCGAACCCGTCCGCGCAGGACCGCCTCGCCACGTCGAAGGCCGGCCCGATCCAGTACATGGCCATCAACACGCAGAAGGGGTCGCTCAAGGACCTCAAGGTGCGCCAGGCCCTGCAGTACGCCGTGGACAAGAAGTCGTACCGGATCGCCGCGGGCGGTGCGCTCGCCGGCACCTACGCGTCGACGCTGATCACGCCGGGCATCGCCGGGCGGCAGGACTACGACCTCTACGAGACGAAGGCCACCGGCGACGTCGCCAAGGCGAAGTCGCTCCTGCAGCAGGCCGGCGCGACCGACCTGAAGCTGACGCTCCTGACGCCGAACGACCCCTCGTCGCTCGCCGAGTCCCAGGCGCTGCAGTCCGGCCTGAAGCGCGCCGGCATCACGGTCACACTGAAGCCGGAGGACTCCGACTCGTTCTACACGGACGCGACGAACGGCAGCGACTACGACCTCGCACTGTTCGGCTGGCAGCCGGACTTCCCGAGCGCGAACGCCAACATCCAGCCGCTCTACGCCTCGTCGCAGGTCGGTGACGGCGGCTACAACGTCTCGCAGTACAGCAACCCGGACGTCGACAAGCTGATCGACGAGGCCACCGGAACGGTCGACCAGGACGCCGCGCAGAAGCTCTGGGCGCAGGCGGACAAGAAGATCATGGAGGACGCTCCGGTCGTCCCGCTGATCTACGCGAAGCAGTCGTTCCTCGCCGGGTCGAACGTGCAGGACTTCCAGATCGCGGACTTCCCGGCGTACCCGAACTACCTCAAGGTCTCGCTCGGCAAGTGACGGATCCGATCCTGCAGGTCGAGGGGCTCCGCGTCGCGTTCGGCGACGCGGAGCCCGTCGTCCGTGACGTCTCCTTCGACCTGACGCCCGGTCGGGTGCTCGCCCTGGTGGGGGAATCCGGCTCGGGCAAGTCCGTCAGCGCCATGAGCGTGCTCGGGCTGCTGCCGCCGCAGGCCCGGGTTTCCGGCAGTGTGCGGTTCCGCGGCGCCGAGCTCGTCGGAGCATCGGTGGACGAACTCCGAGCGGTCCGCGGGGCGGGCATCGGCGTGGTCTTCCAGGAGCCGATGAACTCGTTCACGCCGGTCCTGTCGATCGGCACGCAGATCGCCGAGGCGGTCCGGGCGCACCCGCGTGGGCTCGACCGCGCCGGGGTGTCCGCTCGCATCGACGAGCTGTTGCGTTCCGCCGGCCTCGCCGATCCGGCGCGGATCCGGAAGGCGTACCCGCACGAGCTCTCCGGTGGGCAGCTCCAGCGCGCGATGATCGCGATGGCGCTCGCCGGTGACCCGGTCGCGCTGATCGCGGACGAGCCGACGACGGCACTCGACGTGACCGTGCAGGCCGGCATCCTCGACCTGTTGCGGACGCTCTGCCGTGAGCGTGACCTCGCAGTCCTCCTCATCACGCACGACATGGGCGTGGTCGCGGACGTCGCGGACGAGGTCCTGGTGATGCGTCGGGGCGAGCCCGTCGAGCACGGTGCGGTGGACGCGCTGTTCGCGGGGCCGCAGGCCGCGTACACGCGCGCACTGCTGGCAGCCGTTCCCAGCCTGGAGGCTCGGCATGCGTCCGCAGGGTCGGTGACGGCTCTCGATGCGGCCGGTCCGCAGGGCCGCGCCTCCGTTGCGGACGCCAGCCCAGCCTCCCGTCCGGTGGTCGCCCGTCTGCGCGACGTGAGCGTCCGCTACGACCGTCGGGGTGCACCCACCGTCTCCGGGATCGACTTCGAGCTCCGTGCCGGCGAGACCCTCGGGCTCGTGGGGGAGTCCGGCTCCGGCAAGTCCACGATCGGGCGGGCGCTGGCCGGCCTGGTGCCGGTCGTCGGCGGCGCGGTCGAGGTGGACGGCAGCGACCTCCGGACCGCCCGCGGACGACGGCTGCGCGAGATCCGCAGCCGCGTCGGCATCGTGTTCCAGGACCCGGCGTCCTCGCTCAACCCGCGGCAGACCATCGGGTGGAGCATCGCGGAGCCGCTGCTCGTGCACGGCTCGTCGTCGGCCGACCGCGGCGTGCGGGTCCGCGACCTGCTCGAGGCCGTGCAGCTCGACCCGACCTGGGCCGAACGCTTCCCGCACGAGCTCTCCGGCGGACAGCGCCAGCGCGTTGCCGTCGCGCGGGCACTGGCCCTGCGGCCCGCACTCGTCATCGCCGACGAGCCGACGTCCGCGCTCGACGTGACCGTGCAGGCCGCCGTGCTCGACCTGCTCTCGGCGCTGCAGGACGAGTTCGGGTTCGGCATGCTGCTCATCAGCCACGACCTCGCGGTCGTGCGCCAGCTCGCCGACGAGGTCGTCGTCCTGCACGACGGCCGGGTCGTCGAACGGGGCGTCACCGAGGCCGTGCTGGACGACCCGCAGGAGGACTACACGCGCATGCTGCTCGCCGCCGCTCCCGTGGCCGACCCCGCCCGCCAGGCCGAACGCCGGGATGCGTGGCGCGAGCTCGTCGGAGGTGCCTCGTGACCGCGAACGTCGTCGACCGGCCCGTCGCCGCGTCGGCGGGGCGCTCGACCGGCTTCCGCGCCGTCGTCCGGCGCGTCCGCCAGGACCGCTGGGCCGTCGTCTCGGCGATCGTCATCGTCGTCTTCCTCGTCGTCGCCGTGTTCGCGCCGGTGATCGCCGCGATCAGCGGACAGGACCCGTACGGGTACAACATCAACGCGCTCAACTCGTTCGGAGCGCCCAAGGGTGCGCTCGGCGGGGTGAGCGGGACGCACTGGTTCGGGGTCGAGCCGCTGACCGGCCGCGACCTGTTCGCGATCGTGACGTACGGCGCGCGGACCTCGCTCGGGATCGGGCTCGCGGCCACCGCGATGTCGATCGTGATCGGCGTGCTCGTCGGCGTCACGACCGGGTTCTTCGGCGGCTGGTACGACCGCGTGCTCTCGCGCGTGGTGGACGTGATGTTCGGCTTCCCGTCGCTGGTCTTCATGATCGCGCTCACCGCGATCGTGCCGACGTCGTTCCCGAAGCCGCTGCTCGTCGTCCTGGTCATCGGGTTCTTCGGCTGGCCGTCCGTCGCGCGCGTGATCCGCGGCCAGACGCTGTCGCTGCGCACCCGGAACTACGTCGTCGCGTCCACCGCGCTCGGCGCCGGACGCTGGCACGTGATCCGGACGCAGCTGCTGCCGAACCTGGCGGCGACGATCACCGTCTACGCGACGATCTCGATCCCGTCGATGATCGGGGCCGAGGCCGCCCTGTCGTTCCTGGCCGTCGGCGTCACCCCGCCGACGCCGTCCTGGGGCCGGAGCATCGGCGACGCGATCGGCTGGGTGCAGACCGACCCGATGTACCTCGTCTTCCCCGGCGCCGCGCTGTTCCTGATCACCCTGGCGTTCAACGTCCTCGGCGACGCCCTCCGCGACGCGCTCGACCCCCGAGGAGGCTCCCGGTGAGCACGCTCCGATTCCTGCTCGTCCGCGTGCTCGGTGCCGTCGTCGTGCTGCTCGTCGTCGCCGCGGTGACGTACGCCCTGTTCATGCTGCTGCCGACGAACCCCGCGCGGGCGATCTGTGACAAGCCCTGCACGCCCGACCGGTTGCGCGAGGTGCAGGCGTTCCTCGGTACCGACAAGCCGTGGATCGCGCAGTTCCTGGCGTACCTCGGCGGCATCTTCACCGGGCGGAGCTTCGGCAGCGGCGTCTCCGCGATCCAGTGCGCGGCACCGTGCTTCGGGTACTCCTTCCAGCTGCACGAGAGCGTGACGTCCCTCATCGTCACGCGCCTGCCCGTCACCGCCTCGATCGCGGTCGGGGCGGCCGTGCTGTGGCTCGTCGCCGGCGTCGCCGGCGGAGCGGCCTCGGCACTCCGCCGTGGTTCCGCGCTCGACCGCACCGTGATGGGCATCGCCGTCGCGGGCGTCTCCGCACCGTCCTACCTGGTCGGGCTCCTCGGCATCCTGCTGTTCGGGTTCGTCCTCGGGATCCTGCCGACGAGCGGGTACGTGCCGTTCACCGAGGACCCCGTCGGATGGCTGACGCACCTGATCCTGCCGTGGTGCGTCCTCGCGTTCATCAGCGCGGCGATCTACGCCAGGCTGACCCGCGGCGAGATGCTCGAGGCGATGTCGCAGGACTTCGTCCGGACCGCCCGCGCGAAGGGCATCCGCGAACGCCAGGTGGTCGTGCGGCACGGCCTCCGGACGGCGATCCTGCCCGTGGTGACGCTGTTCGGGCTCGACCTCGGGTCACTGCTCGGCGGGGCGGTCATCACCGAGAAGGTGTTCTCGATGCAGGGCCTCGGGGCACTGCTGATCGACGCGGTGCACACGCTCGACCTGCAGGTCGTCGTCGGGTTCACGCTGTTCTCGGCGTTCCTCGTGGTGACGGCGAACGTCATCGTCGACGTGGTCTACGCGTTCGTCGACCCGCGGGTGCGGCGCCGGGCGTAGGCGAACGCGGCGCCGATCGGCGCCGCACAACCGAAAACACCCCGAACCACGGGAATCCGTGGTTCGGGGTGCTTTCTGTTGTGCAAAGGCGCGGCGCAGCTGCGCCGCGGCCGCGGCGGCGCAGCCGCCCGCCGCCCGCGCCTCAGAAGTACGTGATGCCGTGCGGGGTCCGGGCCGGCAGGAGCATCGCGCGGAGGCGCACCGCGACCGCCGGGTCCGCCGCACGCAGCAGCCCCGCCGCCGCGAGCGTCACCGGGGACACCGACCCGAGCAGCAGCGTACCGAGGTCCGCCACGTCGAGCGAGACGTCCGGCGCGTCGGACACCCGCGTGACCGTCCCCACGCCGGACGCCACGTCGAGCCGGTACGTCCCCGCGGCGAACCCGAGCGAGTCCGACACCTCGAGCACGATCGACCCGTCGACGGCGTACGGCCGCGAGCGCAGCGTCGCCGGGACGTCGAGCACCCGGAGCCACACGTGGTCCTCCTCGTGGTCGACGTCGTACGCCCGGTTGTCCCCGAGCGCCGTCACGATCGGGTCGTCGAGCCGCGAGCGGTTGTACTTCACGACGTCGTTGAGGTCGATCGAGAGCAGGAACTCCCAGAGCGAGAGGTAGGCGGCGTCGGTCGCGTAGACGAGGTCGACGACCTCGACGGCGGTGTCCTTCCCGTCCTGCTTGACCCGCCACGTGACGTACCCGTCGACGACGTCGGACCCGTCGGCCCGGTGCACGGCGGCCCGGACGTCCTTGGCCTTCTCGCCGTCGCCGGTGAACTCGCCGAAGACCACCGGCCAGGTGCCGGTGTTCCGCACCATCGACCCCGGGGTGCGCTCGTGGAACCGCGCGAAGACGTCCTTCCCGACGCCGTCGGCGAGCCAGGCGAGCGGCACGACGGTCACGGTGCCCGTCGTCGGCGCGAGGAACGGGAGCGCACGGTTCCGGCGGACGCTGACGGCGCGCTCGCGGATCGCGCTGCCGAACCCGAAGCGGCGGTAGATCGTGCCCTCCGACGCGGTGAGGGACGCCATCGCGTAGCCCTCTTCGACCCCGCGGGTGAGCGCGTGCGTCATCATCGCGCGGAGGATGCCCCGGCGCCGTTCGGTCGGCCGGACGGTGACCGCGGAAATGGCCTGCGTGTCGACGGAGGACCCGTCGCCCCAGCTGAGCGGCTTGCGGAACCAGGTGAACGTGCCGGCGGGCCAGGTCTCGTCCACGGAACCGGGGAGGGGCTGCCGGACGTACACGCCGAGGAAGGTCTCCTGGTCGGCGACGAAGTACGACGCCATCCGCGCAGCGTTCTCCGGTGAGCCAGTGCTCTCGTGGAAGCCCATCGCGACGGCTTCCAGCCAGGCGGCGGTGCGCTCGTCCGGTGCCCCGTCGGCATCGGTGCCGGGGGTGAACTCGCGCAGGTCGAAGCGGTCGGTGAAGTCGTCGTTGATCTGGGCCACGTGCCGACCCTATCGGTGGCGTGTGACGCGCTGCCCTGTCAGGATGCCCACATGGGGGAACGAACGAGACGCGCGGGCCTGGTGCTCGCCGCGCTGACCGCGATGACGCTCTCCGGGTGTGCGGTCCAGGGTGGCCCGGCCGCGCTCGAGACGCCGGGCAGCGCCACACCGGTCAGCACACCGGGCGCCACGCCGGGCACGACACCGGGCGGCGCCGGGGACGGGCCGCCGCAGTACTCGCTGAACAAGCGCCACCATGAACGCACCGAGGTCCGTGACGTCGACCGCCCGGCACTCCAGAGCGCCGCGGGCACGGTCCGCCGTGCGCTCGCGGATGCGCCCCGTCCGGTCACCGAGGCGGCAGCACGCCAGGCACTCGCCGACGCCGGCGCACCCGACCCGTGGCTCGTCGTGGACGCGACGACCGGTGCCGTCCGGTTCGAGGCGCAGGTCGACCAGCACGGCTGCCTGGTCGGCGGCGTCGACGAGGACGGCACGGTCACCGCGGAGCCCGACGGCTTCGTGCTCGACGGCGGCTGCCACGCGCTGGACGGCCACTGAGCCGACACTCGTTCAGCGGCGGCCGAGCACCTGCCGGCCGAAGACCGCGCCGAACCGGCCGACGGATCCGATCGACAGTGCCGAGCCGACGGAGCCGACCGACAGGAACGACCCGACGGACAGCACCGACGCGAACGACCCGATGCTCAGCACTGCGACGCTGCTGAACAGCGCGCCGACGGCGCACCAGGACGCGACGGACGCGATGCTGCGGGACGACGCGATCGCGCCGACCGAGTCGGTGGACGCGACGGAGCGGCTGTGGGACATGGCCTCACCGTACGCGCGGACGGGAGGCCCGGCTCGCCGCCGCCGCTCGGCCGACGGTCCGTCGGCGGCAGGCCCGGCACTCAGTCGGTCGCGCCCGCCGGCGGGTCGACGAGCAGGCCGACCCGGTCGACCAGGTAGTCCGCGAGCGGCACCGTCGAACCCGCAGTGGGGGACCAGCGGACGAGCGGCACGTCGTCCTGGACGAGGAGCACCCCGCCGCCGTCGACGAGCGTGTCGTCGAGCGGGATCGGCGTCGCGCCGTGGTTCACGGTGTCCCCGGCGTCGAAGTGTCCACGGACGGCGGCAGCCCGGTACGCCCGTCGGGTCTCGGCGGACACCGACTGGAACTGCGCGCGGCCCGGGTCGGTGACCCGCGTGATGGTGCCCGTCGCCCACACCCGCCCGCCGGTCTCGATCGAGGAACCGATGAGCAGCGCGCCGACCCGCCAGACGCGGCCGAGGGACCGGATCGCCGGTTCGCGGTGGATGCCGAGCACCGACTTCGGCTGCACGTACTCACCGAGCGCCTCGTCCGGGGCACCGGCGGCCCGGAGCCGTCGTGCCGCGTCGTCGAGCAGCTCGCGGGTCCGCGTCACACCGTCCGTCACGACGCCCGAGCCTAGACCGAGTGCGCTCCACGACGTCGGCCACGACGTCGGTCCCGGTCCCGGTCCCGGGCCCGGCCACGGTCACGGTCCCCGGCCCGCCCACGCCGGCGCCGGACCGAGGAGACGACACCGACCGTCACCGTGACCGCGCTGTACGCGAGCAACACGCCCGCCACGGCGGGGATGAGCCAGCTCCGCGAGCCGTTGACGAGCTGGTTGACGTACCCGACCTCGGGGACGCTGTACCAGACGACGCCGCGGACCTGCGCTGCCGTCACCGGCTGCGCATCGGGGGCGGCGTTGTTGTCGCCCTTGAGGACGAACGTGCGGGAGCCGTCGGACGAGGACGCGATCGAGACGACCCGGTGGCTGATCACGGCCGGCTGTCCGGACACGATCTGGTAGGTGACGACGTCCCCGACGTGGATGTCCGCGATCGGCGTGGGGCGCACGACGATCAGCGTGCCCGGGGGCAGCGTCGGCTCCATCGACTGCGTGAGCACGGTCAACGGCGTCGACCCCGAGGCCTTCGGGATGACGATGAGCACGACCGCCAGGCCGGCGACGAGCAGGAGGAGCCCCGTGCTCGCGCCGAGGACGACCGCGTGCACGACGGCACGCCAGCCGGTACGCCGGGCCGGGGCGGCGGCGGATGACGTCAGGCGCCGCATCGGATCGCCGCCCCGTCGTTCTGGGTGAAGAGCGTCACGGGGCCGCTGCCGGCGACGGTGGTCGTCGCGTTGCCCGCGCTGTCGATGACCTTCACGGTCACCGTGACGGTGCCGCTCGACGCGACGCTCTTGGGGATGTCCTGCGGCGCGAGGGTGATCCGCGCGGAGTAGTCCTGCGCCTTCTGCCCGACCATCGTGGTGCCGACGAACGCCGCGTACCAGGTGTCGGTCGGACGGGACGACGCCGGCCACGTGACGTCGACGTAGTTCCCGCTGTGGTCGGTGCACGTGAGCGCTGCCGCCGCGGCGGACGTGTTGAGGTAGAAGCCGCCCTGCAGGACGCCCGAGGTCCACGTGCCCGCGGTGAGCGTGAGGTTGACGTTGACGTTCGTGGTGGTGGAGGCCGGCGCGGACGAGGTCGGCGTGCTGCGCGTGCACCACACGGCGCTGGCACCGGCGGCGAGCTTCGACGACATGCTCGGGAGCGATGCCCAGGTGCCCGTGACGGAACCGCTGCCGACGGCCGTCGAATCGGTGCAGGCCGCAGCCGATGCGACCGGCCACGCGACGACCGTGACCGCCTGTGCCAGAGCGGTCGAGCTGCCGGACACGACGGAGACCGTGGTCGAGGTGGTCCCGGCGATCGACCCGGAGTTGGTGAACGTGACCGGCTTCGTCACGGAGGTCACGGTGGACGAGAACGTCGTCGTGATCGCACTCGTGCCGCTGATCGACGCGGAGACCTTGCCGATCGTGACGCTGGACGCCGTCGTGGCGGTGGCAGTCCACAGCGCCCACGCCGCGCTCGAACCGCCGGCGACGAACACCGCGGTGAGGAGTGCGGCGAGGAGCACGCGGAACCGGCGGCTCACGACGCCACCTGCGTCCCGGTGACGGTGAGCGTGAAGTCGGTGACGGCGCCGGCGACTGACTGGGGGGCGTCGGCGTCCAGGTCGAGCTCGACGCAGCCGATCCCGCTGGCGCCGACGGGGAGGGTGTAGTAGCCGCTGCCCGTGTCGAACGTCGCCACGCGGGCGCTGGCACCGGAGAGTCCGGCCCGGCAGTCCGCGGCGGTCGCGACGACGGACAGCTTCAGGGTCTCATCACCCAGCACGGTCGCACTGGAGGCGCTGGTCGCGTACGCCACGGTCGTCGCGGTGGTCGAGACCCGCATCGAGAGCGGGACGGTGCCCGTGTTCGCGACGGTGAAGGTCCCGGTCACGCCGGTCCCGGGTGCGAGGACCGCGGTGTTCATCGCCGTCAGCGCACCGACGCGAATGGTGGCCGTCCCGGACTTCACGGTCGACGCCGTGGTGCTCGCCGCGCCGTTCCAGAGGGCGTACGTGCCGCCGGTGCCGACCAGCGCGACGACGACCGCGACGACCAGGGCGAGCACCGTCGGCCAGACCCAGCGCGCGCGGCGGGGTGCGCGGTGGCGCCCCGTCCTCGTCGCTGTCCCGGTCATGCTCGTTCCCCTGGTCGTCGTGGTCGTGTGGGTGGACTCGGCGTGGTGAGCGGATCAGGGACCCACCACGCCGAGGCTCAGGACGCGATCGCGGTCTGCGTCAGCGTGAAGGCGAGGGCGCCGACGTTGAGCGTGCCGCCCTGGCCGTTCGTCGCGGAGCTCGGCAGGGAGATCGTGAAGACGACCTTGACGGTGGAGGTGGACGCCGAGGGCGACACCACGAAGGTGTTCGCATTCGACGTCGACTGCACGACGGAGGCGCTGGACGACGTGACCGCGAGGGTCTTCGTGGTGGCCGCGAGGAGTGTGGCGTCGCCGGTGATGCTCTGGCTGGCGTAGGTCAGGTTCGCCTTGAGGTCCTGACCGGTCGCGCCGATGTTCAGCGTCTGCGTGAACTGGTACGTGTTGCCCGGGACCATGAGCGCGGTCGTCGGGTTGATCGCGGCGGAACGGCCGTTGGTGATGTCGGTCCAAGCGCCGTCGTTGTTGGCGCTCAGGGTCAGGGTGCCCGAGCTGATCGAGGACGCGGCGCTCGAGGCGCTGGCGTTCCAGAGTGCGAAGGTGCCCGCTCCGCCGAGGAGGAGGGCGACGCCGGCGGCGCCGGCGATGGCACCGGTGACGATCTTGTGCATGGGGGTGTCCGTTTCTGCGCAGGGGGGAGCGCTGAAGGCCACGGGCACGGTGGTTCGGGTTGTCGTGCCGGTGGGACGTTGTCATCGACCCAGTGGTTCGAGGGGTCGCGGCTGACCTGTGCCGGGAGTGGATCGCCGGGCTCCGAGGCTCTGAGCGACTCGGGCGGGCTGGATCCGCTCCGGTATCGAATCTAGCCGGTCCCCCAAAGTGCCGACAAGAGGGAACATGCACTCGCATGGACCCAGTCCGGGGGTGATTTTCGTCCCCGACAGTGCGGACATGGTTTGTACCCCGATTCGAGTGCGGGTGCGGCGGAATGCCGGACCGACCCATACGGTTGCATCGACCGGAAACGAGGAGGGACCCATGGGCATCGTGCACTGGCTGTTCGACGCGCAGATCGTCATCGGTGACCAGACGGTGCTCTGGCGCGAGGTGATCGGCAACGTCTTCGGTCTGCTCAGTGCGCTCGGTGGCATGCGCCGGAAGGTCTGGGCGTGGCCGGTCGGCATCATCGGGAACGCCCTGCTCTTCACGGTCTTCATGGGGGCGCTCTTCGACACCCCGAACCCGGTCAACCTGCTCGGTCAGGCCGGTCGCCAGGTCATGTTCGTCATCGTGAGCATCTACGGCTGGTACCGGTGGACGCACCGTCCCGCGGAGGCGACGAGCGTGATCGACCCGCGCTGGGCCTCCTGGCGGACCCGTCTCCTGCTCGTCGTCGCCCTGGTGGGCGGCGCCGCGGTGCTGACGCCGATCTTCCGCGCGCTCGGCTCGTACGAGCCGGTCTGGTCCGACGCCTGGATCTTCGTCGGCTCGCTCCTCGCCACCTACGGGATGGCGAAGGGTTGGGTGGAGTTCTGGCTCATCTGGGTGGCCGTCGACCTGGTCGGCGTCCCGCTGCTCTTCTCCGCCGGGTACTACGCGTCCGGGCTGATGTACGTCTTCTACGGCGTCTTCACCCTGACCGGCTTCTTCGTCTGGGCGAAGCAGCGCACGAAGCCCCCGGCGGCACCGGTCACCGTCGGCTGAGCATGCCTCAGCGCCGCCGAGCATGATGGGCGCATGAGCGAGGGCGCCTTCGGCACCGGGTGGCGCGTGTACCGCGCACATCGACGGGAGTTCCTGGACCCGGTCCGGCTCCGTCGTCGCACGATCGTCGGCGCGGCCGTCGCGTTCGTCGCGGGCGCGGTCCTCGTCGTCACCGACCTGCTGACGCCGTGGACCGGGAGCACCCTGGCTGCGTCGCTGGTGATGGCGGTCGCCTGGGCCGGCGCCGTCGGGTGTTTCTCGGCGGCGTTCACGCGGTCCGCCGGCCGTGTCCCCGTGCCGTCCGGGCCCCGCCTGGTCGGGTGGCGGCGTTCCGAGCGCATCGGTCGTCAGTTCGCGGCCCGGCCGCCCGAGCTGTTGCCCGAGGACCGGGACGAGGTCATCGCGAGGGCCACCGAGACGATCGGACCGGCGATCGGGAGCATCGACCGGCTGCGGTGGGTGCCGCTCGGCTGGTTGGCGGTGTGGATCGGAGCACTCGTCAGCGGCCTGGCATGGCAGTCCGTGATCGCGCTGCTCCTCGCGCCGGCGTCCATGCTGCTGCAAGGTGGGACCTGGTTCACGGCCGTCGTCTGGCTCGGTCGTGCGGAACTGACCCGCCGCCGCGTCGAGGCCACCCCGCCGTACACGCCCCCGCCCCCGAACGCCGCGCGGAACACGGAGCCGCGCGGCTCGAAGCTCGCCCTCCCCGACGCGTGAGCGGCAAGGCGCCGCGCGAGACGCCGCACGCCGCGCGAGACGCCGCCGAAGAGCGAGGCGTCTCGGCAGGACGGCGGCGCCTCGTGCACACGAGGGCGCCTCGCACGCGCCAGCACGCACCGGAACGGGCGCGACTACACCGGCTGGACGGCCCCCGGTCTGGGTCGAGACACCCGCCCGCCGATGGGGTGGGATGGTCCCGTGGAGACCCTCACTGACGACACGATCGTCGACGAACAGACGACCGCGGAGCGCCTCATCAGGGCCGCCATCCGTGCGTACCGCCTGCACCCCTTCAACCAGGTCGACGCCGCCGTGATCGCGGACGTCGCCGGCCTGCCGCTCGACGCCGTCGCGCGGGCGTTCCCCACGTGGGACGCCCTGCTGCTCGTGACCTACGACCACTGGACGACCCTCCGCGGGTCGACCCGGCTCCGGAAGCCGACGTGCACCATCGACCACGTGCGGATGACCCTCGCCGAGGATGTCGCCGACCCGGGCCTGGTCCGGGTCCTCGCGGGCGTGATCAACATCGCCGGTGCGGACACGACCTTCGCGGGACTGTTCCGGAAGCGCTACGAGGAGTACGTCGCCACGCTGACGGCCGGGCTCCAACGTGACTTCGACCGCGGTGCGGAGGACTTCGTCGTCCCCGCCGACCGCGCTGCGACGCAGCTCCTCGCGCTCTACGAGGGCTTGCAGATCCAGCTGCTCGTGCGCCCGCACCTCGACGTGCTGGCCGAGTACGACCACGCGGTGCACGCCCTCCGCGAGGGTTGGCGCCGCCGCGAGGTCCCCGCGTGGGACCTCGACCTGATCCCGGCGTCGTCGGCCCCGAGGTCACCGGTCCTGGCGGACTGACCCGCCGGACGTGACGGCCGCCACGGGGCCACCCCGTGACGGACGGGAGGCACGGCGCCTGCCCGCACCGTGCCTCCCGTCCGATCCCCGGTCGCGTTCCTACGCGCGCAACCAGGCCGTCCCCACGCCCGCCAGGGCGCCGTCTGCCACCGGAGCCGAGGCGAGCAACAGCTCACCGGCGGGGAGGTCGTAGGGCTCGTCGCCGAACACCGTCACACTCGTCCAGCCGTTCGGCCGGCGGAACGCGAGGACGTCGTCGCGACCCGTCTCGAGCCACTCGAGGTGCTCCTCGGACTGCAGCTGCCCGCGGAGACCGAGCGCCTTCCGGTACAGGTTCAGCGTCGAGTCCGGGTCGGTGTCCTCGGCCTCGACGGAGGACGCGCCGAACCAGGCCGGCTGCGGCAGGTGCGAGCCGCCGGGACCGAAGCCGAACGAGGAACCGGTGCGGGTCCACGGGATCGGGACGCGGCAGCCGTCGCGGCCGACGTCGACGCCCGGGTTCCGGAAGAACGCCGGGTCCTGACGGTCGGCGTCGGGGATGTCGCCGACCTCCTGCAGGCCGAGCTCCTCGCCCTGGTACAGGTACGCGGAACCGGGCAGGGCGAGTTCGAGCAGCGTCGCGGCCTTCGCCCGACGGAGCCCGAGGTCCTGGTCGAGGTCGTCCTGCGAGCCGCCGGCGAGGAGCCAGGCGCCGCCCTGCTTCTCGGTCGTGCCGTTCCGGGCGGGGAGCGCGTAGCGGGTGGCGTGCCGGACGACGTCGTGGTTGGAGAACACCCACGTCGTCGACGAGCCGGACTGCTCGGCGAGGCCGAGGTTGAACTCGATGATGCTGCGGAACGACCCGGCGTCGAAGTCGGCCTCGAGGAGGTCGAAGTTGAACGCCTGCCCGAGCCCGTCGGCGCTCGCGTAGCGGGCGCGGCGGTCCGCGGCGACCCACGCCTCGGCGACGGCGGTGCGTGCCGGCGTGTACTCGTCGAACACCTTCCGCCACTCGGCGTAGATCTCGTGGACGTCGTCCCGGTCCCAGAGCGGGTGCGTGCCGTCCTTCGGCAGTTCGGCGAGCTCGGCCCAGGTCGGCAGCACCTCGCCGAGGTCCTTCGCGAGCCCGTGCGCGACGTCGATGCGGAAGCCGTCGACCCCGCGGTCGGACCAGAAGCGCAGCGTGTGCAGGAAGTCGTCGCGGACCTCGCGGTTCGCCCAGTTCAGGTCGGGCTGCTCCTTCGCGAAGGAGTGCAGGTACCACTGGCCGTCGCCTGCGGCGGTCCAGGCCGGGCCGCCGAAGATCGAGATCCAGTCGGCGGGCGCCGCGCTCTTGTCCGGACCGGTGCCGTCGCGGAAGACGTACCGGTCGCGGGCGGGGGACCCGGCCGGGCTGGCGAGGGCCTCGCGGAACCACGCGTGCCGGTCGCTCGTGTGGTTCGGGACGATGTCGACGATCACCCGGATGCCGGCGCCGTGCAGGGCCTCGACCATCGCGTCGAAGTCGTCGAGGGTCCCGAGCTTCGGGTCCACGTCGCGGTAGTCGTCCACGTCGTAGCCGCCGTCGGCGAGGGCGGACGGGTAGAACGGGCTGAGCCACACCGCCTCGACGCCGAGCGACGCCAGGTACGGCACGCGCTCGGTGATGCCGCGCAGGTCACCGATCCCGTCACCGTTCGCGTCCGCGAAGGAGCGGGGGTAGATCTGGTAGACGCTCGCCTGTCGCCACCAGGTCTCGTCGGTGGCGGTGGTCGCGGTGGCCGGCTGGGCCAGGATGTCGGTCATGGGGTCCTCTCGGGGGTCCGGTCGATCACTTGATGGCACCCTGCGTCACGCCCGCCATCACCCATCGCTGGGTGACGAGGTAGACGATGATCGCGGGGGCCATGGCCATCAGGTACGAGGCGAACGACACGTTGTAGTTGTTGCTGAACTGGGTCTGGAAGATCTGCTGGAGCACCGGCAGCGTCTGGAGCGCCGGGTCCGCGGTGATGAGCGCCGGCATCATGTAGTCGTTCCACGAGGCGAGGAAGGCGAAGATGCCGACCGTCGCGCTCATCGGTGCGAGCAGCGGGAACACCAGCTGCCAGAACACCTGCCACGTGCTCGCCCCGTCGATGCGGGCGCTCTCCTCGAGCTCCCCGGGGATCGACCGGAGGAACGCGGTGAAGAGCATCACGCTGAACGACAGCTGGAACATGACGTGCAGGATCGCGACGCCGAACGGGTTGTCGAGCCCGACCATGCCGGTCAGCTTCACCTGCGACAGCGCGAGGACCGGGAACGGCAGGAACATCGCGGCGAGCAGGTAGAAGAACGACCAGCGGAACAGTCGGCGCTCCCAGTTCCGGGCGATCGCGTACGCCGCGAACGACGCCAGCAGGATCGTCCCGACGACGGTGATCGCGGCGACCATCACCGAGACGCCGAACGCCCGCGGGAAGTCGGTCAGCTGCCAGGCCTCGACGAAGCCCTGCACGCTGAACGGCGCCGGCAGCGAGAACGCGTTGCCGTCGACCGCCTGGCCGGTGGTCTTGAACGCCATGCTCAGCGTGACGTAGAGCGGGATCAGGACGGAGAACGCGCAGACGACCAGGACGATGGTCAGGGTCCAGTTGCCTCGCCCGCGGCGGCCGTGGGTCTTGTCGGCGTCCACGGAGCGGACGCTGCCGGTGAGCGTGGTGCGGGTGTTGAGCGGTGCTTGGACGGTCATCAGAACGAGGCCTTCCCGCGGGTGGCCCGCAGCTGGACGATGGCGATGACGACGGCGATCACGAAGAAGATCGTGGCGTTCGCCATCTGGTACGAGTAGTCGCCGTTGGAGAACCCGTTGAAGATCGACATCGCGACGCTGGTCGTCGAGGTGCCGGGGCCGCCGTTCGTGAGACCGACGATGACGTCGTACGCGTTCAGGAAGTTCTTGAACCCGATGACGAGGTTGATGACGATGTAGCCCGCGGTGAGCGGCACCGTGATCGAGAGCAGCTGCCGCCATGACGACGCGCCGTCGAGCGATGCCGCCTCGTACACGTCACCGGGGATCGAGAGCACGCCGGCGATGTAGATGAGGAGCGTCGACGGGATCGCCTGCCACGCGGTGACGATGACGATCGCGATCCACGCCAGGTCCGGGTTCGCGAGGATGCTCTGCTCGAGCGGGCCGAAGCCGAGCGCGGTCGCCGCGGCCGGCAGGCTGTTCGAGAACAGGAACGAGAACACGTAGGCGATGACGATGCCGGAGATCACCATCGGCAGGACGAACACCGCGCGGAGGGCGATCTTCCCGCGGATCTTGGACGTCAGGCCGATGGCGAGCAGGAACGCGATCGCGTTCACCAGCAGCACCGTGACGAGCGCGAAGCCCATCGTGAAGAGGTACGCCTGCAGGATCGCGGGGTCGGAGAACACGGCGCGGTAGTTCGTCAGCCCGATGAACCCGAACTCGCCGAACCCGACGGAGTCGGTGAAGCTCAGGACGATGCCCATCACGGCCGGCAGCGTGATCGCCAGCGTGAAGATGACGAGCGTCGGCAGGAGGAACGCGAGGAAGACCGGGTCGAGTCGCCGCCGCGGACGGCGCATGCCGGCCGGGAGGCCCGGTGCAGCTCCGCCACGGCGGCGGCGGTCCGCCGTCGTGATCGATTCAGTGGTCGTGGTTGCCATTCGTCGACTCCTTAGGCGGACCGGAGCGCGAGCCGCGCCCAGTCGGCGTCGAGGGTGCGGAGCTGCCGCGCGGGGTCGCCGCCCAGGGCGATCGCCTGGGCGTAGTTCGCGACGGGGATCTCGGCGGGGATGAGCTGCGAGGCGCCGAGGGAGAACGCGGCGGAGTCGTAGAACGACTGCATGCCGGCGAGCGCGGGGTTCGAGGCCGGCGGGGCGTCCTTCCGGACGCCGAAGCCGTTGTTGTCCGCGTTGTACTTGTCGTTGACCTTCGGCTGCATCAGGAAGGTCAGGAAGTCGCGGGCGGCTTCCTGCTTCTTCGACTGCTCCGGGATCCAGAGTGCGAGGTCGACGTTGACCCGGACCTTCCGGTCGTCCGGGTCGTCGGTGACGGGCAGCGGGAACGTGCCGAGGTCCATGTTCTTCGTGGTCTTCGCGATCTCGCCGAGTGCCCACGGTCCCTGCATGTACATCGCGGCCTTGCCCTGGGCGAACGCCAGGTTGCCGTCGCCGTACCCACGGCTGGCGGCGTCCTTGTTCGACCACTTCGCGAGCTGCGTCATGCGCTGCATCGGCATCGCGAAGTCCTTCTCGAACGACACCTTCGAGTCCTTGCCGACGCTCGTGCCCTCACGCTGCAGGGACGCGAAGGTCGCCGGCACGTCGAGTGCACCGCCGATGCTGTAGTCGAACATCCCCTGGGCGATCGTCCACGTGTCCTTGTAGGTGTTGTAGAACGGCGTGACCCCGGCGGCGGTGAGCTTGTCGCAGACGGCGGCGAGCTCGGTCCAGGTGGTTGGGACGTCGACGCCGTTGTCGGCGAACAGCTGCTTGTTGTAGATCACGCTGGCGGACATCACCGAGTAGGGGAGTGCGCTCTTGCGGCCCGGGTAGTCCGCGGTCTGCTCCATGAGCGGCCACAGGTCGGGGTTGATCGTGTCCGCCTGCTCGAGGTCGGACAGGTCGGTGAGGGCGCCGTGCTCGACGAACGGCACGACCGAGAAGTTGTAGTTCCAGCACCCGAGGTCCGGCGGCGCGTTCCGCACGAAGTTCGCGGACATGTTCGACGTCGAGTCGCGGATCACCCGCACGCTCGACTGGCTGTCGTGGAACTGGGCGATCAGGTCGTCGAAGTACCCGATGACCTCGGGCTTCGACACGTAGAACGTGATCGTCTCGGGTCGCTTCGATGACGATCCGATCGGGGCGCACCCGGCGAGTGCGAAACCGCTGGCGATGCCGCCGGCCCCCAGCAGGAACGACCGTCGGCTGACCCCCGCGGTGTTCCGAGTCGTGGCGTGTTGCTTCACGTCGTCTCCGTCCGTCCGGACCCGGCGTCCCTGCCGTTCCGGAATCGCGGACCGGCTCCGGCGCCGCCCGCAGGACTAAATGTAGCGAGAAAATCTAATAGCGCAAGGAACTCGCGTCGCGGTAGTGTCACGACATGCCGCAGCGCCGTGGAACCGCACGCGGGTCGAGTGCCGAGATCGTGCTCGACCATGCGTTCGCCGCGCGCGCCTTCACCGCGACAGAGGCGATGGACGCCACGGGCCTGACCCGCTCCACCGTGCTCGCGGCCTGCGACGAACTCGTCCGGCTCGGCTGGATCCGCGAGCTCGACGACGCCCGCGCGGCGGGGGAGTACCGGATGGGACGGCCGGCCCGGCGGTACGGGCTCGACGAGCGCGCAGGCGTGGTCGTCGGCATCGACGCCGGGCAGCACCGGATCGCCGTGCTCGTCGCCGACCTGCGCGGGACCGTGCTCGGGCGTGCCTCCGGCGACCTCGGGGAGGCCGGCCTCGACGTCCCCGTCCGGCTCGGGGTCATCCGGGACACGGTCGCACGGGCACTTGCGGCGGCCGCGGTCCCCGGCGACGACGTCCTGGTCACCACCGTCGGGGTCCCCGCGCCCGTCGATGCCGTCGGTGCCTCGCCGGCCGACGACGGCGGCTACTGGGCGGCGATGAACCCCGGCTTCGGGGCGGTGCTCCGGCAGGGCACCGTCGTGGTCGAGAACGACGCGAACCTCGCGGCCGTCGCCGAACGCGGTGCCGGTGGCGACGGTTCGTTCGCCGCACTGCTCGCCGGCGAACGGTTCGGCACCGGCCTGGTGGTCGACGGCACCCTGCTCCGCGGCGCGCACGGCGGCGCGGGCGAGATGCGCGTGCTCGACCTGGTGGCCGGCGTGGGTTCGCCCGAGGGACTCGGGAGCACGGCTCGGGTGCTCGCCGCCGAGGCGGTCGCGGACGGCCGCGTGCTCCCCGGCACCCCGCTCGCCGCGGCCACGGACGGCATCGACGCAGCGGCCCTGTTCGCCGCCGCCGAGGCCGGCGACGCCGTCGCGGTCGAGCTCGTCGAACGGCTCGGCGACCGGCTCGCCCGGGTCTGCGTGGTGCTCGCGAGCCTGCTCGACATCGACCGCGTCGTGGTCGCCGGCGCCATCGCCGAGCCGGCGGAGGTCGTCATCGCCCACGCCCGCCGGCTGCTCGACACGTGGCACTACGACCCCGTGCCGACGATCGTCGCGTCCACGCTCGGCGCGGACGTCGTCGTCCGCGGTGCGATCGCGCTGGCGCTCGACGTGGTGCGCGAGGCACCGCTTGCGCTCAGTCTGCCCGGGCGGACCGCGATCGTCGCGTGACGGTAACGGTGACGGTGACCGTCATGGTGACTGCGGCCACGCGCGTGCGGGTCAGCGCCGCCGCCAGGAGAGCACCTGCCGGACGGTGACCTTCGACCCGTACTGGGCGACCGAGTGCCGGAACAGGTACTGCGCGAACCAGAGCAGCACGAACGCGACGGCGAACACCTCGACGACGCAGATCACCGACTCCACCGGGGACAGCGCACCGACCGCGTTCCGCACCATCGCGGTGACCGGGGTGAACGTCGGGAAGTAGGTGAAGAAGGTGGCGACCGGCGACGACGGGCTCGTCATCACGAAGAACGCCGCGTAGACCGGGATGATCAGCGAGAAGATCGCCGCCGACTGCAGCGTCGAGGCGTCCTTGATCGAGGGGACGGCGGCGCCGACGGTCACGAAGAGCGCCGACGCGAGCAGCACCCCGCCGAGCAGCAGCAGGGCGCCGACGAGCATCCGCCACGGGTCGATGACCACGTCCCCAACCCGGCCGGCGACGAGCGGGACGACGACCACGAGCGAGAGCAGGCCGGGCACCAGGAACACCCCGATCTGGACCAGACAGACCAGCAGCATCGCGACGACCTTGCCGCGGATGAGGTCCCCGGCGGTCACCGTGGTGAGGATCATCTCGGAGATGCGGTTCTCCTTCTCCTCCACGACCACCGTCACCATGCGGGCGGCGAGCAGGATCACCAGGCCGAAGAACGCGGCGACGTAGACCAGCGGCGGCACGATCGACAGCCACCCGGGCGCGACCTTCCCGTTCGCGTAGGCCGTCACGTCCGCGGTCGGTGGGGAGCGGAGGATGCTGACCGCCTCCGGGTCGTCGACCTCCGCGGCCACGCTCTGCTCCAGCACGCGCTGCGCGAGCGATGAGTACCCGCCGTTCTCGAACAGCCCGCGGTCCTTCGCGGTCACCGTGATCGAGTCCGTCGACGGGGACTCGGGGAACACGACGAGCGCGTCGAGCCGGCCGGCGACCACGTCGGCCCGGTCCCCGGACGGATCGGTGGACGGGGTCCCGCCCCAGCGTGCCGCGACGGACTCCGAGACCAGGCCGGAGTGGTCGACGTAGTGGAACGGGGTCTTCGTCGCCGACGAGCTCGAGACCGCGGAGTCGGTGCCGGCGGCCTGCCCGACCCCGACGAGCAGGGACACCACGATGATGACGAACGGGAGCGCGAGGGTGCCGATCCAGAACGCGGGCTTCTTGACCGCGCGGACGAACTCGAACCGGATGACCGTGCCGATACGGCTCATCGTGCTCCTCCCGCCATGCGCTCGTCGGCGCCCGCGTCGTGGCCGTAGACCTGCACGAAGATCTCGTCGAGCGGGATCCGGCGCATCTCGAAGCCGGTGACGTGCACGCCGGCGGCGACCAGCGACGCCAGGATGTCCGACCCGTCCGCTGCTGCCGACGTCGAGGGCACGAGGTAGGCGACGTGCCCCTCGTGCCGGGCGAGCTTGTAGAGCGGGGACGGCGGGACCGGACCGTCGAGCGCGACCTTCGCGACGGCGCCGCCGAAGGTGTCCTGCACCTCGGGGATGGAGCCGTACGCGGCCGCGGTGCCGTCCTTGAGCAGGAGGATCCGGTCGCAGAGCCGCTCGACCTCGTCCATGTGGTGCGTCACGAGGATCACCGTCGCACCGTCGGCCTTCCGCTCGTCGACCAGGTCGAGCAGCAGCCGGCGGTTCACCGGGTCGAGGCCCTTCGTCGGCTCGTCGAGGATGAGCAGGCGCGGCCGGTCCATGATCGTGATCCCGAGCTGGACCTTCTGCTGCTGCCCACCGGAGAGCTTGTCGACGCGGGCCTTCGCCCGGTCCGCGAGCCCGACCCGCGCCAGGTAGTCCATCGACCAGGCCGTCGCCGCGGGGCGCTTCATGCCGCGGAGCGCCGCGAAGTACGTCATCACGTCGAGGACGGACTCCTTGCGGTACAGCCCGCGCTCCTCGGGGAGGTACCCGATCCCACCGGTGGCCGGCCGGTACGGGTGCCCGTCGATCGTGAGCGTGCCCGAGGTCGGCGACGTGATGCCGAGCAGCGCGCGGATCGTCGTCGTCTTGCCGGAACCGTTGCTGCCGAGGAGCCCGAAGGTCTCACCGGGGGCGATGTCGAACGAGAGCCCGTCCACCACCGCACGGTCCCCGAACCGCATCACGAAGTCCTGCACGCTGATGCTCGCCCCGGCCATGGAGCCCCCTTCTCGCTCCGCCGACCCTACCGGCCGCCGCTGGACCGCCCCCTCCGGGGACGGTCCGGATCGACGCTGACTACCGGCCGAGGGGCACCAGGCGCGCCAACTGGGTGACGTGACCGGGCTCGAGCTCCTCGAGCGACGCGACACCGAGCAGGCGCATGGTGCGCTCGATCTGTTCGGAGAGGATCTGGATCATCCGGTCCACCCCGGCCTCGCCACCCGCCATCAGCCCGTAGAGGTACGCCCGGCCGACCATCGTGTACCGCGCACCGAGGGCGACGGCGGCGACGATGTCCGCGCCGGACATGATGCCCGTGTCCAGGTGCACCTCGGTGTCGTTCCCGACCTCCTTCACGACCTGCGGCAGCAGGTGGAACGGCACCGGGGCGCGGTCGAGCTGCCGGCCGCCGTGGTTCGAGAGCGTGATGCCGTCGACACCCATGTCGGCCAGGCGCTTCGCGTCCGCCAGGGACTGGACGCCCTTGACGACGACCTTGCCCTTCCACTGCGAGCGGATCCAGGCGAGGTCCTCGTAGGTGACGGTCGGGTCGAACATGTGGTCGAGGAGCTCCCCGACGGTGCCGGACCAGCGGTCGAGCGAGGCGAACGCCAGCGGTTCGGTGGTGAGGAAGTCGAACCACCACCACGGCCGCGGGATCGCGTTCACGATGGTCTTCACGCCGAGCTGCGGCGGGATCGAGAACCCGTTGCGCTTGTCGCGGAGCCGCGCTCCCGCGACGGGCACGTCGACGGTGACCAGGAGCGTGTCGAACCCGGCCTTCTCGGCGCGGGACACGAGCGCCATCGACTTCTCGCGGTCCTTCCACATGTAGAGCTGGAACCAGTTCCGACCGTGCGGGTTGGCATCGCGGACGTCCTCGATCGCGGTGGTGCCCATCGTGGAGAGCGCGAACGGGATGCCCGCGCGTCCGGCGGCGCGGGCTCCGGCCCGCTCGCCCTCGGTCTGCATCATCCGCGTGAACCCGGTCGGCGCGATGCCGAACGGGTACGCAACCGGCGACCCGAGCACGTCCCAGGAGGTGTCGACCGAGGACACGTCGCGCAGGATCGCGGGCGTGAACTCGATGTCCTCGAACGCCTGGCGCGCACGGGCGAGCGAGATCTCCGCCTCGGCGGCGCCCTCGGTGTAGTCGAACGCGGCACGCGGGGTGCGGCGCTCGGCGATGTCCCGGAGGTCCCAGATCGTCAGCGCCTGGTCGAGCCGCCGACGCCGGGCGTTCAGGTCCGGCTTCTTGAACTGCATGAGCGGCGCGAGGTCGCGCACCGTCGGCAGCTGCCGCTTGACCTTCGGCCGTGCGGTCGACGCGCTCCCCGGCCCGGGGAACGGTGCTCCGGTCGCGGGGTCGATGCGCTTGCCGTCGTCGGTGGTGGTCATGCGTGGCTCCTGACGTTGGTCCGGTCGGGTTCGGCGCGCGACGGCGCCGTGGGGGAGTAGCGCACGGGCTCGACGGTCCGCGCGACGATGCTCCGGAGTGCCTCCAGTGAAGCCCCTCCGAGGCCCGCGAGTCCAGCGGCGCGCGCCTGGACGAGCACGTTGCCGAGCGCCGTGGCCTCGACGGGGCCCGCCAGGACGGGCAACCCGGTGCGGTCCGCGGTGAGCTGGCAGAGCAGCCGGTTCTGCGATCCGCCGCCGACGACGTGCACGACACGGATGTCCTTGCCCGTCACCTCGGTGATCGTCCGCAGGGTGGACGCGTAGGCCGCGGCGAGTGACTCGAGGATCGACCGCACGAACTCCGCGCGGGTCGTCGGTGCGGGGAGACCGCGCGCCGAGCACCAGGCCGCGATCCTGGTCGGCATGTCGCCGGGCGGCGTGAACGACTCGTCCGCGGGGTCGAAGACGGTGACCGGGGTGGTGACGGCCGCGGCGGAGGCGATGAGGGCCTCCAGGTCGATGCTCGCGCCACCACGCTCCCAGGTCCGGACGCTCTCGGAGAGCAGCCAGAGCCCGGACACGTTCTTGAGGAACCGGACCCGGCCGTCGACGCCGCCCTCGTTCGTGCAGTTCGCGTCGCGCGCCGCGTCCGACAGGACGGGCGCGTCGAGCTCGACGCCGACCAGGGACCAGGTGCCGGAGGAGATGTAGGCGAAGTCCGGTTCGGTCGCGGGGACCGCGACGACGGCGGAGGCCGTGTCGTGCGACCCGACCAGCGTGACGGGTGCGCTGTGCCGACCGGTCCTGGCACCGACCAGGTCGGCCACGGACGGCAGCAGGGGACCGAGTCGGTCTCCGGGATCGCGCAGGGTGGGCAGCAACCCGGCCGGGAGGCCCGCAGCAGCCCGCAACGCCGGGTCCCACCCACGCGTGGTGGCGTTCAGGGCCCCGGTCGTCGATGCGTTCGTGCGCTCGGCCGCCTCGACGCCGGTGAGCCAGTACCCGAGGAGGTCCGGGACGAGCAGGGCACGGTCGGCTCCGCCGACCGCCGGGTCCGCGGCCCACTGGAACAGCGTGTTGAACGGCAGGTGCTGCAGGCCGTTCCGGCGGTACAGCTCGGCGGCGTCCATGCGCGCGTGCACCTCGGCCACCCCGCGCTCGTGCCGCTCGTCGCGGTAGGCGTACGGCAGCCCGAGCAGCCGGCCGTCACGGAGCAGGCCGTAGTCCACCGCCCAGGAGTCGATGCCGATGCTGGCGATGTCCGGGTGCCGGGCGACGGCGTCACGCAGCCCGACGGTCACCTGCCGGTAGAGCTCGACGACGTCCCAGTGCAGGGCGTCCCGGTCGTGCTCGTGGAGCGTCACGGGACCGTTCGGGAACCGGGCGACGTGCTCCATCCGCACGCCGTCCGTGTCGACGTGCCCGACGATCACCCGGCCGCTCGTGGCGCCGAGGTCGACCGCGGCCACGCTGCCGCTGCTGCTGGCCATGGCGCTAGCGCAGGAACGCCGCGGCGACGCCCGCGTCCACGGGCACGTGCAGCCCCGTGGTGTGCGAGAAGTCGTCCGTGCAGATCGCGTAGACGGCGTTCGCGACGTTCTCCGGCACGACCTCGCGCTTGAGGATCGTCCTCTGGGCGTAGAACTTCCCGAGGTCCTGTTCCTCGATGCCGTAGGTCTTCGCGCGGTTCGCACCCCAGCCGGACGCGAAGATTCCCGAGCCGCGGACCACCCCGTCGGGGTTGATGCCGTTGACGCGGACGCCGTGCTCGCCGAGCTCGGCCGCCAGGAGTCGCACCTGGTGGGCCTGGTCGGCCTTCGTGGCGGAGTAGGCGATGTTGTTCGGGCCGGCGAACACCGAGTTCTTGCTCGAGATGTAGACGATGTCGCCGCCGAGCCCCTGCTCGATGAGGACCTTCGCGGCGGCCTTGGACACCAGGAACGAGCCCTTCGCCATCACGTCGTGCTGCAGGTCCCAGTCCTGCTCGGTGGTCTCCAGCAGGGACTTCGACAGGCTCAGCCCGGCGTTGTTGACGACGAGGTCGAGGCCGCCGAAGTGCAGCAGGGTCTCCTGGACCGCACGCTCGATGTCGGCGGCGCTCGTGACGTTCGCGCTGACGCCGATCGCCCGGTCGGTGTTGCCGATCTCCGTCGCGGTCGCCTGTGCCTTCTCGAGGTCGAGGTCCGCGATGACCACCGCCGCCCCCTCGGCCGCGAGACGCTTCGCGATCGCCTTGCCGATGCCGCTCGCCGCGCCGGTGACCAGGGCGATACGGGTGGCGAGCTTCGCCGGTGCGGGCATCCGCTGGAGCTTCGCCTCTTCGAGGGCCCAGTACTCGATGCGGAACTTCTCGGCCTCGTCGATCGGGGCGTAGGTGCTGAGGGACTCCGCGCCGCGCATGACGTTGATCGCGTTGCCGTAGAACTCGCCGGCGACGCGGGCGGTCTGGGCGTCCTTGCCGTAGGAGAACATCCCGACGCCGGGGACCAGCACGATGAGCGGGTCGGCACCACGGATCGCGGGGGACTGCTCGTCGGCGTGCCGGTCGTAGTACGCCTGGTAGTCCTCGCGGTAGGTCGTGTGCAGCTCGTGCAGGCGTTCGATCTGCTCCTCGGCGGTGGCCGTCGCGGGCAGGTCGAGGATGAGCGGCTTCACCTTGGTGCGGAGGAAGTGGTCCGGGCAGCTCGTGCCCAGGGCCGCGAGTTCCTCGGCGCGTGCGGACGCCAGGAAGTCGAGGACGACGTCGCTGTCGGTGAAGCTTCCCACGACCGGCTTGTCGTGGCCGGCGATGCCGCGGATCGTCGGGGCGAGCGCGGCCGCACGGGCACGTCGTTCGTCGACGGGCAGCGCCTCGAAGCCCGGGCGGACCGGGCCGAACGGGTCCGCTGCGCCGTGCTGTGCGATGTACTGCTCCGCGGTGTCGATGATCCAGCGGGAGTTGCGCTCGGCCTCGTCGCTGGTGTCACCCCACGCCGTGATGCCGTGGCCGCCGAGGATCGTGCCGATCGCCTCCGGGTGGTCGCGCTTGATCGCGGCGATGTCGAGCCCGAGCTGGAACCCCGGACGGCGCCACGGGACCCACACGACCTTCTGGCCGAAGATCGTCTCGGTCAGGGCCGGGCCGTCGGCCGCGGTGGCGATGGCGATGCCGGCGTCCGGGTGCAGGTGGTCCACGTGCGGGGCGTCGACCAGTGCGTGCATCGCCGTGTCGATCGACGGCGCGGCGCCGCCCTTGCCGTGCAGGCAGAAGTCGAACGCGGCGACCATCTCGTCCTCGCGCTCGACGCCTGGATAGACGTCCTGGAGTGCGCGGACCCGGTCGACCCGCAGCACCGCGAGGCCAGCGGGGGTCAGCGTCCCGAGGTCGCCCCCGGAGCCCTTCACCCACAGCAGCTCCACCGGTTCGCCGGTCACCGGGTCGGTGGCGGTGCCCTTCGCGGAGGTGTTCCCGCCGGCGTAGTTCGTGATGCGGGGATCGGAGCCGAGCGCGTTCGACCGCGCGATGAGGGCACTGATCGTGGTGTCTGCGTCGGTGTCGCGCGTTGCGGGGTCCACCCGGGCCTCCAGGCTGTTGCTCATGGTCACGCGCCCCAACCGGCCTGGACGCCGCCGACACGCTCGTCGGCGATCGTGCGCTGGTAGCCGGAGTCGAGGTAGGCGCGCATCGGGTTCGCGGGGAGTCCGCGGGACTCGCGCCAGGCGGCGAGGTCCGGTCGGACGTCCGTCTGGAACGCGTCCATGAAGATCTCGTTCGCGCCGAGGACGTCGTGGGCTTCCTGCGCGGCGGTCAACGCCACGCGGTCGAGCAGCAGCGCACGGGCGGTCATCTCCTGCACGTTCAGCACCGAGCGGATCTGGCCGGGGATCTTGTCTTCGACGTTGTGGCACTGGTCGAGCATGAACGCCACATCGGGGTTGTCGTAGCCGCCGCCGCGGACGACCTCGACCAGGATGCGGAACAGCTGGTACGGGTCCGCGGCGCCGACGATCAGGTCGTCGTCCGCGTAGAAGCGCGAGTTGAAGTCGAAGGAACCGAGCTTCCCGAGACGCAGGAGCTGCATCACGATGAACTCGATGTTCGTGCCCGGGGCGTGGTGGCCGGTGTCCAGGCAGACCATCGCCTTGTCCCCGAGCGCGCTCGTCTGGACGTAGCTGGTGCCCCAGTCCGGGACGTCCGTGTGGTAGAACGCCGGCTCGAAGAACTTGTACTCGAGCACCAGGCGCTGGTCGTCCCCGAGCCGATCGTAGATCGTCGACAGGGAGTCGTGCAGGCGGTCCTGGCGGCTCCGCATGTCCTCCTGCCCCGGGTAGTTCGAGCCCTCGGCGAGCCAGATCTTCAGGTCACGGCTGCCGGTGGCGTCCATCACGTCGATGCAGCGGAGGTGGTGGTCGATCGCCTTCTGCCGGATCGACTCGTCGACGTGGGTCAGTGCGCCGAACTTGTAGTCGTCGTCCTGGAACGTGTTCGAGTTGACGGTGCCGAGGGAGACCCCGTGCTCCTGGGCGTGACGCTTCAGGTCCGCGAAGTCGTCGACGACGTCCCACGGGATGTGGAGCGCGACGGTGGGGGCGAGCCCGGTGTACCGGTGCACCTGCGCGGCGTCCGCGATCTTCTCGTAGGGGTCGCGCGGGGTGCCGGGTGTGCTGAACACCTTGAAGCGGGTGCCGGAGTTGCCGAAGGCCCAGGACGGGAGTTCGATCTGCTGGCGCGCCAGTTGTTCGGCGACGGAGCTGAAGCTCGCTGATGTCATCGTGTCACTTCCTCGTGTGCGATTGAATCGTTTCACACCGTACGCGTGCGTCGCGGGCTGCGCAAGCCCCGTCCTCGCTTCCTGCTCGGGGTGACGGAGTCGCCATGATCCTGCTGGTCACGACTCGGTAGCGGGGCTTGACGATGCGTCGGGTTCGCTCTACCTTCGGCGTTGAAAGGTTTCATCTCGCGTCAACGAAGTCGTGGAGCACGATCAATGCCGATCACCCAACCCGTCAGTGGACCACCGGTTCTCGAGCTCGAGCAGGTCTCGAAGTCCTTTGGCTCCGTGGTCGCCCTCACGTCGGCGACCCTCACCGTCGCCGCGAACTCCATCCACGCCCTCGTCGGCGAGAACGGCGCCGGGAAGTCCACGCTGGTGAAGATCGTGGCCGGGCTGTACCAGCGCGACAGCGGCGCCTTCCGGTTCCGTGGCGAGCCGGTGGACTTCTCGTCCACCGCGGCCGCGAAGCAGGCCGGCATCGCCGTGATCTACCAGGAGCCGACACTCTTCCCCGACCTGACGGTGACCGAGAACATCTTCATGGGCCGGCAGCCGAAGGACCGCTTCGGACGCATCGACCGTCGTGCGATGCGCGCCGAGGCGCTGGGCATCTTCGCCCGGTTGTCCGTCTCCATCGACCCGGACCGACTGGCCGAGGGCCTGTCGATCGCCGACCAGCAGATCATCGAGATCGCGAAGGCGATCTCGCTCGACGCCCGGCTGCTCATCATGGACGAGCCGACCGCCGCGCTCAGCGGCGTCGAGGTCGAGCGGCTCTTCCAGGTGGCCCGCAGCCTCCGGGACGAAGGCCGCGGCCTCGTGTTCATCTCGCACCGGTTCGACGAGGTGTTCGCCCTCTGCGACACCGTCACCGTGATGCGCGACGGCGCGTACGTCTCGACGGACGCCGTGACGGACGTCACCGAGGACGAGATCGTCCGGAGGATGGTCGGACGTGAGGTCAGCAACCTCTTCCCGAAGCAGCCGGCGACCATCGGCGACGTCGTCCTCGAGGTGCAGGGGCTCTCCACCCCCGGCGTCTTCCACGACGTCTCGTTCACGGTGCGTGCGGGGGAGATCGTCGGGCTCGCCGGACTCGTCGGCGCAGGGCGGAGCGAGATCGCCCGCGCGGTCTTCGGGGTCGACGACTACCGGACCGGCTCCGTGTCGGTGCTCGGCCGAGCCGTCGCGAAGCACGACCCCGGCGCGGCGATGCGCGCGGGGATCGGGTTCGTCCCGGAGGACCGCCGCAAACAGGGCCTGGTCCTCGACTCCTCGGTCGCACGCAACACGACGCTCGCGATCCGCGAGTCCCTCGCACGCTGGGGCTTCCTGCGGTCGCGCGACGAGAACGCGGCCGCTGCACTCTGGGCCAGCCGCCTCGAGGTGAAGACGAACGCGCTCGACACCCTCGTCGGGACCCTGAGCGGCGGGAACCAGCAGAAGGTCGTCATCGCGAAGTGGCTCGCCACCGCGCCGAAGCTGCTCGTCATCGACGAACCCACCCGCGGCATCGACGTCGGCACGAAGTCCGAGGTGCACCGGCTCATCAGCGAGCTGGCCGGCCAGGGGCTCGCGATCCTGATGATCTCGTCGGAGCTGCCCGAGGTGCTCGGGATGGCGGACCGTGTCCTCGTGGTCCGCGAGGGCCGGATCACCGCGCGGTTCGACCAGTCGGACGCGACGAGCGAGAACGTCATGTACGCGGCGACGCACGCCGCCGGTGTCGACGGTGCGGCGGGGGTGGCGGCATGAGCGCCGCGGTCTCCCAGCGGTCCACGGCGACGACCGCCGGCGGCCCGAGCCACCAGAACGCGTTCGGCCGCGGCGTCCGTCGGCTCATCCGGGCCCGCGAGACGACGATCTTCGGTGTCGCGGTCCTCATCGTCGTCGTCACCACCATCGTGAACCCGAACTTCCTGTTCTCGACCGACGGGTGGCGCGACCTCCTGCTCACCCCCGCGATGCTGATGCTGCTCGCCGTCGGCCAGGCGATGGTCATCATCACCCGGAGCGTCGACCTGTCCGTCGGCTCCGTGGTCGGGCTGACCGCGTACCTGACCGGACAGGTCTTCATCGGGATCCCGGGGATCCCGATCCTCCTGGTGTTCCTCATCGGCGCGGTCGCCGGAGCGCTGCTCGGCGTCGTCAACGGTGCCCTGGTCGCGCTGGCGAAGGTCCCGGCGCTCGTCATCACCCTCGGCACGCTGTACGTCTACCGCGGCGTGAACGTCCTGTGGACCGGCAGCAACCAGATCAACCCGTCCCAGCTGCCGCAGGGGTTCCTCGACATCGGGACCGCCTCCGTCCTCGGCATCCCGACCCTGTTCCTCGTCGCGATCGTCGTGGTCCTGGTGGCCGGCTGGTACATGCGCAACAAGCCGAGCGGCCGGGAGCTCTACGCGATCGGGTCGGACCCCGCGGCCGCCGAGCTCTACGGACTCCGCGTCCGTCGGCGGATCTTCTGGGCGTTCGTGATCTCCGGAGCACTCGCCGGGCTCGCCGGGGTGCTCTTCACGGCCCGCTACGGGACGAGCAACTCGCAGACCGGATCCGGCATCGAGCTGCAGGCGGTCGGCGCGGCGGTGATCGGCGGCGTCGCGATCTTCGGCGGCAGCGGCACGGTCTACGGCGCGGCGATCGGCGCGTTCCTGCTCATCACCATCAGCCGGGCGCTCCCGATCCTCGGCGTGCAGAGCTTCTGGCAGCAGGCCGTCGTCGGTGCACTCATCATCGGGGCGATCGTCCTTGACCGGTACCTGGCGGTCCGGCTGTCCAGACGGCTCATCGCAGAACGGGAAGACGCATCATGAGCGGCATCGAACTCGGCTCCGGCCGCGCGGCCACCAGCACCCGACCGATCCGCGCACACGGCACACCGCTGTGGCGCCGCCTGCTCGCCTCCCGTGAGGCCACCGTCGCGGCGGTCCTCGTGATCGCGGCGATCGTCGCCACGATCGTGGTGCCCTACTTCGGCACGACGACGACGCTGGCGTTCCTGCTCCTCGACGCGACCCCGATCCTGATGATCGCGCTGCCGATGACGTTCGTGATCATCACCGGCGAGATCGACCTGTCCGTCGGCAGCACGGTCGGCCTGAGCAGCGTCGTCCTCGGGCTCCTCACCCAGGCCGGCGTGCCGTTCCCGGTGTCGATCCTCGTCTGCCTGGTGGTCGGGCTCGCCTGCGGTGCCCTCAACGGCTTCCTCGTCACCGGTTTCGGGCTGCCGTCCATCGCCGTGACGATCGGCACGATCGCGCTGTTCCGCGGCATCGCGGTCGGACTCCTCGGGACGACGTCGATCGCGACCTTCCCGGCGTTCTGGCTCGACCTCGCACAGCGGCAGATCGGCACCACCGGCATCCCGGTCGTGATGGTGCTCGTCATCGTGCTCATCCTGGTCTTCGCGGCGGTGCTGCACTTCACGCCGTTCGGCCGGGGGCTCATCGCACTCGGGCTGAGCAGCGACGCGGCGACCTTCTCGGGGGTGCGCGTGGCGCGGTCGAAGTTCATCGCGTTCGTCCTGTCCGGGGTGGTCTCCGCCCTTGCCGGGGTGTTCTGGACGCTGCGCTACAGCACCGCCCGCGGGGACAACGCCACCGGGCTGGAGCTCTCCGTGATCGCCGCCGTGCTGCTCGGGGGCGTGTCGATCTTCGGCGGCAAGGGGTCACTGCCGGGCGTCGTCGCCGGTGTGCTCCTCATCGGCGTCCTGCAGAGCGCGCTCCAGCTCGCGAGTGTCAGCTCCGATGCCATCACCGTCGTCACCGGCGTCGTGCTGATCCTGTCCGTGGTCGTCCCGCAGATCGTCACGCGGGTCCGGGTGCGGCGGCCCCAGACCGGCTGACACCTCCTGTCCGCGACCTCCTGTCCCGACCTCCTGCCCTACTCACCTCCTGTCCCGCACGATCTCAGTACCGAAGGAAGAACAACGATGTTCCACACCTCCTCCCGTCGCTCCAAGCGACTCGTCGCGGTCGCGTCCGCGACCCTCGGCCTCGCCCTCCTGGTCACCGGATGCTCGAGCGGCAGCGATGCCGGCACCGGCGGCAGCAGCGGCGGCTCGAAGAACTACAAGATCACGTTCCTGCCCAAGTCCCTCGGGAACAACTACTTCAAGGCGTCCGACGGCGACGGCGGGAAGTCCGCGGTCGAGAAGTTCGACGGCACCTACGCCGAAGTCGGCCCGACGACCACCGGCGCCTCAGCACAGGTGAGCTTCATCAACACCCTCACGCAGCAGCACGTCGGCGCCATCGTCCTCTCCGCGAACGACCCGAACGCGCTCTGCACGTCGCTGAAGCAGGCGAAGACCGCCGGGGTCAAGGTCGTGACCTTCGACTCCGACGTCGACCCCGCCTGCCGCGACGTCTTCGTGAACCAGGCCTCCAGCGACGGGATCGCGCAGGCGCAGGCGGACAACATCGCCGACGAGATCGGTGGCAAGGGCCAGATCGCGATCCTCTCGGCCTCGGCGAACGCGACGAACCAGAACGCCTGGAACAAGGCGATGACCGCGTACATCGGGAAGAAGTACCCGGACATCGACATCGTGAAGACCGTCTACGGGAACGACGACGACCAGACCTCGTTCGACGAGACCGCCGCGCTCGTCCAGCAGTACCCCGATCTCAAGGGGATCGTCTCGCCCACCACGGTGGGCATCGCGGCCGCTGCCCGGTACCTCTCGACGTCGCAGTACAAGGGCAAGGTCGCGCTCACCGGCCTCGGCACCCCGAACCAGATGCGTGCCTACGTCAAGGACGGCACCGTCGGCAACTTCGCCCTCTGGAACCCGAGCGACCTCGGCTACCTGGCGGCGTACACGGCGAAGGCACTGATCGACGGCACCATCACCGGCAAGGACGGTGACTCGTTCAAGGCGGGCAAGCTCGGCGAGTACAAGGTCGGCGCCGACGGCACGGTGCTCCTCGGGAAGCCGACGACGTTCGACGCGAAGAACATCGACAAGTTCGACTTCTGACCCAGCCGCACAGCGCACGGGCCGGGGCAGGCGCCTCGGCCCGTGCTCCGTGTGTCGGGGCAGGCACCCCGGCCCGTGCTGCTCTGGTCGGCGCAGGCGCCTCGGCCCGTGCTCAGCGTTCGCGGACCGTGGACTGGCGCACCACGAGCTCCGGCGTGAACTCCACGTGCTCCAGGTCGACGTCCTGCCCGTGCTCGACCTGACGCACGAGCAGCTCGATCGCCTGACGACCGAGGTCCTGCGCCGGCTGCCGGATCGACGTCAGCGGGACCACGGCGGCCTCGGCGAACGCGATGTCGTCGTAGCCCACGATCGCGATCTCGTCGGGCACGACGACGGACCCGCGCATGATGAACGCCTGCTCGAGTCCGACGGCGATGAGGTCGTTCGCCGCGAACACGGCGTCCGGGCGCGAACCGGCGGGGCGGCGCTGGAGCTCCTCGCCGATGCGCCGTCCCTCGAGCACGGAGAGCGACGTCGTCCGCAGCACCTCGAGCGACGCGCCCGCTGCGGTCGCCGCGGCCAGTGCTCCGGCGTGCCGGTCCGCCACCTGCCGGATCCCGAAGGGCCCTCCGACGAAGGCGATGCGCTGGCGGCCGATCGCGAGCAGGTGCGACACCGCGATCCGGCCCCCGGCGACGTCGTCCACCGAGACCGACGCGAAGTGCTCGTCGTCGGCACGCCGGTCCACGAGGACCACCGCAGTGCCCTGGTCCCGGAGTCGTGCGAGCCGCGCGAGGTCGTCGCCGGCGGGGGAGATCAGGAGTCCGGCGACGCGGCGCTCCTCGAACAGGTCGACGTAGGTGGCCTCCCGCTCGGTGGACTCGTCGGAGTTGCCGATCAGGACCGCGAGGCCCTTCGACATCGCGGCGTCCTCGGCGCCGCGTGCGACGTCGGTGAAGAAGGGGTTGCCGCCGTCGAGGACGATGAGTCCGACGGTGGAGCTCCGGCCCGCCCGGAGCTGGCGCGCGGAGTCGTTCCGCACGAAGCCGAGCTCGGCGATGGCGTTCTGCACGCGTTCGACCGTCGCGGGGGCGACCTTCTCGGGGCGGTTCAGGACGTTCGACACCGTGCCGAGCGACACGCCCGCGAGCGCTGCCACTTCACGAACGCTCACCGTCATGCGGTCATCCTGGCATCCCGGTGGCCCCGCACCGTGCGAGGCGCGCCTCGCAGTGCCCGCTCGTTCCTTCCCATCACGTCCGCGATGGGAAGTGGAATCGCGCGTGGGTGGTCGAAAGAACTGACTTCCTACGCGCGATTCCACCTCCTACGCGCGATCCGACCCCCCCCGACTCCCGACCCCCGACCCCCGCACCCCGCACCCCACCTCGCCCTGCACTTGCGGCGAGGGAGCGGGACCGGATATCGTCCTCGCGCAGCGTTGAAACGATTCACTGACGAAACGGACGAACGGAGGACCAATGGCGGTCCGCATCGGAGCGAGCAACACCACCGGCTGGAAGGCCACCATCTCGGTGGCCATGTCGAACTACATCGAGTCCGGGTCGATCATCGCGATCGCCACGAGCCTGGCGTTCTGGCAGGCGCAGTTCCACATCGGCGACCTCGGCGTCGGGCTCCTCGCGAGCCTGTCCTCGAACGCCTTCGGCGCCGCGATCGGCGCGGCCATCGGTGGCCCGCTCTGCGACCGCTACGGCCGCAAGTTCATCTACACCTACGACCTGCTCCTCTACATGCTCGGCGTCGTGCTCGCGGTGTTCGCCGGCAACTACGGCATGCTCCTCACCGGCTTCATCCTCTGCGGCATCGCCGTCGGCGCGGGTGTCCCCGCGAGCTGGACGTACATCGCCGAGCAGGCCCCCGCGGGCAAGCGTGCTGCCCACGTCGGCACGGCGCAGCTCGCGTGGTCAATCGGCCCGATGGTCGGCTTCGCGCTCGCCATCGCCGCAGCGCCGCTCGGTCTGCTCGGCAGCCGGCTCATCTTCGCGCACCTGTTCGTCGTCGCGGCCGTGGTGTGGTGGCTCCGCCGCGGGCTCCCGGAGTCGAACATCTGGAAGGACGAGCGTGCCGCCACCGGTCAGGTCAGCTTCTTCCACGGTGTCGGCCAGCTCTTCAGCAAGCGGATCAACCTCGTCGCGATGCTGTTCCTGTTCGGCGTCTACGCGATGTGGAACACCGTCGCGGGGCAGGCCGGCATCTTCCAGCCGCGCATCTACGCCGCCACCGGGGTCACGAGTGTGATCGAACAGGACTCCCTGCAGGTCCTCGTGTGGTTCTGCACGGTGCTGACGACGTACTTAGTGTTCATGCGGTTCGGCGACCGGATCAGCCGACGCCTCCTGTTCGCCGTCGGGGCCGCACTCGCGATCCTCACCTGGGCGGTCCTGATCTACGGCCCCGCGAACCTCGGGACCCTGCTCTTCTTCGCGATCGGCTGGGGGATCTCGTCCGGCATCGGCGCGCAGGCGTTCTACGGCCTGTGGACGAGCGAGCTCTTCGCCACCCGCTACCGCGCGAGCGCCCAGGGCGTGCTGTTCCTCGCTGCCCGGGTCACGGTCGGTCTGCTGAGCATGTGGTTCCCCGTGCTCCTCACCGACATCGGCCTCCGTCCGCTCGGTGGCCTGATCATCGGCCTGCTGGCGGTGTCGTTCCTGGTCGGGACGATCTGGGCACCGGAGACGCGGGGCAAGTCCCTCGAGGAGATCGAGGTCGAACGCTACGGCACGGTCACCAGCGGCACGGGCACGGTCCGCACGGTCGACGAGCGCGCGGAAGCGTCCCGGTGATCGAGTCCACGGGTCAGCACCCGACGGGAGGCCCGGATCACGTCACCCGCGTCTGCTTCCGTCTGCAGGTGGCCGAGCAGCACATGGACGCCTACCGGGAGCGCCACGCCACCGTCTGGCCGGCGATGCTCCGCGCGATCGCCGGCGCCGGCCGACGGAACTACTCCCTGTTCCTCGACGACGACGGGCTCCTGATCGGCTACTACGAGACGGACTCGGTGGCCGATGCCGATGCGGCGCTCGCGTCGAGCGAGGTCGCGGCGGCGTGGGAGTCGCACATGCAGGACCTCTTCGACGGCGCGACGGGCCGGGCCGACCAGACCGCCCGGATCCTGCCGGAGGTCTTCAACCTCGAGGACCAGCTCGCCGCCGCCGACGCTCCCGACTGACGTGCGCCGCCCCCTCGCACGGTGCGAGGGGGCGCACACTGCTGCCCCGGCGCTCGGGACGCGGCGGGTAGCGTCCGCGCCATGGCTGACGTCACACACGCCGAGGACCTCGGGATCGACCTGTCCGACGGCAAGCCCCAGCAGCTCTACCGGTGGTTCCTCGCGAGCATGCTGTTCGGCAGGCCGATCCGGCAGCAGCTGGCGGCCGACACGTACCGCGCGCTCATCGACCAAGGGTTCACGAGTCCGGGGAAGTTCGCCGAGGCCGGTCGTGAGGGGCTGCGGAAGGTCCTGGACGAGGGCGGCTACGGGCGCTTCGACTACCAGATGACCGATGCGCTGCACGAGACCATGCACACGCTCGACGCCGACGAGGGCTCGGTGTCACATCTGGTGAAGACGGCGAGTTCGCGGCAGGAACTGCGCGACCGACTGGGCGAGCTCAAGGGTGTCGGGCCGAAGACGATCGAGATCTTCCTGCGCGACGTGCCCGACGCGGTCCTGCCCGACTGACGCCGGGCAGGACCTCGACGCGGTCCTGCCCGACTGACGCCGGGCAGGACCGCCGGTCACACCGGGACGGACGCCTCCCACATGCCGTGCGCCAGGTCGATCGGCGCGGCACCCGGCAGGTCGAGCACCGCGGTCGCCCCGACCGGGACCCGCGCGCTGACGGACAGCGTGCCGTCGGCCACCGACCAGTCGATCGAGGCGCGACCGTACGGGGTGTCGAGCGTCGCTCCCGCCGAGGTCAGCCCGCCGCCCGGCCGCGGTGCGAACCGGATGGTCCGGTACCCGGGGGAGGCGGGTGCGATGCCGGCGACCACGCGGTGCATGAAGTCGGCGACCGACCCCAGTGCGTAGTGGTTGAACGAGGTCATCCCGCCGGAGTTCACCCGGCCGTCGGGCAGCAGGGAGTCCCAGCGCTCCCAGATCGTCGTCGCGCCCTGCGTCAGCGGGTACAGCCACGAGGGGCAGGAGTCCTCCAGGAGCATCCCGTAGGCGTCGTCGGGGTGCCCGGCGAGCAGCAGCGCGTCGCAGACCACCGGGGTGCCGGCGAAGCCGGTCCCGATGCGGTGCCCGTTCTCCCGCACGAGCTCGGACAGTCGCGCACCGACCGGCCCTGCAGCGTCGACGAGCCCGAACACGATGGCGATCGCCGACGATGCCTGGGAGTCGTCGATCACGGTGCCGTCCGAGCGCAGGAAGCGGTCCTGCCACGAGACGCGGATCCGGGACGCGACGCCCGCGTAGTGCGCGGCCTCGTCCGTGTGTCCGAGCACCGCTGCCCACTGTGCGAGCACCGACGTCGACCGGTACGAGTACGCGGTCGCGAGGCAGTACTTGTCCGCCTTCGCCGCGGCGGCGTCCTCCGGCGGCGCGAGCGGGTCGAGCCAGTCGCCGAACTCGAAGCCGTCCACACGCACGAGTGCCTCGTCCGAGGTGGCGAGCACCCCGTCCACCCAGGCCTTCGCGGACGCCCACTGGTCCTCGAGGAGCCCCTGGTCGCCGAACGCCTGGTACAGCCCCCACGGCGTCAGCGTCGCCGCGTCGCCCCACACCGCGGCGTGGTGTCCGGCTGGGTCGGAATCGGGCAGCGTCGGCACGAAGAACGGCACGCCGCCGTCCGGGCGCTGTTCGAGCGCGAGGTCGCGGAGCCACGACCGCACCACGCCGGCGCAGTCGTAGAGGAACGCGGCGGTCGGCGTGAACACCTGCAGGTCCCCGGTCCACCCGAGGCGCTCGTCGCGCTGCGGGCAGTCGGTCGGCACGTCGACGAAGTTGCCACGCATCGACCACACCACGTTCTCGTGCAGTTGTTCGAGCCGCGGGTCCGAGCAGCGGAACCAGCCGGTGCGGCGCATGTCCGAGTGGATCACCTCGGCGACGACGTCGCCCGGCTCCAGCTCGGCGGCCGGCCAGCCCTCGACCTCGGCGTAGCGGAAGCCGTGCACCGTGAAGCGCGGCTGCCACGTCCCGCTGCCGTCGTCGCCGGGCCCGGAGTAGTAGACGTCGGTGGCCTTCGCGGTGCGCAGGGGCCGGGTCGCGAGCTCGTCGTCCTGCATCACCTCGGCGTGCCGCATCGTGACGCCGAACGGCCCGACCTCCTTGTTCCGGATGCGCAGGCGCCCGGGCAGGTTCTGACCGAAGTCGAGCTGGATCGCGCCGGCGTCCCAGCGGCGCGACCACACCGGTTCGCGTTCCTCGGTCACGCGGACCACCGGCCCGTCGAAGGGGACGAGTGCCGCGTCGGGACGGTCGACGACCTCGACCGCGTCCCACGCGGCGTCGTCGAACCCGACGGCCTGCCAACCGTCGGGTTCGACCCTGCCGTCCCACTTCTCTCCGTCGTAGAGTCCGGAGAGCAGGATCCCGCCGCGCGCCGCGCGCCAGGAGTCATCGGTGCCGAACGTCTCGGTGGAGCCGTCGGCGTACTCGACCTCGAGCTGGGCGATGAGCGCCAGCCGGTCGCCGTACACGTCGCGGACGCGGTCGTCCCAGGTGATCCGGCCGCGGTACCAGCCGTCGCCGAGGCGCGCACCGAGCGTGACGGTCCGCGGGCCGCCCGTGAGCATCGGCGTGGCGTCGTGCACGAGGTAGCGGACGCGGTGGCCGTACGAGGTCCAGCCGGGTGCGAGTTCGGCGTCGCCGACGCGGACGCCGTCGATCGTGACCTCGTGCAGCCCGAGGCTCGCCACGGCGAGCCGTGCGCGGACGACGTCGCCGGTCAGTGTGACCTCGCGCCGGAGGATCGGGGGCGCCTGGTCGACGCGGGTGTTCTCCCGCCAGGGCGCCGCGACGAACGAGGCGGTCCAATCGGTGTCGGACAGGAGGCCCGCCTCGACCTCCAGGGGCTCGCTCCAGTCGGTCGCGGTGCCGTCCACCCCGAGGGTGCGGACCCGCCACGTGGCGCGTTCCCGGGATGCCAGCGGGGCGAACGGCCACGGGACGAGGACCCCGGAGACGTCGACCTCGGCCACGGTGCCGGTGTCGGTCCCCGCGGAGCGGTGCAGGAGTTCGACCTCGGCGAGGCCGGGCTCCCAGCCGGAGTCGGCCTCCGCGACGTGCCAGGAGAGCCGCGGCTCGGCCACGCCGATCCCGAGCGGTTCGCGGACGTGTTCGACGGCGAGTCCCGTCGGGGCGAGCGCTGCGGTGGGAGCCGAGCCGGGCCTCCCGTCGGTCGATGCGGAACCGGCCACCCGCCGGGCCGTCAGGATGTCTGTCGTGTCGGTCATGCGTGGTCCTTTCGTCAGTCCTTGATCCCGGACATCGTGATGCGCCCGGGTTGGATTGCATGAACGTCTTCTGCGCTCAGTCCTTGATCCCGGACATCGTGATTCCTTGGATGAACGTCTTCTGGGCGAAGAAGAACAGCACCACGATGGGGATGAGGATGATGGTCGAGACGGCCATCAGCGGGCCGACGGCGGTGTCGCCCTGGGCCCCCTGGAAGAACGTCAGGCCGAGCGACAGCGTGTACTGGCTCGACTTCGTGAGGTAGAGGAGCGGTCCGAGCAGGTCGCTCCACGACGCCAGGAACTGGAACAGCATCACCGCTGCCAGCGCCGGCTTGCAGAGCGGCAGGATCACCTGGATGAAGATCCGCAGCTCGCCGGCGCCGTCGATCCGGGCCGCGTCGGACAGTGCCTCCGGGATGCCGAGGAAGAACTGCCGCATCAGGAAGATGAAGAACGGGATGCCGAAGAACGTCGGGACGATGAGCGGCAGGTACGTGCCCGTCCATCCGATGTCGCGGTAGGCCACGAACAGCGGGACCATCGTCACGTAGAACGGCACCATCATCGTCGCGATGAGGATCGTGAAGACGCCGTTCCGCCACGGCCACCGGATCTTCGAGACGCCGTAGCCGACCATCGCGCTGGAGAGCGCGGCGCCGATCATCGACGGGACGCAGATCACGAGTGTGTTCCAGAAGTACTGCAGCAGCGGGAACGTGGCGAGCCCGTAGGAGAAGTTGCCCGTCGTGATGGTCTCCGGGAACCACTTCACCGGGAACGCCCCGATGTCCGCCTGCGTCTTGAACGCACCCGTCACCATCCAGAACAGCGGCATCAGGAACACGACGCTGAGCACGATGAGGACGGAGTGCTTCGCGATCGACTCGGCGATCTGCGGCCAGGTCCGGCGGCGGTGCCGGGGGACCGGCTTGCTCGGTGCGGTGTTCCGCCCGGGTTCGCGAGCGGCCGCCGCGGCGGCGGTCGGGTTCTGGATGGCGGTCATCGCGCCTCACCTCCGTAGTAGACGCGCCGGCCGATGATCCGGTACGCGAGGATCGAGACGGCGGCGATGATGATGAACAGCACCCACCCGACCGCGCTCGAGAATCCGAGTTGGTAGTGGTAGAACGCCGACTGGTACAGGTAGACGCCGGACACCAGGGTCGAGCCGGCTGGATCGCCGTACCCGCCCGTCATCACGAACGCCTGCGTGAAGTACTGGAAGCCGGCGATGAGGCCCGTGATCGTCGCGAAGAGCAGCTGCGGGCTGATGAAGGGCAGCGTCACGTTCCGGAACTGCTGCCAGGAGCCGGCCCCGTCGAGGGAGGCTTGTTCGAGGAGGTCCTGCGGCACGCCCTGGAGTCCCGCGAGCAGGATCACCATGAGGTTCCCGACGCCCCAGAGCCCGAAGAGGATCAGCGCGGGCTTGGACCAGTCCGGGTCGGAGAGCCACCCGGGCCCCTGGATGCCGAACAGCCCGAGGACGTTGTTGATCACGCCGTACTGCGGGTTGAGGACGTACGCCCAGATCACGGCGCTCGCGACGATCGGCACGATCGACGGCACGAAGAAGACCACGCGGTAGAACCCGAGGCCCTTCACGCGCCAGTTGAGCAGCAGCGCCAGGCCGAGGGCGACCGCGATGCCGAGCGGCACCGAGATCACGGTGATGAACAGCGTGTTGCCGAGGGAGAGCCACCACTGCCCGTCACCGAACAGCTGGCGGTAGTTGTCCCACCCGACCCACTGCCGGGTGCCGCCGAGCAGGTTCGCGTTCGTGAAGCTGTTCACGGCGCTGGTGATGATCGGACCGCCGGTGAAGGCGATGAGCCCGATGATGGCGGGCGCGGTGAAGAAGAGGCCCCACAGGAACGTCTGGCGTTGCGCGCGCGTGCGTGGGATCCAGTGGGTGAACCAGGACGTCCCGCGCGGCTTGGCACCGCGCGTCGTGATGCTCCGTGTGACGCTCACGGGTGCTCCTTCCGGAACTCGTCGAGGGCCGAGTTGACCTGCGAGGCGACGCTCTGCAGCGCCCGCTTCGGGGTCGTCTTGCCGTAGATCGCGCTGCTGACGGCGACGTCGAGCGCGGTCGCGTAAGTGCTCGCGACCGGGATGGTCGGGCGGATGTTCCGGGCGGCGAGCAGGCCCTCTCGGTAGATCGCGACGTTCGGGTCCTTGCGGAACTCCTCGAGCACCGGGGACTTCGTGTAGCCGGGCAGGAGCGTGCCGTACTCGTAGTTCGACTCGGTTCCCTTGTCCGACACCGTTGCGAACTGCAGGAAGTCCCAGGCGGCGTCGTGCTCCTTGGACTCCTTCGGGATGAAGAGGTCGTAGCCGCCGAGCCAGGTGGCGCCGCCGGGCTGGCCGAGCCCCTCCGCGTAGGGGAAGAGCGCCGCACCGAGCTCGACCTTCGCCTTGTCGCCCTGCTTGTAGACGTTCGAGCTGTCGGTCGTGGTCATCGGCGCCATGCCGACGTTGCCGCTGGCGATCGTCGGCAGGGTCTGTGACGGCGCGGTGACGGCCAGCTGGCTCGCGCCGCCCACCTTCTTCGCGTAGTCGCACATCCACTGCAGCGCCTGCACGATGTTGTCGTCGTCGGGCGTCGCGACCTGGTTGTCGTCGCTCATGAACTTGCCGCCGAAGGCGAAGCCCATCGTGAACATCGAGTTGCTGAAGCCGTAGTAGTCCCACGGGATGGTGCCGATGCGGGTGACCCGACGGCCGTCCTTCGTGAGGATCGCGTCCGAGAAGCGGTCGAGCTCGTCGATCGTCTTCGGGGGTGTCTCCGGGTCGAGCCCGGCGGCGGCGAACACCTTCTTGTTCCAGAACAGCGGGAAGTTCACGTCGACGAGGATCGGGTGCGCCCAGATGCCGTCGGTCGCGGTCATCTGCTTCCAGACGGCGGGAGCGTAGTCCGCTTCGCCCAGCCCGGCCTTCGCCATGTAGCCGTCCAGGCGGGTCACGACGCCGTAGCCCGCGAACTGCGGGTACTCCTCCGGGGTGCAGAAGGCGAGGTCCGGCGGGGTGCCGGCGGCGATCGCGGTCTGCAGGCGGATCTGGGTGTTGCCGGACAGCGGTGCGTAGGTCACGCGGACGCCGGTGTGGGACTGGGACCGCTCGTACAGCTCGGCGAGCATGACCCAGGCGTTGCCGAGCGTGCCGCCCCAGATGTTGTACATCTCGACGACGTGCTCGCGACCCGATGCCGGGTCCTTGCTGAGGCGGATGCCCTGCTGGTCGGCGGCGACGGCGCCGCCGGAGATCACGGTGCAGCCGGCGAGCCCGATGGTGGCCGTGCCGGCAGCGAGTGCGGCGAGGAACGCCCGTCGGGACACGTCGCGTGCCGCGGGCCTGGTGGGCGGGAATGGTGGTCTCGTCATCGAGTACCTCCGGTCGTCGTCGTTGATGATCGGGCGCCGTGGGTGGCGTTCATCGTTCGCGATGAATCGTTTCAGCGGTGTGGCGATGAATATACGCATCCGTGGTCATGGGCGCCAGTGTTAATTCACAATGATGGATGAAACTGACTGGCGGTCGGTGTTGGGCTCCTCCGCATCCCGTGCGCGGTCCCACGCGACGACGACGGCGCCCGCCTCGTAGGTCGCCACGGGGTTCGCGAACGGCAGCGGGCGGAGTTGCTCGGCGTCGACCAGGCGGAGCCCGGGCAGGCCGGTCAGCAGCCGGGTGATCGCCAGGCGGATCTCCAGCCGGGCGAGCTGCTGGCCGATGCACCCGTGCGGACCGTGGCCGAAGCCGAGGTGCCCGAAGGCGTCCCGGTCCACGTCGAACCGCTCGGGGTCCTCGAAGCGCCGGGGGTCCCGGTTCGCCCCGACCGGGGAGACCGACACCGTCTGACCCGCACGGACGGCCACGCCCTCGATCTCCAGGTCCTCGGTCGCCGTCCGCGGGAACAGCGTCAGGAACATCGCCCCGGTGCGCATGAACTCCTCGATCGCGGGGGCGACCCGCGCCGGGTCCGCCCGGAGCCGCTCGAGCTGGTCGGGATGGGTCAGGAGCGCGACCGTCGCCGTCGCGATCAGGTACGCCACCGAGTCGTGGCCGGCGCTCATCAGCTGGAAGACCAGGCCCTCGAGCTCCTCGCGCGAGAAGTCCGAGGCGAGCAGGTCCGTGATGACGTCCTCGCCCGGGTCCGCCGCCCGCCGGTCGACCACCCGGCGGATGAAGTCGAACCGCTCCTGCGTCGTGGTGCCCCGGACGAAGTGCCGGGAGAACTCGGGGACCAGGTCCTCGTGCACACCGATCACGCTGCAGTGGGTCCGCGCGGCGATCGGCTGGGCGTACTCCGCGAAGAGGTCGACCGGGCCGCCGGTGCTCCGCAGGTGTTCGAGCTGTCGCTCGACGGACGCGTGCACCTCGGGCTCGCGGCCGCGCACCTGCTTCGCCGAGAACCGTCCGGTCACGCCGCGGCGCATCCGCTGGTGGACGTCGCCGTCGAGCGCGAGCAGGTTCGCCGCGTCGATCGAGCGCCGGGCGGCGTCGTCGAGCGGTGGCGTGGGCGGTGGCGCGGGCGGCGCAGCCGGGTCCGGGTCGTGGTCCGGCGTCCCACCCTCCGCCGGGTCCGGCGCGGGACCGCAGGGCATCCGGTGCGGCACCTGGCTGAAGCGCGGGTCCCCGAGCACCGCCCGCGCGGCGTCGTACCGCGTGACGACCAGGCCGACGTGGCCGTCCTGGTACTCGAGCGGGGTGGCCGGGCCGGCGTCCCGCCACGCGGCGAACCGCAGGGACGGTGTGAGCGGGGTGCTGTCGGCGGGCAGCTGGTGGAACGAGCATCCGGACACGGGGGCCTCCTGGGGGTTCATGCCCGCACGGGCACGGGCACGGGCACGGGCACGGGCGCGGATCGGTCGAGTTCGGTTCGGGCGCGCCGGAACGCCCGCGGTGCACCCCATCCGACGACGCCGGTGGTGGTGCCGACGCCGTCCCGCTGCACGAGCACGTCGGGGTCGTCGGGCCACGGGGACAGCGGCAGCGCGGCGTCGAAGGTGCCGGCGGCCTGGATCCGGAGCCCGTGCACCTCGGACCAGAAGAACGGCGTCGACGCGGGCGTCGCGGCGCTGCCGGTGATCGTCGCCGCGACCGAGAGCGCCTGTTCGACGGCGTTCGTCTGGTGCTCGACGCGGACGGCCCGACCGGAGCGCGGGTCCCGCCATCGGGCGACGTCGCCGATCGCGTACACGTCCGGGGCGGCACGGCCGAGTTCGTCGCAGCCGACGCCGTCGGACACGTCGAGCCCGGACCCGGCGAGCCACGAGGTCCGCGGTCGCCCGCCGGTCGCCGCGACGACGAGGTCGGTGGCGACGGAGTCCCCGTCGCCGAGGAACACCGTCGCCGCGCCGGTCCGCACACCGGCGCCGGTCGCCGCGCCGGCACCGGCGTGTGCGACACCGCGCACTCCCACGCCAGCCCGCACGTCCACCCCGTTCCCGCGGTGCAGCGCCAGCAGTCGATCGGACAACAGCGGCCCGACGGTGCCCGCGGACAGCCGTCCGCTCCGCCCGACCACCACGACCTCGCGGTCGTCCCGACGGGCCGCCGAGGCGATCTCCGACCCGAGGACCCCCGTCCCGATCACGGTGACGTGCCGGGCCGTGGCCCACGCCGCCCGCAGCGCGAGGGCGTCGTCGAGGGTCCGGAGCTGCCGGACGCCGTCGGCACCGGGGAACGACGGACGGACCGCCTCGACCCCGGTCGCGACGACGAGCACGTCGTACGCCAGCAGCTCGTCCCCGACCTCGACGCGGTGTGCGAGCGGGTCGAGTGCCGTGGCGGCGGCACCGCTCCGCAGCGTCACGTCGAGCTCCCGCAGCGCGGCGGCCGTCCGGAGCGTGGCGCGTGCCGGCTCCCACGACCCGTCGAGCACCTGCTTCGACAGCGGCGGCCGGGCGTACGGATCGTGTGGTTCGGCGCCGACCAGCGTGATCGGCCCGGTGTGCCCGGCGGCCCGCAGCCCCTCGGCGCAGGTGACGCCCGCGACCGAGGCGCCGACCACGACGACGTGCACGCTCACTCCTCGATCGTGATCGCGCGCGCCGGGCAGAGCGCCGCGGCACGTCGGGCGTCGGGCTGGTCGGGCCCGTCCGGCCGCTCGACCAGGAGTTCGACGATCCCGTCGTCGTCCTGGTCGAACAGCTCGCCGGCGACGAGGGCGCACTGGCCCGCCCCGACGCACGCACTGGTGTCGGCGATGATCCGCATGGTGCCTCCCGTGGCTCCGCCGGCCGTGTGTCGACCGGTCCCGTCGACGCTAGGTCGACGATCGCGCGCAGCCCATGGGGTGAGCGACCACAACATGGACGTTCCGGTCACCACGGGCAGCAGCTACCCTCGCTGCATGGACGAAGGCGTCGGCCCCGTGGTGGTCGCGGCGAATTGGTACCGCTTCCGCGCCGGGGAGCGGATCCGGCACGAGCGCGTGCGGAGCGAGTGCTTCCTGTGGGTGCTCGGCGGCACCGGCCGGGTGCGCTCGCGCGACGAGTGGTTCACGCTGTCGACGGGCGCGGTCCTCCGCCTGCCGTGGGACCACGACGTCGAGTACCGCGCCGACGCCCGCTCGCCCTTCCGCCTCGGCACCGTGCACGTGGTGCCGCGGCACGCACGCGGCGTCCCGGTCGTGCCCGCCGTCGCGCACCAACCGGGCGACCCGCTGTACGCCTCCGCGGCCCGCGACGGCGACCCCGGTCACCCGGTGCACTCCGGGGCGTCGACGGCACTGGCGCGCCGGATCGCCTCGCTCGGCCGGTACACGGTCGAGCGCTTCGGGGAGGAGGCGTGGGACGAGTCCGCGAGCCGCGCACTCGGTGAACTCTTCCGCGCCGAGTCGGTGCACACCGCCGGCCAGGGTGACGGGATCCCCGCCGCGCTCGAACGCATGACCGCCTTCGTGACCGAGCGCCTCGACACGCCGCTCACGGTTGGCGACGTGGCCGCTGCGGGCGGGTGCAGCGTCTCCACCGCCGGTCGCCTGTTCGCCGCGCACCTCGGCACGTCGGTCGCCGCGTGGATCCGGAACGCCCGGATGCGGGAGGCCGCTGAACTCCTCCGCACGAGCGGACTCCGCGTCGGCGAGGTCGCCCGGGCCGTCGGCTTCACCGACCCGCTGTACTTCTCGCGCGTCTTCCGTGCGACGTTCGGGGAACCGCCGAGCCGCTACGGGCTCGGGCAGATCCGCCCTTGACACGAGGCGCCCGGGCAGTGAATCGTTTCACGCGGTCGGTGCGCCGGTGCACCGCGGCATGGAGGAGCAATGGAGCCCCTGGGCACCACGGACGGTCGGATCGACGCGGTCGGCACCGCTGACCAAGGGGTGCGGTTCGCCTGGACGCCGACCGGACCGCAGACCGCGGTGCGCGTCGTGGTCCGGGACGGCGACGCGGTCGTCTGGGACTCCGGCCCCGTCGCGACGTCCGAACCGTGGCTGCGATCGCCGAGCGGCGTCCGGTTCGCACCGTGGCGGCGACACGATTGGGAGGCCCGGATCGACTCCGGCGCGTCCGTCACCACCGCACGCGGAGCGTTCACACCCGCCCCCACCGACGAGCGCGCCTGGCACGACGCCGACTGGGTCGCGGCGACCGACGGCGCGCCAGAGACCGACCACGCGCGGGAGCGGTCGCGGGACGGCAGCCTCGCGGCACCGGTGCTCGCCCGGACGATCGCTGCGGGGGCTCCCGTCACCCGTGCGCTCCTCGCCGTCACCGCCGGCGGGCACGTCGACGTCCGCGTCGACGGACGCCTGGCCACGGACGAGGTCCTCTCGCCGACGACCACGCACTGGGACCAGCGGGTCCAGGTCGTCCTGCACGACCTGACGCCCGCGTTCGCCGACGGCGGCGGGCACGACCTCGGGCTCGAACTCGGCCGCGGGTTCTTCGGCATGACGAACGCGAACGTCTGGGCGTGGGAGCGCGCGCCGTGGCACGCCGAGCCGCGCGTCCGGGCGCTGCTGCGGCTGGAACGGGAGGACGGGGCAGTGGAGGTGATCGGCACCGGGCCCGACTGGACCGCCCGACGCGGGACGATCCTCCTGGACGACCTGTACGGCGGCGAGATCCACGATCTCCGCCGTCGACCCGGCCGACCGTCCGCCGGGGCCGTGCGCCCCGCCGTCGTCGTGCCCGGACCCGGCGGCCGGCTCGAAGCGCGGCTCGAGCAGCCGATCCGCGTCGTCGAGGAACTCGTCCCGGACTCGGTGGTCGAGACGGCACCGGGGGAGTGGGTCGTCGCGTTCCCCCGCGTCATCGCGGGGTGGGTGCGCCTCCGCCTGCCCGGTGGTGCTGCCGGCAGCACCGTGCGGATCCGGTACGGCGAGCGGCTCCGCGCCGACGGACTGCCGAACGCCGACGACGAGAAGCACTACTTCGCGGACGGCTTCCAGACGGACGAGGTCACGCTCGACGACGACGCCGTGACCTGGGAACCGCGGTTCTCCTACAAGGGGTTCCGGTACGTGCAGGTGTCCGGATGGCCCTCGGACGCCGGACCCGCCCCGTCCGACTTCGTGGCGTGCGTCGTCCGCACCGACGCCGCCGTCACGAGCACGTTCACGGTCGACGACGACCTGCTGCAGTGGATCCACGACGCCACCGTGCGGACCATGGAGAACAACCTGCACGGGTACCCGACGGACACCCCGAAGTACGAGAAGAACGGGTGGACCGGAGACGCCGCCGTCGGGGCGGACATGTTCCTGACCGACCTCGACGCCGCGGCCGTCCTCACGAAGTGGGTCGGCGACCTCGCCGAGACGACCACGCCGGGTCACCCGCCGGCGCTCATCGCCCCGAATGCCGGGGTCTTCGGCGTCGACGAACGGGCACCCGTCTGGCACGCCGCGCTCGCGACGGTGCCGTGGGACCTGTACCGGCACACGGGGGACCCGGCCGTGCTCGGGGCGCACGTCGAGACCATCGAGGAGTACGCCCGCTTCGAGCTGTCCCGCTCGCCCGGCGGGATCGCGGACACGATCCTCGGCGACTGGGTCGCACCGGGCACGGACCCCGGCGGCGGCAACCCACCCGAGGACTCCCGCGTCCCGGCGACGGCGTTCCTGGTCCGGATCCTCGACACCGTCGCCCGGATCGACGACGTGCTCGGCCGGGACGGCTCGTGGGCGGCCACCGCAGCCGACGACGTGCGACGCGCGTTCGTGGACGCGTTCGTCGTCGACGGTGTCGTGCGAGGTCCGCGCGACGAGGGGTTCCGGCAGTCGCACCAGGTGCTCGCGCTGGCGTTCGACGTGGTGCGCTCGCCCGCCGACCGGGCGTCCATCGCGGCGGCGCTCGCCGCGGACGTCCGGGCCCGAGGAGACCACCTGGACACCGGGGCGATCGGGACGAAGTGGCTGCTCCCGGTGCTGACCGACGCTGGGTACGCGGACGTCGCGCTCGCGGTCGCCCGGCAGACGACGGTGCCGTCGTGGGGTGCTTGGTGGGCGGCCGGCGCGACGTCGACCTTCGAGCACTGGGACCTCGCCGCGCGGTCGCACGGGCACTACTTCCTCGGCACGGTCGACGACTGGCTCACCGGGTACGTCGCCGGGCTGCGGCCGGTGTCGCCCGGGTGGCGGCGGTTCCTCGTCGCGCCGGCCGTGTGCGGGGCCGTCGGGGCAGCGTCGTGCTCGGTCCGGACGCCGTACGGGACGGCGGGGGTGCGGTGGTCCGCTGCGGGTGGGGTCGTCACCCTGACGGTCGACGTGCCGCCGGGGACGACGGCCGAGGTCCGACTGCCCGACGGTTCATCGACGGAGTTCGGCCCCGGGTCGCACACCGTGTCGAGCGCGCTCGCTTGACGGCCCGCCTGCCGGCTGCCGGTCCGGGAGGGGGCTTCGTCGAGAGCGCAGCAAGTGGCGTCTCGCATGCTGCAGAGCGCCACTGTTGCGCACTCGGCGAAGGCAGACCAGAATGCAACATGTTGCACACTGGATGATCGAGAGGACGATGATGTTCACGACGACGAAGACCAGCACCACCGCGACGGCAGTAGCGCTCGCCGTCGCCGGAGCGCTGCTGCTCGGCGCCGCACCGGCCCAGGCGGACCCGGACGCGCCCGGCTGTGCCGTCACCTCGGCGGAGGCGGACCACGTCCACGGCGTCGTCGTGTTCGACCTGCGCTGCGACGAACCCCGCGACGTCGTGGTCGACGCGACCGCCTGGCACGGCGACGCCGACGACCACCAGGTGGTCGACACGAGGACCGTCACGAAGCACGTGGGAGCAGGGGAGCGGTGGAGCTCCGCGATCGCGTTCGCGACCGACACCGACCCGTCCACGGACCAGATCACGGCCCAGGTGCTCTCCTGGATCGACCAGGGTGACACCCAGGAACGCCCGGCGATCCTCGCGACGGTCGCGGGCTGAGCGCTCCGGTCGCTAGCGTGGCGCCATGCAGACCCCCGCTCCCGGCACGCTCCGCGTCCTGCACCTGTCCGACACCCACCTGACCGGCGACGGTGCCCTGCACCAGGGGACGGTCGACACCACGGCGGTGCTCGACACGTTGCTCGAACGACTCGACGCGGTCGAGGGGGTCGGCCTCGTCGTCGTCTCCGGGGACGTCTCCGAGGACGGTTCGCCCGAGTCCTACGCGGTGCTCCTCGAACGCGTCGGGGGCTGGGCGACCCGACACGGCGCGGCCCTCGTCACGGTGCCGGGCAACCACGACCAGCGCGAGGGGTTCCGGCAGGTCCTCGCGAACGGGCACGTCCTCGGCGAGGGCGGCCGCCCCGTGATGCACACGATGGAGTACCACCCGCCCACCGTCCCCGTCTGGGGCCAGTCGCTCGTCGCCGGGCGTCGGGTGCTCACCGTCGACACGAGCGTTCCCGGTGCCGGCTACGGCGCCCTGAGCGAGGAGACCCTCCACCGCCTCCGGACGGCACTCGCCGAGGACGCGGGCGCGCCGCACGGGTCGATCGTCGTGCTGCACCACCCGCCGCTGCCCGCACCGACCGCCCTGCACGAAGCGCTGCGACTGCAGAACCCGGGCGACCTGGCCGACGTGCTCCGGGGCTCGGACGTGCGGGTCGTCCTGGCCGGGCACTACCACCACCACTTCGCCGGCAGCATCGGCGGGGTGCCGGTCCTCGTCGCCCCGGGCGTCGCGAACGACACCGACGTGATCGGTGCTTACGGCTCCGAGACGGCGTACGTCGGCACAGGCGCGCTGGTCGTGGACGTCGCGGAGGACGGCTCGCTCTGGTCCACCCCGGTCCGGGTCCCCGTCGCGGGATCGGACACGGTGGCCGTGCACCACGACACGGACGCGGTCGCGGCGATCATCGCCGAAGCCGGCGCGCACTGAAGCCGGCCGTCGGATCGCCGCGGCCGACGGGTCGGACGCACGCCGTACCTCCCGTCCGGTGCAGCGGAGCTGCCGGTACCCCGGACGCGCAGGCAGTTCCTCGGCAGCGCGAGTAGGCCGGTGCAACAACGTCCGAAGGAGTGCGCCATGCGAACCGGCAGTGCAGTGCAGTACGACCGCTACGGCGGATTCGACGTCGTCGAGCTCGTCACCCAGGAACAGCCGAAGCCCGGACCGGGCGAGGTCGTCGTCGAGGTGTCGGTCGCCGGGTTGAACCACATCGAGCGGTTCCTCCGCGAAGGCCGGCTGCAGGACCACGTCGACCTCGAGTTCCCAGCACACCAGGGCGTCGACTTCGCCGGCGTCGTCCGCGCCCGCGGTACCGAGGTGCGCGACCTGCACGTCGGCGACGAGGTCATGGGGCACGCACCCCACGGCGGCGCGCATGCGACGTGGGTGACCGTCCCGCGCGGCGCGGTCGTGAAGAAGCCCTCCACGATGACGTTCGAGGTCGCGGGCAGCCTGTACCTCGCCGGGTGCACGGCGCTCTCGGTCGTGCGGTCGCTGAAGCTCGGGCCGCAGGACACGGTCGTGATCAGCGCCGCGGCGGGTGGCGTCGGACACATCGAGTGCCAGCTCGCGCACGAGGCCGGCGCGACCGTGATCGGGCTCGGCAGTCCGCGCAACCACGACGCGCTCCGGCAGATCGGGACGCTCCCTGTTGCCTACGGCGACGGGGAGGCGGACCGGATCCGGGAGATCGCCGACGGCCGCCCCATCACGGCCTTCATCGACAACCGGGACGAGGGCGAGAACGCTGCCCTCGCGGAGTCGCTCGGTGTCCCGGAGAAGCGGTTCGTCTCCAGCGAGGACCGGCGCGACCTCGAGATCCGGTTCCTGCGGGCCCCCGGCGACGACCAGGAGGCGATCGAGATGCTCACCACCCTCGGTGACCTGGTGCAGCGGCACAAGGTGCAGTTCATCATCTCGGGGTACTACCCGTTCGAGTACATCGTCGACGCGTACGAGGACCTGGCGGAGATGCACTCGCGCGGCAAGGTCGTGGTCGGCATGCAGCCGGTCGAGACCGGCGCGCGACTGCACTGGTACAAGTCCGAGAAGTCCCGCGACCTCAGGGACCCGGTGTCGAGCGGCACGCCGGCACGGCCCGAGGCGCAGTGAGCGCTAGCTGAGGACGTCCTTCGTCGCGAACCGGCCGTACGCCAGCGTGCCGAAGACCGCGACGTAGCCGAGCTGCAGCAGCGCGTTGCTGCCGAACGAGTCGAACGCGATCGGGTCACGGAGCAGGTCCCCGAACCCGAGCCACTGGTGCGAGAACAGGAACGGGTGCAGCCAGTCCAGCTGCGGGAGCTGGTCGAGCACCTGGGATGCCCCGGCCAGCACCACCGTCGCGGCCATCGCACCGACCGGCACGTTCGTCAGGGAGGACGCGAACAGCCCGATCGCGGACAACCCGAGCATCGACAGCGTCACGTAGAGCGCCAGCAGCAGGGCACGACCGGCGTACGACCAGCCGTCGACCTGCGTCCCGGAGAGCAGCGTCACCGGCCCGATCGGGAACAGCGCGGCGCCGATCGCGGCACCGACCAGCACGATGAGGAGCGTCGCGGCGAGGCAGAACGCGACCGCGCCCGCGTACTTGACGAGGATGAACCGGAGGCGACCGGTCGGCGCGACGAGCAGGTAGCGGATCGTGCCGTGACTGGCCTCGCCCGCGACCGTGTCACCCGCGACGACGCCGACGGTGAGGGGCAGGAACAGCGGGATCGACACCGTGAGCGCCGTGAACGAGACGAACAGGCCGTTGTTCGTGATGTCGCCGAGGAACGCGGGGCCGCCGGAGTCGTCCCCGGTGGTCAGCCGGACCGCGACCGCGATGAGGATCGGGACGAGCGCCAGCGCGCCGAGCATCGCCCACGTGCGGCGACGGCGGAACACGAGCGCGAGCTCGGAGCCGAGCAGCGCGAAGGGCCGGGACCGCGTCGGGGGAGCCGTGCGGGCCGTCTGCGCCGGGGTCGCCGTGCGCTCAGGCTGCGACATCGAAGCCCTCCCCGGTGAGCGCGACGAACAGGTCTTCGAGGGTGCCACCACCGACGGCGACGCCGCGGACCCTGACGTCCGCGCGCACGAGTTCCGCCACGATCGTCTCGGGGAGGAGCTCGACGGGCAGGTCGGCCACCAGCGCATCGGCGCCGCCGTCGTGCCGCGGGGTGAGCCCGAGCCGCATCAGCACCGACCCGGCCTGACCGAGGTCCGGCGTGTGGACGGTCACCGTGCGTGCGCCGGCGGACCGGAGGTCGTCGAGGGTGCCCTGCGCGACGAGCTTGCCCGTGCGCATGACCCCGGCGTGCGTGCAGACCTGTTCGATCTCGGCGAGCAGGTGGCTCGACACGAACACCGTCGTGCCGTCGTCCGCCAGGGACCGGATGAGGTTGCGGACCTCGCGGGTGCCCTGCGGGTCGAGGCCGTTCGTCGGCTCGTCGAGCACGAGCAGGTCGCGCGGCGAGAGCAGCGCGTTCGCGAGGCCCAGCCGCTGCTTCATGCCGAGCGAGTACGCGTGCGCCTTCTTGTCCGCGGCGTGCGAGAGCCCGACACGGTCGAGTGCCGCCGCCACACGGTCCTTCCGGCTGCGCGGGTCCGAGGTCGGATCGGCAGCGTCGAAGCGGCTGAGGTTCGCGCGGCCGGAGAGGTACGGGTAGAACGCCGGGCCCTCGACGAGCGCACCGACGCGGGGGAGCACCGAGTGCAGCGCCGAGGGCATCGACTCGCCGAGCACCTCGATGGTGCCGCCCGTCGCGGACGACAGGCCGAGCAGCATCCGGATGGTGGTCGTCTTCCCCGAGCCGTTCGGCCCGAGGAACCCGAAGACGGCACCCCGGGGGACGGCGAGGTCGATGCCGTCGACCGCGCGTTGCTTGCGGAAGACCTTCTGGAGGCCCGTGGTGCGGATCGCGAAGTCGGCTGCGGTCGTCGGGGCGCCCGCGTCGGTCGTGTCGGGTGCCGGGTCGGTCGGGCTCACTTCGCGGCGGCGACCAGGCTCGACACCGGCACGGCGCCCGCGAGGACACGGCCGTCGTCGGTCAGGTACACGGACACGAGCGAGGTCTGGATCGCACGGCCGCCGTCGACGGCCTTCGTGAGCTGGTTCAGCAGCGTCGAGGCATCGTCACCGAGGCCGCTCTGGTCTGCGGTGCCGGCCGGGAGCTCGGCGATCGTGGACCAGCCCTTGCCGGTCAGCGTCGGAGCGCCGTCGTGGCTCGTGGATCGGTCGCCCTTGCCGGCGCCCGCGTGGTCAGCGGCGTCGGACAGGTCCTTCGTCGTGACCTTCGCGCCGGACGGGGGCGTGAAGTCGAACAGCCGGGACGCCGGTGCGCCGTAGGACAAGCTGGTGAAGCGGACCTGGAACGCCGGGTCGGACTGCCCCTTCGCCTCGATCGCAGCGCGGAGCGGGAGACCGGTCTGCTTGTCCACAGCGAGCTGGACGCTGCCGACGAGGGTGCCGGACGACTTCGGGGTGAGCGTGATCTGCCAGGCGCTCTGCCCGGCGACCTTCGTGGTCGTCGGCTTCGAGACGGTGGTGCTCGGGCGGATCGCGTCGATCGCCTGCTTCGCGATGTCGGCGGGGGTCGTGGTGCCGTCCTGCATCGACTTCGCGGTGTCCGCCGGCAGGGTCACGTGCGTGGCCTGGCGCTCCTTCGAGTCCCACGTCCAGACGTCACTGCCGTTGCGGATGAGGTCCTGCTCGGCGAGCTGCTCCGTCACCTGCACGCGCTGCTTCGTCGCACCGTCGACGTACACGCGCGCGGTGTGCGACGCGGTGAGGAGGCTCAGCGCGTCGGAGGCGTTGCCCTCGAGCGAGGACCCGCCGGACCCGGTGGGGAGTTCCGGGAGGCCGAGGTCGCTGGTCTGCGCGAGCTTGCCCGAGTACTGCGCGCCGGAGGACTTCGCGACGCTGGCGATGACGTCCGCCGCGGTCGGGTTCGCCCCCGCGAGCGGCGTGCTGGCGGCGTTGGCGAGTGCCGGCGCCGCGATGGCCCCGGCGACGACCACCGGCGCGATGACGGCGGGCAGCCATGCGGACTTCTTCATCGGGTTCCCCTCGGTACAGCGTTCGAGTGCTCAGCACACTAGGTCGGGCAACCGACAGTCCGCTGTGCACCCGTCCGGCCCCGCGACGTGTTGTCCACAGTCACGCTCGCATGCCGACGACCGGAAGGGTGTCACCGCCGGCGAACGTCGACCTCGAACACCTCGAGACGACCGTCGGCGAGCACCGCATCGACGAGGTCGCGTGGACCGGCGACGATGGTGGAGTCCCAGTCGATCTCCGATGCCACGACCCACTCGTGGCCCTCCGGCCACAGCATCTGCGGCGGCTGTCGGCGGGTGCAGGATCCTGGCGTACGCCGCGAACCCGATGCCGGCGACGCCGCCCGGTGTCGCCCATCGCCCCACTCGGTCGAGCAGCCACGCCCCTCGCTCGACATCGTCCGTCCACTGCACGGTGCGAGCGTAGGCCCGCCGCACAACCGAGAACAGTCCGCACCACGGACTTCCGTGGCGCGGACTGCTTTTGGTTGTGCGAAGCACGCGAAGCACGCGAAGCGCGCGAAGCACGCGGGGCCCCGCGACGGTCCGGGCCCGAGCCCGAGCCCGGGCCGCCGACGTCAGACCGCGTCGACCCCGGCGGGGGCGCTGCCGTCGTAGGCGCAGATCGCGGCGACCTTCTCGGCCGACGCCGAGGACGTGTCGAACGAGTACCCGAGCCACTCCTTCGCCAGGCGCCGCGCCAGCTCGACCCCGATCACACGCTGCCCCATGCAGAGCACCTGCGCGTCGTTCGAGAGCACCGAACGCTCGACGCTGTACGAGTCGTGCGCGGTGACGGCCCGGATGCCCGGCACCTTGTTCGCGCTGATCGCCACCCCGAGCCCGGTCCCGCAGATCAGGATCGCCCGGTCGGCCTCGCCCGAGGCCACCAGCCGAGCGGCGTCGACGGCCACGTGCGGGTACGCCGTGTGCCCGTCGGCGTCGACACCGACGTCCACGACACTCGACACCCGGTCGTCCGCGAGCAGGTCGCGCTTGATGATCTCCTTGTAGTCGAACCCGGCATCATCCGAGCCGATCACCAGTCGGTACGTCATGCAGCCCAGTCTGCGCGGACGCAGGACATTTGTCCAGCACACAATTTCTGCTGCGCGTGGCGCGCTACGATCACCCCATGTCGGCCGAGACCCCCACCCCGGACGGCGCCCGCAGCCGTTTCCCGCTCGACACCGTCTACCAGGCGGCGCGGATGTACTACCTCGAGGACGCCACGCAGGTGGAGATCGCCGCTCGGCTCGGCGTCTCCCGGCCGACGGTGTCGCGCCTGGTCTCCGAGGCCCGGCGCGCCGGGCTCGTCCGCATCGAGGTCGTCGACCCGTTCCAGGACGAGACGGTCGCACTCGCCGAACGGCTGCAGGTCGTGCTCGGGCTCCGGGCCGTGCACCTCACGGCGGTCACGCACGCGGCGACGCTCGGCGCCGACCTCGCCGCGCCGGTCGCCGCAGCCGTCGAGGGCATGGCGCTCCAGCCCGGCGACGCGGTCCTGATGTCCTCCGGTCGCACGGTGTACGACGTCGCACGCTCCGGGATGCCGCAGCTCCACGGCGTGCAGCTCGTCCCGACGGTGGGCGGGCAGGCGGACCCGATGCCGTGGTTCCAGACGAACGAGATCACCCGGACGGCCGCGGAGCGCTCCGGTGCGATCCCGGCCTTCCTCTTCGCGCAGGCGCTGCCGTCGGAGGCGATGCGCGCCTCCCTCGACGAGGACCCGGCGTTCCAGCACGTCATCGGGCTCTGGGGTCGGGCGAAGGGCGCGATCCTCGGCATCGGTGCGCCGATCCCGACCCGCGACGCGATGACCCGGGGCATCCCGGTGGAGGACGAGGCGCTCGACCGTGCGGCCGGCGACGTCTGTCTGAACTTCTACGACGCCGACGGGCGGGCGATCGAGTTCGCGGGCAGCGACCGGATGGTGCGCACCGCGCGCGAGGTCCTCTCCGCCGTCCCGCACGTCGTCGGCCTGGCGGTCGGGGAGTCGAAGGTGCCGAGCATCATCGGGGCGGTCCGTGGCGGCCTGGTCAACGAGCTGGTGACGGACGCCGCGACGGGACGGGCCCTGCTGGACGCGCTCGCCTGACCCGACACCACACGGGTGACGCGGCTGCGGCCCCGGACGTGGGACGAGACGGTCTGGAGGCGCGGTGCGGGTCCGACCCGCGCCTCCCGTCCGCTGGTCGGCGCGTTCCCACCCACCGCGCGCTCGTCAGGAGGTGGGAACGCGCGTACCGGGTCGAAAGGAACGACCGCCTACGCGCGTTTCGACTGCCTCCGCGCGTTGGGACTGCCTACGCGCGTTTCGACTGCCTCCGCGCGTTGGGACTGCTTACGCGCGATCCCGCCGCACGTCCCAGAGGTGGTGCACCGGGTCGTGTGCGTAGTAGGTGGCGAGCGTCGCGACGGTGAACGCGCTGCCGTCGGAGCGGAGGCCGGTGCGCTCGAGCTGGTCGTCCCGGACGTTGTCGAACGCCCGAGCCGCGCGGTGGGCGGCCTCGCCGAGCTCGCGCGCGACGGTGGCCGGGTCCTGCTCGCCGTAGTGGTCCTCGATCGCGGTGGCGTCCTGGTCCCAGTTCGGGAACGTCGGGGCGTCCTCGGCGAGCATGAGCGCGAGGCGTTCGGTCATCTTCCGGTGCACGTCGCGGACGTGCGCGCCGTACTCGAGCGCTGACCAGGTGTCCTCGTCCGGACGGTCGCGGACGCCGGCCCGCGCGAGCTCGCCGGGCCAGCCGGTCGCGTTCGCCTCGATGATGCCCGGGACGTCGCGGATCGTCACCGTGCTGCCGTCGTAGCCGCACTCGGGGCATGCGCTCTCGATGACCCAGGTCCAGTTCTTCGTGTCCGGTTCGATCGCCATGGGCCGATGTTATGACCTCGTTACTCAGGTTCACGCTTCCGTGTCCCGCTGCGGATCGGACGTGCCCCTCGTTCGGGTGACACGCCGTTGCCTGGGAATCACCGGCCAATGACATTTCGGTTGCTCGGTAACGTCGTGGCCCGTTCACCGACCCGGCCGATCCGGGTCCGTCCCGAGTCCCGACCCGAGGAGAAACACGTGGGTTCCGATCCCAGCAGTACCGAGCGCCGACGGCCAGCCGAACAGCCGGCCCGTCGGCTCCGCGAGAGCGACGTCACCGTCGTCGACAAGAGCATGATGCGCAAGGCCGTCAGCGGCATGGTCGTCGGCAACACGATGGAGTGGTACGACGTCGGCGTGTACGGCTACCTCGCCGTGACCATGGGGCGGGTGTTCCTGCCGACCGCCGAGCCCGCGGTGCAGATCCTGTTCAGCCTCGGGGTGTTCGCGGCGACGTACGTCGCGCGGCCGCTCGGCGGGATCGTGTTCGGGCGCCTCGGGGACCGGATCGGTCGCCAGAAGGTGCTCGCCACGACACTCATCCTGATGGCGTCGTCGACCTTCCTCATCGGGGCGCTGCCGGCGTACGCGACGATCGGGGTCTTCGCACCGATCGTCCTCGTCGTGCTCAAGCTCCTGCAGGGCTTCTCGACCGGCGGTGAGTACGCCGGCGCGACCACGTTCGTGACCGAGTACGCCCCCGACCGTCGTCGCGGGTTCTTCGCGAGCATCCTCGACTTCGGCAGCTACATGGGCTTCGCGCTCGGCGCCACGGTGGTGTCGGTGCTGCAGATCACCCTCGGCGACGACGCGATGACCGCGTGGGGCTGGCGGCTGCCGTTCCTGGCCGCCGGTGTGATCGGCGCCGTGGCGATCTGGTTCCGTCTGCGCATCGAGGAGTCCCCGGTGTTCGCCGCGACCCAGGCCGCGCAGGCCGCGTCCTCCGAGGTGCTCGCCGACGCGTCCGGGGACCGCCCCGCGAACGTGTTCGCGATGATCCGCGAGCACTGGCGGCCGATCGTCATCGCGATCATGCTCGTCGCCGCGTCGAACACCGTCGGCTACGCGCTGACCTCGTACATGCCGACGTACCTCACCGACTCGCTCGGGTACTCCGCGCTCGACGGCACGCTGCTCACGATCCCGGTGCTGGTACTCCTCGCCGTGATGCTGCCGCTGACCGGCAAGCTGTCCGACAAGCTCGGCCGTCGCGTCGTGATGTGGATCGGTGCCGCGACGACCGTCGTGCTCGTCGTCCCCGCGTTCCTGCTCATCGGGCACGGCGAGCAGTGGTCGACGCTGTCCGGCCTCGCGCTCCTGGCGCTGATGACCGCGCTGTGGGTGTCGAACCAGGCGGCGTCGCTGCCGGCGCTGTTCCCGACCTCCACCCGGTACGGCGGGATGGGCTTCGCGTACAACATCGCGATCGCGGTGTTCGGCGGGACGACGCCGCTCATCGTGCAGGCGCTGCTCACGGCGACGGGCGACGAGCTCGCGCCGGCGTACTTCCTGATGGCGATGAGCGTCGTCGGTGCGATCGGGGTGTTCTGCATGAAGGAGTCCTCGCAGCGACCGCTCCCCGGGTCGATGCCCGCGGTGGAGACGGCCGAGGAGGCCCGCGAGCTCGTCCTCACGCAGGACACGAACCCGAACCTCGACCTCGGGGACCTGCCCTTCGCCGCCGAGGACGCGGTCCGGGCGGCCCGGGAGCGGGAGCTGTCCGCGGCACGCTGACGTGCCCGCACCGACGGTGGCGTCGGGGCCCGGGCCGGGCTCCGACGCCGCCGTAGGGTGGGAGCATGCGACTGCTGCTCATCCGACACGGCCAGACCCCCGCGAACGTGAACGGCGTCCTCGACGCCGAGGTGCCCGGTCCGGGCCTGACGGAGCTCGGGCAGCAGCAGGCAGCAGCACTGCCGGCGGCGCTCGCGGACCGCGGCATCGAGCGGCTCTTCGTCTCCTCGATGCTCCGGACGCACCACACCGCGGCTCCGCTCTCCGCCGCGCTCGACATCGACCCCGTGGTGCTCCCGGGCCTCCGCGAGATCGAGGCCGGGGACCTGCAGGGAGCGCGGGACCAGACCTCCGTGCAGCGGTACCTGGCCGCCTGCTACGCGTGGGCGTCGGGGGAGCGCGAGGCCCGGATGCCCGGCGCGGAGACCGGCGAGGACTTCTTCGACCGCTACGACGAGGCCGTCCGGCAGATCGAGGACACCGGCGTCGCGGTCGCCGCGGCGTTCAGCCACGGTGCGGCGATCCGGATCTGGGCCGCCACGACCGCGCAGAACGTGCCGAACGACCTCGGCGCGGACCGGCACCTGGAGAACACCGGCGTCGTCGAGCTCGAGGGGTCGAGTGCCGACGGGTGGCGCCTCGTGGACTGGGAGGGCGAGCCGATGGGCGGCGACGACCTCATCGACCGGACCGCGCAGGACCCGACCGGCGAGCGGTTCTAGACCCGCTCCGGGTCGAACCGACCTCGCAGGCTCGGTCGGCGCTGGCGCCGCGCGCCGCTGGCGCGTCGCACCATGCGGAGCGCGGACGGGAGGCCCGGTGCCAGCTGGCACCGGGCCTCCCGTCCGTCAGTGGTGACGACCACCCACCTGGCCGCGACTACGCGCGGGCGGCGGCTGCCGTCAACGGCACGATCACGCCGTGCGACTCGCGCAGCACGTCGAGGGTGCGCTGGACCTCGTCCGAGCGCTCCTCCGGCGACCAGCCGAGGACACCGGCGAGCACGTCGGCGAGCTCGTCGAGGAGGTCGATGGTGACGCCACCGACGAACGCGAGGTTCGTGCGGCGGAGCACCACGTCGACCAGGTGCACGGCGTGCTCGTGCTCGGCGAAGTACGCGACCTCGGCGCGGGTCAGCGCAGGGTCGGACTCGAGTGCCTCGACCGGGCCGTCGGTGAGGACGTCCACGACCTCGGCCGCGCGGGTGCCGTAGCGCTCGAGCAGACCTTCGACCAGCTTCGCGTCGAGCCCGTCGCGGTGCGACTTGATCCACAGGGCGCGCTGGGCGTCCGTGGTCGGGTACTCCTTGCCGCCGCCGATGGCCATGCCCGTCGTGTCGACCTTGCGGGCGACACCGAGCTTCGTCGTGGCCTCGGTCGAGAGGTGCGCGGCGAGGGCACGGAACGTCGTCCACTTGCCGCCGACGAGCGACAGCACGGTGCTCTTCGGCAGACCGGCGATGGGGGTGTCCACGATCCGGTAGTCACGGGAGACGAAGCCGGGGGCGGTGTCCTCGTGGCGGGGGAGCGGACGGATGCCGGAGTAGCTGTAGACGATGTGCTCGCGGGTGACGTCGATCTGCGGGAAGACGTGCTTCACGAGGCCGAAGAAGTAGTCGATCTCCTCGTCCGTCGTGGTGACCGGCTTCGCGGGGTCGGCGTCGATGTCCGTCGTGCCGATGAGGACCCGGCCCTTGAGCGGGTAGATCAGCACGATGCGGCCGTCGTCGTTCTCGAAGAACAGCTCGCGGCCCTTGGTGGCCTCGAGCAGCTCGTCGTTGTGCACGACGATGTGCGAGCCCTTCGTGCCGCCCATGAACTTGGTCTCGCCGCCGAACGCGCCGTTGGTGAGGTCGGTCCAGGGGCCGGAGGCGTTGATCACGACGTCGGCGGTGAAGACGAACTCGTCGCCGGTCTCGCGGTCGCGGAGCAGGACGCCGCCGTCGCGGGTGCCGGCTGCCTCGACGTAGTTGGTGGCGCGGGCGGTGGCCGCGCTGGTGGTGGTCCCGTCGGCGCTCGTGCCGGCCGTGAGGCCGTCCTTGAGGACGTCGAGCGCCAGGCGCTCCGGCTCGTGCACGGAGGCGTCGTAGTAGGTGCCCGTGTACTTGAGGTCCTTGTTCAGGGCCGGCATGTCCGCGAGCGCGGCCTTCTTGGTGCGGAAGACGTGCTTCGGGACCGAACCGCCGTCACGGGAGAAGGAGTCGTAGATCGTCATGCCGATCTTGATGAGCATCGCGCCGCGCTCCTTCGTGGAGCGCTGCTTGTGCGTGAGCATCCGCAAGGGGGCGTTCATGATGCCGGAGAACGTCGAGAAGATCGGCATCGTCGTCTGCAGCGGCTTGACGTAGTGCGGGGCGATGCGGATCAGGCCGTTGCGCTCCTGCACGCTCTCGCGCACCAGGCGGAACTCGCCGTTCTCGAGGTAGCGGATGCCGCCGTGGATCATGTGGCTCGACGCCGCGGAGGCGCCGGAGGCGTAGTCGCCACGCTCGACGAGCGCGACGTCGACGCCCTGGAGGGCCAGGTCGCGGAAGGTGGCGATGCCGTTGATGCCGCCACCGACGATGAGGACCTGTGCGTTCGGACGCTCGGTGAGGTTCGTCACTGTGCGTCGGGGCTGCGTCGTCTTCGACATGTGCGTACGCGTCGCTTTCTGTGGGTCGGTTCGCTGGGTTCGAGAACGATCGTGCTCCTCCGGTGAGAGGCCGGGCAACTCGCGTGCACGAACGTGCAGCACACGTGTCGACGTGTCCGATTCCGGTTCGGCACGGGCGGTCGGGCTTGCAAGCGCCATGCACGTCCGTGCATGGTTGCTCCATGAGCGATGCCGCCCAACCGATGCGCACGCAGCAGGCCCTGCGGGCCGCGCACCTCTACTACCTGCAGGACCTGACGATGGACGCGATCGCCGACGAGCTCGGCACGTCCCGCTCCTCGGTGTCCCGCCTGCTCAAGCACGCCAGGGACACCGGACTCGTCGACATCCAGATCCGGTCCCCCCTCGACCAGGCCGCAGCGCTCAGCCGGAACATCCGTGCACGGTTCGGCGTGCACGCGCACGTCGTCCCCGTGCCGGACCACACGAGCGACGTCGACCGGCTCGAGCGGGTCGCGCTCTCCGCCGCTCGGATCCTGACCCAGTACATCGAGTCGAACATGGTGATCGGGATCTCCTGGGGCTCGACGGTCAGTGCGGTCAGCCGGTACCTCGTGCCGAAGACCACCCACGGGTCGACGGTCGTGCAGGTGAACGGCGCCGCGAACACCCGCACCACGGGCATCGTCTACGCGTCCGAGATCCTCCGGCGCTTCGGCGAGGCGTACGGCGCGCTCGTGCAGCAGTTCCCGGTCCCGGCGTTCTTCGACGACCCCACCACGAAGGAGGCGCTGTTCCGCGAACGCTCGATCCGCCGCGTGCTCGACCTGCACGAGCGGATGGACGTCGTCGTGTTCGGCGTCGGCGCCCCGCAGGCCCCGGTCCCCTCGCACGTGTACTCCGGCGGGTACCTCGACCCCGCCGACCGCGAGGAACTCACGAAGGCCAAGGTCGTCGGTGACGTCTCCACCGTGTTCTACCGGGCGGACGGGTCCTGGCGGGACATCGGGGTGAACGCCCGCGCCGGTGGGCCGGACCTGGACACGATCAAGCGGGCTCCGCGGCGGATCTGCGTCGTGGCCGGGCGGGGGAAGGCGGCGTCGCTCAAGGGGGCACTGGCCGCGGGACTGATCACCGACCTCATCCTCGACGAGAGCATCGGGCAGGCGATCCTGCAGAACTGAGCCGGGGGACGTGGATCACGGGTCACTGTCGGTGGTCGCGCGTACCTTCTCGGCCATGGTGCTTCCCACGGACTCCCGTCCGCCGGCCACGGCGGTGAGCGCCACACCTGTGTCCCCGATCGACGCCGCCGACCGACCCGATCGTCGCTGGTCCAAGCGGCTCGCCGGCACCGACGTCGACCAGGCACTGGCCTTCTTCTCGGCTGGTTACGAGCTCCGCTCCCCGAACGTCCGGCGGACCTCGCCGCGCAGCGCGTGGAGCTTCGCCGGGGTCGGCGACGAGCGGATGTCCCTGCGGACCGCACGCTTCGACGTCGACATCCGGAGCGAGAGTCGCGCGGACGCCGAGTTCATGGTCATCTGGCTGCGCTCGGGCACGAGCACCCTGACCTACGGCGGCCAGTCCGTCGACCTGCAGGCTGGCGTCCCCCTGGTGCTGCCCATCGACGACACCTGGGACCTGCACCACCGGGACATCTCGCTGAACATGGTGCAGCTCGACCGCTCCTTCCTGAGCTCGCTCGCCGGTGAGGACGACTTCGCCTTCGAGCCGATGCAGCGGGCGTCCGGCGACGGACTGCGAGCGTGGCAGCACGCCGTCCGGTCACACTCGGCGACGTGGCTCGACATGGACCACGTCCTCGGTGACGTCGAGCGCCGGGTCGTCGCCGAGTCGTTCGGCACGGCAGCGCTCCGTGCGTTCCCGCGCCGGACCCTCTGGCGCGCCTCGGTGCCCGGCACCGGGCCGGAGCACGCGCGACTGCGCCGGGCGCTGGAGTTCGTGCACGCCCACGCGAACGAGCCGATCGGCACGCCGGAGATCGCCGCGGCCGCGGGGCTCAGCCCCCGCGGGCTGCAGCAGTCGCTCCGCCGGCACCTCGACCAGACGCCGGGGGACCTGCTGCGGCAGGTCCGGCTCGACGGCGCGCACGCGGACCTCCGTCATGCCGACCGTGACGAGGTCTCGGTCGCCGAGATCGCCCGGTCGTGGGGGTTCGGTCACCTCGGCCGGTTCTCCGCCGCGTACCGGTCGCGGTTCGGCGAACTGCCGAGTGAATCGCTCCGCGCCCGGAGCTGAGCAGCCGAATCCCATCGCACGGATCGGGATCTGATCAGCGGGATGTTCGGCCGTAACGCGCCGGACACGCACGAGTGGCTGGATGGTGGTCGCCCGCCGCTCGCAGCCCACGAAGGAGTCCGCCATGCTCATCGGCGTCCCCACCGAGATCAAGAACAACGAGTTCCGCGTCGCCGCCACCCCTGCCGGTGTCGCCGAGCTGACGATGCACGGGCACGACGTGCTCGTGCAGGCCGGGGCCGGTGACGGTTCGTCCTTCCCGGACGCCGAGTACGCCGCCGCCGGTGCGACGATCGTCCCGTCGGCCGCCGACGTGTGGAGCCGTGCCGAGCTCGTCCTCAAGGTGAAGGAGCCGGTCGCGTCCGAGTACGCGTCGATCCGACCCGGGCAGGTCCTCTTCACCTACCTGCACCTCGCAGCCGACCGCCCGCTGACCTCCGCGCTGATGGACTCCGGCGCGACCGCGATCGCGTACGAGACCGTCCAGCTTCCCGATCGCTCGCTGCCCCTGCTGTCGCCGATGTCCGAGATCGCCGGTCGGCTCTCGGCCCAGGTCGGCGCGAACCACCTGATGCGCGCGAACGGTGGCCGCGGGCTGTTGCTCGGCGGCGTCCCCGGCACGCCGAAGGGCCGCGTGGTCGTCATCGGCGGTGGTGTCGCCGGTGAGCACGCCGCGGCGATGGCGCTCGGGCTCGGTGCCGAGGTCACCGTGTTCGACATCAGCCTGCCGCGCCTGCGAGCACTCGACGCCCGGTTCGACGGGCGCATCACGACCCTCCGGTCCTCGTCGCACGCGATCGCCTCGGCGCTGCAGGACGCGGACCTGGTGATCGGTTCCGTGCTCATCCCCGGGGCGTCGGCGCCGAAGCTCGTCACCGACGCGATGGTCGCGGACATGCGTCCGGGGTCGGTGCTCGTGGACATCGCGATCGACCAGGGCGGGTGCTTCGAGGGCTCGCGGCCGACCACGCACGACGACCCGACGTTCCGGGTGCACGACGCCGTGTACTACTGCGTGGCGAACATGCCCGGTGCCGTCCCGCGCACCTCGACCATCGCGCTGACGAACGCGACGCTGCCCTACGCCGTGGCGATCGCGAACCAGGGCTGGGAAGCGGCGCTCGAGTCCGACCCGGCGCTCGCCCGCGGGCTCAACGTGCACGACGGCCACGTGACGAACGAGGCCGTCGCTGCCGCGCACGGGCTGACGGCCGCCGCGCGCTGAGCCGCGGGGCTCTGCTGGCCGGCGGCGGCGCACCCGCGCACCCGCACCGGCGCACCCGCGCCGGCGCACCCGCGCAGGCCGTCGGGCACGCGGCCGGGCGGGGGAAGCGACACCGCGTACACGATTGCGCCGCGCAAAGGTGTACGTGGTGTCGCTTTCGTCGCTGCGGGGATGATGTACGCGCATCGGGCGACATCGGATACACGATTGCGTGGCGCATCCGGCCGCGTGGTGTCGCTTTCGTCGCGTGTCCGGTGCCGCAGCGCGGCGCTACCGGACCGCGCGGGGCGCGTGCGCGGCCGGAGCGCGGAAGCCAGCGCGCGCCCGCACGACGAGCGTCACCACGACGGCGAGCGCAGCGGCCACGAGTGCCGCGACCGCGGTCGGCACGGACACCAGGGGGCCGTCGAGCCGCGCGACCGCGACCCACGCCAACCCCCACGCGAGCGACGCCGTCGGAGCCAGGCGCCCACGACCGGCCACGGCGATGAACACCCCGACGAGCCCGGCGACGAGGGCCACGACGACACCCCAGACGTCCTGCGACAGCCCGAAGCCCCGGAAGCCGGCGGCCGTCAGCACCGCGGCCGTGTTCGCCGCCGTCGCGACGCACACCCACCCGAGGTAGAGCCCGAAGGTGCCGTCGGTGACGATGGCCTCGACGATGCCGGAGGGGCGGGTGCGTCGGAGGATGACGAACGTCCACGCGAGGACCGCGAGCAGCGCGACGATGATCGGTTCGCTCAGCCAGAGGAAGCCGAACTGCACGGACAGGATCCACGCGGCGTTGAGCAGCAGGGACAGCGTCGCGGGGACGGCGAGCCGGTCGTGGCGGGCCTCGTCACCGCGGCGGGGGAGGAACTGCCACACGGCGAAGGCGATCAGGCCGACGTAGATGACGCTCCAGATGCCGAAGGCCGGCCCGTCGGGGGCGATCGCCGTGGACGACGCCGACAGTGCCCCGCCCGCTGCGTCCTGGATCGGCGTGCCACCGGCGGCGCCGGACCCGATGAACGAGCCCACCACGGCGACGACGGCGCTCGCCGCGATCACGATCTTCCGGAACCATCGCATGGCCACTCCCTTCGTCGACACGCCTTCGTCAGCATGCTGATGACCTGCACGGTAGACGGATCATCCACCCGCGCGTGCAGGCGGGGTCCAGCGAGCGGGGGACATGCGGCCCCGGGACCTGCGTAGGTTGGGGTCGTGACCGTCGAGCTCAACACCGCGTACATCGACCGCATCGCACCGATCGCGAGTCCGACGCTCGACGACACCTTCCGGATGATGCACGAGCAGGACGCCAGCGCCTGCGTGGTCCTCTACCAGCCCGACGCCGTGGAGCTCGGGGACGTGGCGGTCGCCCTCGGACTGCACGAGCTCGCGGTGGAGGACTCCGCCGAGGGGCACCAGCGACCGAAGCTCGAGCGCTACGGCTCGACGCTGTTCGCGGTGCTGAAGCCGGCGCTCTACAACGACCAGCGTGAAGAGGTCGAGTTCGGCGAGGTGCACGCCTTCGTCGGGGAGGACTTCTTCCTGGCCGTCGTGCAGGCCGACCCCCGCGGGAAGCACGTCGTGCCGCGAGCACTGCAGCGGATGAGTGGCAAGCCGGGGCTCGTGACCGCGGGGCCGCAAGCGCAGCTGTGGGCGCTGATGGACTCGATCGTGGACGACTACATCCCGGTGATCGAGGGCCTCGAGGAGGACATCAACCAGATCGAGGACCAGCTCTTCGCCGGGGTGGCCGGGGTGTCTCGTCGCATCTACGAGCTGTTCGGGGAGGTCGTCGACTTCCAGCGCGCCGCCCGGCCGCTCATCCACATGATCGAGAACATCCACCGCGGCGCCGAGAAGTACCACCTGCCGGTCGAGATGCAACGCCGCTTCCGTGACGTCCTCGACCACGCGATCCGGACGGTCGAGCGCATCGACACCTTCCGGCAGCTGCTGCAGAACGCGCTGACGGTCGACGCGACCCTGGCGGCGCAGAAGCAGAACGACGACACGAAGAAGATCTCCGGCTGGGCGGCGATCCTCTTCGCGCCGACCCTCATCGCGGCGATCTACGGCATGAACTTCACGCACATGCCGGAGTTGACGTGGACGTGGGGCTACCCGCTGGCGGTGATCGCGATGGTCGCGTTCGCCGCTGCGCTGTTCGTCGTCTTCAAGGTGAAGCGCTGGTTCTGACGACCTGACATACTTACGCAACAAAAGTAAGCCGACCAGGAGCTCCGATGACGCACTCCCTCGTCCACCTGACCACCGCCGGGGTCTCCCTCGTGCTCGACTGCACCGACGCCCGCCTGCCCTCGGTGGTGCACTGGGGTGCCGCCCTCGGGGAGTTGTCCACCGAGGACCTGCAGGCGATCGTCACCGCGGGCCGTGAGCCCATCGTGTCGAACGCCGTCGACGAACCGATCCGCGTGGCGATCCTGCCCGAGCCGCACGCCGGCTGGTCCGGGAAGCCGGGCGTGAGCGGACACCGGGACGGGGAGGACTGGTCGCCCCGGTTCACGACGACGAGCATCGACGTGATCGGAGAGGCCCACGAGACACGGGCCCACGAGACGCCTGGGCGTGAAGCCGCCCCCACCCGCATCGACGCCGGCCCCGCGACCGTCGTCGTCGAGGCCGCCGATGCCCACGCCCAGCTCGCCGTCCGCCTGGAGATCGAGCTGCTGCCCTCCGGCCTCGTCCGCACCCGCGCCGCCCTCACGAACACCGGCACCGGGACGTACACGGTCGACGACCTCACGGTCGCGCTCCCGATCCCGACCAGGGCCCGCGAGGTCCTGGACTTCGCCGGCCGCTGGGGCAAGGAGCGCACCCCGCAGCGCCGCGAGCTCGTGGTCGGCATCCACGAGCGCGAGGGCCGGAAGGGCCGCACCGGGGCCGACGCCGCCACGGTCCTGAGCGTCGGCGTCCCCGGGTTCGGTTTCGCCGACGGGGAGCTCTGGGGCGTCCACGCCGCGTGGAGCGGCAACCACCGCCACTTCGCGGAACGGCTCTTCAACGGCAAGCAGGTCATCGGCGGCGGCGAACTCCTGCTGCCGGGCGAGGTGCGCCTGGGCGCGGGGGAGACCTACGAGGGCCCGTGGCTCTTCGGCGCGTACGCGAACGGCCTCGACGAGCAGGCCCGCCGCTTCCACCGGTACCTCCGCAGCCGTCCGCAGCACCCCCGGAGCGTCCGCCCGATGACGATCAACGTCTGGGAGGCGGTCTACTTCGACCACGACCTGGCCCGGCTGGAGGACCTCGCCGACCGGTCCGCCCGCCTCGGCGTGGAGCGTTTCGTCCTCGACGACGGGTGGTTCCGCCACCGTCGCAACGACTTCGCGGGCCTCGGCGACTGGTTCGTCGACGAGGACGTCTGGCCCGAGGGGCTGTCGCCGCTCGTCGACCACGTCCGTGCCGCCGGCATGCAGTTCGGCCTGTGGTTCGAGCCGGAGATGATCAACGAGGACAGCGACCTCGCCCGGGCGCACCCGGAGTGGATCATGCAGGCCGACGGACGCCTGCCGGTCCGGTCCCGGCACCAGCAGGTCCTCAACCTCGCGATCCCGGAGGCGTACGAGTACGTGCTCGACCGGATGACCGTGATCATCGACGAGTACCGGATCGACTACGTGAAGTGGGACCACAACCGGGACCTGGTCGAGGCCGGGTACCGGGACGGCGGGGCGGCCGTGCACGAGCAGACCCTGGCGGCGTACCGGCTGATGGCGGCGCTCAAGGACCGTTTCCCGGGCTTCGAGATCGAGTCGTGCTCGTCGGGTGGTTCCCGCGTGGACCTCGGCGTCATCGAGCACACCGACCGCGTCTGGGTCTCGGACTGCATCGACCCGCTCGAGCGGCAGCAGATGAACCGCTGGACGATGCAGCTGCTGCCGGCGGAGCTCCTCGGCTCGCACATCGCCAGCGGCGTGAACCACACGACGGGGCGCTGGCACGACCTGTCGTTCCGGGCGGGCACCGCGCTGTTCGGGCACCTCGGCATCGAGTGGGACCTGTCCAAGGCCACCGCGGCCGAGGAGCGGGACCTCGCCGAGTGGATCGCGCTCTACAAGGACACCCGGGCGCTGCTGCACGGTGGTGACCTGGTACGCGTCGACCAGGTCGACGACACGCTGAACGTCTACGGCGTGGTCGCGCCGGACCGCCGGGAGGCGATGTTCTTCCTGGCGTCCCTCGCCGCCCCCGAGGTGAGTCTCCGCGGTCGGATCACGTTCCGCGACCTCGACCCGGACGCGCGGTACCGCGTCGACCCGGTGCTCATCGGCAGCGGTGCCGACGGCGTCCGTGCCCCGGAATGGTGGTCCGGTGCGCGGGTCTTCACCGGTCGCGTCCTCGCGTCGGTGGGCCTCGAGGCCCCGGCCACGTACACCGAGCGCGTGGTCCCGTTCCGGCTCACCGCGATCTGATCCGGACCCCGTGACGGCCTGGAGGCTCATGGCGGCGCCGCCACGAGCCTCCAGGCCGTCAGCTGGTCACCACCTCGTCGTGGCGACCTCTTGACACCGCTTTCTTTTGTGGCGACACTAAACCCGTCCGGGGCTGCCACCCGGACGGCAACCACGTTGACGAAGGAGTCACGATGGCCACCGAAACACCCTTGACGGTGCCGGTCCGGCGCAGCCGACCGAGCGCCGACACCGAGACAGCGGCCAGGACCGCCGCTCTGCGGAAGCGACGACCACGCAACGACCTGTGGCTGGCGCTCGCCTTCATCGCACCAGCCGCGATCGGGTTCGCGCTGTTCCTGCTCTGGCCGACGATCCGCGGCATCTACCTGAGCTTCACGTCCTACAACCTGCTCACCCCGCCGGTGTTCACCGGGCTGCAGAACTACGAGCGCCTCGTGCAGGACTCGATCTTCTGGCACTCGATGGCGGTGACGGTCGAGTACGTGCTGCTGAACATCGGGTTCCAGACGGTCCTCGCCCTGTTCATCGCGGTGATGATGCACCGGCTCACGAAGTCCACGTTCGTCCGGGGGATCGTCCTCGCGCCGTACCTGGTGTCGAACGTCGTCGCGGCGCTGATCTGGCTCTGGATCCTCGACACGCAGCTCGGCATCGGCAACGAGGTGCTCTCCGCGCTCGGCATCGGACGCATCCCGTTCCTGCAGAGCGACGTGTGGGGCATCCCGACCATCGCGTTCATCAACGTCTGGCGGAACGTCGGCTACACCGCGCTCCTCATCTTCGCGGGACTGCAGGCCCTGCCGGAGCAGGTCTACGAGGCTGCCCGCATCGACGGTGCGAGCGAGTGGAAGATGTTCTGGCGCATCACGGTGCCGCTCCTCCGCCCGATCCTGTCGCTCGTGCTCATCATCACGATCATCGGGTCGTTCCAGGTGTTCGACACCGTCGCGGTGACCACCCAGGGCGGACCCGCCAACGCCACGAACGTCGTGCAGAACTACATCTACAACCTGGCCTTCGGCCGGTTCCAGTTCGGCTACGCGTCCGCCGTCTCGGTGGCCCTCCTCATCGTCCTCAGCGTCATCACGTTCATCCAGTACCGACTCTCGCGTTCCGGCGAGAGCGATCTGGACTGACCGGCCACGGACCCCGAAAGCGAGTCGAAGATGACCAGCACACTGCCCCCCGTGGCCGACCCCACGACCACCCGCGCGCTCACCACCCGCGGTGCCAAGCCCCCACGTCCGAAGCCGTCCGTCGGCCGGGTGTTCGCCTGGATCGCGATGATCGCGGTGATCGTCGTGACCCTCTTCCCCTTCTACTGGATCCTCCGCACGGCGCTGTCGTCGAACGGTGCGATCTCCGCGGACCCGACCTCGCTCCTGCCGACCGGGTTCAGCCTCGGCGGGTTCGAGCGCGTCTTCGGCCTGCAGTCCACGAAGGAGGCGCTCGCCCAGGGCGGCTCCGGCGCGGCGATCAACTTCTGGCAGTACCTGCTCAACTCCGTGATCACCGCGACGATGATCACCGTCGGGCAGGTGTTCTTCTCCGCCGGCGCCGCCTACGCCTTCGCGCGGCTGCGGTGGCCGGGACGCGACAAGGTGTTCGCGGTGTTCCTCGCCGGGCTCATGGTCCCGACGATCTTCACGCTCCTGCCGAACTTCGCGCTCATCAAGTCGCTCGGCCTGGTCGACACCCTGCTCGGGATCTCGCTGCCCTCGATGCTGATGACGCCGTTCGCGGTGTTCTTCCTCCGGCAGTTCTTCCTCGGCATCTCGAAGGAGGTCGAGGAAGCGGCCCTCATCGACGGCGCCGGGAAGGTCCGGGTGTTCTTCCGGCTCATCCTGCCGATGGCCTCCGCACCGATCGCGACGCTCGCCGTGCTGACGTACATCACCGCGTGGAACGACTACTTCTGGCCGCTGATGGTGTCGTACACCGACAGCTCGCGGGTGCTCACCGTCGCGCTCGGCGTCTTCAAGTCGCAGGCCCCGCAGTCCGGCACCGACTGGTCCGGGCTGATGGCGGCCACGCTCGTCGCAGCGCTTCCGATGATCGTGCTGTTCGGCGTCTTCGCCAAGCGCATCGTCAACTCCATCGGCTTCTCCGGCATCAAGTAGGGACGCTCCCCATGACGAACTCCATCACCCGCCGCGCGCTCTTCGCCGGCGGTGCATCCGCCCTCGCCCTCGGTGCGCTCGCCGCGTGCTCGTCGCCCGGCCGCGCGTCCTCCACCGGCGGTGCGACCGGCACCGTGTCGTACTGGCTGTGGGACTCGAACCAGCTCCCCGCCTACCAGGCGGTCGCGAAGGCCTTCGAGCGCGAGAACCCCGGCATCACGATCAAGATCACCCAGCTCGGCTGGAACGACTACTGGACGAAGCTCACCGCCGGGTTCATCGCCGGCACCGCGCCCGACGTCTTCACCGACCACCTGACGAAGTTCCCGCAGTACGCCGACCTCGACGTGCTCTACAAGCTGGACGAACTCGAGGCCACCGCATCGATCCAGGACGCCGACTACCAGTCCGGGCTCGCCGAGCTCTGGAAGGGCCAGGACGGCCACCGCTACGGGTCCCCGAAGGACTGGGACACCATCGCGATGTTCTACGACACCAAGGTGATGGCGAAGGCCGGTGTCACCGCCGACCAGCTCGCCGCACTCGAGTGGAACCCCGACGACGGCGGCACGTTCGAGCAGATGCTCGCCCACCTGACCATCGACGGCAAGGGGCGCCGCGGCGACGAGCCCGGCTTCGACAAGACCGACATCGCCGTCTACGGGATGAGCGCGAACGGCAGCGGCGGCGACGGCTTCGGGCAGACGCAGTGGTCGCCGTTCACCGGGTCGACCGACTGGTTCTACACGAACAGCAACCCGTGGGGGAACAAGTTCCGCTACGACGACGCCGGGTTCCAGAAGACGATCTCCTGGTACTTCGGGCTCGCCGAGAAGGGCTTCATGCCGAAGTACGGGGTGTTCTCCACCACGACCGGGCCGGACGTGCAGCTCGGGGCGAAGAAGGTCGCGCTCTCGTTCAACGGCTCGTGGATGATCGGCGCGTACGGCAACCTCGCCGGCATCGACGTCGCCATCGCACCGACCCCGTCCGGGCCGGTGGGGCACCGCGCGTCGATGTTCAACGGCCTGGGGGACTCGATCACGAAGCAGGCGCGGAACCCGGAGGCCGCGGCGAAGTGGGTCGCGTTCCTCGGCGGGTCCACCGCGCAGCAGATCGTCGGGAAGGCCGGGATCGTCTTCCCGGCGCGGCCCGAGGGCACCGCTGCAGCCGTCGCGGCGTTCGGGAAGAAGGGCTTCGACGTGTCCGCGTTCACCCAGCAGGTGGCCGACAAGACGACGTTCCTGTTCCCGGTGACGCGGAACCCGGGCGACATCCAGGCGCTCGTCCAGCCGGCATTCGACGACATCTACGCCAACGGCAAGCCGGTCAGCACGCTGACCGGGGTCAACGACCAGGTGAACACGCTGCTGCAGCTGACGTAGGCGGGGCGGGCGGCGGGTGCGGCCCCTCGCACGGTGCGAGGGGCGCTCGGGGCGCCGGGTCGCACGGTGCGAGGGGCGCGGGCGCGGGCGCGTGGGGGTCAGGCGCCGAGGGCGTGCATCTGGATGGCGACCGCGGCCGCGCCCCGTGCCCACTCGTTGAAGCGGAACGGCTGCGCGATGACGGTGGGCGCCGGCGTCGACCAGTGCCGGGCGGCCTCGACCGAGCGGTCGAGCGCTGCCCGCCCGACCTCGGCGACACCGACGAGCTCCCCGGAGAGCAGGACGACCTCGGGGTCGACGACGTTCACGACGTCCGCCACGAGGAGCCCGAGCGCCTCGGCCGCGGTGTCGACCACCGTGCGGGCAGCGCGAGCGTCGGCACCCGTGCCGTCGCTACGCGCCACGTCGAGCAGATCGGCGGCCGACACCTGACGGCCGAGCGACGCACTGCCCGCGAGGGCGATCGCCCGGGCGCTGATGACCGCCCGTGCACACCCGCGGTGCCCGAACTCGCAGCGGAGGTCCGACGTCCCCGCGGTCCCACCGAGCCGCTGGTGCCCGATGCTGCCGGCGGCTCCGTGGGCGCCTGCCACGACCGTGCCGCCGACGACCAGACCGAGACCGATGCCGGCACCGATCGTCAGGAGCGCGAAGGACCGGTGGTCACGCCCTTCCCCGAACCAGTGCTCGGCGTGGGTGAGCGCCCGGACGTCGTTCTCCACCGAGCACGGCAGTCCGGTCGCGTCGGCGAGCAGCGCTGCGAGCGGGACGTCTTCCCAGCCGAGGAACGGCGCCCGACGGACGGTCCGGCGGTCCTCGGTCGCGCCGCCGAGCGCGACGCACACGCCCCGGACCCGGTCGTCCGCTGCGGTGATGGCGGCGATCACCTCGGCGACCCGGGCGACGACGGCGCTGACGTCCCGGTCGGCGAGTGGTTCCTCACGCTCGGTGAGGACCTCGCCGCGGTGGTCGGTCGAGACGGCGAAGAGGCTGTCGCCGGTGAGCTTCACGCCGATGAAGTGGTGGGCGTCCTGGTCGATGTCGAGCGGGATCGAGGGGCGGCCGGTCACCGTCTGCTGCACGCCGTCGCGCTCGATCAGGATCCCCGCTTCGAGCAGCGGCTTCGTGATCCGGGACAGGCTCGGGCCGGAGAGGCCCAGTCGGGCGGCGAGCTCGGTGCGCGGACGCGGCCCGGCACGGAGCACTTCGAGGACGACGGACTGCGCGCTGCCGACCAGCGGCTCCCAGCCGTGCTGGGGTCCTGCGTCGGGCATCTCGGGCACGTCGTCAGCCTAGGGCGCAGGCGCTGGTGCCGGGTCCTGCCGGCGCCGGGCGGCGGACACTCCGGTGATCCACAGACGCTGTCCAGGGGTTCCGCACGGGCGGCACACACGCGGTCGACAGGATCGATCGCAGTGCGCACCTCGCGCCGATCGGAAGGACCTCCTCATGCAGTGCCCCAACGACCAGGCGACCCTCGTGATGTCGGAGCGATCCGGCATCGAGATCGACTACTGCCCCGAGTGCCGCGGTGTGTGGCTCGACCGCGGCGAGCTCGACAAGATCATCGAGCGAGCAGCGCCGTCCGCGCCCACCGCGACCGCGGCGCCCGCGGCTCCGGCCCCCGGTCCGCACGCGGTGCCGGCCGCCCCTGCGCCCGGGTACGTGCCCGGGTACACGTCCGGCATGGCGGTCCCGCGGAACGGGTACGCGTCCCCGGGATCGCCGGGCTCGCCCGGGTCGTGGGACAAGGGCCGCCGCGGGTACGGCCAGCAGCAGTACGGCCAGCAGTCCAGCCAGCAGTACGGCCAGCAGCCGTACGGGAAGAAGCGCCGCGGGAACTGGCTCAGCGAGCTCTTCGACTGACGACGCCCGGCGGTGACGGGGCCGGAGCGGCGGGCCCGCGGCCGATAGGGTTTCCGATATGCCGCACACCGCACACACGACCCCGGGCTGGGTGCTGAAGCTCGTCGTCGTCACCGGACTCGTCGGGGTCGCGGGTGGCATCGCCGGGGTCTCGGTGTGGCTCGCGCTGCAGCTCATCCAGTTCGTCGCGTTCGGGTTCCCGTTCGCCGGCCACCTCGAAGCAGCCGACGCCCCGTCCGCGCTGAACCGGTTCCTCGCCCTCGTCGCCGCCGGCATCCTGACCGGGTTCGCCTGGTGGGCACTCCGACGGTGGGGCCGACCGATCGTCTCCGTGCCCGGTGCGGTCAACGGCAAGCGGATGCCGGCGCTCGCGACCCTGGCGAACGCCGGTGTCCAGATCCTCGCGGTCGGCCTCGGTGCCTCCATCGGCAAAGAGGTGGCGCCGCGGGAGATCGGCGCCTGGCTCGCCCAGCTCATCACCGCCCGCGCGGGACTGTCGAAGCGCGAGACGAAGATCCTCGTCGCGTGCGGCGCCGCCGCCGGCCTCGCCGCCGTGTACGACGTGCCGCTCGGCGGTGCGCTCTTCGCGGTCGAGGTCCTGCTCGGCGAACTCACCTTCGCCACCGCGCTGCCGGCGTTCGCCACGAGCGCCGTCGCGGCCTTCGTCGCGCGACTCGTGATCCCGGACGAGGTGCTCTACCACGTGCCCGCGATGCACATGTCGCCGTCGCTGCTCGTCTGGGCCGTCGTCGTCGGACCGGTGCTGGGCTTCGCCGGCGTCGGGTTCGTGAAGCTGACGAACCGGCTGCAGGGCATCGCGCCGAAGGGCTGGCACCTGCTCGTCGTGCTGCCGGTCGTGTTCGCGATGGTCGGGCTCATCGCCGTGCCGTTCCCGGAGATCCTCGGCAACGGCCGGGCGCTCGGCATCCTGGCGATGAACACCTCCGTCGACGACGGCTCGATGCTCGGCTTCGCGCCGATCGTGCTGCTCCTCGTGCTCGGTCTGATCCGGACCATCACCACCTCGGCCACGATCGGTGCCGGTGCGGTCGGCGGCACCCTGACGCCCTCGATCGCGATCGGCGCGGCGTTCGGCGGGTTCCTCGGCGGTGCGTGGATCCTGCTCTGGCCGGCGGACGGCCCCGGTCTGGCGTCCTTCGCGTTCATCGGCGCCGCGGCGTTCCTCGCGACGACCATGCGCGCGCCGTTCACCGCGCTCGTGCTCGTCGTCGAGTTCACCGAGCAGGGCACCGACATCCTCATCCCGTCGCTCCTGGCGGTCTCCGGGTCCGTCGCGGTCGGCTACGTGCTCGCGCGCCGACGCAGCGCCCAGATGGCCTGACCGCCGCACCCGACCCACACGCGCGCGACCCGACCGGCCTACCATCGGCGGCACGCGGCGGGGCGACCGGCTCCGCGCCGAACGAGAGGCACGGACATGGCGGGGTTCGACGACATCACGAAGAAGGCGCAGGACTTCCTCAAGGACGGCAAGGTCCAGGACGCCCTGAAGAGCGAGAAGGCCGAGGGCATCAGCGACAAGGTGCTCGACGGCGTCGCCGACGCCGTGAAGAAGGCCACAGGCGGCAAGTTCGACGACAAGATCGACGGCGCCCGCGACTCCGCCGACAAGCACGTCGGCAACGAGTAGCGTGCGCACACCGAACGGCCCCGCCCCGGCAACGGGTCCGGGGTCGTTCGCTGTCGGGGGACCGGCTGGACTCCTGGCGGAACAACCGGGACCATGGAGCGGTTGTCCCCGACGACAGTGAGTCGTCCCCGACGACCAGGAGGATCAAGCGCAGTGACGATCGTGGCACCGAACCAGCCGCTCACCGACGACCAGGTCGAGCGGATCAAGGCCGACTTCCCGATCCTGCAGCAGCAGGTGAACGGCGAGCCGCTGGCGTACCTCGACTCCGGCGCCACCGCCGAACGGCCCCGCCAGGTGCTCGACGCCGAACGCCGCTTCCTCGAGCACGACAACGCGGCCGTCCACCGTGGCGCGCACACCCTCGCCGCCCTGGCCACCGACGCCTACGAGGACGCCCGCGCCACCGTCGCCGGCTTCATCGGTGCTGCGAACCCGAGCGAGGTCGTGTGGACGAGCAACGCCACCGACGCCCTCAACCTCGTCGCGTACGGCATCGCGAACGCCAGCCGCGGCCGCGGGGGAGCGGACGCCGAACGCTTCCGGATCGGCCCGGGTGACGAGGTCCTGGTGACCGAGGCCGAGCACCACGCGAACCTCGTGCCCTGGCAGGAGCTCGCCATCGCAACCGGCGCGACGCTCCGCTGGGTGCCCGTCGACGACGACGGCTGTTGGAGCGCCGCCGACGCCATCGCGCTCATCACCGACCGCACGAAGGTCGTCGCCTTCGCGCACGTCTCCAACGTCACCGGGATGATCGCCCCCGTCGCCGAGATCGTCGCGGCGGCACACGCGCAGGGTGCCCTGGTGGTCCTCGACGCCTGCCAGTCCGCACCGCACCGCCCCCTCGACGTGCAGGCCCTCGGCATCGACTTCGCCGCGTTCTCCGGGCACAAGATGCTCGGCCCGAACGGCATCGGCGTGCTCTGGGGACGCAGTGAACTCCTGAACGCACTGCCCCCGTTCCGCACCGGCGGCTCGATGATCACCACCGTGACGATGGAGCACACCGACTTCATGCCGGCACCGGAGCGCTTCGAGGCCGGCACGCAGCCCGTGTCCCAGGCCGTGGCGCTCGCCGAGGCGGTCCGCTACCTGCAGGCCATCGGCATGGAGCGGGTCCGCATGCACGAGGAGCACCTCGCCCAGCGGATGCTCGACGGGCTCGCCGCCGTCCCGGGCATCGCCGTCGTCGGTCCGGCAGCGGGCATCCCGCGCTCGGGTCTGGTGTCGTTCGACGTCGACGGGGTGCACGCGCACGACGTCGCGCAGTACCTCGACGCGCAGGGCATCGCCGTCCGCTCCGGGCACCACTGCGCCCAGCCGCTGCACCGCCGCCTCGGTCTCACCGCCACCAGCCGCGCGAGCACGTACGTGTACACGACCGAGTCGGACGTGGACCGCTTCGTGCAGGCCGTCAGCGAGATCCGCGGCTACTTCGGTGCGGACGGAGTGGCCTCGTGAACGCGCTCGACTCCCTGTACCAGCAGGTCATCCTCGACCACGCGAAGGCCCGGCACGGCGACGGTGCGCTCGCCGATGCCGACGCGTCGCACTTCGAGCGGAACCCCACGTGCGGCGACGAGATCACCGTCAGCGTGCGGCTCGAGCCCGGTTCGGACCGCATCGCCGGGCTCGCCTGGCAGGGCGACGGGTGCTCGATCTCGATGGCCTCGGCGTCGGTGCTCACCGACATGGCCGTCGGCCGGACCACCCCGGAGCTGCTCGCCCTCACCGAGGAGTTCCGCGCGATGATGCGGTCCCGAGGAGTCGGCGAACCGGACGAGGACGTCCTGGAGGACCTGATCGCCTTCCACGGGGTCTCCAAGTTCGTCATGCGCGTGAAGTGCGGGATGCTCGCGTGGGTCGCGGCGGAAGCCGCCGTGCGCGAGGCGAGCGCGGCCCGCTGACACGACCCGGAACCGGACGGGAGGCCCGTGGCGGCGCCGCCACGGGCCTCCCGTCCGTCATCGTCCGCGTCTACGACCCGACAGGCTGACCGATGACCGTGTCGCCGGAACCCGGCTCGAGGACCACGGAAGGATCCCCCACCGCGTCCTGGTCGACCGTGAACGTGGCATCGCCATCACCGGAGTGCGGCGTCAGCATGAGCGCGTCCTCGGTCGGACGGGCGAGTGTCCCTGCCTCCTGACCGACGGACGCGGCGGAGGCGACCGCCGTTCCGCCGAGCACACTCGCTCCGACGGCCGTGAGGACGATGCCGCTCGCGAGGACCTTCTTCGTGACGGGCATGGTGTTCTCCTTCGTTTCGTCGACGCCTCGGTGACGCCGTGCAGGACCAGGAGACGACATCCGGTGTTTCGCCGACGTGTCGCTACGGTGATCTGATGCGCTCGCTCATCCGCCTCGACGACTGGTCCGACTCGGACATCGCGGGGGTCTTCGACCTCGCCGACGCCTACCGCGACGGCCGCGGTCCCGTCACCTCCGGGTGCGCGGTGCTGTTCTTCCCCGCCTCCAGCCTGCGGACGCGGGTGACGTTCGAGCGGGGGGCGGCGCTGATGGGCCTGCAGCCGATCGTGTTCCCCGAGACGACGCTCGACAAGCCCGAGGCACTCGCCGACGTCGCCGGGTACCTCGACGCCTGGGCCGACATCGTGGTCGCCCGGCACCCCGATCTCGCGGTCCTCGACGGGTTGGACTCGGTGCCGTCCCTCCCCGTCGTGAACGCCATGACGGACGGCAACCACCCGTGCGAGGTGCTGTCGGACCTGTACGCCCTGCGGCTCGGTGCGGAACTCCGGTCGCTGCGGTTCCTGTTCGTCGGCGCCGACGGCAACATCGCGCGTGCCTGGCAGGAAGCGGCACGGGCGATGGAGCTCGACCTCGTCCAGTGCTGCCCGGCGCAGGTCGCGACCCCGGGTGCGCGGTGGACGGACGACCTCGACGTGGCGATCCGCTCCGCCGACGTGGTGCTCACCGACGGTCCGGGCCCGCACGCCGAACTCCTGGCGCCGTACCGGATCACCGCCGCGCTCCTGGATGCGGCGCCGTCGGGCGTGCGGCTGAACCCGTGCCCGCCGTTCCTGCGGGGGCGCGAGGTCAGCGCGGATGCCCTGGAGCACCCGGCGTTCGTGGGGCACGCGTTCAAGGCGTCGCTGCTGCCGGTGCAGCAGGCCGTGATGGCGACCTGTCTGGGGCTGGGATGACGCTCAGCGGGGCGCCGGTGCTGCTGACCGCGTCCGCCGGCGACTACCGGGTGATCGCGTCCACCAGGTGGGCGATGCCGTAGTCCCACGCGCGGTCGATGTCCCCGCCGAGGCGGAACGCGCCGTTCAGCTCCATGCTGATGAAGCCCGTGGCCCACGCGGTGAGCAGGCGCGCTGCCTCGAGCGCTTCCGCCTCGCCGGCCAGTGCGGCGGCGACCCGGAGGATGGCCGCGCTCGACGCCGCCTGCACCGCGGTGTCGGCGACCGGTGTCCCGGCGCCCGGGGTCATCACCAGCCGGAACGCCGCGGGGCGCTCCTTCCCGAACCCCCGGTAGGTGTCGAGCAGCGCGCGGGCGTCGGCTGCCGCGTCGAGACGCGCGGTGAGCTCGAGGAGGGTCTCCTCGGCGACGAGCTGGAGCAGCCGGTCGCGGTTCTCCACCCGCTTGTACAGCGACGGTGCGCGCACGCCGACGCGGACGGCGACGCCCTGCATCGTCACGCCGGCGAGCCCGTCCTCCTCGAGCAGGTCGCGCGCGGCGGCGACGATGGCGTCGAGGGTGGTCCGGTCCGGAGTGGGCATGGACCCGAGTATAGCTATTGACAGTAGCCATGATGGCTATGTAGCGTAGCCATCATGGAACTCGCACCCAACCTCCGCCGCATCGGCAGCGACGTGGTCTCCGCCTACCTCGTCGAGACGCCCGAGGGCATCACCGTGATCGACGCCGCCCTCCCCGGCCACTGGCGTGACCTCGTCGCCGAGCTGGCGTCGATGGGGCGCTCGCTCGATGATGTCCGGGGCGTGGTGCTCACCCACGGCGACTCCGACCACGTCGGCTTCGCCGAACGGCTGCGTCGCGAACACGGCGTGCCGGTGTACGTGCACGCCGCCGACGCCGAGCGCGCCAAGGGTGGTCCGAAGCCCAAGGGCGGGAAGCAGCGGATGCGGATCGGGGCACTCCTCGGCTTCGTGGCTTACTCGCTGCGCAAGGGCGGCGCACGGCCGGTGTGGCTGCAGGAGGTGGTCGAGGTGCACGACGGCGACGTCCTCGACCTGCCGGGTGCGCCGCAGGTCATCGCCATGCCGGGACACTCGCCGGGGAGCATCGCGGTGTGGGTACCGGCGGTCGACGCGGTGTTCGTCGGCGACGGGCTCACCACCCGGCACGTGCTGACCGGAGCCGTCGGCCCCGCGCCCGCGCCGTTCACCGACGAGCCGGCCCAGGCGATCGCGTCGCTCGGCGCCCTGCTGCCCACTGGGGCGACGTGGGTGCTGCCGGGGCACGGGGCACCGTTCCACGGTGGGGTCGCTGCAGCGGTCGCCGCGGTGGAAGCGGCGGCGCGCTGACCTACCAGACGAGCTCGTCGAGGTGGTCGTGCCCCTCGAGCAGTCGCGTGACGCGTCCTCGCGCCACCTCACGCACCGTGGGGTCGGGGTGGTGCGCGAGGATCGCGAGCTCGACCTCCATGTCGAAGAACCGCAGTCGCTCGCGCAGGTGCTCGCGCGCGAACAGCTCCGGGTACGCGCCGCGCAGCCATCCGGGGACCTCCGCCAGGGTCGATGCGTCGAGCCCTCGGCCGTCGGGTGTGGCCGGGAACTCCAGCGGTCGAGCGCACCAGCGCAGGATGGTGTCGAGCTCGACGTCGGCCGGCTGGGCCACCGCCTCGGCGAAGTCGATGAGCCCGGTGACGCGCCCCTGGTCGACCATCACGTTCGACCCGTGCAGGTCACCGTGGACGAGGACGAGCCGGTCGTCGGCGAAGAGCGGCAGTCGCGCGTCGACCCAGCGGGCGACGTGCTCGAACAGCCCGGCGTCGCCGCCGGCGTGACGGGCCTCGTCGACCAGATGCTCGGCCGCGCCGACGACGGGCGGGTGGTACGCGGGCCACGATCCGCCGGCGAGGGCATCGGCCAGCCACGGCGGCATGAGGTCCGCGGGTGCCGGGACGCGGTGGAGCTCGCGGAGCGCTGATCCGAGGCTCTCGATCATGGTCCGGCGGGCCTCCGGCGAGGCGGTCGGCCAGGCGTCCTGCAGCGTGCGGCCGGGCAGTCGCGTCGACACGGACCAGGCGCCGTCCGGTTCGTCGCCGTGCGCGATGCGTCGAGCGTGCGGGACGTCGCTGCCGGCGAGCAGGTCGACGACCTCGGCTTCGTGGCGGTAGGCGTCGCGGATCGCGCCGTTGCTCGCCCGGACGACGACGTCGTCGCCGATCCAGGCGTGGCTGACCCAGCCGCCCTTCTCGACGAAGTGACCCGTCGTCGGCAGACCGGCGGCCGCCAGTGCGCGCGCCAGGCGCGGATCCGCCGTGGGGTTCACGTCGACTGCCGGGGCACGAGGAAGCACTCCGCGGTGCGGACGCCGCCCGCGACCTGGTCGCCCTGGATCATCCGCATGAGCAGGGCTGCCGCGCGGCGGCCGACCTCGCGCAGGTTGAGGTCCACGGACGTGATGCTCGGCCGCGCCGCGTCGGTGATGACGCTCCAGTTGTCCACGCCGACGACGCCGACCTGGGTGGGCACCACGATCCCGGCTTCGCGCAGGCAGTCCACGACGCCGCGCGCGATCTGGTCGCTCGTGCAGAAGACGCCGTCGAACTCGCTCCCGAGCAGCCGGGTCGCCGCCTCGTACCCCCAGCGCTCGCTCCACTCGCCGTAGAGGGCGTCGCCACCGGCGAGCGTCGCTCCGGCAGCGGCGATGGCCCGTTTCGCGCTCTCGACGCGGTGCGAACTCGCGGTGTGCCGCCGGGCACCCGAGACGACCGCGATGGAGCGGCGTCCGGACCCGATCAGGTGGTCGATCGCGCGGGCGGCGCCGGCTTCGTCGTCCGGCACGATGGAGACGTCGTCCGGGTCGAGGGACGGCGCGAGCGCGTACACGGCCGGCACCCCGAGGAGTCCGGTGATCGACGGTCGGGGGTCGCTGGAGCGACCGGTCACCACGATGCCGTCGACCCGCTGGTTCAGGAACGTCTGCACGTAGTGCGCTTCACGGATGGGGTCGCCGCGGCTCTCGGCGAGCAGCATGGACACCTCGCCGGGGCCGAAGGTGTCCTCCGCCCCGGTGAGGATCGGGATGGTGAAGCGCCCGTAGGCATCCGTCGAGAGCACGCCGACCAGGAAGGAGCGGCCGGGAGGCTGTGCTCGCGTCTCGGCGCGCACGACCAGTCCCAGCTCGCTCGCCACCAGGGCCACACGTTGCCGCGTCGCCTCGGCGATCTGTCCGCGGCCGTTGAGGACCTTGGAGACCGTCCCGACCGAGACACCGGTCTGCGCGGCGACGTCGGCGAGCGTCACCTCACGTCGATTGACCACGGCGTCCTCCTTGCGATGCATCGTACGGCACTCGGCAAACCTTGCCGTATCACGATTGCGACGTCAAGCATTGACACGGCCATCGCCAGGTTCTACCTTCGGCAAACACAGCAAATCTTGCCGCAACGACGCGGCAAGCAGAGATGCGGAGATGACGATGAAGACATCCACGATCCGGCGGACCGCGATCGCGGCAGCCGCTCTGACCGTCGCGGCGATCGGGCTGGCCGGGTGCTCCTCGAGCGGGACGGCCGACACCGGTGGCGCGGCGAAGGGCACGGTCACGCTCTGGCAGCGCGACGGCGGCGTCGACCTGACGGCGCAGGTCAAGGCGTACGAGAAGTCGCACCCCGGCGTCACCGTGAAGCTCTCCACGATCCAGGCCGACCAGTACCTCACCAAGCTCGCCAACTCCGCACGTGCGGGGTCGGTGCCGGACCTCGTCAGCTACGACATCGTCAACACCCCGCTCCTCGCGACGCAGGGCCTGCTCGCCGACGTCACCGACAAGGTGAAGGGGCTCTCGGACAAGGGCGACCTCGCGCCGGCCGGTGTCGAGATCGGCACGCTCGACGGCAAGAACTTCGCGCTCCCGGTCGCGCTCACCGGCTCGCAGATGTTCTGGAACAAGTCGCTCTTCAAGGAGGCAGGACTCGACCCGACGAAGCCGCCGACGTCCCTCGCCGAGGTCAAGGCGGACGCGCAGAAGATCCAGGCGCTCGGCGGCGGGGTCACCGGGTTCTCGACCCTCGGCGGCGTCGGCCAGGCCTGGACCGGCTTCCCGAGCTCGTGGGCCAAGAGCGGCAGCGTCCTGACCGCCGCTGGGAAGGACCAGAAGGCCGAGTTCACCAGCCCGGAACTCGTCGGGATGGTCGACTGGTACCAGGACATGTGGAAGTCCGGGCTCATGCAGAAGACCGACCAGCCCAACCAGGACCCGGGCAACGTCGGGCAGGAGAACGCGCTGAACGGCAAGGTCGGCATCCTCTTCGGCGGTGCGAACACGCTCACCGCGAAGAAGGCCGACTTCGGCAGCGCGGTCGGGATCCCCGGCGTGGACGGCGGCTCCGGCTCGTTCCTCGGTGGTGACGAGATCGGCATGACCGCCGGTGCGAAGAACACCGACGGCGCCTGGTCGCTCATGAAGTGGCTGGTCAGCTCGAAGGAAGCGGCGAAGATCGACCTGTCGCAGGGCTGGATCGCGCCGGACCTCACCGTGGCGAAGAGCCTGGCGACCGACGAGTGGTCGAAGGACATCGTCGACACGCTCGCGATCGGCAAGCTCCCGAAGAGCATCGCCTACAACGCCGTCATCAACGACCCGAACGGCCCGTGGGCGCAGCAGTCCCAGAAGGTCATCTTCCAGGGCGCGGACGCGACGACCGCCCTCGCGAGCGCGGAGAAGCAGGCGAACTCGCTCATCGAGCAGGCGTACAGCCAGGTCGGGCAGTGACAGCCGTCACCTCCACGGCGCTCGCCGGGGTCGCGGACGGGAGCACACGCTCCCGTCCCCGGCCCGGGAGCCGGCGCCGCCAGACGCTGGCGTGGGTGCTCGTCGCCCCCGCGCTGGTCCTCGCGCTCGTGTTCTTCGTCGTCCCGATGGTGCTGCTCGTCGGGATGTCGTTCTCGAACTGGCCGCTGCTCGGCAAGGTCAGCCTGGCCGGCTTCGGGAACTACGCGCAGGCGTTCCAGGACGCGGCGTTCTGGCGTTCACTCGTCTTCTCGCTGCTGTTCACCGTGGTCGCCGTGCCGCTCGGGATGGCCGTGAGCTACGGTGCGGCGACGATGGTCCGCGGTGAGGGCCGGTTCGTCTCCTTCGTCCGGACGGCGTTCTTCATGCCGGTCGTCATCGGCTTCACCGCCGCCGCGTACATGGCGAACGTGCTGCTCGTCCCCGGCACCGGGGTGATCAACGTGCTCCTGAAGTCGGTCGGGCTCACCGACGGGGACACCGCCTGGTTCACGGCGCCCGGTTCCGCGTTCTGGGCGGTCATCGTCCTGACCGTGTGGAAGTCGATGGGCGTTGCGATGATCCTGCTGATGGCCGGCATGCAGGCGGTGCCGACCGAGGTGATCGAGGCCTCCAAGATCGACGGCGCCGGCTGGTGGCGACGCGAGGGATCCGTGATCTTCCCGCTCGTCCGACGACAGTTCGCGCTCTGCCTGCTGCTCGCGGTCTCCGGCTCGATCCTGGTCTTCGACCAGTTCTACGTGCTGACCAAGGGCGGCCCCAGCGGATCCACCACGACGACGGTCATGTACACGTACCAGCAGTCGTTCGTCCGGTACGACCTCGGCTACGGCGCCGCCCTGTCGATGATCCTCACGGTGATCATCCTCGCCATCGCGGTCGTCCAGCTGCGGGCGCTGCGCTCGACCGGAGCGGAGGACGACCGATGAGCGCGACGGACGTGACCAAGCGCACGACCGCAGCGTCTCGACGCGGGGCGGGTCGAGCCTCCGGACCGGATGCGGTGGACCGGACCGACGCACCGGACGTGACCCGTCCCGGGCCACGGCGCCGTCGTGTGCACGCGAGTGGCGTCGCGTACGTCGCCGTGGGCACGGTGCTCGCCTTCCTGTTCATCGCGCCGATCGTCTACATCCTGTTCCGGTCGTTCCTGCCGGCCGACGCCGACGCCCGGGGGATCGGGCTGGAGTCGATCGCGACGCTGACGCTCCGGAACTACGCGAAGGTGTTCGACCCGTCGGTGGACCTGCGGCAGAACATCGTCAACTCGTTCGTCGTCGCCATCGCGGTCGCGGTGCTCGTCGCCCTCGTGTCGACGCTCGCCGCCTACGCACTGTCGAAGATCCGGTTCCGCGGGTCGTCGATCGTGTTCGTGCTGCTGCTCGCGCCGCTCGTCGTGCCGTTCCAGGGGCTGCTCACGCCGCTGTCGATCGTGCTCGGCAAGCTCGGGCTGCTCGACTCCCTGGTCGGCGTGGTGCTCGTCCTCGTGACGCTGCAGCTGCCGTTCTCGGTGTTCGTGATGCGGAACACGTTCGACGGGATCCCGTCCGAGCTCGAGGACGCTGCGGCCATCGACGGCGCCGGAACGGGGCGGATCCTGCGCTCCGTGATGCTCCCGCTCGCGTGGCCCGGGCTCGTCACCACCGCACTGTTCGGCTTCATGGCCGGCTGGAACGACCTGCTCAGCTCGGTCACGTTCCTGTCGACCGACAGCAAGTACACCCTTCCGCTCGCGCTCTCGAGCATCAGCACGTCCTTCAAGATCCCCGGCGTCCCGGTGATCGACCCGGGACTCCTCACCGCCGTCGCGTGCGTCGCGACCGTGCCGGTGGTCGTGCTGTTCCTCGCCCTGCAGCGGTACTACACCCGAGGTCTCATCGGAGGATCCATCAAATGACCATGTCCTACACGTCGACCCCCACCGGCAGCACCGCCGGCAGCTCGACCGGCGTCTCCGCCGGCACCGCCGGTCGGCCGCACCGTCCGCTCCCGCTCGGGAGCATCACCCCGCGCGGCTGGCTGCTCGACCAGCTCCGGCTGCAGGCTGACAACATCACCGGGCAGCTCGAGGCGATCTGGCCCGACGTCGGCCCGGACAGCGGCTGGCGTGGCGGGCCCGGCGAGAACTGGGAACGCGGGCCGTACTACTTGGACGGGCTGGTCCCGCTCGCGCACGTGCTGCAGGACGCGCGGCTGACCGCGCTGGCCGAACCGTGGATCGAGTGGATCCTCGGGTCGCAGCGCGACGACGGCTTCTTCGGTCCGACCGGGAACGACGACTGGTGGCCGCGGATGGTCGCCCTCAAGGTCCTCACCCAGCACGCCGAGGCGACCGGGGACGAGCGGGTCGCACCGTTCCTGTCCCGGTACTTCCGCCACCAGCTCGACCACCTGCCCGGCCGGCCGCTGACGTCATGGGGGCGTGCCCGTGGTGCCGACAACGCGCTGTCCGTCTGGTGGCTGTACGAGCGGACCGGCGACGCCTGGCTCCTCGACCTGGTCGACCTGCTCGCGGCGCAGACCACGCGGTGGGACGACTACCTGGCGGACGAGCTCATCACCGGGCCCGCGCGGACGTTCTCGCACCGCACCCACGGACCGAACGTCGCGATGGGCCTGAAGACCGGAGCCGTCGCCGCGCTCCGCGACCACGACCTCGCCGGGCACGCGGACCGGACCGAGACGTCCTTCGGCGCGCTCGACCGGTGGCACGGGCAGGCGAACGGGTGGTTCTCCGGTGACGAGTGGCTCGGCGGCCGCGAAGCCACCGCCGGCATCGAGACCTGCCAGGTCGTCGAGATGATGTTCACCGCGGCGGTGCACGCCCAGGTGTACGGGCGCGGGGTCGACGGCGACCGGCTGGAGTCCCTCGCCTACAACCTGCTGCCGGCGTCGAGCGACCCCGAGATGCGCGGGCACCAGTACCACCAGCAGGCGAACCAGGTCGAGGTGTCCGTCGCCCGGCGGGAGTGGAGCTTCTCCTCCGACGACGCCGGCATCTTCGGGCTCGAACCGCACTTCGGGTGCTGCACGGCGAACCTGCACCAGGGATGGCCGAAGTTCGTGTCGCACCTGTGGCTGCGCGACGACGACGGGTTGCGGGCCGTCGCGTACGCGCCGTCCGAGGTCGCGACCTCCGTCGACGAGGACCCGGTGGCGATCACGGTCGACACCGAGTACCCGTTCGACGAGACGGTGACGATCCGGGTGTCGACCGCGCGCACGACGCCGTTCGCGCTGCGACTCCGGATCCCGGAGTGGGCGACTGAGGCGTCGTTGACGGTGGGCGGGGTGGTGGTGCCGCTCGGCGTCTCCGTCGTCGACGGGTACGTGACGCTGGTGCGGGACTGGACCGCCGCGGGGGACGTCGTGCTCGTCCTGCCGATGCGTGCCCGGGTCGTCCGGCGGGAGCGCCAGGCCGCAGCCGTCCGGCTCGGCCCGCTGACGATGGTCTACTCGCCCGGCGAGCGGTGGGTGTCCCACGACGGGGCACCCGGTATCGGGGAGTGGGAAGTGCACCCGCGCGGGTCGTGGAACTGGGCGCTCGCCGAGGTCCGGGACGCGGGGGAGTGGCGCGTCACGCGTGGCACGGTACCCAGCGCGCCGTGGTCGTTGCGAGACCGCCGGAGCGCGGCCGTGGTGCTGCATGCGCCGGGGGCGCGGGCGACCGAGTGGCGGAAGGACGGCGCACAGGCGTCGGTGCCGCCGGCGAGCCCGGTGCTCGACCACGGGCCGGACGACGACCTGCGGTTGGTGCCGTACGGGTCCGCGCGGTTGCGGGTCACGGAGTTCCCGGTGATCGGGAACTGGCGGGACGTCGACGACCTGGAGGAGCCGACGGGGCGGTGACGGGGCGGCCCGGGGGAGCGGTGGTCCGCACCCCCGGGCCGAGGCCGGCATCGCGGGCCATCAGCCGACCCGCGTCTCCGGTTGGATGGGGTCATGCATCAGCCGGGGGAGACCACACAGGATCGACGCCGACGGCGCACCGTCATCGTCCTGACGGTGGTCGCGGTCGTCCTCTGGGTCGTCGCCGTCGCGCTTGCGACGCTCGTCCTCGTGCTCATCGCGCGTCTGCCGGGCTCGGACCCGGACCGGACGGCGCGGGGGCTGGTCATCGCGGCCGGTGCCTTCACGACGTTCGCGCTCCCGGCCGTCGGGGCGACGATCGGGGCCGTCAGCGCCCGCCTGGCCCGAGCGCGAGACACCGACATGTGAGGGTCCGGGCAACGACGGACCCGGGATCTCGAGGATCAGCCGACCCGGCGACGCTGGACCAGGAGCGCGGCGCCGAGTGCGACGAGCAGGATGCCGGCGCACCAGGCGAGTGCGATCCAGAGGTCCGCTTGCGGGGACTGCCCGGCGAACAGGGCCCGGATCGAGTCCACGATGGACGTCACCGGTTGGTGCTCCGCGAACCAGCGGACCGGACCCGGCATCGTGTCCGTCGGGACGAAGGCCGAGCTGATGAACGGCAGGAAGATCAACGGGTACGAGAACGCGCTCGCCCCGTCGACCGACCTCGCCGACAGGCCCGCCACGACCGCGATCCAGGTGAGTGCGAGCGTGAAGAGCACCAGGATGCCGAGCACCCCGAGCCACGCGCCGATGCCGGCGCTGCTCCGGAAGCCCATGAGCAGGGCGACCCCGACCACCACGGTCACCGAGACCAGATTGGCGACGAGCGAGGTCAGGACGTGCGCCCAGAGCGACGCCGCGCGGACGATCGGCATGGACCGGAAGCGCTCGTCGATGCCCGACTGCAGGTCGAGGAACAGCCGGTACGAGGTGTACGCGACGCCGGACGCGACCGTGATGAGCAGGATCCCGGGCAGCAGGTAGTCGACGTACGAGGTGCTGCCCGTGTCGATCGCGCCGCCGAAGACGTACACGAACAGGAGCAGGAAGGCGATGGGCATCACGGCGGTCGTGATGATCGTGTCCGGGCTCCGCCAGACGTGCTTGAGGGAGCGGCCGGTCAGGACGGCGGTGTCGTGGATCGGGTGGGTGGACATCAGGCGACCTCCTCCTGGTGCGGCGCGGTGGTGGCTTCTTCGTGTGGCGCAGCCGTGGCTGGGCCGTGACCGATGACGGCGAGGAAGACGTCCTCGAGCGTCGGACGCTTCTCGACGTACTCGACCCGCGCGGGCGGGAGCAGGCGTCGCAGCTCGGCGAGGGTGCCGTCGGCGATGATCCGTCCCTCGTGCAGGATCGCGATGCGGTCCGCGAGGTGCTCGGCCTCGTCGAGGTACTGCGTGGTGAGCAGGACCGTCGTGCCGCTCGCTGCGAGTGCGCGGACGGCATCCCAGACCTCGAGCCGGGCCTCGGGATCGAGTCCGGTGGTCGGCTCGTCGAGGAACACCACCTGCGGATCGCCGATGAGGCTCATCGCGATGTCGAGTCGACGGCGCATGCCGCCCGAGTAGGTCCCCGCCCGACGCGAACCGGCCTCGGTCAACGAGAACCGTCCCAGGAGCTCGTCGGCGATGCGGCCGGCGTGCGGGAGGTGCCGGAGCCGGGCGACGAGGACGAGGTTCTCGCGGCCCGTGAGCACCTCGTCCACGGCCGCGAACTGTCCGGTGAGGCTGATCGCCTCGCGGACTGCGCCCGGTTCGGTAGCGACGTCGTGCCCAGCGACTGTGGCCGTGCCACCCGTGGCCGCGGCGAGGGTCGCGAGGATGCGGATCGCGGTGGTCTTGCCCGCACCGTTCGAGCCGAGCAGGGCTGAGACGGTGCCGGCCTCGACGTCGAGGTCGACGCCGCGGAGGACGTGCAGGTCGCCGAAGGACTTCGTGAGGCCCCGGACCCGGATGGCGTTGGTCACGACGGTTCACCTCCTCGATGAGCGTCCGCCTGGTCTGCCTCGTCGATCGCGGCGATCAGACGCTGCTGCTCCTTGCTCAGCCACGAGCCGAGCCCGTAGTTCGCCTTGAAGTCCTCGGCGAAGGCGATCGGGTCGTCGCCGACGACGGTGCGGACGCTCGTGCCGTCCGCGGCGCTCTGTTCGAACAGGTCCGCGAGGTCGTCGAGCATGCGCATGAGCTGGTCGCCGTCGCTCGGGCCCGTGTACATGAGGTACCGCTCGATGCCGTCGACGGCGGTGCGGTGGCTCGCCGGCAGGGTCGCCGTCCGGGCCTTGTACGCCCGCCAGCGCTTCTTGTCGCCGATGAGCTTGGTCGTGATGTCCGAGATCGAGATGGCCATGGTCAGTCCTGTCCGTTCGTGCTGGTCGCGTTGTGCAGGTGCTCGAGGCGGTCGGCGAGGAAGGTCCACGCCGACCAGAAGTCGTCGAGCTGTTCCCGGCCGCGGGCGTTCAGGGTGAACACCTTCCGCAGCGGCCCCTTCTCGGAGGGGACCTTCTCGACGTCGACGAGGCCGCGCTGCTCGATGCGGACGAGCAGGGCGTAGACGGTGCCCTCGGCGATGTCGGTGAAGCCCTGCTCCCGGAGCGAGGCGGTGATCTCGTACCCGTGGGCCGGACGGCCGACGAGCACGGCGAGGACGATCCCCTCGAGGATGCCCTTGAGCATCTCCGTCTCCTGCTTGGCCATGCGTACCTCCTGGTCGAAGTGGTACTCAGCGTTGCTGACTACCGGTAGATAGTAACACTGAGTACCGCTTGCGCAAGAGCCGGTGTCCGAGCCGGGGGCCATGATGGAGCCGTGCCGCACGAGGGGATCGACCAGGAATGGTTGCGGGTCGTCGTGCAGGGTGTCGGCGGAACCGTCGACCGCATCGTGCCGTTGCGCGGCGGCGCGGTGAACCACACGTACCTGGTTGAACGCGTCGACGCCGACCCCGTGGTCCTCCGGTTCCCGGTCGATCCGCTCCGCGAGGACGAGTACCCCGTCGAGTCGTGGGCCGCGGCAGAGGCGGTTCGCATCGGCATCCCGGTCGCGATGCCGCTCGCGCACGGTGTCGAACGCGGGGTGCCGTTCGCCATGTCCGAGTACGTGACGCCGGACGCGCGGGCGATCGACCACCCCTGGACGTGGCTCGGCACCTACGCCCGCGCGGTCGCCGGGATCTCGCTCCGCGATGCGCCGCCGTCCCTCTACTCGCGGTTCGGCGCCGACGTGCCGCGTGCCTGGTCGGCACACCTCGACTACAACATCCGCGCCCTCGGGGACGACGACCGGCTCCTCCGCGACGGCGCGTACACGGAGCCCGCGCGCCTGCGCGATCGCCTCGGCTCGTTGCAGGACGATGCGCACGACTTCGGACTCGCGCACGGCGACCTCGCGCCGCGCAACCTCCTCTCCCGAGGTCCCGACCTGCCACCCGTGCTCATCGACTGGGGCGCCGCCGAGACCGGACCGTCACCCTGGACCGACGCCCGACGGGTCTTCGAATGGGCGTGCGTCGACGGGTCGATCACCCTCCAGGAACATGCCGAGTTCGCTGCCGCTGCGGGGCTGGCGTCGGCCGCCGATCACCGGCGCCTCGCCACGATGACGGAACTGCACCTGCTGGACGTGACCCGTTGGGCGCTCGACAAGCGGCCGGACCTGTACGACGAGTACCGGGATCGCTGCCGAACGGGCCTCGAGCGGATCCGGCAGGTCGTCGGGTAGCCGACCGGAACGCGCCTCAGCCGGAGCGGTCAGGGCAGCACGTAGTCTGTGCACCGTCAACTGCTGCTCGGAGGCGAAGTGTCCGGACCTGATCGCGATCGCCCGTTCGGTGACGACGGGTTCACGAACCCGAAGCGGCACGGGTGGGCGACCACTGTGCTCATCGCTGTCGTCCGGGCGATCACCGGCGTCGGCGCAGGGACCGACGGTCGCCAGTGGCCGCGACAGCTCCCGCTCGACCAGTCCGACGAGAACCGGGACTACCGGCCGTAGCAGTGCGGACGTCGGGATCCGTCTCGTCACGGTTCGTCACCTTGCGTGACCCGCGGAGCAACCATCCGTAGCGTCGCGACCGTGACGGACTCGACGAACCCGACCCCGACGACCCCGCGGCAGATCCGCTTCAACGCGTTCGACATGAACTGCGTGGCGCACCAGTCCTCGGGCCTGTGGCGGCACCCGAGGGACCGCTCCCGCAACTACCGCGACCTGACGTACTGGACCGACCTCGCGAAGACGCTCGAGGGCGGGGCGTTCGACGGCATCTTCATCGCGGACGTCCTCGGCACGTACGACGTGTACGGGGACTCGAACGAAGCCGCCCTGCGCACGGGGTCGCAGGTCCCGGTGAACGACCCGATCCTGCTCGTGTCGGCGATGGCGTCGGTGACGGAGCACCTCGGGTTCGGGATCACGGCGGGCACGGCCTACGAGCACCCGTACCCGTTCGCGCGGCGGGTGTCCACGCTCGACCACCTCACGAAGGGCCGCGTCGGCTGGAACGTGGTGACTGGGTACCTGCCGAGCGCGGCGCGGAACATGGGGCAGACGGACCAGCTGAGCCACGACGACCGGTACGACGTCGCCGACGAGTACCTCGAGGTCCTCTACAAGCTGTGGGAGGGCTCGTGGGAGGACGACGCCGTCGTGCTCGACAAGGAGAACGGCGTCTTCACGGACCCGGCGAAGGTGCACCCGATCGAGCACCACGGCAAGCACTTCGACGTGCCGGGGATCCACCTCTCCGAACCGTCGGTGCAGCGCACGCCGGTGATCTACCAGGCGGGGGCGTCGCCGCGGGGGATCGCGTTCGCGGCGGAGAACGCGGAGGCGATCTTCGTCGGTGCGCCGACCCTGCCGCAGCTCGCTTCGACGGTGACGAAGATCCGCGATGCACTCGAGGCGGCTGGGCGGGACCGGTACGCGGCGAAGATCTACACGCTGCTCACGATCATCACGGACGCGACGGACGAGCTGGCGCAGGCGAAGTACGAGGACTACCTCTCCTACGCGTCGGAGCTCGGCGCGCTCGTGCTCAACTCCGGGTGGATGGGCGTCGACCTGTCGCAGTGGGACCTCGACGAGCCGCTCGGGGACGTCGAGTCGAACGCGATCCAGTCGGCGGCGGCGAACATCTCGGCAGCGACGGGGGAGGACGGGAGCGCCTGGACGATCCGGGACCTCGCGCGGCACACGGCGATCGGCGGGCTCGGGCCGGTCGCGGTGGGTGGGGGAGCGACGATCGCCTCACAGCTGCAGGAGATCCAGGAGCAGACGGACGTGGACGGGTTCAACCTGGCGTACGCCGTGACGCCGGGCACGTGGGAGGACGTCATCGAGTTCGTGGTCCCGGAGCTCCGCGCCCGGGGCGTGTACCCGGAGGCGTACGAGGCGGGGTCGCTCCGGCACAAGCTGCACGGACGCGGGGACCGGCTGCCCGCGGAGCACCGCGGGGCCGGGTACCGGATCGGCAGCGACGCGGTCGTAGGCTGATCGGGTGATCGAGTCGTCCGTGGTCGTGCGTACCGCCGCCCCGGACGAGGTCCCCGCGTGCATCGACCTGTGGGCTGCCGCGGTCGCTGCGCGTGACGAGATCCCGGAGCACCCGGCGACGCGGGCCCGGGCGCAGGAGAAGTTCGCCGCGCCCCGGGTGGCGTGCCTGGTGGCCGCGGGGCCGGACGGTGTCGTGGACGGGTTCGCGCTCGTCACGGCGCCGGGGACCGGGCGGCCGACGGACCCCGTCGATGCTGCGTACCTGTCGCTGCTCGCCGTACGTCCGGGGCTCGAGGCGCGCGGGGTCGGTCGTGCCCTGCTCACGGGTGCCCAGGACGCAGCACGAGCGGAGGGGCACCCCGCCGTCGCACTGCACGTCCTGGCGGACAACGACCGCGCGGTGCGGCTGTACGAGGCCGGCGGGTTCGTCCCCACCGGCGAGGAGTTCCCCCACGTGATCACGGGCGTGGCGACGCGGACGTACGTCGCGCGGCCCTGACCCGGACCGCCTGCCGGGCCGGCGGGCGCGTTGCGGGCGTGCGCCGAGCCTCCAGGCCGGGTGCAGCGTGTGCCGATGCGCCTCGGCGACCACGCGCGATCCTTCCCACACCGCCCGTGATGGAAAGTGGAATCGCGCGTAGGGGGTCGGAACTTCCGACCCCCTACGCGCGAAACGACTCCCTACGCGCGAAACGACTCCCTATGCGCGAAACGACTCCCTATGCGCGAAACGACCGAGCGCGGGACGACCCCGGCCACCCCGGATCGTGCGGTTGCGCGATGCCGCACGTTCCGGACAACGCGTTCCGGCGGGACACCACCCGGTGTCAGCATGTGCGCAGCCCCGGCACAGGGAGCCGAGGCACGAGAAGGGGTCCGACATGTACAGAGCCGCACTGACCGCTGTCGCAGCGGTCGCGCTCATCGTGGGAGGAGCACTGCCCGCGCAGGCCGCACCAGCGGCCGCGACGCCCGGCGCTCCGACCGCCGTCAAGGTCACGGGCGTCGGCGGCGATGCCGACGTCAGCTGGAGCGCACCGCGCACCGGCCCGAAGATCACCGGCTGGCGCGTGACGATCTCGCCGGCCGAGAACCAGCCCACCCACGGTGTCGACAAGCTCAAGGCGTCGGCGCGGACGGACCACTTCGGCGCCCTCACGGCTCGGACGACGTACTCGTTCGCGGTGCGCGCGGTCGGTGCGAAGGGCCTCGGCCCGGCGGTCACGGTGAAGCACACCGCGACCGGCGCCACGACCGACCCGACCGTGCAGTCCCTCTTCGCACTGAACGCGGCCGGTGCCGTGGTGCGCTTCCCGGTGAGCGGCACGGGCGCCCCGACGACGATCGCGGCGAAGGGCGCCGGCTTCACCGCTGACGACCGGGGTGACGTGTTCGTGCCGTCTGCGGACCTCACGTCCATCGTGATGTACCCGGCGGGCGGCGGCGCGGCGAAGACCGTCGCGACGGGCCTGCACCTGACCGCTGACCTCCGCTCGGACGTCCCCGGGAACCTCTACTGGGTCGACTCGGTGTCCGGCTCGATCGTGAAGCTGCCCGTCACTGGTGGTGCTCCGAAGACGCTGCTCGGGTTCGGCGCCCCGAGTGCCTCGATCCAGCGCGCCTGGGGCGTCGGACGGGACGGAACCGTCGCGACCCAGGCCGGCAACGGCGACTCGCTCGTCGTGAACACGGCGTCCCCGTCCGGGACGACGACCGCCCGCACACTCACCTACGCGGGCGGCAACGACACGCTCGGCTACGCGACGGCGGTCGTCGTCGACGGCCACGGGAACCTGTACCTCAACGAGCGCTCGCCCGGCGGTGCCGGCTACTGGGGCTGGTACCTCCTGAAGCCCGGTGCGACGGTGCAGCAGCACATCGGCACGCACATCGCCTTCGAGTACGCCGCGACGAACTCCGGGACGTTCTCGCTCCTGCAGTCCGCCGAGTGGTGCACGAGCCCGGCGGAGTACGGCACCCCCGGCGGCTGCGCGATCGACCGGAGCATCCCGAACATGCTCGTCCTCGGCTCGACCGGGTCCTCGAAGACCGTGCCGGTCTCCGGGATCACGGCGGGTTCCCGTGGTGCGAACATCGGTGCGGCGACCGAGTCCGGTGACGTGTACATCGACATCGACCAGGCCCCGACTGCCGGGCTCTGGCGGGTGCCCGCGGCCGGTGGCCCTGCGCAGCAGGTGTCGGCAGCGCAGTTCACGCGCCTGCTGGTGATGTGATCGTCACCACGTGACGGACGGGAGGCCCGGTGCCAGCTGGCACCGGGCCTCCCGTCCGTCACGGGGTCAGCCCAGGGCCGCGGTGGCGGCGCGCAGCTCGGCGAGCGCCGCGAGCGTGTGCCGTGCGAGCCCGTCGTCGTCGTTCCGCGCGGTGCCCGACCACCGGTCGAAGCCCTGCTTGAAGGCCAGGACGCCGATCTCGCTGGCGAGTCGTGCGGGGGCCTCGGCGACACCGCGGGCGACGAGTGCCGAAGTCATGGCTGCGGCCATCCCGACGCTCTTCAGGGCGTCACGTTCCTGCAGCTCGGCGCTGGCGGCCACGGCGGCCTTCAGGCGTGGTCCGAGTTCCCGGTTCATCGGGCCCATCTCGCCGGAGGCGCGGTCGAGCCCGGCGGCGACGGCGTCGAGCGGGCTGCTGCCAGCGGGTGCGTCGGCGATGCCCTCGGCGAGGAGGCGGCTGAGGGTCTCCTGGCCGGCGACGAGGAGTTCGCGCTTGTCGGGGAAGTGCCGGAAGAAGGTGCTCTTGGTGACCCCGGCGCGTTCGGCGATCTGGGTGACCGTCGTCTCGTCGTAGCCCTGTTCGGAGAACAGGTCGACGGCGGCCAGGACGAGCCGCTCACGTGCACCGGGTTCCCATCGCGCCATGGGCCCATCCTAAGCGATAGGACAAGAGTGCCATTACTGGCGTATGGTGATGGCACAACAGTCCCATCACTTGAGGAGTCCCCATGCACGTCTTCGTCACCGGCGGCACCGGCACCATCGGCACGGCGGTCGTCGCCGAGCTCATCACGGCGGGCCACAGCGTCTCGGCGCTCGCCCGCTCCGACCGCGCGGCAGCGGCGCTCGCCGCGGCCGGCGCGACGCCCGTCCCCGGCGCGATCACGGACCTCGACGTGCTGCGGGCCGGCGCCCGCCACGCCGACGGTGTCGTCAGCCTGGCGTTCTCGAACGACTTCAGCTCCCCGGAGGCCCTGACCCGCGCCATCGAGGAGGAGTCCGCGGCGATGGCCGCGCTCGGCGGGGAACTCGTCGGCACCGACCGTCCGTTCGTCGTCGTGTCGGGCACGCCCTGGATCACCGGACGTCGATCGGTCGAGACGGACCCACTGCCGCTGGAGGGCCCGGTGGCCGGGCGTGCCCGTTCCGTCGGCGCCGCGCTCGCACTGGCCGCTCGCGGCGTCCGGACGTCGGCGATCCGGCTGCCGCGGACCGTGCACGCCGACGGTGCCGGTGGCTTCGCGGGGCTCCTCACCGAGACCGCCAGGCAGAGCGGGGTCGCGGGGTACCCGGGCGACGGCGAGCAGCGGTGGCCGGCGGTGCACGCCCGCGACGCCGCGGTCCTGTTCCGGCTCGCGCTCGAGGGCGCGCCGGCGGGGACGGCCTGGCACGCCGTGGCGGACGAGGGGGACCGCGTCCGGGACATCGCCGCGGTGATCGGACGGCGCCTCGGCCTGCCGGTCGAGCGCGTCGCGGACGAGACGTTCGGCGCGTTCGCCCCGATCTTCGCCACCGACCAGCCGTCGTCGAGCGAGATCACGCGCCGGACGCTCGGATGGGAGCCGGTGCACCCGAGCCTGCTGGCGGACCTGGAGCACGTGCAGCCCTGACTCGCTGGCCCGCCCTGGAACGAGCGTTTCAGGGTGGGTGGCGTGACACACGGTCGTTACAAGGGGGAAACGGCCGGGGCGAACGGGGTCCGTAGCTTTCTCGACAAGCAAGCACCGCCCCGCTTCCCACTCCCATCGGAGGACGCCATGGCTACAGAGATCGCGACACCCGTCGCAGCGCCCCACGCCCCCGTCACGCCGGACGCCCCCGCGGGCGCCGGCGTCATCAAGCCCGGGTACGACCCGGCCCTCACCAACGAGGACCTCGCCCCGCTCCGCAAGCAGTCCTGGACGAGCTACAACATCTTCGCGTTCTGGATGTCCGACGTGCACTCGGTCGGTGGGTACGTGACCGCCGGGTCGCTCTTCGCCCTCGGCATCGCGAGCTGGCAGGTGCTCATCGCCCTGGTGGTCGGCATCCTCATCGTGCAGGTGTTCGCGAACCTCGTCGCGAAGCCGTCGCAGCGCACCGGGGTCCCGTACCCGGTGATCAACCGGGCGGTGTTCGGCGTCCTCGGCGCGAACGTCCCCGCGATCATCCGCGGCCTCATCGCGATGGCCTGGTACGGCGTGCAGACGTTCCTCGCCGCGCAGTCGCTCAACATCATCTTCCTCAAGTTCATCCCCGCCTCGGCCGGGCTGCTGGACCACTCGTTCCTCGGGTTGTCCGCACTCGGGTGGATCTCCTACGCGATCCTGTGGGTGGCGCAGGCCGCCCTCTTCTCGATGGGGATGGAGGCGATCAAGAAGTTCATCGACTGGGCCGGTCCCGCCGTCTACGTCGTGATGATCGCGCTGGCGATCTACCTGGTGAGCAAGGCCGGCATCGGGAACATCTCGTTCAACCTCTCCGCCGGCAAGCCCCTGTCGTTCGGCGCGAGCATCCCGGTGATGCTGTCCGCGGTCGCCATCGTGGTCAGCTACTTCTCCGGCCCGATGCTGAACTTCGGTGACTTCTCGCGCTACGGCAAGTCGTTCCAGGCGGTCAAGCGCGGCAACATGTGGGGTCTGCCGGTCAACTTCCTGTTCTTCTCGATCCTCACCGTCCTCTGCGCGAGCGCCACGGTGCCGGTCTTCGGCAAGCTCATCACCGACCCGATCCAGACGGTGCAGGCGATCGACGCACCGTTCGCGATCCTGCTCGGCGGCCTGACCTTCGTCACGGCGACCGTCGGCATCAACATCGTCGCGAACTTCATCAGCCCAGCGTTCGACTTCTCCAACGTCGCCCCGCGGAAGATCAGCTGGCGGATGGGCGGCATGATCGCCGCCGTCGGTTCCGTGCTCCTCACCCCCTGGAACTGGTACGGCAACGACCAGGCGATCCTCTACACGCTCGGCATCCTCGGTGCGCTGATCGGACCGCTGTTCGGGATCCTCATCGCCGGCTACTACCTGGTCGCGAAGCAGCGCGTCGCGGTCGACGACATGTACACGAAGAACACCGGCGCCCGGTACTGGTACCGCCGTGGGTTCAACCCGAACGCGGTGTGGACGCTGGTCGGGACCGGGCTGGTCTCCGTGGCGAGTGCGGTGCTGCCGCCGGCCCTCGGCATCCTGCCCGGCCTCAGCAACTACAGCTGGTTCATCGGCTGCGGCCTCGGACTCCTGGTGTTCTGGGGCCTCGAGCGGGTCCGCCCGAGCATGCCGGTCCTCGACGCCGACGACCCGACCGTCGACGACGGCGCCGCCATCGGTCGCGCCTGAGCGCCGACGCCGCGACCCGTCCTCCACCGACGGGTCGCGGCGTCCGTCCGTCCACAGTCCGGGCACTCCGACCTGGAGGCTCGGCTCGGCCCCGCAACGATGGTCACGACCAGCTGTTCCACCGCTCCACCGGAAGGACCCCGATGCGCATCCGCGTCGTCAACCCCAACACCACCGCCTCGATGACCCGGTCGATCGGCGCCGCCGCATCGGCGGTCGCCGGCGTCGGCACCGTGGTCGAAGCGGTGAACCCGACGATGGGGCCCGCCTCGATCGAGAGCCACTACGAAGAAGCCCTGGCGGTCCCGGGGCTCCTCGAGCAGATCGCCCTGGGGGAGCAGGACGGCGTGGACGCCTACGTCGTCGCGTGCTTCGGCGATCCGGGGCTCGACGCCGTTCGGGAACTCGCGAGCGGCCCGGTCATCGGGATCGCGGAAGCCGGGTTCCACGCTGCGGCGATGCTCGGTCGCCGGTTCGGGGTCGTCACCACGCTCGCCCGCACGACGGGCCGGGCGCACGAGCTCGCCGAGCGCTACGGCTTCGCCCCGCTCGTCACCGAGATCCGTGCGTGCGAGGTCCCCGTGCTCGAACTCGACGACCCGGCGTCCGGCGCGCGCGACCTCGTCACCGCGGAGTGCCGTGCCGTCATCGCCGGCGGCGCCGACGCCGTGGTGCTCGGGTGCGCGGGGATGGCGGACTTCTGTGCCGAGGTCTCGCGGGCGATCGGCGCTCCGGTCGTCGACGGGGTCGCCGCCGCGACGGTGCTCGCGGAGTCCCTGGTGCGGCTGGGACTCACGACGGGCAAGCGCGGCGAGTACGCGGCCCCGCCGTCCAAGGCGATGTCCGGGTTGCTGGCCCCGTTCGAGCGCGCCGCGCGGGTGGACGCATGACCGTCTTCCGCGCCGAGCGCGCGTGGATCGACGGGGCGTTCCGGCCGGCCACCGTCGTGGTGCGGGACGGGCGGGTCGCTGAGATCTTGCCGCTCGACGCGACCGTCCCCGACCCGGACGTACAGGTCGTCCCGGACGGCCACGTGCTGCTCCCCGGGCTCGTCGACACGCACGTGCACGTCAACGAGCCGGGTCGCACCGAGTGGGAGGGCTTCGCCTCCGCCACCCGCGCCGCAGCACTCGGCGGCGTGACCACGATCATCGACATGCCGCTCAACTCGATCCCCGCGACGACGACGCCCGGGGCGCTGGCCGTCAAGCAGGCCAGCGCCGAGGGACGGGTCGCGGTCGACGTCGGCTTCTGGGGCGGTGCGGTCCCCGAGGTCCTCGGGTCGCTCGACGCCCTGCACGACCGCGGCGTCTTCGGGTTCAAGTGCTTCACCGCACCGTCCGGCGTCGACGAGTTCCCGCACCTCGACGCCGCGCAGCTGCAGGGCGCGATCGAAGAGGTCGCCGCGATCGACGCGCTCCTCATCGTGCACGCCGAGGACCCGGAGCACCTCATCGACCACGACGAGCTCGGCGCTCACTACGCGGACTTCCTGGCGACCCGGCCGGCCCGCGCCGAGCGGTCGGCGATCGCGCAGGTCATCGACGGAGCGCGGGCGACCGGCGCGCGCGTGCACGTCCTGCACCTCTCGGACGCGGGCGCCCTGGGGATGATCCGCGCCGCGAAGGACGACGGCGTGCGGATCACGGTCGAGACCTGCCCGCACTACCTCGCGTTCGACGCCGCCACGATCCCGGACGGCGCCACCGAGTTCAAGTGCTGCCCGCCCATCCGTGACGACGCCAACCGCGACGCGCTCTGGCAGGGCCTGCTCGACGGCACGATCGACATGGTCGTCTCGGACCACTCCCCGTCCACCGCCGACCTCAAGGTCGACGACTGGGGGCTCGCATGGGGCGGGATCGCCGGGCTCCAGGTCGGCTTCCGCGCCGTCTGGACCGAAGCGTCACGACGCAGCATCCCGCTCGAGCGCGTCCTGCCCTGGTTCACGACCGGCCCGGCGTCGCTCGCCGGCTTCACCGACCGCGGCCGGATCGCCCCCGGAGCCCTCGCCCACCTCGCCGTGTTCGACCCCGCCGCCACCGCGGTCATCGAGGCGGCCGGGCTCGCGCACCGGAACGCGGTCTCCGCGTTCGCCGGGCTGGATGCACTGGGGCGCGTCACCGAGACCTGGTTGCGCGGGGAGCGGATCACGACCACCACCGACGGCGTCACGTCCGTCTCGGTGATCGCCGGAGCGCTGGTGCCACGTGGGTGAGTTCCTGGGGTCCACGCCCGACGACGTGCTGTGGGGACGGCTGCCGTCCCGGACGGACGCGCCGGTGCTGTCCGTCGCGCCGGGGACCGTCGTGACGATCGACACCGTCTCGCACGAGGGCATCCTCGCCGACCAGGGATCGGACCCGGTCGGGTACTTCGGCCGGCACGGTGTCGCCGCCGCGGAGGTGCTCACCGACGCCGTCGACATCGCGCGGACGCTCACCCGTGACCCCGCCGACGGCCCACACGTGGTGTCCCGGCCGATCGCGGTCACGGGTGCGGAGCCCGGGGACGTGGTCTCGGTCACGATCCTCCGGGCCGAGCCGCGGGTGCCGTACGGGGTCATCTCGAACCGGCACGGTCGTGGCGCCCTGCCCGGCGAGCTGCCCCGTGCCGAGGAACCGGTGTCCGTGTTCGCCGACGTCGTCTCGCGTGACGGGGTCGACCACGGCCGGCTCCCCGTCGTCGAGGGCGGACCCCGGACGATCACGTTCCCGCTCGCCCCCTTCCCAGGGATCGTCGGGGTCACACCCGACTCCGACGTGCGGGCGCACTCGGTGCCGCCGGGGCCGCACGGCGGGAACGTCGACATCGCCCTGCTCACCGCCGGCGCCACGCTGCACCTGCCCGTGTTCGTCCCGGGCGCCGGCGTGTACGTCGGCGACCCGCACTTCGCGCAGGGCGACGGAGAGGTGGCACTCACGGCCATGGAAGCCTCGCTCCGCCTGACCCTGCGCCTGGACCTCGTTCCCAGAACCGAAGCGCTCCGACGATTCGGCGCGCTCGTCGGCCCGATCGCGGAGACGACCGAGTACCTCGTCCCGACCGGCATGCACGAGGACCTCGACGAAGCAGTCCGCCGCTGCGTGCGTGCCGCGATCGCACTGCTCCGGGCGCGGTGGGGTGTCGACGAGCACATCGCGTACGCGTACCTCAGCGCGGCGACCGACTTCCGGATCTCGCAGGTCGTCGACCTGGTGTGCGGTGCCCACGCCACCGTGCGCAAGCGCGACTTCGCGGCGGTCGGCGCATGATGCTGACCGGCGTGTGGCCGGACGGCCTCGAGCCGGCGTTCACCGCCTACGAGGACGCCCTGATGGCGGACGACACCGCAGCGCTCGACGCGCTGTTCGCGCCCGGCCCGGAGACGCTCCGCGGCGACGACACCGGACTCCTCCGCGGGCACGACCGGATCAGCGCGTTCCGGGGTGGTCGGGGCGGCGTCGCGCGGCGGGTGATCACGGCCGTGGACGTCCACCAGCTCGCCCCGGACGCCGCGCTCGTCGTGGGGGAGTCCGAGTTCGTCGGCGGCGGTCGTGGCCTGCAGACCCAGCTCTGGTGCCGGACCGAGGGGCGCTGGCGGATCCGCACGGCCCACGTCACCGGTCGGCCGAAGGCGTTCGACCGGTCGATCTGGCGGGTCGTCGGGGACCCCCTCGTGCACGGAGCCGCCGACGGTCCCCTCGCCGGGGTCCGGGTGGCCGTCAAGGACCTGTTCGCCGTCGCCGGGCACGTCGTCGGCGCGGGCAACCCGACCTGGGAGCGCTCGGCACCGGTGTCGACCCGGTCGGCATCGGCGGTGCAGGTGCTCCTCGACGCCGGCGCGGTCGTCACCGGGATCGCCCGCACCGACGAGTTCGCGTACGCGCTCGCCGGCCGGAACGCCCACTTCGGGTCGCCGCCGAACGGGGCCGACCCGATGCGGATCGGGGGCGGATCGACCTCGGGTTCGGCGTCTGCCGTCGCGCTGGGGGAGGCGGACCTCGGTCTCGGCACGGACACCGCCGGGAGCCTCCGCGTGCCGGCGTCGTACCAAGGGCTGTGGGGGCTCCGGACGACGCACGACGCCGTCCCGCGCGACGGGGTGCTGCCGCTCGCGCAGTCGTTCGACACGGTCGGGTGGATCGCCCGCTCGTCATCGGTGCTCGCCGCTGCCGCCGCGATCTCGCTGCCGGGGCGCTGCACCGCGGTCGACGACGAGGAACTCCTGGTCAGCGACGCCCTGCTCGCCGCCGTCGAACCCGACACCCGCGCGGCGTTCGACGCCTGGCTGCAGCGCCACGGACGGGCCGTGCGGCGCATCGAGCTGCCGGCGCTCGACGACCTCGCGGAGACGCTCCGGGTCGTGCAGGCAGCAGAAGCCTGGCGGAACGACGGACCCTGGATCGCCGAGCATCCCGGGGCCCTCGGCGACGACGTGGCAGCGCGCTTCGCCACGGCCGCCACGATCACGGCGGCGGCCGAGGGTGCGGCGCGCGTGCGGCTCGAGGAGCTGCGCACCCTGGTGCGGGACGCGATCGGCGGTGGCGTGTTGTGCCTCCCGTCCGTTCCGGGACCGGCCCCGCTGCGGACCGCATCCGGGGACGCCGTCCTGCGCACGCGCGCCGCCACCCTGCGGATGACGGCCGTGGCCGGCGTCGGCGGCCTGCCCGCCGTGAGTGCGCCGCTCCTCACCGTCGACGGCGCTCCCGTCGGGGTCTGCCTCGTCGGCCCGGCCGGCTCGGACCGGGCGATCGTCGAGCTCGCCGAAACACTGCTGTAACGATCGTTCCAGTAGTCTCGATCACGGAACGGAGAGACCAATGCACCCGGTGAACCCACCCGCCCGGCTCCTCATGGGCCCCGGCCCGATCAACGCCGACCCCCGCGTGCTGCGCGCGCTCTCGACGCCGCTCGTCGGACAGTACGACCCCTGGATGACCGGGGCGATGACCGAGACGCAGGCGCTGTACCGGCAGGTGTTCGGCACCGAGAACGACGCGACCGTGCTCGTCGACGGCACCTCCCGCGCCGGCATCGAAGCGGCGCTCGTGTCGCTCCTCGCACCGGGGGACCGCGTGCTCGTCCCGGTGTTCGGCCGGTTCGGGCACCTGCTCGCCGAGATCGCCGGACGTGCCGGAGCCGACGTGCACACCATCGAGACGGCCTGGGGGCAGGTGTTCCCGACCTCCGTGATCGAAGACGCGATCGTCCGGGTCCGGCCGAAGCTGCTCGCGATCGTGCAGGGCGACACCTCGACCACGATGAACCAGCCGCTCGACGAGCTCGGGGCGATCTGCGAACGGCACGGCGTGCTGTTCTACACGGATGCTACGGCGACGATCGGCGGCAACCCGCTCGAGACCGACGCGTGGGGGATCGACGCGGTGAGCGCCGGGCTGCAGAAGTGCCTCGGCGGCCCGTCCGGGAGCGCGCCGTTGACCCTGTCCCCGCGGGCCGTCTCGGTGCTCGACGGCCGACGCAGCGTCGAGGCCGGTATCCGCGAACCCGGGGACGACGTGTCCGAGCACCCGATCCGCTCGAACTACCTCGACCTCGCGATGATCCTGGACTACTGGGGACCGCGGCGGTTGAACCACCACACCGAGGCGGCCTCGATGCTCTACGCCGCGAACGAGTGCGCCCGCATCCTGCTCGACGAAGGGCGTGACGCCGTGATCGCGCGGCACGAACTCGCCGGTCGGGCGATGCTGTCCGGGGTGCAGGCCCTCGGGCTCCAGGTCTTCGGCGACGTCGCGCACAAGATGCACAACGTCGTCGCCGTCACGATCCCGTCCGCCGTCTCCGGGGACGCCGTCCGCGGGTCCCTGCTCGAAGACCACGGCATCGAGATCGGCACGTCGTTCGGACCGCTGCACGGCAAGGTCTGGCGCATCGGGACCATGGGCTACAACGCCCGCAAGGACGCCGTCGTGACGACGCTCGCCGCGCTCGAGCAGGCGCTGCGGCGCGGCGGGTTCGCGGTGCCGCAGGGCGGTGGCGTGGACGCGGCACTCGACGTCTACGCCGGCGCTGCCCCCGCTTCTGCTGCGTCTGCCCCTGCCCCTGCTGCGGCTGCCGCCGCTCCGCTGGTGCGCTCGTGAGTGCCGCGACGCTCGCCGCCTCGGCACTCGCCCGGCAGCAGGCCGCGACGATCGTGGGCTGGTGCGACGACCTCGCCGCCGTGTCCGCGACGCCGGGACACCTCACCCGCGTCTACCTCTCGCCGGAGCACGCCCGCGTGAACACGATCGTCGCGCGGTGGATGCAGGACGCCGGGCTGACCACGTGGCAGGACGACGCCGGGAACCTGCACGGCAGCGTCCCCGGAGCCACCCCGGACGCGCCGGTGCTGCTCATCGGGTCGCACCTCGACACCGTCGTGGACGCCGGCCGGTACGACGGGATCGTCGGCGTGCTCATGGGCATCGCCACCGTGGCCCGGCTCGCCGCCACGGGTCCGCTGCCGTTCGGCATCCAGGTGATCGCGTTCTCCGACGAAGAAGGGACCCGGTTCGGCAAGGCGCTCCTCGGGTCCTCCGCGGTCGCGGGGGTCTGGGACGACTCCTGGTGGGACCTCACCGACGACGACGGCGTCACCCTCCGTCAGGCCTTCACCGACTTCGGGCTCGACCCCGCACGCGTCGCCGACGCCGCGGTCGACCCGTCCCGGCTCGTCGGGTACCTCGAAGCGCACATCGAGCAAGGCCCGTACCTCGAAGCGGCCGGGCAGGCTCTCGGCGTCGTGACGAGCATCGCGAGCGCGCGGCGTTTCACGGTCGAAGCCGTCGGCGAAGCCCGGCACGCCGGCGGCACCCCGTACGAACGACGGCACGACGCGCTCCTCGCCGCGGCCGAAGCGGCACTCGCCGTCGAGCGGATCTGCCGGGCGTCGCAGCACGTCGGCACCGTCGGCACGATGACGGTCGAGCCCGGCGCCGTGAACGTCGTCCCCGGCCTCGCACGGTTCTCCGTGGACCTCCGCGGTGAGTTCGACGACGGACGCGACCGGGTGTGGGACGAGATCACGAAGGCGTTCGTGCTGATCGGCGAACGCCGGGGTGTCAGCGTCGAACCGACCGAGGTGCACCGTGCCCCGGCGGTGTTCTGCGCCCCACGCCTGATGGACGCCGTCCGCGCGGGGATCGTCGCCACGGGGGAGCAGCAGCCCCTCGAACTGTTCTCCCGCGCCGGCCACGACGCGATGTCGCTCGGGCTCGTCACCGACGTCGCGATGCTGTTCCTCCGGAACCCGGACGGCATCAGCCACCACCCGGACGAGTTCGTCTCCGAGGACGACATCGCCCTCGGGCTCGACGCGCTCGCGGCCGCCGTCCTGCACCTCGCTGCGGCCCCCTCGTCCGGAGCGGCGTCGTGACCGCCGTGCAGCCCGACGTCCGCGGGCGCATCGACTCCGTGTGGGAGCAGCTCTCGCCCGCCGAGCGGCGCGTGGCCGCGATGGTCCGGCACGACCCGGAACTCCTGCTCGTCGGCACCTCGGCGCAGCTCGCGGCCGAGTCGGGCACCTCGAAGGCCACGGTCTCGCGGCTCGTCCGTTCCCTCGGGTTCCAGGATGCCGCCGAGGTCCGTCAGGAACTCATGTCCGCCCGGGGCACCGGGCTGCCGTGGGCTGCGGAGGACGCTGCCCACGTCGACCAGCGGGCCGTGGAGTCGCGGAACCTCGATGCCGCGTTCGCCTCGCTCGCGCGTGCCGAGCGGCCCCGGCTCGCGCGCCGCATCATGCGGGCGCGGCGGGTGCTCGTCTTCGGGGAGCGCGGTGCGCACCCGATCGCCCTGCAGCTCCGGGCGCAACTCGCGCAGGTCCGGCCGGACGTCCGGGTGGGACCCGCGCCGGGACAGCGCCTCGGGGAAGAAGTGGCGGACCTCGACCGCCGCGACCTCGTCGTCGTCGTGACCGTGCGGCGGCACGCGGCCGGGATCGACCGGCTGGTGCGGCACTGCGTGGCATCCGGCGCGGACGTCGTCGTGATCGGTGACCCGACCGCTGCGGTGATCGCGGCCCCGGCGGCGACCACGATCCTCTGCCCGGTGGACTCGCCGTCCGCGTTCGACTCGCTGGCGGCGCTGTTCGCGGTCGTCGCGGCGATCGCGAACGACGTGTACGAGGCGTCGGGGCCCGCCGGGCGTGCCCGGGTCGACGCGGTCGCGGCGGCGTACGACTCCCTCGGCGAGCTCGCCGCCCCCTGAGCGCGCGGCTGCTGCGCGGTGCGCGAGCACTTCGCCCAACCAAGAACACTCCGCACCACGCAATCGCGTGGTGCGGAGTGTTCTTGGTTGTGCGCCGGCGATCGGAACCGGCGGGCGCGCTGGGCCCGCGCCGCCCTGGCCTGCCCGGCGGGCCGCCGGCCCGGCGGGCCGCCGGCCCGGCGGGCCGCCGGCCCGGCGGGCCGCCGGCCCGGCAGGCCCGCGCCGGGACACTCACCACGCGCGTTCCTTCCCACACCGCGTGCGATGGGAAGTCGAATCGCGCGTAGGGGGTCGGAACTTCGGACCGCCTACGCGCGATTCGACCACCTACGCGCGAATCGACCACCTACGCGCGATTCGACTTCCTACGCGGCACCCGGCCGACGCAGCTCCGCCGCCAGCACCCGGTTCCGCGCCGCGAGCACGCGGGGCATGTACCACGCGAGCACGAGCACCTCGGCCAAACGCCCGAGCGGGCCGAGCGGCGCGCGGAACGTGACGTCGTCGACCATCCGTGTGCCGGGACCCGACGGCTCGAACCGGTGTTCGTGGTGGAAGTGGGCGAACGGACCACGGACCTGTTCGTCGACGAAGCGGGCCGGAGCCTCCAGCGCGGTGATCTTGCTCGTCAACCGCCAGACCACCCCGAGGTGCCGCGCGCGGAACGTGACCGTCTCGCCGAGGCCGATGGGTCCCGACACGGTGCCGGCGACGGCACGCTCCCCGGTCGCGGCGAGCGACCGCTCGTGCGCACCGATGTCGAGTGACAGCGCGAAGGCCTCCGCCGGGGGCACGTCGAGGTGGGTCACGAGGCGGAACGACACGGTCACGGGGCCATTGTGCCCGGACCGGTAGCGTCGGTGGCATGACGTTTCCCTTCCCGGTGATCGACGGCCACAACGACCTGCCCTGGGAGCGCCGCGAGTCGCACGGCTCCGGGGTCGAGGGCGTGGACACCGAGGACGGCTCGCTGCACACCGACATCCCGAAGCTCCGCGCCGGGGGCGTCGTGGGGCAGTTCTGGTCGGTGTTCGTCCCCGCGGACGAGCCCGACCCGGTCCGGACGACCCTGCAGCAGATCGACGTCGCACACCGGCTGATCGAGCGGTACCCGGACGACCTCGCGCTCGCCCGCACCGCCCCCGAGGTCCGTGCGGCGATCGCGAGCGGCCGCATCGCGTCGCTGCTCGGCGCCGAGGGCGGGCACTCGATCGGCGACGACCTCGCGGTGCTCCGCGACCTCGCCCGGCTCGGGGTCCGCTACATGACCCTGACGCACAACGACGACACCCCGTGGGCGGACTCCGCGACCGGCGCACGGGCCCACGGCGGCCTGACGGACCGGGGGCGTGCAGTCGTCGCCGAGATGGAGCGGATCGGCATGCTCGTCGACCTGTCCCACACCGCGCCCGCGACCATGCGGGACACGCTCGACGTCGCCACGCAGCCCGTCGTGTTCAGCCACTCCTCGACCATCGCGGTCAACGACCACCCGAGGAACGTGCCGGACGACGTGCTCGGGCGCCTCGCGGAGAACGGCGGCGTCGTGATGATCACGTTCGTGCCGAAGTTCGTCTCCCGCGCGTGGGCGGACTGGGAGGAAGCGGGTTCGGTGGGTGAGGGCCCACTCGTCACGGTGTCCGACGTCGCCGACCACGTCGAACACGCGCGGGAGGTCGCCGGCGCGGAGCACATCGGCCTCGGCGGGGACTACGACGGCACGCCGGTGCTGCCGCCGGACGTCCGGGACGTGTCGCGGTACCCGGTGCTCGCCGCGGAACTGGAGCGCCGGGGGTGGGGCGCGTCGGACCTCGAGGCGCTGGCGGGCGGGAACGTCCTCCGCGTGCTCGAGGCCACCGACGAGCGGTTCGGCCGGACCGCACTGGTGCGGTAGCAAGCAGCCCGGGCAGCCGAGCGCCGGGCAGCCGAGCGCGGGCAGCCGAGCGCGGCTCAGCCGAGCGGGCGCGCCGAACCCGGCTCAGCCGTACGTGGGGAACTGCGGCCAGCCCGCCGGGCTGTCCTCCCACTCCTGCTGCCGCCCGTACACCGTGCGGTCCATGATGTGCGCGACCGGACTGATCGCCTCGGTGCCGCGGGCGGTCGTCGAGTACGTCAGTTAGGGGACGCCGTCGCGGAGCAGGTAGTACGAGTACCCGGGCACCGGGCCCTCGGGCTGCGTCCACCCCCAGTCGTCGTGGTAGCTCGTCCCGCCGGAGGACACCCAGGTGTGCGGCCAGCCGTGCGAGGCCTTCCACGCGTCGAGCTTCTCGATCGGGGCCTGCGCGATCATCGCGAACGCGATCCCCTCCTCCTCGAGCCGCCCCATGTCCGCGGGCAGGTTGTCGACGCCCCACGTGCACGCCGGGCAGGCCTCGTCCCACGACGGGGCGTACATGACGTTCTGCACGAGCAGCATGTACCGGTCGCCGAACAGCTCGGTCAGCCGGACGGGGCCGTTCGGTCCGGTGAACGCGTAGTCGTCGACCCGGACCATCGGCAGGCGGCGTCGCCCCGCCGAGACGCGGTCGCCGTGACGGGTGAGTTCCTTCTCGTCGCGGACCTGCGCGGCGAGTGCGTCGTCGAACGCGGCTCGGTCGACCACGGGTGGTGCGGCCTCGGGTTGCTCGGGTGCGTACATGGCGACCTCCTCGTCGTTGCGGCGCAACCTACTCGCAACCCACGACGGCGGACGTCGTCCACGAAGGAGACAGCGTCGAAAGCGACAGCGAGCGGCAAGATGCGGCGCGCGATCGTGTCCGCGCTGTCGCTTTCTCCGCTGGCTGGTATCAGCGGCCTGGAGGCCCGGCCCGCGTCGCCGACGCGGGGCACGTCATGGACAGGGCCGGGTCGGTTCCGGTGGCTAGGATCGGGCGCACACCGCGCCTCCAGACAGGGTCGCGGACGTGACCCGAGTGAGGACGGAACCGATGACCGGCACCATCTACGACAACATCTCGCAGGCGTTCGGCAACACCCCGCTGGTGCGGCTGAACCGGCTGCCAGCCGACGGCGGCGCAGAGGTGCTCGCGAAGCTCGAGTTCTACAACCCGGGTGCGAGTGTGAAGGACCGGCTCGGCGTCGCGATCATCGACGCGGCAGAGGAGTCCGGCGAGCTGGAGCCCGGCGGCACCATCGTCGAGGGCTCGTCCGGCAACACGGGCATCGCACTCGCCCTCGTCGGTGCTGCCCGCGGGTACAAGGTCGTCATCACGATGCCCGAGACCATGAGCGTCGAGCGCCGCGCCGTGATGCGCGCCTACGGGGCGGAGATCGTCCTGACGCCCGGCGCCGAGGGCATGAAGGGCGCCGTGTCGAAGGCGGCGTCCATCGTCGACGAGACGCCCGGCGCGATCCTCGCCCACCAGTTCGAGACCGCTGCGAACGCCGCGATCCACCGGAAGACGACGGCGCAGGAGATCCTCCGCGACACCGAGGGTCACGTCGACGTGTTCGTCGCGGGCGTCGGCACGGGTGGCACGATCACGGGCGTCGGCCAGGTCCTGAAGGAGCGTGTGCCCGGCGTGCAGATCGTCGCGGTGGAGCCGAAGGACTCGCCCCTGCTCACCGAGGGCAAGGCCGGCCCGCACAAGATCGCCGGCATCGGTGCGAACTTCATCCCGGAGGTGCTCGACCAGTCGGTGATCGACGAGGTCTTCGACGTCGAACTGGACGACGCCCTGCGCGTGGCCCGGGCGCTCGCGACGGACGAGGGCATCCTCGCGGGGATCTCCTCCGGCGCGATCATCCACGCGGCGCTCGAGATCGCCGCGCGGCCCGAGAACGCCGGCAAGCGCGTCGTCGCGATCGTGTGCGACACCGGTGAGCGCTACCTGTCCACCGTGCTGTTCGAGGGACTCACTGCGTGACCCGTCGCCGACGAGGCGTGCTGCGGACCGTCCGGGAGGACCTCGCTGCAGCGCGCCGTGGAGACCCCGCTGCCCGCGGAGACCTCGAGAACGCCGTCGTCTACTCCGGGCTGCACGCCATCTGGGCGTACCGGATCGCGCACCGGCTCTGGATCGCACGTGACCTGCCCGGGTCCCGGTTCGCCGCCCGGGTCGTGGCGCAGACCGCGCGGGCGCTGACCGGCATCGAGATCCACCCGGGCGCCCGCATCGGCCGGCGGTTCTTCATCGACCACGGCATGGGGGTCGTCATCGGCGAGACCGCCGTGGTCGGCGACGACGTGCTGGTGTTCCACGGGGTGACCCTCGGCGGGCGCGGCGGTGCCCACGGGCCGGGCGCGAAGCGGCACCCGACGGTGGGGGACCGCGTGGTGCTCGGCGCAGGATCGTCGCTCATCGGTGCGATCACCGTCGGGGACGACTCGGTCGTCGGGGCGAACACGGTCGTCACGAAGGACGTCCCGGCGGGGTCGGTCGTGACCGGCGTCGCCGGGACGGCGCGGCCGCGGTCCGGCGGCGAGGGCGTGCCGACGCTCTGACGCGGGGCGCGGGGCGCGCGGCGCGCGGCGCGGGCGCGGGTGGCGCGTCTCCGGGCGCGCGGAACGCCGCCGTCCGCTCGAGACGCCGCGGAAAGTGGCGGCGTCTCGGCAGATCAGCGGCGTCTCGGTAGAACGGCGGCGGCGCGGGACGCGCGGCGCGCGTCAGCTCTTCTCGCAGGCGATCCCGTCGGCGTCCGCGTCGAGCTTCTTGTTCGCCTTGTAGAGCGCGTCGTCCTTCTTCACGGTGCCCTTGAACGCACGGTGGGTGACCTTGCCGCCGGAGCGGACGGTGTTGTCCTTCGTGGCCTTCTTCGCGATCCCGCCGGAGTACACCTTGTGCACGGCGTCGCAGTTCTTGTACGTGGTCGTCGCGGCCTCGGCGGAGACCGCGGTGCCGACCGAGACGGTGGTGGCGAGGACGATCGCGGTCGCCGCGATGCCGATGGTCCGGATGATGCGCATGGTTCCCCCACGGGTGGTCACTGCCGCGTCGGGTACGCGGCAGAGCCGATCGTAACGATTCCTCGGTTCCGGGTGCCCTCCCCAGTCCAGGGGAGCCTGCGGCATGCTGGGGACATGGACGGCGAGGCACTGCACGAGGTCGCGGCCCGCACGGCGCTCGCGCTGCCGGCGACCGAAGCGACAGCGCCGTTCGGGGAGGGCGCCCTCGTCTACAAGGTCGTCGGGAAGATGTTCGTGATGACCTCGGAGCTCCGCGGGGTGCCGATCGTGAACCTCAAGTGCGCGCCACCCCACGGCGCGGCGCTGGTGCGTGACCACGAGGAGATCACGCCGGGGTGGCACATGAACAAGCGGCACTGGATCACGCTGTCACCGGGTGCGGGGATCGACGAGACCCTCGTGGAGGACCTCGTCGCGAACGCGTACGAGCTCGTGGTCGCCGGGCTGCCCCGGGCGAAGCGGCCGATCGACCCGCAGCGGCGACGCGACGAAAGCTGACGCGACGAAAGCTGACGCGACGAGCGCTGACGCGGGCCGGAACTCCTGGCAGGGTGGGGGCATGCTCTGGCGCACCGACAGGATGATCCTCGACGCGGCGACGGCAGCCGCTGCCCGACTCCCCGGGGACGGGACGCACGGCGGCACCCACACCGTCGCCGCGGCGGCGATCGACCTGTCCGGACGCGTCCACACCGCGGCGAACGTCTTCCACTTCACGGGTGGCCCGTGCGCGGAACTCGCGGTGCTCGGCGCGGCCGCGGCGGTCTCGGACGACCCGGTGATGGCGATCGTGGCGGTCGGGGACGGTGACCGCGGGGTGCTCGCCCCGTGTGGGCGTTGCCGACAGGTGCTGCTCGACCTGCACCCGCACGTGCTGGTCCTGGTGCCCGGCGCCGACGCGGGCGGGGAAGGCGACGGCGAGCCGGTGGGCGTCCCGGTGCGGACGCTCCTGCCGCACGCCTACGCCTGGCCGGACCGTCCCGCCCCGAGGATCGTCCGGTTCAACGGCCGTTACCGCGACGACGTGCTGGCCGGCCGGAAGACCGCGACGATCCGCCACGACGACCCGCAGGGCACCGGTCCGACCACCTTCGTGTTCGAGGACGAGGACGCCGAGGGGTTCACGACGACCGGCGCGGTGGTCGAGTCCGTCGCCCGGAAGCGCGTCGACGAGATCGATGCCGACGACGCCCGCGACGAGCACGCCGGCAGCGTCGCGGACCTGCGCGCCGGACTCCTGGCGCACTACCCGTCGCTCGGGGACGACGACTTGGTCGAGGTCGCCCGCTTCCGCGTCGTGCGCTGACGCAGCCGGGGACTCACGCGCCGACGCTGACGCGCCCCGGGACTCACGCGTCGACGCCGACGCGCCCCGGGACTCACGCGTCGACGCGTGCCAGGACCTTCGTGACCTCGCGGAGCACCTTCGGCGCGAGCGGACGGCCACCGGCGCCCGGCGCCGACGCGTCCAGCACGGCCTGCGCCTGCGCCGGCGTGAGTCCGGCGAACACGTCCCCGATCGTCACGCCGTGCTCCGGTCGGGACAGCACCTCGATCGGGTCGCCCGCTGCGACGGGCCCGGACTTCAGCACGCGGAAGTACGCACCGGGACGTCCTTCCTCGGTGAACCGCTTGACCCACTTGTCGACGCCGATCCGGCGGGCGAAGGTCCCGCAGGGGATCCGGGGGATGGTGACCTCGAGTTCGAGGGTCGCCCCGACCCGCCAGCGCTCCCCGGTGACGGCACCGGTGACGTCGATCCCGGTGGTCCGGAGGTTCTCGCCGAAGAGCCCGGCGGGGACCGGTCGGTCGAGCACCTCGGCGAAGTACGCGGCGTCCTCGTCGGCGTACGCGTAGACGGCCTGGTCCTCGCCGCCGTGGTGCTTGCGGTCCGCCTGGACGTCCGCGTAGAGCCCGAGCGGCCGCACCCGGACGGGGCCGTCGACGGGGCGCTTGTCGATCGCGGTGATCCCGATCGTGCCCGAGTCGGGGAGCAGGCGGTCGACGCGGCAGACGGCGGTGACGAGCGACATGCGCCCAGCCTGCCGCATCCGGGACCCCGAGCGGAACCTGGCACTTCGTGGACCGGCGTGACGAATGCCGTCCGGGGACCGTCCCAGATGCGAGGACGGGAACACCAGCGATCCCGCAACTGCGACCAGTAGAAGGAAACCGTGCAACACCCACCGAACCGGACGCCACTGGCGGAACTCGACGACGGCGTCCTCGCCGGTCGGTCCGCCGACGGCGACGTCCGTGCCTTCGAGATCCTGATCCGTCGGCACACCCCGCTGCTCCGTGCCTACGCTCGGCGGACCCTCGGCTCGACCGACGAGCTCGACGACGTCGTCCAGGAGACCTTCATCACGGCCTGGAACCGCCTCGATTCGCTCGAGGACCGTGCGCACGTCAAGGCGTGGCTGATGCGGATCCTCAGCCGGAAGTGCCTCGACCGGATCCGCGCCCGCCGTGACCATGACGACGTCACCGAGCTCGAGGTCGCGGCACCGGACGACGGCGCGCCCGAGCGCGTCGCCGAGGCGCACGACCGTGAACAGGCGGTCGAGGTCGCGCTCGCGGCCCTGCCCGAGGCGCAACGGCGGTGCTGGCTCATGAAGGAAGTGCTGGAGTACCGCTACGAGGAGATCGCCGAGGAGCTCGGTGTGCCACTCTCGACCGTCCGCGGACTGCTCTCCCGCGCCAGGAAGAACATGATCCGACTGATGGAGGGATGGCGATGACCGACGCACCCGAGAACGTGGTCCTCTCGGCACTCGAACCCGAAGACCTCGACGGCCACACGATCGACGAGCTCGCCGACTACCTGGACGCCGGGATGCAGCCGGTGGACCCGAGCATCGACGGCTCGCCCGCATGCCAGAACGCCCTCGCCGCGATCATCCGGCTGCGGCAGGCGTCGCTCGGCTCGCTCGAGGCGGCCGCCCGCGACGAAGCACCCGCCGACGACTCGTGGATCGGCGGCGTCCTGGCGAACATCTCGCTGGAGGCACGCTCCGGCCGCGACGTCCCGCTGCGTGCGGAGGCCGCCACCGAGCACCCGGTGATGACCGAGGGTGCGATCCGCTCCCTGGTCCGCCGCGCCGGGGACGCCGTCCCGGGGATCGTCGTCGCACGGTGCTCGATCGACGGTGACGTGACCGAGCTCGCGGCGCCGGTCCGGGTCACGGTCGAGGTCGCGATCGTCGCGGGCCCCTCCATCCCGGCCACCGCCGACCTGGTGCGGGCCGCGGTCGACTCGGCGCTCCGGGAGCAGACGGACCTGGTCGTCGAGGCGATCGACGTGCTGGTCCGCGACCTCATCGTCGGGCACCCGGCACCGACCGACAGCACCGACACCACCGGGGAGGCGGGCGCATGAGCGACGTCGAGCAGGTACCAGCACTCGTCGCGGTCGAGGCGGCCGTCCTCGCGGTCCCCGGCGTCGCCGAGGTCTACCGGGCCCGTCCGACGCTGCAGAGCACCGTCGCCGCGGTCCGGCACGCCACGGAAGCGGCGCGAGTCGTCCTCGACGGCGACGTCCTCCGCGTCGTCATCGGGACTGACGGCGTGTTGCCGGCTCCGCAGGTCGCGCGGGCGGTGCACCACGCGGTGCTCGCCCAGTGTGCGGAGCACGGGCTGACGCTGGCGCGCGTCGACGTCCGCATCGCGCGCGTCGGCTGACCGCGGCTCCCCGGTTCCGCCGGTCGTCGTTCCGCGTCGGGACCGGGTCGTTCCGCGTCGGCGCCGAGGTCGTTGCGCCGCGAAGGAGCGACAGAGCCGTCGTCGTACGACAACGAGATCGTCGCCATCGCGCGTCCGCAACAGTTGCAGGCGCGCGGTGACGACGAGGTCGCTGTCGTACGACAGCGAGGTTGTCGTTCCGCGTCGGGAGCGCAGGACACACGTCGGGAGCGCAGGACGCGCCCCACGAGCGCAAGACGCGCGTCGGGAGCGCTGACCGGCGGCCAGGGCGCCGGACGGGAGGCCCGTGGCGGCGCCGCCACGAGCCTCCCGTCCGTCAGCGGGTGGGCCGCAGGGCCGCGACCTCCAGGACCACGACGATCGCCGCGACCAACAGGGCGGTCGCCACGAGCGAGACCTCCGGCACCGCGATGCTCGCGAGGATCGCGAGCGTCAGCACCACGACCACGACGTTCGAGCGGACCGACAGCGACGGCCGGAGCGCGAGCGCCCAGATCGACGCGACGAACAGCGCGACCGGCACCGCGATCGTGGCGGCGACGGACGCGTGGGACAGGTCCGCCTCGCCCGCGTCGGCGCTGACGGCGACCTCGATCCCGGCGGGCAGCGCCGCTGCGGCCGCGAACACGAAGTAGTGGCCGTAGCCGAAGACCAGCGCGCTCCGCAGCCCGCGGATGTGCTCGTGCTGCTCGCGGGAGAAGTAGATCCACCACAGCCCGGCGACGATCACGAGCCCGCCGGCGGCGAGGACGAGCAACGGTCCGAGGTGCTCGGCGTCCCGGAGCCCGTCGATGACGGCGCTCGCGGACGCGACGAGTCCCTCACCGAGGACGATGAGCGTGAACAGGGCGTAGCGCTCGGCGATGTGGTGCCGGTGCCACGGCGTCGTCTCGGCGCGCGACTCTGCCCAGATCGGGATGAGGACCTCGAAGAACACGAGCACCGGCGCGACGAACAGTTGCGCGTGCGCGGGCAGGAGCAGCATCGCGACCCAGAACACCTGGACCACGGTGATGCCGACCACGTAGTGCAGCGCGGTCGACCGGTAGCGCGCGGAGGACACGGCGACGCGGATCCACTGGCCGACGAGCGCCAGCCGCATCACGACGTACCCGACGACCACGATGGTGAACGAGCCGTCCTGCATCGCGGGCCCGACGCCCGCGGCGAGCACGAGCACGCCCGCCATCTGCACGAACGTCATCACGCGGTAGAGCCAGTCGTCGATGTCGAACGACGTGGCGAACCACGAGAAGTTCAGCCAGGCCCACCAGATCGAGAAGAACACCATCGCGAACGACAGGATCGCCGAGCTGACGTGCCCCTCGGTCTCGATCTCGTGCAGGTTCGTCGCGGCGAATCCGACCGCGACGACGAAGACCAGGTCGAAGAGCAGCTCGAGGGGACTCGCGGCGCGGTGCCCCTCGGCGGGGTCGCGCGGTCCCATGCGGCGGAGTCCGATCGTCGTCACTGTGCATGACTACACGAGAACGGGGCCCCTGGGGAAACCCAGGAGCCCCGTCGTGGTGCGTGCTCAGTAGAAGTTGGTCGCCTGCGAGTGCGCCCATGCCGAGCACGGGGTGCCGTACGCGTCCTTGATGTACTTGAGTCCCCAGGTCACCTGGGTGGTCGCGTTGGTCTGCCAGTCGGATGCGATCGTCGCCATCTTCGACCCGGGGAGTGCCTGCGGGATGCCGGTCGCGCCCGAGGCGTTGTACGCCTGGTAGTCCCAGCCGGACTCCTTGGTCCAGAGGCTGTCGAGGCACTGGAACTGGTCGGAGCCCCAGCCGTACTGCGACGACGCCAGGGAGCTGGCGGTGGCCTTCGCGGCGGCGGGGGTGTTCGCGGCCGCCTGGGCCTTCGCCTTCGCGGCTGCTGCCGCTGCGGCCTTCGCGGCCTCGGCCTGCGCCTTGGCTGCTGCGTCCGCCTTCGCCTTGGCGGCTGCGGCGGCCGCCGCGGCTGCGTCGGCGTCGTGCTTGTCCTGGTCGGCGCTCGCCTGGGCGACGTCCTGCGTGGTGTCGACGGTCGACTCGATGCGGGCGCTGAGCGCGCCGCCGGAGAGCTTCGTGTAGTCGGACAGCGAGGTGATCCGCTGCTCGAGCGCCGTCGTGTCGGTCTTGTCGTTCGCGGTCGCGACGATGGTCTTCGCGGTCTCGATCGTCGCGGCTGCCTGCGCCCGGTCGAGCGCGGTGCCGTTGAGCCCGGGGGTCGGGGTGGCGGTCGGCATGCCGATGGCCTCACCGATCGCGGGCTGCGTGCCGACGGTCAGTGCGCCCCCGGCGATCGCGAGCACCGCGGCACCGCCGGCGATGAGCACGCCGCGCTTCCGGAGTGCACGGCGCATCCGGCGGCCGGGGGTGTCCAGGGCCGCGCGGCGCGTGCTGTTGGTGGTGGTGGGGAGGTCGGAGTTGTGTCCTGTCATCGATTCCGGTTGTCGGGCGGTTCGTTCGGGCGCGCTGCGTCATCGCGAGGGGGCACGGGTGAGCCGGGGGAGACCGGACGGTGGTGTGGGGCCCGTCCGTCGCCGGTGCGCAGCCGTGTGGGGCGGCCGCCGCGGTGGCGAAGCGGCAACGATGACGACCGTCCCTGGACAGGTCGTGCACGAACACTGGCAGAACCGTCCGTCCACCCCCTCCCGGAGTGTCGGTAACGGTTCGGTAACGGCTCGTCTGGCGCTACGAGCTGGGGTTCTCCTGAGAGGGGTGGCCCTGCGCCACGCGTTCGAGTGCGTCGAGGGCCCCGGCGATGGCCACGACGTCCTCGGTCGGGAGCTCGGCGATGAGCTCGGCGACGATCCCGGTGCGCTGGGAGCGTGCCTGCTCGACGGCCGCGATTCCCTCTGGCGTGGCGCTCACCATGAAGGCCCGCCCGTCACGCGGATCGGCTTCACGCGCGATGAAGCCGCGCTGCTCGAGCTCCGTCAGGATGCGGGTCATCGTGGGTTTCGTCACCACTTCGAGGCGGGAGAGGTCACCCGGTCGCAGGGGCCCTTCGCGCTGGATCGTCGCGAGCGCCGACACGATCCCGTAGCCGAGGGAGGCCGAGTCGGTGCGGGCGCGCCGGTTGATCCGACCCACCGCGGCTGCCAGGCGCGCGGCGATCTCGGTGCGGTCCGTCTGCCGAGGGCTCATCTGCTGCTTTCGGGATCGGGTTCGTGCGGTCGTGGCGATCGTAGCGGGACGGTTCCTGTACCGATGCTCAGTGCAACAGGCAGGAACTCATCGTCGGGTCAGTGCTTCTCGCCCGGGAGCTGGTGGATCGCCTCGGTCGCGAGCTCCGCCGCGACGTTGTCACCGTGCTCCGTCGCGCTCCGGAGCCGCTTGAAGTCCGCGGTCATCTGGTCCCAGTCGACGAGCTCGTCGAGGTTCGGCAGGCGCAGCCGGAACGCCAGACCGTCCATCGTGTCGGCGCACACCCGGCGCAGGTTGTCGTTGCCGCACTCGTCGACGTACAGCGCGAAGACCCCGAGGGCGTCCTTGTTCACGCCGCCGATGTCGTGCGACTCGAACTCCTTGATGGTCTTGTCGAGCGCCGACAGGATCTTCTTCCGCGCCGGCGCACCGAGGCGGGGCACCGCGAGGCGGACGACGCCGCCGAAGAGCACGCCGAGGGTCTGGAGCGCCTCGATCACCTCGGTCGGCTGGGGCGTGGTGACCCGGGTGTACCGGTTCGGCGCCATCTCGATCAGGCCCGCGCGGGCGAGCTGGCTGAGGGCTTCGCGGATGGGGGTGCGGGAGACGCCGAGCCAGGCGATCAGTTCCTCGTCGTTGAGGCGCTCGCCGGGTTCCAGGGTGCCGTCCATGATCGCCTCGTGGATCTTCTGGCGGACGGTGTCGCGGAGCAGCTGGTGTTCGGTCGGGGCGCTGCTGGGGACCGGCATGTCGTTTCCTTCGAGATCAGGGGGTCCGACGGTCCGACGGAACGGTCGGTGCGGACGCATCGGTCACGATACCTGATATGCGAACGGCGTTCCGGTCGGCTCAGCGTGTGTCGTGTTCCGCTCCGGGCCACCACCGGTCGAGCACCGCGCGGAAGGGCTCGGGACGGTCGGCGACGGCCGCGAACAGGGTCATCGACGACCGGAGCTTCAGTGCGTCGACGCCGCCCATGAGTGCATCGGCGGAACGAGCCGGAGCGGTCGCAGCGGCCTCCGCGACCTCGACCAGGCGCGGGCCGAGCACCGGGTGGGCGAGGTAGGCGCGCGCCTCGTCGTCGCTGCGGATCGCGTACCGCTCGGACATCGCGCTGCGGCCGAGCCCGGCGCGCTGCGGGAAGACGAACCACATCCAGTGCGAGGTCTTCCGGCCACGGCGCAGCTCCGCGAGCGCGACCTCGTGCACCCCGTCCTGCGCGCGGACGAACCGCCCGAGGTCGAAGGGATCCGCGCTCACGACACGACCTCGCCCCACGCGTAGCGGACCGTCGTGCCGTCGAGGACCAGGAGCGAGTCCGGCTGCCGGTCGAGCAGCCCCGGCATCCCCACGGCGTCCGGCAGGTCCCCGCCGAGCCGCTCGAGCCGGGCGCTCCGGAGCGTCAACGGGTCGTGCTGCCGCTGCCAGAACACCGTCTGCGTCAGGTACCGCGCGTGGATGCCCGCACGGGTCGTGAGCTCGACCGCGAGCGATGAGTCGTCGACCTCGCCGGCCACGACACGGACGGATGCGGCGTGGCGGGGCGGCACCGGGCCTCCGTCCCGGGTGGACCGCGAGCGGCGGGACGACCGCACCACGGCAGCCGGACCCAGCCCGCCCCGGTGCCGGACCGAGCGGTACGTCAGCACGTCCCCACGGCGCTTCGCCCGCGCGTGCGAGAACGTGTACGGCACACCGAGCAGCGCGTGCGCCGCCACGATCGCCGGCACGTTCCCGGTGTCGACCGTGCGGTACACGACCCCGTGCCGGCCGGCGTCGTCGACGGTCAGGATCTCGATCGTGACCTCGGTCATCGTGCCGAGCCGGCCGGACGGCGGGAACGGCGGGACCCGCGTCTCCCGGAAGACGTAGGCGGACAGCCCGGCCCACGCACTGCCGTCGACGACGTCGGGACGGGTGCCCCGCGGCACGAGCGGCGCGAGCGACTCCGGGTCGTGCCGCCAGTGCGCGAAGACCACGTCGTCCCACGCGTGCACGGTCACGGGGCGGTGCCGGAGCGGCACGGCCGCCCGGTCCCGCGCGGTCGGGGTCATCCCCGGGGTGCGTGCCGACCGACGCGCAGGGCCCACGCGACGAGCGGCGCCTGCAGGGGGAGGCGCAGCACCGAGACGATGCGCATCGCGCGGCTCGAGCGGGGACTGTCGAGCAGGTCGCGCGCCATCTTGAGGTTCGCCGGGAACACCGCGACGAACAGGGCCGCCGCTGCCATCCCGGCCGCACGGCGGGTGGCGGGGATGACCAGGCCGGTCGCGATGCCGAGCTCGGCGACGCCGGACGCCAGGGTCGTCACGCGTGGGGGCAGGCCCGCCGGGACGATGCGGTCGTAGCCGCGCGGACGGAGGAAGTGTGTGACGCCGGCGCCGCCGAGGATGACGGCGAGCACGCCGGCCGTCCTGGTGGCGCGTCTGGCGCGTTCGGAGCGTCGTCCCATGCGGTCCATCGTGGCCCGGGCGCCGGCGGCGGCTCTCAGGTGCGCGGCCGGTCGGCGGACGGTGCGCGGCCGGTCGGCGGCTCAGGTCAGGGCGGTCGCGACCAGGTCGAGGAGCACGGTCGCCACCTCGGCCTTGGTGCCCGACGCCTCGCGCACCACCTCGCCGCCGGGGACGAGCACCTCGATGGCGTTCTCCTCGCGCTCGAACCCCTCGGACCAGCCGACGCGGTTCACCACGAGCAGGTCGGCCGGCTTCCGGGCGATCTTGGCGCGGCCGAGTTCGATACGGGCGTCCCGGTCCGGCTCGGTCTCCGCAGCGAACCCGACGATGACCTGCCCCGTGCGACGGGCGGCGACGAGGTCCGCGAGGACGTCCGGGTTCCGCACGAGCTCGAGCGTCATCCGCTCGCCCTGCGCGTCCTTCTTGAGCTTCTCGCCGAGCACCTCAGCTGGACGGTAGTCGGCCACCGCGGCGGTCATCACGACGACGTCGGCCGCGGCTGCTGCGGCGTGCACGGCCTCGGCGAGTTCGAGCGCGGAGCCGACCGGCACCACGCGGACGTCGAGGTCCGCCGTGAGGCCGCCGTCCACGTTCGCGGCGACGAGGGTCACGTCGGCGCCGCGGGATGCGGCCGCTGCGGCGATCGCGATGCCCTGGCGGCCGCTCGAGCGGTTCCCGACGAAGCGCACCGGGTCGAAGGGCTCGCGGGTGCCGCCGGCGCTGACGACGACGCGGACGCCGTCGAGGTCGCCCTGCTCCCCGCGGGCGCCGGTGCCGGCAGGGCTGCCGGTTCCGGCTGCTCCGGCTTCTCGTGTGGTTCCGGCTGCTCCGGCCTGGAGGCTCGGCTCGACCCCGGCGGATCGGCCCGCGCCCGTCGTGCGGTCCAGCACCGACAGGGCGGCAGCCACGATCGCGTCGGGTTCCGACATCCGCCCGATCCCGGCGTCGTCGCCGGTGAGCGCGCCGACCTCGGGTCCGACGAACGCGACGCCGCGGGACCGCAGCGTCGCGACGTTCGCCCGGGTCGCGGGGTGCTCCCACATCTGCGGGTGCATGGCCGGCGCGACGAGGACCGGGGCCTCGGTCGCCAGGAGCGTCGTGCCGAGCAGGTCGCCGGCGAGACCGGCGGCCATCCGGGCGAGCGAGTCGGCGGTGGCGGGGGCGACGACGACGAGGTCCGCCCGACGGCCGAGCGACACGTGCCGGACCTCGGCGACCTCCTCGAAGACGCTGGTGGTGACGGGGTTCCGGCTGAGCGCCTCGAGCGTCGGCAGCCCGACGAACTGCAACGCACCCTCGGTCGGGACGACGTGCACGTCGTGGCCGGCCTTCACGAACTCGCGGACGACCTGCACGGCCTTGTACGCCGCGATGCCTCCGGTGATGCCGACGACGATGGTCCTGCGCGCTGCGGGTGCTCCGTTCACGCCCGCCACGCTACCCGGGCGGGGGCTCGCGTCGCGCGGTCAACGCACCGTGCGAGGATCGACGCCATGTGCACCGTCGTCGTCCGCGTCGAACCCGGTTCGGCGTGGCCCGTCACCATGCTCGCGATGCGGGACGAGTCCCCGACCCGCCCCTGGGACCCGCCCGCCGCCTGGTGGCCCGACCGTGACCCGGCGCTCCGGGGCGTCCGCGACCGCGAGGCCGGCGGCGCCTGGCTCGCCGCCTCCGACGAGGGCGGGCTCGCCGTCGTGCTGAACCGCTGGGAGGACGTCCCCTCCGCCGACGGCACCTGGACCACCAGGGGCGTGCTGCCCCTCGACGCCGTCGCGGACGAGCGCCTGCCCGGCCACGACGGCACCCTGCCGACGACGCGTGCGTTCAACCTCGTCCGCGCGACGGCGTCCGGCGCCTCGGTCGTGACGTGGGACGGCGCCGAGGTCCGGACCGTCGAGCTCGGCCCCGGCGTGCACATGATCACCCACGGCGAGCCGGACGACCCGGCGGCGCCGCGCATCGGTCGCTGGCTCGAGCCCTTCCGTGCCGTGGCGGCGCCGAGCGGCCCGCCGGAGCTCGCCCCCTTCGACGAACTCCGTGCCGCCGACGCCGGGACGGACCCGGGCGATGGCTGGAGCCCCTGGTTCGGGCTGCTCGCCGAGTCCGCGGCGCTGCCCTCGGACGACCCGGACGCGATCCTCCGCGACGCCGTCGAGCCCGAGGGGCACTTCGCGACGCTCTCGATCGTGGCCGCCGCGGTCGGGCCGGGCCGCACGGTCCTGCAGCACGCGCGGCTCGCGGACCCGGGCGACATCGACGGCAGCGTCGAGCTCCACCGCGCCTGACGCGCGCCGCGCGGGTCCCCGTACGACACCCTCGCTGTCGTACGACAGCGAGGGTGTCGTCGCGTGCGGGCGCAACCGTCACCAACGCGAACGAACGACACCGCGGATGTCGTACGACAGCGAGGTTGTCAATCCGAGTCACGCCGCAGCGCGCCGCCCGGCCGCCGCACGTGCCCGCCCGGCCGCCGCGCGCGCCCGCCCCGCGCCCGCGTCAGGCGGGCAGGTGCGTCCCCGTGAGGTCCTCCGCGACCGCCCACAGGCTCCGCGCCAGGTCCGCACTCCGTGCCGACCGCGGGATCGAGGCCGTGGTCGCCGGCCCGACGATGCCGAACGGACCCGACGGCCCGTAGTAGGCGCCGCCGGTGGCGTTCGGCCCGACCGCCGCGTACAGGATCGGCTCGCTGCCCTGCGCGACGTCCTGCGTGAAGGGCCACGCCCGCTGGCGCGACGCGACGGGCTTCGACCGGCCGAGCGAGCGCCCCGCCGACTGCAGGTTCGTGCGCGTGTAGCCGGGGTGCGCCGCGGTGGAGACGAGCGGCCAGTCGACCTCGACGGAGAGCGTGTGCAGGTGCAGCGCGAGGAGCAGGTCCGCGAGCTTCGACTGCGCGTACGCCCGCCACGGGGAGTACCCGCGCGTCCACTGGAGGTCGTCGAACCGGATCCGTCCGGGGACGGCCGCGATGCTCGACATCGTCGCCACCCGCGGTGCCGAGGCCTTGAGCAGTGCGGGCATCAGCAGGTTCGTCAGGGCGAACGGGCCGAGGTAGTTCGTTCCGAACTGCAGCTCGAACCCGTCGACGGTCTCGAAGCGTTCGGGCGGCGCCATCACGCCGGCGTTGTTGACGAGCACGTCGAGGGGCCGGTCGTCGGCCAGGATGCCCGCGGCGAACCGCCGGACACTCGACAGGTCGGCGAGGTCGAGTTCACGGACCTCGACGTCGGCGTGCGGGTGCGCCTGGCGGATCGCGGCAGCGGCGTCTTCGCCCTTCGACGGCGTGCGCACCGCGATCACGACGGATGCTCCGGCTTCGGCGAGGCGGGTCGCGGTCTCCTTGCCGGTGCCGCTGTTCGCTCCGGTGACGACGATGCGGCGTCCGGTCTGGTCGGGGATCTTCGGCATGCGCGAGACCGTACACGCGGGCCCTGACTGTGCTAGATTCATGCAAACGCATTCACTTGGAGGTCGCCATGAGCAACGCATTCGGCACCGGTCGTCCGTCGGACGTCCCGCCGCCCGCTCCCGACCGCGTCGGGCCGGTCCAGCTCGGCCTCGACACCTTCGGTGACGTCACCGACCGGCTCGACGGCTCGACACACACCCACGCGGAGAGCATCCGGAACGTCATCGACGAAGCCGTCCTCGCCGACCAGGTCGGCATCGACTTCATCGGCATCGGCGAGCACCACCGCGTCGACTACGCCGTCAGCGCGCCCGAGGTCGTCCTCGCCGCGATCGCCGCACGCACCGAGCGCATCCGGATGGGCTCCGCCGTCACGGTGCTCTCCTCGGACGACCCGGTCCGCGTCTACGAGCGCTTCGCCACGGTCGACGCGATCTCGAACGGCCGCGCGGAGGTCATCCTCGGCCGCGGCTCCTTCACCGAGTCCTTCCCGCTGTTCGGCTACGACCTGTCCGACTACGAGGTCCTGTTCGAGGAGAAGCTGCAGCTCTGGGCTGCCCTCCGCGGCGGCGACCCGGTCACCTGGAGCGGCACGAAGCGCGCGTCGCTGACCGACCAGGACGTCTTCCCGAAGCTCGAGCACGGCCCCATCCCGACGTGGATCGGCGTCGGCGGCTCGCCCCAGTCCGTGATCCGTGCGGCCTCCTACGGCATGCCGCTGTTCCTCGCGATCATCGGCGGGCAGCCCGCGCAGTTCGCGCCGTTCTCCCGGCTCTACCGCCAGGCGCTGACGCAGCTCGACCTGCCGAAGCAGCCGATCGCGATGCACTCGCCCGGGTTCGTCGCCGCCACCGACGAGGAAGCGGCGGAGCGCTACTGGCCGTTCCACAAGGACGTCACCGACCGGCTCGGACGGGAGCGCGGCTGGCCGCCCCTCGACCTCGCGCAGTACCAGGCCGGGCTCTCCGCCGGCGGGTCGCTGTACGTCGGCTCGCCCGAGACCGTCGCGCGGAAGATCGCGCGCAACATGCGGATCCTCGGGGTCACCCGGTTCGACATGCGGTACGCCACCGGACGGCTGCCGCACGAGGACATGATGCGCTCGATCGAGCTCTACGGCACCGCGGTCGCGCCGCGGGTCCGCGAGCTCCTGGCCGAGCCGGTCCCCGTCCCGTAGTCGGCTGGCGCCGCATGGCTGGTGCCGTTCGGCGCGGCACAATCAAAAGCAGTTCGCACCACGGGATTCCGTGGTGCGAACTGCTTTTCGTTGTGCGGCGGTCTGGGGCGGCGGCGGCCCGGTGGCGGGCGGCGCGGCGGCGGTCCGGCACGGGTCGGGTCTCGCGCGGTCGGGAGGCCGGGGTCGCGCCCGCCACGCGGCCTCACGGGAGCGCCGCGTACCGTCTCCCGCATGCCGTCGCGCCCCAGCACCGTCGAACGTCGTTTCCGTGGTCGGATCATGGGCGTCGGCACGACCTCGGGCGTGCGGCTCGTCGTCGGGATGTGGGAACGCTCCCCGTTCGGCGCGTTCACGGACGTCTTCGTGGAGCTGCCCGACGGCTCGAGCGTGCTGCTCGCCCCGGACGAGATCGTCGCCGCGTACGTCTCCGGCACCTACCGCTTCGACGCGGTCGACGTCGTCCCGGTCACCGCCCGCCGCACCGCGGCCGGGCTCGAGCTCGACGCCGGTCAGCTCCGCGCGACGATCGACGTCGGCGCGATCTCGCCGCTCGGCCGGGTGCTCCGCATCGTCCCGAAGCGCGTCGCCCGTGACCCGAGGTGGCTCAGCGCGATCGACCCGGTCGCCAGGCTCGTCGCACCCGGTGCCGGCACCGCGGGCTCGGCGGGCGGCGGGCGTCGCGAGTACTACGGCGTGACCGGGGCGCACGACGTGACCGGCGTGCGGGGCACCTGGGCGGGGGAGTCCCTCGGGGCCCTGGCGCCGCTCGACCCGCCCGTGCGGTTCGGCTTCGCGTCGATGCCGCGCATCCCGCAGGTCGTCGACGTCGAGACGACCATCCACGAGCCCGCCTGACCCGCGCGGATCCCGCGCGGCCGCCCTCGACGCGCGCGCCTGCCGTGCCGAGCGCGCGCGCCGGACCGGTACCGGGCCTCCCGGTCGCCGCGCAGCGGGACCACGCCGCCGAAGCGACACTCCTCGTGGTCCGCACACCCGACCACTGTCGCTCTCCGGGACGAGACGGCGAGCCGGGCGCAGGACCGGATGCCGGACGAGACGCGCTGCGCCGGACGCGCCCAGGTCCGAGGGGCAGACTGGCCGGAACGGTACGGCCCCGGGTCCGCCCGGCAACGTCGCGGTGGGTCGGGGCGCACGATGCGAAGGAGCACCATGACCGACACGCAGGCGGACCAGCGCGCCGCCATCTCCGACATCGTCCACGGGGCCCACACGGCCCTCCTGACCACGGTCAGCGAGGACGGCTCCCTGCACGCACGTCCCCTCGCGGTGCAGGACAAGACCTTCCACGGCACCCTGCGGTTCCTCGTGCAGGACGGCAGCGAGAAGGTCGACGACATCGCCAGGAACCCGCACGTCAACGTCGCGATCGAGTCGCAGGGCGGGTACCTGTCCATCGCCGGCACCGCGACCGTGACGAAGGACGACTCCGTGATCGACGAGCTGTGGTCGCCGTTCGCGGAGGCATGGTTCCCGGACGGCCGCGACGACCCGTCGATCCGGCTCCTCACGGTCGAGGGGGAGTCGGTCGAGTACTGGACCCAGGACACCGGTCCCGTGGGGAGCCTGGTGCAGACGATGAAGGCCGCGCTCGGCAAGGAGTCCCAGCCGGACCTCGGCTCGCACGGCACCGTCGAGCTCTAGCGAGACGCGCATCGCGAGACGCCGCCGGCTCCGCGAGACGCCGCCGTCTGCGGCGGCGTCTGGCCCGGTGAGCGGCGTCTCGCCCAGTGCGCGGAGCGCCCGAGTGCGCGGGGCGCCCGAGTGCGGGGCGCCCGGGTCAGGGCGGGCCGAGCAGCCAGAGCACGGCGACGAGCACCGGCTGTCCGGCGAGCGCGCACGTGACGAGCGTCCAGCGCATCCAGGGCTTCGCGACGAGCTCGGGTGACCCGAACAGCGGCGCGAGCGGCATCAGCAGCCGCGGGGTCGACGCCATCGGCAGCGACACCGCGAAGACGTAGAGCGCGTACGCCCCGGAGAAGACGAGCGTCGTGGACCCGAGCTTCCGGGTCGACCGGCGCAGCAACCAGATCGGGTACCCGATCAGCAGCCCGACGACGATGAGCACGCCGCCGACGCCGAGCCACTTCGCGGTGGTCAGGAACCACGGCGTCAGCGGCACGAAGTCCACGCGGCCGATGAAGTTCACCCACCAGGACATCTCCGTCGCCAGGTAGGCGTCGGAGCGCCCGGTGACGTGCGACGCGATCACGGGCCACGCGAGTCCCGCGACGACCATCACGACGCCGGACGCCACGACGCGGGCCTGCTCGCGGAGCGGGAACCCGTCGAGCACCCGCGAGTTGCCGCGGCGCAACTGGACCCAGCGCACCAGGGCGACGACCCCGAGCGTCAGCGGCAGCGCGAGCGCGCCCGGCCGGGTGAACGCCGCGGCGACCCCGAGCGCGGTGAGCAGCCCGTACCGCCGGTGCTCGAGCGCCAGGAGCGCCCCGAACACGAGCGCCAGGAACATGCTCTCCGCGTACCCGACCTGCAGCAGGAACGACAGCGGCCCGCACGTGAAGAAGAAGACGGCCCACATCGCCGCGGTGTTGCCGGCGCGTTCGCGGACCAGCCGGTGCAGCAGGAACGCGGCGACGAGGCCGGCGACGAGCGCGATCGCGGGTGCGGCGACCTCGAACGTCATGCCGGTCCACACGGTGACGAACCGGATCGTGAACGGGAAGGCCGGCAGGAACGCCCACGCGTTCTGCGCCACGTGTCCCGCTGTGTCGAGGGGCAGCGTCGTCGGGTACCCGTGCAGGGAGATCTGCTCGTAGTACTGGCCGTCCCACGCGGTCAGGAACCGGAGGAACCCGTGGTCGTTGGTCCAGATCGCGTTCTCCGGCAGCGCCCGCCCGGTCAGCGGGTACACGAGTGCGAGCCAGAGCGTGGAGACCATGCGGCCGCCGAACCAGACGAGCACGACGGCGGCCCACGCGGGCAGGCTCGTGACCGAGTCGATCGCCCGGCGACGACCGGACGCGATCGACTGCGTGAGGGTTCCGTCGGGCGGCACGCCACGACGATAGTCACGGTGGCTGGGTGACGCACACAGCGCGCCGGTCGGGAGGCACGACACGCGTTGTGCAGTGCGGAAAACGGCCGTCCCGTGGTCGGTCCGCAGTGCCCCGCTCGCCCTAGCCTGGGACGACCCGCCCGCAACCCCATCGTGAGGAGCCACCGTGCCGAAGACCGCCATCGTGACCGAGAACGCCCCGAAGCCCGCCGGCCCCTACAGCCAGGGGATCGTCGCGAACGGCTTCCTCTACACCGCCGGCTTCGGCCCGCAGGACCCGGCCACCGGTGCGATCGCCGACGACGTCGCCGGGCAGACGGCCCAGGTGCTGGCCAACGTCGCAGCGGTCCTCGCCGAACACGGAGCGACGCTCGACGACGTCGTGAAGTCGACCGTGCACCTCGAGCACTCGGACCGTGACTTCGCGGCCTTCAACGAGGAGTACGCGAAGCACTTCACCGCGCCGTACCCGGTGCGCACCACCGTGCAGTCGCACCTGGCGAACATCCTCGTCGAGATCGACGTCGTCGCGGTGCTCCCGACCGCCTGAGCTGCCCTCCGAGCAGCCCTCGGCGCACTCGCTCGGCTGAGTGAAGGCTCAGCGCCCCCGGTCAGGACACTCTGCGGAGCCCCTGGCCGGGGGTCTCGTGCGTCAGGGCGCCGTCCCGCAGCACGGGGACACCCGCGACGAGGACGTCGTCGATCCCCTCCGCGAGCTGCATCGGGTGGGCGTACGTCGACCGTGCGGCCACGCGCTCCGGATCGACCACGACGAGGTCTGCGACCGCCCCGGCCGTCACCGTCCCCCGCGCGCCGAGTCGGTGGCGCTCGACCGCCGTCGTGGCGAGGTGCCGGGCGACCTCGGCCCAGCCCAGGCGGCCCGGGACCGCGTACTCCTCGAGGTACCGCGCGAACGTGCCGTACGCCCGGGGGTGCGGGTGCGTGCCGACGAAGATCCCGTCCGAGCCCGCCGTGTGCCCGGGCAGCCGGAAGAGCGGGGTGAGCTCGTCGGCGGTCCGCGGGTGTGGCACCCGCATCACGACAGTGACCTGGAGCGCCGAGTCGACGAGGACGTCGAGCGCGAGGTCGACCGGGTCCGTGCCGGTCAGCTCGGCCGCTTCGGCGAGGGTGCGGCCCTGCAGCGCGTGGAACTCCGGCGCCGGCACGTGCGAGAGCGTGATCTGCTCCGCCCACCCCGTGCCGAGGTCCGCGCGTCCGAGCACCCGGCCGAGCACGGCGCCGCGGACCCGGGCACGGCCGTCCTCGTCGGCGATGGCCGCCGCGAGGTCGGTGGTGCCCGGACGGGCGAGGTCGGCGGGCAGCAGCAGCATCGACAGGATCGTGCAGCCGCGGGAGTACGGGTACGCGTCGAACGACATCGGCGCTCCGGAACGCTCGAGGTCGGCGAGGGCCTCGACCGCGAGCTCGACGGGCGCGTGCAGGTGCGACACGTGCGCGCGGACCCCCGTCGCGCGGACGATCTCCGCGATCTCGTCGAGGCCCGCCCGGGCGTTCGTCTCGTAGCCGCCGCGCATGTGCGAGACGTACAGCGCGTCCGCATCGGCGACCTCGATGCAGAGCGCCGTGAGCTCCGCGGTGTCGGCGTACAGCCCGGGGACGTAGTCGAGCCCGGTCGCGAGCCCGACGGCACCCGCATGGAGACCGTCGCGGACCATCGTCCGCATCGCACGGCGCTCCTGCGGCGTCACCGGACCGGGGTCGTCCCCGTGCACCTCGTGCCGGACGGTCCCGGCGGGGACGAGCGTCGCCACGTTCAGCGGCGTGGTGCCGTCGTACGTGGCGAGGAGTCCGGCGATGCCGCTGCCGTCGTAGTGGGGGTGGGGGCCGTCGATGGCGGCGAAGTACGTGTCGGCGAACGCACCGCCACCCGGGGCCGGTCCGACGCCGTCCTGCCCGGTGACGATCGTGGTGACGCCCTGCCGCAGGAGCGCGAGCTGCACCTCGGGCTCGAACACGAGCGAGCCGGCGTGCGAGTGCGCGTCCACGAAGCCGGGGAGCACGAGGCGCTCGCCGCAGTCGACGACGGTGGCGCCCGGCGGTGCGGTGATGTCCGGCGCGACCCGGACGATGCGGTCGCCCTCGACGAGGACATCGGCCCGCTCGACGTCTTCGACGCCGGGCGCGGCGCCCGAGTCTGCGGCCGTGCCGACGACGCCGACGACGGAACCGCCGCGGAGCAGCACGGTCATCGGTGCACCGCGGCGACGAGTCGCTCGGCGCGGGCCCGGAGCGCGTCGAGGTCGCCGGAGGTCAGCGCGTCCCCGACCAGCGGCGACCCGAGCCCCACGGCGACGGCACCGGCGTCGAGGTAGTCGCAGGCGTCGTCCACCCCGATGCCGCCGGTCGGGATGACGTCGACGAAGTCCAGCGGTGCGAGCACCTGCTTGAGGAATGCGGGGCCGCCGAGCTGGGCTGCCGGGAAGACCTTCACGGCGCGGGCGCCGAGCTGCCAGGCGCGGACGATCTCGGTCGGCGTCGCCGCGCCCGGGTACCAGCCGAGGCCACGCTCGTGCGCGCGTTCCCCGATGGCCGCGTCGGTGTGGGGACTCACGGCGAAGGTGGCTCCGGCGGCGGCGGCCTCGTCGAGCTGCCGCGTGTCGAGCACGGTGCCGACGCCGATCGCCGCCGCCGTGCCGTACTCCGCCGTGCCCCACGCGATGCCCTCACGCCAGCGCGGGGTGTTCGTGGTGATCTCGATCGCCCGGACGCCGGCATCGACGAGGGTGCGGATGACGTCCTCGACGTGCTCGCCCGTCCCGCCGCGGAGGATCGCGATGGCCGGTCCGGCCTCGTGGCGGTGCCGCGCGGTCCCGGTGGTGGTGGTGGTCGTGGTGTCGGTCATCGTGTCGTTCTCCATCGTGCTCATCGGTCGACGCGGTCGTGGACGGCGTGGTCGATCCCGGTCACGTCGACCAGACCGAGCGCGGCGGGGTCCGGCCGGCGCCAGTCGCCGTCGACCGTGCAGGCGAGCGCGCCGGCGTCGGCGGCGCGGTCGAGCGTGGCGGTGGGGGAGGCCCCGGCGAGGTCCGCGGCGAGCCAGGCGGCGACGAACGCGTCCCCGGCGCCGACCGGGTCGATCACCGCGACCGGGCTGGCGTGCCGCCGGTACAGCACCCCGTCGATCGACGCGACGGCCCCGCGGGACCCGAGCTTCACGACCGCTCGGCCGTTCGCCAGCGCGGCGAGCTCGTGCGCCAGGGCTTCCTCGTCGTCGTCGCGCTCCGGACGCCCGAGGACCAGCCGTGCCTCGTCGTCGCCGGCGAAGACCACCGCGGCATGGGCGGCGACGGCGCGGTAGTACGACCGGCCGGTGTCGTCGTCGACGAGCTTCGGGCGGTGGTTGACGTCGAACGACACCGGGACGCCGGCGTCGGCGGCGCGGACGATCGCGGCGTGCACGGTCTCCCGCGCGGTGTCCGAGAGCGCGAGCGTGATGCCGGAGAGGTGCAGCAGCGCAGCGCGTTCGACGAGGCCGGAGGGTACGTCCGCCGGCGTCAGGGCAGCGCCCGCGGAACCCCGGCGGTGGTACGTGACCCGCGTGCGGCCCCCGTCGAGCCGTTCCTTCATCATGATCCCGGTCGGGCGCTCCGGGTCGCGAACGGGGACGACCTCGACCCCCTCGGCCGCGACGTCGGCGAGGACGCGGTCCCCGGCGGGGTCGGCGCCGACCCGGCCGATCCAGGTCGCGTCGACACCGGCGCGGGCGAGGCCGATCGCGACGTTGCTCTCCGCGCCGCCGGTGTCCACGCCCATCGCGTCGAGGTCGGTGACGGCGCCGCGCCCGGCGAGCAGGAGCATCGTCTCGCCGAAGGTCAGGACGCCGGTCACCGGGCACCCCGGGCGAGGGCGAGCTGTGCCGAGGACGACCCGAGCGCGACCGAGATCTCGAGCGCGGTCCGGACGACGCCGCCCCCGAGGTCGCGCACGGCCGAGGCCTTGAACCGGGACGCGAGCCCGGAGATGCTCATCGCGCCGACGACCTGGTTCGCGTGGTCGAGCACGGGGGCCGCGACGCAGCGGATGTCCGGCTCGTTCTCGCGGTCGTCGATGCCGTACCCGCGTTCCCGCGTCCGGCCGATCTCCTGGCGCCAGCGGTCGTCGTCCGTGATCGAGTGCTCGGTCATCGCGGCGGCGGGGTGGGCGAGCACCCGGTCGAGCAGGTCCGGCTCGCCGAACGCCACCATCGCCTTGCCGGACGCGGTGTTGCGCATCGGCAGGCGGTTCCCGATCCGGGAACCCATCCGGACGGTGCCCCGGGTCTCGACCTTGTCGACGTAGACGATGTCGGTGCCGTCCGGGACGACGAGGTGACACGTCAGCCCGGTCTGTTCGGCCGTGCGGCGGAGGAAGGGCGCGGCGGCGGCGCGGAGGTCGATCCCCTCGAGGTAGCTCTGCCCGAGCAGCAGCGACCCGAGGCCGAGCGTGAAGCCGGCGTCCGCGGTGCGGCGGAGCAGGTCGTTCTCGAGCATCGGGGCCGTCAGCCGCAGCACCGTCGACTTCGAGGTACCGAGCGCGGTGCTCAGCGTCGTCAGGCTCACCGACGGGTCACCGTTCCGGGTCCGGTCGGCGACGAGGTCGAGGATCCGGAGGCCACGCCGGAGGGAGAGCGCGGCGTTCCGTGCGGGCAGCTCGGGTGCTTCGGCTGTCTGCATCAGAACCACGTCGCGATCGTCTCGAGCACGGTGTCGTCGTCGTCGACGACGTGCACCTGGCGCCACTTGTCGAAGACCGTGCACGGGTGCGAGATGCCGAACACGACGACGTCGCCGGGCGCCAGCGCGACCCCCGTCGCCAGCGCGAGGTAGCAGTGCTGGTCGTCGAGGCGGGTCACGGTGACCGCCCCGGGTGCCGGGACGCGCTGCGCGTCGCGAGCCGAGCCTCCGATCCGGATCTGCCGCACCACCGGGAGACCCTCGTCGAAGGAGATGTCGCGCTTGCCGACCGCGACGAGTGCCAGGCCGGGTTCCGGGCACGACGTGACCCGCCCCCACACCTCGATCGCCGCGCGGAGCGAGCCCTCTGCCGGGTGCCGGTGGAACGGCGTACGTGCCTCGTAGAAGCCGTCGTCGTGGGTGAGGTACGCGCCGGACCGGAGCAGCACGTCGAGGTCGTCCGGGCGGGCCGCGACGGCATCGGTGACGGCGTCGAACCAGGCGCTGCCGCCCATGCTGAGGAGTGCCCGGTCGCCGGTGACGAGCGGTCGGACGCTCGCGGCGATCGCGAGGACGCCGTCGACGTACGCACGGGCCTCGTCCACGCCGGGCAGGCCGCCCTCGTAGCCGGAGACACCGCGGAGGGTCAGGCCCGCGTCGACGGCCCGCTGCGCGATGTCCGAAGCGGTCGCCGCGTCACGGACACCGGTGCGCCCGCCGGGGAACCCGACCTCGACGAGTACGTGGAGCTGCCCGTCGACCGCCGCGGTCGCCGCTGCCGCTGCCGCCACCCCCGCCGCAGAGTCGACGTAGCAGAGCACGTCCGACGCGGGGTCGGCGGAGCGGCGGGACGCGAGCCAGGCGAGCCCTGCGGGGTCGAGGACCTCGTTCGCGACGAGGACGTGGTGGATGCCGTGCTCCCACGCGACCATCGCCTGCTGGACCGACGCGACCGTGACGCCCCACGCGCCGGCGTCGATCTGCCGCACGGCGAGGTCCGGCGACATGTGCGTCTTCATGTGCGGGGCGAACAGGAGCCCGTGCCGCTCGACGTACGCCTGCATCACCGCGGTGTTGTTGACGAGCGCGGAGTCGCGGAGCGTCATCACGGGCAGGTGCGCGGCGTCGAGCACGTGGTGCGGGGTGCTGGCACCCGGGTCCCATGCGCCCTTGGTGCTGACGGTGGCGGGGATGGTCGGCATCGATCCTCCTTCGACGGGGTCCACGCTGCTGCACGGACGATCGTCCGGACAACGCTGTCCGTCCCACCGTTCCACATTGCAGAACAGGCCGCGCGCCGCTGGGCATAGCATTTGTGGTGACATGACGACGACGACATCGGCCAGACGACGGACGGGCAGCACGGCGGTGGCCGTGCTCGTGGCGGGCACCTTCTTCATGGAGCTGCTCGACGGCACCATCCTCGCCACCGCGGCCCCGGCGATGGGACGCGACCTCGGCGTCGACTCCGCGGCGATCGGCATCGCGATCACCGCGTACCTCGTGACGCTGGCGGTGTGCATCCCGGTGAGCGGGTGGCTGACCGACCGCATCGGGTCGCGGACGGTGTTCGTCGGCGCGATCGCGGTCTTCACCATCGCGTCCGGGCTCTGCGCCGCGTCGAACGGGCTGGTGGACCTGACGATCTGGCGCATCGTGCAGGGCATCGGCGGCGCCCTGATGGTCCCCGTCGGGCGGCTCGTCGTGCTCCGGAGCGCCGGGAAGGACCAGCTCGTCACCGCGATCGCGATCCTGACCTGGCCGGCGCTCGCCGCGCCGATCATCGCGCCGTTCATCGGCGGCGTCCTCGTCGACACGCTGACCTGGCACTGGATCTTCCTGGTGAACATCCCGCTCGGCGTGATCGCCCTGGTCGCGGCGCTCGTGCTCGTCCCCCAGGAGCGGGCACCGCAGCGCGTGCCGTTCGACTGGCGAGGTTCACTGCTCGCCTGCTTCGGGCTCGGCGCGCTCGTAGTGATGGCATCGCTCCTCGCACTCGACACCGTGCCCGTCCTCGCCGCGGTCGTCGCGGGCGTCGTCGGGGCGGTCTGCACCTGGCTCGCGATCCGGCACTTCCGGCGGGCGCCGCACCCGATCATGGGACTCGACGCGTTCCGCCTCGAGACCTTCCGGGTGTCGCACGCCGGCGGGAGCCTGTTCCGGCTCGCCGTCTCCGCCGTGCCGTTCGTGCTGCCGCTGCTCTTCCAGGACGCCTGGGGCTGGACCGCGCTCGAAGCCGGGTCCGCCGTGCTCTGGGTCTTCGTCGGCAACCTCGGCATCAAGCCCGCGACGACGCCGTTCCTCCGCTGGTTCGGGTACCGCCCCGTCATCATCGTGTCGTCCGCCGTCGCCGCGGCCACGGTCGTCGCGATGGCGTTCCTCACCCCGGCGACGCCGTTCTGGGTCCTCGCCGTGCTGCTCGTCGTCAGCGGTGCCGCGCGCTCGGTCGGCTTCACGGCGTACAACACCATCGCGTTCGCGGACGTCGAACAGGCCGACATGACCCCGGCGAACACCCTGTCCTCGACGCTGCAGCAGACCGCCGCCGGGTTCGGGGTCGCCGTCGCCGCGGTCGTCATCCGCGCAGCCGCCGGGCTCGGAGGATCGGGGCCGTACGCGGTCGCGTTCTGGGTGATCGCGGTGCTGCTCGTCGTCGCCTGTGTCGAGGGCATCGTGATGAGCCGGACCGCCGGCGACACCATCCGTCCGGCGCGGCGGGTCCGAGCGTGAACGTTCGTGTCCCCGTCACGCGCCGGAAATCCGGCAGGCGCTACAGTCTCAGCAACTGCTTGCGGACGCCGAGTACCGTTGCCGCGGCAGACTGAGCGGGACGCAGGGACCCGGCTCCGGAAGGAAGGCAGCATGCCCGTGCCAGACCAACAGGGGACCATCCCGATGGACACCGACGTCCAACCCACCACCATCCGCGTCGTCAGCTACAACCTGCGGGAACACGCCGCGAACGGTGAGCTCGCTGCCCTCGCCGAGGCATCGGACGCCGACGTCCTGTGCGTCCAGGAGTGCGACAGCAACGACCTCGCGCCCGCCGTCGGGGGCCTGACCCTCGCCGCGTCGACCAAGGCGAACCGTCTCGGCCTCGCGATCTACAAGCGCGACGACCGCTTCGAGGTGCAGGACTTCAGCATCCACTCGCTGCAGAAGTCCCTGCACGACCGGGTGCTCGCGCCCGCGCACGAACGCCTCATCGCGATGCACCTGCACGACAAGCAGGCCGCGACCGACGTGATCGTGGCGTCGTTCCACGCCTCACCGCTGACGGCGACGAACTCACTGCGGCGCAAGCAGATCGAGGCGGCGCACCAGTTCGTGCGGGACCTGTCGAGCGAGGCTCCGGCGATCATGGTCGGCGACTTCAACTACCCGTGGTTCCAGACGAACCTGCGCCGGAAGATCGAGTCGCACGGCTTCGCGCTCTCGCTCTCCGACCAGCCGACGTACCTGCGCTACCGCAAGTTCACCGGGCACTTCGACTTCGCGACGAGCGTCGGGCTGCACATCGCCGGCGTGGAGACCCTGCCGGCGGGCATCTCGGACCACCGTCCGATCCTGGTGCGGGCGCACTACGAGGCGCCGGGCGCCGCGGCCGCCGACAGCGTCGCCGCCGACAGCGCGGCCTGACGCGCCCGCGCGCGCGCCGCGCGTCGCGCCTCCGCGCGCGCGCCGCGCGCCGCGCGTCCGCGCGCGCCGGGCGCCCGCGCCCGACGCGCGAGATCGCACTTCGTGTCGCCTCGCTCGAGGGCGGGCGACACGAAGTGCGATCTCGGCAGGGGTCAGCGGCGGAGCGTCGCGCGCGCCAAGCGGTTGCCGATGAACTGCCCGAGCTGCACGATGACGACGATCGCCGCCACCGAGACGTACACGATCCACCAGTCGTAGCGCTGCGACCCGTAGGTGATCGCGTACTCGCCGAGGCCACCGCCACCGACGAGTGCACCTTGCGCGGTCATGTCCACGATGCCGATGAAGATGAACGTGTACCCGAGGATGAGCGGCCCGAGGCCCTCCGGGATGAGCACCGTCAGCAGGATCGAGACCGGGTGCGCTCCCGATGCCCGCGCGGCCTCGACCACGCCGGGGTCCACCGCCAGCAGGTTCTGCTCCACGATGCGGGCGACTGCGAACGCCGCCGCCAGCGAGATCGCGAACGTCACCGCGGGGACGCCGATCGTGGTCTGCACCACCACGCGCGAGAGCGGGGCGATCGCGGCGAGGAAGATCACGAACGGGATCGGGCGGACGATGTTCACGAGCAGGTTGATGACCATGTACGCGGTGCGGCTGCCGAGCAGGTTGCCCGGACGCGTCGCGTACAGCGCCAGGCCGAGCGCCAGACCGATGAGCCCGGCGATGACCAGGGACACCAGCGACATCACGATCGTGTCGCGCACCGAGGACAGGAAGACGTCGAACGTGTCGATCACGCTCTGGAAGGAGTTGTTCACGCGCCTGCCTCCTCGTCGGTCGTGACGCCGCCGGAGCGGAGCGCCGCCACGGCGTCGTCGATGGCGGAACCAGAACCAGAACCAGAACCAGAACCAGCACCAGAACCAGCACCAGCACCGGGCCCGGTCAGCTCGTACGTCAGCGACCCGATCCGGCGCTCCCGGATCTCGCCCACCCCGCCGTACACGAGCTCGGCGGTGACCCCGGCGGACCGGAACACCGCGTCGATGCGGTTCTGCAACCCGGCCTCGTCGGTGATCTGCACGGTGACGAGCCGCCCCGGGTGCCGCTCCCGCAGCCGCGCGAGCGTCTCGGGGGAGGGCCGGTCGTGCAGCGCGGTGCGGACGAAGCGCTTCGTCGCGGCGTTGGCCGGCGTGGAGAACACGTCGTAGACGTCCCCGACCTCGACCACGCGGCCCTGCTCCATGACGGCGACGCGGTCCGCGATCTGCCGGACGGCGTCCATCTCGTGCGTGATGACGATGATCGTCACACCGAGCTCCCGGTTCACGCGGCGGAGGAGCGCGAGCACCTCGGACGTGGTCTCCGGGTCGAGGGCGCTCGTGGCCTCGTCGGCGAGCAGCAGTTCGGGGTTCGAGGCGAGCGCCCGGGCGATGCCGACGCGCTGCTTCTGCCCGCCGGAGAGCTGCTCCGGGTACGCGTACGCCCGGTCGAGCAGTCCGACGAAGTCGAGCAGCTCGGCGACACGGCGGTCCCGCTCTTCCTTCCCGACACCGGCGACCTTGAGCGGGTACGCCACGTTGCCGGCGATGGTGCGGGAGCGGAACAGGTTGAACTGCTGGAAGATCATCCCGATGCGGCGACGCGCCAGACGGCGATCCCGCTCGGGGATCGCCGTCAGCTCCTGGCCCGCGACCGTGACCGTGCCCGAGGTGGGCAGTTCGAGGGCGTTGACCAGGCGGACCAGGGTGGACTTGCCGGCACCGGAGTAGCCGATGACGCCGAGGACCTCACCCTGCTCGACGTCGAGGGACACGTCCTCGACGGCGACCACGGTCTCGCCGGTGTCGGCGCGGCGGTAGCTCTTGGAGACGCCGCGGAGTTCGACGAGGGCAGCCACTACTCCGTTGCCGCCTTCGCGTCCTTCTCGACCGCCGCGAGTTCCTTCTGCAGGGTCGCAGCGCTCTCGTCGCTCGGCACGGCGTCCGGGTAGTCCTTCGCGAAGACCTTCTGCACGGCGTCGTCCTGGAACAGCTTCGCCAGTTCGAGGTAGGTCTTGTTCGTCTTGTCGGCGTCACGCACCGCGAACACGTTCACGTACGGGGCGGCCGATGCGCTCTTCGGGTCGTCCTGGAAGATCGCGTCCTTGGTGTCGAGCCCGGCCGAGGTGGCGTAGTTCACGTTGACGATCGCGCCCTCGACGGAACCCTGCTGCAGCGCGTTCGCGGTCTGCGAGGCGTCGAGCGTCTGCACGTCGACCTTGTGCGAGGTGATGTCGGAGACGGTCGAGAACGCGTTGCCGCCGTCCTTGAGCGTCACCAGGTCAGCGGCCTGCAGGACCAGGAGCGCCCGCGCCTCGTTGATGGCGTCGTTCGGGATCGCGACCTTGGCGCCGTTGCTGAAGTCCGCCACGTCCGAGACCTTGGTGGAGTACAGCGGCAGCGGGTAGACGGCCGTCGCACCGATCGGCTGCAGGTCGTCGTCCGAGGTGACGTTGTAGTTCGCCAGGTACTGGATGTGCTGGAACTGGTTGATGTCGATCTGCTTGTCCTTGAGCGCAGGGTTCGGCAGCGAGTAGTCCGAGAAGTTCTGCAGCTTCACCGTGACGTTGAGCTGCGACTTCGCGAGCTTCACGTACGTGTCCCAGTACGGCAGCGACTTGTCCGAGACACCGATCGTGACCGTCTTCGGCGCGTTGCCCGAGGACGCGGCACTCGAGTCGTCGCCGCCGGAGCGGACGGCGACCGCGACGACGGCGATGATGATGGCGACGACGACGATCGCCGCGGCGACGATCCAGCCGATCGGGCGCTTGCGCTTCGGCTTGTCGGGCAGTGCGGGTGCGGTCATGGGGTGCTCCTCGTGGGGCGGGCCTCGCGGGCCGTGCAGTGGGGGTCACACGCTCGTGGACTGACACGAGTGTGACGGCCAGCGGGGACACGGTCGACTTGCGTTCCGCCGTGTTACACACCGGGACGCGCGCAGCTGCCGCCGGGCAGACTCGGACGGGTGCGCAGCATCGAACTCGTCCTCGACGACCCCTCGGACGCTGCGGTCCGGACGCTCTGGCAGACGCTCGTCGCCGCGGAGCTGCCGAGTCTCGGGCACTCCGGCACGAACGACCCACACGTGACCCTCGCCGCGGGGGAGTCCCTGCCCGTCCCCACCGGCTTCGACACGGCCCTGCCCGCCGAGTTCCGCGTCGCCGGGGTCCTGCTCTTCCCCGCCGGGCCCGGTCGGCACGTGCTCGGCCTCGGCGTGGTCGTCGACGAGCCCCTGGCGCGGTTCCACCAGGCCGTCCACCGCGCGGCTCCCGGCTCGCTCGACCCCGCCGCCCCGGGACGGTGGGCGCCGCACGTCACCCTGGCCCGCCGCATCCGGGACGTCGACCTGCCCGCGGCGCTCCGGGCACTCACGGCGGAGGGACCGCTCCCCGAGGTGCTCACCGTCGGCGGCCTCCGGCACTGGGACGGGCAGGCGAAGGTGGTCACCCACCTGCCGTGAGCGGCGGGGCGGACGTGGGCAGTGCCTCCCGTCCGGTGGTGGGCCGGGATGCACCGGACGGGAGGCTCGGGTCAGGTCCGCAAGGACCGCTCGCCGAAGGCGGACGCGAACGTCCGGTCCGGGTCGGCCCGGGCGACCAGCTCGCGGAACGCGGGGAGGCGCGGGTACAGGGCGGCGACCGCGTCGCCGTCGAGCGAGCTCATCTTGCCCCAGTGCGGGCGGCCACCGAGGGGTGCGAGGCGGGCCTCGAGGTCGGGCAGGAGCGCCGCGACCTCCTCGGGGTGCTTCTTCCACGTGAAGGCGATGCAGAAGACGTCCTCGCCCTGCGACGGGCTGAGCCAGAGGTCGTCGGCAGCCATCGTCCGGAGCTCGGCGACGTGCAGGTGCGGCTGGATGCGGTCGGCGAGCCCGCGGAGGGCGTCGAGCGCTGCCGCGGCGTGGCGGAGCGGGACGAAGTGCTCGCTCTGCACCTCGGAGCCGTGTGAGGGGACGGAGTCGATCGGGAAGTGCGGCAGCCGGTCCCACCACGGGCCCATCGAGCCGTCCCGGGCGGTGCGGGAGGCGTCGCCCGGGGTGCCGGGGAGTCGTGGTGCGCCGAACAGGTCGTCGGGCACGTGTTCGGCGCGGCTCTTCACGAGCACCTCGCCGATCTCGTCGCCGAACCGGGTGTACGAGCAGACGGAGTACCCGGCGGCGTGGATCTCGGCGACGTGGTCGAGGAACGTGCGCCACGGGAACGGGCCGTACGAGTCCTGGCGCATCAGGTAGGTCGGCTGCACCTCGAGCGTGACGCGGGTGACGATGCCGAGCAGGCCGAGGTGCATGACGCTGCCCGGGCCGTCGGGGTCCTCGCGGTGCACGGTGCGGGTCGTGCCGTCGGGGCCGAGGAACTCGAGCGCGCGGACGGCGGTGCTCAGCGAGCCGAGCGTCGTGCCGGAGCCGTGCGTGCCGGTCGCGATCGCGCCGCCGACCGAGATGTGCGGCAGCGAGCCCATGTTGTGCAGGGCGAGGCCGGCCGCGTCGATGTCGGGGGCGACGACGCCGTAGCGGGTGCCGGCGCCGAGCGTCGCGGTGCTCGTGCTGTCTCCGTGCTCGATGGCCAGGTCGGTCGGGATCGCGGTGAGGTCGAGCAGCACGCCGGGGGTGTCCGCGACGTCGTTGAACGAGTGCCGGGTGCCGAGGCCGTGGACGCGTGACTCGCGCGCGACGATCTCGGCGGCCTGCTCGACGGAGGTCGGGCGTTCGACGCGCTCCGCCGTGTACGTCACCGTGCCGGACCAGTTCAGCTCGCTCGTCGTCGACCGCATGCGCCCACGATGCCACGCGCCCCCGTGCGCGCGGCGCGGCCGGCGCGGCCGGCGCGGCCGGCGCGCGCCGCGGCGGGCGGCTGCCGCGCCGCGGCCGGCGCGGCAGCCGCGCCGCGCACCGTGGTGCGGAATGCCTCCGCACAACGGAAACCGCGCCGAACCACGGAAGTCCGTGGTTCGGCGCGGTTTCCGTTATGCGCGCGCCGAGCGCCGCGCGCCGAGCGCCGCGCGCCGCGCGCCGCGCGCCGCGCGCCGAGCGCCGCGGCCGCTGCCGCCGCGCACCGCGCGCCGCGGCCGCCTCGGCGGCGCCGAGGCGGGCGCGCGCCGGCCGCGCACCGCACAACGCACCGCGCACCGCGCACCGCGCACCGCGCACTGCGCACCGCGCACCGCGCATGCGGTGCGTTGTGCGTCCGCACAACGGAAACCACCGCGAACCACGGAAGTCCGTGGTTCGCGGTGGTTTCGGTTGTGCGAGCGCGACACCTCCGAGCGGAGCGCGCGCCGCCGCGCCCCGCCGAGCGGAGCGCGCCGCCGCGCCGCGGCGCGCGCCGACCGCGCTAGTGCGCGGCCGGGGGCGTCGGCGCGCCCTCGGGCGTGACGGGCTTCCGCACGAAGACGGCCGTCAGGATCCCGAACAGGGAGATGATCCCGCCGACGAGGAACGCCGTCTTCACGCCGGACGCCGTCGCCGCGGCGAGCCCGTCCGCGCCGGAGCCCGCCGTGGCCGTCGCGGCGCCGATGGTCAGCAGCGTGACGAACAGTGCGGTGCCGGCAGCGCCGGCGAGCTGCTGCGCCGTACCGAGCACCGCGCTGCCGTGCGAGTAGAGCTTCGGGGGCAGGCCGCCGAGCGCCGCGGTGAACAGCGGCGTGAAGGTCAGCGCCAGGCCGATGCTCAGGACGACGTGTGCGCCGAGGACGAACCACACGCTGGTGTCGGTGCCGACGGTGGACAGCGCCCACATCACGAGGCTGATGATGATCGTGCCCGGGATGAGGAGCACCCGCGGACCACGACGGTCGTAGATCCGGCCGACGATCGGGGAGAGCAGCCCCATCAGCAGACCTCCGGGGAGCAGCAGCAGTCCGACGTTCAGGACGTCGAGCCCGAGGACGCGCTCCAGGTAGATCGGCAGCAGGATCAGCGTGCCGAGCATCACCAGGAAGCTCAGGCCCATCCCCACGATCGGGACGGTGAAGCCCTTCGTCTGGAACGTCCGGAGGTCGAGCAGTGCGCGGTCGCTCCGCTGCAGCCGGGTCTGCCGGAGGATGAACAGCGTCAGCGCGACGGCTCCGACGACCAGGGCCGTGATCGGGACGACCGGGCCGGTGGTGGCGATCTCGCCGATGCTCGACAGGCCGTAGACGACCCCGCCGAACGCGAAGGCCGACAGGACCACGGAGAACACGTCGAGGGGCGCTGTCCGCGGGGTGCCGACGTTCCGGACCTTCACCATGCCGAGGATCAGCGCCGCGATCGCGATCGGCAGCACGAAGCCGAAGAGCCAGCGCCACGAGAACGCGTTGAGGATCAGCCCCGAGATCGTCGGGCCGATGGCGGGCGCGACCGAGATGACGATCGAGATGTTGCCCATCACGCGGCCGCGGTGTGCAGGCTCGATCAGGGTGAGGACCGTCGTCATGAGGAGCGGCATCATGATCGCGGTGCCGCTGGCCTGCACGACACGGCCGACGAGCAGCATCGTGAACCCGGGCGCGAGGAGCGCGATGAGCGTGCCGGCGGAGAACAGGCTCATCGCCCAGACGAACACCGGCCGCGTGTTGAAGCGCTGCAGCAGGAACCCGGTGATCGGGATGACGACGGCCATCGTGAGCAGGAACCCGGTGGTGAGCCACTGCCCGGTCGCGGCGCTGATGTCGAGGTCGTCCATGAGCCGCGGGAGCGCGACGCCCATGATCGTCTCGTTGAGGATCACGACGAAGGCGGAGACCAGCAGCAGGCCGATCACCAGCCGGTCGTCAGCTGCGGACCGCACCGGCTGCGACCCACCGCCCTGCTGGCGCGAGCCCTGCTGGCTCGAGCCCTGCTGCGGGACGGCGCCCGTCCGCGGCGCGGCGTCGGTGGCGTGGTCGGTCATGGAGGCTCCGAACGAGAGGGGAGTGGGCGAGGACGAACGGTGCAGCACCTGAACGAACTCGATTATTCCGCGCCGCACCGACATCGCCGGATGGACGCTCAGTGCAGGATGTCGAACGTCTCCACGTCCCCGTGCGGCACGACCGCCCTGGTCGTCACCTCGGTGACGGTCGCCGTCGGCGGTCCGCTGCGCAGCATCTCGATGAGCGCGTCGACCGCCGGCGAGGGCCCCTCCGCCTCGACCTCGACCGTCCCGTCGAAGAGGTTCCGGGCGTAGCCCGCGAGTTCGAGCCCGTCGGCCTTGCGTGCCGTCCAGTAGCGGAACCCGACCCCCTGGACGGTCCCCGTCACGACGGCGTGCACCCTGGTCACCGTTGTCATGTCGCCACCGTATGCCTGGCGGGTTTCTGGGCGGTCACCGGAGTTTTTCGGTGTGGAGACGGTTTGTTTCGGCAACGTGTCGGCGTCGGTCGGTCCCAGTGATAGAGTCGCCTCAACCCGAACACTTACAGTCAGAAAGACCAGAACATGGCAGACGACATCCGCGTCGCGGTCTCCACCGTGATCGTCGCGCTGCGCCCGCACCCCGACACCGGGGCGCCCGCGCTGTGGATGCCGCTCGTCCGCCGCACGACCGAACCGCACGAGGGATCGTGGGCGCTCCCCGGCGGCTGGGTGCGTCCGGACGAAGGGCTCGAGGACTCCGCGGCGGCGCGCCTCCGCGAGACCACGAACGTGCAGCCGCGGTACCTCGAGCAGCTCTACGCGTTCGGCGACGTCGACCGCTCCCCGACCCGGGTCGTCTCGATCGTGTACTGGGCCCTCGTCCGCCCGGACGAGGCGAGCTCGGTGCCGGAGGACTGGAACGTCCGATGGTTCCTCGCCGACGAGCACCCGCCCCTGGCGTTCGACCACGACCGGATCGCCGAGTACGCGCTCTGGCGGCTCCGCAACAAGATGTCGTACTCCCGGATCGCGCAGGCGTTCCTCGGCGAGCGGTTCACCCTCGCCGAGCTCCGGGCGGTGTACGAAGCCGTCCTCGGCCGCACCCTCGACCCGGCGAACTTCCGCCGGCAGGTCGCGCAGTCCGACGCGGTGATCGCCACCGACGAGACCACGAGCGGGGACCGGCACCGCCCGGCCCGGCTGTACCGCTCGAACCCCGACCTGGCCTACGCGGACAACGGCCCGCTGCAGCAGGGCACGAAACCGCAGAACCGATAGGAACCCCCGGTGTCCATCGCAACCACCATCGAACTCATCTCCAACGGCAAGGCCGACGGCAGCACCTGCACGCCGGACCTCGCGATGCCGACCTGGGACTTCGACGCCCGCCCCGGGTACGGGCCCGGCTCGTCGATGTCCGACGTCATCCCGACCACCGCCCCGCGCCAGGGCGTCCTGCCGGACGAGTACAAGCACGCCCCCGTCGACGAGCTCCACGAGCGCATCGAACGGGCGAAGGCGACCCTCGGGGACCGCGTCGTCGTCCTCGGGCACTTCTACCAGCGCGACGAGGTGGTCCGGCACGCGGACTTCCTCGGCGACTCGTTCCAGCTCGCGAACGCCGCGCTGACGAAGCCCGACGCCGAGGCGATCGTGTTCTGCGGCGTGCACTTCATGGCCGAGACGGCCGACATCCTCGCGCGCGACGACCAGCGCGTGATCCTGCCGAACCTGGCGGCGGGCTGCTCGATGGCGGACATGGCCGACATCGACAGCGTCGAGGCCGCGTGGGCCGAGCTCGAAGCGGTCTACGGCACCGAGCCGGACGCCGACGGCCGCGTGCCGGTCATCCCCGTCACGTACATGAACTCCGCTGCCGACCTCAAGGCCTTCTGCGGCCGCCACGGCGGCATCGTGTGCACCAGCTCGAACGCGGCGACCGTCCTCGAGTGGGCGTTCGAGCGCGGGCAGCGGGTCCTCTTCTTCCCGGACCAGCACCTCGGCCGGAACACCGCGAAGGCGATGGGCATCAGCACGGACCTGATGCCGATGTGGAACCCCCGACTGCCCGGCGGCGGCAACACCGCGGCCGAGCTGCTCGCCGCGAAGGTCGTCCTCTGGCACGGCTTCTGCTCCGTGCACCGTCGCTTCACGGTGGACCAGATCGAGCAGGCCCGCGTGGACCACCCCGGCGTCCAGGTCATCGTCCACCCGGAGTGCCCGATGGCCGTCGTCGACGCCGCGGACGCCGCCGGCAGCACGGACCTGATCCGGAAGACCGTGGCCGCGGCGACCGAGCCGACCACGTTCGCGATCGGCACCGAGATCAACATGGTGAACCGGCTCGCCGCGGAGTACCCGCAGCACACGATCTTCTGCCTCGACCCGGTCGTCTGCCCGTGTTCGACGATGTACCGGATCCACCCCGGCTACCTCGCCTGGGTGCTCGAGGCCCTCGTGAACGGCGAGGTCCTCAACGAGATCGTCGTCCCGGACGACGTCAAGGCCGAAGCCAAGGTCGCGCTCGAGCGGATGCTCGCGGCCCGTCCGAAGGACTGAACGTGCACGTCGTCATCGTCGGCTCCGGCATCGCCGGGCTCACCGCCGCGATCCGCGCGAGCGCCCGCCACGACGTCACCCTGGTGACGAAGGGCGCGCTGGCGGACGCGGCGACGAGCCACGCCCAGGGCGGCATCGCCGTCGCCCTCGGCGCCGACGACACCGCGGCGCTGCACCAGGCCGACACGCACGTCGCGGCGGCCGGCAGCGCGGACGCGCGCGCGGTCGAGGTCCTCTGCACCGACGGCCCGGCCCGCGTCCGCGACCTCCTGGCGCTCGGCGTGCCGTTCGACCGCACCGCCGACCCGGCGACCCTCGACAGGTACGGCGACGACCTCGCCCGTGGGCGTGAGGCGGCGCACGGACGCTGGCGGGTCGTGCACGCGGCCGGCGACGCCACCGGTGCGGCGATCGAGCAGACGCTCATCGCGGCACTGCACCGGCAGCACGTGACGATCCTGGAGCGCACCTGCCTCACAGACCTCGTGCTCCGTGACGGGGCGGTGGTCGGCATCGACGTCCTCGATCTCCTCGGCGAGCCGCGGCGGATCGACGCCGACGCGGTCGTCCTGGCATCCGGGGGCGCCGGGCACCTGTACCGCGAGACGACGAACCCGCTCGTCGCGACGGGCGACGGGGCTGCCGCGGCCTGGCGTGCCGGAGCCGTCCTGGCCGACCTCGAGTTCATGCAGTTCCACCCGACGCGCCTCGCGGTGCCCGGCGGCGGCCTCGTCTCCGAGGCCGTCCGCGGCGAGGGCGCCGTCCTCCGCGACGCCCGCGGTCGCCGCTTCATGACCGCCGTGCACCCGGACGCCGAACTCGCCCCGCGTGACGTCGTCGCCCGGGGCATCGCCGCCGCGATCCGCGACTCCGGGGAGGTCGTCCTCGACGCCACGGCACTCGACCCCGGCTTCCTCGTCGCCCGCTTCCCCGGCCTCACCCGCGCCACCCGTGCCGCCGGCTTCGACTGGAGCCGCGACGGCGTCCCGGTCGCCCCGGCAGCGCACTACTTCATGGGCGGCATCGCCACCGACGCCGAAGGGCGCACGAGCATCCCGGGCCTCGCCGCCATCGGCGAAGCCGCGTGCACCGGTGTGCACGGTGCGAACCGCCTCGCCTCCAACTCCCTCCTCGAGGGACTGGTCTTCGCGGTCCGCGCAGCGGACGCGCTCGGCGCACCGCGACCCGGCCTGCTCCGTCTCCGCGGCACCGCGACGCTCCCCGTCACCACGGTGCCGGGCGTCGTGGGGCCGACCACTGCCTCCCGTCCGACGATCGGTACGGACCGCCGGACGGGAGGCCCGGCTCGCCTCGACGGGTCGGCCGACGTCCGGCAGACGGTCCAGCGGGTGATGACCGAACGCGTCGGCCTGCTCCGCGACGCGGGTGGGCTGGCGACCGCGCGTCGCGAGCTCGACGCGCTGGCCGTCGACGCCCCCGCGACCGTCCGGGCGCACGAGGACCGCGCGCTCCTCGACCTCGCCCGGCTCGTCGCCCGTGCGGCCGAGGCCCGTACCGAGTCCCGCGGCGCACACGCCCGCACCGACCACCCCGACACCGACCCGGACGCCCCCGCGTCGCTCGCGTGGGTCGCCGCACCGGCGACCGCACCCGTTCCCGTCCCCGAGGAAGCACTCGCATGACCATCACCGTGCCCACCACCGTGCCCACCACCCACGTCGGCTCCATCCCGCCGCACGCGCTCCGCCGCGTCATCGAGACCGCGCTCGAGGAGGACGCGCCGTGGGGCGACGTCACCAGCGAGACGCTCATCCCGGCGGACGCGACCGCCACCGCGACGCTGGGCGCCCGTGAGCCCGGTGTCCTCAGCGGCGGCGCGGTCTTCGTGGCCGTGATGCACGCCGTGGACCCCACCATCGAGGCGGTCGTGCACGTCGCCGACGGGGACCCGTTCGCGCCGGGGGACGTCCTCGCGACCGTGACCGGGTCGGCCCGGGCGGTGCTCCGCGCCGAGCGGGTCGCGCTCAACCTCGTCCAGCGGATGTCCGGCATCGCGACCGCGACCGCCCGGTACGTCGCCGCCGTCGCCGGCACCCGCGCGCGCATCGTCGACACCCGGAAGACCACGCCAGGGCTCCGCGCGCTCGAGCGCTACGCCGTGCGGTGCGGCGGCGGGCACAACCACCGGACGTCGCTGTCCGACGCGGTCCTGGCGAAGGACAACCACCTCGCGGTGCTGCTCGCGAGCGGGATCGGCATCGGCGAGGCGATCCGCGGCGCCCGGGAGCGGCTCGGGCACACGGTGCACCTCGAGGTCGAGGTGGACCGCATCGACCAGATCGAGCCGGTCGTCGGCGCCGGGGTCGACACGATCATGCTCGACAACTTCACGCCGGCGATGCTGACCGAGGGCGTGGCGATCGTCGGCGGCCGTGCGCTCGTCGAGGCGTCCGGCGGGGTCTCGCTGGACACCGTCGCCGCGATCGCCGCCACCGGGGTCGACGTCATCTCGGTGGGCGCGCTGACGCACTCGGCGCGTGCCCTCGACCTCGGGCTCGACATCGACATCGACATCGACGTCGCCGTCCCGTCCGCGCCGTCGGCCTGACCGGTGTTCTACCTGGACCGTGCCGCCACGACACCCGTCCGCCGCGAGGTGCTCGAGGCGATGTGGCCGTGGCTGACGGGCGGCTTCGGGAACCCGTCGTCCACGCACGGGATCGGGGACCAGGCGTCCCGCGGGCTCGCGGCCGCGCGTGGACAGGTGGCGTCGGTGCTCGGCTGCCGTCCGGCCGAGGTCGTGTTCACCGCGGGCGGCACCGAGGGCGCGAACACGGCGGTGAAGGGCATCGCGCTCGCCGCACCGCGGGGCCGCCACGTGGTCACGAGCGCCATCGAGCACGAGGCGGTCCTGGCGAGCTGCGCGTACCTGGAGCGCTTCCACGGGTTCGAGGTGACCGTGCTGCCGGTGTCGCCGGACGGCCGCGTCGACCCGTCGGTGCTCGCCGCGGCGCTCCGGCCGGACACCACGCTCGTGTCGATCGCGCACGCCGACAACGAGATCGGCACGGTGCAGGACATCCCCGCCCTCGCGACGCTCGCGCACGGGGTCGGCGCCCGCTTCCACACCGACGCGGTGCAGTCCGCGCCGTGGTTGCCGATCGGCCTCGACCTGCTCGGCGTCGACGCGCTGACGTTCTCCGGACACAAGCTCGGCGCGCCGAAGGGCACCGGGGTGCTCGCGATCCGGTCCGGCGTGCCGATGGAGCCGCTCGTGCACGGCGGGGGCCAGGAGCGCGGTCGGCGGTCGGGCACCGAGGACGTCGCCGGTGCGGTCGCGGTGTCGACCGCGGTGGCGCTGTCGGCGGCCGGGCGCGCGAGCGCCGCCGCGACGGCGACCGCCACTCGGGACGCGGTGGTCGCAGGGGTCCTCGCCGGTGTCCCCGGCGCGGTGCTCACGGGCTCTGCCGAGCACCGGCTGCCCGGGCACGCGTCGTTCTGCTTCCCCGAGGTACCGGGTGTCGCCGGCGCCGCACGGGTCCCCGCCGTCAACGGGGAGACCGTGCTGCTCGAGCTGGAGCAGCGGGACGTCGTGTCGTCCTCGGGGAGCGCCTGCGCCGCCGGCAGCACCGAGGCGTCGCACGTCCTCACCGCGCTCGGGCTGTCCGACGAGGTCGCGCGGAGTGCCGTCCGGCTGACGTTCGACGGGACCCTGACGGGGGAGGACGTCCCGCTCGTCGTCGCCGCGGTGGTCGATGCGGTGGCGGCGGTCCGCTCGCTGGGCTGAGCCGCATTCAGGGGTGTACTAGACGTTCTACTCCATCTCTGGGTACGTGTCCCCCCTTTTGCGGACACCTGTTCTGCGTCAGAGTGTTCACATGGCAAACGCGATGACGACTCGAGTCCCCCGGGAGGACCGCTTCCGGGCGGTACAGCTCCTGCCGGCACCCGCGACCGTCCTCGCGCTCGCCGTGGCAGCCGGACACGACGTCGGCTCGGCGCCCCTCGGTCTCATCGCCGTGGTGGGCGCGCTCGCGACCATCGGGAGTGCCCTGCTCCCGATGATCTGCCCGGCCGCTGCACGACGATCCATGCCTGCTCCGACCGAGTCGGAGCGGTACCGAGAGGACACCGAACACCTCTGAGGACCCGCGCCGCCCGGCTCCGTTCCCCTGCGGGAGCCGGTCGGCGCGATGAACCGGACGCACCCCTGAACCAGCGTCCGGAGCGGGCCGCGACGATCCCTGTCGTCGCAGTCTGCTGCACCCCGTGACCCGCCGTGGGTCAAGGGCGCCGTTTCCCTGAGCGGCGTCCCGTTCCCCCTCGAACCCACGGCGGGTCCGGGTGCACCTTCCTGCCTGCCGGTACCGCGCGGCCGAGCAGCGCGCGCCGGTACCGTGTGGGCGTGCCCTCCTACCGCGTCACGCTCGCCATCGGTGCGCTCGCACCCGGGGTCGCTCCCGACGCCGTCCTGCCCGCCGCCGCCCGGCTCGTCGCCGAGCTCGCCGTCGTCGAGGCGCAGGACGTCCGCCTGCTCCGCGGTGTGCCGTGCGCGGTCGTCCGCTACGAAGCCGGGGAGGACGAGCTCGCCGTGGCCGTCGCCCGGCACGCCGTCGACGGCCTCGCCGGCACCGTCGAGGTCCGCTCCGACCGGGTCACCCGGCGCGACGGGGCGCGGTGGACGCCGATCGCCTGACCGCAGCGCTCGGCACCGGCCAGACGTAGTCCAGGTCGTCCGGCACGTCCGGGAAGAGCGGGAGGTAGTGCTCCCGGTCCTTCTGCACGAGCTTGGACCGGTGCGACCGGTGCACGGCCTCGTCCGCGTTCCACGCCGGGACCGGGTAGTCGCCGCGCTCGTACGCCGCCAGGTCCTCGGGGGAGCGGCCGAGGTCCGCGAGGGTCTTCGCCAGGCACGTGTCGACGTGTCCGCGCTCGAGCCACACCCCGCACGTGGCGTCCTGGTACGCCATCAGCGCCGGCCGGTACCCGCGCCACATCGCCACGACCGGGTGGTGCTGCCACCCGTAGTCCGGCAGCGTCAGCGCGCGCATCACCTGCAGGGTCTCGACGCGCTGCTTCCCCAGCCGGCGGTCGTCGAGGGACTCGGCGGATGCGCGGAAGTCGGCGTACGGCAGGAACGTCTGCATGCGGCGAACGGTACGCGGGGGCGGCTGAGGCGACACATGTCGTCACAACCGCGCGGGGGCTCCGGCGTCGTGTGAGCATCGAACGCATGAGCGGAGAACTCGTCGTCGGCGTCAGCGGCAGCCCATCGGACCCGTCGCGCACCTCGACCCTCGTGGCCGCGACCGTCGCGCGACTCGGTGAGGAGATCGAGGACGCGCGCACCCTGACCGTGGAGATCGGTCCGCTGCTGGCCGACCTCGGCGCGGCGTCGGACCGCTCGACCATGTCGCCGACCACGGTCGCCGCGCTCGAGGCCGTCGAGGCCGCCGACGTGCTCGTCGTGGGCAGCCCGGCGTTCCGTGCCGCGTACTCGGGCGCGTTCAAGCTCTTCTTCGACTGGGTCGGGCAGTACGACCTCGTCGACACCCCGGTGCTCCTGACGGCGACGGGCGGCAGCGACCGGCACGCGCTCCTCGTCGAGCACCAGATGCGCCCGCTCTTCGGCTTCTTCCAGTCCACCACGCTGCCGATCGGGGTCTTCGGCAACGAGCGCGACTTCACCAAGCGCGAGGGTGGTTACGACATCACGAACATCGACCTCGAGCTCCGGATCGACCAGGCCGTCCGGCGCGCGCTGCCGATCATCCGCGGCGGTTTCGTCACGGCTGCCACGACGGACGTCCCCCGCCCCGCCGACTTCTAGCCACGCGCTCGCCACGCGCAGCCGTCAGGCCGCCGGGACCTCGACCACCTGGCCGGACTCCGCCGCGCGCCGTGCCGCATCGAGCACCTCGACCACGTGCACGGCGTCGTCGACGGACACCGGCACCGTGCCCTCGCCCCGGACCGCCCGGGCGAACCGCTCGTAGTAGTCGGTGTACGAGCTCTGCGCCGACGGCACCGACGCGGTGCCGGACTCCGTGGTCAGCGTGCCGCCGGCCGGCTCGACGCCCCACCCGGCGCGGTCGTCAGCGGGGGAGCGCCCGGCGACGGCTGCCTGCGCCTGCACGTCGGTGCTCGATGCCTCGTAGGTCCCGCCAACCCCGTCCACCCGCAGGCGGCGAGCGGCGAGGAACCCGGCCTTGTTCGACGTGAGCCGTGAGATCACGCCCGAACGGTGCGTCGCCTCGAGCGTGAAGCCCGCGTCGATCTGCCCGTCCTGGTCGCGGCCGAGCGAGCGCGCGTCGCGCATGTCGAGCGAGGCCCACACCGACGCGATCGGCCCGAACAGCGACACCGCCTGGTCGACCAGGTGCGAGCCGATGTCGGAGAGCACGCCGCCGCCGACCCCGGTCGCGATGCCCGCTCGCTCGACCAGGTCGAAGCGCGACTCGAACCGCAGCACCTCGCCGAGCGCGCCGCCGTCCAGCACGCCCCGGAGCGTCACGAGGTCGGTGTCCCACCGCCGGTTGTGGAACGGCGCGACCGGGACGCCCGCCTCGAGCGCAGCCGCCCGGATCTCACGCGCGGTCGCGGGGTCCGGCGCGAACGGCTTGTCCGCGACGACGGCGATCCCGGCAGCGACGGCCTCGAGCACGAGGTCACGACGGGTGGACGGCGGCGTGGTGATGACGACGGCGTCGACACCCGCCGCGATGAGCGCGGTGAGCGAGTCGAACACCGGGACGTCCGGCAGGTCGGTCGCGAGCTGCGCGCGCTTGTCCGCGGAGCGGGCGACGACGCCCACCAGTTCGACGCCGGAGGCGTCGAGGATGAAGGGCCGGTGGAAGGCGCGCCCTCCGATGCCGTAGCCGACGAGTCCGATCCGCACCATGTCCATACATGCGAACATAGCCCAGAACCGGACGGGAGGCCCGTGGCGGCACCGCCACGAGCCTCCCGTCCGCTGCTCGGTCGCGTCAGCCCTGCAGGGCCGCCACGTGTGCGACCGCCAGACGGTAGCCGTCGGCGCCGGCTCCCGCGATGACGGCGGTCGCCGCCGTCGCGACGTGGTCGACGTGCCGGAACGGCTCGCGCTTCCACGTGTTCGAGAGGTGCACCTCGACGACCGGGACGGACAGTGCCTCCACGGCGTCGTGCAGCGCGACGGAGGTGTGGGCGTAGGCGGCGGGGTTGATCACCACGCCGACGAAGTCGTCGAGCGCCTCGTGCAGCCACTCGACGAGCTCGCCCTCGCGGTTGGTCTGCCGGAAGTCCGCGTCGAGTCCGTGCACCGCCGCCTCGGTGTGGACGACCGCCTCGATCTCGGCGAGCGTCACCGTGCCGTACTGCTCCGGGTCGCGGCGGCCGAGGATGTCGAGGTTCGGGCCGTTGAGGACGAGGATGCGCGGCTGCTCGGTCATGTCCAGAGCCTACCGGCGGGGTTTGTGGCGTCCCCCGGTTCGCATGACACATGTCATGGCTATGTGAACGGTCACAATAGGCCACCGCGCGGATCGGAGCAAAAGTTACAAAACGGTACTACTCGGGTAGTGTCCCCCGTTGGATCGGCGCAGACGCCGGTCCTGATCACCTCGACGTGGAGTCACTACATGGTTCTCGCTGCAGCGAACAACGGGATCCAGCTCAACCTGGGCTGGGTCGACTACCTCATGATCATCGTGTACTTCGCGGTGGTCATCGGGATCGGGTTCACCGCCCGGAAGCAGGTCCGGACGAGCATGGACTTCTTCCTCTCGGGCCGGTCCATGCCCGCGTGGATCACGGGCCTGGCGTTCGTGTCCGCGAACCTCGGCGCGACCGAGATCCTCGGCATGGCCGCCAACGGTGCCCAGATCGGCATGGCGACCCTGCACTACTACCTCGTCGGCGCAGTGCCGGCGATGGTGTTCCTCGGGCTCGTGATGATGCCCTTCTACTACGGCTCCAAGGTGCGTTCCGTGCCGGAGTTCATGCTGCGCCGCTTCGGCAAGGCGCCGCACCTGGTGAACTCGATCGCGTTCGCGGTGTCGAACGTCCTCATCGCCGGCATCAACCTCTACGCGATGGCGATCGTCATCGAGGCCATGCTCGGCTGGCCGGAGTGGCTCGCCATCATCGTCTCAGCGGGCTTCGTCCTCGTCTACATCACCCTCGGCGGGCTCTCCAGCGCGATCTACAACGAGGTCATGCAGTTCTTCGTGATCATCGCCGGCCTCGTCCCGCTGACGATCGTGGGTCTGCACCGCGTCGGCGGCTGGAGCGGCCTGAAGTCCGCGATCGTCGAGACGCAGGGCGTGCAGCACCTGCAGGCGTGGGCCGGCACCGGGTTCGGCAACGTCACGAACCCGATCGGTGCGAACTGGCTCGCCATCGTGCTCGGCCTCGGCTTCGTGCTCGGCTTCGGCTACTGGACGACGAACTTCACCGAGGTGCAGCGCGCCTTCTCCGCGAAGAACATGTCCGCGGCCCGCCGCACCCCGCTCATCGCCGCCATCCCGAAGCTCTTCATCCCGGCGATCGTCGTCATCCCGGGCCTCATCGCGGCCGCCGTCGTCGGCAACCAGTTCGCGGACGGCACGCTGACGTACAACGACGCGATCCCGAAGCTCATCCAGATGTACCTGCCGACCGGCGTGCTCGGCGTCGCGGTGACCGGGCTCCTCGCCTCGTTCATGGCCGGCATGGCCGCCAACGTGTCCTCGTTCAACACCGTGTTCACGTACGACATCTGGCAGCGCTACGTGAAGCCGAACATGCCCGACGCGCACTACCTGCAGACCGGCCGCTGGGTCACCGTCGTCGGGGTCGTCGTCGGCATCGCGACCGCGTTCATCGCCGCCCAGGCGCAGAACATCATGACGTACATGCAGACGCTGTTCTCCTTCTTCAACGCGCCGCTGTTCGCCGTGTTCATCCTCGGTCTGCTCTGGAAGCGGATGACCACCCAGGGCGCGCTCTGGGGCTACATCCTCGGCATCGTGACGCCGACGATCACGTGGATCGCCTACCTGGCGAACCCGAAGCTGTTCGCGACCGGGACCGCCGAGACGCTCTACGGCGCGATCATCTCCTTCGTGACGGTGCTCATCGTCGGGTTCATCGTGTCGATGTTCACGAAGCCGAAGGCCGAGAAGGACCTCAGCGGCCTGGTCTACGGCGTCGGCAAGATCGACCTGCACGGTGACTCCGTCGCGACCGACACCGCCTGGTACCGGTCCCCGGCGCTCCTCGGCACGGTCGCCCTCGTGCTCTGCGTCGTCCTCTACCTGCCGTTCCTCTGATCCGCTGTCCTGCGAAGGAGACCACACCTCATGAGTGACACCACCAATGCCATGACGGACGAGCAGAAGGCCGCACTCGTCCGCTCCACCCGCCGTCTCGACCTGCGCCGCATCCTCGGCGGACTGTTCGTGCTCTACGGCGTCATCACCACCATCGTCGGCATCGTCAACTGGGACTCCGACCCGGTGAAGACCGGCGGCATCCAGATCAACCTCTGGGTCGGGCTGTCGATGCTCGCCGGCGGGCTGCTCTTCTTCCTCTGGGACCGGCTCGCGCCCGTCCCGGCGGAGGACATCATCGGCCAGGCCGAGGCGGAGGAGCACCAGAAGGCCGCCGGCGAAGGCCGCGAGCTGGCCTGAGCCGCCGCGGGCTGCGCCTGGCTGCCTGACCCCGAACGACGAGGTCGCTGTCGTACGACAGCGACCTCGTCGTTCTTGCGAAACGGTTGCGGTCCGCTCTCGGTCGGGCCAGGTTGATCACATGCCGACCATGGTCTTCATCAACCTCCCCGTCGCCGACCTGGAGCGCTCGACCGCGTTCTACGAGGCGCTCGGGTACTCGATCAACCCGCAGTTCAGCGACGAGACGGCCGCGTGCGTGGTGATCAGCGACACCGTGTACGTGATGGCGATCACGCACGCGCGGTTCACGGACTTCACCGACAAGCCGATCTCGGACGGCTCGACGATCGAGGTGATCAACTCCCTCACGGCGGACTCGAAGGACGACGTCCACCGCATCGTCGACGCGGCTGTCGCCGCCGGCGGGACCGAGGACCGGCCGGAGATGGACCTCGGCTTCATGTACCAGCGGAGCTACCTCGACCCGGACGGGCACCGCTGGGAGCACGTGTGGATGGACATGCAGGCGGCGCAGGACGGCCCGCCGGCCGAGTGACGGTGGTGGCCGGTAGCATTTCGGCATGAACCACCAGGGGGAACCACAGCCGTCCGGGCCGATGCCGACCGGGCCGGTGCCGACCGGGCCGATGCCGACCGGGCCGGTACAGTCCGCGCGGATGCAGTCCGTGCCGACGTGGGCGATCGTCGCCTTCGTCCTGATCGCGCTCGCGGGGGCGTGGGCGGTCGCGTTGCCGCTCTGGCTCTCGGGGCGTGGGCTCGGCACGCCGTTCGCCACGCTGTTCATCGTCGGGATGATGTTCACCCCGCTCGTGTCCGCCGCGCTCGTGCTCTTCCTGCTCGGACACCGTCGACCCCGCCCGGTGCTCCGCTTCCTCGGGGTCTGGCCCCTCCGACCGGTGGGCCGGACGATCTGGACGACGGTGGCCGCCTACCTCGGCGGACTGCTCCTCCCGGTGGCGGCGCTGGTCGTCGCCGCGCTCGCCGGGTGGTTCCCCGTCGACCTGGTCGGGTTCGGCGGCTTCCACGACGTCCTGCAGGCGCAGGGTCTCCGGAGCCTCCCGATGCCGATCGGGGTGCTCGTGACGCTGCAGCTCGCGCAGCTGCCGTTCGTCGCCTGCTTCAACGCGTTCGTCACCATCGGGGAGGAGATCGGCTGGCGCGGGTTCCTCGTCCCGGCGCTGGCACGGTTCGGCACCTGGCCCGCGCTCGTCGGCTCCGGTGTCGTGTGGGGGCTCTGGCACGCGCCGATCATCCTGCTCGGCTACAACTTCGGCCGGACCGACTGGCTCGGCGTGCTGTTCATGGTGATCGCGTGCGTGCTGCTCGGGATCGTGCTCGGGTGGCTGCGGCTCCGGACGGGCTCGGTGTGGCCCGCGGTGTTCGCGCATGCCGGGGTGAACGGTGCCGCCGGGGTCGGGGCGGTGGTGGTGGCCTCGGGCGTGGACGTCTCGAGTGTCCTGCGGAGTCCCCTCGGTGTGGCGGGGTGGATCGTGCTCGCCGTCGTGGTCCTCGTGCTCGTCCTCACCGGGGCGATCCGGCGCCGGGGTGACCTCGCGCCGCCGCCGACGACACCGTCCACTCCGGCCGATCACGCGGTGTCCTGACCGTTCCGTCCGTTCCTTGGGTACCCCTAGGGGGTATGGTGGGTGACATGGACCAGCGCGACGACCACGAGGACCGGAAGACGATCGTCCAGGACGCGTCGGACCAACCCGGGCACGTCGACGGCGGCGAACACGCCCACCACGACCACGCCGGGCACGATGCGGCCGGGCACGACATGGCCGGGCACGACATGGCGGGGCACGACCACGCCGGGCACGACATGGCTGGGCACGACCACGCCGGGCACGACATGGCTGGGCACGACCACGCCGGGCACGATGCGCATGCCGAGCACGGCGGCCATGGCCACATGCACCATGGGCACGGCGGGCACGGCGACCACGCCGCGATGTTCCGCGACCGGTTCTGGTGGAGCCTCGTGCTCGCCGTCCCGGTCGTCGCGTTCAGCACGATGTTCGCCCACATCCTGCACTACCCGCTGCCCGACGCCGCCTGGGCCGGCTGGGTCTCGCCGGTGCTCGGCACGGTGCTGTTCCTCTACGGCGGCTGGCCGTTCCTGACCGGCGGTTGGTCCGAGGCCCGCACGAAGCACCCCGGGATGATGCTCCTCATCGGGATGGCGATCGTCGTGGCGTTCGTCGCCTCGTGGATCACCAGCCTCGGGCTCTTCGGGCTCGACCTCGACTTCTGGTGGGAGCTCGCACTCCTCATCGTGATCATGCTGCTCGGGCACTGGATCGAGATGCGTGCCATGGGCGTCGCCTCGAGTGCCCTGGACGCGCTGGCGGCGCTGCTGCCCGACGAGGCCGAGGTGATCGACGACGGCGGTGACGTGTCCCGGGTGCCGGTGTCGAGCCTCCAGGTCGGACAGACCGTCGTGATCCGACCCGGCGGACGTGTCCCCGCTGACGGCGAGGTCGTCGACGGCCGCGCGCAGGTCGACGAGTCGATGATCACGGGGGAGTCCGTCGCCGTCGAGCGGGCCGCGGGTGACCGCGTCGTCGCGGGCACCGTCGCGACCGACAGCTCGATCCGCGTCCGGATCACCGCGACCGGGGACGACACCGCGCTCTCCGGGATCCAGCGGATGGTGGCCGAGGCGCAGGCATCGTCGTCGCGGACGCAGGTGCTCGCCGACCGGGCCGCGGCACTCCTCTTCTACTTCGCCACCGGGGCGGCGATCATCACGTTCGTGGTGTGGATCCTCCTCGGCAGCCCCACCGAGGCGATCACCCGCACGGTCACGGTGCTGATCATCGCCTGCCCGCACGCCCTCGGGCTCGCGATCCCGCTCGTCGTGGCGATCTCGACCGAGCGTGCCGCGAAGGCCGGCATCCTGGTGAAGGACCGGCTCGCCCTCGAGCGGATGCGCGGCATCGACACCGTCGTGTTCGACAAGACCGGCACCCTGACGACCGGCTCGCCCGAGGTCGTGGACACGATCGGCGACGACGCGGTCCTCGGGCTCGCGGCCGCTGCCGAGCGGGACAGCGAACACCCGGTCGCCAGGGCGGTCGTCGCCGCGGCTGCTGACCGTGGGATCGCGGTGCCGTCCGACGTCGACGACACCGGATCGGTGCCCGGTCGTGGCGTCAGCGCGACCGTCGCCGGCCAGCGGATCGAGGTCGGCGGGCCCGCGATGCTCCGGGAGAGCGGCGCCGTGATGCCGGACGACTTCGCCGAGCGGGTCGACGGCTGGCGTGCTGACGGCGCCGCGGTGATCGTCGCCGTGGTGGACGGCACGGTCCGTGCAGCGTTCGCCGTGCGCGACGCCGTGCGCCCGGAGTCGGCGGAAGCCGTCCGTGCCCTGCACGACCGCGGGATCCGGGTCGCGATGGTCACCGGCGACGCGCAGCAGGTCGCCGACGCCGTCGCCCGGGAACTCGGCATCGACGAGGTCCGCGCCGAGGTGCTCCCCGAGGACAAGGAGGGCGAGGTCGCTCGACTGCAGGAGTCGGGTGCCGTCGTGGCGATGGTCGGCGACGGCGTGAACGACGCGCCGGCGCTCGCCCGGGCGGACGTCGGCATCGCGATCGGCGCCGGGACGGACGTCGCGGTGCAGAGTGCGGGCGTCGTGCTCGCGTCGAACGACCCGCGCCGGGTGCTGACCGTGATCGACCTGTCCCGCGCGACTTACCGGAAGATGGTGCAGAACCTCGTCTGGGCGACCGGGTACAACGTGCTGTCGGTGCCCCTCGCGGCCGGGGTGCTCGCCGGGGTCGGGTTCGTGCTGTCGCCCGCCGTCGGCGCGGTCCTCATGAGCCTGTCGACGGTGATCGTCAGCCTGAACGCCCAGCTGCTCCGCCGCTTCCGCGCCTGACGCGGGCGCGCGCGCGCCCGGGCGCCCCAGGCGGGCGTGAGATCGCACTTCGTGTCGGATCGATCACGACGAACCGACACGAAATGCGATCTCACCGAGGTGTGCCCGTGGCCGGCGTCGACGCGTGGGGCGCGGTGTCGGTGCGGGGCGGCAAGATGGGGGCGTGAGTGAACTGGTGACCGGGGACGACGGCCTCGCCCGACCCGTGTGGGCGTCGACGGACCCGATGCTCCGCGAGTACTACGACACCGAGTGGGGCATGCCGGTGCGTGACGAGCGTGGTGTGTTCGAACGGCTCTCGCTCGAGGCGTTCCAGTCCGGGCTGTCCTGGCGGACGATCCTCGCCAAGCGCCCCGGGTTCCGGCTCGCCTTCGCGGACTTCGACGCGGACACCGTCGCCGGCTTCGGTGAGGACGACGTCGCCCGGCTGATGGCGGACGCCGGCATCGTCCGCAACCGGGCGAAGATCCTCGCGACGATCACGAACGCCAACGCGACCGTCGCCCTGCGGGACGACGGCGGACTGCCGGAGTTCGTGTGGTCGTTCCGGCCGGCGACGACCCCGGAGCCCGTCACGTACGCCGACGTCCCGACCAAGAGCGACGAGTCGGTCGCGCTGTCGAAGGCGCTCCGGAAGCGCGGGTTCGCCTTCGTCGGGCCGACCACGATGTACGCGCTGATGGAAGCGCTCGGCATCGTGGACACCCACCTGGTCGGCAGTCACCGCCGAGGCACCTCGGGCGTCTGGGCGTAGCGTCGCGCCCATGACCAACGAGCACCAGGACCCGCGGACCACTCCGAACCCGCGCGTGACACCGGTCACCCCGGTCGACGCCGAGCACGTGGACGTGCCGATCGACGTGGACGTCCCGGCGCCCGACGCCCTCGCCGAGGACGCCACCGTCCCGGAGCACGACCCGGCCGAGGTCCGGATCGCGTTCCTGCTCTTCCCGGACGTCACCCAGCTCGACCTGACCGGTCCCGCACAGGTGCTCAGCCGCGTCCCGGGAGCACGCGTGCAGTACGTCGCCGCGACGCTCGACCCGGTGCCGACCGACTGCGGGTTCTCGATCGTGCCGACGGCGACCTTCGCGGACGCCGACCCCGCGGACGTCCTCGTCGTGCCGGGTGGGGACGGGGCCTTCGACGCGATGCTCGACCCCGTGGTGATCGACTTCGTCCGGCGGGAAGCCGAGCGTGCGACCTGGGTCACGTCCGTGTGCACCGGGGCGTTCGTGCTCGGTGCCGCGGGTCTCCTCGCGGGCAAGCGTGCGACGACGCACTGGGCCTCGAAGCCGATGCTGGCCGCCTTCGGTGCGACGACCGTGGACGAGCGGATCGTCGACGACGGGTCGATCGTCACCGCGGCCGGGGTGAGCGCCGGCATCGACATGGCGCTCTGGTTCGCTGCGGAGCTCGCGGGTCAGCCCGCCGCGGAGCGCATCCAGCTGTACATCGAGTACGACCCGCAGCCGCCGTTCGACGCCGGGTCCGCCGACCGCGCGGACGCCAGGGTCGTCGCGGAGGCACGTGCAGCCGCCGAGGACGCCCGGGGCGACCGGGTCGCACGGGCAGCGGCCGCGATCATGCGCTGACCGCTCGGGCAGCACGGCACCGCGCAGGGGAGCTCAGGCCAGCGGCAGCTTCATCTGCACGGCCGTGACGCCGTAGCCGAGGCGCTCGTAGAGCTCCTGCGCACCGGCGTTGTAGCCGAAGACGTTCAGCCCGATGCTCGTCGCGCCCTCGTCCTTCGCGATCCGGTGCCCGGCCTCGAGCGCCCGCCGCGCGTGTCCCTGCCGACGGTGTGCCGCGTCGATCTCCACGTTGAACACCCACCAGTCGGCGCTGCCCGGCGTGAACGGCCCGATCCAGAGGTACCCGACCACGGTGTCCGCGCCGTCGACGACGTCCCACACGTGGTGCCCGTCGAGCGGCGTACCGCCCGGGAACCACGTGTCGAGGGACTGCTGCTTGTTGGCCTCGGCCTGCTCGCGGGTCTCACCCGCGAGCATCCGGGACTCCACGTACTCGGCCATCGTGGTGTCGAGCCAGGCCGGCAGCCGGTCGGCCGGCATCGTGACGAGACGGGTCGCCGTCACCGGTTCCCCTTCGACCCGCGGCTCGGCTTCCCGCGCATCTTCCCCCGCCCGGGCTTCGGGCTCTTGCTGCTCTTGGAGCCCTTGCCCGAACCGGACTTCGCGCCCCCGGGGGACTTCGCCTTGGCCTTGCCCCCGGCGGCATCGCCCTTGCCGGTGCCCTTCGAGCCGGACGCGCCCTTCGACCCGGACGCGCCCTTCGACCCGGCACCGGCCGTGGACCCGCCACGTGCCGACGGCGAGCCGTCGTCGGGGTCGCGATCCGGGCCTCCCGTCTGCCGTGAACTGTTGGCGGTCCTGCCACGCACCACGCCGATGAACTCCTCGGTGAGCTCGGACGCGTCCTCGTCCCGCCAGACCAGCGCAACGCGCGTGCCGGGGGAGTCGGCGAGCGGACGGGCCACCAGGTCCTTGCGGCTGGCCTTCCGGAACAGTGACTGGGGGAGGACGACCACGCCGACGTTCGCCTCGACGAGGTCCAGCGCACCGTCGACGTCCGCGGGGACGGGGCCCGCGTCGATGACGTGCACGTCCGCGAGGTCCGTCGCGGTCAGCTCGGACGACTTTGCCAGCGCCGAGTCCTTCGGGGTCGCCACGACCGCGGTCTCGGTCCAGAGCGGGATCGCGTTGTGTTCCTCGGAGACGGGGACCCGCGCGAAGACCATGTCGACGTCGCCAGCGAGGGCATCGTCGACGTCACCCTGGCCGATCGGGCGGAGCAGGAGCTCGACGGAGGGGAAGCGGTCACGCCACACCCGAGCCCACTTGGCCGGGGACACCCCGGGCACGAAGGCGATGGTCAGTGCCGCGGTCATGCAACCGAGCATAGGGGCCGTACTCTGGTCACCATGGCGCAGGAACAGACGATGAAGCCCGAGACGGCCGCGAAGAAGCTCGGGATCCTCCTTTCGGCCGCTCCGGAGTCCTTCCGCGACGCGCCCGTCACGCGGACCGAGTTCGAGGAACTGCGGACCCAGCCGCCGGCATGGCTCGAGGACCTCCGTCGCGACGGCCCGCACCCGCGACCCGTCGTCGCGCAGAAGCTCGGCGTGTCCATCTCCGGCCTCAGCCGTTCCGGGATCGAAGAAGCCCTGACCACGGCCCAGATCAAGGACCTGCTCGTCGAGAAGCCCGAGTGGCTCGTGCAGGAGCGCGCCACGCAGGCCGCCGTGCACGCGGAGAACGCCCGCGTGAAGCAGGAGCGCGCCGCGAAGGCCGCTGCCCGCGCCGAGGGCTGACCCGCCCGACCCATCCACCCCGGACGCACCGAGGACCGCCCGTGCACGAGACCGTCGCCGACGCCATGCTCGTCGTGCCGCAGTTCGCGTCCGTGTGCTGCATCGTCGGCGACCGGTACCGCCCGCGCCCCGGGGTGATCGTCCCCGCCGCGGTGATGCTCGTCGCGATGGTCATGCCGGTGGTGCACGCCGGCGCGTCGTGGACGCTGCTGGCGGCGACGGTGCTGCTGCTCCTCGCCCCGCTGCCCGTGATGCGCCGTCGTCGCGCCGACGGCCGTCGTGCCGAGCCGATGGACGTGCACCGAGCGCTCTCGTCGGTCGTGATGGCCGGGATGCTCCTGATGGGACACGCGACCGGGCTCGCCGACGGGCACGCCGGACACGGGATCGCGTTGACCGCGGTGCTCGGCGGCGGTGTGATCGGGTACTGCGCGTTCAGCGGGTGGCTGCTCCGGTACGAGTGGGCGCGCGAGGACCGGCGGGCGGTCCGGAGCGGCGAGGTGTTCGCGATGACGGTCGCCGTGATCGGGATGACGCTCGCGATGTAGGGCGGGTGCGGGGCTGCGGCGCGGTGTGGCGGTGCGGGTGCGGGCGCCGTGCGCTGAGCGTCGAGTGCGCAGCAGTGGCGGTGTTCCTCCACGGAGCGGCACCACTTCTGCGCACTCGGCGGACTCGGCGGGCCTCGGCGGCCTCGGCGGGCCCCGGCGGCCCCGGCGGCGCCGACGGCCTCGGCGGCCCCGGCGCCCGACCTGCGCGCTACGGTGGTCGCGTGACCGACCGCCCCGTCCGCCGTCCCGATCCGGCCCCGCGCCTCGACGAGGTCGACGAGCGGATCCTCTGGACCCTCGCCGCTGACGCCCGGATGCCGAACAACCGGCTGGCCGCCGCGGTCGGGATCGCCCCGTCGACGTGTCTGGCCCGGGTGCGGGCACTCGAGGACGCCGGCGTGATCCGGGGCTACCGCGCGGACGTCGACGTCGCCCGGCTCGGGTTCTCGATCGAGGCGATGGTGTCCGTCCGCGTGCACGCCGCCGCCCGGCACGAGCTCCGGGAGTTCGCCAAGCGGCTGCTCCGCGTTCCCGTCGTGCTCGACGTGTCGTTCCTGGCGGGGGACAAGGACTTCCTCGTGCACATCGCGTGCACGTCGACCGAGCAGCTCCGGGACTTCGTCGCCGACGAGCTCAGCGGGGACCCGTCCGTCGCGACGACGCAGACGAACATCGTGTTCGAGCGGCTCGTGGCGGACCGGGAGCGGCAGGCGCGCTCCTACGACGAGCTCCGGCGCTGGCGCGCCTGACGCTCCGCGCGGAGCCCTACCCGCAGCCTGCCCGCAGCCCCGCCCGCAGGCTGCCCGCAGCCCCGCCCGCAGGCTGCCCGCAGCCCCGCCCGCGGGTGGTGATTTCGTGCGTAGTCGGCTGTTTCTTTCGAGCAGGTACGCGGGAAACCACTTCTCAGCGCGAGCGTGATGGGAAGGAACGCGCATGCCGGCTCGGAACGAGCAGCGCGGACGGGAGGCTCGGCTCCGCTCCGCCCCGCGGCCCGCGCCCGGCGCTCGGGTCGGCCCCGCCGGCGGCGCAGCCCCGAGCCCCCGCCGCCAGGGGCGCAGCGCCGAGCCCCCGCCGCCAGGGCGCAGCGCCGAGCCCCGCCCGAGCCCGCCGCTCAGCGCGTCCGGGTCATCGGGATGTGTGGGATCCCGTCCTCGAGGAAGTCGTCGCCCGAACGCACGAACCCGAACCGGCCGTACCACTGCTCGAGGTGCGCCTGCGCGTCGATGTGCACGACGGGGGAGCGGGTCTCGGCGATCGCGGCCTCCATCAGGCTCGCCGCCAGTCCGGCGCCGCGGGCGTGCGCGGCGGTCGCGACCCGGCCGATGCGCTCGCTGCCGTCGGGCTCGCGGAGGAGCCGGAGCGTCGCGTCGACCGAGCCCTCGCCGGCCCAGAACTGGACGGTGCCCGGCTCCAGGTCACGGCCGTCGATGTCCGGGTACGCGCACCCCTGCTCGACGACGAAGACGTCCTGACGCAGCCGGAGGACCTCGTGCAGGGTGACGACGTCGAGGTTGCGAGTTGGGGCGCTGAAGATCGAGGGCATGCCGCTGGTTCCTGACGGTTTCGTGGGAGAGCTGGTGCGCGATCGCCGCGAGGGGCGTACCGTGCCGATCAACCACTATACGTGCGCAGCCAGACCAGGAGGTGAGCGCATGGACAAGCCGTTGCGCGCACCCTGGCGCGCTGCGATCCGGTACGCCTTGCTGGGCACCGGGGTGAGCGCCGCCGGTGTGCTGCTCTCGCTCACGTTCGGCGTGCACGCCGCCTCCGCAGCCGAGGCGCCGGCATCGTCCACGTCGCACTCGTCCGGCCTCGTCGGCGGGATCGCCCGCGGCCTCGGGGACACCGTCCACGGAGTCGCCGGAGGAGTCGGACAGGTCGTCGGCGGGGTCGTCGACCCGGTGCGCGACGCCGTCCGTCCGGCAGCCCCCGCCCCTGCTCCGGCCCCCGCCCCCGCTCCGGCAGCGCCGGCCCCGGCAGCCCCCGCTGCACACGTGCCCGCTCCCGCGGCCCCCGCTGCGCCGGCTGCACACACGCCCGCTCCGGCAGCACCTGCGCCTGCGCCAGCGGCTGCCGCGCCCACGCGCCCCGCCCCGGCATCGCCCGCTCCGGCACCGCAGCCGTCGAGCACGACGCCCGCGACGACCCCGGCGGCCACGAGCCCCGCAGCCCCGGCCACCTCGGCCCCCGCGACCGCCGCCCAGCCGGCGGGACCGGCCACGGCGACGGCGCCGACCACCCCCGCGACGGCCTCCGGCGAGACGGCGGCGAGCACGGCCTCCAGTCCGCTGCTCGGCACCGTCGCAACCGTGCTCCGCCCCGTCACCGGGACGGTCCAGGGGCTCACCGGCGCACGTCCGGTCACGACCGTCGTCAGCACGCTCGACCACGTGGTCGGGGCGTTGCCGGTCGTCGGGACCGTGCTCGGGGACGACACCCTCGGCACCGTGACGGCACCCGTCACCGGGCTGGTCGACGACACCCTCGGCGGCGTCGGGACCGTGGTGGGGACGGTTCCGGGGATCGTCGACGGCTCGTCGCCGCCGCCGCTCGTGACCCTGCCTGGAGGCTCGGCACCCCTCCCACAGACACCCCTGCCCACGGTGGGTGGCGGGTCCGCCGCCGTGGCCGGTCCGGGTGCATCCGTGACGCTCGGTGCCGTGGCGTCCGGCGTGGCGGAGGCTCCGACGACCGCCGCTGCGGCTCGTCCGAGCGCTGCGGCGACCATCGCGGGCAACGACCCGGCGACCGTCGTCTCGGCGTCCACCGTGCGTGCCACGTCGTCGTCGGCAGCGCCGGAGTCGGCGTCGCTCGGCGGTGCAGCCCTGCTGCTGCCGGACGGCCGTACCCCCGGAGACTCGCCGCTCGGTGGCGGCTCCGGCTCCGGACTCACCGGCAGCACCTCGACCTCCGGCTCGGCCGGCGCGGGTGTCGTCGGCACCGTCGGCGTCAGCGCCGACCAGGACCCCCTCGCCGCGGGGACACGCGGCACCATCGCCGACGACGCCGTCCCGGCGTCCGCAACCGGCGACCACGACGTCGCTCCTGACTGAGATCGGTGCACCTGCCCCCACGGCAGGAAGCGCACCACCGGCCGCGACCGCGGTCGGGAACATCTCGATCAGGAGTGATGACCATGAACAAGTACGTCTCCAGAGGGCTGTGGTTCGCCCTCTTCGTCGGTGGCCTGACGCTCGGAGGTGCTGCTGCGGCGAACGCGGCGACGACCTCCGGGGCTGACGGCACCGTGTCCGGGACCCAGGTGGCGCCGTCTGTCGACGCACCCGTGTCCGTCGCCGGGAACGCGCTCGGCCTGCTCGGCGACGCGGTGTCGTCGGCGGTGTCGGCGCCGGCTGCTCCGGCTGCTGCTCCCGCTGCTGCCGCTCCCGCTGCTCCGACCACCTCGGGGGCGGACGGTGTCGCGTCGGGGACCCAGGCGGTCCCTTCCGTGAGTGCGCCCGTGACCGTCGGGGGCAACGCCGTCGCGGTGGGTGGTGACGCGGCGTCGACCTCGTCGGCGCCTGCGGCTGCCGCGCCTGCTGCTGCCGCGCCTGCTGCTGCGGCGCCTGCTGCTGCGGCGCCTGCCGCTCCGGCTGCTGCGCCTGCGGCCCCGGCCACGTCCGGTGCGGACGGGGTCGCTTCCGGGACCCAGGTCGCCGGCGATGTGGCCGCGCCGGTCGACGTCTCCGGCAACGCGGTGTCGGTCGGTGGTGACGCCGTCGCGGCGTCGCCGGCACCGGCTGCCACTGCGCCTGCCGCTGACGCTCCCGCAGCTCCGGCTGCTGCTGCACCGACGACGTCCGGGTCGGACGGCACCGCCTCGGGGACGCAGGTCGTCCCCACGGTGTCGGTCCCGGTGACGATCGCCGGCAACGGGATCGCGCTGCTCGGGGACGGGACCTCGACTGGGACCTCCACGGCGGCTCCGGCCGCTCCGGCGGCTGCGTCGGGCGGATCCACGTCGGGCGGTTCCACGTCGGGCGCTGACGGCACGGCGTCCGGCACCCAGGTGTCGCCGCTCGTCTCGATCCCGGTGACGATCTCCGGCAACGGGATCGGTCTCCTCGGCGATGCGAGCTCCACCGGCTCGTCGTCTGCCAGCGCTCCTGCCGCTCCCTCCGTGGGTGACTCCTCGACGACCTCCGGGTCGGACGGGATCGCTTCGGGCACCCAGCTGACGCCGGCCGTCTCCCTGCCGGTGACGGTCTCGGGGAACGGGATCGGTCTCGTCGGTGACGGGACCAGCTCGGGTTCGGCCACGACGGTCCCGGCGACGGGCACGGGCACGGGCACGTCGGCCGGCACCGCTGGTTCGACGGATGGTTCGGATGGTGTCGCTTCTGGCACGCAGGTGTCGCCGGTGGTCTCTCTGCCGGTGACGGTCTCGGGGAAAGGGATCGGTCTCGTCGGTGACGGGACCAGCTCGGGTTCGACCACCACGGTCCCGGTGACGGGCACCGGCACGGGCACGGGTGCGTCGGCCGGCACCGCTGGTTCGACGGACGGTTCGGATGGTGTCGCTGCTGGCACGCAGGTGTCGCCGGTGGTCTCGCTGCCGGTGACGATCGGTGGGAACGGCATCGGTCTCGTCGGTGACGGGACCAGCTCGGGTTCGGCCACGACGGTCCCGGTGACGGGCACGGGTACGGCGGGTAGCACCTCCGGTGACGGTGGTCTCCTCTCCGGGACGCAGATCGTGCCCGTGATCGGGCTGCCGATCACCATCGGTGGGAACGGCATCGGCATCATCGGTGACGGGACCAGCACCGGGACCACCACGACCCCTGGTGACGGCACGACCCCTGGTGACGGCACCGACCCCGGTGACGGCACGACCCCTGGTGACGGCACGACCCCTGGTGACGGCACCGACCCCGGTGACGGCACGACCCCTGGTGACGGCACGACCCCTGGTGACGGCACGACGCCCGGTGACGGTGGCTCGACCCCCGGCGACACGACCACCCCGATCGGTGACGGCGGCTCCGGCTCGATCGTCACGGCGGACGTCGTGACCACCGCCGGCACGACGGGCGTCACCGCGACGACCGCTGCCGCCGCACAGGTGTCGACCCTGGCCGCTCGTGCAGCGGCGACCGCAGCGACCAGCACGCCCGCCGGTCTCGCGTACACCGGGGCGACCTCGCCGGTCCTGCCCGCGGTGTTCGCACTGCTGCTGCTCCTCGCCGGCGCCGGGACGCTCGTCCTCCGACACCGCCGCTGAGCACGGTCCACGCTGAGGGGCACCGGTCCGCCGGTGCCCCTCAGACCCACGCCTGGGAAGGAGCAGGACAGTGTCTGGGGGACGGTGATGGCGATGCTGTGAACAGCGGAAGCGCTCCGGCAGGCGCCCGGGAGCCGCGGAGCAGGACGATGAACCGTGTTCACCGCGCTCCTCCGCCTGCCGATCGTCTCCCCGGCCGTGCTGGTCCCCGTCGACGTGGTCGCGGGACTCCTCGTGCTCTGGGTGCTCGTTGGCCGTCGTCGTGGCGTCCTCGCACGTGCCACGGGCCTCCTGGCGGGGGCGGCGCTCGGCCTCGTCGTGATCTGGTGGCTCGGCGACGTCCGGGACGAGTTCGGCGTCGACTTCACGCCGGTGACCCGGATGTGGCTGACGTTCGCCAGCGCAGCGCTGGGGCTCTGCGCCGTCGTCGCCGTGCAGACCCTGCGGAGCGCGCGGAGCGCGCGGAGCGCGCAGAGCGCGCGGAGCGCGCGGACCGTGCGTGGCCGCGGCTTCCTGTCCGACGCACCGGAGCCCCGCCGCGCGGTCCGACGCCGCCTGTCCACCGCGATCGGAGCCACCGCGGTCGTCGCGCTCGCCGCCGGGCTGGGCGTGAACGTCGACTTCGGCGCCTACCGGACGATCGGGCAGGTCGTGACCACGAACCCGTACCCGGCAGGGACCCTCGGGCACGAAGACGCCGTGTCGGCCACCCCGCAGACCGTGGACACCGCAGCGTGGAGGGCGCCCGCCGGCATGCCCCGTCACGGCAGGACCCTGTCGGTGCGGATCCCCGGCACGGTGTCGCACTTCCGCGCACGGAAGGCGGTGGTGTGGTTGCCGCCCGCGGCGCTGACCCCGGACCCGCCGACGCTCCCGGTGCTGATCGCGCTGTCCGGGCAGCCCGGGCAGCCTGCGGACATGTTCCAGTCGGGCGATCTCGGCCGCACCCTCGGCGCGTACGCCAGCGCGCACCGGGGTCTCGCGCCGATCGTCGTCGCACCCGACCAGCTCGGCGCACCGGGGCGGAACCCGATGTGCGTGGACTCACGGGGTCTCGGGCGCAGCGCGACCTACGTGATGACCGACACGGTGCACTGGATCAGGACACACCTCGACGTGGCGTCGACGCCGGCCGGGTGGGGGATCGCCGGGTTCTCCGAGGGGGCCACCTGCGCGATGCAGTTCTCGACCGGACACCCCGAGGTCTTCGGCACGGCACTGGCGATCTCGAGCGAGCTCGCACCACGGAACGGATCGGAGCAGCACACTGTGCAGGTGGGGTTCAACGGATCCGAGGACGCGTACCGTGCGGCGGCACCGATCGCCACCATGCACCGGCACGGCCCCTACCGCGACCACCTCACCGTGTTCGGGTTCGGGCAGGACGACGCGCCGTACCGGGCGTCGACGACCGCGCTCCGCGCCGCAGCCGTGCGCGCGGGCATGCAGACGGCGCTCGTCGTGTCCCCGGGGTCGGCGCACGACTGGAACACCGTGCGGTACGTGCTCGCGCACGGGCTGCCGCCGGTCCTCACGCACCTCGGCCTCCCCGCGACGGCGGGCCCCCGGTGACCCGCGACGGCGGACGCCCGGTGACCCGCGACGGCGGGCCCCCGGTGACCCGCGACGGCGGGCCCCCGGTGACCCGCGACGAGCGCCGTGCAGCGACGCGCAGCTCCGCCGGCGCCACGGTCACCCGCACCCTCCGTCGGTACCCCGTCACCGCCGTGATCGTCGCCCTCGTGGTCGCCACATCCGCCGTGGGCATCGCGATGCGGGTGTCGCACGCGACGAGCACCACGGAGTCCTTCGGCCCGCTCCGGGTCTTCGCGGTCTCGACGGGTGCCGCCGCGCTCCTCCTCACCCTCGCCGGGGTCGTCGTGCTCGTCGGTGCGTCCGAGCGCCTGATGGGGTCGTGGCGGACGGCGGTCGCGTTCGTCCTGACGACCGTCGTCGGCACCGGGCTCGGTGCGCTGAGCGCGTTCGTCGACCTGGACGGCCGGGACGTCGGAGCGCTGCTCCTCGGGCGGGCGACGAGCTTCGACCCGTGGACGGCGGTCGTCGGGACCGTCGCCACCGCGAGCGCCTTCGCCGGTCCGCTGTGGCGCCGCCGGATCCGGGTGAACACCCTGGCGGTTGTCGCAGCGCTCTTCCTCTACGCCGGGCACGCGTCCGACCTGTACGCGGTGCTCGCGGCGGGGGCCGGGTGGGCGCTCGGCGAGCTGCTCCGCCGGACGCCGAAGCGCACCGGGTGGACGCGGAGCTCCCACCGGGAGACGCGGGTGCTCCTCGGCACCGTCGTGCTGGTGTCGGCGATCGGCCCGGTGATCGCCCTGGTGTCCCGGGCCCGCGTCGGGATCCTCGCGCCGATCGCGGCGGTCGTCGGCTCCGGCCCGGTGACGCCGGTCTCCGGCTGCACGTCCGACACCGCCGGCGCGGTGGCGAGGACGTCGGGGGAGTGCCTGCGCGGCCTCCTCGCGTACCGCGCGACGGACCCGTGGACGCTGCTCCTCGCGGTCCCGCCGCTCCTCGTCCTCGTCGTCGGTGGGCTCGGGCTCTTCCGCGGCAGCCGGTTCGCCGTCTGGCTCGTGGTGGTCGTCGACACGGTCACGGCCGTCGCTGCCGCCGTCACGTACGGTGCGGTGCAGGGGCGGCTGCAGGGCGTCGAGGACCGGTTCCTCGTCACGCTCTCGATCGCCGCGTCCGTCGTCGTCCCCCTCGCGACCGCCGTCGTGCTGGTCGTCCTGCGGCGGTCGTTCACCGTGCTCCCGACCCGGCGCCGGGTCGTCGGGTTCGCGGTGGTCGTCCTCGTCGCGGCCGGTGTCCTCGTCGCCGCGATGCTGGTCGTCGCGGACGCCTCGCCGACCCGTGTCGAGGACCCCTGGCGGATCGTCGTCGCCGCCCTCGGCCCCGTCGCACCGGTCACGTTCTGGGAGCAGGTGCCGGCGCTCGACCCCGGCCTGCGGTTCACCCTCGGGATCGCCGGCCCGCTGCTCTGGCTCGTCGTCGCCATCGCTGCGATCCGGCCCACCGGAGCGGCGCCGCAGGACACGGACGCCGACGGCACCCGCGCGGCGCGCGACCGCGCCCGTGCCCTCCTGACCGCAGGCGGTGGCGACACCTTCGGGTGGATGACGACGTGGCGCGGCAACGCGTACTGGTTCGCCGAGGACGGCCGGGCGGGGGTCGCGTACCGACGGAACGGCACCGTCGCCGTGACGCTCGGTGGTCCCTTCGGCTACGACGACGCGCGGGTCCCGGCGCTCGCCGCCTTCGCCCGCCACTGCGACGACAACGGCTGGACGCCGGTGTTCTACGGCGTCGACGAGGCGGTCGCCTCGCCGCTGCGCGCACTCGGCTGGGGAACGCTGCCCGTCGCGGAGGACGCCGACTTCGACCCCCGCGACTGGACGACGAGCGGGAAGAAGAAGCAGGACGTCCGCACCTCGGTGAACCGCGCCGCGCGCGAGGGGACCACCGCGACGTGGGCGAGCTGGCAGGACCTGCCGGCGGCGACGACGCGGCAGATCGAGGCGATCTCGGAGGAGTGGGTCGCGGACCGCGAGCTCCCGGAGATGGGCTTCACCCTCGGCGGGGTCGACGAGATGCGGGACCCCGCGGTCCGCACGCTGGTGGCGCAGGACTCCGGTGGCACGGTCCTCGCCGTCACGAGTTGGCTGCCCTCGTACCGCCAGGGACGGGTGGTCGGCTGGACCCTCGACGTGATGCGGCGGACGGGCGCAGCACCGAACGGCGTCATGGAGTTCCTCGTCGCGAGCGCCGCCGACCGGATGCGCACCGACGGGATCGAACGGCTCAGCCTCTCCGCGGCACCCCTCGCGCAGGCACCCCCCGCGCCGGCGCCCCAGGCACAGGCGCAGGCGCAGGCGCAGGCGACCGATGGCGTGCAGACCCTCCTCGACCTCGTGGGCGGTGTGCTCGAGCCGGTCTACGGGTTCCGCTCGCTTCTCCGGTTCAAGCTGAAGTTCGGCCCGGAGCTGCACCCGCTGGTGCTCGCGTACCCGGATCCGGTCGCGCTCCCGGCGATCGGCGTCGCGGTCGTCCGCGCGTACCTCCCCGACCTGTCCCTCCGACAGGCGGTGGCCCTGGCGCGCGGCCGGAACGCATGACGGTTCGTGACCCCGGCAGCGCCGCCGTCGCACGCCTGGGGTATCGTTCCGGGTACGCAAGCGCTCCGGGGTCGGTGTAATTCCGAACCGGTGGTGACAGTCCACGAGCGTCGGACGGGTGAACTCCCGGCCGGTGCTGACTCGGTGAAACTCCGGGACCGACGGTGAGAGTCCGGATGGGAGGCGCGCTGGCGGAAGGCACGACCGAACCCGGAGACCCATCACGGATCCCGGACCGGGCGTTCCTGCCGCTCTGCCGACGACCGTCGTGCACACCCGGAGTCCCGTTGAGAGGACACCAGTGTTCACCGGCATCATCGAGGAACTCGGCACCGTCACCGCCGTCGACCAGCGCGGCGACTCCGTCGCGCTCACCATCCGTGGCCCGCTCGTGGTCGCGGACGCGCAGCACGGCGACTCGATCGCGACGAGCGGCGTCTGCCTCACCGTCGTCGAGCAGACCCCGGACACCTTCACGGCGTTCGTGATGAAGCAGACGCTCGACATGAGCGCGCACGGTTCCCTCCGCGTGGGGGACCCGGTCAACCTCGAGCGCGCGGCCTCCGTCGGCGACCGACTCGGTGGCCACATCGTCCAGGGGCACGTCGACGGCACCGCGACGGTGCTCGAGACCGCGGACGGCGACGGGTGGCGCCGGGTCCGGTTCGCGCTCACGCCGGAGCTCAGCCCCCTCGTCGTCGACAAGGGATCGATCGCGCTCGACGGCGTCTCGCTCACGGTGAGCGCCGTCTCCACCGAGACGACCGCCCCGTCGGACGCCTGGTTCGAGGTCAACCTGATCCCGGAGACCCTCGCGGCGACGACGCTCGGCGACCGCGTCCCGGGCGACCGGGTCAACGTCGAGACCGACGTCCTCGCCCGGCACGTCCGGCGGATGCTGCGGCTCGACGCCGCCGCGCAGGTCCTGGAAGACAGTCTGGAGGCCCGGTGATGGTCGCCGAGACACGGCACGTCGACGACGTGGCGACTCCGGTGCCCGGTGTCGGCCACGAGTACGCCCCGGCACGCGTCCAGGGTCTGGCGAGCATCGACGACGCCGTCGCCGCCATCGCTGCCGGGCGTCCCGTGATCGTCGCCGACGACGAGGACCGCGAGAACGAGGGTGACGTGATCCTCTCGGCCGAGCTCGCCTCCCCGGAGTGGATCGCCTGGACCGTCGCTCACTCGTCCGGGTTCATCTGCGCCCCGGTGAGCGCCGCGATCGCCGACGCGCTGGACCTCCCGCCGATGGTCGAGACCAACGAGGACCCCCGCGGCACCGCCTACACCGTCACGGTCGACGCCGCGGCCGGGATCACGACGGGCATCAGCGCGCACGACCGTGCCCGGACGCTCCGGGTCCTCGCCGACCCGACGTCGGTCCGCGCCGACCTGCACCGTCCCGGGCACGTCGTCCCGCTGCGGGCGCGCCCCGGCGGCGTCCGCGAACGCGCGGGCCACACCGAAGCCGCGATCGAGCTCGTCACGGCAGCCGGGCTCCGTCCGGCCGCCGCGATCTGCGAGATCGTCGACGAGGACGGCAGCATGATGCGTCTGCCGCGCCTCGTCGAACTCGGGGCACGCGCCGGCGTGCCCGTCATCACCATCGCCGCACTCGTCGAGTGGCTCGACGCGGCAGACCGGGCGGCGACGGACGTCGCCCCCACGGAAGGAACAGCACGATGAGCGGAGCAGGCGCGGCAGACCGCGACCAGGTCGACGGCAGCGGCATCCGGGTGGCGATCGTCGCCGGGCAGTGGCACGACACGATCGCGGCGGGGCTCCTCGCCGGAGCCCAGCGAGAGGTCGAGCGCCTCGGCGCCGAGGCCACCGTGCTCCCGGTCCCCGGCAGCTTCGAGCTGCCGGTCGTGGCGAAGACGGCGCTCGAGAACGGCTTCGACGCCGCGGTCGCACTCGGCGTGATCATCCGTGGGGGCACCCCGCACTTCGAGTACGTGTCCGACGCGGCGACGAGTGGGCTCACCCGCGTGGCGATCGAGACCGGGAAGCCCGTCGGCTTCGGGGTGCTCACCCTCGACGACGAGCAGCAGGGCATCGACCGCGCCGGCCTGCCCGGCTCGAAGGAGGACAAGGGCGCCGAGGCCGCGCACGCCGCCATCGCGACCGCGGTCACGCTCCGCACCCTGCGCGGCGCCTCCGTCCCGGCCTGACCCGCCCCGCGCCGACACCCGCGCTCCGCGGCGCGGCCCCCGCGCTCCGGGCCGGCCGTCACGCACGCGGCCTTCGCGCCCCCACGCAGACATCGCGCCCCGTCACAACGGGGCGCGATGTGCGTATCGGGGCGCGACCGCGACCAGGGCGCATGTCCGGAACGCGGTTCCGCAGGGGCGCCGACGGCGCCCGGACGCAGAACGGGCCCCGCACCGAGAGGTGCGGGGCCCGTTCAGGTGCGCTGACTCAGCGCTTGCCGAACACGTGGATCGGCAGGAAGAACGAGAGCGACATGAGCAGCACGCCGCCCAGGAAGACGAATGCCTGACCCGAGCTCACCTGGAACGCGACGCCGAACAGGTACATCGACACCAGCAGGAGCAGGATCGAGAAAACAGCGGCGATGACGCGGCCCACAGTGGTACCTCCGGAGATCAGGCGGGTGGATCGCCCCCAGTCTATCCCCAGGCAGGGGTGTGCTGGTTCACGCAGCGGGCTTCGTGGACACGAGTCGGTCCACCACGACCAGGAGTGACTCCATGTCGACGGTCGCGCGGTCGGGCCGGACGTCGCTCGCCGCTCCGAGCGAGGCGGCGTGGTACAGACCGTCGCCCATCAGCTTGATCGCCTGCGCGGTCGGGGCGTCGCCGAGCGCGTCGACGAGGGTCGCGAGCCAGGCATTCTCGGTCTCGTCGAGGGTGCGGCCGGCCTCTTCGTACCCGGCCTGCTGCAGCCGGCTGGCGGCGAGGAGCGCCAGGTCGAGCTCGCTGCCGACGAACTGGCAGTTGCGGACGAAGTACCGCGCGGGGCCGTCCTCGGCGTCCCGCATCCGGTCGACGTCGATCGCGGAGAGGTCGGCGAGCCGGTCGCAGAGTCCCTCGACCAGGGCCGCCTTCGAGCCGAAGTGGTAGAGCAGGCCGCCCTTGGACACCCCCGCCCGCGCGGCGACGGCGTCGAGGGTGGCGGTGCGCTCGCCCTCTTCGCAGACGATGGCGACGAAGCTGTCGAGGACGCGGTCGCGAGCACTTGCCATAGGGGGAGTCTAGGGAGTGCCGGGCGGCGGGACGCACTGCCCCGCCGCCCGCACCGTCAGCCCTTCAGCGCACCGGCCGCGATGTTCGCGATGAAGTGCCGCGACCCGATGATGAACACCCCGATCAGCGGGAAGACGCTGATCACCGCACCGGCCATCACCGCGCCGAGGTCGGTGGCGTTCACCGAGCTCAGCCCGGCGAGGGCCACCTGGAGCGTCTGCCCCTTCGGGTCGATCAGCACGATCAACGGCCAGACGTAGTCGTTCCAGGCGGTGATGAACGTGAAGATCCCGAGGAACGCGAGGCCACCGCGGAGCATCGGCACCGCGATCGACCACCAGGTCCGGAAGAACCCGGCGCCGTCGACCCGGGCGGAGTCGATGATCTCGTTCGGGATCGACCCGGTCGCGAACTGCCGGAGGAGGAAGATCCCGAACGCGTTCGCGGCTCCCGGGACGATGAGCGCCTGCAGCCCGCCGATCCACCCGAGGTGCGACATCAACACGAAGCTCGGCACCAGGGACAGGCTGCCGGGGACGAGGAACGTGGCGAGCATCACGGTGAAGAGCGACCGCTTGAACGGGAACTCGTACTTCGCGAACGCGAACGCCGCGAGCGAGTCGAACACCATCACGAGGACCGCGGTGCTGCCGGCGACGATCACGGTGTTCAGCAGCGCCCGGAGCATGTCCACGTTCGCGAACACCGACGCGACGTTCGCCATCGCGTTGCTGCCGAACCACATCGACGGCGGGTACCCGAAGATCTCCGCGTTCGTCGACGTGGACATCACGAGGAGCCAGTAGAACGGGAAGATCGAGAGCACCACCCCGACCACCAGGCAGACGTGGGTGACGAGCGTCCCGACCCAGCCGCGGCGGAAGCCGTGGCGCCGGTCGTCTCCGGCGGCACCGGGGCGCCCGAGGGCGGCGGCGGTGTTCGTGGTCGTGGTGGTGGGCTGTGTCGCGGTCATGCGTCGACCCCCTTCGTGGTCGAGCGGACGGGGCGGACGGTGCGCGCGGTACGCAGACGCCTCGGTGTCTTCAGGCCGTCGCGTTCGCTGAGCAGGCGCCAGTTGATGATCGCGAAGACCACCGAGAAGAGGAACAGCACCCAGGCGATCGCCGACCCGTAGCCGAAGTCGAACTGGTTGAACGCCTGCTCGTACTGGTAGAGCACGATCGTCATGCCGGCCTCGTCCGGGCCACCGACCGAACCGCCGTTGAACAGGATCTGTGGCTCGGTGAAGAGCCCCAGCCCGCCGATCGTCGACGTGATGAGCGTGAACAGGATCACCGGCCGGAGGAGCGGGACGGTGATGCGGGAGAAGATCTGCCAGGTGTTCGCGCCGTCGACCTTCGCGGCGTCGTACAGCTCCGTCGGGATCGACTGCAGCCCGGCGAGGTAGATGATCGCGTTGTAGCCGGTCCAGCGCCAGATCACCATCACCGAGATCGTGACCTTGATGCCCCAGTACGACGACAGCCACCCGACCGGGTCGGCGCCGAGCGTCCGGAGTGCGGCGTTCACCAGGCCGAAGCCGTCGGAGAAGACCGAGCCGAACACGATCGCCATCGCGACCATGCTCGTGACGTTCGGGATGAAGAACGCCACCCGGTAGAAGCCCTTCGCGCGGATGTTCCCGTGCAGCAGGAACGCCAGCACGAGCGCCAGGAAGAGCATCGGGATCGTCGACATGATCCAGATGAGGAAGGTGTTCGCGACGGCGTTCCAGAAGCGCGGGTCGCCGAGCAGGTACTCGTACTGCGCGAACCCGACCCACGCGGGCGCGCCGATGCCGTCCCAGTCGGTGAAGGACAGCACGATCGAGAACACGATCGGGAAGAGCCCGAAGACGAGGAACAGGACGTAGAACGGCGCGATCGCCACGTACTGCGGCCAGAACCGCCGGAGACCGAATCGCTTCCCGGTGGCAGCGGTCGTGATGGAGGAGGTGGGCGTCCCGACGACGGCGGGGATGCTCGTCGTGGGCGGGGCCTGCTTGGTGCTCATGCGGCGACCCCGCGCTTCTCGAGGACACGGTTGGTCTGGTCGACGGCGTCCTGCCAGGCCCGGTCCGGGTCCTTGCCGGCGGCCTCGACGTTGGTGATCTCGGTCGCGAAGGCGCCGATGAAGCGTTCGTTGTTCGAGATGTAGGTGACGGGGACGTCCATCGCGGTGTCGCTGAAGAACCCGAGCGGGTCCTGGTCACCGAAGAAGTCCCCGGGGTTCCGCATCAGGCCGTTCTCGAACGACGACGGCGTCGACGGGAACAGCTGGATGTCGTTGTAGGTGTGCGACTGCACCTCGGGGGAGGTGATCCACTGCGCGAAGGCCACGGCGGCCGCGGGGTTCTTCGACGTCTTCGGGACGGCGAGGAACGAGCCGCCGCTGTTGCCCGGACGCTCCGGCTGGCGTGCGATCCGCCACTGCCCGGACGAGTCCGGCGCGGTGTCGTGGATCACCTGCGTCCACCAGGCACCCTCGATCTGCCCCGCCACACGGCCGGACACCCATCCGGCGTTCTGGTCGGTGCCGGACTGCAGGTTGCCGGTCACGCCGGACTTCGCACACGCGACGGCGTTCTCCCACGCCTTGCGGATGCTGCTGTCGTCCCGCTCGAACACGGGCTGGTCGTCGCGGTCGAAGTACCGGGTGGGGCTGGCGTAGACGTACTGGTTGAAGAGCTGGTTCGCCGTGATCACCGTCGCGACGTCGGCCTTCTTGCGGAGCGTCGCGCCGAGCTTCCGGAAGTCGTCCCAGGTGGTGATCGAGGCGGACACCTCGTCCGGGTCCGTCGGCAGTCCGGCCTTCGCGAGGACGTCCTGCCGGTAGAAGAACCCGGTTGGCCCGGTGTCGACCGGCCAGAAGCACTGCCGGCCGCTCGGGGTGGTGCCGAGGGCGCGCTTCCAGTCGTAGTACTCGCTCTTCTTCGCGGTGCCCCCGTGCTCGTCGAAGTCGGTGAAGAGGTCCTCGTCGGGGAAGTACAGCCAGCAGTTCGAGTTGACCATGAGCACGTCGGGGATGAACGCGTTGCCGGCGAGCGCGGTCCGGAACTTCGTGTCGTACGACGCCCCGCCGATGAGGTCGGGACGGAGGCGCATCGGCCGGTGCCCGTCGATCCCGGCAGCGGCCCGCTTGAGGAACTTCGGGTCGAGCGACCGGTTCCAGTACCAGAGGACGAGTTCGTCGGGGTCCTTCGAGATGGACGTGCCGGTCGAGCACCCGGCAAGGAGGGCGGCGGCGCCGAGGGCACCTGCGCCGGCGAGGAACCCCCGCCGGCTGAGACTGATCGATGGCGTTGCTGTCACTTCTGGACCTGCTCTCGTCGTTGAGATCGGTTGCCGTGAACGCTCGACCGTGAACGCTCACGAAGTGGATCAGAGCATGCTCTGACCGACACGCCGTGTCAAGCAACGATTGCGTTGCGGCACCGGGGCGGGCGCGTTACCGTCGTCGTGACCGTGAAGGTTCACGAGACGAACAGGATCCGCATGTCAGCGCAGACCGCGACCACCGCAGGCACCCCGACCGGGGCCACCCACGACACCCCGGGATGGGCCGTCCTCGGGCCGGGCAGCATCGCCCGCCGCTTCCTCTCCCAGCTGCCCGCGAGCGCTGCCGGGGCCACCCTCGTCGCCGCCGGCAGCTCCTCGACCGAGCGGGCGCAGGCCTTCGCGGACGACGCCGTCGAGCACGGCTTCGCGGACGTCGCCGCCCGCACCTACGACGAGGTCCTGGCCGACCCGGACGTCGACGCCGTCTACGTCTCGACCGTGCACACCGGGCACGCGCACCTCGTGCTCGCCGCGCTCGCCGCGGGCAAGGCCGTCCTCTGCGAGAAGCCGCTGTCGCCGAACCACGGCACCTCGATGGCGCTCGCGGACGCCGCCAGGCAGGCGGGGCTCCCGCTCGTCGAGGCGTACATGTACCGCTTCCACCCGCAGACCGCCGCGCTCCTCGACCTCGTCCGCCAGGGCGCGATCGGCGACGTGACCCACATCGACGCGTCGTTCGCGTTCCGCGCCGGGTCCCGGACCGGTCGACTGTTCGACGTCGACACCGCGGGTGGCGGCATCCTCGACGTCGGCGGCTACCCGGTGACGATGGCGGCCGCGATCGTCCAGGCCGCCACCGGTGTCGCCGTCGCCGAGCCGACCGAGCTCACCGCCGCGGGGACCCTCGGGCCGACCGGCGTCGACGAGTGGACCACCGCGACGCTGACGTACAAGGGCGGCATCACCGCCGACGTCCGCACCGGCGTCCGCGTGCAGGACGACAACGCCGTCACGGTGCACGGCACCACCGGCAAGATCACGCTCACCGACCCGTGGACCCTCGGCGACGACCCGACGATCGAGATCCGCACCGTCGACGAGGACCCGCGCACGCTGTCCTTCGCCGGTGCGAAGCCGTACGCGCTCGAAGCCGACGCCACGACCGCGGCCCTCGCAGCGGGTCGCGTGGACGTGCCCGAGTACACGGTCGACGAGTCGCTCGCCACCGCCCGCACGCTCGACAAGTGGCGCGCCGCGATCGACCTGCGTTACCCGTTCGAGGCCGAGACCGCGGACATCCCCACGGTGAGCGGCCGCCCGCTGGCCGTGCAGGACGGCAACCCGATGCGGTTCGGGGAGATCCCCGGCGTCGGCAAGCGGATGTCCCGTCTGGTGATGGGCGTCGACAACCAGCCCGACCTGGCGCACGCCAGCGCCATCTTCGACCTGTTCGTCGAGCAGGGCGGCAACGTCTTCGACACCGGCTACATCTACGGCGGCGGGGTGCTCGAAGGGCGGCTCGGCAAGTGGATCCAGAACCGCGGCATCCGTGAGGACGTGGTCGTCATCACCAAGGGCGCACACACCCCGAACTGCGACCCGGAGTCCCTCAGCCGCCAGCTCCTGGAGAGCCTCGACCGCCAGGGCACCGACTACGCGGACATCTACATGATGCACCGCGACAACGAGGACATCCCCGTCGGGGAGTTCGTCGACGTCCTCGACGAGCACCGTCGCGCCGGTCGGATCCGTGTCTACGGCGGTTCGAACTGGAGCCTCGCCCGGTTCGACGAGGCGAACGCGTACGCCCGCGCCAACGGCAAGCACGAGTTCGAGGTCCTGAGCAACCACTTCGGCCTGGCCGAGGCGTACGACGTGCCGTGGGCCGGCTGCCGCCACGTCACGGACGCGGCGTCGAAGGCGTGGCTCGAGGAGCGTCAGGTGCCGCTGCTGCCGTGGTCGTCGCAGGCCCGCGGCTTCTTCACCGGCCGTGCGACGCCAGAGGACACCAGCGACGCCGAGCTCGTCCGCTGCTACTACTCCGACGAGAACTTCGAGCGACTGCGCCGGGCGTCCGAGCTCGGTGCGCAGTTCGGCGTCCCGGCGACGGCGATCGCCCTGGCGTACGTCCTCAACCAGCCGTTCCCGACGTTCCCGCTCTTCGGACCGCGTACGATCGCGGAAGCCCGTTCCTCCATGACGGGGCTCTCCGTCGAACTCACTCCGGAACAGGTGGCATGGCTGGACCTCCGCGACTGACCGACGCCACCCACCCCGGTGAACCCGGCGGCCGGGCGACGATCATCGACGTCGCCACGGCCGCCGGGGTGTCCCGGCAGACCGTCACCCGTGCGATGAACGGGATGACCGGCATCAGCGCGGCGACGAAGGAACGGGTGCTCGCGGTCGCGGAGCAGCTCCGCTACCGGCCGTCGCGGTTCGGCCGCGGCCTGGTCACCGGCGGCGACCACCAGCTCGGGCTCGTGGTCAACGACCTCAGGAACCCGTACACCCCGCAGCTCGCGGCCTCGGTGTTCCAGCTCGCCGCCGAGCAGGGCTGGAACGTGATGCTCGCGGACGTCGACCTGGCGAGCGACCCGGACCGGATGGTCGCAGCGCTCGGTGCGCAGACGGACGTCGTGATCGGGTACTTCGGGGACCGACGTGAGCGCTGGAACGACCTGCTGGGCACGGTCCCGATGGTCGAGCTCGACCCCTCCTCGGACCCGCCGACCGCCGCGGTCTGGATCGACCCGAGCGACGGGATCGAGGTCCTCGCCGACCACCTCGTCGCCACCGGCGTGCGTCACCCGGTCGTCCTCGACAACTCCTCGCCGGAGCACACGAGCGTGCGCGGAGTCCTCATGACGGATGCGCTCCGCCGCCGTGGCTACCTGCCCGACGTCGTGCACGCACCGCACGGCACCGCCGAGTGCGGGGCCGAGGAGACGGTCCGCATCCTCGGCCGGAAGCGTCGGCTCGACGCGATCCTGGCCTTCAACGACGTGATGGCGCTCGGCGTGCTGCAGGCCTGCCGTCGCGCCGGCGTCGACGTCCCCGGTGACGTGCGGGTCGTCGGCGTCGACGGGCTGCCGCTCGGCGCGCTCGTCTCGCCGCAGCTCACGACGCTGGCGGTGGACCTCGACGAGGTCGCCCGCGAGGCGCTCGACCTCGCCCTCGGCATGCTCGCGGGCGAGCTCCCGCGCAACGGTCCGACCGTGCAGCGCACGGTGCGCCACCGTCTGCTGCTGCGCGAGTCCGCCTAGGGCGTGTTGCTCAATGTGTTGATGGTGTTTGTTGGGTGGTTCAACGGATTTCGTAGGTGCCGTCGAGGCGGGCGCGGGCGATGACGTGGCCGGTGATGGCGTGGATGGTGTTGTCGAGGGTGAAGGTGTCGGCCAGGGTGATGTGTTGGTCGAGAGCGAAGAGTTGGAAGACGTAGGAGTGGGGTCCGTGGGAGCGGATGGGGAGGGGGCCTGAGTAGCCGCGGCGGCCGAGGGCGCCCTTGCCGTGGGTGAGCCCGCGAAGGGGGCTGGGGTGGGTGAGAGCGTTTTCCGGGATGCTCCCGAGTGCTGGGTCGATACCAATCGTGAGCGCGTGAGTGGCAGGTTTACCGAAGGGGACGTCGGGGTCTTGGACGATGAGGACGAGTTCCTGGGTGCCGACTGGTGGTGTTGTCCATTCGAGGGCCGGCGAGATATTCGGTCCGCGCATTCGGCCGCGATGCTTTTCGGGAATGGGTGTCCCGTGGGTGAAGGCGGGGCTGGTGAGTGTGAAGGTTTCCGGTGCGTGGAGGGCGGGGTCGGCCCAGGCGAGGGTGTGCTGGCCAGCACGTCGGTTGCGGAGGAGAAGTCCGAGGGGGTTGGCAGGCATGATTTATGGTTCCTTTGTTTAGGCCTGGGGTGTGGTGCGTGCGGGGGTGCGGAGGGTGCGGTCGAGGAGGGTGAAGGCGATGGCGGCGATGCTGACGCCGATCATGATGAGACCGATGGTGTGGACGCCGCTGTCGTCGGCTTTGGTGTGGAAGACGATGCCGGTGATGGCGGAGGAGGCGATGGAGCCGATGTATCCGAAGGTGCGGAACAGCCCGGATGCGACGCCGAGTTGTTCGGGTGGGGCTTGGGTGTAGAGGGCGAGTTGGTTGCCGCTGGAGGCGGTGCCGAGGACGACGCCGAACATGACGGTGATGATCACGATCCAGACGATGTTCGTGTTCGAGGTGAGAAACAGCACACCGCAGGACCCCAACAGACTGGCGAAGGCGGCGATGATGACGGGTCCGCGGACGAGGTTCCGGCGGGAGATCGGGGCGACGACGATCCCGGAGATGATGCTCATCGGCAGAAGGAGGAGCCCGGCGCTGAGGGCAGATATCCCTCGGGCGGATTCCATCCATTGGGTGATGCCGTACATGACGATGTAGACACAGAGGGCGACGAGGGCATAGCGGAGGTAGGTGCGGGTCAGGGCCGAGTTCCGTACTAGGAGTCGCACGTCAAGGAACGGCGATGCCGCGCGCAGTTCCCAGAGCGTGAGTGCTGCGAACAGGATCACGGCGCCCGCGAGCAGGAACCAGTTCGGGGCTTGCAGGGAGAACAGGAACAACAGCAGTGCCACCATCGCCAGGCCGAAACCGATGATGCCAGGTAGATCGATGCTCGAGAGCACGCCGCGGGCTCCCTTGCGTTCGTGTGGGGCCGGGTCTCGGGGGATCCAGATCAGCGCCGCCGCCAGGGCGATCAGCGCCACGGGAACGTTGGCGAAGAACACCCACCGCCACCCAGCTGTCTGCACGAGGACCCCGCCGATCGGCAACCCGAGTGCCGCGGTGGCAAGGCCCGCGATCTGCAGGCCGCCAAGCACGCCACCCGGGGGCTTGTCCATGCCGGCCGATTTCGCGCGGCGTTGGATCAGCATCATCGCCGACGGGTACGCGCAGGATGTGCCCAGCCCGATCAGGACCCGAGCGATCAACACCATCGGAAGGTTCTGGGCAGCCCCGCCGAGGACACCACCGAGCAGCACCAGGATGATCCCGGCGAGGAACACCCGGCGTGCACCGATGACCGCAGCGACCTTCCCTGCTGTGGGCTGCGCGATTGCGCTGGCCAGATACAGGGCAGTCACCAGGGATGCGGTCTGTCCGATCGGCACATGCAGCCCGGAAGCGATCGGGACCAAGGCCGTCGCGATCATCGAGCTGTTGATCGGGTTCAGCGCAGACCCGACGAAGAGAGGCGTGGTGAACCGCCAGGAGAACGGTTTGGCGGTCACGGCTGATGTGGCGGCGGAAGCTGGTGAAGGCATGAGGTGCTCCGAGGGAAGAGGCCGCAGCCCAGTCAGGTCGATGTTTAGGTCCACTAAAGACCGTCTTTTAGGTACACTAATGACTCATGGAGACGAACGCAAGCCCTGACCGGTCGGCCAACGGAGCCGATGCTGGTCTTGGCGGTCAGGTGCGGGCAGCGGTGGGGCGGCTGTACCGCCGGTTCCGCAGCGAGCGGCCCGAGGGCAGCCTCGGTGATACGGCATTGGACGTGCTCACCTGGCTGCACAAGAACGGTCCGCAGACCCTCACGGAGCTGAGTGAGTACGGCCACGTCGCTCCGGCATCGATGAGCCAGAGCGTCAACCGGCTCACGTCCGCGGGTTACGCGGTCCGCACCCCCGACCCTCAAGACGGGCGGAAGGTTCTCTTCCGCACCACTGCGGAAGGCGTGGAACTTGCCCGCGCTACCCGAGCCCAACGTGACGCCTGGCTGGACACTCAACTTCGAGCACTCAGCGACGAGGACCAGCGGGCAATCGCCCGCGCCTGCTCGCTGTTGACCAGCATCGCTGACTCTTGACTGGCAGCCGTAATCCACATCAGCGTTGCGGCAAGGCACAGCGCGGCGTGGTAGTTCCGGGCGGTCTTGTCGGATCGCACTGCGATACCTCGCCATTGCTTGAGCCGGTTGAAGCATCGCTCGACGACATTTCGCCGCTTGTACTGGTCGGCATCGAATTCGATCGGTCGGCCTCGGCGTTTACGACGGTGGGCGATCTGGTCAGCCCGCTCGGGAATCGTGGTCTTGATGTCGCGGGCCCTGAGCCAGGCCCGGTTGGCCTTCGATGGGTATCCCTTGTCCGCCAGTAGCCGGTCCGGCTTCATCCGCGGCCGCCCCGCGGTCGGAACACGGATCTGGCTCATCGTCAGGGGCAGCATGATCGTGTCGGCGAACTGCCCGCCGGGAAGAACGAAGCCCAACGGGCGGCCTTTCCCGTCACAGACCAGGTGTGTTTTCGTGGTCAGCCCGCCGCGCGACCGGCCGATGGTGTGGTCAGCGGGTTCGGGATGGGAATTGTTGTCATTTTCGCGGACCCTTTTTTCGGCCTGGGCAAGGTGGCGCCATGCTGGTGGACTCGGGCAATCGTCGAGTCAATCGACGCCACCCAGTCCACGTCACCGCTCTCTTGAGCGATGCCCTGAACATGTTCGAGCAACTTCGCCCACACACCGGCCTCGGCCCAGCGGTCGAAGTTCCGGTAGATCGTGTTCCAGTTCCCGAACCGCTCAGGAAGGTCCCGCCACGTTGCACCCGTCCGGAACCGCCAGATCATCGCCTCAACAACCGTTCGACGGCCCACCGGTGGCCGACCGCCGCCCTTCACGGCAGGAAAAATCGGGCCGATCAGTGCCCACATCTCGTCCGAAAACACATCACGCGACACCCCTCAAGCATCACCACTCGCCCCTCCCCAAGATTTAGCAACACGCCCGAGCGATCGGGGGCCCTGGAGGGGGCCAGGAGACGGCCTGGAGGCTCGTGGCGGCGTCGTCACGAGCCTCCGGACCGTCTCCTTGTTGCGTTTGCAACGTTACCCGTCCAGACGGTACAGTAGACGGGTCCTGCCGGGCGGCGTGACGACTTCCGCGCCCGGAGCAACACCCTCGAAGTCCGTGGAGCACCACCATGTCCGCACTCCTCACCAGCCCGATCGCCACCCGTGTCACCACGAGTCGGGCGCGACGGTTCCTGGCGCTCGCCGTGCTGATGCTGCCCGTCCTCCTCATCTCGATCGACAACACGATCCTGAGCTTCGCGCTGCCCTCGATCTCCCGCGCCCTCGACCCGGACGCCACCACCCAGCTCTGGATCGTGGACGCGTACCCGCTCGTGCTCGCCGGGCTCCTCGTCGTGATGGGCAGCATCGGCGACCGCATCGGGCGCCGGAAGATCCTGGTCATCGGTGCCACCGGGTTCGCCCTGCTCTCGGTCGCCGCGGCCTTCGCCACCGACGCCTGGATGCTCGTCGCCGCCCGCATCGCCATGGGCGTGTTCGGCGCGATGCTCATGCCCGCGACGCTGTCGATCATCCGGAACGTGTTCCCGCACGCGGGGGAGCGTCGGATGGCACTCGCGGTCTGGTCGACCATGTTCGCCGCCGGCAACGCCCTCGGCCCGCTCGTCGGCGGCGTGCTGCTCGCGCACTTCCACTGGGGGAGCGTGTTCCTCGTCGCGGTGCCGATCCTCGTGCTCATGCTCGTCGGCGTGCCGTTCTGCGTGCCGGAGTCCCGCGACCGGAACCCCGGGCCGGTCGACGTCCCGAGCATGCTGCTCTCGCTCGGCACCCTCGCGCCGATCGCCTGGGCGATCAAGTCGATCGTGCACCCGGAGGAGCGTGGCCTCGCGATCGCGATGGTCGCCGTCGGCGTGCTCTGCGGCGTCGCCTTCGTGCGGCGGCAGCTCCGCACCCGCACCCCGATGCTCGACCTCCGGCTGTTCCGCAGCACCGCGTTCACGGGCAGCGTCCTGATGAACATGGCGGCGATGTTCTCGCTGACCGGGTTCCTGTTCTTCATCGCCCAGCACCTGCAGCTCGTCGCCGGGCTCGACCCCTTCACCTCGGGCGTCGTGCTGGTCCCCGGGTCGGTGCTGACCATCGTCGCCGGACTCGTCGTCGTGCCGATCGTGGCCCGGGTCGCACCGCGCTGGGTCGTCGCCGTCGCGCTGCTGTTCTCGGCGGCCGCGTACGGGATGGTCGCGGTGCTCGGCCACCACGCGTCGATCGTGGCGCTGGCGTTCGCGTTCGTGCTGCTCGGCATCGGGATCGGCGCGTCCGAGACCGTCACGAACGACCTCATCATCTCGACCGCCCCGGCGGACAAGGCCGGCGCGGCTTCGGCCGTCTCCGAGACGGCGTACGAGATCGGTGCGGTGCTCGGGACGGCCGTGCTCGGGACGATCCTCGCGACCGCGTACCGGGCGCACGTGTCGGTGCCGAGCGGGCTGTCGTCCTCGGCCCACACGGCGGCGCAGGAGACGCTCGGTGGTGCGGTGTCCGCGGCGACCTCGCTCGGCGGGTCGGCCGGTCAGGCGCTGCTCGACTCGGCGCGGGCGGCGTTCGACTCCGGCGTGACGATCACGTCCGGCGTCGCGGCGGTGCTCATGGTCGTCGCCGCTGCCGGCGCCGTCGTGATGCTCCGGCGGCGCTGAGGTGCCGCACCTCGCACCGTGCGACGCCGCCGCTCCGCGTCACACGGCGTCATCCGGCACGCCCGGGATGAGGCGAACCTGGGAATCGTTGACCTCAACATAGGTTGAGGTCATACGTTGGGAGATGCCCGCCAGGACAGCGGGTCACCCACTCCCGAACGAGGAACGACCACGACTCCCATGCCCGAAGCAGCACCGGCCACCATCGCGGACGCGTACAAGTCGGCGTTCCGCGGTCACCCCGCCGGCGTCGCCGTCATCACCGCCGAGGGGCCAGACGGCCCGACGGGGCTCACCGCCTCGAGCGTGGCGAGCGTCGCGATCGACCCGCCCGTCCTGGTCTTCTCGCTGTCCACCCAGTCCGGGTCGGCCGGCATCGTCCTCGGAGCGCCGCTGTTCGTCGTGCACCTGATGGACTCGCACGGCGTCGCCCTGGCCAAGCGCTTCGCGTCCACCGGCAGCCCGGCGGCCGACGACCCGATCTGGGGCATGCTGCCCTCCGGTGACCGCTACCTGCCGTCCGCCGCGTCCGCCCTCCGCTGCCGTCCGCTCTCCACGACGCCGATCGGCAGTTCGACCGTGGTCGTCGCCGAGGTCCTGGACATCGTGCTCGGCTCCGAACGGGGCGAGCCGCTGGTCTACCACAACCGGGAATTCCACTCCCTCACCGATCGTTCCCGGCTCTCGTGAGCCGCGGAGCACCATCCGCCAATCCACTGATCGAAAGGAACTCACATGGCTGAGTACACCCTGCCGGAGCTGCCGTACGACTACGCCGCACTCGAGCCGCACATCAGCGGCAAGATCATGCAGCTGCACCACGACAAGCACCACCAGACCTACGTGACGGGTGCGAACACCGCGCTCCAGCAGCTCGCCGAGGCCCGTGAGTCGGGCAACCTGGCGAACGTGAACAAGCTCGAGAAGGACCTCGCGTTCAACCTCGGCGGTCACGTCAACCACTCGATCTTCTGGACCAACCTCGGCCCGGACACGAAGGTCCCGGAGGGCGAGCTCGCCGCTGCGATCGACGAGTTCTTCGGTTCGTTCGAGAAGTTCCAGGCCCAGTTCACCGCCGTCGCCACGGGCATCCAGGGCTCCGGCTGGTCCGTCCTCGCCTGGGACACCGTCGGCCAGAAGCTCACCACGTTCCAGCTGTTCGACCAGCAGGCGAACGTGCCGTTCGGCCTGGTGCCGATCTTCATGCTCGACATGTGGGAGCACGCCTTCTACCTCGACTACCTCAACGTCAAGGCGGACTACGTCAAGGCCGTGTGGAACATCGTCGACTGGGAGAACGTCGCGGCTCGCTTCGCGAATGCCAAGTCGCAGTCGTTCGTCACGCTCTGAACGCACTGACCTGACGGACGGGAGGCCCGGTGCCAGCTGGCACCGGGCCTCCCGTCCGATCGTGGTCGCGACCACGGCGCGTCCGTCACCCTCAGGCCGTGCGAACCGGGCGCCCGGTCCGTCACGTCAGGCCGTGGCGAACCGCGCGCCGGAGACGAGCCGGTCGGCCACCGCCCGGAGGACGGCGTCGATGTCCGTGTGCTCGCGGTCGACGATGGTGCCCCACTGCGCGCCACGGGCGGCGAGGACCGCGCCGCGGGCCGCTCGTTCCCCGTCGCGGTCGCCGTAGCCGTGGGCGGTGCACCAGGCCGCGATGGCGGCCACCTGCGCGCGGTGGAAGACGTGTTCGCGGTCCCGCCCGTCGAGGGACTCAACCGACCCGAGCTCGAAGGTGAGCCGCGCCGCGAGGGAGCGCTCCGGGTCGTCGAGGCCGCCGAAGACGGCGACGAGGTAGGCGGCGAGGCCGAGGTCGTCGGCGTCAGGGTCGAGTGCGACGGTCGCGGTGCGCTCCGCCAGGTGCTCGACGACGGCGTCGATGAGGGCTTCTCGGGTGCCGAAGTGGTACACGATCGGGTACGCGCTGGTGCCGAGGACGCGGCCGAGGCTGCGGACCGAGACGTCTTCGAGCTTGGTGTCCTGCAGGTGCTGGGCGACCTTGGCGACGATCGCCGGCTTCAGGGTCGGATCGGGCTTGCGGGGCATGGGGTCTCCGGCCGTGCGGTGGATCAGAACACAATCATGAAACATGTTACCGGCAGAGTCCGGCGCCGGGCTGAGAGTCCGCATCGCATCCGTGATCTGAAGAGGGGTGCAGGCTCACTCCGCAAAGTGGAGATTTCCTCGGGTTCACGTAGACTGCCGAGGATGTCCCTGCCGTCCGAGCGTTCCGTGCCCCCGTCACGTCCCGCGGAGGCGGCCGGCGGACGGGCGGTCGCGGGCCGTCGCCGCGGCGTCGGGAAGCGCTTCCTGGTGATCGGCGACGTGCTGGACGGCGTGCTCGTGCAGACCCGGGCCACCGGGCCGGGCGACCACGACCCGGCCGCGTCCATCCGGCATCGCCCCGCCGGGGCCGCGGGGAACACGGCGACCTGGCTCGGCTGGCTCGGCGCCGAGGTCGACCTGGTCGGGCGCGTCGGGGTGGACGACGTCTACCGGCACGCCCGCGCGCTCGAGGACGCGGGCGTCCGGCCGCACATCCACCACGACGCCGGCACCTCCACCGGGGTCGTCGTGTCGGTCCGGAACGCGCGCGCCCGGACGTCGATGTCCGACGGCGCGGCGAGCTCGCTGATCACCGCCGACGACGTGCCGGACGAGCTCGTCGCCCGTGCGGACATCGTGCACCTCACGGGGGAGGCGATGCTCGGCGCCGGCGGGGTGGAACGCCTGGCGGCCCTCGTCGCCCGCGCTCGCTCGGGGCCGGCCCGCGTGTCCTTCGACCCGTCGTCGGCGGCGGTGGTCCGAGCCGTGGGCGGCCCCGCGTTCCTCGACGCGGTCGCCGGGGTGGACCTGCTCGTCCCCGGCGCGGCCGAGGCGCTCGCACTCACGGGAGCGCCGGACGTCGTCGAGGCCACCCGCATCCTGACCCGGGCCGTGCCGCTCGTGGTGGTCACGCTCGGGCACGACGGTGTCCTCGTCGGACGGCCGGGGCGGACCCCGCAACGCGTGCCCGCCACGGCGGCCACGGTCGTCGACACGATCGGCGCCGGCGACGCGTTCGCAGCGGGTTTCATCCGCGCCTGGGCCACCGACCCGGTGCGCGTCGGGGCCGCCGCGCGGGAGGGCACGCGGGTCGCCGCTCGCGCGCTCGGGTTCGTCGGCGGGCGGCCGCCGGTCTGAGGTCGTGCGGCGGTCGTGCGCCGGTCGTGGGGCGGTCGTGCGCCGGTCGCGGGGCGGTCCCGCGGCGCGTCAGCCTTCGGCTTCGACGGGCTCCGCGGTGCAGATCAGGGTCTGGACGCGCCCCGATGCGAGCGGAGCGAGTCGGATCTCGACCCGGAGCCGTCCAGCGGTGCCGGGCAGCCACCAGCGCAGGTGCGTCGGCGTCGTCGACGCCTCCGCGACGGGCGCGGCACCGAGGTCGGCGCCGACGGCGGCGGCCGCCGCGGCGATCGCGGCGCGTCGCCGGTCGTACGGCACGTCCATGGCCACGTTCGGTGTGCAGATCGCGTCCGCCAGGTCGTCGCTCCACCCGGCCAGGAGGCGCGACACGGCCGCCTGCGCGGCTCGCGTCTCGGGGAGGACGCTCACGGGCGCCGGCCGGGTCCGCACGTCGGCCGCGAGCAGCAGGTCGTGCGCGGCCTCGGTCGCGACGGAGACCTTCGCCTGCGTGGCGTTCTCGAACGCGACGACACCGAGGCCCGAGCGGACGGACCACCGCATGTGCGCCGAGAAGCCCGGGTAGCCGCCGGAGTGCGAGGCGATCGGCCCGTACATGGCGTCCTGCTCGACGAAGAGCCCGAAGCCGTAGCCGACCGGTCGGCCGGAACCGGGGACCGTCGTCGGGATGACCCGCATCGCCTGCTGCATGAGGCGGCGGTCCGCGGGGGAGACCGGGCCGTCCTCGGCCACGGACCCCGGCGCACGGAGCGGCGCGAACGCCGAGGACAGGTGTCGTGCCCAGCGAGCCAGGTCGGTGACGGTGGAGAACAGGCCGCCGATCGGGGAGAACGCGCCGGGGCCGCTCAGGGGGAGCAGTTCCCAGGTGCCTTCGAAGGGGCGCGCACCGGTCACGACGTACCCGCGGGCGTCGGCCGCCGCGAAGACCGTGTCGTCGAGACCGAGCGGCTCGAGGACCACGTCGTGGGCGACCTCGACGAAGGGGCGCCCGGCCACGACCGCGACGGCACGTCCGAGCAGCGCGTAGCCGAGGTTGGAGTACGCGAAGCCGGTGCCCGGGACGGAGTCGAACAGCAGCCCGGCCCGCAGGACGGCGTCGAGTTCGTCGTCGGAGATCGGTTCCTGGCGGTCACCCCACGGGTCGTCGGTGGGGAAGCCCGCCGACATCGTCAGGAGCATCCGGAGCGTGGGGATCGGTGCGTCCGGCGTCGGCAGTGCCACGTCGGCGAACGCCGGCACGAAGTCGGTGATCGGGGCGTCGAGGGAGACCCGCCCTGCCGCGACGAGCGTCAGGAGCGCGGCCGCGGTGATGCTCTTCGTGCACGAGGCGATCCGGTAGACGGTGTCGGCGTCTGGTGCGCGGCCGTCCCCGCGGTCGCCGTGGCCGCCAGACGCGACGAGGCCGTCCGCGTCGAAGACGCCCCACACGGTGCTCGGGGCGACACCGCGCTCGACGCGCTCCCGGAAGAGCTCGTCGATCCGCGCGATGGTCTCCGGGCTGGTGGTCGTCATGCGCGGCGCATCCTGTCGTAGGCGTCGAGGGCTCGTTGGCGGGTCTCGCGGAGGTCGACCATCGGTTCGGGGCGGTCCTCGTCGGCGGGCACCCAGCGGCGGACGTACTCGCGGTGCTTGTCGAAGCGTTCGAGCTGGCGGTCCGGGTTGAACACCCGGAAGTAGGGCGCCGCATCGAACCCGGAGCCGGCGACCCACTGCCAGTTGCCCGGGTTGTTCGCGGCGTCGGCGTCCACCAGGGTGTCCCAGAACCACTGCTCCCCGACGCGCCAGTCCACGAGCAGGTTCTTCACGAGGAAGCTCGCCGCGGCCAGGCGGACGCGGTTGTGCATGGCGCCGGAGCTCCAGAGCTCCCGCATGCCGGCGTCCACCAGGTCGAACCCGGTGCGCCCCTGGTACCAGCGCTGGAGTTCGTCGTCGGACGGGGTGCGCCAGGGGAAGGCGTCGAACTCCCGCCGGACGTTCACCGTGGCGAGCTGCTCCGAGTGGAAGTACTCGTTCCAGTTGAACTCGCGCCACGCCAGCTGCCGGAGGAACGCGGGCGCCTGCTGCCGCTGGTGCGGCTCGAGCCTGCCGTGCAGCCGGTGCCACACCTGGTACGGGCTGATCTCGCCCCAGCGGAGGTGCGGGGAGAGGTCGCTCGTGGCGGCCATCGCGGGTTCGTCGCGCTGGTCGTAGTCCTCGAGGGCGTTCTCGACGAATTCCTCGAGGAGCTTCGCCGCACCGTGCTCGCCGGGATCCCAGGCGTCACGGAGTCCGCCGGCCCAGTCCGGGGCGGTCGGGAGGAGCGCCCAGTCGGCCAGGTCGTCGCTGTCGGCGGACGAGGGCGACGGCAGCTCCCGTGGCTTCGGGAGCGGGTGCCGTGGCTCGGGCATCGCCTGCGCCGCGCGCCAGAAGGGGGTGAACACCTTGTACGGCTCACCGGAACCGTTGAGCACCGTCCACGGTTCCCAGAGCAGCGTCGCCGCGAAGCTGTGCGCTTCGGTGCCGGCGTCGGTCAGCGCGGACTTGATCCCCGCGTCGATGTCGCGCTCGACCGGTCCGTACCGGCGGTTCCAGAACACGCCGTCCGCGCCGGTGTCGGCGACGAGCCGGGGGATGACGTCGGCGGCCGCGCCCCGGCGCAGGACGAGCCGGGACCCGCGGGCCCGCAGGTCGGCGTCGAGCGAGGTCAACGACTGGTGCAGCCACCACCGGGCAGCGGCGCCCAGCGGCCGGATGCCGTCGCTGTCGTCGTCGAGGACGTAGACCACCGTGAGGTCGCCGCCGTGGTCGATCCCCGCGCGGAGTGCCGGGTTGTCCGCGAGCCGGAGGTCGTCGCGGAGCCAGACGAGGGCGCCGGTCACACGGGCGCCGGGTCGGTCTGGACGGCGACGGTGCGGTGCACCGGGGGGATGTCGGCAGCGGCGACACGGAGCTTCGTGCAGAGCTCGGTCAGGGTCCGGAGCTCGCTGTCGCTCAGTCCGGCGCTGACCTGCGCGGCGATGCTCGCGGCGTGCTGGACGGCGACGGCGCGGTAGACGTCGAACCCGTGCGCGGTGAGCGCGACGATCACGCCGCGGGCGTCGGTCGGGTCCGGCTGTTTCTCGACGATGCCGCGTGCGGCCAGTCGGTCGACCAGACGGCTGACGCTCGGCTGGGTGAGCAGGAGGTGGCCGGTGAGGTCACGCATCCGGCAGCGCCGCCCGGGCTGCGTGGAGAGGTTGAAGCAGACGTCGTACTCGTTGAACGAGATCTCGCCGCCCGGGAACTCGGTGTTGAGGTTCCGCATCACCGTGACCTGTGCCCGGAACAGGGCTTCCCAGGCACCGACTGCGACCGCTTTCTCGCTGCGGTGGGCGTCGGTCCGGGCACCGTCGGTGCCGCGCGCCTCGTCGTTCACGGTGGAGCTCCCTCTGGTCCGGTGGTCTTCCACCCTACCGAGGGCGTCGGACACTCGGACCGAGCAACGCGCCTGCCGGACCCCGGACACGGACGAGGGCCGGCCGCTCAACGAGCGACCGGCCCTCTCCCTTGCACCAAGAGTGTCCTGCATTCACATTCCGCAGCCGGTGCCACAGCAAACACCGTCTGCACCACCGACTGTATAACGAACGGATAACGGGCGCTAGCCGGAACCGCCGACGTTCGCTGCGAGTTCACCAAGAGGCCGGTATGCGCGGCCTGTGGTGCTCAGAACAGGTCGGGCGACGGGGTCGACGCGTAGCGGACGGCGACGTCCGCGTGCCGGTCGAAGCGGTAGCCGACCCCGCGGACCGTGCGGACGATCTCCTCGAACGCACCGAGCTTGGAGCGCAGACGGCGGACGTGCACGTCGATGGTGCGCTCGTTCGGGGTCTCGTCCTCACCGTCGGACCAGAGACCGTCGATGATGGCGGTGCGGTCGACCGTGCGGCCCTCGCGGAGGACGAGGAACTGCAGGAGCTCGAACTCCTTGTACGTCAGGGGAGCGGCTTCACCGTCGAGCGTCACACGCTTCCGGGAGATGTCGATGACGACGCCGGTCTCCTCGGGCTCGGGCTTCTCGGCCTGCTTGCGTGCGGCGACGGCGGAGCGGTCCTGCAGCGCGAGCCGGACGACGTCGACGTCACGGCCACCGGAGCCCTCGGCGGCCACGGCGACCGCGGCGTAGGTCTCGGCGGCAGGGACGAGCTGCGCGGTGAGTGCCTTCAGCTGCTCGACCACCGCGGCGAGGGTCGTGCCGGCCGCTGCGGCCTTCTCCTCGTCGATGCCGACGTAGAGGGCGAAGCCGCGGGCCTCGGTGCCTTCCGGCAGTGCGCGGTTCCGCTGCGGTGCGACGACCGGGCTCGTCGGGATCTCGGTGCGCTCGGGCTGCACGGCCCGCGACGGTGCTGCGTCGCGGCGGGGCCGGATCGGGGTGACTGCGCCGAGGTCGATCGGGGCGGGAGCGGCGGTGCGGAGGCTGGTGCGGGGCTGGGCGATGGTGAGCGACATGGTGGTTCTCCGGGCGATGTGGTCGCGGCTGCTCTCGCAGTGCGGCCGGTGTCGAATGCGTCGGCCCGGGTACGGTGACGTCGCATCGGCGGTGCGCCGATGTGCCCTGCGGTCCTGCTGGGGAGGACCGGGGCTGACCCGGGGGTGCGGGGAACGACCTCGTGACGTGACGTGCGCGTCGTCGGTGGTCGTCACCCGGGGATCACGCGCTCGCGACGGGGGTGGTGTCGCGGGGGATCCGGCTGGAACGGGTGCCGATCAGGCACACATTCGACAACGCATGACGGCCATCGCCGGCATCATCGTGCCGGCGGTCCCCACTGCCCCCGAGAGGGAGCACGCCTCGGAGAGGACGCGGGACACGGTTGCAGTCATGACGACGAGTATCCGCGGTATACCAAGTCGCTGTCAACCGTCCGCCCGGACGGTCGAGAGCGGAGGAGTGTTATTCGGCCAGTCCGTACAGACGGTCGCCGGCGTCGCCGAGGCCCGGCACGATGTAGCCGTTCTCGTCGAGGCGCTCGTCGAGGGCGCCGAGCACGATCGTGACGTCGCGGTCGCCCACGGCTTCCTCGACGGCCTTGAGGCCCTCGGGTGCCCCGAGGATGCACACGCAGGTGACGTCCTCGGCGCCGCGGTCGAACAGGAAGTCGATGGCGGCGGCGAGGGTGCCCCCGGTCGCGAGCATCGGGTCGAGCACGAAGCACTGGCGGTTCGAGAGGTCGTCCGGCAGGCGCTCCGCGTAGGTCTGCGGCTCGAGGGTCTCCTCGTTGCGCGCCATGCCGAGGAACCCGACTTCCGCCGTGGGGACGAGCTTGACCATGCCCTCGAGCATGCCGAGGCCGGCGCGGAGGATCGGGACGACGAGCGGGCGCGGCTTCGCGATCGAGACGCCCATGGTCTGCGCGACCGGCGTGGAGATCGGGGTCGCCGTGACCCGGACGTTCCGGGTGGCTTCGTACGCGAGGAGCGTGACGAGTTCCTCGGTCAGTGCCCGGAAGGTGGGCGAGGGTGTGGTCCGGTCGCGGAGCACCGAGAGCTTGTGGGTGATGAGCGGGTGGTCGGCGACGTGGACTCGCATAGGGTCGAGCGTACCGTGCCGCGTGCCCACCAGCGGTCGCGGGCGGTACCCGACCAGACCGGAGGACCCGTGGACACGACACGCTCGACGCACCCGGCCGGGCGTCCGTACGTGTCCGCGATGGCACTGGCGCTCGAGGAGGCCCGGGCGTGCCTCGCGACCGGGGACGTGCCGGTCGGGGCCGTCGTCCTCGACGCACAGGGCCGCGTGGTCGCCACCGGCCGGAACGAGCGCGAGGCCACGCAGGACCCCACGGCGCACGCCGAGGTGCTCGCCCTCCGTGCCGCGGCCGCCGTGACCGGGGACTGGCACCTCGACCGGCACACCCTCGTCGTCACGCTCGAGCCGTGCCCGATGTGCGCGGGGGCGATCCTCGCCGCACGGGTCCCACGGATCGTGTTCGGCGCGTGGGACCCGAAGGCGGGAGCCTCCGGCAGCGTCTACGACATCGCCAGGGACCGTCGTCTGCCGCACCGGTCCGAGGTGGTCGCGGGTGTGCTCGAGGCGGAGTGCGCCGCCCTGCTCGACGACTTCTTCGCGGAACGGCGCTAGTCGCCGCTCCGCAATGCTCCGCGGAACGGCGCTAGTCGGCCGCGCGGATCACGATCGCCTCGGTCGGCGGACGCGGTCCGGTGCGGAGCACGTCCGGCTCGACGTAGATGACCCGGGCGATCGGCACGGCGGCACGCACGCGCTGCTCGACGGTGTCGATCCCGGCGGCGACGTCGCCGAGTCGTCGGTCCCCGTCGACGGCGACCTTCACGCCGACCATCAGCTCTTCCGGGCCGAGGTAGAGGGTCTTGATGTGGATGATCGACTCGACCTCGGGACCGTCGAGCACGGCCGCCTTGATCTTCGTCACGTCCGCCGCCGTCGCTCCCTCTCCGACGAGCAGGCTCTTGGTCTCGATGCCGAGGACCAGCGCGACCGCGATGAGCAGCACCGCGATGAGCACGGTGCCGATCGCGTCGAACACCCCGTTGCCGGTCAGCGCGGTGAGGCCGACCCCGAAGAACGCGAAGACCAGGCCGGTCAGGGCCGCGGTGTCCTCGAGCATGACGACCGGCAGCTCCGGGGCCTTGGCGCGGCGCACGTACTGCACCCACGACAGCGAGCCCTTGTGCGGTGCCGCTTCCTTCAGCGCGGTGCGGAGTGAGAAGCCCTCGAGCCCGATCGCGATGACGAGCACGAGCAGCGGCAGCCACCAGTTCTCGAGGGGGTGCGGGTGCGCGAACTTCTCGATGCCCTCGTACAGGGAGAACACGCCACCGACGGAGAACAGCACGATGGAGACGACGAAGGCGTACACGTAGCGCTCGCGCCCGTAGCCGAAGGGGTGTTCCTCGTCGGCGGCACGTCGGGCGCGCCGTCCACCGAGGAGCAGCAGGAGCTGGTTCGCCGAGTCCGCGAGGGAGTGCACACCCTCCGCGAGCATCGATGCCGAGCCGCTGATCGCGGCGGCGATGAACTTCACGATCGCGATGCCGACGTTCGCGCCGAGTGCGGCGAGGATGGCCCGGTTGCCTCCGGAAGCGCTCACTGTGACCCCTGTCTCCTGATCTGCTGCCCGATCCTACGGGCAGGTCCCTCGGTAGGGTCGGGCCATGACGATCGAACTGCCCCGCACCGCCCTCGTCGGCGTCGGATCCATGTCCGGCGCGGTCCTCGACGGCCTCCTCGCCGCCGGTCTGGCACCCGACACCGTGGTCATCACGACGAAGTCCGAGTCGTCCGCCGCCGCCCATCGCGAGCGCGGACTCGACGCCCACGCGAGCGACACCGAACCGGATGCGAACCGCGCTGCGGTCCGTGGCGCCGGCATCGTCGTGCTCGGGGTGAAGCCGTTCGCGATCGGTGACGTCCTCGACGAGATCGCCGGCGACCTCGCACCGGGCACCGTCGTCGTCAGCGTCGCCGTCGGGGTCACCACGGCCGCGATGGAAGCCCGCGTGCCGGACTCCGTCCGCGTCGTCCGAGCCCTGCCGAACACCCCGATCGGCGTCGGCCACGGCGTCACCGGCATCAGCGGCGGCGCCTCGGCGGACACCGAGGCGGTCGCGCTCGCGTCCAGCCTGTTCGACGTGTCCGGCGCAGTGATCGAGGTCCCCGAGGACAAGCTCGACGCCCTCTCCGCGGTGTCCGGCTCCGGTCCGGCGTACGTCTTCCTCTTCGTGGAGGAGTGGCAGCGCGCGGCCGAGGCGCTCGGCTTCACCCACGAGCAGGCCGAGACGATGGTGCAGGGCACCGTGCGGGGTGCGGTCGAGCTGCTCGAGCGTTCCGGCAAGGAGCCGGCGGACCTCCGGAGGGCCGTGACCAGCCCGAAGGGCACGACCGAGCGCGCGGTCGCGGTCCTGCAGGAGGCGGACCTGGCCGACACCCTGCGGCGTGCCGCCGACGCGGCGATCGCGCGTGCCGAGGAGCTGTCGAAGCTCTAGACCAGACCACAGACCGGACGGGAGGCTCGGTGCCAGCCGGCACCGGGCCTCTCCCCACCGGCACGGCCTGTCTGCCGCTGGCGCGTCAGCCAGGGACCGGCGGCGTGGGCCCAGGCGGCCTGTGGTCTACTCCAGAGCGGCGAAGCGCTCCAGCGCCGTCGTCGAGCCGGACACGATGATCACGTCGTGCTCACCGATCACGCTGTCCGGCGTGGCCGGGACGAAGGCCTCGCCCGGGGGCTTGATGCCGAGCACGGTGAGGCCGAAGCGGGTCCGGATCGCGGTTGTGCCGAGGTCCTTGCCGCGGACCGCCCGTGGCGGGAACATCTTGACGACCGCGAAGTCGTCGTCGAACTCGATGAAGTCGAGCATCCGGCCGGAGACCAGGTGCGCCGTGCGCTCACCGGCCTCGCGCTCCGGGTAGACCACGTGGTTCGCGCCGATCCGGGACAGGATCGTGCCGTGCGAGCGGCTGATCGCCTTCGCCCAGATCTGCGGGATGCCGAGGTCGACGAGGTTCGCGGTGATGAGCACGCTCGACTCGAGGTCGCTGCCGGTGCCGACCACGGCGATCGGGAAGTCCTGCGCGCCGATCTGCCGGAGCGCGTCGATGTCGGTGGCGTCGGCCTGCACCGCGTGCGTGACCCGGTCGGACCACTTCTGGACCAGGCCGGCGTCCGTGTCGACGACGAGGACCTCGCGGTCCTGGCGTTCGAGCTGCCCTGCGGTGGCGGCGCCGAAGCGGCCGAGGCCGATGACGAGCACCGGGGCGTCGTGGCTGACGGCACCGAACGGGTGCTGCGGGCGGGTTCGGTCAGCCAACGATCGGCCTCTCCTCGGGACGGCGGAACAGTTGCCGGCTCTGGCTGGCGGCCAGGGCTGCGGCGATGGTCACTGTACCGACACGACCCAGGAACATCGTCGCGGCGAGGACGTACTTGCCGGACTCCGGCAGCTCCCCGGAGATGCCGGAGGACAGGCCGCACGTGGCGAAGGCGGAGATCACCTCGAACAGCACCCGGTCGAGCGACTCGTGGGTGATCTGCAGGAGGACGATCGTGGCGACCGCGACGATGGTGGCTCCCCAGAGGACAACGGCCACGGCGACGCGGAGCACGTCGCTCGGGATGCGCCGGCCGAAGGCCTCCATGCTCGCGCGGCCACGAGCCTCGGCGACGGCGGCGAGGAACAGCACCGCGAGTGTCGTGACCTTGATGCCGCCGGCGGTCGAGGCCGAGCCGCCGCCGATGAACATGAGCATGTCGGTGACCAGCAGGCTCGACCCGTTCAGCTGGTCGAAGTCGACGAGCGAGAAGCCGCCCGACCGGGTCATGGTCGAGAGGAAGAGCGCCTGGAAGGCGGTCCGCCCGGCGCCCTCCTGGCCGAAGGTCGACGGGTTCGACGCCTCGAGCGAGATGTACACGATCGCACCGCCGACGAGCAGGACGGCACTGGTCGCCAGCGTGAGCTTGACGTGGATCGGCCACTTCCGGGGCGTGCGGAGCTGCTTCGTGAGCGCCCGGATCACCGGGAAGCCGATGGACCCGGCGACGACGCCGACCATGAGCAGCGAGAGGAACCAGTAGTCGTGCGCGAACGGGTCGAGGCCGCTGGCGTTCGGTGCGAACCCGGTGTTCGTGAAGGCCATCGCCGCGTAGTAGAAGGAGTCGCCGACCGCGCTCCAGAACGGGATGCCGGCGATGAGCACCGACGGCAGGAGCAGCAGGCCGAGCACGATCTCGATGGACAGCGTGCTCACCGCGACGGTGGCGAGCAGCGTGCCGACCTCGCCGAGCCGGACCGCCTGTCCCTCCGGCACCGCGCCGTGGTGCGTGCGGAGCGGGTTCGAGTCGCCCGCGGCCATCAGCTTCGCACGCAGCCCGAGCTTCCGGGTCACGAACAGCCCGAGGATCGACGCGAAGGTCAGCACGCCGACGGCGCCGATCTGGGTGCCGATCACGACGAGGGTCTTGCCGAACACCGACCAGTGCGTCGCCATGTCCACGGTCGCGAGCCCGGTGACGCAGACCACCGACGCCGCGGTGAACAGCGAGTCCGCGAAGTGGGTCGACCGCCCGTCGGCCGCGGCCATCGGCGTCATGAAGAGCACCGTGAACACGAAGATCAGCGCGACGAAGACCAGGATCGCCAGGCGCGACGGCGAGGAGCGCAGCACGGTGGCGATCCGTGACACGCGTCTGCGGGAAGCGCCCGTCGAGACGGTCGGCGGCTCCGTGCGGTCGAGCATCGTATGCCTCCGAGGACATGGGCGGGACGCATCGCATGGTACATCCGTGCCCGGCCGGTTAGCCTTTCCCCATGGCCGACATCTTCAGCGTGGTCGCCGATCCGACGCGGCGGGAACTGCTCGGCGCGCTCCTCACGGCGTACGGCGCCGACGCGACCGGCGGGGAACTCAGCGTCGGCCAGCTCGTCGAGAAGCTCGGGGTCAGCCAGCCCACCGTCTCGAAGCACCTCCGCGTGCTCCGTGACATCGGCCTCGTGACCTCGCGCGAAGAAGGACAGCACCGCTACTACCGGCTCGACCCGGAACCACTCCTGCACATCGAGGACTGGGTGGCGCCGTTCACCGGCGCGGTCGACGCCGACGGCACGCCGGCGACCACCGCATGGACGCCCGACGGGCAGCCGGTCTCCGTCCGTCGGAACGGCGTCGCCGGCAAGGCCACGGTCGAGGTGGGGACCGAACTCGGGCGCGTCATGGCCGAGGCGTCGCACCGCGCCACGGCGGCGTTCTCGGGGGCGCAGCAGGGCTGGGAACGGGTCGTCGAGAGTTCGCGTCGCCGGTTCACGAAACGCTCCGACGAGGACTGACGCGTCGCCCTGGACACCGGGTATCACCCGCCTCTACAGTTACCAGAGACCACTCAGGTCACACCAACCTCCGCGTTCGGTCGAGCGCGTGCCCCGAAGGCGGATCATGACCGGCAGTTTCGACGACGTGCGCTTCCTCACCGTCGCTGAGGTGGCCGAGATGATGCGCGTCTCGAAGATGACCGTCTACCGCATGGTGCACGCCGGGGAACTCCCCGCGATCCGGTTCGGCCGTTCCTTCCGCGTCCCGGAGTCGGCGGTCGCCGAGGTCCTGCGCGGCGGCATCGCCGACGTCGGCTGAGTCCTCCGCCTGAGAGCGCGTTCGACATCACAGCGGCCCTCCGGTAGGATCGGGCAGGTTGATTTTCCGCGGCTTCATCGGCCCGGTGTCCGTACATCAGCATCAGTCCGAGCGAGGTCCACATGGGTTCTGTCATCAAGAAGCGTCGCAAGCGCATGGCGAAGAAGAAGCACCGCAAGCTCCTTCGCAAGACGCGTCACCAGCGTCGCAACAAGAAGTAAGTCGCGAGACTTGCCGCAGAAGCCCCGGTTCGCCGGGGCTTTCGCTGTTCCCGGGCCGGGAACCGTCGGGGCTACGCTGATCCCATGCCAGCCGTGACGCTCCTCACCAAGCCCGGATGCCACCTCTGCGACGATGCACGACCGATCGTGGAGCGGGTGGTCGCTGCCCATCCCGGCGTGACGCTCACGGAGCGCTCGATCCTCGACGACGACGCCCTCCGGCTCGAGTACGCCGAGGACATCCCCGTGGTGCTGGTCGACGGCCGCGTCCACAGCAACTGGCGTGTCGACGAGGACCGTCTCGTCCGCGCCCTCGAGAAGGCGGGAGCCTCCGCATGATCCAGCACGTCGTCTCGTGGACCCTCCGGGAAGACCTCGACCGCGCGTCGTCCATCGGGCGGATCCGCGAACTGCTGCACGGGCTGATCGGGGTCGTCCCGTCGATCCGCTCGCTGCAGGTCGTCGAGAACGTCGCCTACCCGGGGAAGAACCAGGACGTCGCCGTCGTGGCGACCTTCGACGACCTCGCCGGTCTCGACGTGTACCAGGTGCACCCGGACCACCAGGCTGCGGCGGCCGAGATCCGTGGACTGGTCACGGGGCGGGCCGCCATCGACTGGGAGAGCTGAGCCGAGCCTCCCGGCTGGCGCGCTCCGCCCGCTTGCGCTGGCGCGCTCCGGCGGCTTGCGCTGGCGCGCTCCGGCGGCGCACAACGAAAGCCGGCTCGAACCACGGAATTCCGTGGTTCGAGCCGGCTTTCGTTGTGCGGATGCGGTTCGCGCCGCGCCGCCGCGCCGCCGCAGCCCGCGCCGTCGCGCCCCCTACGGGGTCAGGCGCGTCGGGCCGCGGAACAGGTACGTGACCTCGCGGATGGACGGCTCGCCGAGCATGAGCATCAGCACGCGCGCGAGGCCCATGCCGAAGCCGCCGTGCGGCGGCACGCCGTAGCGGAAGAAGTCCAGGTACCAGCCGAGCTCGGCCGGGTCCAGGCCCTTCTCCTCCGCCTGCGCGGTGAGGACGTCGACGCGGTGCTCACGCTGGGCGCCCGTGGAGATCTCGGCACCGTTGAACAGCAGGTCGTAGCTGTTCGTGAGCGTCGGGTCGTCGGCGTGGCGCATGTGGTAGTACGGGCGGATCGACGCGTCGTAGTCGGTGACGAACACGAACTCCGAGCCGTGGTGCTCCTTCGCCCAGGCGGACACGCGACGCTCGCCCTCCGGGTCCAGGTCGCCGTCGGCACGGACGACGACGTGGCCGCTCTCCGCGACGATCTTCCGGGCCTCGGCCAGGGTCACGCGGGGGAACGGGGTCGCGGGGACCTGCAGCTCGAAGCCGAAGACCTCCTCGATGTCCTTGCCGTACTTCTCCTTGACCGCGGTGATGCCGGCCACGAGGACTTCTTCGTGCATCGCCATGACGTCCTCGTGGGACTCGATCCACGAGAACTCGGCGTCGACGCTGGTGAACTCGGTCGCGTGCCGGGAGGTGAAGGAGGGGTCGGCGCGGAAGGCGTCGGCGATCTCGAACACGGCACCGAAACCGGCCGGCTGTGCCATCTGCTTGAAGTTCTGCGGCGACTGCGCGAGGTAGGCGGTCGTCTCGAAGTACTCGAGCTGGAAGAGCTCGGCGCGGGACTCCGACGCCGACGCCATCAGCTTCGGGGTGTGGATCTCGATGTAGTCGCGCTCGACCCAGTACGTGCGGAACGCGTGCTCCAGCGTCGTCTGGATGCGGAAGATCAGGTTCTGCTTGCGGTTGCGCAGGTCGATGAAGCGCCAGTCGAGGCGCTTGTCGAGCGAGGAGTCGTCGGCGATCGGGGTCTCCGGGATCGCGGCGCTGACGACGGTGAGCTCGCCGACCTTCACCTCGAGGCCGCCGAGCTTGACGCGCTCGTCGTGCTTGAGGGTGCCGGTGACGTGGATGAAGGAGCCGTGCGCCAGACCCGAGATCGTCTCGGTCGTGGCGAGTGCTGCGGCCGAGGCGTCGTCGCCCTCGGTCGCCTCGCGCGTGGCGGGGTTCACGAGCTGGACGGCGCCGGTCTCGTCGCGGAGGACGACGAACTGCACCTTCTTCTGATCGCGGACGGTCTCGACCCATCCGGCCACGGAGACGGGACCGTCGGGGAGGGCGGCGAGGTCGCTGATGCGGGTGCGTTCGATCACGGTCGTCGAGTCTACCGGGCTGCCGGTTCTGCACAGCCCGGTTCCGTCCGACGGTTCTCCACAGACACCGCCGGGAGGCTCGGCTCGGCCCCGGTGCGTCCGTAGCGTTCTCGACGTGGCCGGGTCGCGAGCGGGGAGGAGGTCCTCATGACGGTGCTGACGGTGGGGACCGACGGTCTCGCGGCCTGGCCGCCTGCGGCGGTCGCGACGGTGGTCGCAGCGCTGTGCGCGGCCGGACTGACGATGGTCGTCGCGGTGGTCGGCGGCTGCTGGGCCGTGCTCCGTTGGCGGCGGGACGTGCACCGCGAAGAGCGTGACCGCGCGTGGACGCGCATCGTGTGGGCGATCGACCTCGTGTGCTCTGACGACGTGGGCCAGAACGAGATCGGTCGCCTTGCGTTCGAAGCGGCATGCGACATGCAGATTGCTCGCGGCGCCCACGTGGAGTTCGTCACCATCGTGGACAACCTCATCAAGACCCGAGCAGGAGGAGCATGACCATGGGAGTCAAAGCCGATGCGTGGAGCGCCGATGTCGAGCGGCGGTGGCGGGAGGGCGTCCGTCGTCGGCACCGTTTCCGGAAGCGGAAGGCCGAGGCGATCATCGCGGCACACGACGAGCGTGTTCGGGTCTGGTGGGAACTGGTGCTGGAGGGGCGCGCAGAGCGTGCGGAGCGAGAACAGGATCGGCGCGCGGCCGAGCGTGCGCGGGGCTCAGGGGAGCGAAGCGCGGAGGGAGCCCAGCGTGCCGATGAACTCCTCGGCCATGCCCGCCCGCTCGACGAGCTTCGCGTGGCGGGCCCGCGCGTCCTCCAGGAAGGCATCGAGGCGCGCTGCGCGTGCGGCCGTGTCGTCCGCATCACTGCCGGGGAGCCCGTCGACGATGCTGAGGAGGTCGCCCATCTCGTCGAGTGAGAACCCGAGCGGCTTCATCCGACGAATGACGAGCAGCCGCTCCAGGTCACGCTCGGTATAGACGCGGAAGCCACCAGTGGTGCGGCCGCTCGGCACGAGCAGACCGACCTCGTCGTAGTGCCGGATCGTCCGGAGGGACATCCCGGCGCGGTCGGCAAGCTCACCGATGTGCATCGTCCCGGCGTCGTGCTGGTCGTCGTGCTGGTCGTCGTGCTCGGTCATCACGCCCAACCCTACCCTCACGTGAGGGTAGGGTTGAGCGCGATGACGACCCTCACCCACGCGCCGGCCGCCGCGAGCGTCCTGTCCGCACTCCGCTCGCCCCGACTCCTGACGCGGGAGGTGCTGGCGGGCATCGTCACCGCGCTCGCCCTCATCCCGGAGGCGATCTCGTTCTCGGTGGTCGCCGGCGTCGACCCGGCGGTCGGGCTGTTCTCCAGCGTCATCATCGCCGTGGTCATCGCGATCGTCGGCGGCCGGCCGGCCATGGTGTCTGCAGCAGCGGGTTCCGTCGCCCTGGTGATCGCACCGCTGGTCCGTGACCACGGGATCTCCTACCTCGTCCCGACGATCGTGCTCGGCGGCGTGATCCAGCTCGTGCTCGGGTTCCTCGGGGTGGCACGGCTGATGCGGTTCATCCCGCGCAGCGTCAACGTCGCCTTCGTGAACGCGCTCGCGATCCTGATCTTCACGGCGCAGCTCCCGAACCTGTTCGGCCACGACGTCCCGCTGGTGGTCTGGCCGTTGACCGCGCTCGGCGTCGCGATCATCGTCGGGTTCCCGTTCCTCACGAAGGCGGTCCCGGCGCCGCTCATCGCAGTCGTCGTGATCACCGTCATCACGATCGTGTTCAGCGTCGCCGTGCCGACCGTCGGGGACGAGGGGGCGCTGCCGACCGCGCTGCCGGGGTTCAACGGCATCACGGTCCCGATCTCGTTCGAGACGCTCACGATCATCGCCCCGTACGCGTTCGGCATGGCGATCGTCGGGCTCATCGAGACGCTGCTCACGGCGCAGCTCGTCGACGCGATCACCGAGACCGGGTCGAGCAAGTGGCGCGAGTCGTGGGGGCAGGGCATCGCGAACATCGCGTCGGCCTTCTTCGGTGGGACCGGTGGCTGCGCGATGATCGGCCAGACCGTCATCAACGTGAAGACCGCGGGGGCCCGCACCCGGATCTCGACCTTCGTCGCCGGAGCCTCGGTGCTCGTGCTCACCATCGTGCTGCACGACGTCGTCGCCCGGATCCCGATGGCCGCGCTGACCGCGGTGATGCTCATGGTCTGCGTCGCGACCTTCGACTGGCACAGCATCCGTCCGCGGACCCTCGGGCGGATGCCGCTCGGGGAGACCGCCGTGATGGTGATCACCGTGGTCGTCGTGGTCGCCACGAACAACCTCGCGACCGGGGTGCTCGTGGGTGTCGTCGTCGCGGCGCTCGTGTTCGCCCGCCGGGTCGCGCACGTGGTCGAGGTGGTCCGCGAGCCGGTGGACGAGCGGACCGTGCGGTACCGGGTCCGCGGTGCGCTGTTCTTCGCGTCGTCGAACGACCTCGTCACCCGGTTCTCCTACGCCGAGGACCCGGAGCACGTCGTCATCGACATGTCCGAGGCGCACGTGTTCGACGCCAGCACGGTGGCCGCCCTCGACGGGGTCGAGCAGCGGTTCGCGAAGCACGGCTCGAGCGTCGAGGTGGTGAACCTGAACACGGGTTCGGTCGCGCTGCACGGCAGGCTCTCCGGACACCTCGGCTGAACGGTCCCGAAGCCGTCAATCGCCTGTGTGGGCAGTGGGAACAGCTGCGCGACCTAGACTGGAACCCATGCCCGCGACCCGAATCCACCTCGTGCGGCACGGCGAGGTACACAACCCGGACCGTGTGCTCTACGGGCGACTCCCGGGCTTCGGACTGAGCGAGCTCGGGCACCGGATGGCCGCAGCGTCCGCCACCGCGTGGAAGGACGCCGGCGTCGACGTCCGCCGGATCGTGGCCTCGCCGCTCCAGCGCACGCAGGAGTCCGCGGCACCGTGGTCCGCCGCGTACGGCCTCGACGTCACCCTGGACGAACGGCTCATCGAGCCGACGAACCGGTACGAGGGACAGCCTCCCGGCTTCACGAAGCGATCCATCCGGAAGCCGTCGGAGTGGCCGTGGATCGCGAACCCGCTGCGACCGAGCTGGGGCGAGGCCTACGAGTCCATCGCCAACCGCATGCTCGCCGCGGTCGCCACCGCGTGGGAGAGCGTCGATGAGGGCGATGTCGTCCTCGTCAGCCACCAGCTCCCGATCTGGATGGTGCACCGGCGCCTGGCGGGGGAGCCGCTCTGGCACGACCCCCGGAAGCGCCGCTGCGACCTGTCGAGCATCACGACGCTGGAGCGCGTGCCCGCCACCCTGGGCGGCCGGTTCACCGAGGTCGGGTACGCCGACCCCGCGCAGGAACTCCGGGGGACCGCCATCGACGAAGGAGCAGTGTGATCGTCCGCAGTCTCAAGAAGCGGTTCGTCGCGGCCGGGGCGCTCGCCGTCGTCGCCGCGATCGCCCTCACGGGGTGCTCGGGTGGCAGCGACTCGCTGTCGAAGCAGTACGGCAGCGGCACGACGCAGAACTACATCTCCGGTGACGGTGCGGTGACCGAGGTCGCCGCCGACAAGCGCACCGACGCGGTCGACTTCTCCGCGACGACCTCCGACGGCGACACCGTCTCGGCGAAGGCCCTGCGCGGCAAGGTCGTCGTCCTGAACTTCTGGTACGCCAGCTGCCCGCCCTGCCGTGCCGAGGCGAAGTACCTCAACAAGGTGCAGGCGGAGTACGCAGACGAGGACGTCCAGTTCATCGGCGTGAACGTCCGTGACCAGAAGGCCACCGCGGCCGCGTTCGAGCGGACGTTCGGCGTGCAGTACCCGACGGTGCTCGACGCCGACAAGGGCACCATGCAGCTCGCGCTCTCCGGGCAGATCGCGCCGAACGCCGTGCCCGCCACGATCGTCCTCGACACGAAGGGCCGGGTCGCCGCCCGCGTCCTCGGCGCGGTCGACGGCACGAGCATCCTCGAGACCCTGGTGGGCGACGAGCTCGACGGCGGCAAGGCCTCCTGACCTGTGGACAGCAACCCCTTCTCCGACGCGATCCTCAGTGGTCAGATGTACGTGGCGCTGCCCGTCGCACTGCTCGCCGGGCTCGTGTCGTTCCTCTCGCCGTGCGTGCTGCCGCTCGTCCCCGGGTACCTCGGGTACGTCAGCGGCGTCGCCGACGGCGGCTCGAGGTCACGCGGACGTGTCGTCCTCGGGGTGCTGCTCTTCGTCCTCGGCTTCACCGCGGTCTTCGTGGCGTACACGACCGTCTTCGGCGCACTCGGCTTCTGGCTGGTGCGCTGGCGTGACCTCATCACCCAGGTCCTCGGCGTCGTCGTCATCCTGATGGGCCTCGTGTTCATCGGGCGGTTCACGTTCCTGCAGCGCACGCTGAAGCCGTCGTGGACCCCCGCGACCGGACTCGTCGGGGCGCCGCTCCTCGGCATCGTGTTCGGCCTCGGCTGGACCCCGTGCCTCGGCCCGACCCTCGCCGCGATCAACCTGCTCAGCGTCCAGTCCGGCAGCGCCTGGCAGGGGATGTGGCTCGGGGTGGCGTACTGCCTCGGTCTCGGCATCCCGTTCCTGCTCGTGGCACTCGGCGCCGGGTGGGCAGCGGGAGCGATCCGCGTCGTGAAGCGCCACATGCGCATCGTCAACATCATCGGAGGAGCGATCCTGATCGTCATCGGTCTGCTCATGGTCACCGGCATCTGGTCGGCCGTCATGTCGAGCGTCGGGGCGGTGATCCAGAGCTATGTCCCGGCAGTCTGACACCGACGCGAGCAGGGTCGAGAACGGCACCGAGTCCGACCCGATGCGCCCGTCCGACCACGTCGACGGCGCCGGCCCCGGCGACGGCGGCGTGAACCAGCCGAAGCTCGGCTTCGTCGGCTACGTCCGCTTCTTCTGGCGCCAGCTGACCAGCATGCGCACCGCGCTGTTCCTGCTGATGATGCTCGCCCTCGCGGCGATCCCCGGGTCCCTCGTGCCGCAGCGCACCGCGGACCCGAACGGTGTCGTCCAGTACAAGGCCGACCACGCGACGCTCTACCCGATCCTCGACAAGCTGCAGGTCTTCGACACCTACACCTCGGTGTGGTTCTCGGCGATCTACCTGCTGCTCTTCGTGTCGCTCATCGGCTGCATCATCCCCCGCACTAGGCACCACTGGCAGGCGCTCCGCACCCGCCCGCCGAAGACGCCGGTCCGCCTGACGCGACTCGCCGGGTTCCGCACCGTGGCCGTGGAGCCGGACACGATGGCGGACGGCGCCGCGGAGACGGACCCGGCCACGGGCCTCCCGTCGGTCGAACGCGCCGTGACGCGCGCGATGGCGCTGCTGAAGCGCTCCGGGTACCGCGTCGAGCGGTTCGGCGACTCGGTGAGCGCGGAGCGCGGCTACCTCCGGGAGACCGGCAACCTGGTGTTCCACGCGGCGCTCGTCGGGGTCCTCGTGGCCGTCGGCATCGGCGGTGGCTTCGGCTACACCGGTCAGCGCCTGCTGGTCGAGGGCCAGACCTTCTCGAACGTGCTCGGCTCGTACGACTCGTTCAACCCGGGCCGCTGGTTCCAGCAGACCGACCTCAAGGGCTACAACCTGACGCTCGACAAGTTCGTCACGAAGTACGAGGAGCGGAACCTCAACGCCCTCGGCCAGGCGACGGACTACTCGGCCACCGTGACGAGCAAGGAGAAGGGCGGCGAGTCGAAGACCAGCCGTCTCGGCGTCAACGAGCCGCTGTCGATCGGCGGCACGAACGTCTACCTCCTCGGCAACGGCTACGCGATGCAGGTCACGATCCGCGACGGCGACGGCAACGTGGCGTTCAAGGACGACGTGCCATTCTTGCCCGCGGACGCGAACTACACCTCCACGGGCGTCATCAAGGTGCCGGACGCGTCACCGGACCAGCTCGGCATGGTCGGGTTCTTCTACCCGACGGCGGTCAAGCAGACCACCGGTGCGTACGCGTCGACCTACCCGGACACCGAGAACCCGCTGCTGACGCTGCAGGTGTACGAGGGTGACCTCGGCCTCGACGACGGCGTCCCGCGCAGCGTGTACCAGCTCGACACCAAGGGGCTGACGCAGATCGCCGGCACCAAGGCGGACACGAAGAGCATCGAGCTGAAGCCGGGGCAGACCAAGACGCTGCCGAAGGGCGCCGGGTCGATCACCTTCGACGGCGTCAAGCGCTACGTCTCCCTCGACGTCCACCACGACCCGTCGCAGCTGTTCGTCGGCGGGTTCGCGATCCTCAGCGTCCTCGGGCTGCTGACGTCGCTCTTCGTCCCGCGTCGTCGCGTGTGGATGAAGGTCGTGCCCCGCACGGGCGCCGAGCACGGCGAGTACGACCTCGAGTACGCGGGGCTGGCCCGCGGCGAGGACCCCAATCTCGAACGGGCCGTGGCGGACATCGCCACGCGGCACGTGTCGGACCTCGGAGTTAGGATGCCCTCGTGAACGACATGACGACGACCCTCGCGACCTACTCGGTCGTGCTCACGTACTCGGCGATGGCCGTCTACGTGGTCGCGTTCATCGCGTTCGCGCTGGACATGGCCAAGCGCGCGGGCGAAGTGACGGTCGCCGCGACCGACGCCGCCGCCCCCGCGGTGGAACGCCAGGCGAAGACCGTCGCCACCGTGCAGGGCGGCACCGTCGTGCTCGAGCGCGTCGAAGCCCCCGCGAAGACCGGTTCCGGTCGTCGCGGGTCGCGGTTCGAACGCGTCGGCATGGCGATGACGATCCTGGCGCTCGTGCTGCACATCGGCTCGATCGTCCTCCGGGGCATCGCCGCCGACCGTGTGCCGTGGGGCAACATGTTCGAGTTCTCGCTGACGGGCACCGGCCTGATCATCGCGATCTTCCTGCTCGTCCAGTTCTGGCAGAACCTCAAGTTCCTCGGGGTGTTCATCACCGGCCTGACGCTGATCCTGCTCGGCATCGCCACGGTGAACTACTACGTGCCCGTCGTCCCGCTGCAGCCCGCACTGCAGTCCTACTGGCTTGTGATCCACGTCTTCGTCGCCATCTCCGGCACCGGGTTCTTCGCGCTCGGCGCGGGGCTCGCGGTGTCGCAGCTCGTGCAGACGTACCGCCTCGGGCACTCCGGCGCCGCCAAGAAGCTCCGCTTCATGGAGACGCTGCCCGACGCCGACCGGCTGGAGGTACTGACCTACCGCGTGCTGCTCGTCGGCTTCGTGCTCTGGACCTTCACGCTCATCGCGGGCGCCATCTGGGCCGAGCGTGCGTGGGGTCGCTACTGGGGCTGGGACACCAAGGAAGTCTGGACCTTCATCATCTGGGTGGTCTACGCGGGCTACATCCACGCTCGTGCGACGCGCGGCTGGCGTGGGGCGCGGTCGTCCTGGCTGGCCCTGATCGGGTTCGCCGCGGTGATGTTCAACTTCTCCGTCGTCAACGTGTTCTTCAAGGGGCTGCACAGCTACTCCGGCCTGTGAGCAGCTGAGGTCCGCCGACATGTCGGCACCGGCCTGGAGGCGCGGTGCGGGTCCGTCCCGCACCGCGCCTCCGTCGTTCCCCCGCCCACGCCCCCGGCCTCACCCCCGTGGTGAGATCGCAGTTCGCGTCGCCTCGGCAGCGCCGGACCGACAGAAAGTGCGATCTCAGCGCAGGGGGCGCGGCGCGCTGGGCGCGCGGCGCGGCGCGGGCGCGCGGCGCGCGGGCGCGCGGGCGCGCGGCGCGGCGCGCTACGCGGCGGCGCGCAGCGCCGCGTACACGCGCGCGAGGCGGGCGCGCCACCACGCGTCCCGCTCGGGCGGGGCACCGAACCGGGCCAGCAGCTCGGGTGCGACGTCGACGCGGCGCACCCCGATCCTCCCGTCGGTGGGCAGCAGCGGGTCGGCGGTGACGTCACCCTCGAACATCACGGCGGTCCCGAGGCCCGCGGCGTAGCCCGGGCTCATCGCCGCCGCGGCGAGGAACGCCCCCATCCCGAGCCCGACGGACGTGTCCAGCGCGCTGGACACCACGCAGGGGAGCCCCGCCGCCGCGATCACCGAGCGCGCAGCGGTGATCCCACCGAGGGGCTGCGCCTTGACGACGAGGACGTCGGCGGCTCCGGCTCGGGCGACGGCGAGCGGATCGGAGGCCTTCCGGACGCTCTCATCCGCCGCGATCGGCACGCCGAGGCCGGCGATCCGGGCCCGGAGCTCCGCGAGCTCGGGAACGGTGCGGCAGGGCTGTTCGGCGTACTGCAGGTCGAACGGAGCGAGCTGCTCGAGCGCGGCCGTGGCCTGCTCGACGCTCCACAGGCCGTTCGCGTCGACGCGGACGGCAGCGGTGGGTCCCATCACGCGGCGCACCTCGGCGACCCGGGCGACGTCGTCCGCGATCGTGGTTCCCGGTTCGGCGACCTTGACCTTCGCGGTCGTGCAGCCGGGGTAGCGCGCGAGCAGGTCCTCGACGGCACCGGGGTCGATCGCCGGGACGGTGGCGTTCACCGGGACGGACGCCGCCGCCGGAGCATGCGCCGTCCAGCCGAAGTCGATCGTGCCACGGAGCCAGGCGGCGGCCTCGGCGTCGTCGTACTCGACGAACGGGGAGAACTCCGTCCAGCCTTCCGGGCCGCGGAGGACGACGGCTTCCCTCGTGGTGATGCCGCGGAACCGGACCCGCATCGGGAGGGCCACGACGTGGGCGTCGGCGAGGAGTTCGGCGAGGTCGGGGAGCACGCTCCCATCCTCGCAGCGGACCTCACGGTTCCTCGGAGCCGACCGCCAGGGCGGGGCATTAGCATGCATCGGTCGGCCTCGGTCGACGGCCGACACGACGACCAGAGGGAGGCTCCGTGGCGCCTGATCCGCAGCAGCGGTCGTCACGCGCATCCGGAGCCGGAGCGTCGGGCGCACGGGCACCCGGAGCCCGAAGCGGGACGCCCCGGACGGGCCAGCCGCGCGCCGGCACGGACGAGTTCGCCCGGCTCATGCGGAGCAACACCGTCGACGTCCGGCAGCAGGGTCGGACCCGCCGCCGCCGGAACCCGGTGGTCGGCAAGATCGCCTTCGGTCTGGCGATCGTCTCCGCCGCGGTGGACGCCAGCGCGTTCGCGGTGTTCATGGGCGGCGACACGAAGTTCGCGTTCGGGATCTGCTTCGTCGTGGTGTTCCTGACCCTCATCGCCGCGGTCCTCGGGTTCATCGCCGCGGTCGGCGGATTCGGCCGCTGGTACGGCGCGATCGGCGTCGTCGTGGCGTTCTTCGCGAACCCGGTGATCCTCATCGTGCTCGTCGTGATGGTGGCTCCCGAACTCCTCACCGACATGGGGGCCTAGGGCACCGGCGATAGGTTGGGTGCATGCCCGACACCGTGTCCGACCTGTTCGACCCCGACGTCTGGACGACCGCCCCCGCGGCGGCGTCCTTCACCGACATCACGTACCACAAGCACGTGTCGCAGGGCATCGTGCGCATCGCGTTCGATCGCCCCGAGGTGCGCAACGCCTTCCGTCCCCGCACCGTCGACGAGCTCTACCGCGCACTCGACGACGCCCGGCAGGACCCCCGCGTCGGTGTCGTCCTGCTCACGGGCAACGGCCCGAGCCCGAAGGACGGCGGCTGGGCCTTCTGCTCCGGCGGCGACCAGCGGATCCGTGGACGGAGCGGCTACCAGTACGTCGGCGACGAGGGTGCTCCGCCGGAGGGCGTCGACCCCGCTGCGGCGCAGGCGTCGATGGGCCGGCTGCACATCCTCGAGGTCCAGCGGCTCATCCGGATGATGCCGAAGGTCGTCATCGCGGTGGTCCCCGGGTGGGCGGCCGGCGGTGGGCACTCGCTGCACGCGATCTGCGACCTGACGATCGCCAGCGCCGAGCACGGGAAGTTCAAGCAGACCGATGCCGACGTGGGCTCGTTCGACGGCGGGTACGGCAGCGCCTACTACGCCAAGCAGATCGGGCAGAAGCTCGCGAGAGAGGTCTTCTTCCTCGCCGAGGAGTACTCCGCACAGCGCGCCTACGAGATGGGTGCCGTCAACCGGGTCGTCCCGCACGAGGACCTGGAGCGGGAGGCCATCCGCTGGGGCGAGATCATCCTCGGCAAGTCCCCGACGGCGATCCGGATGCTCAAGTACGCGTTCAACGCGGTCGACGACGGCATGGTCGGCCAGCAGGTCTTCGCGGGCGAGGCCACCCGTCTCGCCTACGGCACCGACGAGGCGGTCGAGGGCCGCGACTCCTTCCTCGAGAAGCGCAAGCCCGAGTGGACGTCCTTCCCCTGGCACTACTGATGGTCCGGCCACTGGTCGCGCTGGGCACGTCGGACCCGTCGGCGGTGCTCCGCGGCCTGGAGGCTGCCCTCGCCGGCGGCCCCGCGCTGCTGCCCGTCGCCGAGAGCGCTCCGGCACTGCCGACGCCGGCCCCGGCCGACGTCCCGCGGCGGGTCGCCCTGGTCGTCGAGACGAGTGGGTCCACCGGCACCGGCAAGCGCGTGGCGCTGTCCTCCGAGGCGCTCCTCGCCGGTGCGGCCGCCGCCGACGCGGCGCTCGGCGGCCCGGGTGGCTGGGTGCTGGCGTTGCCGACCCACTACATCGCGGGCCTCAACGTCCTGACGCGGTCGGTCGCCGCGGGGACCACCCCGTCGATCGTGGCACCGGGGCACTTCGACGCGGCGGCGTTCGCGGACGCCGCCGACCGGCTCGTCACCGGACCGGCCGCGCCGCGTCGGTACACCTCGCTCGTGCCGGTGCAGCTCGCCCGGGTGCTCGACGACGAGCGTGCGACGTCCGCCCTCGCCGGGTTCGACGCGGTGCTCGTCGGTGGGCAGGCGACGCCGGCCCCGCTCCGGCAGCGCGCCGTCGACGCGGGCGTGCACGTCGTCACCACGTACGGCGCGAGCGAGACGAGCGGGGGCTGCGTGTACGACGGCGTCCCGTTCGGCACCGTCGGCACCGAGCTCGTCGACGGGGAGCTCTGGCTCCGCGGTCCGATGCTCGCCGAGGGGTACCTCGGTGACGACGAGCGCACCGCATCGACGTTCGTGGAGCGGGACGGCCACCGGTGGTACCGCACGGGGGACGCCGCGACGATCGAGGACGGCACGGTGCGGGTGCTCGGACGCCTCGACGACGTCGTCATCTCCGGCGGCGAGAAGGTCCCGCTCGGTCTGGTCGAGCGCCTCGTCCGCGAGCTGCCCGGTCAGGAGTCCGCGGTGGTGACCCGGCGGGCGTCGGGGGAGTGGGGCGAGGTGCCGGTCGTCGTCACGGCACGCCCGCTCGACCTGGAGCGCGTCCGGGCCCACGTCGGTGCCGCCCTCGGCCGGGCTGCCCGACCGGCCGATGTCCTGGTGCTGGACGAGGTGCCGATGCTCGCATCGGGCAAGCCGGACCGCCGCGCGATCCGCTCGATCGCCGATCCGTCAGCGGCTTCATAGCGGTGCGGGGCGTCGCGTCCGCGCAGCCCGAATAGGATTGACGGTCGTGGCACGATCGAAGAACGAGACCCAGAAGCAGGGCCGCTCCGGCAACCCGGCGAAGGCAGCTGCCCCGGCACGCACGAAGCGACGGGCGACCGCCAGCGACTGGATCGGCGGCGCACGGCTCCGCACCCTGACGCTCGGTGTCGTCCCGGTCGTGCTCGGCACCGCCGTGGCCTTCGTGGACAGCGGGATCACCGGCGACTTCGGCGACTACATCGCGAAGGACGGTCACCTCGCGATCGCCCTGCTCGCCCTCGCCGTGGCACTGTTCCTGCAGATCGGTGTGAACTACAGCAACGACTACTCCGACGGGGTCCGGGGCACGGACGAGTTCCGCGTCGGCCCCGCCCGGCTCACCGGCGCCGGCCTGGCGAAGCCCCGCACGGTGCTGACCGTCGCGCTGACGTTCTTCGGCCTCGCGGCCGTCGCCGGCATCGTCATCGTGGTGCTCACCCAGCTGTGGTGGCTGCTCCTCGTCGGTGCCGCAGCGATCGTCGCTGCCTGGTTCTACACCGGCGGCAAGAAGCCCTACGGCTACAACGCGCTCGGCGAGGTCTTCGTCTTCGTGTTCTTCGGCCTCGTCGCGGTCCTCGGCACCCAGTACGTGCAGATCCGGGAGATCACGCACAGCGGCTGGGCGGCGGCGATCGCGGCCGGGTTCTTCGCCTGCGCGGTCCTGATGGTGAACAACATCCGCGACATCGACGAGGACCGGCTCGCCGGCAAGCGGACCCTGGCGGTCGTCGTCGGCCGTCCGGTCGCCCGCGTGCTCTACGGCGTGTTCCTGATGCTGCCGTACGTCGCGCTGCTCTGGTTCGTGCTGCTGTACTTCCGGACCGGCTTCACGTACTTCTCGCTGCTGCTGGCACTGCCGGCGCTCGCGATCGGGGTGTCCTCGCGGAAGCCGCGCGAGCTCATCACGGCGCTCCAGCTGTCGTCGTTCGCGTCGCTGGCATTCGGCCTGGTGCTCGGCATCACGCTGGCCCTGCAGCCGTAGGCCCTGCAGCCGTAAGCCCTGCAGCCGCAAGCCCTGCGGCTGTTGACGCCGGAGCCTGGGCGCGGGAGCGGTAGCGGCTCAGTCGGCGGCCGGGTGGTCCCGGCGCTCGGCGTGCCGATCGGCATCCGAGACCGGCCGCGCGGTGGGAGCGTCGGTGTCCTCGGCGTCGACGAAGTCGTCCTCGAAGTCCGAGTCGGCGTCGTGCTCCGGACGCCCGCGCCGGTTCGCGAGGTTCGTCGTGACCTGGCCGCGCAACCGGGGCAGTGCGATGTACGACACGAGCAGCCCGATGAGGGCCGCGCCGATCGTGGCCCAGTACCAGGGCAGCCCGATCACGAACAGCACGACGAGCGCCGCCGCGAAGATGCCGAGACGGGCGAGGGTGTAGACGAGCCACGCTTTCACGCGGCAAGTCTACGGACGCCCGACCGTGAGGTCGGTCACAGCCTCACGACGTACGCTGCACCGCATGATCCGCTTGTGGCTCGTCGTCGTCGTCGCCGCCGTGGCGTTCACGGTGTACGCGCTCATCGACTGTGCGACGATGCCGAAGCAGCGCATCCGGTCGCTCCGTCGCGGTCTCTGGCTGCTGCTCATCGTGATCCTGCCCGTCGTCGGCAGCCTGCTGTGGTTCGTCCTCGGTCGTGCACCTGCCGCTCCGGAGCGCACGGCCCGGTACCGTGGTCCCGAAGACGACCCGGACTTCCTCGGCGAGCAGGCTCCCGAGCGGCCCCGCACGGACAAGGACCAGGACGACGCGACCCTCCGAAACCTCGAAGAACAGTTCCACGACACGGACGACGACGGCCGCACCGATCGCTGACGGCGACGGACACCCCGCGTCCGGCAGTCCGGCGTCGGACTTCGCCCTCGCGCTGCTGCAGGAGTTCGCCCGCGCCGGTGTGACCGAGGTCGTGGTCAGCCCGGGCTCACGCTCCCAGGCGCTGGCCCTCGCCGCCGTCGCGCTCGAACGCGCCGGCGGCATCACCGTGCACGTCCGTCTCGACGAGCGGACCGCCGGGTTCTTCGCGCTCGGCCTGGCGATCGAGACCGGCCGACCCGCGCTGGTCGTCACGACCTCGGGCACCGCCGTCGCGAACCTGCACCCGGCCGTGCTCGAAGCGCACCACTCCGGCGTGCCGATGCTCGTCGTGTCCGCCGACCGGCCGAGCGAACTCCGCGGCATCGGCAGCAACCAGACCACCGTGCAGCCCGGCATCTTCGCCGACGCGGTGTCGTTCGTCCGGGAAGTCGAGGCGCCGACCGCCCACGGCGTCGACGACGGCACCCGCGAGGTCGTCCGGGGCATCGCCCGCGAAGCCGTGGCCGCCGCCTCCGGACACACCGGTCAGCCCGGTCCGGCCCAGGTGAACGTGGCGTTCCGTGAACCCCTGTCGGCCACACTGCACGACGTCGCGGGCGTCCCCGACGACGAGATCGACACCGCCTACGCCACCCGACGCGTGCACACCGGCCTGCCCGTCGCGGAACTCACGCCGGACGACGACCCCGCGACCGTGGTGATCGCCGGGCACGACGCCGGCGAGGACGCCGAGCGGGTCGCGTGGGAGCTCGGAGCGCCGCTGCTGGCGGAGGTGTCGAGCGGGGCGCGCTACGGCCGGAACCTCGTCGTCACCTACCGCGAGCTGCTCCGCGACCCGGAGTTCGGCGGCCGGGTCCGCCGCGCCGTCGTGCTCGGACACCCGACGCTCAGCCGAGAGGTCCCGGCGCTCCTGCAGCGCGACGACGTCGAGGTGGTGACCGTCCGTGGGGCGGGGGCCGACCCGTACGAGCCGAGCCGAGCCTCCCGTCCGGACGAACCGACCACGCTCGTGTCCGACGTCCGCGTGACGGGCCGGACCAGCCCCGGACACCGTGCGTGGGTGGGACGCTGGGTCGCTGCCAGCCGTGCCGTACTCGGCGACGGCGACGCCGGGCCAGACCTCGACGCGAAGCGGTCCGAGGACCGCGCCGAGCGGAACCGGTTCCTCAAGGACGAGGTGGCGCTCCGTCGTCGACCCGTCGACCGCGCCATGCTCGCCGACGCCGTGTGGGGTGTGACCTGGCCGCACGACCGGCTCGTGCTCGGCGCGTCGCAGATCATCCGCGTCGCGGACGGCCGCGTCGCCGGCAAGAAGATCCGGGTGCACGCCAACCGTGGGCTCGCCGGCATCGACGGCACCGTCTCGACGGCGCTCGGCATCGCCGCTGCGCTCGAGACGACACAGGCGGCGGGCGGAACGACACGGGTGCTGCTCGGCGACCTGACCCTGCTGCACGACGTCGGTGCACTGGTCACGGGCACCGAGGAACGGACCCAGCGGGTCCAGGTGGTCCTCGGCAACGACGAGGGCGGCGCGATCTTCCGCGGGCTCGAGGTGGCGGAGACCACCCCGGCCGCGGACATGCGGCGGATGATGACGACGCCGCAGCACGTCGACGTCGAGCGGGTCGTCACGGGGCTCGGGTGGGAGTACCGCCGGGCCGCGACCTGGGGCGACCTCGAACGGGTGCTCACCGACCCCGCCGAACGGGTCGTCATCGAGGTGCCGCTGGCCGACTGAGCGGCGCTGCGGCGGGCCGGGCGGTGCGCGTCGGCGCCGTTCCGCTACGCCAGTGCGTCGCGGATCGGGCGGAACTTCAGCGCGGTCTCGGCGACCTCGCGCGCCGGGTCCGACCCGCCGACGATGCCGGCACCGGCCCACGCGGTGACCGTCCCGTCGTCGTCGATCTGGGCGCTGCGGAGCGCGAGCATCCACTCGCCGTCACCCGACGCACCGAGCCAGCCGACCGGCCCGGCGTAGCGTCCGCGGTCGATGCCCTCGAGCTCCGCGACGAGCCGCACCGCGACGTCGGTCGGGGTCCCCGCGACCGCGGCCGTCGGGTGCAGCGCGTCGGCGATGTCGAGGGACGTCGTGTCCTCCGGCAGGGTGGCCTGCACGTCGCTGGCGAGGTGCCACAGGTTCGGCAGCTGCAGCCGGAACGGCTCCGGGTCGACGCGGAGGTCCGCGGCGAGCGGTCGGAGCGCGTCGACGAGGGACGCGATGGCGAACGTGTGCTCCTCGACGTCCTTCGCGCTGGATGCCAGCGCCTCGGCGGCGGCACGGTCCGAGACGGCGTCGCTCCCACGGGCCGCGCTGCCCGCGAGGACCCGCGCGGTCAGACGGGTGCCGTCGGTGCGGGCGAGGGTCTCGGGGGTCGCGCCGACGAGCCCGTCCACCGCGAACGTCACGCACTGCGGGTACGTCGCGGCGAGGTCGAGGAGCAGCGCGCGGCGGTCGGCGCCGGCAGGGAGGGTGCCGACCAGGTCGCGGGCGAGCACCACCTTGCGGGCATCGCCTGCGGTGATGCGGCGGACGGCCTCGGCGACGGACGCGGCGTAGGCGTCCTCGTCGATCCGGCCGGGAACGAGCGCGACCGACAGGTGCGGGCCGACGTGCGGCACCGGTAACGAGGTACGCGTGAAGGTCAGGGGAGCGGGGTCCGGCGTCGTGTCGATCGCGGTCAGCCACGCCTTGCCGCGGCGGCGCCCCACGACGACACGGGGGACGATGAGCACGCTCGTCGCCGCGGAGTCGTCGGCGAACGCGAAGGCGCCGAAGGCCACGAGCCCGGAACCGCGGAGCTGCACCGGGTCGTCGACGACGGCACGCTCGACGATGTCGCGCCACACCTCGGCGGCGTCGCGCATCCGGGACGGGCCGGTGAACTCGAACCGCAGCGCCTCACCGATCCCGATGATGCCGTCGCCGTTGCGCACGAAGGCGAGCGGCTGGTCGGGGAGGGTGTGTCGGAGCACGGCGCCCGGGTCGTCGAGGATCCGGGTCGAGACCGTGAGCGGCGGAGCCGCCGTGGCGGTACGGGTCACGGACCGATCGTACGCGCCGGACCTGCCGGGCAGCGCCGCGCCGGACCTGCCGGGCAGCGCCGCGCCGGATTCGCCGGACAGCGCCGCGGCGGGTGTACCGGCAACGTACGGGACGGACCTCTAGGATTGGTCGGGTGAGCAGAGCGGACATGCACAAGCGGCCGGACGAGGTGGCGGCCATGTTCGACGACGTCGCGGAGAAGTACGACCTGACCAACGACATCCTCTCCGCCGGCAACGCCCCGCTGTGGCGGGTCGCCACCGTGCGCGCCGTCGATCCCCAGCCCGGCGAGCGCGTGCTCGACATCGCGGCCGGCACCGGCACCAGCGCCGCGGCCCTGGCGAAGAAGGGCGCAGAGGTGAGCGCGCTCGACCTGTCGGCCGGGATGATCGCCGTCGGCCGTGAACGCCACCCGGAGATCACCTTCGTCGAGGGGGACGCGGAACACCTCCCGTTCGACGACGACACCTTCGACGCCGTCACGATCTCGTTCGGTCTCCGCAACGTGAACGACCCGATGCAGGCGCTCGGCGAGATGCTCCGGGTCCTGAAGCCCGGCGGCCGCGTCGTCATCTGCGAGTTCTCCACCCCGCCGCTCGCCGCGCTCCGGTTCGGCTACGGCACGTACCTCAAGCGCGTCCTCCCGGGCATCGCGCGCCTGTCGAGCAGCAACCCGGCGGCGTACCGCTACCTCGCCGAGTCGATCGAGGCATGGCCGGAGCAGCAGGTGCTCAGCCAGTGGCTCCGCGGCGTCGGGTTCACGATGGTGGCGTACCGAAACCTGACTGCCGGCATCGTCGCGCTGCACCGCGGCCGGAAGCCGGTCGCCGGCACGGTCCGCGAATCGGTCGCACGCCGCGCGAAGGCCCGGCGCGAGCACCAGGCCACCGGCGAACAGCCGCGCGTCGAGCCGACCGACGGCTGACCTGCCCCTCCATCCGCACACGGACCCCCGAACCACGGAGCAGCACTTGAACCCGAGCGTCCCGGTCGCACGTCGCGCACCGAGTCTCCGAGCCTCGCTCGGCATCGGCGAGCGGTTGTTCGCCAGCCCGGCCGAGCGTCGGTTCATCACCGCCGTGGACGACGGGCTCGAGCTCGTCGAGCAGGGGCTCGAGGACGCGATGCGTTCCGCCGACACCCTGGCCGACACGACCAGCCGGTACCTGCTCTCCGCGGGTGGCAAGCGCATCCGGCCGACGCTGACCCTGCTCATCGCACAGCTCGGCAACGGCGTCACCGACCACGTCGTGAAGGCTGCGGTGAGCGTGGAGACGACCCACCTCGCCTCGCTGTACCACGACGACGTGATGGACGAAGCGCCCGTCCGCCGCGGGGTCCCGGCAGCGCACGTGACCTACGGCAACAACGTCGCGATCCTCACCGGCGACCTGCTCTTCGCCCGTGCCAGCCTGATCACCGCCGACCTCGGGCCCGAAGGCATCCGGATGCAGGCCGAGACCTTCCAGCGCCTCTGCATGGGCCAGCTGCACGAGACCACCGGGCCGCAGCCGGACGACGACCCCGTCGAGCACTACATCCAGGTCCTCAGCGACAAGACCGGATCGCTCATCGCGACCGCCGCCCGCGCTGGGATCCTGTTCTCCGGCGCCGACCGTGCCTACCTCGAAGCGGTCGGGACCTTCGGCGAGAAGGTCGGCGTCGCCTTCCAGCTCGTCGACGACGTCATCGACCTCGCTCCCGCCAAGGACAAGACGGGGAAGATCGCCGGCAACGACCTCCGCGCCGGCGTCGACACCCTGCCGTTGCTCCAGCTCCGTCGCCGCGCGGCCACCGAGCCGGGCGCCGCAGAGCTCGTGGCGCGCATCGAACGGGACGTCACCGGCGCCCCGGACGACGCGGTCACGACCGACACGTACCTCTCCGCGGTCGCCGCGCTCCGCGAGCACGAGGCCACGGCCGCCACGCGGGCGCTCGCCGCGCAGTGGGCGACGGAGGCCGTCGTGGCCCTCGCACCGCTGCCGGACGGCGTCGTCAAGCGCGCGCTCACCCGCTTCGCGGAGTCCGTGGTCGACCGCAGCCGCTGACGCGGCCGACCGCAGCCGCTGACGCCGCACCCCACAGACCAGCACAGCCACCGGGAGCACCCCACCCGAACGAACTGGAGACGATCAGTGCCCACCCTCCGCCTCGCCATCGTCGGCGCCGGCCCCGCCGGCATCTACGCCGCGGACATCCTCCTGAGGGAAGCGCACGCGTACGACGTGTCGATCGACCTCTTCGAGCAGCTCCCGGCCCCGTACGGTCTCGTCCGCTACGGCGTCGCGCCGGACCACCCCCGCATCAAGGGCATCATCAACGCGCTCCGCGACGTGCTCGACCGCGGGGACATCCGGATCTTCGGCAACGTCGAGTTCGGCAAGGACATCACCCTCGACGACCTCAAGAAGCACTACAACGCGGTCGTCTTCTCCACCGGCGCGATCAAGGACGCTGACCTCGACATCCCCGGCGTCGCGCTCGAGGGCTCGTACGGCGCCGCGGAGTTCGTGAGCTGGTTCGACGGCCACCCGGACGTCCCGCGCACCTGGCCGCTCACCGCGGAGAGCGTCGCGGTCATCGGCAACGGCAACGTCGCCCTCGACGTGTCCCGCATCCTCGCGAAGCACGCCGACGACCTGCTCCCGACCGAGGTCCCGGACAACGTCTACCAGGGTCTCAAGGCGTCCCCGGTCACCGACGTCCACGTCTTCGGACGTCGTGGCCCGGCGCAGGTGAAGTTCACCCCGCTGGAGCTCCGCGAGCTCGGCGAGGTCCGGGACGTCGACATGGTCGTGTACGACGAGGACTTCGACCACGACGAGGCCTCGCTGACCGCGATCCAGACGAACAAGCAGGTCATGGTCATCAACCGCGTGCTCGAGCAGTGGCGGAAGCGTGAGGTCGGGCAGGCCAGCCGTCGTCTGCACCTGCACTTCTACGCGAAGCCCCTCGAGTTCGTCGGCGAGGACGGCAAGCTCACCGCGATCCGGTACGAGCGCACCCGGCCGAACGGCCAGGGCGGCGTCGAGGGCACGGGCGAGATCCGCGAGATCCCGATCCAGGCCGCCTACCGCGCGGTCGGCTACTTCGGCTCGCCGCTGCCGGGGGTCCCCTTCGACGACCGGCACGGCGTCATCCCGAACCACGAGGGCAAGGTCCTCGACGACGACAACCGCCAGATCCCGGGCATCTACGCCACCGGCTGGATCAAGCGCGGACCGGTCGGGCTCATCGGGCACACGAAGTCCGACGCGATGGAGACGGTGCAGCACATCGTCAACGACCAGGCCAGCTGGTGGACGCCCGAGGACCCCTCCGACGAGGCGATCCCGGCGCTCCTGGCCGAGCGTGGCGTGGAGTACACCGACCTCGAGGGCTGGCACCGCCTCGACGAGCACGAGATCGCGCTCGGCGAGCCGCACGGTCGCGCCCGCGTCAAGGTCGTCCCGCGTGACGAGATGATCGACGCGTCGCTCGGACGCACCTCCGACCGGGTCTGACGGGTCCGGCCCGTGACCACCGTGCGCCCCGCCCTCGCCACCGAGGTGCGGGGCGTGCGTCTGACCGGGGTCGACGTCGCACGCGCGATCGCCCTGCTCGGGATGATGGTCGCGCACGTCGGCGGGGCCGCCGAGCAGCTGGACTGGTCGGACCCGTCGGCCTGGGACGCGGTCGTGAACGGCCGCTCCTCGACGCTGTTCGCGGTGCTCGCCGGGGTGTCCGTCGGCCTGGTGAGCGGTCGGACGTCACCGCCCGGTCCGCCGGAGATCACCCGGATCCGCGTCCGGCTCGCGCTCCGAGCGGTGGTCGTGGTGGTCATCGGCATCCTGCTGATGGCACTCGGCACCGACGTCTACGTGATCCTGCCGACCTACGGCGCGCTGTTCCTCCTGGTGATCCCGGCGCTCCGGTGGCGTCGACGGACACTGCTCGTCGCGGCCGGTGTCTGCGCGCTGCTGTCGGCTCCGGTCGCGCTCGCGATCGTCCCGCTCTACGCGGGCGGCGGGGTGTTCGGGGCGCAGCTCGGGCTGGTGTACCCGGTGGTCACCTTCCTGGCGTACGTCCTGGTCGGGCTCGCGGTCGCCAGATCCGGTGTGGAGGCCCGGATCACCCAGGTCGCGCTCGTCGCGATCGGCGCACTGGTCGCCACCGCGGCGTACGTGCTCGGCGTGCTCGCGGCGCCGGTCCCGCCGGATGCGGCGAGTGCGTTCCCGGGGGTGCCGTTCGTGCCCCTCGGTTCGTCGTCCGAGCAGGCGTTCGCGCAGGTGTTCCTGTCGCCGCGGGACCACTCGTCTTCGATCGTCGACGTCGTCGGCACCGCGGGGATCGCGGTCGCGGTGATCGGGCTCTGCTCGCTGGTGTTCGACGGGCGCGGGCGTCTGCTCGAGCGCATCGCGTTCCCGCTCGCGGCGGTCGGGTCGATGCCGCTGACGATCTACGCGCTGCACCTCGTCGTGCTCGCCGTGCTGCCGCCGCTGCCCGACTCCGCCGGGACGTGGTGGTGGTTCGCGATCGGGACGATCCTGTTCGCGATGCTCTGGCGCCGCTTCCTCGGCCGCGGCCCCGCCGAGCGCTTGATCACCCGCCTGACGGCGCTCGCGCGCTGACCGCAGCCGGCGGGACGGCGGCGAGCCGGGCCTCCCGGCGGTCGACTACTGCAGGGCGGCGGTGAGCCGCGCGACGTTGTCGAGTACCTGCGAGCGACGCGTCCGGGCGAGCCAGGTGTCGAGGTCGAGCTCCGTGCTCTCCTGCCGGTAGGAGCTCTGCACGCTGCGGAGCGCGTTCACGAAGCGCTCCCCGCGCACCATCACCGAGATCTCGAGGTTCAGGCTGAACGAGCGCATGTCCATGTTGCTCGAGCCGATGACCGCGACGTCGTCGTCGATCGTGAAGTGCTTCGCGTGCAGGATCGTCGGTGCCTTGTACAGCCAGATCTTCACGCCGGCGCGGAGGAGTCCCTCGTAGTAGGAGCGCTGGGCGTGCCACGTCATCGCGTGGTCGCCGATCTCGCCGACGAAGAGCTCGACCTCGACCCCGCGCTGCGCGGTCGTCGTGATGGCGTAGAGCATCGAGTCGTCCGGGACGAAGTACGGCGAGGTGATCGACACCTTCTTCTGCGCCGAGTAGAGCAGCGCGTTGAACAGGCGCAGGTTGTTCTCACCGTCGAAGCCAGGGCCGGACGGGACCACCTGGCAGTCCAGGGCGTCCCCGCGGTCCGCACGCTGCACGGGGTCGCTCTCGCGGAGCAGCAGCTCGTCGGTCTCGCTGTACCAGTCCGTCACGAAGAGCGCGTTGATGCCGGCGACGACCGGACCCTCGAAGCGGGCGAAGAGGTCCTTGTACGCCAGGCCCTTCTCGATGTGCGCCTTGAGGTCGTACGACTTGTCGATGAGGTTCTGCGACCCGGTGAACGCGACCGAGCCGTCGATCACCATGATCTTGCGGTGGTTCCGGAGGTCGGGGCGCTGGAACTTCCCCTGCAGCGGCTGCAGGGGGAGCATCAGGTGCCACTCGATGCCGGCCCGGTCGAGGAACGCCAGCGTGTCCTTGTACCCGGGGTACCCGCGGCTCGCCCAGTGGTCCATGAGGAACCGGACCGTCACGCCACGGGCCTGCGCACGGGCGAGGGCGTCGAAGAAGTCCTGCGTCGTCGCGTCCATCGTCGCGATGTAGAACTCGACGTGGACGAACCGGCGGGAGTCGTCGATCGCCCGCGTCATCTCGGCGATGGACTCCTCGTAGTCCGGGTACAGCTCCGCGGAGTTGCCACCGACGAGGGGCATCGCGCCCAGCTTGCGGTTCAGCTCCGTGATGCTCTCGAACCACGGCGGACGGGGGTGGTCACGGCGGACGCGCTCGATCCCCTCGGTCTGTTCGAGGATGTACGCGTTGATCTCGGTCTGCTTCTCACGCCGCGCCTTCGGCAGCTTCGTCGACCCGATGACCAGGAAGACGATGAACCCGATGTAGGGGATGAGGAAGATCGCGAGCAACCAGCCGGTCGCCGTCTGCGGCTTCCGGTTGATCGGCACGTAGATGATCGAGAACGCACGGATCGCCAGGTCGAGCAGGACGAGCAGGACGGTCAGGGTGACGGTGAGCCAGTGCTCCACGGGGATGTCGAGTCGTCGGTGCTGCGCGCGTCAGCGGAAGTTGATGAACTGCAAGGGGACGTCGAACTCTTCGCCCTTGAGCAGCTGGATGGTGTTCTGCAGGTCGTCGCGGCTCTTCGAGGAGACCCGGAGCTCATCACCCTGGATCTGGCTCTTCACGCTCTTCGGTGCCTCGGCCCGGAGGAACGCACCGATCTTCTTCGCAACGTCCTGCTCGATGCCGTTCTTGAACTTCGCCTCGATCCGGAACTCCTTGCCGGAGGCGTACGGCTCGCCGGCGTCGATGCTCTTCAGGCTGATGCCGCGCTTGATGGCCTTGGACTCGAAGACGTCGAGAACGGCCTTGGCGCGCTCGGCGGAGTTCGCCTTGATGAGGACGTCCTCGCCGCTGAACGCGATCGAGGCGCCGACACCCTTGAAGTCGTAGCGCTGCTCGATCTCCTTGGCGGCCTGGTTGAGGGCGTTGTCCGCCTCCATCTTGTCGACCTTGCTGACCACGTCAAAGGAGCTGTCTGCCATGCCCGACAGCCTATCCGGCGGCGCGGAGGTCGGTTGGTCACGAGCACGTTCGGCCATCCGGTATGCTGTTGTGGCGCCTCCGGTTGGTGACTACACGGGCTGGGTGCGCACATGGCGAGTTACCCAAGCGGCCAAAGGGATCTGACTGTAAATCAGCCGGCGTAGCCTTCGGGGGTTCGAATCCCTCACTCGCCACGTGTCCATGTGCTGAAGAACTCACTGCGCATGGTGACGAGATACAACAGGGCCCCGTTTCGACGGGGCCCTTTCTCATTGGTCCCGTGTCTGATTGGTCCCGTGTCTGATTGGTCCCGTGCGAGGCGCCGGGTCGTCCTGGGAGGATCGGGGCATGACTGCTGCGCCGACCCCGACCGAGCTCGCCGACCTCGCCGAAGCGATCGCCACGGAAGCCGCGGCGCTCGCCGCCCGCCGACGAGCGGAGGGTGTCGAGGTCGCGGAGCGGAAGTCGAGCATCGTCGACGTCGTCACGGCCGCCGACCAGGAGGTCGAGGCGCTGGTGCGGACCCGCCTCGCCGAGGCCCGCCCCGACGACGGCTTCTTCGGGGAGGAGACCGGGGCCAGCACCGGCACCTCCGGCATCACCTGGGTCGTCGACCCGATCGACGGCACCGTCAACTACCTCTACGGCAGCCCGCTCTACGCCGTCAGCATCGGCGTGGTCCGCGGCGAGCCCGACCCGGCGGTGTGGGAACCGATCGCGGGCGTGGTCGTCGCGCCGGCCACGGGCGACGTGTACCGCGCCGTCGCCGGGGGACCGGCGCTCCTGAACGGCGTTCCGGTGCGCGTCGCCCAGCCTGCGTCGCTGGCCGAGGCCCTCGTGGCGACCGGCTTCGGCTACACGGTGGAACGACGGCGCGAGCAGGTCGCCGTCCTCGCCGGGCTCCTCGGCGAGGTCCGGGACATCCGCCGCGGGGGATCGGCTGCGCTCGACTGCTGCGCCGTCGGCACCGGGGTCGTCGACGCCTACTACGAGCGTGGGATCAACCCGTGGGACATGGCCGCCGGGTCGATCGTCGCCGCCGCGGCCGGTGCCGTGGTCCGCACGTGGGACGCCGGTGGGACGCGGTCGTTCCTGTTCGGGTCGCCCGCGATCGCCGACCCGCTCGAGGCGCTGGTCCGTGCAGCGGAGACCGAAGCGCTCGGCAGCTGACCCCCGCTCTGGGGCGTCCGTGTGGTCATGACCACGACTGGCGTCACGCTACGACCCCTGGTACCGTCGCTCGGGTCCCGTTATCTGCTCGTTACACACGAGCGCCACTGCCTCGATCAGGATCCTCGCCGAAACGCATGCCCGAAGCTCCCGCCACGCCCATGTCCACCGACCGTTCCGATGCCCCGGCCCCCGCTGTGCACCTGACCCGACGGGCACGGATCGAAGCGGAACGCGCGGCAGTGAAGCACGACGTGCAGCGGGTCGACGCGCTCGGCACCGGGCCTGCTCGGGCAACGGCCGCCGTTGCGGACGAAGCAGCGATGCCCGTGACTCCGCCGGCGCCCGCGTCCCCGGTCCTGCCGGCGTCGACGCTCGCACCGGAGACGCCGCCGGCTCCGAGTTCGCCCGTCGTGGCTCCGGTCGCAGCGCGTCCGACCACCCCGGCTCGTCCCGCGGCAGCGCCGTCCGTCGCCGCTCCCGTCCGTCCGGCGGCTCGCCGCTCGACCCCGCAGGGTGCCCGCGTCGAGGCAGCGCGAGTCGACCGCGCGACCCGGCACCTCGGTGCCGGCCGTCCCACGACACGGCCCGTGTCCACCACCGCCCCGCAGCGGGGTTCGGCCTTCCGCCGGAACGCCTCCCGCGTGACGGCACTCGGCGCGCTCCTCTTCGTCGCCGGCCTCGTCGTCTCGACCTCCCTCCCCGCGCAGGCGCTCTACACGCCCGAGCCGGGATCGACCACGGTCCGCGGCACCACCGTCGCGGGGGAGACGCAGTCGCTCAGCGTCGGCGCCGCCACCGAGGGTGAGACCAACCGCGACGCGTACACGGTCTCCGACGCGACGCAGTACAAGAACGTCGACTCCTCGTCCTTCACGAACGACCCCACCGGCACCATCCAGTGGCCGTTCCTCACGGGCGTGCCGATCACCTCCGGGTTCGGCGGCCGTCAGGTCGAGGGCTGCTCGTTCTGCTCGACGAACCACCAGGGCGTCGACTTCGCCCCGGGTGAGGGCACCCCGATCCGCGTCATCGCCGCCGGCACCGTCACCAAGGTGCAGGCGGACGACGGCGGGTTCGGCAACGACGTCTGGGTCGAGCACGACGTCGACGGCAAGCAGTTCACGAGTGTCTACGGCCACATGGAGGACAACTCCTTCAAGGTCGTCGAGGGCCAGCACGTCGAGGTCGGTGACGAGCTCGGTCTCGTGGGTTCGACGGGCAACTCGACGGGCCCGCACCTGCACCTCGAGGTCCACGTGGACGGTGTCCCGGTGGACCCGCTGGCGTGGCTCAAGGCCAACGCGAACTAGCCTCGCGGGGCGGCACGCCCGGGCGTCACGGCCGGTTCAAGACCACCGTCCGGGTTCTGCTATCCTCGTGTGGTGCCGCTCGCGGTACACGCCCCGATAGCTCAGTGGTAGAGCACTTCCATGGTAAGGAAGGGGTCGTCAGTTCAATCCTGACTCGGGGCTCCGACCCGGCGAGAACTCATCGCCGGATCTGTGGCGGGGTAGCTCAGTTGGTTAGAGCACACGACTCATAATCGTGGGGTCGCGGGTTCAAGTCCCGCCCTCGCTACCGCAAGCCCGGCGTCCGCGCCGGGCTTTCGTCGTTTCCGGGGGCTGTCCGTCTCGGCGCTGTCCGTCTCGGGGAGCCGCCCGCGACGAAAGCGACAGCGTGCAGCCAGATGCGCGGCGCATTCCGCCGTGACTTGTCGCTCGGGGTGCGAACGGCCCCGGTGCGAACGGCCCGGCGCGAGCGCAGCGGCCGCGCGGCCCGCGGCTCGCGGCAGCGCCCGCGCGGCTCGCGGCAGCGCCCGCGCGGCTCGCGGCAGCGCTACCGCGGCGGCGCGACGAGCACGCCGGCGGCGCGGAGCGCCCCCTCGACGAGCCCGGTGACGTGGTGCCACCCCGCCCGCCGCCGCGCGGCGCCGATCGACCCGCCCGCCACGGCCGTGCCGGGCGCCGCGTGCCGCAGCGTCAGCGTGGAGCGACCCCCGAACGTGGAGACGACGAGCTCGTAGCGGCGGTACTCCCGCGACGGGTGCACGAGTGCGCCGAGGAGCACGGTGAGCAGCCGGTTCCCGGACTCCGCGACGATGGCCCCCGGCGTCGCGTCCACCCGGTGTCCCGCGGAGCGCAGCGCGGCCCCCGCGAGCTCCATCGCCGTGTACCGGTCACCGGTGTGCACGGCGAACTCGATCGTGCTGTCCACTTGCATCCCCCTCGAAGACGAGCGCGCCCCCCGGCGCCGGATGAACAGCATAGCCGATGCATACTCATGAACCACAAGGGTGACGGCGAGCACCCCGAGTGCGGACCCGGCGTCGGTAGACTGCCCGTCGTGTCAGTGAACCCCGAGCTCGTCGGCAGGACGTTCCCGCCGGCCCCGCCGTACCTGGTCGGTCGTGAGAAGGTGCGCGAGTTCGCCCGCGCCACGTTCGCGACGAACCCGATCCACCACGAAGCCGACGCCGCCCGTGCCGCCGGGTACGACGACGTCGTCGCACCGGCCACCTTCGCGGTCGTCGTGCAGGAAGCCACGCTCGCGCAGCTCCTCGCGGAGCCGGACGCCGGCATCGACTTCTCCCGCGTGGTGCACGGTGAGCAGAAGTTCACCTACGACCGCCCGATCGTCGCCGGCGACGAGCTCACCGCGACCCTGACGGTCACGAGCGTCAAGACCCTCGGCGGCAACGCGATGGTCACCGCCGAGTCCGCCGTGGTGGACGCGCACGGCGAGCACGTCGTCACGGCAACGTCCACCCTCGTCGTCCGAGGAGATGACGCATGACCGCCCAGGCCGCGCAGCGCGCACAGACCGTCCCCGTGACCGAGGTCGGCACGATCGTCGCCGAGCGCGACGTGCACATCACCCGTGACTCGCTCGTCCGCTACGCCGGTGCCTCGGGTGACTTCAACCCGATCCACTACCGCGACGACGTGGCCGCGTCCGTCGGGCTCCCGGGCGTCCTGGCGCACGGCATGCTCACGATGGGCCTCGCGGTCCAGCCGGTCTCCGAGTGGCTCGGCGACCGCGGCTGGGTGCGCTCGTACGGCGTCCGCTTCACCCGTCCCGTCGTCGTCGACCCGGAGCAGGGCGCGTCCGTCGGCGTCGTCGCCAAGGTCGGGACCGTCGACGACGAGGGCCGTCCGCAGCGCATCGACCTCACCGTGACCGCCGCCGGGCAGACCGTGCTCGGCAAGGCGCAGGTCACGGTGGCGTTCCACTGACCGTGGCATCGACCGTCCTCGCGGACCTCACGACGCTCGGCGTCGGCGGGGCGGCGTCACGGCTGCTCGTCGCCGAGACCACCGACGAGCTCGTCGCGCACGTCCAGGACGCCTGGTCCGACGACGACTGGCTCGTCGTCGGCGGCGGGAGCAACCTGCTGGTCGCGGACGCCGGCTTCGACGGCACGGTCGTCCTGGTCCGCACCCGCGGTGTGGAGCACGAGGAGACCGCGGACGGCGTCACCGTCCGGGTCGCCGCCGGCGAACCCTGGGACGCGTTCGTCGCGTCGACCGTCGAGCACGGGTGGACCGGCCTGGAGGCCCTCAGCGGCATCCCGGGCACCATCGGTGCGTCCCCCGTGCAGAACATCGGCGCCTACGGGGTCGAGCTCTCCGACGTGCTCACCCGGGTCGAGTTCCTCGATGCGGAATCGGGGGAGCGCGCGTGGGTCCCGGCATCCGAGCTGGCGCTCGGCTACCGCACCTCGACACTGAAGCACGGGCGTCGCGGCGTCGTCCTCACCGTGGAGTTCGCGCTCGGCACCGACACCGACGGGGGAGTCCCGGTGCGGTACGCCCAGCTCGCCGGGTCGCTCGGGGTCGAACTCGGCGCCCGCGTCGCCCCGGCCGAGATCCGATCGACGGTGTTGGCGCTCCGTGCCTCGAAGGGCATGGTCCTCGACGCCGGCGACGCGGACACCCGGAGCGCGGGGTCCTTCTTCACGAACCCGATCGTGTCCGCGGGGTTCGCCGAGTCCCTGCCCGCCGACGCGCCGCGCTGGCCCGCCGGCGACGACGTCAAGCTCAGCGCCGCCTGGCTCATCGAGCGCGCCGGGGTGCACCGCGGGTACGCGCTCGCGGGGTCCCGCGCGGGGATCTCGTCGAAGCACACGCTCGCGCTCACCAACCGGGGCGGCGCCACCGCGGCACAGGTCGCGGAGCTCGCCCGGTTCGTCCAGGTGAGCGTCCTCAACCGCTTCGGAGTGACGCTCGTGCCGGAACCCGTCGTGGTCGGCGACCTGCTCGCCTGACCCGCACCGGGCCTCCCGGCCGTGCCGTCCGCACCGTCTCGTGCCGGAACGAGACAGTCCCCGTCCGGAAGTCGGACGGGGACTGTCGTCTTCGGGGAGGACCGCTAGGCGAAGAACGCCGCCAGGCGTGCGACGCCCTCGGCGATGTCGTCGTCGCCGAGCGCGTACGACAGCCGGAGGTAGCCGGAGGGACCGAACGCCTCTCCGGGGACGACCGCGACCTCGGCGTGCTCGAGGATGAGGTCCGCGAGCTCGAGCGTCGTGGTGGGCGTGGAACCGGCCCACTCGCGGCCGAGCAGCGCCGTGACGTCGGGGTAGACGTAGAAGGCGCCTTCCGGCGTCGGCGTCACGAAGCCCGGGATCGCGTTCAGCCCCGCGACGATCGCCTTGCGGCGGCGGTCGAACGCCTCGCGCATGGCGGTCACCGGCTCCTGCGGGCCGGTGAGTGCGGCGATCGCGGCGCGCTGCGAGACGTTGGAGACGTTCGACGACAGGTGCGACTGCAGGTTCGACGCGGCCTTCACAGCGTCGGCCGGGCCGATGAACCAGCCGACCCGCCACCCGGTCATCGCGTACGTCTTCGCCACCCCGTTCACCAGGATGGTGGTGTCGGCGAGTGCGGGGACGGCGTCGAGGATGCCGGTGAACGCGATGCCGTCGTAGACCAGGTCCTGGTAGATCTCGTCGCTGATCACCCAGATGCCGTGCTCGAGCGCCCACTCGCCGATGGCGCGGGTCTGCTCGGCGGAGTACACGGCGCCGGTCGGGTTCGAGGGGGAGCAGAACAGCAGTGCCTTGGTCTTCGGGGTGCGCGCTGCCTCGAGTTGCTCGACCGTGACGAGGTAGTCCTGGTCGCTGCCGGCGAAGACCTCGACGGGTTCGCCACCCGCGAGCCGGATCGCCTCGGGGTAGGTGGTCCAGAAGGGGGCGGGGAGGATGACCTCGTCGCCGGCGTCGACGATGGTCTGGAACGCCTGGTAGACGGCCTGCTTGCCGCCGTTGGTGATGATCACCTGGGACGGGTCGACGGTGATGCCGGACTCGCGGGCGGTCTTCTCCGCGACGGCCTGCTTGAGCTCGGGGAGGCCCGTCGCGGGCGTGTAGCGGTGGTTCTTCGGGTCCTGGGCGGCGGCGACGGCGGCGTCGACGACATGCCCGGGCGTCGCGAAGTCCGGCTCGCCGGCGGCGAAGGAGATCACCGGGCGTCCGGCGGCCTTGAGGGCCTTCGCCTTGGCGTCGACCTTGAGCGTCGCGGACTCCGCGATCGCGGCGATGCGGGACGCGATCCGGGGACGCTGGGTGGTGGTGGACTCGGGGCCTTCGGCTGCGGTGCTCACGGGCCAAGCCTATCGGCGCGGCACGCCGGAGCACCCCTCAAGTGGACACCGTGTGACGCACTCCCGTACACTCGTCTGCGGTGGTCACGGCCCGCTGGTAGCGGAACCGTGCCACACAGAAGGTCTCTCCTTCTGAAGGGCGGTGGCTCAATTGGTAGAGCAGCGGTCTCCAAAACCGCAGGTTGCAGGTTCGAGTCCTGTCCGCCCTGCAACTCTGGAAGGGTAGAAGTTGGCGAGCAAAGACATGGAGACGACGGCGGATGACGTCGTCGCCAAGGCGAAGCACGACCGGGCCGGGCGCCGCGGTCCCTTCGCTGCCATCGCCCTGTTCATCCGCCAGGTGATCGGCGAACTGCGCAAGGTCGTGACGCCGACCCGCAAGGAGCTCTTCAGCTACACCGGCGTCGTGCTGGTGTTCGTCGTCGTGATGATGATCCTCGTGTCGGTGCTCGACTTCGTGTTCGGCCTCGGCGTCGGCTACGTCTTCGGCAACGGCCCGACCGCCTGATCGGGTCAGCCACCCGACCACCACTGGCAGGCCGCCCGGTTCATCTCCGGCGCAGATCGAAGATCCCGCCGACGGACCGTGCACGTACAGTCACCAGGGCCGAACGCCAACCCGATCCGCACCACCGAACGGAAAGAACCGACAGTGTCTGACAACTCCCGCGACGACATCGACCTCGCGACCGCTGCAGAGCAGTCCTCCGAGGTGGAAGAGAACCAGGAAGGCGACGTCGAGACGGGCGAGCTCCGTTCGGCCGAGTCCGCCGAAGAGCGTGCGATCGAGGTCGAGGACGAGGACGACGAGTCCCTCGGCCTCAGCGCCGAGCCCGACGACGGTGACGTCGACGGCATCGACGAGACGCTGACCGCCCTCGCCGAGTCCCGCGACGCCGAAGCCGACGCCGTCGTCGACGACGCGCTCGAGATCGACACCGCCGACGAGGCAGAGGCCGCCGTCGAGGCCGTCGAGGACGAAGAAGAGTCCGAGCTCGAGGAAGAGTCCGCCGACGAGGCGAACGCCACGATCGCCGCCGAGGAAGCCGCGGACGCGCTCGAGGACGACGCCGAGGGTGACGCGGCCGAGGGCGACGACGAGGCCGAAGAGGCCGAGGTCGACCCGTACGAGGCATTCAAGGCCGAGCTGCGGATGAAGCCGGGCAAGTGGTACGTCATCCACTCCTACGCGGGCTTCGAGCGCCGCGTGAAGTCGAACATCGAGAACCGCATGGTGTCGATGTCGATGGAGGACTACATCTACCAGGTCGAGGTCCCGATGGAGGACGTCGTCGAGATCAAGAACGGTCAGCGCAAGCTCGTCACGCGCGTCCGGATCCCCGGCTACGTGCTCGTGCGCCTCGACCTCAACGAGGACTCGTGGTCCGTCGTCCGGCACACCCCGGGTGTCACCGGCTTCGTCGGCAACGCGCACAACCCCACGCCGCTCCGCTTCGACGAGGCGTTCGGCATGCTGAAGTCGCTCGTCCAGGTCGCGGAGGCAGCGCCCACCAAGGGCGGCAAGGGCTCCGGCCTCACGCAGGCCCAGCCGGCGGCAGAGGTCGACTTCGAGGTCGGCGAGACGATCACCATCAAGGAAGGCTCGTTCGCGGGTCTGCCCGGGTCGATCTCGGAGATCAAGCCGGAGAGCGGCAAGCTCACGGTCCTCGTCTCGCTCTTCGAGCGCGAGACCCCGGTCGAGCTCAGCTTCGACCAGGTCACCAAGCTGTAGCGCTCCGAAAGATCGACTACACTCATCGAGTTTGGGTCCGAACGCCTCGTGCGTCGGGCTCGTCACCGCGAGTCGGATCCGCCGACCACGCGGGAGAGTGCACGGATCCCCGTGCGTTCGCAACCAGGAGGAAACAGACATGGCACCGAAGAAGAAGGTCACGGGCCTGATCAAGCTGCAGATCAACGCGGGAGCCGCCAACCCGGCCCCGCCGATCGGTCCGGCGCTCGGTCAGCACGGCGTGAACATCATGGAGTTCTGCAAGGCGTACAACGCCGCGACCGAGTCGCAGCGCGGCAACGTCGTCCCGGTGGAGATCACCGTCTACGAGGACCGTTCGTTCACGTTCGTCCTCAAGACCCCGCCGGCTGCTGAGCTCATCAAGAAGGCTGCGGGTGTGCAGAAGGGGTCCGCGACCCCGCACACGGTCAAGGTCGCGAAGATCTCGATGGACCAGGTCCGTCAGATCGCCGAGACCAAGCAGGCCGACCTGAACGCCAACGACATCGACCAGGCCGCGAAGATCATCGCCGGCACTGCTCGCTCGATGGGCATCACGGTCGAGGCGTAAGCCTCACCCCACTCAGGTCCACACCCCCAACACTTCCGTGGGAGAGCCTCGCCGGCTCGCCAACCACGTATCTCGCAAGGAGACCACCATGGCGAAGAAGTCCAAGGCCTACCAGGCCGCGGCCGCGAAGATCGAGGCCGACAAGTTCTACACCCCGACCGAGGCCGTCGCCCTGGCCAAGGAGACCGGCTCTGCGAAGACCGACTCCACGGTCGAGGTCGCGCTCAAGCTCGGCGTCGACCCCCGCAAGGCGGACCAGATGGTCCGTGGCACCGTCATCCTGCCGCACGGCACCGGCAAGACCTCCCGCGTCATCGTCTTCGCGACGGGTGCCGCGGCTGAGGCCGCCATCGCCGCCGGCGCCGACGAGGTCGGTGGCGACGAGCTCATCGCGAAGGTCGCCGAGGGCTACACCTCGTTCGACTCCGCGGTCTCGACCCCGGAGCTCATGGGCAAGGTCGGTCGTCTCGGCAAGGTGCTCGGCCCGCGTGGCCTCATGCCGAACCCGAAGACCGGCACCGTGACCCCGAACGTCGCGCAGGCCGTCAACGACATCAAGGGCGGCAAGATCGAGTTCCGCGTCGACAAGCACTCCAACGTGCACTTCGTCGTCGGCAAGGCCTCGTTCACCCCGGAGCAGCTCGACGAGAACATCACGACCGCGCTCGAGGAGATCAACCGCCTCAAGCCGTCCGCCTCGAAGGGCCGTTACGTCATGAAGGGCGCCGTCTCGACGACCTTCGGCCCGGGCATCCCGCTCGACGTCAACAGCATCTGACGACCTTCGGCACAGGGTTCACAGGACCCATCCCGCTGGGCGTCAACGGCATCTGATCGATCTGATCTGATCTGCTCCAGCAAGGCCCGCACCGGTTTCGGTGCGGGCCTTGCTGCGTCCACGGCGCGGCGCGGCACCGCCCGGTAGCGTTGCATCGTGCGCACCCTGGTCAACGCCCTGCGGCTCATCGCCGTGATCGCCGTCGTCGCCGCGATCGTCGCGCAGTTCATCCGGAGCGTCGGGAGCCCCACGTACGCCTTCTTCAACTTCTTCGGCTACTTCACGATCCAGTCGAACGTGTTCATCGCCGCGGCGTTCGCGATCACGCTGGTGGCTGCGGCGCGACGGAAGCGCGACGGGCTCGGGGTCTCGGTGTTCCGCGGCGCCGCGACGGTGTACATCGCCACCACGGGAATCGTCTACAACACCCTGCTCGTGAACGCCGCCCTCGACAACTCGTTCACCGTGCAGTGGTCGAACGACGTCCTGCACAAGATCCTGCCGGTGTACGCCGTGCTCGACTGGCTGCTCTTCTCCGACCGTGCGAAGCTCCTGCTCCGGCACGTCTGGTGGTTCCTGCTCTACCCGGCGGTGTGGCTCGTCGTCATCCTGATCCGCGGCGCGACCGACGGCTGGGTGCCGTACCCGTTCCTCGACCCGGCGCAGGGCTACGGCGTCGTGGCGCTGTACTCGCTCGGGGTGGCGGTCTTCATCGCGCTGATGGGCGTCCTGGTGGTCGGCATGAGCCGGCTCCGTCTGGTCAAGCTCTGAGCGACGCCGTGGCGTCACCGGGAGCCGCCGACGCGGTGGCGTCACCGGGAACCGGCGGAGCCCCGTCGGGTCCGGGACTCCGCCGACCCGGGGTGCAGTCCGCACCGTCCCCCTGGACGCGGGGTGCACCCTCCCGCGGTGTCCGATGGACGGGGCGCTCCGTTGCACTCCGGGACACGACGGGTCTACCGGTCGAGGACGGATCAGGAGCACTCGGCCAGCTCGAACCACGCACGCCGACGACGTCGGAGCACGTGGAGTGATGACTGCGGCCGGGGTCCGGGGCTGCTGTGGAGGTCAGCATACGACGCACGGGCCGGGCTGGTCCAGGGGGACTACGAGCGGGCGTTGCGGAGCCGGTCGAGCACCATGTCCGCGAGGGTGATGAGGCCGCGGATCTGGTCGTCGTCGCGGTCGATCCACCGGCACTCGGGCTCGTCGGCGATCGGCACGAAGTCGTCGTGGTGCTCCCAGACGAACAGGGTGCGCTCGGCGCCGAGGACGTACTGCTGCCACCAGACCTGCCGGAGGTAGTGCCGGGGGACGCGTTTCCAGCCGGTCGAGGTCGTCTTGATCTCGGCGAGCAGGAGCCGGCCGTCACGGTCGTGGCCGACGCCGTCGGGGGTGGCGAGGTGTGCGCGGTTCGCGGCCGCGTGGAACAGGTGCGCCGACGGGAGGATGCCGTGTGTGGCGGCGACCCACGCGGCGATGACGGGTTCGCGGTCCTTGCCGTGCTCGGTGTACGCGTTGCCGGAGAACCGGGACCCGTAGCGCTTGTCCATCACGACCGCTTCGACCGCCCGCAGGGACGCGAGCCGGGCGACGTCCGTGGCGGTGATGCCGGCGGCGCGGGCGCGGAGCCAGGCGACCCGGTCGGACGAGTGCGCGACGATCCGTTCCGAGTGGCCGCGCAGGGCGGTGAAGGTGTCGTGGACGGCCGCAGCCGACGCACCCGGGCCGGGCACGGCCTCCAGGCTGTCGCCCCACAGGGTGGGCTGCACGATCGTCACCCGTCGATTCTCACCCCGACCACCGTCAGGACGAAACCGGCGCACCGCGCCGCGCCGGACCGCGTGGTCAGGAGACCAGCTCGCGCCCCTCGGCGAACGCGACGAGCTCGTCGACCCCGGCGGGGGAGAGCGCGTAGCCGATCGCCAGCGCCGCCGCTCCCTGCAGTGCCGCGATGCCGCCCGCCCGGGACGGCGCGATCACCAGGTGCTCGGTCGCGAGCGGCATCGAGCGGGAGTAGACCACCTCTCGCACACCGGCGAGGAGGTGCTCCCCGGCCTGCGTCATCGAACCGCCGAGGACGATGACCGACGGGTTGATGAGCGAGATGCACGTCGCGAGGACCTCGCCGATGTCCCGACCGGCCTGCCGCACGGCGCCGATCGCGTCGAGGTCCGACCGGTTCACCAGCTCGATGACGTCGGCGCTGGTGTGCACGTCGTGGCCCCTGGCGCGGAGCGCACGGGCGATCGCCGGGCCGGACGCGACCGCCTCCAGGCAGCCGGTGTTGCCGCAGTGGCACGGCATGTCGCCGGCGCGCGAGACCCGGACGTGGCCGATGTCGCCCGCCGTGCCCTGCGCGCCGCGCTGGAGGGTGCCGTCGGACACGATCCCGGAGCCGATGCCCGTCGCGACCTTGACGAACAGCAGGTGGTCGACGTCCGGCCACCCGTGCTCCCGCTCGCCGAGCGCGGCGATGTTCACGTCGTTGTCGAGGAGGACGTGCGCCTGGATGTGCTGCCGGAGCCACGCGGGGACGTCGAAGCCGTCCCACCCGGGCATGATCGGCGGGTTCGCCGGTCGGCCCGTGGAGAACTCGACCGGTCCGGGGACGCCGATGCCGATCGCGATGACGTCGTCGCGGGCGCGGCCGACCTCGTCGAGGAGCTCGTCGATGGCCTGCACGAGCCAGGTGAGCGTGGGGACCGGGCCGGCGGCGATGTCGATGCGTGCCTCGCGGGTGGCGAGCGGCGCGGCGACGAGGTCCGTGACGGCGACGCGTCCGTGGGAGGCGCCGAGGTCGGCGGCGATCACCAGGCGTGACGTCGGGCGCAGGGCGACCTGCGCCGGCGGGCGGCCGCCGGTGGACGCGGCCGTCTGGACCGGACCGACCAGTCCGACCTCGCTGAGGGCGTCGAGGCGCACGCCGATCGTCGAGCGTGCTGCCCCTGTCAGTGCGGCGAGCTCTGCCCGGGTCCGCGGCACACCGTCGCGGAGGATCTGGAAGAGCTCGCTCGTCCCGACCGGAGGCGACGCTGCCGTCCGTGTCAAGTCGACCATGGAGGGAGTGAAACACACATCGAACGAGACGCGCAACGAAGTCCGTCGAAGATTTGCGAACTTCTGCTTGACCGCCGACAGAAGTCCTCGTAGTGTGACGCACGGTCGACGTCGACCACACCACTCGATGAGGAGAACCTGGTGACCCAACCGCTTTCGGTCCAGCTCTACACGGTCCGCGACGCGCTCAGTGCCGATCTGCCCGGCACCCTGCAGCGCATCGCCGGCATCGGATTCACGAACGTCGAACTCTTCGGCTACGTGGACCGCGCCGACGAGTACGCAGCCGCACTGAAGGACGCCGGCCTCGCCGCGCCGAGCGGCCACGCCCGGCTGCTGGACGCGGGCGAGCAGGACCTCGAGCGCATCTTCCACGCCACGGCGACGATCGGCACCGAGACGCTGATCGACCCGCACATCGACGAGGCCCGCTGGACCACCCGCGAGGACGTCGAGGCGATCGCCCGCGAACTCAGCGCACTGGCCCCGCGTGCGGCGGACCACGGTCTGACCATCGGCTACCACAACCACGCGTTCGAGTTCTCGAACCGCATCGACGGCGTCAGCGCCTACGAGGTCTTCGCCGGCGCGCTGTCCGACGACGTCGTGCTCGAGCTCGACACGTACTGGGTGAAGGTCGGCGGCGACGACCCGGTGGCCGTCATCGAGCAGCTCGGCGACAAGGTCCAGTTCCTGCACGTCAAGGACGGCGACGGCTCGCACGACGACAAGAAGCAGGTCGCGGTCGGCAACGGCATCATGCCGATCCGCGAGATCATCGCGGCGGCGCCGAACGCGCTGCACGTTATCGAGCTCGACGACCACGAGGGTGACGTGTTCCAGGCCGTCGCCGACTCCTACACCTTCCTGCAGGGAGCCAACGCATGACCGACACCGCTGTGACCCCCGCGGTCAGCAAGTCCACCAAGACCGGCCCGGTCGGCGTCGGCGTCATCGGCGCCGGGGTCATCTCGGACCAGTACCTCGGCAACCTCACCGTCTTCCCCGACGTCGAGGTCCGCTTCATCGCCGACATCGACGAGCCCCGCGCCGCGGAGCAGGCCGCCAAGTGGGGCGTCGCTCGCTCGGGTTCGGTGGCGGAGCTCCTCGCCGACGACGACATCGAGATCGTCGTGAACCTGACCATCCCGGCCGCCCACGTCGAGGTCGCCCTGCAGGCCATCGCCGCCGGCAAGCACGTCTGGGGCGAGAAGCCCTACGCTCTCGACCGCGAGAGCGCCGCGCAGCTCCGCGACGCCGCAGCTGCCGCCGGCCTCACGGTCTCCGTCGCCCCGGACACGTTCCTCGGCGCCGGCCTGCAGACCGCGCTCCGCACCATCCGCGACGGCCGGATCGGCACGCCCCTCAACGGCCTGACGCTCTTCCAGAGCCCCGGCCCGGAGTCCTGGCACCCGAGCCCCGAGTTCCTCTTCGCCTACGGCGCCGGCCCGCTGTTCGACATCGGCCCGTACTACATCACGACCCTCGTGCAGGTGTTCGGCCCGGTCGCCAAGGTCACCGCGACCTCGTCGAAGTCGCGTGCCACGCGGACCATCGGCTCGGGTCCGAAGGCCGGCACCGAGTTCCCGGTCGAGGTCCCGACGAACCACTCGGCCCTCATCGAGTTCGAGAACGGCGGGAGCGCCCAGAGCGTCTTCTCGTTCGAGTCCGACCGCGGCCGCACCGGTGTCGTCGAGATCGCCGGTGAGACCGGGACCGTCGTGTTCCCGGACCCGAACAACTTCGACGGCGACACCGAGCTGTACTCGCTCGGTGCCGACGAGCCCGAGACCATCGCGGCCGTCGGCTCCACCTACTCGCGCGGCACCGGCGTGGTCGACCTGGCCCGCTCCCTCCGTGCGGGCGAGACGAACCGGGTTCCCGGTGCGCTCGCCTTCCACGCCCTCGACGTGATGGTCTCCATCGCCGAGAGCGCCGAACGTGGCGAGGCGGTGCTCGTTGCGAGCACCGTGTCGCCCTCCCAGACCCTCGACGAGGGCTGGGACCCCGCAGAGCAGACCCTGGTCTGACCTGCGGGACCGCGGGGCAGACCCTGGTCTGACCCGCAACACCACACAGCAAGTACCCGAAGCACCACCCACTGCACCATCTCAACGACGAGAAAGTAGAGAGTCATGCGCACTGCCATCCGCGCACTGGCCATCACCGCGGCCGCGGCACTCACCGTGACCGGCCTCGCAGCCTGCTCCTCCGGGTCGTCCGGTTCCTCCGGCGACTCCAAGACGCTCACCTACTGGGCGTCGAACCAGGGCACGTCCCTCCAGAACGACAAGGAGGTGCTGACCCCCGTCCTCAAGAAGTTCACCAAGGAGACCGGGATCAAGGTCAACCTCCAGGTCATCGGGTGGAACGACCTGCAGACGAAGATCCAGACCGCCGTCACCTCGGGCCAGGGCCCGGACGTCGTCAACATCGGCAACACGTGGGCGACCTCGCTCCAGGCCACCGGCGCCTTCCAGGAGTTCGGTTCCTCGGAGATGAAGGCGATCGGCGGGTCCGACAAGTTCGGCAAGGTCGCGCTCTCGACCGGTGGCGCCCCCGGCAAGACCGTCACGAGCGTCCCGCTCTACGGCCTCGCCTACGGCCTGTACTACAACAAGGCGATGCTGAAGGACGCCGGGATCACCCCGCCCACCACGTGGGAGGACCTGGTCACCGACGCCAAGAAGCTGACCACCGGCAGCACCTACGGGTTCAGCCTCGCCGGCGGTTCGTACACGGAGAACTCGCACTTCGCGTTCATCAACTCGGCCCAGAACGGTGGCGAGTGGTTCGACAAGGACGGCAAGCCGACCTTCACGTCCAAGGCGAACGTCGACGGCATCAAGCGCTACCTCGACCTCATGCAGGTCTCCAAGGTCGCGAACCCGTCGAACGCGCAGTACGACAACGCCACCCAGTCGGTGACGGACTTCGCGAACAAGAAGGCCGCGTTCATCCTCAACCAGAACAACGCGAACGCGACGATCGAGTCGCTCGGCATGAAGTCGGACGAGTACGGCGTCGTGGCACTCCCCGCCCCGACCGGCGCGAAGGACATCGCGTCCTTCCCCGCCGGCATCAACCTGTCGATCTTCAAGAACACGAAGAACAAGGACGGCGCCCTCAAGTTCGTCAAGTACATGACCAGCGCATCCACGCAGACGACGCTCGACAAGCCGTACTCGGCGCTGCCGGTGCTCGCTGCTGCGGCTGACTCGGTCACCGACGAGCAGACGAAGACGTTCCTCGACATCTACAACAACAAGGCGAAGCCGCTCCCGCTGGTGCCCGCCGAGGACCAGTTCGAGTCCACGGTCGGCAAGGCGATGAACGACATGTTCGCCAAGATGGCAACCGGTGGCACCGTGTCCACTGCTGACATCAAGTCCGCGCTCCAGACCGCCCAGGACCAGGTGTCCCAGGCGAACGGCTGATCCACACCCAGCCTGGAGGCCCGGGGCGCGTCCGCAGGGCGCGCCCCGGGTCTCCACCCCTCAGCTCCACAGCCGCTGCCACGGCTGGCACAGCACCCGAAAACCACCTGAAGCCGAAAGGCCCTGCCCATGTCCACGACGGTCCTGCCTGACTCCGAGGCCATCGACCTGACGCACACGAAGGCGCCGACCCTGTCGGGTCCACCGCCGCGTGGGAAGCGCCGCCTGCAGTGGCTGCCGTACGCGCTCGTCGGTCCCGCCATCCTCTTCGAGCTGCTGATCCACATCGTGCCGATGCTCGTCGGCATCTGGATCAGCTTCGTGCAGCTCACCAAGTACTTCATCGCGAACTGGGGCGCTGCGCCCTGGGCAGGCCTGCACAACTACGCGGTCGCCGTGGACTTCAACCAGGCGATCGGCAAGGGACTCCTCAACTCGTTCCTCATCACCTGCGCGTTCACGGTCCTGGTGGTCGGCCTGTCGTGGGGCTTCGGCATGATGGCGGCCGTCGCGCTGCAGAAGCCGTTCAAGGGCCGCGGCCTGTTCCGCACCCTGTTCCTGGTGCCCTACGCGCTGCCGATGTACGCCGGCGTCATCACCTGGAAGTTCATGTTCCAGCGTGACTCGGGTGCCCTGAACCACCTGCTCGTCGACCAGCTGCACCTCTTCAACGGTGTCGCCCCGTTCTGGCTCATCGGCAACAACGCCTTCGTGGCCGTCGTCGTCGTCGCGATCTGGAAGACCTGGCCGTTCGCGTTCCTGATGCTCATGGCCGGCCTGCAGTCGGTCCCCGCTGACGTGTACGAGGCCGCTTCGGTCGACGGTGCGAAGCCGTTCCGCCAGTGGCGTTCGATCACGCTGCCGATGGTCCGCCCGGTGAACGTGACCCTCGTGCTCGTGATGTTCCTCTGGACCTTCAACGACTTCAACACGCCGTACGTCCTCTTCGGTTCGACGGCGCAGCCCCCGGCAGCCGACCTGCTCAGCTTCCACATCTACAACGCCTCGTTCATCACCTGGAACTTCGGCTCCGGTGCCGCGATGAGCGTGCTCCTCCTCCTCTTCCTGCTCGTCGTCACCGGCATCTACCTCGCCGTCACCAACCGGAGGTCCGTCCGTGCGTGAAACAATGGGCGCCAAGTCCTTCAAGGTCATCGTCCTGGCACTCCTGACCGTCTTCACGGTCGTGCCCCTCTACGTGATGATCACCACGGCCATCAAGCCGCTCGGTGACGTGCAGAACGACTTCACGTGGATTCCGACCAACATCACCTTCCAGCCGTTCATCGACATGTGGTCGACGGTTCCGCTCGGCCGGTACTTCATCAACTCGCTCGTGGTCTGCACGGTCGCGACGGTGTTCTCGCTGATCATCGCCACCTTCGCCGCCTACGCGGTGTCGCGGTGGAACTTCAAGGGCAAGAGCGCCTTCACCACGACGGTGCTCTCGACGCAGATGTTCCCCGGCGTGCTGTTCCTGCTCCCGCTGTTCCTCATCTTCACGAACCTCGGGCAGACCCTCGGCATCCAGCTCGTCGGCAGCTGGCTCGGCCTGATCATCACCTACCTGACGTTCACGCTCCCGTTCTCGATCTGGATGCTCGCCGGGTACTTCGAGACCATCCCGCGTGAGCTCGACGAGGCCGCGATGGTCGACGGCTCGGGCCCGATGGGTGCGCTGTTCCGGATCATCCTGCCCTCGGCCCGTCCGGGTCTGGTCGCCGTGGGGATCTACTCCTTCATGACGGCATGGGGCGAGGTGCTCTTCGCCTCGGTGATGACGAACGGCAACGGGCAGACGCTCGCGGTCGGTCTGCAGCAGTACTCGACGCAGACGAACGTGTACTGGAACCAGATCATGGCCGCGTCGCTCGTGGTCTCGATCCCGGTCGTCATCGCGTTCCTCGTCGTGCAGCGCCAGTTCGTCGCCGGCCTCACCGCGGGTGCGGTGAAGTAAGCGCCGACGGCAGCGGCGGCGCTGATCGGCACCGCACAACCCAAGACGGTTCGCACCACGGTTTCCCGTGGTGCGGACCGTCTTCCGTTGTGCGACGCCGGGCCGAACCGGGCGCGACGCCGCGCCGCGCACGACAGGATGGACGCATGAGCGACACAAGGGGACGACAGCTCCGGCCGGGGCAGCGCAGCCGCGTGCACGTGTACGACGTCGACGCCCGGTCCAGCCGGCTCGTGTTCGAGTCCGGCACGGTGCTCGTCGAGGCGCCGAACGTGCTCGACGAGCAGACGCTGGTGCTGAACGCCGACGGCGACCTCTGGCTGCTGCGCCTGCCCGAGCGGGGCACGGACACCGTCCTGGACGAGACCGCGCTCGAGCGCGTCCCGATGCACGGCGTGCCCGAGATCAACAACGACCACGTGCTCGACCCGTCCGGCCAGGCCGTCGTGGTGAGCGGCCGCGACGGCGAGCTGTACCGCGTCCCGCTGCCGGCCGGCGGCACCGGGGAACGCATCACGGACACCGCGGCAGCGCTGCCGGTGTTCCGCAAGTTCTACCTGCACGGGATCGCCGCCGACGGCTCGTCGCTCGCGGCGATCGTGGGGGAGCGGACCGAGGACGGCGTCTGGACGACCGACGTCGCGCTCGTCGATCCAGCCACGGGGCACCCGACGTTCCTGACCCGCGACGAGCACCCGGACGACGGCGTCTCGTTCGCCGGCGACCAGCTCGTCTGGAACTCGGAGCGGTTCACCCCGGGCACCGCACAGCTGGTGTCGCTGTGGCCCGGTGCGACCGACCCCGTCCGGATCACGAACGACGACCGGGTGAACTGGTTCCCGCACGTGTCGCCGGACGGTGCGCACCTGCTGTACCTGTCGTACGAGCCGGGCGTGCAGGGCCACCCGGCCGATCACCGCGTGGAGCTGCGGCTGCTGCCGGGCGTCCTGGTCCGCGGAGCCCGGATCGCGGTCGTGCCCGAGACCCTCGTCACGCTCGACGGCGGCCAGGGAACGGTCAACGTGCCACCGTGGGCCGCGGACTCGACGTGGTTCGCGTACTGCGACTACCCCGGTTGAACGCCGGAACGACAACTGCGCAGTCGAGCGACTGCGCAGTTGTCGTCCTGGTGCGCGGGACTAGACCTCGCGGACCTGCCCCTGCTTGATGTGCAGGCGCCGCTCGGCACGCTTCGCGACCCACGAGTCGTGCGTCACGATCACGACCGTCAGGCCGCGGTCCTTCCACTGCCGCTCGATGAGCCCCATGATCTCGTCACGGGTGGCCTCGTCGAGGGCACCGGTCGGTTCGTCCGCGAGCAGCACGCTCGGGTTCTTCACGAGGGCCCGCGCGATCGCCACGCGCTGCTGCTGCCCACCGGAGAGCTCCGCGGGGAGGTGGTCGAGCCGCTCGCCGAGGCCGACCTCCTGCAGGGCGTCGGTGGCGCGCTGCCGGATCTCGGACCGGGAGCGGTTCGCCAGCGACCCCGCGAACGCCGTCTCGACGTTCTCCAGCGCCGTCAGCGTCGGGATCAGGTTGAAGCTCTGGAAGACGAAGCCGATCTCCGTCGCCCGGAGGTCCGTCAGCGCCCCGTCACCGAGCTTGGCGACGTCGCGCTCGCCGAGGTTCACCGACCCGGCACTCGGCCGGTCCAGCGCGCCCAGCATCTGCAGCAGCGTGGACTTCCCGCCGCCGGTCGGGCCCTGGATCGCGACGAGCTGCCCCTGGGGGATGGTCAGGTCCACGTTCGTCAGGGCGGTGACGGTGCGGTTCTTCTGCTTGTACGTCTTGCTGACGTTCGTCAGCTTGTACATCGGGACGGAGGCTCGGCTCGCCTCGCCGGCAGCGGGTGCGGTCTCGGTGGTGGTCACGGTTGCTCCTGTCGTCGGGTCCGATGGGTCGGTTCTCGTTCGCGCGTCGGCCATCAGGCCACGCTCCGCAGGGCCTCGGCCGGACGGAGCCGCGATGCGCGCCAGCCGCCGAGGGCACCGGCGATGAGGCCGCCGAGGATCGCCAGTCCGATCGCCAGCAGGATGACCTCGACGGTCACGGGGGCGTGCAGGACGACGTCCGTGGTCGACGCGGTGCTCGCGCCGCCGCCGCCGAAGCCGCCGGCCGGAGCGCCGCCGGTCGTGCCGGAGCCCGCCGCGGCGGTCGCGGCACCACCCGGGAACCCGCCGGCGCCGCCGGTCCCGCCCGCCCCACGGCCCGTGGTCGAGGTGGCGCTCGCCGAGATCGTCGGGGAGATGACGTTGACCACGAGGATGCCGATCAGACCAGCTGCGGCACCGATCACGCCACCGATGAGGCCCTGGACGAGGGACTCCCCGGCGACCTGTCGGGTGATGCGGCCGTTCGACCAGCCGATCGCCTTGAGGGTGCCGAACTCACGGGTGCGTCGGGTGACCCCGGAGATCGTGAAGAGGATCGCGATGAGGAACGCCGCCGCGAGGACCAGGATCGAGAGCCACGTCCCGAGGTTCGAGACCAGGCTCGACGCGGTCGAGAGCGAGCCCGAGACGCTCGAGGCGAGGTCCGACTCCGTGGAGACCGTGGCGCTGGTGAGCTTCGCCTGCAGTGCGGTCTTGATGGTGCTGACGTCCGAGGACGACTGCGCGGACACGTAGATCGAGGTGACCTTGCCCTTGAGGTCCGCGAGGGTCTGGGCGGTGTCGAGCGGCACGTAGGTGTTCGAGCCGGTGGTCGATGCGGAACCGGTCGAGGCGACGATGCCGATCACGGTGAACTTGGTGCCACCGATCGAGAGGGTGTCACCGACCGCCTTCGACTCGCTCTTGGCGTACGACGAGTCGAGCACGACGACGTCCTTGCCGGCGTCGGAGGCCGTGAACGTCCGGCCCTTGGTGATCTCGGTGCTCGTCAGCGGCCCGACGGCGTCGCCGGAGACCGGGATGCCGGTCACGGTGAACGAGTCGACGTTGAAGGAACCGCCGCCGAAGCCGCCGCCGCCGGTGCCGCCGCTCGGCGGACCGTTCTGGGTGGAGGTCCCGGAGTCGGTGGAGCTGCTGCTGTCGCTCGAGCCCTGCTGTACCGAGCCGGAGAACGTGCTGTTCTCGAGGGTGAGGACCCCGGTCGCGGCCTTCACGCCTGCCGTGTTCGTGACGGTCGTCACGTTCGCCGCGGTGAGGGTGCTCGTGCCGCGCGTGACGGCGAGCTTCGACTGCGACAGGTTGGTGCTGCCCGAGGAGCCGGAAGCGCTCTGGTCGCCGAAGTCGAAGCTCGGGCGACCGGTGCTCGACGACGTCGGCGTCTCGGTCTTCGAGACCGTGATGTCGGTGCCGACGCCGTAGACGGACTGCAGCACGCTCGACTGTGCCGACTTCACACCGCTGGAGATCGAGGACACGATGACGACGAGGGCGATGGCGAGTGCCATGCCGATCGCGATGATGACGGTCTGCTTCTTGCGGTTCGTGAGTTCGCGCCTGAGGTAGGTCAGGAACATGGTTCTCCTCGGTGGTGGGCCGGCACACGGGTCACCGGCCGCGCATCGGGAGCGCGGCGGGGCCGACTGAGGAGAAGCTAGGCAGCGCTGTTATGGGCGCACCCTCGCGTCCCTATGAGCTCCCTAAGGGCCCGGGTCAGGACGCGTCGCCGTAGCTCCGGCGCAGGTGCTCGGCGTAGCCGCCGGGGGTCCGTCCGTCGAAGCGTCCGCTCGTGACCACCGGCAGCTCCGTCGTCGCGTCGACGCGCAGCCCGAGGGCACGGGCGCGTTCGACGAGCCGGACGTCCTCGTGCTCCGGCACGGGGTCGAACCCACCCAGGGCGACGTACGCCGTGGCGAGCACCCCGAGGTTGGCGCCGTGCACGTGGCCGAGGGTGGCCCCCGGCGGATGCGCCGTCGTCCAGCGTGCGAGGACGACCGGGTCGAGGTCGTCCGGGTCCGGCACCACGGCACCCACGAGCACGTGGACACCGGCGGCCAGGGCATCGGCCTGCTGCACGAGCCAGCCCGGCGCGACGCGGGAGTCGGCGTCGGTGTGGGCGAGCCACCGGGTGCCCGGGTCCTGCTGGAGTGCATGCTGGAGCGCCCGTGCGACACCGAGCGAACGTGCTCGTCCGACGCCGACGCGCGGCGTCTCGAGCACCTCGACCGGGCACTCGCGGGTGATCCGGGCGGTGTCGTCGGTGCAGCCGTCGAGGACCACGGTCACCCCGACCGCGACGTCGGGGCGTTCGGCACGGAGGCGCTCGGCGGCCACGAGGACGGCGTCGAGACAGTCGGCGATCCGGTCCTCCTCGTCGTGCGCGGGGACGACGACGTCGATGCGCTGACGGGCGCTCACCGGACGACCCCCTCGGCGCGGGCGACCGAGACGACCCCCGGGCCGGGCAGGACGCTCAGCACGAAGTCCTCCTCGACGTGGCGCACGAGCGCCGGACGCGGCCACCGTTCGGCGAGGCGGGCGTCGACGGCGTCCCCGCTCGAGACCGCCTCGTCGTCGGGGTGCCGCCAGTGGCACGCCACGAGGACACCGTCGTCGGCGAGCGAGCCGAGGACGCGGTCGACGGTCCGGTCGAGGTCCGCGTCGGAGAGGTAGTAGCCGACCTCGGACAGCACGACGAGGTCCCACGTCCCCTCGGGCCAGTCATCCGGCAGCGCCGCCTGCAGGAAGCGGGCCAGCGGTGCGCGTGCACGAGCACGGTCGAGGGGCGCCGCGGCGATGTCGGTGCCGAGGACGTCGTCCGCGCGCTCGGTCAGCGCCGCCGTCAGGACACCGGTCGCGCAGCCGATCTCGAGCGCGGAGCGGTAGCGCTCGCGGGGGAGTGCGGCGAGCGTGACGGCACGCTTCCGGCGCTCGTACCAGGAGCCGTCGAAGTCCCACCCCTCGGGCTTCCGGGCGTAGTGCGCGTCGAACGACTCCCGTGACCGCGAGCTCGCCGGCGTCCGGACCGCGGTGCCGAAGAACCACTCGACGTCGCGGAGGTGGTGCGCCGCGTGCCGCTCGTCGACGATCGCCTCGTCACCCGGTGCCGGGGAGAGCGGCAGGACCTGCGAGCGGTACGCGGCGAGAGCGGCGCGCTTCCGGTCGAGGACGTCGTCGGACAGGGCGAGGGCGTGCGCCGTGTCCCACGGTGCCGCGGGGGCGTCCGGGCGGTCCCAGTGCCACGCCCAGATCGGGTAGGACAGCAGGTCGACCTCGGGCCGTCCGGAGGCGACGGCCTCGGCGACCTCGCCGGCGACGCGGTGGTCGCGGTGCCCGTCCCCGCGCCACGGGGCGACGAGCAGCGTTCGGCCTCCGGAGGCCTCGGCCGTGGCGTCCAGCCGTGCGACGAGGGCGTCGCGGAGGGTCTCCGGCTGCTCGCGGAGTCCGACGTCCGGCACCCCGAGCGAGCCGGCGGTCACGTCCGGGTGCAGCGCCACCAGGGCGTCGCGGAACTCTCCGGCGCGGACCGCGGCGAGTTCGTCCGCCGTGGTGGTGGGGGAGTCCGGGTGTGACCCCTCGCCGAGCGTGACGAGGACGACGTGCACGGGGACCCCGGCGTCGGCTGCCGTGGCGATCAGTCCGCCGGCGCCGAGTGTCTCGTCGTCGGGGTGCGGCGCGACGACGACGACCGCGGCGACGTCGGTGAGTTCGACGGGGAGGGGCGTGACGGCGTCGAGGAACGGGGTCCAGGTCGCCGCGGGCGTCCCGGGTTCCCGGTGGTCGAAGCTCACCACGCGACACCGCCGCGCTCGAGGACCATCCGGCCGATGCGGGCGAGGTCCCGGTCGCCGTGGTCCTGGAGGACGTAGAGCTCGAGGTCGGCGACCCGAGCCGCGACGGCGGCGTCGGAGGTCAGCGGTGCCGGGCCGAGCGCACCGATCACCCGTGTCCGCACGCCGTCGACGGCCCGGCGGACCCGGGAGCGGACGACCTGTGCGAGCAGCGCCCAGTCGACGTCATCGGCGGAGGCGCCGGAGTCGGCGTCGATCCTGGCCGCGGCGTCCGCCAGCGCGTCCTCGGCGTCGGCGAGGTCCGCGACGACCGCCCCGAGCGCCACCCGGAGCAGTTCGGCGTCCGGACGTGCGGCGGCGTGGTCGCGGAGGACCCGGGCGAGCCCGACGGCGCCACCCCACCAGCACGCGGCGACACCGATCCCGCCCCAGGCGAAGCCCGGGCGCGTGAGGTACCAGCCGGGATCGCCGACCGGGGCCGCGCGGACCCCGTCGAAGTCCACCGGACCGCTCGGCACGTCCGGCATCCCGCGCGCCACCCAGGCATCGTCGTGCGTGGTGACGCCGTCCTGCCGGAGGTCGACCGCGAACAGCTGCCGGTCGTCGCCGCGGTGCGCGGTGACCAGTGCGTGCGAGAGCGTCGACGCGAGCGAGCACCACGGCTTCGTCCCGTCGAGCACGACGGACCCGTCGCTGCCCGGGGTGGCCGTCAGCCGCGTCCCGGGCCCCTCCGCCGCGAACACGCCCCACGACGACCCGTCCGGCACGTCGATCCCGGCCTGGGCCAGGATCCCCAGCGCGTCGAGGTGCGGTTCGACGGTCCTGGCGAGCGCGACGTCGACCGCGGCGACGGCTGCGAGCGTCACGAACGCCCGCCCGGCCGTGCCCGCGGACAGGGGTGGGGTGGTGGACGCGACCGCCCGCGCGACAGCGAGCCGGTCCGCCGGGGCCGCGCCGGGCCTCCCGGCCGTGTCCGTCAGTCGGCCGACGTCGACGGCGCGTGCGTCAGCGGGCCAGGCGGTGGATCGGATCATCCTGCCAACCTACGGATGCGACCCCGAGACGGCTGACCGTTCATCCACAGACCGCCGAGTGGGTCTCCACAGACCGCTCATAGGAAACTCTCGATACTCGAAGACGTGACCATCTCCCAGCCTGCAGCAGCTCCGCGCCTCACGCGTGCCGACGGTTCGCCGTTGCGCATCCTCGTCGTCGACGACGAGGCCAGCCTCACCGACCTCCTCTCGATGGCGCTCCGCTACGAGGGCTGGGACGTCACGAGTGCGAACGGCGGCCAGGACGCCCTCGCCAAGGCGCGCGAGTTCAAGCCGGACGCGATGGTGCTCGACGTGATGATGCCGGACCTCGACGGCCTGCAGGTCCTCAGCCGGCTGCGGCAGAACAACGACGACACCCCGGTGCTGTTCCTCACCGCGAAGGACTCCGTCGAGGACCGCGTCACCGGGCTCACCGCTGGTGGCGACGACTACGTCACCAAGCCGTTCTCCCTCGAAGAGGTCGTCGCGCGTCTCCGTGGCCTCATCCGCCGATCGCAGATCTCCGTCTCCGAGGCCGGTGACTCCCGCATCGTCGTCGGCGACCTGGTGCTCGACGAGGAGTCGTACGAGGTGTCCCGTTCCGGCCGCCCGATCGAGCTGACCGCCACCGAGTTCGAGCTGCTCCGCTTCCTGATGCGCAACCCGCGCCGCGTGCTGTCCAAGGCGCAGATCCTCGACCGCGTGTGGTCGTACGACTTCGGCGGCAAGTCCTCCGTCGTCGAGATCTACATCTCCTACCTGCGCAAGAAGATCGACGCCGGGGAGACCCCGATGATCCACACCGTGCGCGGTGTCGGGTACGTCATCAAGCCCACCTCCTGAGACCCTTCGTCCCATGACACTGCGCCGCCGGCTCGTCCTGAGCATCGTCGCCCTCGTCGTCGCCGTCAGCGCGGTGATCGGCGCGGGCAGCATCATCGCGCTCGCCTCGATCCAGACGGGCGCGATCGACCAGCAGCTCCAGACCGCGACGAAGCGTGCCACGAACAAGTTCGGGCAGGGGCAGACCTCCCAGCCCCCGGGTGACGACGTGCTCCGCCCGGCGGGACAGGCAGCCGGGACCCTGACCGCGTACTACTTCACCGGCGGTCGTGCCGGTGGCATCGTGATCGAGGACGACGGCTCGCCCTCGTCGCTCAGCGCCGACCAGCTGCAGCGCCTCGGGCAGGTCAAGGTCGGCATCGCCCCCGCGACCATCGACCTCGGCAGCACCGGGACCTACCGTGTCGCCGCCGTCCGCGTGGACAACGGGTACCTCGACGACGCCGTGCTGGTGGTCGGGCTGCCGATGTCGCCGGTCTACCAGAGCGTGTGGTCACTGCTCTGGGTGGTCATCTTCGTCGTCGGTGCCGCCCTCGTGGTCGCCTCCGTCGTCGCCGCGGTCGTCGTCCGGCGCTCCCTCCGCCCCCTCGAACGCGTCGCGGAGACCGCGTCCACGGTCGCGCGGATGCCGCTGGAACGCAGCGACGCCCTCGACGGCGTGCGCGTCCCCGACACCGATCCACGCACCGAGGTCGGCCGCGTCGGCGCCGCGTTCAACCGGATGCTCGGACACATCGGCGGCGCCATGCAGGCCCGGGAACGCTCCGAGCAGAAGGTCCGGCAGTTCGTCGCCGACGCCTCGCACGAGCTCCGCACGCCGCTGGCCTCGGTCCGCGGCTACGCCGAGCTCACCCGCCGGATGGGCGGCGACCTGCCGCCGGACGTCGTCTACGCGATGAGCCGCATCGAGTCCGAGTCCGTCCGGATGACGTCGATGGTCGAGGACCTGCTGCTCCTCGCCCGCCTCGACGAGGGCCGGGAGATCCAGTTCGACGACGTCGACCTGACCGGGCTGGTGTTCGACGCGGTGAACGACGCGCACGCGGCGTCGCCGGACCACGAGATCTCCGTCGACGTGCCCTCCACGCCGGTCGTCGTGCTGGGGGATGCCGCGCGGCTGCACCAGGTGATCGTGAACCTCGTCACCAACGCCAGGACGCACACCCCGGAGGGCACCCGCATCACGGTCGGCCTCACCCCCGTCGGTGACGGCGTGGACCTCACCGTCCGGGACACCGGGCAGGGGATCGACCCCGAGTTCCTGCCGAAGCTGTTCGAGCGGTTCGCCCGGGCGGACAGCTCGCGGTCGCGGAGCGCCGGCTCGACGGGCCTCGGGCTCGCGATCGTCGACGCGGTCGTGCAGGCGCACGGCGGGTCCGTCGCGGTGGCGAGCGTGCCGGGGGACACCGTGTTCACGGTGCACCTGCCGGCTGCGCCGCCGGAGGGCGCCGACGGCGCCGCGGCCGCCGGCGCCGCCGCCGCCGCTGGCGCCGCGCCCGCCGACGATGCCTGGGCCCACGTGCCGAATCGCGCGTAGGAAGTCGAATCGCGCGTAGGAGGTCGGAAGTTCCGACCGCCTACGCGCGATTCCACTTTCCAGCGCGCGCGTGATGGGAACCTTCGCAACCACCCGACGGGAGGCGCGGTGCCAGCCGGCACCGAGCCTCCCGTCCGCCGTTTGGCCGCGCCCACCGCGTCTGCTACAGTTCTCGAAGCCAAAGACCGCCGGATGTCGTCATGCTCGCATGACGGTCGAAGGTCCTCACTCGTGAGGCATCCCGCGCAGGTGTTCAGAACGACTCCCGCCATTCTGGTGGAAGCAGCTCCGAGCCTCTGCGCCGGAGCTTTTTTCATGTGTGCGGACCTGGGGCTACCGGCAAGACCCCCAAGGAGAACCATGGCGAACAAGGAAGCTGCGGTCGCCGAGCTCACGGAGTCCTTCCGTAGCTCGAACGCCGTTCTGCTCACCGAGTACCGCGGTCTCACGGTCGCGCAGCTCAAGGAGCTCCGCAACTCGATCCGTGAGCACGCCACGTACGCCGTGGTGAAGAACACGCTGACCAAGATCGCGGCGAACAACGCCGGCATCTCGTCGTTCGACGACGAACTCGCCGGTCCGTCCGCTCTCGCCTTCGTCCACGGTGACACCGTCGCCGTCGCGAAGTCGCTGCGTGCATTCGCCAAGGCGAACCCCGAGCTCGTGGTGAAGGGCGGTTACTTCGACGGTAACCCGCTCACCGCGACCGAGGTGGACAAGCTCGCCGACCTCGAGTCCCGTGAAGTTCTGCTCGGCAAGCTCGCCGGCGCCTTCAAGGCCTCGCTGTTCGGTGCTGCGTACCTGTTCAACGCACCCCTCTCGCAGGCCGTCCGCACGGTGGACGCCCTCCGCGAGAAGCAGGAGTCCGCGGCCTGATCCGGCACGCGTTCCACAACCACATCACGTACTGAGTAGTAGGAGAAAATCATGGCGAAGCTTTCGCAGGACGAGCTCATCGAGGCCTTCAAGGAGCTCACGCTCATCGAGCTCTCGGACTTCGTGAAGAAGTTCGAAGAGGTCTTCGAGGTCACCGCGGCCGCCCCGGTCGCCGCTGCCGCTCCGGCCGGCGCTGCCGCTCCGGTCGAGGCCGCTGAGGAGAAGACCGAGTTCGACGTCATCCTCAAGTCCGCTGGTGACAAGAAGATCCAGGTCATCAAGGAGGTCCGTGGCCTCACGTCGCTCGGCCTGGGCGAGGCCAAGGCGCTCGTCGAGACCGCCGACGCGAAGATCCTCGAGGGTGCGAACAAGGAGACGGCCGACAAGGCGAAGGCTGCCCTCGAGGCCGCTGGCGCCACGATCGAGCTCGCGTAGTAGCTCTGCTACTGTCCACGCTCGCTCGCGCACGGGTTGCTCCGTCAGGATCGCCCATCGTGTGAGAGATCGCGCAAAGCGACAGTGCTCGGCCGGATTCCGGTCGGGCACTGTCGCTTTTCCGTACCCGTTGACGCCTGAGCCGCGTCGCGGCTGGGTTGTGGACGGAGTGCGTTGTCCACAGGCACGGTGGCCACGCCCCGTGAGACGGGGCCGGGCGGCAGGGTGCTCGTGTGCATCCCGCGAACGCGATCCTCCTGGTCCGAGTCGACGAGCTCGATCGTGCTGCGGCACGCCGGCATCAACGCCGTCGATCCGCCGGTGAGCTCGAGCGCGTGCGACACGGTGTCTACGTCCCGCGCGCGGAGTGGGAAGCGCTGGGGCCCGCTGCACGGCACCTCGTGCGGATGCGAGCCGCTGCGCCGGCGCTCCCATTCGGAGCAGTGTTCTCTCACGACTCGGCGGCGGCGGTGCTCGGAATCCCGCGGCTGTCGGCGTGGCCGTCCCGGGTGCACGCGACCCTTCCGTCGGCAGCAGCGGACAGTCAACGCGTCGGACTGACGCTCCACGCCGGCCCGGTCGACCTCGACGGAGGAGCCTTCCACGGCGTGCCGTTCGCCGCGCTGCCGGTGACGGCGGTGATGCAGGCTCGGCGCGCCGACTTCGCCGAGGCGGTCGTCGTGCTGGACCACGCCGTGCGGAGGGGCGTCGATGCCGACGCGCTCCGGCAGCTGCTGGACGACGGGCCGCGGTGGGGGACCGCTCGCGCGCTCGAGGCGCTGGACGTGTGCGACGCGGCCCACGAGTCGGTCGGGGAATCCTTCGCCGCCGCGCGGTTCCGGCAACTGGGCATCCCGCCGGTGGTCCCGCAGGCTGAGTTCGTGATCGGCGGGTCGGTGCACCGCGTGGACTTCTGGATGCCCTCACTCGGCGTCGTCGTCGAGTTCGACGGGCGGCAGAAATACGAGGACGCCTCCATGCTGCACGGACGAACGGGAGCGGATGCGCTCTGGGCGGAGAAGCTGCGGGAGGACCAGCTCCGCGCGCTCCCGGTCGTGCGGGGGTTCATCCGCGTGACCTGGTGGCACCTCGTCGAGCCGGAACGGCTGCGCGCGCTGTTCCGCGTGCACGGGGTGCCGTGCCGGTGACAGCGGACGGTGCTCGCACTGGTCGGAAGGTCGGGCCTGGCTCGCGCTGGGCGGCGCAAACGGAGAAGTCCAGGAAAGCGACAGCGGTGAGGTGGGCAGCACGGGAGGACTGTCGCTTTGCCGCACCGCTTCCGGACACTGCGGAGGGCGGCGGGGTCAGGGCAGCGTGCTGTGGCGGCGGCCGTAGAGCGCGTAGAGGGCGGCGCCGGCGAGCATCCAGATGGCGAATGCGATCCACGTGCCCGCGCCGAGGAACACCGCGAGCAGGGCGCAGCTGAGCGTGCCGAGGATCGGGACGACAGGGAAGAACGGGACGCGGTACGAACGCTCGAGCCCGGGCTGCGAGCGACGCAGGACGATCACGGAGACGTTCACCAGCGCGAAGGCCACGAGGGTGCCGATGCTCGTCGCGTCCGCGAGCTCGCCGAGGGGCACCAGGGCGGCGACGATCGTCACGACGACACCGACGATCAGGGTGTTCGCGATCGGGGTCCCGGTTCGGTGCGAAACCCGGCCGAAGACCTTCGGCACCAGTCCGTCGCGCGCCATCGTCAAGAGGATCCGTGTCTGGCCGTAGAGCACGGTGAGCACCACGCTGGCGATGGCGATCACGGCGCCGATCGAGAACACCAGCGCGACGAGCGGCTGCCCCGTGACGTCGACGACGATGCGGACCAGCGACGCCTCGGTGGAGGAGAACGACGTCCACGGCCGGGCACCGATCGCGGCGATCGCGACCAGGATGTACAGCGCCGTGATGAGCGCGATCGAGCCGATGATCGCGCGGGGGAGGTCACGGCGGGGGTTCTTCGCCTCTTCGCCGGCGGTGGACGCGGCGTCGAACCCGATGTAGGAGAAGAAGAGCCGGGACGCGGCTGCGGTGACGCCCGCGGCACCCATGGGTGCGAGCGGCTCGAAGTTCCCCGCGCGGAACGCACTGAACGCGACGATGACGAAGAACACCAGGAGCGCGATCTTCACCATCACCATCAGGGTGTTGACCCAGGCGCTCTCGCGGGCTCCCGGCAGCAGGACGGCGGTGGCGATGAGCACGAGTGCCGCCGCTGGCAGGTTGACGACGCCACCGTCACCCGGGGGCGCCGAGAGCGCGGCGGGCAGGTGCAGCCCGAACACCCGGAGGGTCTCGTCGACGTACTCGCTCGCGCCGACGGCGACCGCGGCGACGGACACCGCGTACTCGAGCACGAGGCACCAGCCGCACACCCAGGCGATGCCCTCGCCCATGGTGGCGTAGGTGTACGAGTAGCTCGACCCGGACGTCGGGACGGCTCCGGCCATCTCGGCGTACGACAGTGCGGAGAGCAGGGCGGCGACCCCGGCGACGACGAACGAGATCCAGACCGCGGGCCCGGCGAGCGGGACGGCGGTACCGAGGACCACGAGGATGCCGGTGCCGAGCGTGGCACCCACGCTGATCATCGTGAGGTGCCAGACGCCCAGGGTCCGTCGGAGCGGCTCGCCGTCCACACCCGAGGCCGCTTCGCTCTGCAGCTGGTCGATGGGCTTGCGGCGCGTGAGCTGGTGCCGGAGCGACGTGACGGTGGACGGGTCGGGGCGGGACGGCGCGGACGGCATGGGACCTCGTGGTGCGTGGAACGGGACGGGTCATGCTCGCACGGCCCCGAACAGGGGTCAATTCCACAGATCGGTCCAGCGGAGGGGCCGATGTCCCACGGCGGGGCTACATTTGCTCGGGTGAGCGGACCGTCCGGGTCGCGCCGGGCGGAAGGAGCTCGCATGAGCATGCCGGGGATGCGTGGCGGTGGCGGTGGTGGCCGCGGCGGCCGGATCTCGAGCGGTGACTTCGACGCGCAGAAGGCGGCGAACGCCGAAGCTCCGCAGATCCCGCACCTGCTCAAGCGGATCGCCGGGCTGTTCGTCCCGCACCGTCGGGCGATCATCTTCACGACCGTGCTGGTGCTCATCGGTGCCGCGCTGTCCGTGATCCCACCGCTCCTGACGCAGAAGGCGTTCGACCTCGGGCTGTTCCCGAAGTCCGGCACGCCGGACGTCCCGGTGCTCGCCGAGCTCGTCACCGCGATGGTGGTGCTCTGGATCGCGAGCGCCGGGGTGGGCGTGTGGCAGACCTACCTGACGGCGACGGTCGGCAACAAGGTGATGGGCGCCATGCGGATGCGGCTCTTCGCGCACCTGCAGCGCATGGAGCTGGCGTTCTTCACCCGTACGAAGACCGGCGTCATCCAGTCCCGCCTGCAGAACGACGTCGGTGGGGTCGCGAGTGTCCTGAACAACACGATCTCCTCGGTGCTCGGCAACACCGTGACGGTCATCGCCGCGGTCGTCGCGATGCTGCTGCTGAGCTGGCAGATGACCCTCGTCGCGGTGGTCCTGCTGCCGCTCCTCGTCATCGCCCAGCGGAAGGTCGGGCAGGTCCGCGCCAAGATCGCCGGACAGACGCAGGAGTCGCTCTCCGACATGACCGCGATCACGCAGGAAGCCCTGAGCGTCTCGGGGATCCTGCTCGCGAAGAGCTTCAACCAGCAGCGCAGTGAGACGCACCGGTACGGCGACGAGAACCGGAACCAGATCGCGCTGCAGGTGCGCCAGCAGATGTCCGGGCAGTGGTTCTTCGCGATCGTGCAGATCTTCCTGTCGATCATCCCGGCGATCATCTACCTGGTCGCCGCGTACCTGATCCTCGGCGGCATCCCGATCACGGCCGGCACGATCGTGGCGTTCACGACCGTGCAGTCCCGGCTGCTGTTCCCGACGGTGGGGCTCCTCCGGGTCGTCCTCGACCTGCAGACCTCGGGTGCACTCTTCGCCCGCATCTTCGAGTACCTCGACCTGAAGCCGGCGATCACGGACTCGCCGACCGCACGCAAGGTCGATGAGTCCCGGGTGGGACACGTCGCCTTCGACGACGTCACGTTCACCTACCCGGACGGCGAAGCCGACAAGCCGACGCTCCGCGGGGTGTCCTTCGAGCTGCAGCCGGGCCAGTTCGCGGCGTTCGTCGGACCCTCCGGCGCGGGCAAGACGACGGTCTCGTACCTCGTTCCGCGACTCTACGAGGCGACGCGGGGCTCGGTCCGCTTCGCCGGCGCCGACGTCCGGGACCTCGAGCACGAGGACCTGATGCGGCACGTCGGCATCGTCTCCCAGGAGACGTACCTGTTCCACGCGACGATCGGTGACAACCTCCGGTACGCCAAGCCCGGCGCCACGCTCGAAGAGCTCGAGCGAGCCGCGCGGGCGGCGAACATCCACGAGACGATCGCGTCCTTCCCCGACGGGTACGACACGATCGTGGGGGAGCGCGGCTACCGGCTGTCCGGCGGCGAGAAGCAGCGGATCGCCATCGCGCGCGTGATGCTCAAGGACCCGCCCGTGCTCGTGCTCGACGAGGCGACGAGTGCGCTGGACTCGATCTCCGAGCGCGTCGTGCAGACCGCGCTCGACGCGGCCGCACGTGGGCGGACGACGATCTCGATCGCGCACCGACTCTCGACGATCCGCGATGCCGACGTGATCTTCGTACTCGACCACGGGCAGATCGTGGAGCAGGGCACGCACGACGAACTCATCGCACGGGACGGCACGTACGCGACGCTGCACCGACAGCAGAACGCACCGGTCGACGCCCTGGACGCCTGACGCGCCCGGGGGGAAGGAGCGGGGCGGGCGCGGGCCGAGCCTCCATGCCGGGGCGGAGGCCGAGGCCGAGGCGGACCCGGACCGGCGGATCCGGACCGGCGGATCCGGACCGGCGGATCCGGACCGGCGGATCCGGACCGGCGGATCCGGACCAGCGGACCCGGTTCGGCGAGCCCGGACCTCCCCGCCACCCGCGTCGAGACCGGCGACCACATCGGGCAGACGGCGCTGACCCGGGAGGCACTGCTCACCACCGCCGTCGCCCTCACCGAGGTCGCGGTGCTGGTCGTGCCCGCCACCGCTCTCGACCAGATCGTGCGGTCCACCCCCGCGCTGGCTCGCGACATGGGCGACGTCATCGACCGGCGTCGCGCCGAGGTCTCGGCAGCGGTGACGGCCCACGTCGCGCCCACAGGGGCGCCCTCCTCGCTCGCGTCGTAGCCGCCCGTCACGCTCCGGAGGGACTCGGGTGCGCCGCCTAGACTCGTCCGCGTGCGTTACGCGAACTCCGTCGTCGACCTCGTCGGCGACACCCCGCTGGTCAAGCTGAACCGTGTCACCGAGGGTGTCCGGGCCACCGTGCTCGTCAAGGTCGAGTACCTGAACCCCGGTGGCTCCTCGAAGGACCGCATCGCCACGCGGATCATCGACGCCGCCGAGGCGTCGGGTGACCTGCGTCCGGGCGGCACGATCGTCGAACCCACGTCGGGCAACACCGGCGTCGGCCTGGCGCTCGTCGCCCAGCAGCGCGGCTACCGGTGCGTCTTCGTGCTGCCGGACAAGGTCGGCGAGGACAAGCGCAACGTCCTCACGGCGTACGGCGCCGAGATCGTGGTCACGCCGACCGCGGTCCCGCCGGAGCACCCGGAGTCGTACTACTCGGTGTCGGACCGTCTCGTGCGGGAGATCCCGGGGGCGTACAAGCCGAACCAGTACGCGAACCCGAACGGGCCGCGCAGCCACTACGAGACCACCGGTCCGGAGATCTGGCGCGACACCGAGGAGCGCATCACCCACTTCGTCGCGGGTGTCGGCACGGGCGGCACCATCTCGGGGACCGGCAAGTACCTGAAAGAGGTCTCGAACGGCGGCGTCCGCATCGTCGGCGCGGACCCGGAGGGCTCCGTCTACTCCGGTGGCACCGGTCGCCCGTACCTCGTCGAGGGCGTCGGCGAGGACTTCTGGCCGACCGCGTACGACCCCGAGGTCCCAGACGAGATCATCGCCGTGTCGGACGCCGACTCGTTCGCGATGACCCGGCGGCTCGCCCGCGAAGAAGGGCTGCTCGTCGGCGGCTCCAGCGGCATGGCGGTCGTCGCGGCGCTCCGAGCTGCACGCGACCTCACGGAGGACGACGTCGTCGTCGTGCTCCTGCCGGACGGCGGCCGCGGGTACCTCGGCAAGATCTTCAACGACCGGTGGATGCGCTCCTACGGCTTCGCCGAGACCGACGACGCCCGCACCGTCGGGTCGCTCATCGCCGGCAAGGACGGCCGCCTGCCGGACCTCGTGCACGCGCACCCGTCCGACACGGTGCGCGAGGTCGTGGACATCATGACCAAGTACGGCGTCTCGCAGATGCCCGTCCTCAGCGCCGAGCCGCCCGTCGTCATCGGTGAGGTCATCGGCGCGGTCGCCGAGAAGGACCTGCTCGAGCAGGTCTTCACCGGGGCGGCGAACATGGCGGACGCGCTGACCGGCTTCGTCGGCGACCCGCTGCCGCTCATCGGCGTCGGCGAGTCGGTGTCCGCCGCTCGTCGCGCACTGGAGAGCGTGGACGCGCTGCTCGTCGTCGAGGACGGCAAGCCGGTGACCGTGCTCACCCGCCACGACCTGCTCACCTACCTGTCCGAGTAAGCCGACCAGTCCGAGTAAGCCGACCAGTCCGAGTAAGCCGACCTGTCCGAGTGAGCGCGGCAGCGCACCCAGCGAGCGGTGCGCGGCCGACGCGATCCGAGCCTCCCGTCCGACCTGGAGAACGCACCATGACCGAGTTCAGCACCCGAGCCGTCCACGCCGGACAGGAGCCCGACGGCGCCACCGGCGCCGTGATCCCGCCGCTCCACCTGACGTCCACGTACGTGCAGGACGGCATCGGGGAGATGCGGGGCGGCTACGAGTACTCCCGCTCCGGCAACCCGACGCGGGACTCGCTGCAGACGATGCTCGCGGACCTCGACGGCGGCGTCGCCGCGTACTCGTTCGCCTCCGGCCTCGCGGCCGAGGACGCACTGCTCCGCGCCACCCTGTCGCCCGGCGCCCGCGTCGTGATGGGCAACGACGTCTACGGCGGCACGCACCGCCTGGTGAACCGGCTGCACGTGCCGTGGGGCGTCGAGCTCGTCGTCGTCGACATGAGCGACCTCGACCTGGTCCGCGCCGCACTGCAGGACGCACCGGCGCAGACCGTGCTCTGGGTCGAGACGCCGACGAACCCGCTCATGAAGATCGCGGACATCGAGGCGCTCGCCGCCCTCGGGCACGACGCCGGCGCGCTCGTGGTCGTCGACAACACCTTCGCGTCGCCGTACCTCCAGCAGCCCCTGTCGCTCGGCGCCGACGTCGTCGCGTACTCCACCACGAAGTACCTCGGCGGCCACTCGGACGTCGTCGGTGGCGCGATCGTCCTGCGCGACCAGGAGCTCGCCGACAAGGTGGCGTTCCTGCAGTTCGGCGGCGGTGCGATCTCGTCCCCCTTCGACGCCTGGCTCACGATCCGCGGCATCAAGACGCTGCCGATCCGGATGGAGCGGCACTCGCAGAACGCGCAGGCCGTGGCCGAGGCGCTCGTCGGCGACCCCGCCGTCGAGCGCGTCTACTACCCGGGCCTCAGCGACCACCCGGGGCACGACGTCGCGGCGAAGCAGATGCGCGGCTTCGGCGGGATGCTCTCGGTGGCGCTCGCCGGCGGGCCCGACGCAGCCAAGCGGTTCGCGGAGTCCACCGAGCTGTTCGCGCTCGCCGAATCGCTCGGCGGGGTGGAGTCGCTCATCGGGTACCCGAGCGAGATGACGCACGCGTCGGTGAAGGGCACCGAGCTCGCCGTCCCGGAGAACGTCGTGCGGCTGTCGGTCGGCATCGAGGACGCCGGCGACCTGGTCGAGGACGTGCGACAGGCGCTCCGCCGCTAGCCCGATGCGGTGGAGCCGGCGGGCGCGGCGGGCCCCTCCGCCGCTAGCCTGATGCGGTGACCACGACGGCGACGAGGACGACCCTGTTCAGCAGGGGGTACGCCCTCCCGACCATCGGGATGGTCGCCATCGTCGCCGTCGCCGCGTTCCAGAACCTCGCCATGACCACGGTCATGCCGGAGATCAGCCGGGACCTGCACGGCGAGACCCTGTACTCGCTGAGCTTCGCCGCGCCCCTGGCCGCCGGCGTGCCCGGGATGGTGCTCGCCGGCAACTGGACGGACCGAGCCGGAGGCCGGGTGGTCGCATGGGTGTCCGCCGCGCTCTTCGCCGTCGGCACGGCGATCGTGATGCTCGCCCCGACGATGCCGGTGTTCCTCGCCGGGCGTCTGGTCGAGGGGTTCGGCGCCGGCGCGATCGACGTCGTCCTCTACGTGCTGGTCGCCCGGATCTTCCCGGAGGACCTGCACGGCCCGGTCTTCGCCGGGTTCGCCGCCGCCTGGGTGGTGCCCGCCCTGGTCGGTCCGGCGCTCGCCGGCTTCGTCACCGAGCTCGCGAGCTGGCACTGGGTGTTCGCGGGGGCCCTCGTGATCGCCGTCGTCGCGTTCTCCCTGCTCGTCCCGACGCTCCGGCACCTGCACGCGCCGGCCGCCGCGCTCCGGCCACCGTGGCAGCGGAGCCGGATCGTGTGGTCGGTCGCTGCCGCCGTGGCCGTCCTGCTCCTCAACGTGGCACCGGACCTGCCCGTCGCCCTGGGTGCCGTCGCGGTCGTCGTCGGGCTGGTCGGCGCGTGGTTCGCACTCCGTCCGCTGCTGCCACGCCGCACGTTCACCGCCGGCCCCGGGCTGCCGTCCGTGGTCCTGCTCCGCGGGGTCCTCGCCGCCGGGTTCTTCGGCAGCGAGGCCTACGTCCCCTTCCTGCTCCAGGCGCAGCACGGGCTCTCGCCGTCCGCCGCCGGGCTCGCGCTCACCGTCGCCGCGCTCAGCTGGGCCGGTGCGAGCTGGGTGCACGGGCGGATGGGGGAGCGCCGGCTGGCCGCCGCCCGTGCCTTCGGCGTCGGCCTCGGGCTGGTCCTGGTCAGCCTCGTCGCCGCTCTGGCCGTGGCAGTCGCGGACCTGCCGGTGTGGGTGCTCGTCGCGGGCTGGTTCGTCGGCGGTGCCGGGATGGGCGTCGCGTACCCGCGGACGTCGATGCTGACGCTCCGGTTCTCCAGCGAGGGCGACGACGGGTTCGCCAGCTCCGCCCTGACCATCGCGGACGCCTCCGGCAGCGTGGTCGGGCTCGCGGTCGCGGGGATCCTGTTCACGGCGGTCGGGGGCCGTGAGGACGCGCTCGCGTTCGCGTCGGTCTTCGCCGCGATGATCGTCATCGCGCTCGTCGGGCTGTTCGCGGTGCGGCGGCTCGGGCCGGTGCCGCCGCCGTCGTCGTCGGGCGGGCCGTCGTCGGGCGCGCCGTAGTCGGGCGCGCCGTCGTCGGCCCCGCCGTCGTCCGCTGCGACGACCGGGTAGCGTGGCAGACCCGTATCGAGGAGGAACCGTGCGCCGCATCCTGGCCGCCGCCGCACTGGCGGTGAGTGCCGTCGCCGTGCTGGCCGGGTGCACCGGCACCACGTCGCAGGCTCCGACGCCGGTCAAGAGCACGGACCTCACCAGCTCCGACGGCGGGTTCGACCAGCACGCCGTGGTCGGTGTGGTCCTGCAGGCCTCGGACGCGGACACCCTGCCCGCGGAGTTCCGCACCGAGCTGACCGAGGCCGGCTTCCGCCCCGATGTGCGCGTCGCCACGGCTGCCGACCCGGTCTCGTCGCAGCGCACGGCCGTCCGTGAACTCGTCCGCACCGGCGCGAAGGCGCTGCTCGTCCAGGCCGAGGACGCCTCGGCACTGACCGGGGAGCTCCAGACAGCGCACGACGCCGGGGTCGTGGTCGTCGGGCTCGGAGACCGCTTGCCGGCGAGCGGCACCGGCGGGGACGGCGTCTCCGCGGACTACCGCGTCACCGGGGACACCGACGCGGCGCTCGTGGAGCACTCCGTCGACGCGGTCACCGCACTGCAGCGGGGTGAGAAACCGGCCGACGGCTGACGCGACCCGGGTGCACTGGTCGCGCCCCGGGCTGACGCGACCCGGGTGCACTGGTCGCGGTCCCACCGGACGGGAGGCCCGTGTCGGCCCGGCACCGCGCCTCCAGGCCGCTGACCACGCGCGTTCGCACCCATCACGCGCGCGCTGGAAAGCGGATTCGCGCGTAGGCGGTCGAAAGAAGCGACTGCCTACGCGCGAAACGACTTCCTACGCGCGGAAGGACCGCCTACGCGCGGAAGGACCGCCTACGCGCGGAAGGACTGGCTACGCGCGGAAGGACCGCGCGCGGGCCAGCTCCACCAGGCGGGGAAGGACTGCGCGCGGGTCAGCTCCACCACGCGGGGAAGGACCGCGTGATGGTGTCGACCAGGGCCTTCCGGGAGCGCCGCGTGCCCGCGAGCCACGCCTCGATCGCCCCGACGAAGCCCTGCGCGACGAAGCCCGCAGCGACGTCGTCGAGGAGCTCGGGCCGGGAGGCCGCGTCGAGCTCCCGGATGTGCAGCGCACTCGACACCGTGAAGTGCTCCACGAGCAGCCGGTGCAACGAGGCGTCGTTCGGGTCCGGGAGTGCCCGGACGTAGATCTCGCGGTGCAGCACCACGTGTTCGACGACGGCGTTGATGCCCTTGCGGGTGATCGCCGCGAGTTCGTCACGGTCGGCGCCGCGCTCGTACGCCGCCCGACGTGCCTCGGAGTCGTCGTCACGGATCCGGTCGAGTTCCGGGGTGAGCACGTCGGCGAGGAGCGACCCCGGCGACACGGCGTGGGAGTAGAAGGTCGCACGGTTGATCCCGGCGGCGCGCGTGACGTCCGCGACCGTGATCTCGGAGACGGGACGGTCCGCGGCGAGTCGGAGGATCGCCTCGCGCAGCGCTGCCGTCGTGTGCAGGATCCGAGCGTCCACCATGACGCCCACCCCCTCTTCCGTGCTGATCCGCCCGGAGCCCCGAGCCCTCCGACGGTACCGCAGGTGCACGCCCCGCGAGCAAGCCGGGGAACCGACACGCGGCAACGCCCGGCAACGGGTGTCGGCGCGGCTCGTTGTGGCCCGTAGGATGAACGCGCGGACGAATCGATTCGAGCGATCCCGCGATCACCCCTCCCCACCGCCCCTAATCGTCGAAGGACCCTGTTGTGACCGCGCCCGCGACCACTGGTTCGCTCACCGTCATCCTGCACCCCGGGGACTCCCTGTCCCGGGCGCAGCGCCTCGTCTACGTCTTCGTGCTCGGAGCGCTCACCGCGCTCGGTCCGTTCACGATCGACCTGTACCTGCCGGCGTTCCCGTCGCTGAAGGAGCAGTTCGGCGTCACCGACGGCGCCGTCCAGCTCACGCTCACTGCCACCACGCTCGGCTTCGCGGTCGGGCAGCTGCTCGTCGGTCCGTGGAGCGACAAGGTCGGCCGACGGCTGCCGCTGATCATCGCCACGTCCGTGCACGTCGCCGCGTCGATCTGCGCCGCGATGGCCCCGAACATCGAGGTCCTCGCGGTGTTCCGCGTGCTGCAGGGCATGGGCGCAGCTGCCGGCGGTGTCGTCGCGATGGCAACGGTCCGCGACCTGTTCGGCGGCAAGCCCCTCGTGCTGATGCTGTCCCGTCTGGCGATGGTGAACGGCCTCGCGCCGATCCTCGCCCCGCTCATCGGCTCGCAGATGCTGCGGTTCGTCAGCTGGCGCGGCATCTTCGTCTTCCTGGCCTGCTACGGCCTGGCGGTCGTCATCGCGTCCATCCTGCTCATCGTCGAGACGCTGCCGCCGGCACGCCGCCACGAGGCCGGGCACGCCACCATCGGCCAGCGGTACCGGGCGCTGTTCTCGGACCGGATCTTCGTGGGGGTCGCGCTCATCGGGGCGATGGTCTTCAGCGGACTGTTCTCGTACCTCAGCGCGTCACCGTTCCTGTTCCAGGACGTCTTCGGGCTCGACGCGCAGCAGTACGGGCTGCTCTTCGCCGTGAACTCCGTCGGGGTCGTGGTCGGGGTGCAGATCTCCTCCCGGCTGGCGCAGCGCGTCGGGCCGCAGTGGATCCTGGCGTGCTCGACGGCGACGCTGTTCCTGGCCGCGACGGCGATCATCGTGCTGGACCTGCTCGGGGCAGGGCTCGTCGGGGTCCTCGTGCCGCTGTGGTTCTTCATCGCGGCGTGCGGGTTCTCGTTCCCGCTGGTCCAGGTGATCGGCCTCGCGGCGCACGGGAAAGAGGCCGGGACCGCCGCATCGGTGCTCGGCGCGCTGAACTTCGGCGTGGCAGGGCTGATCTCGCCGATCGTCGGGTGGCTCGGCATCTCGCAGGCGGCGCCGATGGCCGCGGTGATGGCGTGCACCTCGGCGGTCGCCATCCTGCTCCTGTGGTTGGTCGTCCGCCCGCGGTCGGTGCCGGCGCTGACGCACTGACGCGGGGCGCGGCGGTGACTGACTCGGAACGACGAGGTCGCTGTCGTACGACGACGATGTCGTCGTTCCGAGTCGGTCGGTCTCGTGGTGGACCCCGGACGGGGAGCGTCCGCGTCCATAGGCTGTGCCCATGAGCGACGCGGTGGAGCAGGCACGGGCGGCAGCCGAGGCAGCACGGGTCGCCGCCGAGGAAGCGCGGCGCCTCGCAGACGAAGCCGCCGCGCGCGCCGAGGAACTCGCCGCGGCACTGGCGCAGACACCCCTCGTGCCCGACGCGGAACCGGCGGTCGCAGCGTCGCCGGCTCCCTCCGGCCTGGAGGCACCACTCGCCCCCGTCGCGGAACCCGCCGTCGCGGACGTGGCGGCAGCGGGGTCGGCTGACGCGACCGCCCCGGGACCGGCGGCGGCTTCGACGACCGGCACCGAGCCTCCCGGCGGCGTGGAGGCGACCGGTGGCGCGGACCCGACCAACGGCGTGGAGGCGACCGGCGGCGCGGACCCGACCAACGGCGTGAGCGGCCCACTCGGGGACGCGGCGATCGCCGCGATCCGGGACGGCTACGCCGTGGAGGGCAGCGCCCTCGAACTCGGCGCCCTGGTGAACGGGGAGGCACGCCCCGACGTGCAGGTGCGGATCCCGCTCGGGATGCTGAACCGGCACGGGCTCGTCGCCGGCGCGACCGGCACCGGCAAGACCCGCACGCTCCAGGTCCTCGCCGAGCAGATCGCGGCGAACGGGGTGCCGGTGTTCGCCGCGGACATCAAGGGGGACCTGTCCGGGCTCGCCGTCGCGGGGCAGGGCAACGAGAAGCTCCTCGCCCGCACCGCCGGCATCGGGCAGGACTGGACCCCAGCCGCCAGCGAGGCAGAGCTGTACTCGCTCGGCGGGCAGGGCACGGGCGTGCCGATCCGGGCGACCGTGTCGGGCTTCGGGCCGCTGCTGCTGTCGAAGGTCCTCGGGCTGAACGACACGCAGGAGTCCTCGCTCGGGCTGGTGTTCCACTACGCCGAACGGGCCGGACTGCCCCTCGTCGACCTCGCGGACCTGCGGAGCGTCCTGACGTTCCTGGTCAGCGACGAGGGCAAGCCGGAACTGGCGGAGCTCGGTGGCCTGTCGAAGCAGACGGCGGGGGTGATCCTCCGCGAGCTCATCACCTTCGCCGACAAGGGCGCCGACGCGTTCTTCGGCGAGCCGGAGATCGACACGCAGGTGTTCCTGCGGACCGCGCCGGACGGCCGCGGGATCGTGAGCCTGCTCGAGGTGCCCGGGGTCCAGGACCAGCCCGAGGTGTTCTCGACGTTCCTGATGTGGCTCCTCGCGGACCTGTTCAACGAGCTGCCGGAGGTCGGCGACCAGGACAAGCCGAAGCTCGTGTTCTTCTTCGACGAGGCGCACCTGCTCTTCAGCGGGGCGTCGAAGGACTTCACCGAGCAGATCGTCCGGACCGTGCGGCTCATCCGGTCGAAGGGCGTCGGGATCTTCTTCGTCACGCAGACCCCGAAGGACGTACCGAACGACGTGCTGGCACAGCTCGGCTCCCGGATCCAGCACCAGCTCCGCGCGCACACCCCGGACGACGCGAAGGCGCTCCGCGCGACCGTGTCGACGTACCCGACGAGCGACTACGACCTCGGCGAGGTCCTCACCTCCCTGGCCACCGGTGAGGCGATCGTCACCGTGATGAACGAGAAGGGCGCACCCACCCCGGTCGCGTGGACCCGGCTGCGCGCGCCGCAGGGGTCCATGGACCCGATGCCGTCGGCCGCGATGGAGGCCCGGGTCGCCTCGTCCCCGCTGCTCGCCACCTACGGCACCCGCGTCGACCCCGACTCGGCGCACGAGATGCTCGCCCGCCGGATGGAGGCCGCAGCCGCGCAGTCCGCCGCAGCCGAGGTGCAGGAGGCCGCCGCGACCGCAGCGGCGGACGCCGCGAAGGAGGCTGCGCGTGCCGCCGCCGCGGCCGCGAAGGAAGCGGCAGCGCAGGCGAAGCAGGAGGAGCGGGAGCGTGCGGCGGCCCAGAAGGAGTACGAGCGGACGCAGCGGGAGTTCGAGAAGGCCGAGCGCGCGGCGCAGTCGCGGCGATCGCGGACGACCTCGACGCGGCGGACGACGTCATCGCGGAAGGCGGACGACCCGCTGTCGGACCTGCTCGGGGGAGGACTCGGCGGCACCATCGCGAAGGAGGTCGTGCAGGGGATCTTCTCCACCCTGCGACGGCGACGGTAGCGCGCTGCCCGGCGCAGCGCGGCGGCGACGGCTAGTTGTAGTTCCCCGGGACGTTGTGAACGGGTGACGTAAGTGAAGACCTCCGGGACGATGTGAGTTACCACACACCACGTCGTCACCGGAGGTCTTCG
>NZ_RJKS01000003.1 GCF_003762905.1 Curtobacterium sp. ZW137 | reverse complement strand
TACGTGACCGAGCCGGCGGTGATCGGGAAGGACACGGCGCCGTCGGCGAGCTTGGCGGAGCCGGACACGCCGGGGGTGAGCTTCAGCGCGGTGAGCGCGTCGGTGAAGCCGGAGTCGAGGGCGACGGAGGTGTTGCCGCCGAGGACCTCGGGCACCGATGCGACCGGGGCCGGGATCTTCGAGGACGACGACGCGACCGTGTGGATGGTCGGGGTCGAGGCCTGCGCGGCCGAGACGCCGAACCCGGCGCCGCCGAGGATGATCGCGCCGGCAGCGGCGAGGGAGACCGTGGTCTTGGTGAACTTGCGCATGGGAACTGATCCTTTGCTGTGGTGAGGCTTCTCCGGCACGCACCTGTGCGTACACCGAGCACCGGCCGTGTTCGACCGGAGAGCGCCCTGGGCATTTGCCCTGTGCAGATGATTCGGCACCCCGCCCGGAACGGATTGGACGAGTTTCTGGATTCCTTCCGGTGCCCGGATCCGTAGCGTGGGGTCATGGCTCCTGAGCACCTGGCGACGACCGACCGGATCCGCGCGATCGACGCGTGGTGGCGCGCGGCGAACTACCTGACCGTCGGGCAGATCTACCTGATGGAGAACCCGCTGCTGTCCCGCCCGATCGAGCCGGAGGACGTCAAGCCCCGGCTGCTCGGACACTGGGGCACCTCCCCCGCACTCAACTTGATCTACGCGCACTGCAACGCGCTGATCAGTTCCTCCGACCGCGACATGCTCTACGTCTGCGGGCCCGGCCACGGCGGCCCGGCGATGAACGCGAACGCGTGGCTCGACGGCACCTGGCAGGAGCTCTACCCCGGCACGACGCTGCAGCGGTTCTTCCGGCAGTTCTCCTTCCCCGGCGGCATCCCGTCGCACGCGGCACCCGAGACCCCCGGCTCGATCAACGAGGGCGGCGAACTCGGCTACTCCCTCGCGCACGCGTACGGAGCGGCGCTCGACAACCCCGATCTCGTCGTCACATGTGTGGTGGGCGACGGCGAAGCGGAGACCGGCCCGCTGTCCGGCTCCTGGCAGGCGCACACCTTCATCGACCCCGTCGCCGACGGCGCCGTGCTGCCGATCCTCAACCTCAACGGGTGGAAGATCGCCAACCCGACCGTGCTCGCGCGCATCCCCGGCGAGGACCTGACCGCGTACTTCCGCGGTCTCGGGTACGAACCGATCGTCGTGGACTCCGCACGCGTCGACGACGACCCCTTCGCCGTGCACGCGCTCTTCGACGGCGCACTCCGCCGGGCGCTGGCGACGATCGACGACATCCAGGCGGCCGCACGCGGCCAGGCGGCGCGCGCAGCGGCCAGCGAGATGGCCGGCGCGTCGGACCTGCGTCCGCGCTGGCCGATGATCATCCTGCGCACCCCGAAGGGCTGGACCGGCCCGAAGGAGGTCGACGGCGAGCGCGTCGAGGGCACCTTCCGCGCGCATCAGGTCCCGCTGCCGGCGGTGCGCGAGAACGACGAGCACCGCGCGCAGCTGCAGGCGTGGATGGAGTCGTACCGTCCGGCGGAGCTGTTCGACGAGGACGGCGAGGGCGTCGGCATCCTCGAGGGCATCCGGCCGGTCGGCGACAAGCGGATGAGCGCCACCCCGCACGCGAACGGCGGTCGGATCCGGACGGCGCTCGACCGGCCGGGGCTGTCGTCGTACGCGGTCGAGGCCGGGACGCCCGCGTCGGCCACCGGCACGCTCGGCCCGTGGATGGCGGCACTCACCGCGCAGAACCCCTCGTCCTTCCGCCTGTTCGGGCCGGACGAGACCGTGTCGAACAAGCTCGACGCGGTCTTCGACGTGACGAACCGGGTCTGGCGGGCGGCGAACAGTGCCGACGACGAGCACATCGCCCCGACCGGACGCGTGATCGAGATCCTGTCCGAGCACCTGCTCGAAGGGATGCTCGAGGGCTACGTGCTCTCCGGCCGACACGGTGTCCTCAACACGTACGAGGCGTTCGCGCACATCATCGACTCGATGGTCGGCCAGTACGCCAAGTGGCTGGAGTCGTCCGCGGACATCGACTGGCGCGCCCCCGTCTCGAACCTGACGATCCTGCTCTCCTCGCACGTGTGGCGGCAGGACCACAACGGTTTCTCCCACCAGGACCCCGGGTTCCTGGACGTCGTCGCGTCGAAGCAGCAGGACTTCGTCCGCATCAAGCTGCCCGCCGACGCGAACACCCTGCTCGCCGTCGCCGAGCACGCCCTCGAGACCACGAACCGCATCGAGGTGATCGTCGCCGGCAAGCACCCGGAGCCGGTCTTCCTCTCGCTGGAGGACGCCGTCGCGCACGCGTCCGCGGGTCTCGGCGTGTGGGACTGGGCGGGCACCGAGGAGTCGGTCGGCCGTGCCGACGTGGTGCTCGTCAGCGCCGGTGACGTCCCGACCGTCGAGACCGTCGCCGCAGCGGACATCATCCGGAAGCACGCCCCCGACGTCGGCGTGCGGGTCGTGAACGTCGTCGACCTGCTGGCGCTCGGCGACACCCGGAAGCACTCGCACCCGGTGTCCGACGAGCGCTACGACGAGCTCTTCCTGCCCGGTACCCCTGCCGTCTTCGCGTTCCACGGGTACCCGTCGCTCGTGCACCAGCTCACCTACCGTCGCCACGGACACGACGACCTGCACGTGCACGGGTTCCTCGAGCAGGGCACCACCACGTCGCCGTTCGACATGCTCATCCGCAACGAGATGGACCGCTTCGCACTCGCACACGACGCCCTGACCCGGGTGGCCGACGGGTCCGACCGGTTCGCCTCGCTGCTCGCGAAGCTCTCCGAGGCGCGTGACGCCGCCCGTGCCTACGCCTACACGAACGGAGAGGACCACCCCTCCGTCGACGGAAGGGAGTTCTCCGGGTGGCCGCAGGATGAGCCCGCCTCGGGCGGGACCGGGGGAGACCCGGGCGAGGGCGAGACGGAGGGCGCGGCGCCGGGTCGCTGAGGCCCGCTTCCGTCATCGACGGTCGCTCCACAGCCTGGAGGCTCGGCTCGCCGTCCACAGATCGGCGCACGGTCCACCCACGGCCCGGTCCAGGGCCCCACGATGGCCCACATGGACGGTGCATGGATCGGGTGGACGGGTGCGCTCGTCTCGGTGGTGAGTGCCTGCGGTGCGGTCGCAGCGACGGTGGTGACGGTGCTCGAAGGGCGTGCCGCACGGCGAAATACCGGTTCCTTGGCCCATCGCGACCTGTGGTGGCAGCGTTGGTCCTGGGTTGCCGAACGCGCTTGCTCGTCGGAACCGTCCGGCCGCGAGTCGGCGGCGCTGATGGTCCACGCGCTGGTCACGCGCGAGTGGGTCACCGAGGACGACTGGTGGGTCCTCCGTGAACTCGAGCAGCGCGAGCGCACACGCGAGCCACGTCCAGGAGAGGAAGACGATGATGATCTCTGACGAGAGCGACAAGGACTTCAAACGACACCTCGACGTCCTCGAGCTCACGACCCCGAAGCTGCTGGCACACCATCACTACGGACCGATGATGCGTGCGCAGAACGCCGAGGAAGAGCTGCGCCAAGCCCGCATGGAATGGCGGGAGCGGCAGGAGCGCGCACGAGCGCGGAAGCTCCGGTACGAAGCGTCGTTCGCCGACTGACCGGCACGGCGTGGCACGCTGGAGCAGTGTCCGACCTCGTGATCCCGGCCCCGTCCGTCCCGACGCTCCCGACGTCCACCGGCGGGCGGTTCCCCGTCCGCCGCGTGTTCTGCGTCGGACGGAACTACGCGGCGCACGCGCGTGAGATGGGCCACGACCCGGACCGCGAGCCGCCGTTCTTCTTCACGAAGCCGGCCGACGCGATCGTCGCGGACGACGCGGACACCCCGTACCCGACGGAGACCGAGCGTCTGGAGCACGAAGTCGAGCTGGTCGTGGCGATCGGCACGGCCGGATCGGACATCGACCCCGCACACGCCCTCGAGCACGTGTGGGGCTACGCCGTCGGGCTCGACCTCACCCGACGTGACCTGCAGGCCGAGGCCAAGCGGCTCGGTCGCCCGTGGGACATGGCGAAGGGCTTCGACGCCTCCGCCCCGATCGGCACGCTGGTGCCCGCTGCCGGCGTCGACCCCACGGCCGGCACGGTCGAGCTCCGCATCGACGGGGAGATCGCTCAGACGGGCGACCTCGCCGAGCAGATCTGGTCCGTTGCCGAGGTCATCGCGACCCTCTCGCGGTTCGTCCGGCTCGAACCAGGGGACCTCGTGATGACCGGGACGCCGGAGGGAGTCGGCCGCATCGAGCGCGGCGCACTGCTCGAGGGCGAGATCGTGGGCGTCGGACGGGTCGTCACGCGCGTCGCCTGACCCGGCGAGTCAGGTGGCCAGATGACGCGGGTGTTTCGAACCGCTGGGACAACTCCGAGCCGCGGAGAGTACCACTGAGCCTGACGCCGCGCGGGAACCCGGCGTCGTGATCACTGGGCGGGGACGACGGGTCGGGGACGACCGCCGCAGCGCCGCCGGATTCGAGGTGCGACGTGCTGGAACACGACTTGCTCGCCACGTCCTGGACATGGGACGGCGACGAACCCATCGACGAGCGCGTCCGCGCCGTCGGTGACGCCGGGTTCGCGGGGATCTCCCTCGCACTCGACGACCTGCACGAGGTCCGCGCCACGATCGGCTTCGCCCGACTCCGCCGGATGCTCGACGACGCCGGCATCGTGTGGGTGCAGCTCGGGACCCTCGGCAACTGGTGGACCTGCACGAGCCGCACCACCGGTGAGGACGCCGACCGCGGTGTGCTGCTCGAAGCCGCCGCCTCACTGCGCGCCTGGCAGGTCGTCGCACGGGCGGACGTCACGCTGCCCGGCGTCTCCCCCACCGCGATGCTCGACGACTGGGGCGTGCTCGCCCGCCAGGCCGACGGCGTCGGCGCGCAGCTCGTGCTCGAACCCGAACCGTGGTCGAACCTGCCCACCGTCGAACGGGCATCGCGGTTCATCACCGCAGCCGGGGCCGGCGGGCTGCTCCTCGACGCCATGCACGCGCTTCGCGGCGGCTCCACGCTCGCCTCGATCCGTCAGGGTGTGATGCCCTCGACCCTCGCGGCCGTCGAACTCAGTGACGGCCTGCTGTCCACACCGAGCGGGATGACGCTCGCCGACGAGTCCCGGGACGGCCGGTACCTGCCGGGCGCCGGCGCGTGGGACATCCCCGGCTTCATCCGCATCGTCCGTGAGCTGGGCTACGACGAACCATGGGGCGTGGAGGTCCGGACCCCGGCGCACCGTGCACTCCCCATCGCGGACGCACTCCGCACCGCCGCTGCCGCCACCCGTGCGGTGCTCGACGCCGCCGACGCGTTCGGCGCTCCGGCGGCACCCGCGATGCCGACGTCGCCGGCCCCGACCTCGGCGGTCGACTTCGAACCGCTGCACCGCCCACGGCGGGAAACCGGCTCAGGCGCGCCCGCGTAACGTCGTCGCCATGAGTGAGCAGGCACCCACCGGAGACGACCGACTGCTGCGGGAGTCGCAGGACACGATCGACGAGGCGAAGGCGGCTGCGGCCGAGGTCGTCGAGCCGTCCGAGGACGAACTCATCGACGAGGACCTCCCCGTCGCGGACGACGCCGAACCCGCGGACGGACCAGCACCCGCCGCCTGATCAGGTGATCTCGACGACCCGGACCGTGACGTCCGTCCGCCGCTGACCGACCTCGTCGGCGAGGCTCGACACGATCGCGTCGCGGACCGCGCGGACGCTCGCGATCGCCGGACGGCCGGCATCCACCGTCACCACGGCGCGGACACGCACCTGGTCGGCCCGGTCCTCGACGAGCACGGCGCCGCCGTCCCGCGGCAGGTCCAGCACCGAGCGGACATCGCGCACCAGCACGGCGAGACTCGGGCCCGGCGGGATCACCGACCGGACGCCCGGGACGGCGAGGGCCGCTTCGGTGGCCATCCGTGACAGTGCCCGCGTGTCGGGTCTCACGACGGTCTCCTCGGGGTCAGGACGTCCGCCACGCGGACCGTCAGGGAACGCACCGGGAACGGCGCGTGGTCGGCCAGCGCCGCCGCGACCATCGTCCGGAGCGTGTCGGCGCGTGCGCGGAGCGGCGCGTCAGCCGTCACCGCGATCGTGACCTCGACGTCGATCGGCGCACCAGCGGTCCCGACGTCGCCGGTGAACCGGGTGCGTCGCACGAGCACACCCGGCACCGTGTCGCCGAGCGCGCGGACGAGCCCGCGGAGTGCCCCCTCGGTCACGACGAGCGTGGAGTCGGGGTCGTCGTCGGGGACCGGGATGTCCCGCCCCGCGTGCGCGGTCGTCCGGATGGTCGCGAGGACCCCCGAGATCCAGGCCTCGTCAGCACCCTGAGCCGCGCGGACGTCCGCCGCGAGGAGGTCACTCGACGCCTCGCGCAGCGCTCGGAGCCGGCCGAGCGCCCGGGCCGCATCGGGGTCGCGCTCGATGTCGTCGCGCACCGGGTCCTGGCCGGAGTCGAGGTAGTCGGAGAGCTCGTCCAGCGTGAAGGCACCGTAGCGGTCGTCGACGTCGTCGTCGTTCATCGCCACCCCTCCATCTGCGTCAGCACCGTCCGCCTCGCCCGCGCGAGTGCACCACGCACGGCCGCCGTCGACATCCCGGTCTCCTCCGCGATCTCGGCGTAGGACGCGCCGCCGACCTCGCGCATCACCCAGACTGCACGCTGCGCATCGGGCAGGTTCTGCGCGATCCGGGCGAGTTCGTCCACCTGGAGCCGCGCGATCACGACCTCGTCCACCGGTCGCTCGTCACTCGCCTCCGGGACGGCTTCGAGGTCGAGGTGCGGGTGCCGCCGACGGAGCCGGTCGAGCGCCTTGTTCGCAGCGATCCGGAACAGCCAGGAGCGCACACGGTCCGGGTCCTCGACGCGGTCGATGCGCTGCCACGCCTGGAGTGATGCCTCCTGCACGGCGTCGTCGGCCTCCCCGTCGCCGTGCCCGAGGATCCGAGCGGCGTAGGCGCGCATGAGCGGACCGTACCGGCGGATGAGCACGCCGAACGCTGCGGTGTCGCCGTCAGCCGAGCGCTCGACGAGCGAGCCGTCGGACAGCGACGAGAGCGGCTGGTCCTCGGTCAGGAGTCGGCCTTCCGGATCGGTTTCGGGTTCCTGCGTGACGAATCGTCTGCTCAGGACGTCTTTGTGTACGTGCCCATCATCCGCGCTGCACGCGCGGGTGACCTGAGCGCGCCGTGGTCGGTCATCCCTGAACGACCGGCCACGGCGCTTCGGCGGCGGCCCGTGCACTCCCTGATCCGGTGCGCGGGCCGTCCCCACGACCAGCGTCAGCGTCAGCGTCAGCGTCAGCGTCAGCGCTGATGGTGCGGATCAGTCGTCGACCTCGTCGCCGAGGAAGTCCGCGTACGTCACCTCGGAGTCCGTGATCACCGCACCCGGGTCGATCGGCTTCCGAGTCGCCTGGTCCCCCGAGATCGCGACGCGCTCCTCCGGAGTGAACGGTGGCAGGTAGTTGCTCGCGCTCATCGCCACGCCCTTTCGTCCCGAGGAACGTAACAGTCACGCGGGTTTTCCTCAGTGATCGTCACGAATTCGTCCCCCGCCGGGAAGCCGGACGGGGGACGGAAGTTCGCCTCCAGCGGACCTCATGCGGATGCATGCGACGAGTGCGCGCTCACTCTCGGACGACGTCCTCCGCCGACTTGTCGAGGCGCCAGCCCCGCCACGACGGCTGCCGGAGCCGTCCGTCAGCGGTCCACTCCGCGAACTCGACCTCACCGACGCGTTCGGGCGTGACCCAGTGGGCGTCACGGGCGTCCGGTCTCGGGACGTCGACGAGGGGTGACGTCTTCCGCTCCAGCGGCCCGAGGACGCTCGCGATCTCGTCGAGGTCACGGTCACGGAAGCCGGTCCCGACCTTGCCGACGTACTGCAGACCGTCGTCGCCGGGGATCCCGAGGAGCAGGGATCCGACGCCGCCCGCACGCCGACCGCTCCCGGGCTTCCACCCGGCGACCACGACCTCCTGCGTGGCGTGGTGCTTGAGCTTCAGCCAGGCCTCGGAGCGCCGGCCCTCGGCGTAGCGGGAGGAGCGCTTCTTCGCCACGACACCCTCGAGCCCCTCGGCCTCGGAGTCCGCCATGGCTCGGTCGAGGTCGCCCTCGTACGCCTTCGGCACGTCGATCGCCCCGCCGGGCTCGACGACGGTCTCGAGGGCTTCCCGACGGTTGTCGTACGCGAGCCGGGTCAGGTCGTGCCCGTCCGCTTCGAGCACGTCGAAGAGCAGCAACCGCACCGGGGTGCGTTCACGCGCGGCGTCGACCTCCCGCTTCTTGGTCAGTCCCATCCGGTTCTGCAACAGCTGGAAGCTCGGTCGTCCGCGGTCGTCGAGCGCGACGATCTCACCGTCGAAGACCCCGTCGACGCCGGCTCGCTCGCCGAGTTCCTGGAGTTCGGGGTACTGCGCCGTCAGGTCGTTGCCGTTCCGGCTCCGGAGCGACACCGAGCCGCCCCGGACCGTGGCGAGCGCACGGACACCGTCCCACTTCATCTCGAACGCCCACGCTCCGGTGTCCAGCGTCGGCTCGCCCTTCGCGAGGGTCGCCTGCATGGTGCGGCGCTCGACGGGGTCGGTGGAGGAACTCGCAGCTCCGGCGATCCGCTCGCGACCGTCGTCGTCGCGCCCGGCCGAGTGACCGGCGGTGCGGGGAGCGCGGGGAGCGGGCGTCCCCCCTGACGCGTCGGCCGTGGGGTCCGGCTGCTCCTTCGTCAGGTGGATGAGCCAGTTCTTCTCGTCGCCGTCCCGCCCGCGACCACGACCGCGCGTGTGCAGGATCGCGAGGCGGCGGTTGCCGTTCGTCCGTCCGTGCAGCGTGACGATGACCTCTTCGCCCTCGCGCCACTTCTCGAGCTCGTACGTGCCGTCGTCCCAGATGGTGACGGTCCCGCCGCCGTACTCGTCCTTCGGGATGGTGCCCTCGAAGCCGCCGTACTCGAGCGGGTGGTCCTCGGTCATGACGGCGAGGTGGTTCTTCCCCGGGTCCGTCGGCTCCCCCTTCGGCAGCGCCCAGCTGACGAGCACGCCGTCGTGCTCGAGGCGGAAGTCGTAGTGGTCCCGGGTGGCGTGGTGCTCCTGGATGACGAAGGTCGGGGTGCCGTCCTTCCGGACCGTCGGCGCGTCCTGCGGGACCGGTTCGGGGGTCTTGGACGCATCCCGCTTCGCACGGTAGGTCGACAGGCGGTCGTTCGCCGGGCCTCCGGCTCGGTCCTGCCGTTCCGCGTCGTTCGCCTGCTGGGTCCGGTCGCTGTCCCAGTGCCCCTCGTCGGCCCTGCCGACGGCCAACGACGCGGCCGCCACCGGGTGCAGGAAGTCGCCGCGGTCCTCCACCCGCTCGAGGACCTCGTCCAATGTCAGCTGGGCCAGCCCCTTCTCGGTGAGTTCCTTCCACGTGCGCGGTGCCGCGACGGTCGGGTGCGAACGCCCGCGGAGCGAGTACGGCGCGATCGTGGTCTTGTTCCCGTTGTTCTGCGACCAGTCGACGAACACCTTGCCCTTCCGCTCGGCGCGGCTCATCGACGACAGCGCCAGGTCCGGCATGTCCTGCTCGAGTGCCTTCGCGAGTTCGTGAGCGACCTCGGAAACGTGCTTCGTCGCGGAGCGGCCGTCGAGCGCCGCGTACAGGTGGATGCCCTTCGAGCCCGACGTCACCGGGTACGGGTCGAGCCCCATGCCCTGCAGGACTTCGCGCGCCGCGACCGCCACCTCCACGCACTCGGCGAGACCCACGCCTTCCCCGGGGTCGAGGTCGAGCACCAGCCGGTCCGGGTTCTGCTGCGCACCCCGCGGGCCGAACCGCCACTGCGGCACGTGGAGTTCGAGCGCAGCCTGCTGCGCCATCCACACGAGCGTCGGCAGGTCGTCCACGATCGGGTACTCGTTGTCGTGCTCGGAGTGCTGGATCGTGTGGTGACGGACCCAGTCCGGCGCGGAGTCGGGCAGGTTCTTCTCGAAGAAGACCTTGCCGTCGACGCCGTTCGCCCACCGCTTCCGGGTCACCGGTCGGCCCTTGACGTGCGGGATCATCCACGGTGCGACGCGCTCGTAGTACTCGATCACGCGCCCCTTCGTCGTGCCGGTCTCCGGGTAGAGCACCTTGTCGAGGTTCGTCAGCGCGAGCCGCCGGTCCCCCACCAGGACCGTCGTCCTGCGCGCGACGGTGCTCGCCCGCGCCGGGCTCACAGCGCCACCCCGGTCGCTCCCGCCACCGTCAGCGTCGTGCCGGACGTGTACGACGACTCGGGCCCGGCGAGGTAGACGTAGGCGCTGCCGAGTTCCACGGGCTGCGCCGGTCGGCCGAACGGGGTGGCCTGGCCGTACGCCGCGATCTCGTCCCCGGGGTAGCTGATCGGCTGCAGCGGCGTCCACACCGGCCCCGGCACGACCGTGTTGGCCCGGATCCCCTTCACCGCGAGCTGCCGTGCGAGGCCGTTCGTGTAGGTGATGATCGCCGCCTTCGTGGCCGCGTAGTCGATCATCCGGGCCTGCGGTTCGTACGCGGACACCGAGCTCGTGGTGACGATCGCGCTCCCCGGGGCCATGTGCGGCACGGCCGCACGGACCAGCCAGAACATCGCGTAGACGTTGGTCTTCATCGTGCGGTCGAAGTCCGCCGTCGACTGCTCGGTGACGTCGTCGTGCACCTGCTGCGCGCCGGCGACGAGCACGAGCGCGTCGAGCCCGCCGAGCTCACTGACGGCGGTGCGGACGAGTTCGGTGCAGAAGTCCTCGTCGGTGAGGTCGCCGGGCAGCATCACGGCGTTCCGTCCGAGGTCGGCGATGAGGTCCCGGACCTCGGTCAGGTCGTCGATCTCCTCGGGCAGGGCGTTCAGCGCGACGTCCGCGCCTTCCTTCGCCATCGCGATCGCCGCCGCTCGGCCGATCCCGGAGTCCGCACCCGTCACGAGCACCCGGTAGCCCGGCATCCGACCGGTGCCGAGGTAGCTCGTCTCGCCGTGGTCCGGCGGCGGGTCCATCTCGCTGGCACGCCCGGACCCCTGCTGCGTCTGCGCGGGGAACGGCGGGCGCGCGTACTTCGTCCGCGGGTCGTCCTTGTCGAGCTGGCTCATGCGCCCATCGTGCTCGCGGAGGCCGCGCGGCGGTTCAGTTCGACGACTCCTGTGGAGGAACACCCCTCGGAACGTCGCTGTGGACAGGGAAGGAGGGGCGTGCCAGCAGTGCGGCGACCGGCCGACGCCACCGCGCCCACGTCACGGCCTGCTGCGTCGCGAGCCCGGTCCAGATCGCCGCACTGATCCACGCCGTCGGCGACCCCGTGACGGCCGAGCCCACGCTCAGCGCCACGATCACCACGCCCAGCGCCGCGGCGACGAGTCCCATCGTCAAGTCGTCCTGCCGCTGGGCCACACGCGGCCGCCAGACAGCATCGGGGACGTCGTCCGGGACGGTACCGCTCCTGATCCACTGCCGGGTCTCGACCACCGCGAGCCGTCCGCCGCGGCGCTGCCAGCCCCACCACGTCCCGACCGGGGCGAGCACGAGGAGGACGACGGCGCCGCCGATCAGGAACCCGGCAGACGGGTCGCGGCCGACCGCACCGTAGAGGAGCCCGACCGCCAGCCACACCGCCGGTACGGACACCGCGGCGAGTGCGAGCCGCCACAGGGCACCCCGATCGACGTCTCCCCGGTGCCCCGCCATGTGCCCGACGGTACCGCTCGGCACGGACGGCGTCCGCTCTCCGCAGCCTCCGGATCGCCCGGAGATCCGCACGCGACCGGCTGGACACGGGCATCATGTGCCCATGAGGTCGATCTGGAAGGGCTCCATCGCGTTCGGGCTGGTCAACGTGCCGATCAAGGTCTACGCCGCCACGGAGACGCACGACGTCTCGATGCACCAGGTCCACGACGAGGACAAGGCACGTATCCGCTACAAGCGCGTCTGCGAGCTCGGGCACGAGGTCGAGTACGCCGACATCGAGCGCGCGTACGACGACGGCGAGAAGACGGTGGTCCTCACCGCCGACGACTTCAAGAAGCTCCCGCAGGAGCAGTCCCACGAGATCGAGGTGCTCGAGTTCGTGCCGGTCGACCAGGTCGACCCGATGATGTTCGAGAAGACGTACTACCTGGAGCCGGACTCCCGCTCGCCCAAGGCCTACGTCCTGCTCCGGAAGACGCTCGAGGAGACGGACCGTCTCGCGATCGTGCAGTTCACGCTGCGGCAGAAGACCCGGCTCGGTGTGCTCCGCGTGCACGACGACGTCCTGCTCCTGCAGGGGCTGCTCTGGGGCGACGAGGTCAGGGCCGCCGACTTCAAGGCCCTCGACACGTCGGTGAAGGTGAGTGCGAACGAGCTGAAGATGTCGTCGTCCCTCGTCGAGAGCATGTCCACGGACTTCGATCCGGACCGCTACACCGACGAGTACCAGGTCGAGCTGCAGCAGCTCATCGACGCCAAGCTCGAGTCGGGTGACGACATCGACACCGAGAAGACGTTCGGGGAGCAGCCGGAGTCCGACGACGAGGGCGGCGACGTGATCGACCTGATGGCCGCCTTGCGTGCGTCCGTGGACAAGAAGCGGACGGGAGGCTCGGGGTCGCGTTCGTCGTCGAGCTCGCGGTCGTCCGGGTCCGGGTCCGGAGCATCGGGTTCCGACACGAAGCGGGCGCCGGCCACGAAGAAGGCACCAGCTGCGAAGAAGGAGCCGGCGAAGCAGGCAGCAGCTGCGAAGAAGGCGTCGGCGAAGAAGCCCGCGGCGAAGTCCACCACGGCGAAGAAGAAGGCGAGCTAGTCGGTCTCGTCCCTGGCGGTCCGCCGCAGGGCGAACGGCAGCGAGGTCCAGAGCACGCCGGTCCCGATGAACACCGCCGCGCCGCCGACGATGCCGCCGATGCGCCCGAGCACCACGTCGAACACGAACAGCACGGTGCCGGAGAACAGCAGTGCACTGGCGATCAGCGTGACGATGAGGATGATGTTCCCGGCGCGCACCAGGTCGTGCTTCTGCCGCTGCCGGAACACCAGGCGGTGGGTGGCCACGGCGGAGAGTGCGACGACGGTGACCACGACCGCCAGGACGACGAGGACCAGGTAGATCGTCTCCTGCCGGTCTGTCAACGACGTGAAGCGCTGCTGGAACGGCAGCGTGAGCAGGAACCCGGCGAGGATCTGCGTCCCGGTCTGCACGATGCGGAGCTCCTGCTGGATGTCGACCCAGTTCCGGTCCCAGCGCTCCGTCGGGGTCTCGTGCCGCCCCCGCTCCGTGTCCGATCCCGTGCCGCCCGTGCTCATGCCCCCGAACCTACCCAGCGCGTCACGAGCGTGAAACACGGTTCGGCGAGACTGGTCCCATGACTCCACAAGAGCCAGGGAGCCTGCAGTCGTCACCCGAGACCGCAGGCCCGCCCGTCACCGTGTCCATCACCCGTCTCGTCGAACCCGAGCGCATCCCCGAGGTCACCCGGTGGGTGCAGTCCGGGGTGAACCTCGCGAACCGCTACCCCGGCTTCCTCGGCTCCGGATGGGTCCGCTCCCGTGCACAGTCCCGCGAGTGGCACATGCTCTACCGGTTCGCCGACCACGACTCCCTCGCCACGTGGGAGAACTCCGACGACCGGCTGCGGTGGCTCGACCTCGGCAGGGACCTCGTGGTGGAGTCCCGTGTCGAGAAGCGCACCGGGATCGAGGGCTGGTTCGACGTCCCCGAGGACACCCCGGCGTCGAGCGCCCCGCCGCGGTGGAAGCAGGCGGTGAGCATCTGGCTCGGCTTCTTCCCGGTGAACCTCGTGTTCACGATCGTCGTCGGGCTGCTCGTGCCGTCGTTCGCGGGCCTCTCGGCGCTGCCGCGCGTCCTCATCACGACGCTGATCCTCACGCCGATCATGACGTTCTGGGTGCTGCCCTTCGTGACGCGTCTGATCCGCCCGTGGCTGCTCGCCCCACCCAGACAGCGGTAGCCGTCAGCGCCCCGGGTACGACCCGGTGTGCCCGAGGGCGCTCCACCCGACGTCGAGCAGGACCGGGCGCGCCTCGGCGGCCGAGGCGTCGTTCTCGTAGGTGAGCGAGAGCACGATGAGCGCACCGAACGCGCCCGTCACCCGGGCTCTGCGGTCGAGCGTCACGGCCGCGGGGTCCGCCATGTCGATGCCGAACATCCCGAGCAGGGCGGCCGCCATCGGCTCGAGGCGTTCGCTGACGTCGTCGCCCCGGCGGAGGGCGAGTCCGGCGAGCGCGAACTCCGCCCACCCGGGCCGCGCGAGTGCGAGGTCGGTGACGGCCGCCAGGGCAGCGGCATCCCGTTCCGGGCCGACCGCACTGCGGGCGACCGCGTCGCGGATCGCCTCGGTCTGCTCGATGCACCGTCGGACCGCGGCTCCGACGAGCGCGTCCTTGCTGGTGAACCGGGCGAGGACCGCGGCCTTGGAGTAGCCCGCCTGGTCCGCGACCGCCTGCACCGCGGTGTCCTTGATCCCACGGCGTGCGATGAGCCCGGCGGCGATGTCGAGGAGGTCGTGCTCGATCTCCGCGCTGGTCTGCCGGCCACGGCTGCGGGGGCCGGTCATGCGCGGGCCGCTGCCCGGCGACGGAGGACCCCGGTGAGCAGCAGCCCGCCAGAGAGGAGCTCCCACGCGATGATCGTGTACACGGAAGCACGCTCCCACACGCCGTCCGGCAGGAGTGTGATCGCCGTCGAACCCGAGTCCACGAGGAGCATCACCAACGACACGAGGCCGACGACGCCGAGCACGATGCTGGCGACCCGGTAGCCCCGCGGCGCGTCCACCGCCCGGGACGACGCCCCGGCGACGATCGCCACGACGTTGCCGCTGGTGATCGCGACGGCGGCCCCGAGCACGTGCAGGACGATCGCGCCGTCGTCCACGCTGGCCTGGCTGCCGTGGAACAGTCCGACGAGGGTGATGCCGACGAAGTGCGCGACCACCAGGACGGCGACGGCCCGCGAGGCGCTCCGCGACGTCGACGCGACGGCCCGGGCGACGAGCAGCCCGGCCAACGCGAAGAGCACACCGTGCCCGATGAACACGGTGTTCATGACGGCGCTCAGCGGCGAGTCGATCGTCCGGCCCTGGAAGATGCCCACGTCGGGGACCCCGAGGTCGGAGATGTAGTTCGTGGCGTAGCTGTACGCCGGGAACGCCGAGGCGGTGACCGCTTCCCCGATCAGCCACCCGATGCCGGCGAGCAGCCAGAGGACGGCGGGCACGACGGACAGGCGGGGACCGAGCGAACGATGCATGTGACCATTGTGGTCACAGAATGACCAGAATGGTCAAGCGCCGAGCACGGAGAGCTGGTCGAGCCGCTCCAGGATCACGCCCTCGCGCAGCGCCCACGGGCAGATCTCCAACGACGGCAGGTCGAAGATGTCCAGGCACGCCTCCGCGACGAGCGCTCCCGGCACGATCTGGTGGGCGCGGCTCTCGGAGACACCGGGGAGCGTCGCGAGCTCCTCGACCGACATCGCGAGCAGCGCCGGCAGCTGCTGTCGGAGGACGACCCCGTCGAGCGACCGCGGCACGAGCGGCCCGGCACCCGACGGCGCGGCTCCGCAGATCCGCGCGATCGACCGGAACGTCTTCGAGGTCGCCACGGCCCGGTCGGGCGCCCCGGAGCGCAGGAGCTTGCCGGCGTCGCGGGCGATCTCGACACGGATCTCGTGCCGGATCCGACGGACGTCGTCCGCGGTCGGGGTGCCGGACGCGAAGAACGACCGCGCGAGCCGGGCCGCCCCGATCGGCATCGACCACGCCACGTCGGGCGCCTCGTCCGCACCGCCGGCGATCTCGAGCGAGCCGCCGCCGATGTCGAACACCGCGAGCCGGCCGGCGGACCAGCCGAACCAGCGGCGCACGGCCAGGAACGTCAGCCGGGCCTCGTCCGAGCCGGAGAGCACGGCGAGCTCGACCCCGGTGCGGTCCTCGACGTGGGCGAGGACCGCTTCGGAGTTCACGGCGTCACGGACGGCCGACGTCGCGAACCCGAGCATGTCCTCGCAGCCGCGCTCCTCGGCGACGCGCACCGACTCCGACACGAAGTCGGTCAGCGCGTCGATGCCGAACTGCGTGACCGCCCCGCGCTCGTCGAGGTGCTCGGCGAGGCGGAGCGGCTGCTTGTACGACGACGCCGGCAGCGGCGCGGCGCCGCCGTGGGCGTCGACCACCAGGAGGTGGCCGGTGTTGGACCCGATGTCGAGGACTCCCACGCGCATGTCTGCAAGATACAAGCCGGGAGGCTGTTCCTACGCCCGCAGGAACGCCTCGAGCTGGTCGGTGGTCGGGTACGACGCCTGCGCCCCGGCCCCGGTCGCGGCGTACGCCCCGACCCCGGCGGCGAACCGCGCCGCGTCGACGAGGGAGTCGCCGGCGGCGAGCCGGAGCGCCACGGCACCCATGAACGCGTCGCCGCAGCCCGTGGTGTCGACGGCCTCGACCGGGATCGCCGGGACCTCGACGGGCTCGGCGTCGCCGTCGTGCACGATGCTGCCGTCGCCACCCCGGGTGACGATCGAGCGGGCGACGCCGTGGTCGCCGAGCTCGGCGGCCTCGTGCTCGTTCACCAGCAGCACGTCGGTGAGGTCGAGGAGCTCGCGGGGCACGTCGCCGAACGGGGACAGGTTCGTCAGGACCGTGACCCCGGCGTCGTGCGCGGCACGGGCGGCGGCGAGGACCACGTCGATCGAGACCTCGAGGCAGAGCCCGAGCACCGCGGCGCCCGTGAAGGCGTCGGCAGGGACGTCGTCCGGCGTCAGCGTGGCGTTCGCGCCGCCGGAGATCACGATGGTGTTCTCCCCGTGCGCGTCCACGGTGATGACGGCGGTGCCGGTGGCCACGCCCTCCCGGACGGCGACGTGCGTGGTGTCCGCACCCGCGGCCGCGACGGAGTCGCGGAGCAGCGCACCGTTCCCGTCGTCGCCGACCGCGCCGATCATGCGCACCGTGCCCCCGAGCCTCCCGGCGGCCACCGCCTGGTTGGCGGACTTGCCCCCGGGCAGGGTGGCGAGGTCGGACCCGTGCAGGGTCTCACCGGGCTTCGGGAAGCGGTCGGTGCGGACCACCAGGTCCGCGTTCAGCGACCCGACGATCACGATGGTGTCGGTCAACGGACGGTCTCCTTCTGCGGGGCGACGGACGTGGTCTCGGCGCTCTCCGGACGGGGGATCAGGAACGACGTCGCCAGGGCGGCGATCGTGATCACGGCACCGAGCAGCATCCCACCGGAGTAGCCGGCGGTCCCCGCTGACCCGCCGACGCCGAGGGCGATCTGCAGGGCCGGCAGCACGGCGAAGCTGACGCCGGCGCCGAGGTTGAACGCACCCGCGTTCAGGCCGGGCAGGAAGCCCGGGTTCGAGTCCGGGGACAGGACGATGCCGAGGCCGTTCAGGATGATGTTCGCGATGCCCGCGTAGGTGATGCCGATCAGGACGGTCGCGACGACGAGGACCGGCAGGGAGTGCACGCCGACGAACGCCATCAGCAGCGTCGCGACGATGCTGCCGATCAGGCCGACACGCAGGATCGCGCGGTAGCCGATCGTCGGGGCGAGGCGACCGGCGAACGGGCCGACGATCCACCCGACCAACGCGTACGGCGTGAGGAACACCAGGGAGGCGAGGTCGGCCTCCATCCCGAAGCCGGCGTCCGGGTTCTGCGCGAGCGACGTGACGAGGCCGTTCACGACGGCGAAGACACCGGTCATCGTGAGGAAGGTCGTCGCGAGGAGCGCCCACGTCGCCCGGCGCTTCAGGAACCGGGTCTCGACGAGCGGCTCCTTGACGCGGGACTCCACCGCCCAGAACACGGCGAACGCGGCCAGCGCGACGACGATCCCGCCGATGACGACGAGCGGGTTGGCGGCGCCGAGCTTCCCCGCCTCGTTGAAGGCGGTGAGGAGTGCGCCGACCGAGACGACGAGCGGCACCACCCCGATCCAGTCCATCCGGGTGCCGGCCGACGGCTTCGACTCGACGCCCCAGACGGCCACCATCGCGAGCGCGATGACCGTGACGACGGCGATCACCCAGAAGATGCCGCGGAAGCCGAAGTTCGTGGCGATCCACCCACCGGCGAGCGAGTCGATCCCGGCGATGCCGCCGTTGACCGCGGTGAGCAGACCGAGCGCGGCGCCGTAGCGCTTCGGGTCGGCGATCTCGTTGCGGAGCACGAGGAGGCAGATCGGGACGACCGGACCGGTGACACCCTGGATGATGCGGCCGGTGAAGAGCATCGGGACGTTCACCGCGAGCGCCGCGACGATGCTGCCGACGAGCATCACGGCGAGCATGCCCACCAGGACGCGCTTGCGGCCGACGATGTCGGACAGGCGCGGCAGGAACAGCGAGAACAGCGCGGCGAGCGTGAAGTACAGGGTCTGCGAGAGCCCGATCGTCGCGTCGTCGGTGTGGAGCTCCCTCGCCATGGTGACCAGGGCGGGGCTGAGCATGCTCGCGTTCAGCTGGAACGCGATGCAGGCTGCGAGGAGCGCGGCGGTGAGTGCGCCGATCGACTTCTTCGTCGATGAGGTGGTCATGTGCGTCAGGCCTTCTCGGTGGTGGTGACGGTGGTGCCGGCTTCGACGGCGGTGGCGGCTGCGCGGGGCGTCCAGCCGGTGTCGGGGGTCTCGCCGATGCGCTCGAGGGCGTCGACGACGAGGTCCCAGAAGCGGCCGTGGTCGAGCTCCATCGCGGCGCTCGTGCGGCAGTCATCCGGGGCGGGGGCACGGAAGTCGGCGACGGTCATGCCGAGGGTCAGCGTGCCCTGGGTCTCGACGTGGATCGGGACCTTCACGGCACGGACGACCGTCGGGTCGATGACGTACGCGACGGCGCAGGGGTCGTGGACCGGCGGGGCGTCGAAGCCCTGCGCGTCCTTGTAGGTCTGGCCGAAGAAGTCCAGCAGCTCGCCGACGAACGCTGCCGGGCCGGTGCCGACGGCCGCGATGCGCGCCGCGACCTCGGGGGTGGCGAGGGCCTGGTGCGTCAGGTCGAGGCCGACCATGACGACGTCCCAGCCGGCGTCGAAGACGATCGAGGCGGCCTCGGGGTCGATCACGATGTTGAACTCGGCGACCGGGCTCCAGTTGCCGACGTGCACACCGCCGCCCATGAGCACGACCTGCTTGACGCGCTCGACGATGCGGGGCTCCTTGCGGGCCGCGAGCGCGATGTTCGTCAGCCCGCCGGTCGGCACGAGCGTGACCGTGCCGGGCTCGTGCGCCATCACGGTCTCGATGATGAGGTCGACCGCGTGCCGCTCGTCGAGCTGGAACGACGGCTCGGGCAGCATCGGTCCGTCGAGGCCGCTCTCGCCGTGGATGCCCTCGGCGACCTCGATCTCGCGGAGCAGCGGCCGGTCGGCGCCGGCGGCGAACGGGACACCGGTGATGCCGGCGATGCGGGCCACGGCGAGGGCGTTCCGGGTGACCTTCGGCAGGGTCTGGTTGCCGACGACGGTCGTCACGGCGAGGAGCTCGATGTCCGGGTTGCCGTGGGCCAGGAGGATCGCGACGGCGTCGTCGTGACCGGGGTCGCAGTCGAGGATGATCTTCTCGGGCACTGGTGCTCCACTTCGCTGGGGATTCCGGTCGTCGCCGTGGTGTCGGGCTCGCCGGTGGTGTCGGTGGCCTGACGCGCCATGCACGCCGCGTCAAGCGTTTGACATCACACATCATCAAACGCTTGACGTCAAGTCCTGCGGGTCCGCTCGGTAGCATCGACGCGTGGCACCCCCTCCCCGGAACAGCCGTCGTGTCACCGCGGCGATGGTCGCCGAGCGCGCCGGGACGAGCATCGCGACCGTCTCGCTCGTCGTGAACGGCAAGGACCGCGGCCGTGTGTCGATCCCGATCGCCACACGGGTCCGCGACGCGGTCGAGGAGCTCGGCTACGTCGTCGACCACGCCGCCAGCTCCCTCGCGCGCGGCAGTGGCGACCTGGTCGTCCTCATCGCGCCGGACCTGTCGAACCCGTTCTTCGCCGAGGTCATCCGCGGCGTCCGGGACACCGTCGGGGACCGCTTCCAGCTCGTGCTCTCCGTCACCGAGCGCGGCGCGCAGCCGGTCGACGCGGACGTCCGGCGCTTCGAGCGGCTCCGGCCCGCCGGGATCCTCGTCGACGCCCCCGCCGCGGGTGAGTCGATGTCCGCGAGCGTCCCCGTCGTGCTGCTCGACGCCCCGGGAGGCGCCGACGCCGTCAACTACGACCTCTCGTCCGGGGTGTCGGCGCTCGTCGCACACCTCGCCGCCGCCGGACACCGGCGCGTCGCGTACCTCGACGGGACGTCACGGGCGACGACGTTCGCCGTCCGCCGGTCCCTGTTCGAGGACGCCTGCACCGCCGCCGGCATCACGGTGTCCCGGACGCGCGCCCAGGCCGACCTGACGATCGACGCCGCTGCCGCCGCCGTCGACGGGGTGGTCGACGACTGGCTCGCCGAGGGCGTCACGGCCGTGGTCGCCGCGGCGGACACCCTGGCGTACGGGGTGCTCCGAGTCGCGGGGGCCCGGGGCGTCGCGGTTCCGGGGAGCCTCGCCGTCGCAGGGTTCGACGACCTGCCGTCCTCGTCGGTCACCGCGCCGGCGCTGACGAGCGTGGCACTCCCCGGCGCCGACCTCGGCCGGGCCGCAGCGCTCCGGCTGCTCGCGACGCTCGACGGCACCTCGGCGCCGTCGCCGGCGCTCCCCACGCGGCTCATCCCCCGCGCGAGTACCGGCGCCTGACGCGCTGCGCCGGGCGCGCGCACCGTGCGCGTGCGCGTGCGCTCCCGCAGCTCCGTCCGCACGCGAGTTCCGACACCGCACAAGTCGAACGACCTCTGCGGTGTCGAAAGATGCACACGCAGAGGATGCGTCCGCAACTTCCGACACGGCAGGAGTCGATCGACCACTGCGGTGTCGGAAGGTGCCGACGCATCGACCGAAGGGGATGTGTCGGCAAGTTCCGACGCGACGCCACTCGAACGACTCTGCGGTGTCGAAAGATGCACACGCAGAGGATGCGTCCGGGAGTTCCGACAGGGCGCAAGTCGAACGACCTCTGCGGTGTCGGAAGGTGCGGACGCACCGAGCGCGAGCGAGCTGCGGGCGCAGGCGCGAGCGAGCCGCGGGCGCGAGCGCGAGCGAGCCGCGGGCGCGGGCGCGCGACCCGCAGACGGACGGGAGGCCCGGTGCCAGCTGGCACCGGGCCTCCCGTCCGTGGATGGTGACGACTACTCGTCGTGCCGGGCCGTCGGGACCGACCCCGTGCCGGAGCCGACCGACTCCGTCGGACGCTCCGCGCCGCGCTGGGCACGCTCGAGCTCGTCCGCCTCGGCACCACCGACCGCCTCGCCGCGGGCGACCATGCCGGCCACGTCCGCGAGCTTCATCTGCGGGATGAACAGCGCGAGCACGAGCGCCACCGCGATGAACGGCAGCAGGTACCAGAACACCGGGGACAGCGAGTCGGCGTAGGCGTTCACGATGCCGTCCTGCACCGCCTCGGGCAGCTTCGCGAGCTGCGTCGGGTCGATGCTCGCGCTCGCACTCGCCGCCTGCGACGCACTGCCGCCGGCGCTCGTGAAGACGTCGGTCAGGGACTCGGTCAAGCGCGAGGTGAAGATCGCACCGAAGACGGCGACGCCGAGGGAGGCGCCGACCTCGCGGAAGTAGTTGTTCGTCGAGGTCGCCGTGCCGACGTGCTCCGGCGCCACGGCGTTCTGCGCCACGAGGACCACGACCTGCATGATCAGACCGAGGCCGGCGCCGAACACGAACAGGTACACGCAGATCAGCCAGATCGGGGTGGCTGCGGCGAGCGTCGTCATCCCGAGCATCGCCAGGCCGACGACGATCGTGCCGATGATCGGGAACGCCCGGTACCGGCCCGTCTTCGTGATGAGCGTGCCGGAGAGGATCGAGGTGCCCATCAGGCCGACCATCATCGGCAGCATCAGGAGCCCGGAGACGGCGGCCGAGGTGCCCGACGCCATCTGCAGGAACGTCGGGACGAAGCCGATCGCGGCGAACATGCCGAGCCCGAGCACGAAGCCGATCGCCGTGGCGGTGACGAACGTGCGGTTCCGGAAGAACGACAGCGGGATGATCGGGTCCTGGGCCCGCGCTTCGGTCAGGACGAACAGCGCTGCGGCGACGATGAACCCGGCGCCCCACGCCCAGGTCTCGAGCGCACCCCAGCCGTGGTCGCTGTTGCCGCCGAACTCGGTGAAGAACACCAGGCACGCGGTCGTCGCGGACAGCAGCGCGACCCCGAGGACGTCGATGCGCTTGGTCGCCTTCTTGCTCGGCAGGGTCAGCGCGAACCAGGCGACGGCGAACGCCGCGATCCCCACCGGGATGTTGATCCAGAACGCCCAGTGCCAGGTCATGTGGTCGACGAAGAACCCGCCGAGGAGCGGGCCACCGACGGCGGAGAGGCCGAAGATCGCGCCGAGCGGGCCGAGGTACTTGCCGCGCTCGGACGCGGGGACGATGTCCGCGATGATCGCCTGGGACAGGATCATCAGACCGCCACCGCCGAGGCCCTGCAGCGCGCGGAACACCACGAACTGCCAGAAGCCGGTCGACATCGCGCAGCCGAGCGACGCCAGCGTGAAGAGCGCGATCGCCACGAGGAACAGGTTGCGGCGGCCGATGACGTCACCGAACTTGCCGTAGATGGGCATCACGATCGTGGATGCCAGCAGGTACCCGGTCGTGATCCACGCCTGGTGCGCGACGCCACCGAGGTCGCCGACGATGGTCGGCATCGCGGTCGACACGATGGTCTGGTCGAGGCTGGAGAGCAGCATCCCGGCGATGAGGGCGGAGAAGATGATCCAGATGCGGCGCTGGGTCAGCAGCAGTGGTCCGTCGCTGCCCGGGCGTGCGCGCTTGGCGGTCCGCGGCGCTGAGGTGCTCATGGGGTGTCGTCCTGTCCGGTGGTGATGGCCGCCCTCATGAGGCGGAGGTTCGTGGTGAGCAGTTCGTCGAACGGCGCGCCCGTCGACTCGTCGTAGTCGTCGTCGAAGTAGTCGGCGGCGGTCACGCGGAGCAGCCCCGCGGCGGACTCGGTCACGAGCCGGGCGCGCGGATCGTCGGGGACGGTCCAGCCGAAGCGTTCCCGCACCGCTTCCGCGACCTTGGCGAGCTGCACGTCGGTCGCCGAGAGGAACCGGGCGACCAGCGCCGGCTCACGCTCGAAGACCCGGCGGACGAGGGCTTCGTCCGCGCGGTCGAGTCCGACGGTGCGCACCTGTTCGACGGCGAGCGCGACGACGGACGTGAGCGGGTCGAGGGTCGCCGGGACCACTTCGCCGCGGGCGTAGGCCAGCAGCATGTCGACGTTCGCGTTGAGTTCGATGCCGAGGACGGCGTCTTCCTTCGAGGCGAAGTGGTTGAAGAACGTGCGACGGGAGACTCCGACGGTCTCGCAGAGCTGCTCGATCGTGAACCCGTGCAGACCGTCGGCCACGGTCGACCGACGTGCTTCGACGATCATGCGGCGACGCAGCGCGCGGGTGCGTTCAGCGGTACTCACCGAGCAAGAATTGCACTCCGGTCACCAGAGTGCAATTCCTCGTGGAGAGTTCCCAGCTACAGGGCCTTGTCGAAGCAGAACGACCAGGGCATCGTCGCCGCGTACGGCTCGTAGACCGGGATCGCACGCCAACCGGTCTTCTCGTAGAGCGCGACCGCGTCCGGCTGCTTGTCCCCGGTCTGCAGGATGAGCCGCGCGGCCCCCTGCTCACGGCCGACCCGCTCGCACTCGTCGAGCAGCGCGGTCGCCGCACCCTTCCCGCGGGCGGAGGACAGCACGATGAGGCGCTTCAGCTCGACCTCGTCGCGGAGACGGCGGACGGCGATGTGGCCGACGGCCTCGCCGGACTCGTCGATCGCGAGCAGCGAGGTGATGACCGTGGAGGGATCGACCGCGAGCGCGCGGTTCCGTTCTTCGGTGACGGCCGGGTCCTCGTCACCGGCCGAGGAGCCGTACCGCTCGTGCATCTCCTCGTCCATGCGGGCACGGAGGACGACTCCGCGAGGGTCGTCCCAGCTGACGCGTTCGATCGTGATCACGATCGACGATCCTCCCACGACCGAGCAGGAGCGAGCGAACCCCACCGGTTCCCGTGGAGGCCGCGAACGCTCACGGAGCCGGTTGGTCGAGTGCGCCGATCGGCGAGTCGTCGAGTCCCGCGAGCAACGCCGCCGCGTCGTCGTACACCGCAGCGGCGCCCGCCTCCCGCAGCTCGTCGCCGCCGATCCCGCCGGTCATCACCGAGACGCACGGGATCCCGACCTTCGAGGAGGCCTCCACGTCCCACATCGCGTCACCCACCATCACCGCACGGGACGGCTCGACCCCGACCTTGTCCAGCGCGACCTGCATGATCCCGGGGGCCGGCTTGGCCTCGTCCACGTCCTCGGAACTCGTCACCGCGGTGATCCACTGCTCGACGTCGAGCACCTCGCGGAGCCGTTCGAGCTCGGACGCCGGGGCGCTCGTCGCGAGCACCACCGCGTGCCCACGGGACGCGACGGCCTCGAGCAGGTCACGGGCACCCGGCAGCGGGCGCAGGAACGGCATGTGCTCGGCGTAGTACGCCGTGTGGTGCTGCTTCGCGGTGTCGCGCTCGTCGTCGGAGGCATCCGGCAGCAGCTCCTCGAGGAGCCGCGAGGAGTCCATCCCGATCGCCCGGTGGATGCGCCAGGCGTCCACTGAGGCCCCGATCGCCCGGAACGCGCGCCACCAGGCGTCGACGTGGGCGTAGTTGGAGTCGACGAGCGTGCCGTCGATGTCGAACAGGACTGCGGTCGTGGGAGCGTCTGCCATCCGTCCAGCGAACTCCCGACGTGCTCGGGACCGGTCCAGCGAGCGCGACGCGACCAGACGACGGAGCCGCGACCAGGCGACGGACGGGAGGCACGGCGCCAGCTGGCACCGTGCCTCCCGTCCGTGCCGTGCTCCGGCCTCAGGCCCCGCGGACGTCGTCCGCGGACTGCTGCGCGTGGTCCTCCACGTCGGACGCGGCGCCCTGCGCCTCGTCCTTGACGGTCTGGGCCGCGTCCTGCGCGGTCCCCTTGAGGTCCTGCGCGTGCTCCTTCGCGACGTCACCGAGCTGGGAACCGACGTCCTTCGCCTGCTCCTTGACCTCGTCGACGAGGGGTGCTGCGCGGTCCTTGAGCTCACCGGCCAGCTCCTCCTCCTTGGACGAGGTCGGGATGAGCGACGATGCGAGCCACCCGGCGCCGAACGCGATCAGCCCGACGGCGAGCGGGTTACCCTTGGCCTTCTCGACGCCACGCTGGGCGACGTCCTTCGCCTGGTCGGTCGCACCCGAGGCGGACCCCGAGGCACTCGACCGTGCCGAGTCCGCCGCGCCCATCACGGAGTCGCGGACGCCCTGGAACCGGCTCTTCACCTTCTCGGTCTGGCGGTGGGCGATCGAGGACGGGCTGACCTTGTCGGCGAGTGCGTCGACGTCGGAACCCAGGGTCCCTCGTGTCTGTTCGATCTCTCTGCGGATCTCGTCTGGCGTGCTCATGCGTTCCTCCCGGTGTTGGGCTTCAGTGCGTCGGGGATCTCCTTGGCCGTCTCCACGGTCTGGGGAACACCCTTGATCTGCTGCATCTGCTTGCGTCCCAGCAGCGCGAGGATGCCGGCGACGATCGCGTAGACCACCGCGATCACGACTGCCGACCACGCGTTGCCGATGAGGTAGCCGAGACCCCACCAGGCGGCGATCGACAGGAACAGCAGGGCGAACAGCGCGGTCAGGCCCGCACCGCCGAACATGCCGGCGCCCTTGCCCGCCTTCTTCGCGGACTCGGTGATCTCGGCCTTCGCCAGCGCGACCTCCTGCCGGAACAGGCTGGAGATGTCGCGAGAGACGTCGGTCAGGAGTTCGCCGAGCGGGGTGCTCGCGGCGCGTTCCTCGGGGCTCGGTTGGCCCGTCGGTGTCGCGCCGGGGACGGTGTGGCTCATACGCCGCTCCCGGTCCCGGTCCCGGTGGTGCCGTCGCCGGTGATGTCGGCTTCCTTCTCGTGCTTGACCTCGGTCGCGAGCGCCTTGGTGAGCCGTCCGGCGAGGATCCCGGCGCCCGCGGCGAGCGCGATGAACGTGCCCGGGCGCTTCGCCGCGAAGGACTTCACCTCGTCGAGGAGCGAACCCGGGTCACGGTTCTCGAGGAACCCGGCGACCGAGTTCGCACGGCCGGAGAGGTCACGGACGACCTTCGACGCAACGCCCTGCTCGTCGTCGTTCTCCGCCATGCGGCCGAGCTGGTCGCTGATGCTGCGCAGTCCGCCCGCGGCACGCTGCTGCTGTTCGGCTGCCTGCTGCTTGAGGTTCTCGGATGCCTGGCCGTAGAGCTGCTTGGCGTGGTCGGTCGCTTCGGAGGCGACCTTGGACGCCTGTTCCTTGGCGGTGCCGGCGACGTCGGACGCCTTGGCCTTCGCGTCACCGGCGACGTCCTGGGCTGCACCCTTGGCCGCATCGGCCTTCCCGCTGCCGTCGCCGCCGCTGCCGGCAGCACTCGGCGTCGCGGGCAACTGCTCGTTCGCGGGGACGGGGTCGAACGCCTCGTCGACGGTCAGGTCGTCGACGGGGTCTGCGGCGAGGTCCGCGTCGCGGCCTCGGTCGAGCGGTGTCGTGTTCGCCCAGGAGGGCACGGTCACGCCGGGACGGATCTCATGGCCGTCCGCAGCGGCCGTCCGGTCGTGGATCGGGGTCCCGGAGTCGTTCCCGGGCGGGGTCGTCGTCATGGTGGGCCTTCCGGATCGATGACCGCGGGCGCTGCACCCGCGGCGGTACCGACCGACCATGCGCGCTGCTCGATGGTCAGCGGCCCAGGATGGCCTCGGAGCGCACCGGGCTCAGCGCACGGGCCGCGCCCGCACGTGTGCCCGCTCCCCCTGCGGCCCGTACAGGCAGAGCACCTCGGTGACCTCGTCGGTGACGTTGCCGATCCAGTGCGGCGTGTGGGTGTCGAACTCCACGACCTCGCCGGGCCCGAGGTCGAGGTCGCGTTCCCCGAGGAGCAGCCGGAGCCGCCCGGACAGCACGTAGAGCCACTCGTACCCCTCGTGCGTCCGCAGGTCGGGTTCGCCGCCGGGCGAGTTCGGCGGGAACAGCTGCTTGAACGACCGCACACCCCCGGTCCGCCGGGTGAGGGGCACCACCACGCGGCCGCCGTGCACCTCGGGCTGCAGGTGCACCCGCGGGTCGCCGGTCCGCGGCGCTCCGACGAGGTCGTCGAGCGGCACCTGGTACGCCCGCGCCAGCGGCAGCAGGAGCTCGAGGGTCGGCTTCCGCTGTCCCGACTCGAGCCGCGAGAGCGTCGACACCGAGATGCCCGTCTCCGTCGCGAGGGCCGCGAGCGTGACGTCACGTCGCTGCCGCAGGGTGCGCAGTCGCGGCCCGACCCCGTCGACGACCTCGGCCGTCGTGCGCGGGGTGGGGCGGGCCTCCCGTCCGTGGTCCATGCCGGTCATGTTGCCATACCGGCAAGGATCGTTGCCGGATGCGCGCCCACACCGCACGATGTCGGCATGCGTGACACCTACGACGTGATCGTCATCGGCGGCGGAGCCGCCGGCCTCTCAGCAGCCCTCATCCTCGGCCGGTCCCGCCGATCCGTGCTGGTGGTGGACGCGGGCGAACCCCGCAACGCCCCGGCGGCGGGCGTCCACAACTACCTCGGGCAGGAGGCGACGCCTCCCCGGGACCTCACCAGGACCGGTCGGGACGAGGTCGCGCGGTACGGCGTCGACGTCATGGCCGGGAGGCTCGTGGCCACGTCCGCCACGCCCGTCCCCGACGGCGACCCGGTCGGCTTCACGGCCACCCTCGACTCCGGCGAGCAGGTGCACGCCCGTCGGGTCGTCGTCGCCTCCGGCGCCGTAGACGTCCTGCCGGACGTGCCGGGGCTCGCGGAGCAGTGGGGCCGCGGCGTCGTGCACTGCCCGTTCTGCCACGGGTGGGAGATCCGCGACCGCCGCATCGGGGTGCTCGTGACGACGCCGTTCGGGGCGCACCAGGCGTTGCTGTGGCGGGCGCTGAGCGAGCACGTGACGGTGTTCGCGACCGAGCCCGGGCTCGTCGACGACACCGCCCGTGCTGGTTTCGACGCCCGGGGCATCAAGGTGATCGACGGCGCGGTGGCCCGGGTGCTGTCGACGGACGGCGTGCTGACGGGCGTGGCGCTCGGCGACGGCGCCGTCGTGGACCTCGACGCCCTGGCTGCTGCGAGCACCGCCGAGGCACGGGTCGACGGCCTCGAGGGGATCGGACTCGTCGCCGAGGACTTCCGGATGGGCGACTTCCGGGTGGCCGGCGCCGTCACGGTGGACCCGACGGGGCAGACCTCCGTGCGCGGGGTCTGGGCCGCGGGGAACGTGGCGTCCCCGATGGCGACGGTCATCGCGTCGGCCGCTGCCGGCACCCAGGCGGGCGCCGCGGTCCACGGCGACCTGGTGCAGGCCGACCTCGCCGCCGCGCTCGCGCGGTCCGGGGTGTCTGCCTACTCCACGCGGTAGCCGGCCTGCGCGGCGAGCAACGGGGCGAGCGTGTAGAGCTGGTCCGCCGCGATCGTCGCGCCGCGGAAACCCTCGAGTCGTTCGACCCGGTCGAGGTCGGCGCCGCGCAGGTCCACGTGGTCGATGCGGGTGTTCGAGCCCTCGGCCGCACGGATCCGGGTGCCCTCGAACGACACCCGCAGCAGCCGGGCGTCGGCGATGTCGAGCTCGTCGATGACGCAGTCGCGGAACACCACGTCGGTGACGGTCGCACCGCGGAGGTTCACGAACCCGAGCTTCATCCCGACGAACTCGACGCCGTTCAGCCCGGAGTCGTACAGCTCCGCGGAGCCGACCCGTCCGCCGCCGATCCGGACTTCACGCCAGGAGCTGCTCGACGCGCGGAGCACCGGGGCGTCGAGCGCTTCGATCACGGTGTCGTGGACCCGCACGCCCCGGAGGTCCGCCCCGTCGGCGTGGAGTTCCTCGACGACGCACTCCTCGATCTCGAGGTCGGGCAGCCGCTCCCCCGCGATGTCGAGCGACGCGATCCGGCGCCCGTCGATGCGGTCCCCGGTGAGCACGTCGCCGGGGCCGGGCGCCCAGTCGGTGAGGTCACCGGGTTCGGTGAGGGTGATCCGAGGAGCGTCGGTGCCGGAGGACTTGCCGGAGGTGCGTGCCATGCACCCAGTCTGTCGGGTGCGGCCGACGTTCAGCGCGCCGGGGTGAGCACGCTGTCGAGGCGGTAGTCCTTCGCGGGACCGCGCGCCTCCCACCGGACGGTCCACCGGTCGACGTCCCCCGCGAGCACGCCCGTGTACTCGTCCGGCGCGCAGTCGTGCACCACGGTGGTGCCCCACACCCAGTCGTGGAACGGCCTGCCGTCGGCGAAGTGGACGGTCCAGCGGTCGTCCCCGGTGCGGCGCACCAGGAGCTCCCGGGAGACCGGTGTCGAGCGGCCGTCGAACGCCATCGTGCCGGTCTCCGTCCACGACACCGTCGAGTCGTCCACCGCTCGGAGCAGTGTCCTCCCGGTCACGCGACCGGTCGTCCCCGCGCGGCGGTCGAGCACGGCGCGGTCCAGTGCCCAGTCGCCGAGCAGGTCCGGAGGCAGCACCGGGCCAGGCTACCCGTGCAGGGGACCCGACCCCGGGACGCTCGTGCCGTCCGCGAACCCGGCCACCAGCTCACCGAGCGCGTCCGTGGAACGGTGCCGGGCCTCCCAACCGAGTTCCGTGCGCGCACGCTCGGTCGACATCACCGGGACGGACGCCGCGATGTCCACCCAGCCGGCGTCGGTCGGCTGGATCCGGAGCCGCCACGTCAGCGTCACGATGCCGCGGATCAGCCGGAACGGTACCCGGACCGCGCCGCGCATGCCGAGGACGGCGGCGATGCGCGGCGGGGTGAGCACCGGCGAGGCGGCGATGTTGAACGCGCCACCCGCACGCTGGTCGACCACCCGCCAGTAGGCGTCCGCGACGTCGTCGGCGTGCACCGCCTGGAACACGAACGCGTACGGCAACGGCAGGACCGCCCACTGGATCCACCGGACGGCGCGCATCGGGATGAGCTTCCCGAGGAACAGTCCACGGATCTCCGCCGCGGCCGCACGCTGGAAGATGAGCCCGGGACGCAGCCGCGTCACGACGACCTCCGGGTGCTCCCGCGCGAAGGCGTCCATCGCCCGCTCGTTCGCCGCCTTGTGGATCGCGTACGTCGCCGTCGGGATGCCGTCTGCCGGCCAGGACTCGTCCTTGCGGTCCCGCTTGCCGTCGACGTCGACGCCCCGGTACGCGCCGACGGACGAGGCGACGACGACCTGCGGCACCTCGGCAGCGGCGACCGCGGCCAGGACGTTCGCCGTCCCGACCACGTTCGTCCGGTGCTGCGCGGGGATGTCGTGCGTGGGCTGGAGCGCCCACGCCAGGTGGATCACCGCGTCGGCACCACGGAACACCGCGGCGAGCTGCGACACCGCATCGGGCGCGCCGACGTCGACTGCGTGCCACACCGCGTCGCCGTACGGCGCGGTGTGCACGTCGGGCAGACGCCGGGCGACCCCGACGACCTGCAGGTCCTGCTCCGCGGCGAGCCGGCGGAGCACGGCCGTCCCGACGTTGCCGGTCGCACCGACGACGACGACCCGGGTCATGCGGCGGCCGACGCGGCCATCGCCGGGTCGAGCACGACCTTCACGCAGTCGTCCTCCTTCTTCTGGAAGACCTCGTACATGTGCGGCGCGTCCTCGAGCGAGACCCGGTGGCTCGTCAGGTCGAGCGTGCCGAGCGGGTCCGACGGGTCGGAGACGAGCGGCATGATGTCGTCGATCCAGCGCTTCACGTTGCACTGCCCCTCACGGATGGTGATCTGCTTGTCGAACAGCGTCATCATCGGCATCGGGTCGGCCATCCCGCCGTAGACACCGCTCAGCGAGACGGTGCCGCCGCGGCGGACGAGGTCGATCGCGGTGTGCACGGCTGCGAGCCGGTCCACGCCGGCGGTCTCGATCGCCTTCTGCGCCAGCTTGTCGGGCAGCAGGCCCGCGGCACGCTGGGCGAACCCGGCGACCGCGTTGCCGTGCGCCTCCATGCCGACCGCGTCGACGACGCCGTCCGGTCCGCGACCGTCGGTGAGGTCGACGAGCTGCGCGACGACGTCCTTGTCGAGGTCGAAGGTCTCGACGCCGTACTTCGCGGCGAGGTCACGGCGCACCGCCTCGGGCTCGACGGCGAGCACCCGGTAGCCGAGGTGCTTGCCGATGCGGGCGGCGAACTGTCCGACCGGGCCGAGGCCGAGCACCGCGAGGGTCCCGCCCTCGGGCACGCCGGCGTACTGCACGCCCTGCCACGCCGTCGGGAGGATGTCACTGAGGAACAGCCACCGGTCGTCCGGGGTGCCGTCGTCCGGGATCACGATGGGGCCGTAGTCGGCGTGCGGCACGCGGAGGTACTCGGCCTGGCCGCCGGGGACCTGGCCGTACATCTTCGTGTAGCCGAAGAGCGCGGCGCCGCTGCCGTACTCCGTCACCTGGGTGGTCTCGCACTGGGACTGCAGGCCGTGCTGGCACATCCAGCAGTGACCGCAGGAGATGTTGAAGGGGACGACGACACGGTCGCCCACCTTGAGGTTGGTGACCGCGCTGCCGACCGCCTCGACCACGCCCATCGGCTCGTGGCCGAGGACGTCGCCCTTGTCGATGTACGGGCCGAGGACCCGGTACAGGTGGAGGTCGGAGCCGCAGATCGCGGTCGAGGTGATCCGGACGACCGCATCGGTCGGCTCCTGGATCGTGGGATCGGGGACGGTCTCGACGGACACCTTCTCGGTGCCCTGCCAGGTCAGTGCGCGCACGGTGGGCGCTCCTCTCGTCGCGGTGTGTGTGCCTTCCCGTCTACGCGCTCGCGTCGTGGCGGCTTCACAGCGCCGGGTCGTCGAGGGCCGCGGCCAGGACCGCCTCGTGACCAGCGCGGTCACCGGGACCGGCGCTGCCGGCCAGCATGATGAGCGACTTCCAGAGGGCCCAGCCGCGTCCGCGCGCCCAGGTGCCGTCGTCGAGACCGACGGCGTCGCGGAAGACCCGCCGGGCCGGCCGGTCGAGGAACGTCCACGCGAGCACCAGGTCGCACGCCGGGTCGCCGACACCGCACGTGCCGAAGTCGATGAGCGCGGAGAGCCGCCCGGCCCCGTCCACCAGCAGGTTCGTCGGGGCGACGTCGCCGTGGAACCAGACGCCCGGTCGGTCCCACCTGCTCGCGCACGCCGCTGCCCAGACACTCCGGCACGCAGCCTGGTCGACCGTGTCCCCGAGCGCCGCGAGTGCCCGCTCGACCTCGTCGCCGTAGACCGACGGGTGTGCGCCACGGTGGAACGAGTGCGCTCCCGCGACGGGACCGTCCGCCGGCGGGACCGTCCGGAGCTGCCGGAGGACCGCGCCGACGTCCTCGGCGAGCGCCGTCAGGTCGGGGTCCGCTCCGGCCGCGACCCGGCCCGGCAACCACCGGCGCACCGACCACGGGAACGGGTAGCCGCTGCCCGGCCGTCCGATGCCGACGGGTTCGGGCACCGGGATGCCGAGCCGGGGCGCGAGGTACGGCAGGACCCGCTGCTCCTTCTCCACCGCGGGGACGTAGCCCGCGGCGCTCGGGAGCCGCACCGACAGCGTGTCCCCGAGCCGGAAGGTGCGGTTGTCCCAGCCCTGCGGGACCGCCTCCTCGACGGGGAGCCCGGCCCAGGTGGGGAACTGCTCGGCGACGAGGCGCTCGACGAGCGCGGCGTCGATGACGGGCACCTCGGTGTGCGGCATGCGCCCATCGTCCCGGTCCGCGGCCCGGCCGTCTAGGCTCCGGGCATGGCGACGACCTCCGAGCTGCTGACCGCGAACCTCCACGACGTGTTCGGGAACCGGGATCCCGAGTCCCGGCGGGCGGCGATCGAACGCACCTTCGCCCCGGACGTGGCGTTCGTGGACCCCGACGAGACCGTGACCGGCTGGGACGCGCTCGAGACCAAGGCCGCTGCCCTCCTCGACGGCGCACCGGGTGCCTTCCAGTTCGTCGAAGAGGGGCGCCGCTACGTCTCCGCATCCCACGGCGCACTCGCCTGGGGCTTCGGCCCGGTCGGTGACCCGCAGGTCCGCGGCGTCGACGTCATCGAGGTGCGGGACGGGGTGATCGCGCGCCTGACGACGATCCTCGCGGAGGCGCAGCAGTCCTAGCGCGTCTGGCGCAGACGGCCCTGGCTCAGCTCACTTGACCTCCACAGCCCGTCCCGCACGCACGGAATTCCACGAATCGAGCCACGCCAGAACATCGATTCGGGGATGTTCGTCGACGTACGTCGCGAGCGCTCCGCGGTACTCGGCACTCGCCGAATAGGTGAGCACATCACGGCTCAGGTCGGCCTGTAGCTGCTTTATCAGCACGGGCATCGGGGCAGAGTTCGAACCTCCGATGCGTTGTGACGCCTGATAGCTGAACTCGGCGAGAAGGAGTCGAAGCAAAGGCTCGTCTCCGTTTGAATCCAGCGCGGAGGAGAGGAGGTTCCGCTCGGTTTCCGTCTCGACGAAGAAGTCGGTCTTGGCATCCGGCGACTTCGTGTCGATGCCGCCGCCGTCAAAACGGTCGAGTCGCTCGATGACCATCCGCAGTGCGTCGATTCGTCGCTGCTGACGCTGCCGTTCAGTTTCGAGCTCCCGTTCCTGCCTCCGCTGGCGGGCGGACGTCATGTTCACGACAGCCGCAATACCGATCGTTGCAAGGAGCGACAGCACAGCGACCGAGAGGACGAGCCAGTCGAACGAACGGACGTCCGAGACGTGGTTGACCGCGTCCACGAGGCCGTCGTGAGTGCTCTGGGTCGGAGGAGTCGGAACAGGAGTCACCGGATGAAGGTACAGATCGTTCCGTCCGAGCGAGAAGCAACACGCGAATGCGAGCAAAGATCGCTCTTTAGCGCGTCATCGTTGGCGCAGGCGGTCGCGTTCCGCGGTCGGCAGGTGTTCGGTCGCCGTCGCCAGGGCGTCCTTCGTCAGGAACCGCCCCTGGCGCTCCAGGAACGCGACGAGCGCCGGCTCCGAGGCGCGCTTCCCGACCTCGCGGAGGACCCACCCGAGCGCGGACTGCATGGTCTCACCGCGCTCACGCACCAGTCGCCCCACGACGGCGAGCGGCACGTCGGCGTCGCCCTGCTTCACGAACGCGAGCGTCGCCACCACCGCGATCCGCCGCACCCACGCGACGTCGGACTTCGCGAGGGCGAACAGCGGCCCGGTCGAGCCGCCGACCATCGGTGCGCCGACGAGTTCCTCCGCGGCGATGTCCACCAGGTCGGCACGGTCGATGCGCTCCGCCCGCGCAGCGCCGAGGTACTCCTCGGTCAGCTCGGGGTCCGGGCGACGCCGCATCGCCTGGACGAGGAGCACGACGGCCAGGAGCCGGGCGCCGGGGTCCTCGCTCCAGAGCAGCGCGGACCGCTCCCCCTCGTCGAGGTCCGCGAACCCCCGGGCCACGCGTCGCGCCGCCGCGACGTCGCCGGGCGTGCGGGCGAACGCGGCGAGCACGTCCTCGGCGGTCGTCACCCTCACCGGGTGCCCGTCGGGTCCTCGGCGGCACCCTCGAGCCCGCCGGGGCCGGGCGTCGCCGCTGCCCGCGCGGTCCGGAGGCCCCGCCGCACGACGATCACGGCGACCACCACCAGGAACCCGGCGAACAACCACGTCGCGACCTGGGGATCGACCGCCCGCGCGAGGAGCGCGCCGGCCGGGGAGCAGACCGCCGCGGTGATCCCGACGGTGAGGCCCACGCGCAGGTCCACCGCGCCCTTCCGCAGGTTCGCCACGGTCCCCGACACCGTCGTCGGGACCATCGTGAGCAGCGAGGTGCCCTTCGCGAGCAGGTCGCCCGCGCCGAGCGCGAGTTCCATGCCGGGCACGATCACGACCCCGCCGCCGACGCCCACCAGGCCGGAGAGCACCCCGGACAGCAGACCGATGCCGAGCAGGACGAGCGCCTCGACCAGGCCGAAGTGCACCGTCCCCTCACGCGAGGGGGTGTTCGCGAACAGGGAGACCAGCACGACGACGATGAACCCGACGAAGATCCACGGCAAGACCCGCAGCGAGATCGCGCGGAGCATGCGGGCACCGATCGGGGCGCCGACGACACTGCCGACCGCCAGTGTCAGCGCCGCGAGCCAGTGCACCTCGCCCCGCACCGCGTAGGTGATCGCGCCGACGACGGCCGCGGGCGCGATCGCCACGAGGGAGCTCGCAGAGGCGCTGCGCTGGTCCACGTGCAGGAAGGCCATCAGGGCCGGGACCACGATGACGCCACCGCCGACCCCGAACAGGCCGGAGAGGACCCCAGCGGCAATGCCGATCGCCACGAGCACGAGGAGTCGGGCGGCGCGGGAGTTCATCCCGTCCAGGGTACGGCCGGGGTCAGGCGAACTGCGCTACCGCGGTCCGGATAGCGTCCGCGTGCAGGTAGATGTCGTCGAGTGCGTCGATGGGATGCTTTGTCTCGACCTTGTTCTCGTCGAAGAGGCCAAGGTACTTCTGCTTCTTTCCGTTGAACCAGAGCCGCGCGATCGGCTTCCGGTTGTTGTCGTCGAGCAGGACCGCGAAGTAGGACTTCTGGTCGCGGTGCGCGATCCGGTCCGGCTTGACCTCGCTGCACGCGATCGCCTTGACGATCTGGTATCCCTCGAGCTCCTCGAGCGTCGTCTCGATCTCGGTGTCCCGGTCGATGTCGTCTTGGACCACGGACTCGCTGGAGACTGCTTCTTCGGAGGCCTCGACGCTCACCGGTGCCGAGTACGACGCTCCGAGGGCCGTCTTGAGGCGGTCGTTGACCTGCTCGTTGAGGTACTGCTTCGAGGCCTTCGCGACCAGGGCGGTGAACTGCACCTTCGCGTCCTGCGTGAACCGACCGTCATACACCCGGGTGGTGAAGAGCCGCACGAAGTCTTCTTCCGGCTCGCGGAACTGCGCCGCGATCGCACGCTTGATCGCGCCGACGTACTTCAGCTCTTCTGCAGCGCTGATCACCGAGTCCAGGTCGAAGACGTCCTTGGTGAGCTTGCGGAGTTCCGGCAGGAGGGTCTCGTCGATGTCCGCGAGGTCCAGCACGAGGAACGGGCGGTCGTCCATCTTGTTCGGAGCGTCGAGGTCCGTGTAGAAGTTGTAGACCTCGCCGTTCGTCAACACGGCGATCCGCGCGTTCGTGACCGAGAAGTAGCGGAACAGCTGCGAGGCGTGCTCGATCTTCAGTGGCTCAGTCGACTTCTTGCACTCGATGAGGATCTGCACTTCGCCGTCACGCATGATCGCGTAGTCGACCTTCTCGCCGCGCTTCACGCCGACGTCGGCCGTGAACTCCGGCACCACCTCGAGCGGATTGAACACGTCGTAGCCGAGGATCGTCGAGATGAACGGCATCACGAACGCGTTCTTCGTCGCTTCTTCGGTCTGGATCGCGTCCCGCTGGTTGTGCACCTTCGTCGCCAGCGCGGCGAGTCGCTCTTCGAACTCCACTGTTCTCCCTTGATCACTGCGACCGTAGTTGAACGCCCGTCAGCACCGAACGCCTCGACACCCCCCAGTTCGTGGGCCGTTCCGAACGGTTGCATACGGAGTACCAGTTGCGCGCCTTCATCGGGATGGTTAGCGTTGCAGTGCAACCCGGGGTGCCAGCAACGGCTAACCGGCGCGGGGCCCTTCTCCATCGAGAGGGGCCCTTGCACTTTGCCATCCGCGGGGTCGCGAGAAGGCCCCGAGCTCATCGAGGACACGGTCGGGGAACTGACTGTCGTGGAGCAATCCCTCTCGGAGGACTCGGACCTCGTCGGGGTGGATGTCCATCAGGGTGCGCGCCGCGCGTCCACTGGTCGGGACGATCAGCCCGACCCGCCGCCTCGCTCGACTGCGCACGAGGCGGAGCGCCTCGGCGAAGTCCGAGTCGTTCGACAGCAGGAAGTACGCATCGACCAGGTGCTCCATCGCGTCGCAGACCATGTGCGAGGCGAGGCTGACATCCGTCCCCTTCTCCTCGATCTTCCGCACACGGATCTGCCTCGGTGATCCGTCCTCGCCGATGTCGAGCGGCGACACTGCCATCCATCGCTTGTCGGATCGGAAGGTCCCGAAGTGCAGGGACACCGACGGCAGCGTTCCGAGCGCGCGGAGGTACGCCTCCTGGTTCTGAGGCGAACGTGGGTCATTGCCCTCGACATGACGAACACGCGCAGTGAAGTAGCGGATCTGCCCCACGTCGAACGTCGGCAAGAGCCGTTCGCAGAGCAGTTCGAGATCGAGCCACTTGAGGTCGTCGCGGCCCTGGAGCGCGCGGCGGAAGAGGTTGAAGCCGTCGACGTAGACCGCCGCGGTCGGCCTCGGAGCGATGCGGTCGAAGGTGCGCATCGGTTGACACTGTCCGATTGCGGCCCAGGGTGCCAAACATGTCGTATCCACGTGGTCGCGCTCGCACCCGGACCGCACCACGGATCCGGACCGTACCGCGCACCCGGGCCGCACCACGGCCCGGACGGGAGGCGCGGTGCCGGGCCGCCACGAGCCTCCCGGCCGGTGGTTGGTCACGTCGAGCGCGCGAGACGTGCCGAGAACCCGACGCTGAGATCGCAGGCTCTGTCGCCTGCTGTCTCAGGAGGCGACGAACAGTGCGATCTCAGCGGAAGCGGGCGACGCGCGCGCACCGCGAGCGCACCGCGCACGCGCACCGCGGCGTCAGCGGAAGTGCAGCTGCGTCAAGGGGTCCTTGAGCGTGCCGTTGATGCGCGTCTCGACGTGCACGTGGGGGCCGGTGGACTGGCCGGTGTTGCCCGACTTCGCGATCTCGGTCTTCGACGACACCACCTGGCCCTTCTTCACCTCGATCTTGCTGAGGTGCGCGGTGAGGACCGTCGTCAGCCCGTACTTCACGACGACGTAGTTGCCGAACGTCGCGTTGTTCGCGACGGTCTCGGTGACCGTGCCGCTCCCCGAGCCGTACACGGCGGTGCCGGTGACGACGCCCGCGTCGGCGCCCTGGTGGTAGCGCGGGGTGTGTCCGGCACCGCGGTCGTCGCCGAACTTCCCGGTGATCCGGGTGGACGCGACGGGCCAGAGCAGGCCGCTGACGGGGCGGGTCGACCAGACCCGGGTGTCCTTGCTGCCGTAGAGGACGACGTTCGAGTCGACCTGCACGAGGAGCTGACCACGTCCGGCGGTGGTGGTCTTCGACGACCAGAGCGCACGGTTGTCGGGTCCGTAGACGACCAGGCTGCCGTCGGTCTGCACGGACGCCCACGATCCCGGGTGCCCGTTGGTGCGCGATGCCCACGCGGCCTTGCCGTTCAGGTACTGCACCAGGTTGCCGTCGGCCTGCATCGTGAACTTCCGGGCGGAGCTTGCGTCGGAGCGCAGCACCGTGCCGGGCTTGATGACGTTGCCGGCGGTGACGCGGTCCTGGAAGTTCTGGAGCTGCCAGATGGTCCGCTTCACGGAGTCGCGCATCCGGAGGGACCCGTCGGGCAGCACGCCGAAGTCGTAGCCGACGTGGCCGGAGGTGCCCCACTTCGCGACGGTCTTCGAGCCGGAGCGGATCGAGAAGACGCCGTCGGTCCCGACGACAGCGACGGCCCCGGGGTACTTCGCGGTGTTCGACGCCCAGAGGACGGCGTTCCCGATCCCGTACTCGACGAGGTTGCCGTCGCCCTGCATGACGAGCCGGAACTGGCCGTTCGACGACGTCATGACGTCGCCGGGCAGCAGCTTGGTCCCTGCGGGGACGCTCGTCGAGACGACGGTCGATGCCCGGGCCGGCGCAGTGGTGGCTGCTCCGGCCGGTGCGGCGATGGCGATGCTGCCGGTCACGGCGATCACCGCTGCGGTGATGACGGCGGCCAGCCTGGTCCTGGTCGTGGTCGTGGTGATGCGCATGGTTCCCCTGTGTCGGCGGCTCTCCCTGACGAGCCGCGTGCGGACTGCCCGGTGCAGGCCGCCGAACGATGGTCACCGAGGGGTGTCGGATCGACACAGCCCCAGTCGTGGGGGCTGGTCACGGGCTGCCCGATGTGCAGGACGCGTCACACACTCGAAACAAAATGTATACAAACGAGATCGCGGATCCATGATTGTATGCAATCAACCCCGCTCCTGAGCGCGATCCCACAAGGAACGCCACAGCCCCACCAGCATCAGGATCCCCATGTCCCCGATCAGCCCCCGACGCCGCCGCACCCTCATCGCGCTGCCGGCCGTCGTCATCGCAGCGACGCTCGCGCTCACGGCGTGCGTCCCCGTCCAACGCTCGAAGGCCGGCGGCACCACCGCGGGCACCGTCACCACCACCGCCATCGGCGACCAGCAGGTCCAGGAGGGCGGCGACCTCGTGATGGCGCTCTCGGCCGAGCCGGACCGCCTCGACCCCACGACGTCCTCGTCGCTGTACACCCGGTACGTCATGGAGACGATGTGCCAGAAGCTCTACGACATCGACGCGGCGGGCACGATCGTGCCGATGCTCGCGACGTCGCTGCCGACCGTGACCGACGGCGGGAAGACCGTGACGTTCCCGGTCCGCACCGGCGTCCGCTTCGCCGACGGCACCCCGTTCGACGCAGCCGCCGTGGTCACCACCCTCGAGCGGAACCTGACCAAGGCCGACTCCAGCCGGAAGAGCGAGATGGGCCCGGTGACGGACGTCAGCGCGGTCGACGACCACACCGTCCGGCTCCGGTACGCGACGCCGTTCGCCCCGATCACCGCCGCCCTGGCCGACCGCGCGGGCATGGTGATGTCGCCGGGGGCCCTCGCGGATGAGGGCGACGAGTTCGGGGACGCGCCGGTGTGCGTCGGCCCGTACAAGTTCGTGAAGCGCGTCCCGCAGACCTCGATCCAGGTCGAGCGCGACCCGGAGTACTACGACCCCTCGTCCGCGCACTTCGACACGATCACGTACCGGATCATCACCGACGCGAGCATCCGGGCCGCGAACCTGAAGTCGGGCGACGTGCAGGTGGCGGACACGATCTCCACGCAGGACGTCGACGACCTGCGGAAGCGGAAGGACCTGACCGTCCTGCGCACCGGGTCGCTCGGGTACCAGGGCATCACCGTGAACATCGGCAACCAGGACGGCGTCGGCACCGACCCGAAGCAGATCGACACGCCGCTCGCCGAGCGTGCCGACGTCCGTCGGGCGCTGTCGATGTCGATCAACCGCGCCGAACTCGTGCAGAGCGTCTTCCACGGCTGGGCCGACGTCGCCTGCTCCCCGGTGCCGAACACCAGCGTCTTTGCGAGCGACGCCAGCAAGGCCTGCCCTGCCTACGACCCGGAGCAGGCGAAGCGGATCCTCGCGAAGGCGGGCGTGCAGCAGCCGTTCCCGATCGAGATGGAGGTGACGAACACCCCCGACACGGTCCGGTTCGCGCAGGCCCTGCAGTCGCAGGCCCGGGCGGGTGGGTTCGCGATCACGATCACCCCGGTGGAGTACACGACGCTCCTCGACGACCAGACGCGCGGTGACTTCCAGGCGCTCCAGCTCGGCTGGTCCGGACGCGTCGACCCGCACGGCAACATCGGCGGGTTCCTGAGCACGGGCGGCGGCAACAACTACGCCGGCTACAGCAACCCGGAGGTGGACGACCTGATCACCCGGGCTTCCCAGTCCACGGACGAACAGGAGCGCGCCGACCTGTACGGGCAGATGACGACCATCGTGCAGCGCGACGACCCGATCATCTACCTCTACCGGACCCGGAGCATCACCGGCGTCCGGGACGACATCGCGGGCGTCTCGACGTACGCGGACGGCGTGGTCCGGCTCAGCCAGGCCGCATTCGTGGAAGGCGCGAGCAAGTGATCCGCTACGTCACGACCCGCATCTGGCAGTCGGCGATCACCCTGGTGCTCGCATCGATCGTCGTGTTCGTCGGGGTCCGACAGCTGCCGGGCGACCCGGCCCTGGCCCTGGCCGGCGAGGAGGCGAGCCCCGCCCGTCTGGCCGCGGTCCGCGAGCAGCTCGGCCTCGACGACTCGATCCTCGTGCAGTACTGGCGGTTCGTGGTCAACGCGCTCCACGGCGACTTCGGCCGCTCGACCCGTACCGGCACCCCGGTGACGGAGCTCATCGGCTCGACGCTGCCCGTCACGCTGTGGCTCGCGCTCTACGCGATCGTCGTCGCGGTGCTCGTCGGCGTCGCCCTCGGCACGATCGCCGAGCGGTACCGCGGGCGCTGGCCCGAGTGGATGGCGAACGCCGCGGCGCTCGTCGGCCTCAGCGTGCCGAACTTCTGGCTCGGCATCCTCGCGATCGTCTGGCTCGCGGCCGGCCTCGGCTGGTTCCCGGCCTCCGGGTACGTGTCGATGACGACGAACCCGCTGAGCGCGCTCTACCACCTGACCCTGCCCGCGCTGATCCTCGGGACGTCCCTGGCGGCCGTGATCATGCGGCAGACCCGGGCGTCGATGATCGAGACGATGAAGACGGACTTCGTCCGCACGGCCCGTGCGAAGGGCCTCGGCCGCGGTCGGGTGCTGTTCCGGTACGGCCTGCGGAACTCGATGATCGTCGTCGTCACGATCGTCGGCCTGCAGCTCGGCGGGCTCATCTCCGGAGCGGTCGTCACCGAGCGGATCTTCGCCCTGCCCGGGTTCGGCAAGCTGACGCTCGACTCGGTGTTCACCCGCGACTACCCGGTGATCCAGGCCGTCGTGCTCGTCATCACCGTCGGGTACGTCGTGATCAACCTGGCCGTGGACGTCCTGTACTCGGTCATCAACCCGAAGATCCGCGTGGGAGGCTCCCGATGACCGCCGTGACGACGAACTTCGACCTCGGCTCGAGCCGTGGCCGCGTCTGGAAGCAGGTCCGGGCGAACCGGCTCGGCCTGACCGGCGGCATCATGCTCGCGATCGTGGTGCTCGCCGCGCTCACAGCACCGCTCGTCGCGCCGCACGACCCCACGGAGACGCACTTCGACCTGCCGTTCCAGGTGCCGTTCACGGTCGGGTTCGGTCTGGGTACCGACGACCTCGGCCGCGACATCCTCTCCCGCACCCTCTACGGCGTGCAGGTCTCGCTCGTGGTCGGTGCGCTCTCGGTGCTCGTCGCCGTCGTGGTCGGCACCCCGCTCGGCCTGCTCGCCGGGTACTGGAAGTGGCTGGACGCGATCATCTCGCGGTTGACCGACGTCGCCCTGGCGTTCCCGTTCCTCATCATCGCCGTCGGGCTCGCCGCGATCAGCGGTCCGAGCCTGTCCAACGCGGTGATCGCGATCGGGGTCTCGCACGTCCCCGCGATGATCCGCATCGTCCGCGGTGAGACCCTGCGGATCACGAGTGCGGACTTCGTGACCAGTGCCAGGACCCTCGACGCCGGTGGTGCCCGGATCATCGCGCAGCACGTCCTGCCGAACTGCGTCTCCGCGATCATCGTGCAGGCGACGGTGATCATGCCCGTCGCGGTGATCGGCGAGGCGCTGCTGTCGTTCCTCGGCCTCGGCATCCAGCCGCCGACGCCGAGCCTCGGCATCATGCTCTCGGACGCGCAGCAGTACCTCGGCCAGGCGCCGTGGGCCGCGGTCGTCCCGGGCATCGCCATCGCCGTGATCTGCCTCGGCTTCAACCTCTTCGGGGACGCGCTCCGCGACGCCCTCGACCCGACCGCATCCGACCGGAAGTAACCGCATGAGCACCAACCCCGCGTTCGTCACCCCGAGTGCCGACACGACCCGCCCCGACCTCGCGGGCACCTTCGGGATGGCCGCGTCGACCCACTGGCTCGCCACGTCCACCGCCCAGGCCGTCCTGGAGCGCGGCGGGAACGCGTTCGACGCCGCCGTCGCGGGCGCCTTCGTCCTGCACGTCGTCGAACCGCACCTGAACGGCCCCGGCGGGGACATGACCGCGGTGTTCGCCACCGCCGAAGAGCAGGTCCCGACGGTCCTGACGGGCCAGGGCCCGGCACCGGCGGGAGCGACACCGTCGCACTTCCGCGCGGAGGGCCTCGACCTGGTCCCCGGTGCCGGGGCGCTCGCCGCCGCCGTCCCCGGAGCGGTCGACGCGTGGCTCCTCCTGCTCCGCGACCACGGCACGTGGGAACTCGGCGACGTGCTGTCCTTCGGCATCGGGTACGCCCGCGACGGCCACCCCGTCGCACCGCGCGTGGTCGCGACGATCGCGACGGTGCGGGGACTCTTCCAGGACCACTGGCCGTCCTCCGCGGACCGGTGGCTGCCGGGAGGCTCGGTGCCGGCCCCGGGCGACGTCATCCGGAACGAGACGTGGGCATCAGTGCTCGACCGCCTCGTCGACGCCGGCTCCGGTCGGCCCGACCGGGTGGCGCGGATCGACGCGGCTCGCGATGCGTGGGCCGAGGGGTTCGTCGCCGAGGCGATCGACCGCTTCGTCCGGTCCCCGCACCGCCACGCGTCGGGCACCGACCACGCCGGCGTCATCCGTGCCGAGGACATGGCCGCGTTCCGGGCGTCGTACGAGCCGGCGACGACCGCCGAGTTCCGCGGTCGCACGATCGCGAAGACCGGGCCGTGGGGCCAGGGGCCGGCACTGCTGCAGACCCTGCGGCTGCTCGAGCCGCTCGACGACGCCCTGCTCGACCCGTCCACCGTCGCGGGAGCGCACACGATCGTCGAGGCGCAGAAGCTCGCGCTCGCCGACCGCGAGGTGTACTACGGCGACGGCGACGTCCCGATGGACGAGCTGCTCTCCGACGCCTACGCGGACGCCCGTCGTGCGCTGATCGGCGAGCGCGCCTCGCACGACCTCCGACCGGGGTCGGTGTCCGTCGCGCCCGGCGAGCTCCCGCCGCTCCGCGAGACGTACACGCCCCGGGGTGAACCCGTCGCCGGCGTCGGCGAACCCACCGTGCCCGGTGCCCGCGGCGACGCCGTCGCCGTCCCCGCGGAGGACGATCCCCTGACCGAGGACCGCGGCGAGCCGATCGTGATGGAGACCGGCGAGACCCGCGGCGACACCTGCCACATCGACGTCGTCGACCGCTGGGGCAACATCGTCAGCGCGACACCGTCCGGTGGCTGGCTGCAGTCCTCGCCGACCATCCCCGAGCTCGGCTTCTGCCTCGGCACCCGCATGCAGATGACGTGGCTCGAGGAGGGCACCGCGTCGACGCTCCGCCCCGGTGAGCGCCCGCGCACCACGCTCACCCCGACGCTCGTGCTGCGCGACGGCGAGCCCGTCATGGCACTCGGGTCCCCGGGCGGCGACCAGCAGGACCAGTGGCAGCTGCTGTTCCTGCTCCGCACGATCGTCGGCGGGTACTCCCCGCAGCAGGCGATCGACGCACCCGCGCTGCACACCACGTCGTTCCCGGGGTCGTTCTGGCCCCGCACCTGGACCCCCGGCGGCGTCGTCGTCGAGGACCGGCTCGGCGACGACGTGATCGCCGGGCTGGAGGAGCTCGGCCACGTCGTCACCCGTGCGGGCGACTGGGCGCTCGGACGCCTGTCGTGCGTGACCCGCGACCCCGCCACCGGCGTGCTCGGTGCCGCCGCCAACCCGAGAGGAGCACAGGGCCATGCCACTGGACGCTGACCCCACGACCCCGCTGCTGTCCGTCCGCGACCTCCGCGTCGCCTTCGGCGGCCGGGAGGTCCTGCACGGTGTCGACCTCGACGTCCGGCGCGGTGAGCGCGTCGCGATCGTCGGGCAGTCCGGCTCCGGCAAGTCGACGCTCATCGCCGCGGTGCTCCGCCTGCTCCCCGGCGCCGGCGCGATCACCGGCGGGTCGATCCGCCTCGGCGACCTCGACGTCGCGAACGCCGACGAGACCGCGATGCGCCGGGTGCGTGGTGGCCGGATCGGGCTCGTGCCGCAGGACCCGTCGACGAACCTCAACCCGGCGATGCGGGTCGGCGCGCAGATCGCCGACACGCTCCGCGCCGGCGGGGTCCGCGGTCGCGCGGCGATCCGGCAGCGAGTCGTCGCGCTGATGACCGAGGCCGGCATCCCGGAGGCGGAGCGCCGGGCGGACCAGTACCCGCACGAGTTCTCCGGCGGGATGCGGCAGCGCATCCTCATCGCGATCGCCCTCGCCCGTCAGCCGGAGCTCCTCATCGCGGACGAGCCGACCAGCGCGCTCGACGTGACGGTGCAGCGGCAGATCCTCGACCACCTGCAGACGCTCGTCGACCAGCACGGCACCACGCTGCTGTTCGTGACGCACGACCTCGGGGTCGCCGCGGACCGGACCGACCGGGTGATCGTGATGCTCGACGGCGAGATCGTCGAGCAGGGTTCCCCGGAGACGATCCTCCGGGACCCGCAGCACGAGTACACGAAGCGCCTCATCGCCGCCGCGCCCGCGCTCTCCGGCCTCCCCCCGGAGCCGACCGACCCCGGGGAGCCGGTCCTCGTCGTGACCGACCTCGTGAAGGAGTACCGGCTCCGGGGCCGTGGGGCGGGGACCCTGCGGGCGTCCGACGGCGTCTCGTTCTCGGTCCGACGCGGCACCACGACCGCGGTGGTCGGGGAGTCCGGGTCCGGCAAGACGACGGTCGCGCGCATCCTGCTCGGACTCGAGGCACCGACCTCCGGCACCGCGCTGGTGGACGGGGCGTCGATCGGGACCGCACGCGGGGCCGAGCGGCGGGCCATCCGCCGACGGGTGCAGCCGGTGTTCCAGGACCCCTACGGCTCGCTCGACCCGACGTCGACGATCGAGCGGATCATCGACGAGCCGCTCCGGGTGTTCGGCATCGGCGACCGCGCGGCACGCACCGAGCGGGTGGCGACGCTGCTCGACCAGGTCGCGCTGCCCCGCTCGGCCGCGCAGCTCCGCCCGAACGAGCTCTCCGGCGGCCAGCGACAGCGCGTCGCGATCGCCCGGGCGCTCGCACTCGAACCCGAGGTGCTCATCCTCGACGAGGCGGTGTCCGCACTCGACGTCCTCGTGCAGGAGCAGATCCTCGCCCTGCTCGACGACCTGCAGGACCGGCTCGGGCTGAGCTACCTGTTCATCACCCACGACCTCGGGGTGGTCCGCCGGATCGCGGACGACGTCGTGGTGATGCGCCGGGGCAAGGTCGTCGAGCGGGGTTCGGTGGCCGAGGTCTTCGAAGCACCGCAGGAGCAGTACACGCGCGACCTGCTCGACGCGATCCCCGGGCGGGCGCTCGCGGAGCAGACCGCGTGAGCGAAGGCCCGCCCGTGAGACGCTGGTGCACGTGCTGAACGGTGCCGGAGTCCTCGACGCGATCCGCCGCGACATCGTAGCGGGCGAACTGACGCCCGGCACCCGGGTGACCGAGGCGTTCCTGGCGGAGCGCTACGGCGTCTCCCGGGTGCCCGTGCGCGAGGCGCTCCGAGGCCTCGAGGGCGAGGGCTTCGTCGTGTCGCGGCCGAACGCCGGATCCCGGATCGCGGCGATCCCGTTCGACGAGGCGGACGACCTCTTCGCCGTCCGGGAAGCGCTCGAGATCGCCACCGCCCGCCGCGCCGCCGCACGCGCCCGCACCCTGTTCGACGGCGATGCCCCGCCGGAGGACTGGTGGCGGGTCCGTCGGGAACTCGGCGAGGTGCTCGACGCCGGGGACGGCGCCGTCGACCGCGGCGAACTCGCGCTCCTGGTCGGCCTCAACGACCGCTTCCACTTCCTCGTCGCGGAGCTGTCCGGCAGCGCGACGCTCGCGACCCTGCTCCGGCAGCTCTCCCGGAAGATCGAGTGGCTCTACGCGATGGACACGTCCTCGCGCGGGAAGCGCCTGTGGCCGGAGCACCGGCGGATCCTCGGGGCGATCGACGCCGGGGACGCCGAGGCCGCGGCGGAGCAGATGGGCTGGCACGTCCGCGAGAGCCGGATCGGCTACGTCGCGCGGTCCTCCCCCGACCGTGCCGCGGAACTGCGCGTGAACGGCCCGGCGGTCTGAGACGGCTCAGGCCTGAGCTGCGCGGCGGAACCGGGACGGCGGCGATCCGAAGGCCTTCGTGAACGCCGCCGTGAACGCTGCGGGTGAGGCGTACCCGAGTCCGCTCGCGACCTCCGTCACGGTCGCGTCGCGGAGCGCCGGGAGGCTCGCCAGCAGTCGGGCGCGCGTGCGCCACGCCGCGGGTCCCACGCCCAGGGCCGCGCGGAACCGCCGGTCGAGGGTGCGTTCGCTGACCGCGGCGCTGCGCGCCCAGTCCGCGTTCGTCACGTGCACGTCCGGGTCCGCCAGGTACGCGCGGCAGAGGTCGCGGAGGGCGCCCGCCGTCGGCAACGCCACGGTCAGCGGGAGCGGCGCGACACGCTGCAGTTCCTGCAGGGCGAGCCGCAGCACGGCGCCGTCCCGGCCGTGGGGGTCGTACTCGAGCGGCAGGTCGAACGCGGCGCGGAGGAGTTCCCGGAGGAGCGGACCGACCTCGACCACCGTGCAGGAGGTCGGCCACCACGGCACCGCATCCGGCTCGACGTAGAGGCTCCACGTGGTGACGTCGAGCATCCGGACCTCGTGCTCGACGCCGGGCGGGATGAGCACCGCCCGGTCGGTCGGCACGGTCCACGAGCCCTCGTCCGTCTCGACGAGCATCACGCCGCTCGCCCCGTAGAGGACCTGCGCCCGCCGGTGTGCGTGCCGAGCGAGCAGGAAGTCGGGCGGGTACTCGGTCCCGATGGGCAGCACGTCGCGGGGCAGGTGGTCGTGCTCCTCGACCCGGACGTTGCGCACGCACCGAGGCTACCGCTCGAAGGTCTCGGACCGAACATCGATTGCTCGCCGTGGCCCACGACCGGTGGACTGGACCCATGACGTTCCTCGTGCTCACGCTCATCGGCCTGCTCGTCGGTCTCACCACCGTGCTGTTCGGCTTCGGCGGCGGGTTCGTGACGGTGCCCGTCATCACGGTCGCGGACGCGGCGATGGGCGGGGACGCGGTCCGCGTCGCGACGGCGACCTCCGCGCTCGTGATGCTCGTCAACGCCGCGGTCGCGACGGCCTCCACGCGCCGGGACGTGCTCGCACGGCTCCGCGGCCGGACCGGGCTCTTCGTGCTGCTCGTGCTCGGCGGAGCGCTCGGAGCGGCGGCGGCGCGGTTCGCTCCGGACGGGCTGCTCCGCTGGGGCTTCGTCGCCTACGTCGGCGCGACGATCGTGGACCTGCTCGTCCGACCGGGCTTCCTCCGACCCGACGCCCTGGGGCCCGGGAGCAGGCCGGGTGGCGCCGGCGTGCGGACGGTGCTGGGCCTCCCGGTCGGTGTGGTCGCGGCCTTCCTCGGGGTCGGCGGCAGCGTGATGACCGTCCCGATGCCGCGGCGGGCCGGGGGGACCATGTCGGTGGCGACCGCCCTGGCGAACCCGCTGACCCTGGCGATCGCCGCGCCGGCGGTCCTCGTCACGATGCTCGTGCACGGAGCCGTCCCGGCGTCCCCCGGGCTCGTCGGGGCCGTCGACGTGCCCGCCGCCGCGGCGCTCCTGCTCGGCGCGATGCCGGTGATCGTGGCGCTGCGGCGACGCCCGCCGCGCATCCCGGAGGCAGTGCACGCGTGGGGGTACGTGCTGCTCCTGGGTGCGGCGGGCGTCGCGGTCGCCGTGGGGTGAGGTCAGGCGGAGGGGACGACCACCGCGCGACCGGAGAGCTCCCCGGCCTCGAGCTTGCGGTACGCCTCGAGCGCGTCGTCGAGCGAGTAGCGCTCGATGTCCGGGACGATCTGCCCCGCGCGGTACATCGCGACGACCTCGTGCAGGTCCGCGATCGTGCCCCAGTACGTGTTCGTGATCGTCGACTCGTACGGCGTCGAGAAGAAGTTCCACTCCGTCGTGCCGCCCGCGATGCCGACCACCGTGAAACGCCCGCCGACGGCCATCGACGCCTGCGCGGTCGTGATGGTCGGCGTCGCCCCCACGAAGTCGAACGCCGCGTCGACGCCCTTGCCGCCGGTGATCTCCCGGATCGCCGCGACCTGGTCCGGCCCGCCGGGCACCGTGATCGCACCGCGCTCGGCGGCGCGAGCCATCGCCTCGGGCTTCATGTCCGTCGCGATGACGGTCGCACCGGTGAGGGCGGTGAGGATCTGGACGGCGATCTGGCCGAGCCCGCCGAGCCCGACGACGAGGGCGTACTTGCCGCCACCCGCCAGGTTCGGCAGCGAGTTCTTGATCGCGTGGTACGGCGTGAGCGCGGCGTCGCTGAGGGGCGCGGCCGCGATCGGGTCGGCGTCGCCGAGCGGCACGAGGTTGCGCGCGGGGACCGTGACGTACTCCGCCATGCCGCCGTCACGGCCGAGACCGATGCCCATGTACGGGTTCGTCGCGGCGTTCTCGCAGTAGGTGTCCTGCCCCTTCGAGCAATAGCTGCAGTGGCCGCAGCCGACCGGCCCGTAGACCAGGTAGGCGTCGCCCTCGGTGAAGCCGGTGACCCCGTCGCCGACGGCCTCGACCCAGCCGGAGTTCTCGTGCCCGAGCGTGAAGGACGGGTCCTGCGCGCCGGGCTGGCCGGCCTGGAACTCGCGGTAGACGGCGACGTCCGAGTGGCACGCGCCGGCGCCGGCGACCTTGAGGAGCACCTCCCCCGGGCCGGGCGTGGGCTTGGGGACGTCCCGCAGGGACGGGAACGTCTGGTACTGCTCGAACACGACGGCGCGCATGGCTGCCTCTCCTCCGTTGACGGGTGTTGACGGGGTCTGAACGACCTGTCGGGGCGTCGTGGTGGGGCGCGCGGCGTCGCGATCGGATCGTCTCGATCCGGAAATCAAGACTACACCTGTTGCCTATCCGGCCGGAAGGCGTGCGGTCGGCTTGTAGGCGTCCCACAGGGTCCGGTCGAAGCGGGCGCCGCGAGCTCGGGGGCGGCTACAGACCATGCCCGACACGACGAGCCACCCGAGCGGCCCGGTGAGGACCAGCAGCAGGACCCAGAGCCCGGTGTGGTCGCGGTCGTGCAGGCGCCGCACGAGCAGCGACCACCGCGGGACCGCGGTGACCGCGAGCCCGAGCAGCACGACGACGTCCCACGGGTTCGGCGCGACGCGGGACCCCTCGCCGTAGCCGAACTCGCCGCCGCGCGCCGGGTCGCCGAACAACGAGAAGTGCACGGACGGCGAGGGCACGATCCCGAAGGGGTCGGCGTAGGCGTCCCACCGCCACGGAGTCCCCATCCAGACCGGGAGCCCCACGAACACCGCGACGACGAGCAGCTCGACCGCCATCGGCCAGAAGAACTCGGAGCGGCTCGCCCGCCCGTGGAACCGCCAGCCCTGCGTCCAGAACCGGACCAGGGCGATGACCGGCCCGGCGTCGCGGACCGCGCCGGGCGTGCGCACGCGGGCACGGAACGTCGTTGCTTCCCCCATGCCCCGACCCTACCGAGACTGCGTCTTCGCCGAGAGCCGGTTGCGAGAACGTGCGTTCTCCGATTGACTCGGACACGTCGGCCCACCCCGTGGCCGAACCCCCACACGAAAGGAGCGGCCATGCCCACGCGCACCGCACGCACTGCTTGGAACGGCGGCCTGAACGACGGCTCTGGCCAGGTCGAACTCTCCAGCTCGAAGGTCGGCACGTACGACGTCTCCTTCCCGAAGCGCGCCGCCGAGGACGCCGGTGGCACCACCAGCCCCGAGGAGCTCATCGCCGCAGCCCACTCCGCCTGCTACGCGATGCAGTTCTCCGCGGTCCTCGGTGAGGCCGGCGGCACCGTCGAGGCCCTCGACGTCAAGGCCGACGTCTCGCTCGGCCCGGACAGCGCCGGCGGGTTCAAGCTCACCGGCATCGCCCTCACCGTGCACGGCGAGGTCTCCGGCATCGACGAGGCGACCTTCCTCAAGGCCGCCGAGGACGCCAAGGCGACCTGCCCGGTCAGCAAGGCACTCACCGGGGTCGAGATCACGCTCGACGCGACCTTCGAGCAGTAGACGTCACCACCAGATCGGACGGGAGGCGCGGTGCCAGCTGGCACCGCGCCTCCCGTCCGTCATTCGGTGCCCCCGTCCACTACTCGGTACGCTGACACCCATGACGGTCCGACCGCGCCGCGCCTGGACGCACGCGACCCTGTGGCTCGGCCTGCTGGCCCTGGTGGTCGGCGTGGTCGTCGCCGCGACCGCACCACCGGCGTCCTTCGGGTGGTTCGCGTACGCCCCACTGTCGGACTACGCCTTCGTCGCGGGATCGACGAACTGGCACTTCTGGACGGGCGTCGCCGTCGCCGTCCTCGGGGCGGTCGTCGCCGCGTTCGCGGCGGGGCGCCTCAGCGTCCGTCGGTCCCGCTGAGTCGGGCGTCGGCGGCAGCGAGCGCCGCACGCATCCGCTCGGCCTCACCCTCGGCCCAACTGCCGGAACTCGCCAGCGGGAGCTCGGTCATGAAGCGGCGCAGGTGTTCGGGGTACGCCCGGACGACCCGGTCGGGGTCGTCGAGCACGGTCCGGTAGAGGTCCGGGCCGTCGGCGTAGAACAGGTCGGTGACGACCAGCCGGCCGTCGCGGCCCCGCATGACGTTCGCCGGGTTGTCGTCGAGCGGCCCCCACCACGGCTGCTCGACCGCACCGCGCGCGTGCACGGCCGCGATGTGCGCGGCGAGCGCCGCGACGTCGGGCATCCGCGCCGCGATCGACCGGTGGAACGCGGCAGCCTCAGCCTCCCGAACCGGTTCGAGGTGCTCCATCAGCATGAGGTCACCGCCACCCTCGAGCACGCGGTGCCCCAGCAGGAGCGGGACCTGACCGGTGGTCGCGGCCGACCGGTAGAGCGCTGCGGAGTACGGCGCGGCCGGGTCGAACGGGCTGATCCTGGCGACGGAACGGCCGTCAGGCGAGCGGAGCGCCCACGCCCAGTCGCCCGTCCCGCAGCGCGTCCAGCCGGCGTCTCGGAGGAGACGGTCGGCATCGACGTGCGTCGCGCCCGCAGGCAGGTCGCCGACGACGGCGAGGTCCGGATCAGGAGACGACAGCGGCATGCGCACCAGGCTAGGCGACGCGTTCAGCGCGCATCCGGACTCGGCTGGAGGCGGCAGGCACAATGGGCTGATGGCCGACCCGCTCCACCCTGCTCCCCGGACGGGCCGCCCTCCTCGTCCCCCACACCGCGCACGTGCCCGCAGCGTCGCGCAGCACGACCTCCGGGACATCCGCGCACGCCTCCGCGGCACGATCTACGAGCACGTCGAACCGGACCGGCAGACGGCGGCGCAGTACACCGCCGCGCAGATCGTCGACTTCTGCCTCGACCTGGCCGAGGTGATGCTCGCATCGGGCGCGGACACCCGCAGCGTCGAGATCGCCCTGGTCGCCGTGGCCACGAAGTGGAACCTGGCTCCGCTGGAACTCGACTTCACGGGGAGCTCCGTGACGATCCAGTACGCGCCGTCGGATGCCCCGATGCTCGTCAAGATGCGCACGGTGCGTTCCGACGGCTCGGACCTGAACCGGCTGGCGTGGGCGAACCAGATCGTCGACGACGTCATCCACGACGAACGCGACATGACCTCGGCGGTGAGCGCGCTCGTGGCGGTGCTGCGGATGCCCTCCCGCTGGCCCACCTGGACGGCCGACGTCGGGTTGTCGATCCTCGGGACGTCGATCGCGATGCAGGCCGGCGGTGGATGGCGTGCCGGTGTCGGTGCGTTCGTGCTGATGCTCGGCATCATCGTCTCCGGGCGATGGCTGACCGGCCGCGGCTACCCGCAGTTCTTCGTCTCCGGGGCACAGGGCGCCGTGGCGTCGGCGCTCGGCACCCTGGCGATCGGCGTCGGGGTCCTGCACCCGGGCGGCGCGGCCACGATGGTCGCCGCCCTCGTCGTGCTGCTGCTCCCGCACCCGTCACTCGTGACGTGGGCGCAGGACGCGATCTCGGGGTTCCGGGCGATGGCCGTCGCGCGCGCCTTCTACATCGGGCTGATCATCGCCGCGATCGTCGTCGGGGTACCGGCCGGCATCGCGCTGACGAAGTGGCTCCACCTCGAGGTGGACCCGTCCGGCATCGTCACGCAGACGCTGCCGCTCTGGGCGTCGCTCTCGCTGACGGTGGTGTCGGCGGGGGCGAACTGCTTCGTGCAACAGGCGAGCGCCCGGGTCATCCCCGTCGCGGTGGTGTTCTCGGTCGCCGCGGGGGCAGCACTCTGGGGGCTGCGGCAGCTCGGGTTCCCGCTGCTCGGTGCGACGTTCGTCGCCGCGGTCCTGCTCGGCGTGCTCTCGACCTACGCGGCCGTGCGGATGCGGACCGCCGTCGCTGCGATCGCGGTGCCGGCGTTCTGCGGGGCACTGCTCCCCGGTGTCGCCGTGTCGAACGCGCTGCTGAACTTCATGTCCGGCACGTCGAGTGCGGCGCTCGACTTCGTCGCCGCGGTGTCGGTGGCACTCGCGATCGGCGCGGGGCTCGTGCTCGGCGGGCTCTTCGCGACGCCGGGTGCCCGACGCGCGCTCCGCCGGTCGCGCCGGGTGGTGGTGCACTCGGTCCACAACGACACGACGGCGATCCGGGTGATCCGCGACACCGGGTACGACCCGGGCAACGGGACGGTGCCGCGGCTCCCCCGCACACCCTGAGCGCGTGGCTAGATGTCCCAGCCGTCGTCGGACCACGTGGACAGGCGACGAGCGGCCTGCGGCTCGTACCGCTCCATCCAGCCGCGCTCGAGCCGCGCGACCGCACGGTCGAACGCCGGCACGAGGTCGAGGTCCGCGCGCAGCAGTGCCTGGAGCTGCAACCCCTCGTACAGCGCGATGAGCTGTTCGGCACCGCGGCGGGGCTCCATCGTGTGGGGTGCCCGCCCGACGGCGATGTCGTGCTCGAGCCCGCGCTTGATCTGGGAGAAGAAGAGCTGGTAGCGGGACCGGAGGTACGAGGACATCGGGTGCGCGGGGTTTCCCGAGACCGAGAGCAGCGCCACCAGGAGCCGCATCAGCGCCGGGTCCTCGGCGTTCGAGGCGACGATCGCGCGGAGCAGCTGCACGGTGCTGCCGTTGCCGACGACCCGCGTGACCTCGTCCATCCGTCCGCCGTTCCAGCGGTCGAGCGCGGCGAGCACGAGGCCGTCCCACGACGGGAAGTGCTGGCGGAGCTCGTGGACGGTGATGTCGAGGCGTTCGGCGACGGCCTCGGGCCGGGCCTCGTGGAAGGGCACGTCGTGGAGCAGGTCGACGGTCGCGCCGACGATCGTGATCCGCAGGTGCAGGGTCGCGGCTGCTGCCGCTGCTGCCGCGGTGTCCGCGCTGGTGTCCTCGAGCATCCTGCCCTCCGTCTGCGCACGTCCTGTCCGCAGGTTCATCCAAACGTGTCGAGGGGCGGAACAGAATCCCCGGTCCGGGTGTCGGCATGATGGGGGACACGGGCCCGGGGCCGGTCTTCCTGGCGTGTTCCCGGCATGGTGTGTGACGATGCGGCGATGACCCCGAACGACCCCACTGCGCAGGGACTGGCGACCATGGCGTCCGCCGGCTTCGAGTTCGGCGGTGACCCCGACCAGGTCGCGCACGACGTCCGGACGATGTGGGAGCAACTCGGTCGACCGCCGGGCGCGTTCGACGCCGCGGCCCAGGCGATCGCGGTGTTGCCGCAGCGGCCGGAGGTCCCGATCGCCGACCAGGCACGGCGCCGGCAGCTCGAGCGCGCGTTCGGCATCAACCCCGTCGAGGTCGAACTGGCTGCTGCGCTGTCCGCGCGGGAGCTCCTCGAGCGTCTGGCCCGGAGCTGTTCCGTCGGGTAGATCTGCCGCACGTGTTGCGTAATGCAGGGTAGGTGAGGCTACCCTTACCGAGTGGTCGATCTCGATGCCCGTGCAGTCACGGTGGCGTACCAGGGCGAAGCCGTCGTGCACGGCGCGTCCCTCGAGCTCGTCGCCGGCCGTGTGACCGCGCTCGTCGGCCCGAACGGCTCCGGCAAGTCGACGCTGCTCCGGACGATCGCCCGGCTCCAGCCCGCGCGGTCCGGTTCGGTGGCGCTGCGCACCGACGACGACACCGTCGACGGGCTCGCCCTCTCCCCCAAGGCGTTCGCGAAGCAGGTCGCGCTCCTCACCCAGGGCCGACCGACCCCCGGCGGCCTGCGCATCCGCGACGTGGTGGCGTTCGGCCGGCACCCGTACCGGTCCCGGTTCGGCGGCACCGACCCAGACGGCGCCGCGGTCGTCGAGCACGCCCTCGACGTCACCGGGCTCAGCGACCTCGCCGACCGCCACGTCGACCAGCTCTCCGGTGGACAGCTGCAGCGCGTCTGGCTGGCGAGCTGCCTGGCGCAGCAGACCGGCGTGCTGCTCCTCGACGAACCGACCACGTACCTCGACCTCCGCTACCAGGTGGAGCTGCTCGACCTGATCCGCGACCTCGCCGACGAGCGCGGCATCGCCGTCGGTGTCGTCCTCCACGACCTCGACCAGGCCGCCGCCGTGGCGGACCGCGTCGTGCTCCTCGAAGCGGGTGTGGTCGTCGCCGACGGCACCCCGTCCGAGGTGTTCACGTCCGCGGGGCTCTCCGCCGTCTACGGCATCCGCATCGACGTCGACCACGACCCCTCGACCGGACGGCTGCGCACCCGCGCCGTCGGCCGGCACCACACCCGCACCGAAAGGCTCCACAGCAGCTCATGAAGCGTCTCCTCTCCGCCACCGCGATCGCGGCCACCGCCCTGATCGCCCTGACCGCTTGCGGGTCGACCCAGTCGGCGTCCGACGCGTCGTCCTCGGGCTCGAAGATCACCATCACCGACGCCACCGGCACGAAGGTGACGCTCGACGGCCCCGCGGAGAAGGTCGTCGGCACGGAGTGGAACGTGGTCGAGGACCTCGAGACCCTCGGTGTCGCCCCCGTCGGCGTCGCGGACGTCAAGGGCTACGGGAACTACGACTCCGCCGTCCCGCTCACCGGCGACCCGAAGGACATCGGCACGCGCGGTGAGCCGAGCACCGACACCATCGCCGCCCTCGCGCCGGACCTCATCGTCGCGACGAACGACCTCAAGGCGTCGGTCGTCAAGCAGCTCCGGAAGATCGCCCCGACGATCGTCGTCGCCTCCGCGGACGGCAAGGACCAGCTCGGCACCATGCATGACACGCTCGACATGATCGCGAAGGCGACGGGGACCGCCGCCGAGGCGAAGACCGTCTGGTCCGGGTTCGAGGACAAGCTCGCCGCGGGCAAGAAGGAGCTCGCCGACGCGGGCAAGGCCGGCACGACGGTCGCGATGGCCGACGGGTACGAGCTCTCGAACCAGGTCACGATCCGTCCGTACACGTCGACCTCGGCACTCGGGACCGTGAACGAGCGACTCGGGCTCGAGAACGCCTGGGACGTCGACAGTGACGCCGCGTACGGCCTCGGGTCGACCGACGTCGAGGGCCTGACGAAGCTCGGCGCCGACACGCAGTTCCTCTACATCGCGAACAAGGCCGACGGCAACGACGTGTTCGCCGACTCGCTCGCGTCGAACGACGTCTGGAAGTCGCTGCCCTTCGTCGAGGCCGGCAACGTGCACCGCCTCACCGACGGCATCTGGATGTTCGGCGGCCCCGGTTCTATGGAGGCGTACATCGACGCCACCGTCGCCGCGATCACGAAGTAACGGGTGATCGACACCCTGGCACCAGAGCGGGCCGACCGGCGTTCCGACGTCGGTCCGCCCGCCGGCCGTGGGCGGCGCGTCTCCCTCGGCCTCGGCGTGCTCCTCGCCGGTGTCGTCGTGGTCCTCCTCCTCGCCGCGATCGACGTCACGCAGGGAACGGCCCACGTCGGGGCCGCCGCGGTCTGGAAGGCGATCACCGGGCAGGCGGACGGCACCGACGCGTCGGTCGTCATCGCGTCCCGGCTGCCGCGCATGGTCGCGGGTCTCCTCGTCGGTGCGTCGCTCGGGATCGCGGGCGCGGCGATGCAGGCCGTCACCCGGAACGTCCTCGCGGCGCCGGACACCCTCGCCGTGAACGCCGGCGCCTACCTCGCGCTCGGGGTCGCCACCGTCTCCGGTGTGGGCTTCGGCGTCCTCGCGCAGTCCGGCATCGCCTTCGCCGGCGGACTCGGGGCGGCTGCGCTCGTCCTCGCGCTGTCCGGGCTGGGCAACGGGACCGTGCGCCTGGTGCTGGCGGGCTCTGCGCTCGCGCTCGGGCTCGGTGCGGTCACGAACGCCCTCATCCTGCTGTTCCCCCAGCAGACGCAGGGCATGTACGCGTGGAGCCAGGGTGGCATCGCGCAGAACGGGTTCGCCGGTGTCGCGCAGATGCTGCCGTTCCTGGTGGTCGGCGTCGGAGGCTTCGTCCTCGTGTCCCGACGGGTCGACGCCCTGGCGCTCGGCGACGACGCGGCGCGGGGACTCGGTGTCCCGGTCCGCGGCACCCGGGTCGTCGCGATCGTCCTCGCGGTCCTGCTCTCCGCCGCTGCCGTCACGATCGCCGGCCCGATCGGCTTCGTCGGCCTCTGCGCACCGGCGCTCGTCCGTCCCCTCGCCCGCCGCTTCCCGACCATGCACCGCTCGTGGGCGGCGTTCCCGGTCGCGGGGCTCGTCGGCGCGGGCATCGTGCTGGCGTCGGACGTGCTGCTCCGCGCGTTCGTCACCGGAGACACCGCCACGGCCGTCCCCACCGGGATCGTGACGAGCGTCGTCGGCGCGGTGTTCCTCGTCGTGATGGCGATCCGCACCCGCGACTCGGGCCAGACGGGTCAGCTCGAGGGGTCCCGGGTCCCCGGCCGCTGGACGGTGCTCGTCGTGACGCTGTCCCTGGCCGCGGTGCTCGTCGGGGTGGTGATCGCGTCCGTGCTCCTCGGGGACGCGAAGCTGCTGCTCGGCGACGTGACGAACTGGCTGACCGGCCGGGCGAACCAGGCGATCTCGTTCATCCTGGACACCCGGGTGCCGCGGGTCCTCGCCGCGCTCCTCGCCGGCGCGGCGCTCGCACTCGCCGGCACGATCGTGCAGGCCGTCACCCGGAACCCCCTCGCCGATCCCGGAGTCCTCGGTGTCTCGAGCGGAGCGGGACTCGGTGCGGTCGTGATGGTGACCGCGCTGCCGGTGGTGGGCTCCTGGACGATGGCCGGCGGTGCGTTCCTCGGTGCGACCCTGGCGGCGGCGATCGTCTTCGGCCTGTCCGCACGCGGCGGGTTCCGGCAGGACCGGCTGGTGCTCGTCGGGATCGGCGTCTCGTCCGGCCTCACCGCGATGATCAGCCTGGTCATCGTGCTCACGGACCCGTTCAACGCGACGAAGGCGCTGACCTGGCTGTCCGGTTCGACCTACGGTCGCACGTGGTCGGACTGCGTGCCGGTGGCGGTCGTCCTCGTGCTGGCGCTCGTCGCGGTCATCGCCCGCCGTCGGGAGCTCGACCTGGTGTCCCTGGACGAGGACACCCCGCGACTCCTCGGCGTCCGGCTGTCCCGTGCCCGCCTCGGCTTCCTCGCCGTGTCGGTGGTGCTCACCGCGACGGCGATCGCCGCCGTCGGGACGATCGGATTCGTCGGGCTCGTCGCACCGCACGCGGCACGGGCGCTCGTCGGCCGGAAGCACGCGGCCGTGGTCCCGGTCGCCGTGATGCTCGGCGCGGTGCTCGTGTGCGCCGGCGACGTCGTCGGCCGCACGGTCATCGCGCCCGCCCAGCTCGGCGCCGGCATCCTGACGGCCGCGATCGGCACGCCGTACTTCATCTGGCTGTTGGTCCGCACGCCGCGTACCGCGCGCTGAGTACCGCACACAGCGGCCCCGGCGCGCGGCGCGCTACGGCGTCGGCATGCCGCCGTCGACGTGCAGCGTCTCGCCGACGACGTACGACGACTCGCCACTGGCGAGGAACACGTACGCCGGCGCGAGCTCCGCGGGCTGGCCCCAGCGGCCGAGGTAGGTCTGCTCCCCGGCGGACGGCAGCGCCTCCGGCGGCTGACCACCGGCCGGCTGCAGCGGCGTCCAGATCGGCCCGGGCGCGACCGCGTTGACGCGGATGCCCTTCGGCGCGAGCTGGGCCGCGAGCCCCTTCGCCAGGTTGTTCACGGTCGCCTTCGTGGCCGCGTAGTGCACCAGGTGCGGCGACGGCGCGTACGCCTGGATCGAGGTCGTGTTGATGATCGTCGAGCCCGGCTGCAGGTGCGGCACCGCGGCCTTGGTGATCCGGAACGTCGCGTAGGCGTTCGTCTTGAAGGTCTCGTCGAACTCCTCGTCGGAGATGTCCACGATCGAGGAGACGTTCTGCTGCTTGCCGGCGTTGTTCACGAGGATGTCGAGCCCGCCGAGCTCGCGGACGGCGGTCGCGACGAGCTCCTCGCAGAACTCGAGCGAGGTGATGTCTCCGGGGATCGCGACGGCCTTGCGTCCGGCCGCCTCGATCAGGGAGACGATCCGGTCGGCGTCCTCCTGCTCCTCGGGCAGGTAGCCGATGGCGACGTCGGCACCCTCGCGGGCGTAGGCGATCGCCACGGCGGCCCCGATGCCGGAGTCGCCGCCGGTGACGAGTGCCTTGCGGCCCGCGAGTCGGCCGGAGCCGCGGTAGGTGTCCTCGCCGTGGTCGGCCGGCACGTTCTGCGCCATCTCCGCGTCCGTCCCGGCACCCTCGAGGTACTGCTCCTCGGGCTGCTTGTCGGCGTAGAGCTTCGTCGGGTCCTGCATCGTGTACTGGTCGATCTGCTGGTCCGTCATGCCCTCGACGGTACGCAGGGCGTCCCCCGGTTGCGTTCAGGAGACTGTCCCCCTGCACACAGCCCGGACGGGAGGCTCGGTACCGGTCCGACGAGCCGGTCTACGCCGGGTGGGCGGCCAGGAACGCGTCCGTCTCGGCCCGCGTGGGCGCCGTCGCGGGACCGAGACGGGACACCGCGATCGCAGCGGCGGCGTTCGCCCGGCGGACCGCGTCGACGAGGCCCGCGCCCCGGGTGAGCGCCGCGACGAGCACACCGCCGTGCGCGTCCCCGGCACCGTTCGTGTCGACGGCCGCGACGGCGAAGCCCGGAACCAGGACCGGGCCGTCGGACAGCGACGGGTCCGCGACCCAGCACCCGGCCCCGCCGTCACGGACCAGCGCCGTGCCCCGCGCACCCGCGGCCACGGCGGCGACCGCCTGCCGGAGGTCGGCCGACGTCGGGGACATGAGCCGGGCCTCCCGGGCGTTCGTGGAGACGACGTCCGCACGCGCCGTCACGGGCGCGACCACGGACGGATCCAGCGTCGCGACCAGGGGCGACGGGTCGAACACGACCCGCACCGATGCCGGGACCGTCCCGATCCACGCGGCGATCGCGGCACCGTTGACCGGGTGGGCGAGCCCGTAGCCGGAGACGAAGACGGTGTCGTCCTCGCGGAGGTCGATGCGGGCGAGCTCGGCCGGGCCGAGCCGTCCCTCGGCGCCGACGGACGTGACGAAGGTGCGCTCGGTGGAGGCGTCGACGAGCGCCACGCAGTAGCCGCTGTCGACGTCGTCGATCCCGGGCTGCAGCACCTCGACGTCCGCGTCCGCCAGGGCTCGTCGCACGACGTCGCCGAACGGGCCGGTGCCGTACTGGCCGGCGAACACGACCTCGAGGCCGTCGCGCCGGGCCGCGACCATCGTGTTGAGCCCGCCGCCCGCGGTGATGTCCGACGCCGATGCGAGCACGTCGCCCCCGGGCTCCGGCAGCTCCCCGATGCGCATCACGATGTCGACGATGACGTTGCCGACGGAGACGAGCCGCGGCATCAGGCGCGCTCCGCGACCGGCATCGGCGCGGACTCGTCAGCCGGCTCGTGGAGCGTGCCCTTCGGCCCGCCGGTCAGGACGTAGACCGCTGCGGCGACGATGAACGTGACGATCCAGCCGAGGCCGTTCGCGCCGATCCAGGTGTGCGAGAACGAGCCGACGAACACCGGGTCGGCGTCCCCGACCTGCACGCTCGTGAACAGGAACCCGACCACGATCGCGACGGCCCAGGCGATGACCGCGCGCCAGGCGATGCCGCCGGAGTACCAGTAGCGACCGCCGGCGCGCAGGTCGAGGAGCGCGACCGGGTCGTACCAGGTGCGCCGCACGATGTCGGCGATGAAGACGCCGAGCCAGGCGGTGATCGGCACGGCGAGGACGGAGATGAACGTGATGAACGGCGCGTAGAAGCCGTCGGCCACGAGCATGAAGTACATGGCGCCGAGGAACGTCACGACCACGTCGACCGTGACCGCCCACACCCGGGGCACCTTGATGCCGAGGGTCAGCGTGGTGAGGCTGGCGGAGTACACGGAGAGGTGGTTGGAGAGCAGCAGGCCGCCGAACGCGGCGATCAGGTACGGGATCGCCATCCAGCTCGGCAGCAGGTCACGGATCGCGGCGACCGGGTCACCGGCCTGCGCGAGGGTCGGGTCGCCGGCGGAGACGAGCGCTCCGAGGCCGACCAGGAGCACGAGCGGGATGCCCGCGCCGGCGGCACTTGCGGCGACGAGCTTCGACGCCCGCACGCTGGTCTTCGTGTAGCGGGCGATGTCGGCACCGGCGGTCGCCCAGCCGATCCCGGTCCCGGCGGCGATCGTGCCGATGCCGATGGCCATCGCGGCGAAGGGGCCGGCGGGAGCGCTGCCGACGACGTGCCAGTCGACGCGGAGGACCAGGAACACGGCGACGAACACGTTGAGCGCGCCGAAGACCCACGTCGCCCACTTCTGTACGGCGACGATGAAGGCGTGACCGAGCCCCGAGATGAGCACCGTGGCGATCACGAACACCAGGATCGCGACGACCGTCAGGAGCGGCTCGTGCTTCGCGTCGCCGTCCGTCCCGAAGAGGATGGTGAACAGGGACAGCAGCACGAACGCCGCCGTCGTGGTGTTCACGGTCTCCCAGCCCAGTCGGGACAGCAGCGAGACGAACGTCGGGCCGATGTTGCCGCGGACGCCGAACACCGCGCGGCTCAGCGTCAGGCCGGGAGCACCACCACGACGACCCGCGATCGAGATCACCCCGACGAGCGCGAACGACCCGGCCGCACCGACCACCGCGACGACGAGCGCCTGCCAGATGTTGAGGTGCTGGAACGCCACCAGGGTCGCGCCGAGGGGCAGCCCGAGGATCGAGATGTTCGCTGCGAACCACACCCAGAACAGCGCGCCGGAGCTGCCGGTGCGCTCGGCGGCGGGCACGGGTTCGATCCCGCGTTGCTCGATGCTGGTCAGGGTGCCGGAGGCGGGACGGTCGGTCATGGTTCCTCTTACGTCGTCGGAAGGGCTTCGGGGGGGGGGGGGGGGACCGGGCGGTGGCTCGTGGGGGATGCCACCGACCGGGGCTGTGGGGGCGTGGCTAGTGCGTGCCGCGCAGTGCGAGGAGGGGGGCGACGACGTCCGCGAACCGGATGTCGTTCACGCGTTCGACCCGTTCGGCGGCCCCGTCGGGCCACGCGGACGGCCCGTGCACGGCGCCGAGTACCGCACCGGCCATCGCGGCGATCGTGTCGGTGTCGCCGCCGGTGCTCGCGGCGGTGCAGAGCGTCTCCCACGGGTCGAGGCCGAGCGAGACGAGGGCGAGCGCTGCCACCACCGACTCCTGGCTGGCGACGCTGGTGCCGATGACGCCGTCGATCACGTCGATGCGGTCGGCTGCCGGCACGGTCGGCAGGTACCCGCGCGCCCATGCGGTCTTGTCGGCGATCGAGGCGCCGGCGATCCAGTGCCCTCGGTGTTCCCCGATGCGGGCGGCGGCCACGGCGACGTCGAGTGCCTCGTCGCGGGTCGCGCCGTCGACGCCGGCGCTCACGGCAGCCGCGATCGCCGCGGCACCGCCGATGCCGAGCCCGGTGTCGTGGGTGACCCGGGACGCGTCCTGCACGGCGTCGACGAGGGCGTCGAGGTCGTCGGCACGCGTGCTGATGCCGACCGGGGTGATCCGCATCGCGGCACCGTTCGTCGTGCCGGTCGACCCGGCCTCGGACGCGGGGACGCCGTCCAGGATGCGCTGCACCGCGGTCTTCGTGCTCGGGCCGAGGAGGTCGAGCGACCCCTTCGCCGCCATCCCGCGCTCCCAGTCGATGAGCGCCTCGGCGAAGCGGGTCGGGTCGAGCCGTCCTTCCCCCTCGACCAGGAGCCGTGCGACGAGGACGGCCTGCTCGGTGTCGTCGGTGATGCTCGCGGCGGGCATGCCGTGCGCGATCCGCTGGTGGGGGCCCGCGTCGACGAACCCGGCGATGCGCCCGTGGTCCTCGCGGATCTCGCGGAGGGACATCGACTGCGTCGGCATGCCGAGGGCGTCCCCGATGGCGAGCCCCCGGAAGGCGGCGAGGGCGTGGTCGTGCTGCGCGGTCATCGTGCGTCCTGTCCGGTGGTGCTCTGGAACCGCATGTGGATGCGGAAGCGCTCGGGGTCGAGGAGACTGTCGACCGCCTCGACGAACGCCCCGCTCGCGGTCCGGGACACCCGGCGGCTGTGCAGGAACGGGGTGCCCGGGGTGCGGTCGAGCACCGCGGCCTCGGCGTCGTCGAGCGGCCGGACGTCGATCCACTGCTCGGCACGGACCGGGACGAGCCCGGCCGCCTCGATCGTGGCGCTGAGGGAACCGTCCACCAGGCCGTCCTCGACCGCGCGGTCGAGCCGGCCGATCCGCGGGACGATGCTGCGCTCGTAGGACACGTGCGGGCCGTCCACGACCGAGCGCACCCGGTCGACCGCGACGAGCTCCGGGTCCGCGCCGACGACGCCGGCGAGCTCGGCGTCCGTGACCCGTTCGATCCGGAGGGTGCGCGCGACGACCTCGGCGCCGCTGCCGGCGATCGAGCGCGCCCAGCCGGCTCGGGGGTCGAGCGCTGCGCCGTCGAAGGTCACGACCGAGCCGATGCCGCCGTGGGTGGCGATGTACTCGTCGTCGGCGAGGTCGGCCAGTGCCGCACGCACCGTCCCACGACTGACGGCGAACCGTTCGGCGAGCTCGTGCTCGCCGGGGAGGCGTTCCCCGGAAACGTACCGACCCGTCGCGATCGCGTCGCGGAGGGCTTCGGCGACGAGACGTCGCTTCGATGAGACGGGCATGGCAGCGATGGTACATGTATAAGACCTGTCCAGTCGAGCGCAATGTCACGGTCCGGTGACGGCCCGGCCCCGATTCGGTAACACCCGTCGTCCAGGCGTGGTCATGGCCCTACGGTCGAACGGTGACTGCACGGACCATGCTCGCGCTCGGCGCCGCGACGCTCGCCCTCCTGGCGGGTGCGACGGCCGCCGACCTGTCCAACGGTCCCGCCACCGTCGACCGGGCCGCAGCAGCCGAGATCACCCCGGTCGCCACCCCCACGCACGTCTCGAACGCCAAGCTCAAGCGCGTCGACGCCGTCGAGCTCGGCGCCGAGTCGATCGTCCTCCGCCGTGGCGAACGGACCGTCGCGGTCGCCTCGATGCGCGACTCCCGCACGACCGTGTCGTTGCTCAACCGCCTGTTCGGCACCCCGTCCCGCACCCAGACGGCCGAGGGCGACGGCGGCCGGTGCTTCCCCGCCGGCACGACCTACACGTGGGGCGGCGCCATCCGTGTGGCCGCGCTCTCCACCCCGTCCAGCCTCGGCAACTCGCTCGAGGTCCGGGTCCTCCGCGACGACGTCCGCTCCCGCACCGGCGGCGTCGTCGAGCTGACCGGCCCGGACGACGTCCAGGTCGGGGACGACATCGCGCACCGCATCGACGACGCCGCACATGCCGACCGTGAGTCGCTCGGCTCCGGCGACTCCCAGGCGTGGCAGCTCCTCCTCGCCGAGGGCTGGCCGTCCGACTCCGACGGAGCCGGCACCAACGGCGTCTCCGCACTGACCGACGGCACCACCGTGACGGTCATCGGTTCGCCGATGCCCGTCAACGCCGTGCACGGCTGCTGACGCCGGCGCGACACCCTCGGCGCGCGCCGCACACACTCACATCCGGATCGTGGCGACCACCGGGAAGTGGTCGCTCGCGAACCACGTCTCCGGCCCGTCGTGGTCGATGCGCACCCGGTCGACGCCGGCGACGCCCTTCGTCAGCACCCAGTCGATCCGCTCGCCGGAGTCCACGGGCGGCAGCCAGTCGTTGAACGTCGCCGTCCGGTCCGCCGGGTCCCCCGCCACCGTCCACGCATCCGTGTAGCCACCGTCCGCGAAGACCCGCGACGCCGCTCCCGCACCGGCGGGCTCGTTGCAGTCCCCGGCCACGACGACCGGGCCGTCGATCCCGGCGAGTCGCTCGACGATGAGCGCGGCGCTCCGGCCCCGGACCTCGTCCCCGTGCTCGGTCGGCTCGTGGTCGAGGTGGGTCGTCAGGAGCGTGAACGCCGGCCCGTCGGCATCGAGGAACTCCACGTGGTTCGCGATCCGCGGGAACAGGCTGCCCCAGGTGTTCGACGCCGGCTCGTCCGGGGTGTCGGACAGCCAGAACGAGCCCGTGTCCATCGGTCGGAGCCGCTCGGTCCGGAAGAAGACCGCCGCGTGCTCCCCCGCCGTGCCGCCTTCGCGTCCCTGGCCGACGTCGGCGTACCCGGGCAGGCCCGCGCGGATCTCGTCCATCTGGTGGTCGAAGGCCTCCTGCACGCAGAGCACGTCGGGGTCGTTCCGTCGGACGATGTCGAGCAGGACCGGCAGACGCGCCGGCCAGTCGTGCGCCGGATCCGGGTTCTTGACGTTGTAGGTCATCAGGGTGATCGGACGCGCTGCGTTGCTCACACCCTCGAACCTAGTAGATGCAGGAGTCCGCTTGCCCGTAGTTGTGCACGTCGGTCGACGTCGCACTCGGTTCGGACGCGGCCTTCGACGACGGCTTCGACGAGGGCTCGGACGCGGCGGACGACGAGGACGGTGCTGCTGGCTCCGCGGCCACGGCGGTCTTGCCGTTCTTCCCGAGCACGAGCGTCACACCCTGCACGGACGACGTCTGCACGGGCAGCGCGCCGGGGACGGCGGCGACGAGGGCCTTCGCCTGCGCCTCCATGCCCGCCGGGTACTGCACCATCGTCGCGATCGTGGTGTCCGAGGAGCCCGGGGTCCCGACCTGGAACCCGCGGCCGGCGAGGACCGTGGTCGCCGCCCCGGCCGCGCCCGTGATCCCGCTGCCGTTCACGACCGTGACACTGACACCCGACGCGGCCGCGGCCGTCGCCTTCGTGTAGGCGTCCGACTGGCCGATGAGGCCCTGCACGAACGCGGGCATGCCGACCGTGTCCACCTCGACGATGGAGAGCGCGGAGCCGCCGACGTCGATCGTCGGGGTGCCGAGGATCGGGATCGTCGCGGACTGGATCGCCGACGGCCGCAGGTTCCGGAGCTGGGACGCGAGGGACAGCAGGTCGAGGCCCTGGTCGGTCTCGACGGAGTCACCGATCGCGTCGATGATGTTCGTCGTCTTCACCGGGTTGAGGAGCGTGCCGGCGGAGAGGATCTTCCGCGCTTCCTGCGAGAGGAAGTACTGCTGGCGCACCGAGCGGTCCAGGTCGCCGTTCGGCAGGCCGTGGCGCTGACGCACGAAGGAGAGTGCCTGCTTCGCGGTGAGCTTCGAGTTGCCGGCGGGCAGGTCGACGCCGGAGTACTTGTCCTTCGCGGGCTCCTTCAGGCAGACCTCGACCGGGCCGAGCTGCTTCACGATCTCGTAGAAGCCGAGCAGGGACACCCGCACGTAGTGGTCGATCGACAGCCCGCTGAGCCCCTCGATCGTCTTGATGAGCATCTGGGCACCGCCCGCGGCGCCGCCGTTGTTGAGGGTGCCGTAGTAGAACGCGCTGTTGAGCTTGCCCTTGCCGACGCCGGGGATGTCCACGTAGGAGTCGCGCGGGAACGAGATCATCGTCGCGCTGCGCCCGTCGGCTGCGATGTGCAGCACGATCATGGTGTCGGTGTTGGTCGATCCGCCGTCCGAGGTGGTGCTGAGCTCGGCCATCTGCTCGGGCGTCGCGTTCTCGGGACGGTGGTCGTCACCGACGAGCAGGATGTTCATCGCCTTGCCGTCGACGTCGTCCTTGGTGCTCGTCGATCCGCCGATCGCGTCGACCTTGGTGACGCTCGACGCCAGGCGGTTGTAGGCGTACGCCGCGTACCCGCCGCTGAGCAGCAGGGCCATGGTGAGCACACCGGCGACGGCGGGGAACACCACGCCGAACCCGCGCTTCTGGCGGCCGTGCCGGGGCGGCACGGAGCCACGACGGCGGCGCAGGGTCGTCTCTTCCGGTTGCGAACTCACCTGAGCACGATAACCGGAGACCGTGCGTGGAGTATGGAATCCTCCTGCGAAATGTCGCCAACACCCCCCGGACGGGAGGCACGGTGCCAGCCGGCACCGTGCCTCCCGTCCGTCTCCTGGCCGCGTCTCATTCCTGCCGCAGCGTCTCCTTGTTGGTCTCGCGGGCACGCAGGACCGCGATGCCGCTGATCGCGGCGGCGGCCATCACGTAGAAGGCCGGGGCGAAGTTGTTGCCCGTCGAGGCGATCAGCCACGTGGCGAAGTACGGCGTGATCCCACCGAAGACCGCGACGCTGATGTTGTACGCGATGCCCATCGACCCGTACCGGATGTTGGTCGGGAACAGCTCGGCCATCGCAGCACTCACGGCACCGTCGAACGCGGCCATGAACAGCCCGAGGAGCATCATCGCCCCGGCGGCCGCCCAGAAGTTCCCGGCGTTCATGAGCATCAGGGTCGGGTAGGTCAGCACGACGAACCCGGCACAGCCGGCGAGCATGACCGGCTTCCGGCCGATCTTGTCGGACAGCAGGCCGAAGAACGGCACGAGGGCGGCGATCACGATGAAGCCGAGCACCACCGCGCCGTAGGACACCATGGGCGAGTAGCCGAGGTCCGCCTGCAGGTAGGACGGCATGAAGGTCTGCAGGATCCAGTGCCCGACGGCCTTGATCACGACGAAGCCGACGCAGAAGAGCAGCGCTCGCCACGACGTCCGGATCGAGCGGCGCAGCGGGTTCGCCGCGACCTCGCCCTTGGCCTTGAGCGCGCGGAACTCCGGGGTGTCCTCGAGCTTGGTGCGGAGGTACAGCCCGACGAGTCCGAGCGGGATCGCGATGAGGAACAGCACCCGCCAGCCCCACGACTGGAGGGCGTCCCCGCCGGCGACCGCCGTGAAGAGGAAGACCAGGCCGCCACCGACGATGAAGGCGACGAACCCGAAGACGTCGATGAAGCTCGTGACGAAGCCGCGCCGGTTCGACGGGGCGTACTCGGCGAGCAGCGTGGTCGCGCCGGCTCCCTCACCGCCGGCGGCGAAGCCCTGGACGAGTCGCACGAGGACGAGCAGGACCGGCGCCCAGAGTCCGACCACCTGGTACGTCGGCAGGATGCCCATCACGGCGGTGGCCCCGCTCGTGATGAGGATCACCGTCGCGAGGGTGGTCTTCCGGCCGACCCGGTCACCGAGGGACCCCCAGAACAACCCGCCGAGCGGTCGCATCACGAAGCCGGCACCGAACACCGCGAACGCGGACAGGAGCGCCACCTGCGGGTCGCCCTGCTTGAAGAAGTGGAGCGAGATGACCGTGGCCAGCGTGCCGTAGAGGCCGAAGTCGAACCACTCGACGAAGTGACCGACACCGGCCGCGACGATCACCTTCCGCATGCTCTGGCGGCGGGCGTCGTCGCCCAGCGCGGCCCGGACGTCCGGGGTGGTGGTGGCGGCGTCGGCGCTCGTGCGCGTTCGGGTTCCGTCGCTCATGGGGTGACCTCACACTTCGTTGTCGAGAGTTCGTTGACGATAGCACTCGTCGGGCACACCTTGCCACACAGTGGGAAAGAAGCGCCAGCAAGTGATACCGTCGCTGCCATGCAGTCCCGGAACCAGCACCACGACGTCGTGGTCGTCGGCGGCGGCCTCGCCGGTGTGAGCGCCGCCGTCGCCGCCGCCCGCCTCGGCTCGAGCGTCGCCCTCGTCACCAACCGCCCGGTCCTCGGCGGCAACTCCTCGAGCGAGATCCGCGTGTGGGTCGTCGGCGCGACCGCCCACGGCACCCAGCGGTTCGCCCGCGAGACCGGGATCATGGGCGAGCTGTTCCTCGAGAACCAGTACCGGAACCCGCAGGGGAACGCCGTCTACTGGGACCAGGTGGTGCTCGACCTCGTTCGCGCCGAGCCGAACGTGCACCTCCACCTCAACACGGACGTGCGCACCGTCCGGACCTCCGACGACGGCGGACCGACGACGATCACCAGCGTCACGGGCTGGACGATGGGCTCCGAGATCGAGACGACGTTCACCGCGCCGGTGTTCCTCGACTGCACGGGCGACGGACTCGTGGGCGCACTCGCGGGCGCCGAGTACCGCATCGGCCGCGAGGGCCGGGACGAGCACGGCGAGGACTGGGCACCCGAGCACGCCGACGACGAACTGCTCGGCAGCTCGATCTTCTTCTCCACGCACGACACCGGCAGGCCCGAGAAGTTCGTCGCACCGTCGATCGCCATCGACGTGTCGCAGACGCCGATCCTCGCGAACCGGGCGATCGGCACCGGCGACAACGGCTGCAACTACTGGTGGATCGAGTGGGGCGGCGAGCTCGACACCGTCACCGACAACGAGCACATCCGCGACGAACTCTGGGGCGTCGTCTACGGCATCTGGGACCACATCAAGAACTCCGGCCGGTTCGACGCCGACACCCTGACGCTCGACTGGGTCGGCGCGATCCCGGGCAAGCGCGAGTACCGCCGGTTCGTGGGCGACCACACCCTCACCCAGCAGGACCTGCTCACGCAGCGGTCCTTCCCGGACACCGTCGCGTTCGGCGGCTGGTCGATCGACCTGCACCCGGTCGAGGGCGTCTACGCCGAGACCGCCGGCGCCCAGCAGCGCTACACGGACGGCACGTACGACATCCCGTTCCGCTCCCTCTACTCGGCGAACGTCGCGAACCTGCTCGTCGCCGGACGGAACATCTCGGCGTCGCACATCGCCTTCGGCTCCACCCGCGTGATGGCGACCTGCGCCACCCAGGGCCAGGCGGCCGGCACTGCGGCGCACCTCGTCGCCCGGCACGGCATGACGCCACGCCAGCTCGGGTCCGACCACATCGCGATGCTGCAGCAGACGCTCCTCCGCGAGGACGCCCCGCTCATCGGCGTCCGCGCCGTCGACGCCGCGGACCTGGCACGCCGTGCCCGGATCAGCGCGAGTTCCGAGTTGACGACGATCGACACGACGCCGTGGCAGACCGAGGAGCCCTTCGCGCTCGACCGCGACGCCGCGATCGTCCTGCCCGCGGACCCGTCGCTCGGCACGATCGCCATCCGCACCGACGCCGACTCCGCGACCGACCTGCGGGTCGAGCTCTGGACCACGGGCAAGCCGCAGAACTACGCCCCGATCGAGCACGTCTCCACCCACACCACGCGCGTTCCGGCCGGGTCCGGCGAAGCGGTCGTCGACCTCGACTTCCACCCGGCGGAGCCGTGCAACGCGGTCGTCGTCGTCCGCACCGCACCCGGCGTCCGCCTGCTCCGGACCGACGGCCACCCGTACGGCGTCCTCGCGCTCCGCGCCCGCTCCGCCGACGACGCGCCCTTCGACGACCACATCCCGGAGGAGGACGACCAACCCGTCACGGACTGGGAGGCACGGGCCCTCCGCGGAACCAGTTTCGCGTTCACCGTGACCGGCGAGACGGACGCGTGGCGAGCCTCCCGGGTGGTGGACGGCATCCAGCGTCCCCACGGTGGGCCGCACATGTGGTCGAGCCACGCACACGACGCCGCGACACTGACGCTCGACTGGGCGGAGCCCGTCGACGTCCACCAGGTCCGCATCGTCTGGAACGACGACGTCGACGCGGACCTCATCAACCTGCACCACCACCGCACGCACTGGGACGCCGTCCCGGACCTCGCCCGCGACTACCGGGTCGAGGCGTGCGTGGACGGTGCTTGGCAGCCCCTCGCGACCGTCGCGGGGAACCGCCACCGGCACCGGGTGCACGACGTCGACCCGGTCCGCACGTCCTCGCTCCGCATCGTCGTGACCGCGACGAACGGGTCGCCCTTCGTCACGGCGAGCGCCGTGAAGGTCTACTGACCACCGCACCACCCATCCGACGATCAAGGGAGATCGCCATGCGCCTGCGCGCCACCACCCTGCTCACCGCGATCGCGGTCGCGTCCGTCACGGTCGCGTCCGTGTCGACCTGGACGGGAGGCCCGGCGCACGCCGCCGACGCCGCGCCCGGCCCACGGGCGGTCGCCGCGGACTCCGCCCCACGGGCGGTCGCCGCCACGACCGTCGGCACCGCCGCGATCCAGGCGAACCCCGGCAACCCGGCCGCACCGACAGCGACCGCGCACACCGTGTCGGCCAACGGCACGGCGGTCCCCGTCAAGGCGGAGTCCGTCAGCGGCACCTCGCACGACGTCGCGATGTTCGCGAAGGGAACCGGCACCGCCACGGTGCGCGTCACCATGCCGGGGCTCGCCGCGTCCGCGACCCCGGTCGTCACGCCCAGGACCCTCGCGATCGCCACCACCCGCTCCGGCGATACCGTGACGTTCACGATCCGCGACGCGCACCCGCTCGTCATCGAGACACCAGGCGTCCGCGCGCTGTTCCTCTACGTCACGCCGTCGGAGACGGACGTACCGTCCGCCGCCGACCCGAACGTGCTGTACTACGGGCCCGGCGAGCACGACGCCGGCGTGATCCGACCGACGTCGGGGCAGACCGTCTACCTGGCGCCGGGCGCACTCGTGCGCGGCCGCATCGACGGCGACGGGGTGACCGGGGTCACGGTCCGCGGACGCGGGATCCTGGACGCCGGCGACGACACCTCCCGCACCGACAAGACGATGGCGATCCGCTTCCACGACAGCTCGGACATCACCGTGGAGGGCATCGGCGTCCGCAACGCCCAGTGGTGGCAGACGCTCTACATCCGCTCGTCCGGCATCGACGTCTCGTGGATGAACCTGATGGGCACGCTCATCAACAACGACGGCATCGACACCGACGGCGTGCAGGACATGACCGTCAGCCACGACTTCGTGATGAGCGGCGACGACGGGTTCGGCTGGCACGCCCTCGATGCCGCCACCAACGGCGAGCCCGAGACCCGCGGGCTGCACGCCGACGACACCACCTTCTGGAACGTCACCGGCGGGAACCCGGTGCGCTTCGGGTCGTCGATGGAGACCGAGGTGTTCACCGACGTGTCCATCACACGGTCGTACGTGCTCCGCGCGAAGGAGGTGGCACTGAAGCTCGACGTGCAGGACTGGGCGACGCTCTCCGACGTCACGGTCGACGGCTACCACGTGGAGTCGCAGCCGGTCGGGAAGCAGGCGATCGTGTTGCAGGTGCTCAAGGGGCCGTACTCGAACGACACCGGGTACCGCGACGAGCGCGGGCGCATCACGGGCATCACGATCCGGGACTTCACGAGCGTGAGCGCGGACCCGGTGACGCTGTCCGGGTGGGACGCCGCGCACGGGGTGTCGGACGTGTCGTTCTCGGGCGTGGTGCTCGGCGGTGTGCCGCTGACGGCGGCGCAGGTGCGGACGAACGCGTTCGTGTCCGGCGTGACCGTTGCCTGACCGCGCATTCGCGTCGGGCGTGACCGTCGCCTGACCACATGTGGAATACGCGGTTCCGGCTGCGGCCAGCACCTACGCTGACGCCGGGTCCGCGTCACCGCCGGAGCGCGGCCCGGGCAGAGTTGAAGCCCATCACCGCGACAACGGTGATGGGCTTCGGTCGGCTCTCCGAGCGGAAAGCCAAGGGACACACAGGGTCCCAAGCTCACAAGCTCGGACCAGTGTACCGCCCAGATGGACGATGCACACCCCTTGGCCTGCGCTTCTCGTGTCCGCCGGCGCAGACACCAGGAGGTGGATCGATGTCCCAGGACAACGACTCCAAGCCCAGGCGTCAGGTGCTGTGGTTGGGGGTCGCGAGCTTGCTCGTGAACCTCGCCAGGCTCCTCGTCGACCTGTGGCGCAAGGGCTGAGAACCAGGGCACCCCGCGTCGCAGTCGGCGCGGGGTGCCCGCTCGACCAGCAGAATGGGCACATGGCCACCACCCCTCCGAACCAGAGCATCGAGCGCGCCGTGGCGGTCCTCGGCGCGCTCGGCACCTCCGAGAGCGGGAGCGTCCGCGCGTCGGACATCGCCCGCGCGATCGGGCTCGGGACCTCGACGACCGGGCGGCTCCTCGCGACGCTGGAGTCGCTCGAGTTCGTCCGGCGCGACCCGGAGACGCAGGGGTACTCGGTCGGGCGGGCGGTCCTCGAGCTCGCGAGCCAGGGCCTCAACCACAATCCCGTGCACCGTGAGTCCCGCGCCGCCGCGCAGGAACTCGCGCACCGCATCGGGCTGACCGCGAACGTCGGCGTGCTCGACGACGCGTGGGCGATCTACCTCTGCCACTTCGAGGGGTCGCTCGCGCCGAAGTCGCACACGATGATCGGGATGCGGCAGCCGCTGCACGCGTCCGCGCTCGGCAAGGCCCTGATGCTCGACATGAACCAGGCGGAGCGGGAAGCGCTGCTCGGGGAACTCTCCCGCTACACGGACCACACCATCACCACGCACGACGCCCTGACCGCTGACCTGGCGGCCTCGGCGTCGCGGGGGTGGTGTGTGGAGAACCAGGAACTCGCACTCGGACGGTTCTGCATCGCCGCGCCCATCCGGAACGCGTCAGGACGGATCGCAGCGGCGCTGTCGATCTCCGGACGGGTGACCCAGCTCCGCGACCGCGACATGGACTCGCTCGCCGAGGACCTCATCGAGGTCGCCGACCGGATCAGCGTCGGGTTGGGGATGATCTCCGCCGTCGCGCACTGACCACCGCGAGTCAGCCGCGGGCCGCGGGTCAGCCGCGGGCGGCGGGTCAGCCGCGGGCGGCGGGTCAGCCGCGGGTCGGCAGCAGGTGCACCGCTTCCATCGCGAGCTCGGCGGCGATCGGGTCCTTCGCGAGGACGGCGTCCTTGAGCTTCTGGAGCTCGGGGAGGATGACGTCGGCGGGCACCAGCTCGGCGAGTTCCGGCACACGGAGCTTGAAGGCCAGGCCGTCGGTGGTCGACCGGCAGAGCTGCTCGAGGGACGGGTTGCCGCAGGCCCCGGCCCAGAGCGAGTAGATGTCCGCGCCGTCGTGGGCGACCTTCGCCTGTTCGTCCTTGCCGACGCGGGCGACGACGTCGTCGAGCATCTTCACGATCTTCTTGCGCTCCGCGTCGGTGAAGCGCGGCACCGCCAGGCGGACGACCCCGCCGTAGATCACGCCGAGCGTGCGGTACGCGTCGAGCAGTTCGTCAGCAGTCGGTGCCGCGACCCGCGTGTAGCGGTTCGGGGCCATCTCGATCAGGCCGGCGCGGGCGAGTTCGGCCAGGGCTTCGCGGATCGGGGTGCGGGAGACGCCGAGCCAGGAGATCAGGTCGTCGTCGTTGAGCCGCTCGCCGGGCTCCAGCGTGCCGTCCATGATCGCGTCGCGGATCTTGTCCTGCACGGTGTCACGGAGGAGCTTGCGCTCGGCAGCAGGCTGCGTCGAGGGAACTGGCATGTGCACAGCGTGTCACATGTCGGCGGAGCGACGCGAGAGGCGCGACGGCCACCAGGCGCGTGCGCCGAGGTCGTACGCCAGGGCCGGGACGAGCAGCGAACGGACCACGATCGTGTCGAGCAGGACGCCGAACGCGACGACGAACGCGATCTGCACGAGGAACAGGATCGGGATCACGCCGAGGGCCGCGAACGTCGCGGCGAGCACCACCCCGGCTGAGGTGATCACGCCACCGGTGACGCCGAGTCCGCGGAGCACGCCCTCGCGCGGGCCGTGCCGCAGGGCCTCCTCACGCACCCGGGTCATGAGGAAGATGTTGTAGTCCACCCCGAGCGCCACCAGGAACACGAACGAGTACAGCGGGACGGACGGGTCCGCGCCGGGGAAGTGGAACACGTGGTCGAACACCAGCGCGCCGACGCCGAGCGCCGCGGCGAACGAGACGATCACGCTGCTGATGAGGACGAGCGGTGCGACGATGCTCCGCAGCAGGAGCATCAGGATGAGCAGGATGACGACGAGCACCACCGGGATGATCAGCGAGCGGTCCCGGATGCCGGTGTCGTTCGTGTCGATCGCCGTCGCGGTGACCCCGCCGACGATCGCGCCGGGATCGACGCGCTCGACGGCGGTGCGGAGTGCGCGCACGGTCGTCTCGGCAGCGTCCGAGTCGGCGGCGGAGCTCAGGGTCGCCTGGAGCAGGACCTGCCCGTCGACCACGGTGGGGCCGGCGCCGCCGCTCCCGCTCGCGCCGCCGCTCCCGCTGACCGGCACCGTGCCCGCGGGTGCGTCCTTCGACACCGCCACCACACCGTCGACGCCGTCCACGCCGGTGATCGCCGATGCCAGGTCGTCGATGCGGTCGGCGTCGCCGATCACCTGCGCCGGGCTGCCGGAGCCTGCGGGGAAGTGGTCGGCCAGCACGTCCTGACCGTCGCGCGCCTGCGACTGCCCGATCACCAGGTCGCTCTGCGGGACGCCGTCCGCCTTGAGCCCGATGAGCCCGGTGCCCATGGCGAGCAGCCCGACGGTGCACACGATCCACACGACCCGCGAGCGGCGGGACACGAGCCGTCCGACGCGTGCCCAGAGTCCCCGGGCGTCGGGGCCGGTGACCACCGGGTGCGCGCTGCCGTGGAGCGGACGGAGCGGCCAGAACGCGGCGCGACGGAACACGAGCAGCAGCGCGGGCAGGAGCGTCAGTGCCGCCAGCAGGCTGAACGCGATGCCGATCGCCGCCACCGGGCCGAGGGCCTTGTTCGAATTGAGGTCGGAGAGCAGCAGGCAGAGCACGCCGACGATGACGGTGCCGCCCGACGCCAGGATCGGCTCGAGGCTCCCGCGGAGTGCGGCCTTCGTCGCGTCCCAGCCGGTGCGGTGGTCGCGGAGCGCCTCGCGGTACCGGGAGACGTAGAGCAGCGCGTAGTCGGTCGCGGCACCGATGACCAGGATCGAGAGGATGCCCTGCACCTGCCCGTTCACGGTGACGATGCCGGCCTTCGCCAGCGCCCACACGACGAGGATCGACGCGGTCAGTGCGAAGGTGGCCGTCCCGAGCACCAGGAACGGCAGCAGTGGCGACCGGTAGACGATGACCAGGATGACGAGGACCGCGGCGAGGGCGACCCCGAGCAGGATGCCGTCGATGCCCGCGAACGCCTCGGTGAGGTCGGCCGTGAACCCGGCCGGACCGGTGACGTAGCCGCGCATCCCGGACGTGAGCGCGTCGTCGACGTCCGCTCGGATCGCCGCCACGGCGTCGCCGGTGTCCGCCGCGCTCGTCAGCGTCGCCACGATCTCGACCGCGTCCCCGTCCTCGCTCGGGATCGCGGGGCTCACCGAGTCGACGTCGGAACGGTCACCGAGCCGTTCGACGAGCGCGCGGGCGGCCGCTGTGTCGGACGCCGCGAAGCCACCGGAGCGTTCGAGGACGATGACCGCGGGAGCGCCGGTGTCGTCGCGGAACGCCGCCGAGCGCTCCTGCACCTTGGTCGCATCGGCCGACGCGGGGAGGAACGAGGTCTGGTCGTTCGTGGAGACCTCGGAGATCTTGCCGAAGAACGGTCCGCCGATCGAGGCGATGACGAGCCAGGCGACGATGACGACGGCGGGGATCACGATGCGGAGGAAGCGGGGCACGAGGTTGAGCGTACTCGAATGATCAGCATGCTGATCATTCCGTCGCACATGCGGAGCGACCCTAGAATCCAGACATGGACGACGACCCCGCCGAGTGGCCCCTCGGGCGACTGCTCGCCGCGGCAGCCCGCTCGGTGGAGCGGGACTGGGACGAACGACTCCGCGCGATCGGACTCCCCCACGCGGCACTCATCGCGATCGACATCCTCATCCGCACCGGGCCGACCGGCGCCGACACCCTCGCCCGGACCGCCCGCGTCCAGCCGCAGACCATGTCACGCACGCTCGAGCGGATGGAGCGCGACGGGCTCGTCGAGCGCGGTCCGCACCCGGATGACCGTCGCCGGCGCGTGGTCACCGTAACCGACCGCGGGCGAGCCGCCTGGGACACCGCGAAGCACATCGAGCGTGAGGTGCTGCCCGACGACCCGGCGCTCCGGTCGGCGCTCGGACGGATCCTGGGTACCTCCTGATCCCATTGCGGGTGAAATACCACATGTTGTAACCTTGGGAAGTCGGTGCCACGGCCGGCCGGAACCCAGGAGTCACCATGCCCGGTCGTCGCGCCACCCCGCGCCGTCGCCGCCCGTTCCTCGTCGCCCTCGTCGCGACGCTCGGCTCGCTCGTCGGCATCGCGGCGGTGATCGCCGTCGTCGCGAGCGTCTTCGTCGGCGGACTCGCGCGGAGCTACGACCGCGAGTCCGACACCATCGCCGAGCCGTTCGCGACCGGGACACGACCGGCCACCACCGACGGTGCAGAGAACATCCTGCTCATCGGCTCCGACTCCCGGAAGGGACTCGCGCAGCAGGGCGACACCGCAGCCGGCGGGCGATCGGACACGCTGATGCTCGCCCACGTCCCGGCCGACCGGAAGGCCGTGTACCTGATGTCGATCATGCGCGACTCGTGGGTCGACGTCCCCGGCCACGGCAACGCGAAGATCAACGCGGCGTACTCATGGGGCGGCATCCCGCTCACGGTGCAGACGGTCGAACAGCTCCTCGACGTCCGCATCGACCACGTCGCCGAGATCGACATGCGCGGCTTCGGCGCCGTGACGGACGCCCTCGGCGGCGTGACCGTGCAGTCCGCCCAGGACTTCACCGCACGTGGCCACCACTTCACCGTCGGGGCGAACCGCCTCGACGGCGACGCGGCACTGGCGTTCGTGCGGGAGCGGTACGCCTTCGCCGACGCCGACCACACCCGGGTCCGGAACCAGCAGGCGTTCATGCGCGGGATCGTCGACGGGGTGCTCTCGAAGGGCACCATGACGGATCCCGGACGCATCCAGGACTTCGTCGCCGCGACGAGCGGGTACCTCGCCGTCGACCCCGGGCTGGACTTCCGCACGATCGCCGGCCTCGGATGGTCACTGCGCGGCGTCCGGCCGGCGGACCTGCAGACCTTCACGATGCCGACTGCGGGCGGCGGGACCTCACCCGACGGTCAGTCGTACGTCGCGGTGAACGCCGTCGCCGTCCAGGCGCTCAGCTCGGCGCTGCGATCGGACGACCTCGGCCGCTGGCTGCAGGAGAACCCGCAGTAGCGCTGCACGACGAAGCGCCCCGACTCTCGGAGGGAGAGCCCGGGGCGCTTCGTCGGTGATCGGTCTGCCGGAGGTCAGGCCGGGAGCTGCAGCGTCTGACCCGCGTAGATCAGGTTCGCGTCGTCGATCGAGGTGTTGGCGGCCCACAGCTTGTTCCAGCCGCCGTCGACCTTCAGCTTCGTCGCGATGGTGTCGAGCGTGTCACCCGACGCCACCGTGTACGTCTTGCCGCTGGTCTTCACCGCGGCGGGCTTCGACGGCGCGGCCGGAGCAGCCGGGGCTGCCGGTGCGGCGGTCGTCGTCGGCGTCGTGGCCTTCGGCGCCGCCTGCTGCGCGGGGGCCGGAGCGGCCGGAGCCGGTGCGGCCTGCTGCTGCGGGATGGCTGCCGGTGCGGCGCCGGTGGTGCCGCTCAGCCCGAGCTTCGCGGAGCACGCGGGCCATGCACCCCAGCCCTGGGAGGCGAGGACGTGCTCAGCGACGGCGATCTGGGTCGCACGGCTGGCGTTCGCCGGGCTGCCGGAACCACCGTTGGCGGTCCAGGTGCTCTGCGTGAACTGCAGGCCGCCGTAGTAGCCGTTGCCGGTGTTGATGGCCCAGTTGCCGCCGGACTCGCACTGGGCGAGGGCGTCCCACGTCGAGCCGGACGCGGCGTTCGCGGGGGCCGAGAGCCCCACACCGGCCGCGGCGATGCCGGCGAAGGCGAGTCCGCCGAGGAGGGCGCGGGTACGGGTGGTCTTCTTCATGTCGTTGCTCCAGCGGGGTCGCACGCCGTTCGGCGGACCACTGCCCACCCCGACCGATCGCGGTCTGTTGAGGTGTCGCCGGGGGCAGTGGTTCGCGCCGGCGTCACGGTCGGCCACCATAGGAAACTCCGCGTCGTTATCAAACTGAGACCAAGGGTTCTACCCATCGGTGCTATGTACCCCGCGAGGAAACCTGTACGGGACGATCGCCATGCACATGGCGATCGGGCGTACCCGGGTACGCGAACATCCGAATCCCCTGGCAACCGCGGCCGCAGGGCTCCGGATCAGACCCGGGAGAGCAGCGTGACGGCCTCGAGGTGCCCGGTCTGCGGGAACATGTCGAGCACCCGCGCGCGGCGGAGTCGGAGCGACGGCATCCGGGCGAGGTCCTTCGCGAGGGTCACCGGGTTGCAGCTGGAGTAGACGACGTGCTGGACGTCGGACGCCTCGAGCCAGTCGGCGAGCGTCGCCCCGATCCCGCGCCGGGGCGGGTTCACCACGACGAGCTCCGGCGTCTGGTCCGGACGGGAGCGCAGCGCGTGCTCGGTCGCGTCGTCGGCGGCGAACCGGACGTCGACGAGCCCCGCCTCACGCGCGGACTGCTTCGCGGAGCGGATCGCCTCGACGCTGGTCTCGATGCCGGTGACGGCGCGGCCGGGTCGGGCGGCGTGGAGCGCGAATCCACCGACGCCGCAGTACAGGTCCCACATCGAAGCCGGGGCCACCTCGTCGATCCAGTCCGCGGCCTGCGCGTAGAGCTGCGTGGCGACGTGCGTGTTCGTCTGGAAGAAGCTCTGCGGGCGGAGGTGCATCGTCACCTTCCCGAGCCGCATCGGCAGCGTTTCCTGCTCGGTGAGCACGATCTCCCGGTCGCCCTCGGTGACGGCCTTGTGCTCCGGCAGCAGGTTCGCGGTGACGACCACGAGCTCCGGCAGGGCGAGCAGCAGGTCGCCGAGGCGCGATCGGAGCCGGGCCAGCTGCCCCTCGGACCGGAGCACGAAGCGGACCATGAGCGCGCCGTCGGGAGACTCCGTCACGAGCACGAACTTCAGTTCGCCCCGGCGGGTCGCGACGTCGTACGGGATGAGGCCGGCCGACGAGACGAAGTCCGCCAGGACCGGCAGCGCCGCGCGGATGCCGGGCGTGCAGATGCCGCAGTGCCGGATGTCGACCCCACGCTGGCGGTGGTCGATGATCCCGATCGTGGGGTGCTCGACCGATCCGCCGACGACCATCTTCGCCCGGTTGCGGTAGCCGGACTCGGGGCTGGTGATCGCCGGGAGGAACTCGACGGAACCCGGTCCCCCGGCAGCCTCGACCGCGTCGTGCAGGAGCTCGCGCGTGCGGAGTTCCTTGTCGAGGACCTGATCGGCGTACGGCTGCCCCATGAGCGTGCACGAGCGGCACACCCCGCGGTCGAAGTAGTCGCACTGCATGGCCGAGTCAGGATACGGCAGCGCGCTCCCGCACGATGACCCCCGCGAGCGCCTGCTCGTACCCGTCGCACACGCCGTCCCACGTGTACGCGGTCCGCGCCCGGCGGAGCACGGCGGCACCGCGCAGCTGCTGCTCTTCGGGGTCGTCGAGCACCGCGAGGACCGCGTCCGCGATGGCGTCCGGCTGCGGTTCGACGAAGACGGCGCCGTCGTCCCCGAGGACCTCGCGGTTGTAGACGGTGTCCCTGGCGACCGTCGGCGCGCCGCAGTGCATCGCCTGGACGAGCGCCGGGTTCGTGCCGCCGACGCTGTGGCCGTGGAAGTACGCGCCGGCGTGCTGCCAGAGCGCGAAGAGCCGCGCGTCGTCCGCCACGTGCCCGAGCCACCGGACGTCGCGGTTCCGCGCGGCGAGCGATCGGGCCGCGTCGTCCAGGCCGCCGCCGTACCCGCTGGACCCGACGATGACGACGGGGTGGTGCCGGGCGATGCGCTCGGCGGCCTCGAGGAACTCCGCCACGGTGTTCTCCGGGACGAACCGGGCGACCACCAGGGCGAAGGGCCGCCCGGTGAGGTCGGTGTCGTCCTCGTGCAGGGGCAGGGCGCGGCTCTCGGTCCCGCCGTAGGGGATCATCACGCCGGTCCGGTCGAACTCACGGCGCCAGTAGGCGCCGATCGCGTCGGCGTCGAACACGAGCCGGTCCGCGAACCGAGCGGTCATCCGGGCTCCGGCCTTGAAGACGAAGCGGGCGAGGCGCCCCCACTTCGCGCGCTCCCACTCGATGCCGTCGACGTTCACGACGGTGGGGATGCCGGCGAGTGCCAGCAGGGGGAGCCAGAAGCCGTTCGCGCAGTTCATGACGAGCGCGACGTCCGGGCGGCGGCGGATGGTGTCGAGCACCGCGGTGAGCCCGAACGACAGGGTGCTCAGCGCCTTCGACTCGGTCCCCCGGGTGGTCCGCCGGACGACCCGGGGATCGAGCGCCGGGTCGTCCGTCCGTTCCTGCCCGGGGCGGCCGTACACGGTGACGCCCCACCCCGACTCTGCGAGGTGGGGCGCGATGTAGCGCACGGCCGTCTCGAAGCCGCCGTAGTACGAGGGGTAGCCCCGGGTTCCGATGATCGCGACATGGGGCATGACGTCTCCGCTCGTGGTAGGTGTACATGTATTTTACATTGCACATACCATGAACGGAAGGGCCGTCAGATCCGGGCGGTTGTCCGGATCCGGTAGATCGACGTCGTCGCGGCGATGAACAGCGTCGTGCCGTCGTCGTCACCGAAGCAGAGGTTCGCGACGACCTCCGGCACGCGGACCTCGCCGATCCGCCGACCGTCGGGGGTGAACACGACGACCCCGTCGTGCGAGGACGACCAGACGTTGCCGTCGAGGTCCACCCGGATGCCGTCTGGTGCCCCCTCGCCCGGTTCGAGCGTCGCGAAGACCCGCCCGTTCTTCACCCGGACCGCGGCCGCGAGGCCACCGTCACCGAGCGCGCCGACGTCCCCGTCACCGCGCGCGCCGCCGCCACCGGCACCGTCCACGGACACGTCGTACGCCCGGATCACCGGCCGCTCCGACGACGAACTCGCGACGTAGAGCACCCGCCCGGTCGGGTCGAACGCCAACCCGTTCGGCTCGTCGGCATCGAGCACCACGGGGCGCAGGTCGGAGCCGTCCGGGCCGCAGCGGAACACCCAGTGGTCGCCGTACTCCCGCACACCGGGGTGCCCCTCGCGCGGCTGCGTGATGCCGTAGGCCGGATCGGTGAACCACACGCTGCCGTCCCGCGCGACCAGGACGTCGTTCGGAGAGTTCAGCCGCACCCCGTTCCACCCGTCCGCGATGACCGTGACGACGCCGTCCCGGTCCCGCTCGACGCGACGGTTCCCGTGCGAGCACTGCACGACGGACCCGTCGGCGTCGAGGGTCCGGCCGTTGGTGAACTCCACCCCGTCGGCGTACGTCGTGGTGGCACCCGAGGAGGCGTCCCACTGCAGGATCCGGTCGCCGGGGATGTCGGACCAGCGGAGCGTCCGGGTGGCGGGGATCCAGCACGGCCCCTCCGCCCAGGTGCTGCCGGTCGCGATGCGCTCGAGCGCGGACGGGTCCGGGACGAGGTCGGTGATCGACGTCATGCGCGCCCGCCGCTCAGTCGGTCGTGTCCTGCAGGCCGTCGAGCGTCGCGACGTCCTCGGGCGCGAGCACGAAGTCGACGTCGGCGTTCTCGGCGATCCGCGACGGGGTCGTCGACTTCGGCAGCGGGAGCACGTCCTTCTCGAGCAGGTACCGGATCGCGACCTGCGCCACGGTCTTGTCGTACTTCGCCGCGATCTCGCCGATGGCCGCGTTCGACAGGAGTCCACCGGTGGCGAGCGGCGAGTAGCCCTCGACGAGGATGTCCTGCTCCGCGCAGAACGCCGTCGTGTCGTCCTGGGTGTTGCCGATGAACCAGCGGATCTGGTCGGCGTGCGGCACGACGTCGGTGTTCGCGAGGAGGTGCTCGAGATCGGCGACGACGAAGTTCGAGACCCCGATGGACCGGGTCTTGCCGGCGTCGTACAGCTCCTCGAAGACCTTCCAGACCTCGACGTTGCCGTCGCGGTGGTCGCTGCCCATGTCGCTCCACGGCCACGGTGCGTGGATCAGGTAGAGGTCGACGACCCCGAGGTCGAGGGCCGCGGTGGACGCCGCGAAGGCCTCGCGCGCGCCGGACGCCGTCTTGATCTCGGCGGGGAGCTTCGTGGTGATGAACACCTCGTCACGCGGCACACCGCTGTCGCGGACCGCCTCGCCGACGCTGGCTTCGTTGCCGTAGGCCGCCGCCGTGTCGATGTGCCGGTAGCCGGCGTCGAGTGCGGCCCGGGTGGCGTCGTACGCCTCGGACCCCGGCGGGATCTGCCAGGTGCCGAAGCCGATCTGGGGGATGTGGAGTCCGTTGGACAGGACGAAGGTGTCTGTGAGAGCAGGCATGGACCGGACAGTACGCGCGCCTCACCCGGTGAGACCGACGGACAGGATCCGGTCGTCGCCGGCGCCGGGGGTGCCGCGGCCGTCGGTGTTGTTCGTGACGAACCAGAGGGTGCCGTCTGGTCCCGCGAGCACGGTGCGGAGCCGCCCGTACTCCCCGGAGAACCACTCGCGCGAGTCGGACGGGTCGGCGGCGGGCACCGACCGGAGCACCTCACCGCGGAGGTTCGCGATGAACACGGTGTCGTCGACGACGGCGAGGCCCGACGGGCTCGCGGCGTCGGTCGACCACTGCCGCACCGGGTCGACGAACCCCTGGCTCGTGCCGCCGGCGCCCTCCACCTCGGGCCACCCGTAGTCCTTCCCCGGTTCGATGACGTTGAGCTCGTCCCAGGTGTCCTCACCGAACTCGGACGCGAACATCGTGCCGTCGGACGCCCACCCGAGTCCCTGCACGTTGCGGTGCCCGTACGACCAGACCGGCGACCCGTCGAAGGGGTTGTCGTCGGGGACGTCGCCCGTCGGGGTCAGGCGGAGGATCTTGCCGGCGAGCGAGGACCGGTCCTGCGCCTCGGACCGGTTCCCGGCGTCCCCCACGGTGACGTAGAGCATGTCGTCCGGCCCGAACGCGATCCGGCCGCCGTCGTGGAAGGTGTTCGCGGGCAGCTCGTCGATGACCGTCGTCGGGTCGCCGAGCGCGAAGGACCCGGCGCTGCCGGTGAGCGGGTAGCGCTGGACACGGTTGCCGTCGTCGGCGGTCGAGTACACGTAGAGCGCGTCGTCGTGCAGCGCGAGGCCGAGGAGCCCGCCCTCCCCGCCGTGCGAGATGCCGTCGATCGACCCGACCGTCCGCGGGGTGCCGTCGTCGCCGAGCTCGAGGACGTCACCGGAGTCCCGGAGGCTCACGAGCGGGGTGCCGTCGTCGGTCAGCACCACCGACCAGGGCGCGTCGAGTCCGGTCGCGACGTCCGTCACGGCGCCGGTGGGGACCACCTCGCCGTCGGCCAGGTCGGTCGGCGTCGGCGGGGCGGTCGCGGCCCGGCGCGTGGGCTCGTCGTCGGCGTCCGAGCCGGCGGTGCAGCCGGAGAGCGTGAGGGCGACGAGCGTGAGGACGACGAGCGGCGATGCGGTTCGGGTACGCATGGCGCGCACCGTACGCGCGCACCCCGCGGGCCAGCCGGACACGACGCGCCCGCCGGTCCGACGCGCCGGCCCCGGTGACACCGCGGCTCAGCGCGGCAAGCGGATCTCGACGACGAGGCCGCCCCCGGGAGGCGGCCGCAGGTCGAGCGCGCCACCGTGGACCGCCGCGACGCGTGCGACCAGCGCCAGCCCGAGCCCGTGCCCGCGTTCCGCCCCGGACCGCCCACGGCCCCCACCCCGGAGGAACGGCTCCGCCAGTCGCCCGACACGCTCGGGATCGAGCGTCTCGCCGGGGTTCTCGCAGCGGATCAGGACGTCGGAGGCATCGGCGAGGACGGTCATCGTCGCCGTTCCGGGAGCACCGTGTCGCGCGACGTTGTCGAGCAGGTTCCGGAGCGCCTGCCGGAGGAGCCGTCGGTCGCACTCGAGCACGACGTCGCCGGGGCCGATGTCCACGCCGACCTGCACGCCCGCCTGCTCCAGCGCCGGCAGCACTTCCTCGAGCGCGTCCGCCACGACCGGCCCGAGCGCCTCCGGGCGACGCCGCATCGACACCCGGTTCGCGTCCGAGAGCTCGAGGAGTGCCTCGCAGGTCTCGGTCGCACGGCGGTTGGTGACGGCGATCCGGCGGAGCACCTCGTCGACGTCACGGTGCTCCGGGGATGCCTGCGCCACCTCGGTCACGGTCCGGATCACCGCGAGCGGTGTCCGGAGCTCGTGCGCGGCGTTCGCCGCGAAGCGCTCATGGACCGCCACGGCGTCCTGCAGCCGGTCGAGCATCAGGTCGAACGTCGCGGCGAGCCGGCCGAACTCGTCCGATCGACGGAGGCCCACACGCTGGGAGAGGTCGCCGTCCGCGGCGCTGAGGGCGGCACGTGCGATGCGGTCGAGCGGCCGGAGCAGCGTTCCGGCGAGCACCCACGCGAACACCGCCCCGACGACGGCGAAGAACGCGATCGCCACGGCCGCGCCGGTCACCACCATCCGGATCACCTCGCTCCGCCGCGGGAACTCGCCCCGGTCCACGGCGTAGGCGGGGAAGTCCTGGATGACGAACACGAGCCCGGCGAACGCGGCGAGCGCGGCGAGGGTGAAGACCGTGCAGGCGGTCAGCGTCAGCCGCGTCCTGGTGCTCACGCGTCGACGTCGATCCGGTACCCCACTCCGGGGACGGTCGTGATCGGATCCGGCGCACCGAGCGCCCGTCGCAACGTGGAGACGGTGACCCGCGGAGCGGTCGTGAAGGGGTCGGCGTGCTCGTCCCAGACCTTCTCGAGCATCACCTCGGCGCTGACCAGCTGTCCGCGGGCGCCGAGCAGGAGCTCGAGGACCCCGAACTGCTTCCGGGTGAGGTGGACCGGGTCCCCGGCCCGGACGACCGTGCCGCGCGCCGGGTCGAGTTCGATGTCGGCCGCGCGGAGCACGAGCGGTGCAGCGGCGGCGCTCCGTCGCCCGAGCGCCCGCACGCGGACGACGAGCTCGGCGAACGCGAAGGGCTTCGGGAGGTAGTCGTCGGCACCGAGCTCGAACCCCTCGACGCGGTCGTCGAGCCGGGCGGCAGCGGTGAGCATCACGATCCGGCATCCCCGTCCGGCGGCGACGACGTCCCGGCAGACGTCGTCACCGTGTGTGCCGGGGAGGTCACGGTCCAGGACGAGCACGTCGTAGTCGTGGACGAGTGCGAGCTCGAGGGCCCGGTCGCCGTCGCCGGCCACGTCGACGGCCCAGCCGTGGCTTCGGAAGCCCGCGGCGACGGCGTCCGCGAGGAACGTCTCGTCCTCGGCGATCAGGATGCGCATGCGGACTCCCCCGGATTGGACAACATGTGAAATGTTAACGGTCCGGCCGTGGGCGGCGCAAGCGGTCCTCCGGTTCAGGTGCGGTCGACGATCTCCCGCATCGCCGCCGCCGCCCCCGGAGCATCCCCGCGCGCCACGGCGTCGGCCAACGCGACGTGCAGCGCCATGTCGTGCGGGTCCGGTCCGATGTGCTCGCGCTCGTCGAGCGCGCGCTCGACGACCTGCGCCAGCCGGGCGAAGACCGCGTTCCCGGACAGGTCCAGCAGGCGACGGTGCACCGCTCGGTCGGACTGGAGGCGCGTGGCGGCGTCCGCGCCGTCGGCCGCGAGTCGGCCTGCGGCGGCGACCAGTGCCTCCAGGCCGTCCGGTGGGACCGCGCCGGACGCGACACGGTCCGCTGCCGCGGCTGCCGCTTCCGGCTCGACCGCGCGCCGGAGTGCGCGGAGTTCCGCGAGCACCGCGTCGCGCTCGGACCCGGCGAGGCGCCAGCCGACCACGCGCGGGTCGATCACGTCCCAGTCCTCCCGCGGGCGGACCCGGAGGCCGACGCGACGGCCCGCACTGAGGAGACCGAGCCCGACGAGGACCCGCGTCGCCTCGCGGACGATGCTCCGACTCGCACCCGTGCGGACGACGAAACCGTCGATGCTGTCGACGTGTCCGGTCGGCAGTGTTCCGGAGACGATCGCCGACCCGAGCTCGTCGAGCACCCGGTCGAAGGTGCTCGTCACCGCTGTGCGACCGGGCTGATCACGAGTTCGTCGACGCGGACGTGCGCGGGGGCGTCGAGCACGAAGCCGATGGTGCGGCCGATGTCCTCCGGGGTGAGCATCACGGCACGCGCTGCCGCGTCGGGGACCTCGGGGCGCTGGTCGAGGAAGTCCGTCGCGACGTCGCCGGGGCAGAGGTGCGTCGCGCGGATCCCGTGCGCCGCCTCCTGCTGGTTGAGGCTCCGGACGACCGAGCCGAGTGCCGTCTTCGATGCCGAGTACGCCACCCCAGCGCCGGACTGGAACGACCACCCGGCGTACGAGGAGACGACGACCACGACGCCGCCGGACGCCCGGAGCGCGGGGAGTGCCGCGTCGACGACGGCGACGACGGCGGTGAGGTTGGTGTCCACGATCGCGCGGAAGTCCGGCATCGACTGGTCGTCCCACCGGCGTCGCGGTGCGTTCAGGCCGGCGGCGAGGACCAGCCCGTCGAGGCGCCCGTACCGGTCCGCGATCGCCGCGGCCGCGGCGGGGACGGCGTCCGGGTCGGCCGCGTCGAGCGGCAGGACGTCCGCGGTCCCGCCGGCGGAGCGAACGTCGGCGGCCACCGCCTCGAGCCGGTCGGCGCGGCGCCCGCTGAGGACCACCGTCCAGCCGCTCCCCGCCGCGGTGCGCGCCGCTGCTGCACCCATGCCGCTGCCGCCGCCGGTGATCCAGAGGACCCGCTGTGCCGGCTCGGCCTGTTCCGCATCGTTCGTCATGCTGATTAGTATGCCTATTGAGGCCGGCGACGTCCGCCGGTCGAAGGGAGCGACGATGCACCTCGACCTCAGCGACCGCGTGGTCGTCGTCACCGGAGCCGGCCGCGGGATCGGCAGCGTGCTCGCCACCCGGTTCCGCGCCGAAGGAGCACGGGTCATCGCCCTCGACCTCGCCTTCGATGGACCGGACTCCCCCGACCACGTCGTCTGCAACGTCGCCGACCCGGCGTCGGTGCGCGCGGCGGTGGACGTCGTCGTCGAACGACACGGGACCATCGACGTCCTGGTGAACAACGCCGGCATCAACGTCGACGGCCTCGTCGCCGACCTGCAGTGGGACGCGTGGCAGCGGTGCATGGACGTGAACCTCGGCGGGACCTTCCTGATGAGCCAGGCCGTCGCACCGGTCATGCAGCGGGCCGGCCGTGGCCGGATCATCAACGCGGCGTCCTTCGCGGCGATCGTGCCGAGCGTCGGGAGCGCCGCGTACGCCGCGTCGAAGGCCGCGGTCGTGGCGCTCACCCGGGTGCTGGCCTCGGAGCTCGGGCCGTGGGACATCACGGTGAACGCGTACGCGCCGGGGATGGTGCCGACGGCGATGAACGGCTTCGCGACGATGCCCGCCGAGGCGCAGGACCGGCTCCTCGACACGCTGTCACTCCGGCGGTGGGAGACCCCGGACGACGTCGCCGACCTGCTGGTGTTCCTGGCGAGTGACGCGTCGTCGTACATCACGGGGACGCTGCTCGACGTGTCCGGCGGCAAGCTCGCCACGCAGATCCCGTCGCGGGCGCACGGTCGGTAGCGGCTCGCGGGGCCGACGGCGCCGGCGCCCGCGCCGGCGCGGCCGCTGCGCTGGCGCTGGCGCTGGCGCTGGCGCTGATCAGCGCAGCATCCGCTCCAGGAGCTCGCGGAGTCGTCGGCGGTCGGCCGGGGGGAGCCGCTCGGTGAGGGGCAGGAGGGCGTCGCGCATCGCCGACTCCAGCGCGAGCGCGACCTCGTGCCCACGGTCGGTGAGCACCACGTCCACCGCGCGGGCGTCGTCCGGGTTCGGTTCCCGCGCGAGCAGGCCCTTCTGCGACGCCCTGGCCACGAGCCCGGTCATCGTCGACTTCTCGAGGCCGAGGTACTCCGCCAGGTCCCCGATGCGGAGCCGCCGGTCCCGCAGGATCGCGAGCACCCGGAGCTGCGTCAGCGACAGGCCGGCGTCCGCCGCCAGGTCGGTCAGCGCGCCCATCGTCGTGAACGCCGCGTGCCCGAGGGCGTCGACGAGGCGGTCCTGCTCGCTGGTGTCCATGCACGCAGCCTACTTGACGATGTTCGTGATGCGAACTACTTTGATTCGTAACACGAACCAAAGGAGCACATCATGCACGCATCCGTCGTCACCCGCTTCGACACCGCTCCGACCTGGGCGGAGTTCCCCGAGCCGACCCCGACCCCCGACGAGGTCCTCGTCGAGGTCGTCGCCGCCGGCCTGCACCCCCGCGTCCGCTCGCAGGCGTCCGGCTCCCACTACACGAGCGAGGGCGCACTGCCCCTCGTGCCCGGCGTCGACGGCGTCGGCCGGTTCCCGGACGGCACGCTCCGGTACTTCGCCGTGCAGTCCGACACGCGCGGCTCGATGGCCGAGCGCGTCGCCGTCGACCCCCGTGCCAGCGTCGTCCTGCCGGACGGCGCGGACCCGGTGTCCATCGCGGCCGGCGTCAACCCGGTGATGTCCTCCTGGGTCGCGCTCCGCCGCCGGATCGACTTCCCGGACGGTGCCCGCGTCCTGGTGCTCGGCGCCACCGGCGCCTCGGGTCGTGCGGCGGTCCAGGTCGCGAAGCACCTCGGAGCCTCGCACGTCGTGGCGAGCGGCCGGAACGCAGACCGTCTCGCAGCGCTGCCGGCCATCGGCGCGGACGTCGTCGTGCCGCTCGACGACGTCGACGGCCTCGCCACAGCGGCGTCCGACGTCGACGTCGTCATCGACTACGTCTGGGGCGCACCCGCGGCGGCGGCGATGGCGGCCATCGTCACGGCACGGCGGGAGCGCGGGATCCGGCTCGACTGGATCGCGATCGGCTCCACCGCCGGTCCGGAGGCCCCGATCCCGTCCGCCGCGCTCCGTGCGTCCGGCCTGACCATCGTCGGGAGCGGGCAGGGTTCCGTCGGCACGGGCGCGTTCGTCGCGGAGCTCCCCGGCATCGTGGCGGCGATCACGGACGGCACGATCGCCGTGGACGCGGCCGCCGTGCCGATGCGCGACGTCGAGGCGGCCTGGTCGGCCGCAGGCGACGGCCGCACGGCACTGGTGCTCTGAGGGCCTGGTCCGGCACCGGCGCTGGTGCGCTGAGCGGCCGGTCCGGCACCGCACGGATCCGGGGTCCAGCGACACCACACACGGACGCAACGCCCTCCACCGTTGACTGTCCTCTCGGAACGGCACCTCGCCGTCCGGGAGGAGACGACACCGATGGACGAGCACACGCCCACCGGTCCGGCACGAGCACACCGACGCGGCCGCACCATGATCATCTGCACCGCCGTCGCGGTGACACTCGGGCTCGCCGGCGCCGGAGCGGTCCTGGCCGTCACACCCGGCGGCGATGCCGACGCCGCGACCGGGCCGAAGCCCACCACCGCCGTCGTCGAGCGGAAGAGCGTCGACCGCACGGTCACCTCGCGGGGCACCCTCGGCTACGACTCCCGCGGCCCGGTCACTGCACAGCGCGGAGGGACGGTCACCGCGCCGCCCGTCCCCGGGACGGTGCTCACCCCCGGGGCGACCCTGCTCCGCATCGACGACCGCCCGGTCACCGTGTTCCGCGGGGCGCTGCCGTCCTGGCGTCCCTTCGCGGCCGGGATGGCGAAGGGTCCGGACGTGCGGCAGCTCGAACAGGCGCTCCGCGACGCCGGGTTCGACCCGGGCTTCGTCGACGAGGAGTTCACCGCGGTGACCGGTGCCGCCGTCGAGCGCTGGCAGAAGTCGCTCGGGGCCCCGCAGAGCGGGACGATCGCGCTCGGGGACGTGCTCTTCATGCCGGAGGACCTCCGTGTCGGTTCCACCACGCTCACCGCCGGGGCGACGATCGCCGCGGGTGACGAGGTCGCGACACTCGCCACCGGCACCCGCGCGGTCGCCGCGACGATCACCCCGGAACAGCGGTCGTCCGTGCACGACAACGGCACGGCCACCGTGACGCTGCCCGACGGCAAGGCGGTCCCCGCGAAGATCCGGAGCGTCGGCCAGCCCGAGCAGCCCGAGGAGGACGAGACCGGTACGCCGCGGGTGCCGATCACCCTGGCGCTCGACGACGACGCCGCTGCCGGTGACGCCTCCGACGTGGACGTCCGGGTGGACATCGCCACCCCCGGGATCCGCGATGCCCTCGTCGTCCCGGTCGAGGCCGTCCTGGCGACGGGGCACGACACGTACGGCGTCCAGGTGCTGACCGGCACCACCGTCCGCACGAAGACCGTCGAACTCGGGGAGAGTGCGGCCGGTTCGGTCGCCGTCACGAAGGGCCTGCGCGCCGGCGAACGCGTGGTGGTCCCCCGATGACCGCCGCGATCATCCGGCTGGAGCACGTGCGGAAGCACTACGGGTCCCCACCCGTCACCGCGATCGACGACGTGTCGCTCCGGGTCGACGAGGGCGAGCTCGTCGCGATCGTCGGGCCGTCCGGCTCGGGCAAGTCGAGCCTGCTCAACGTCGTCGGCACGCTCGACCGGGCCGACGAGGGGCTGGTCGAGATCGCCGGGCACGACATCGCGCGCCTGGACGACGGTGCGCTCTCGGCGCTCCGTTCCGGGAGCATCGGGTTCGTCTTCCAGCAGTTCCACCTGGCCGAGGGCGTCTCCGCGCTCGGCAACGTGGCCGACGGCCTGCTCTACTCGGGCACCCCGCGCCACGAGCGTCACGAACGCGCGCGGGAGATGCTCGAACGTGTCGGCCTCGGGAACCGGACGACCCACAGGCCGAACCAGATGTCCGGCGGTGAGCGGCAACGCGTCGCCATCGCCCGCGCCCTGGTCGCCTCCCCGCCGCTCGTCCTCGCCGACGAACCCACCGGGAACCTCGACCAGCGCTCCGGCGCGTCGATCGTCGACCTCCTCCACGAGCTGAACGCCGACGGGACGGCGATCGTCGTGATCACGCACGACACCGCGCTCGCCGCACAGCTCCCGAGACGCATCGCGATCCGCGACGGCGCCGTCGTCGCCGATGAGCGGAGCGCAGCATGAGCCGCCGGTCCGCCGTGGCACGTCGGCTCTCCGCGACCGCCGCCGGACTCACGCCGTCGCGGCTCCGCCGATCCGACTCGGTCCTGCTCGGCGTCGCCGGTCTGCGTGCACGCCCTGGCCGCCTGGTGCTCTCCGCGCTGGGGATCGCCATCGGCATCGCCGCCATGATCGCCGTCGTCGGCATCTCGACCTCGAGCCGCGCCGCCCTCGACGCCGAACTCGACCGACTGGGCACGAACCTGCTGCGCGCCGTCCCCGACGCGCAGGCGAGGACGGCCGTCCAGCTGCCGGAGGACTCGGCGGCGCGGATCGACCGTCTCCCCGGTGTCGAACGCGCCGCCGGGTACGCGGACCTGCACACGAAGCTCTACCGCAGCGCGTTGATCGACCGCGCCGAGACGGGAGCGCTGACCGTCGGCACCGCTGACGACGCACTCGCCCCGCTCCTGAACGCCTCGGTCGCCGCCGGACGATGGCACGACCGCGCGTCCGACGGGCTCGGCACGGTCGTGCTCGGCTCGCTCGCCGCGGAACGCCTCGGCATCACGGGGCCCGGTGCACAGGTCCTGGCCGGGGACACCCCGGTGACGGTCATCGGTGTGCTCGGCCCGCTCCCGCTGGCGCCGGACCTCGACACGAGCGCCTTCGTGGACCGGACGACCGCGCGGACGATCGGGTGGGACGGACGACCCACGATCCTGTTCGAACGATCGACCGACGAGACCGTCGCAGCACTCCGGGACCAGGTCGCCGGCACCCTGCTGCCCGGTTCCCCCGGCGACGTGGCCATCTCCCGCCCGTCCGACGCGCTCGCCGCCCGCGACGCCGCGGACAGTGCGTTCTCCGGGATGCTCGTCGGCCTGAGCGGCGTCGCGCTGCTCGTCGGCGGGATCGGCGTCGCGAACACGATGGTCATCGCGGTGCTCGAACGGCGCCGGGAGATCGGACTGCGCCGCGCGCTCGGTGCGACACGACGGCACGTCCGGACGCAGTTCGTCGTCGAGGCGCTGCTGCTCTCGTTCGCCGGCGGTGTGCTCGGCGTCGGGATCGGCTCGGGCGTCGTCGCGGCCGTCGCGGCGGCCAACGGGTGGGCGTTCGTCGTCCCGTGGAGCGCGTTCGCGATCGGCCTCGCCGCCACCCTCGCGATCGGTGCACTCGCCGGCACCTACCCCGCGATGCGCGCCGCTCGGACACCCCCGACGGTGGCGCTCGCGTCCTGACCCGCAACCACGCGGACAAACCACCCAACGACCCCGTACACAGATCGAAGGAACCACCATGCGCTCCATCCGGACCTCCACCATCGCCACGGCAGCCGGGCTGCTGCTCACCGCCGTGGCACTCACCGGCTGCTCTGCGGCCGGGCCCGCCCCGACCGAGCAGTCGTCGGCGTCGAGCGGCACCGACGACCAGCAGCGCTCCAAGTGGTTCGCCGACGTCGACAAGTGCTTCTCGGACGCGGGTTTCGACCCGGACGACGAGAGCCTGCAGCAGCCGGGTGCGCCCCAGGCGGCGAAGGACGCCTGGACGAAGTGCTCGGAGGACGCGGGCGAGATGCCCGGCGTGCTCGACGAGAACGACCCGGCGGTGAAGGCGGCGTCCGCCGCGATGGGCGCTGCGCTCGACAAGTGCTTCCGCTCCCTCGGCTACACCGTGCCGCCCAGCGACGTCCCTGGCTCGCAGATGCCGGAGGGCATCACGGACGACGAGTTCAACAAGTGCTCGGAGAAGAGCTCGGACGTGTTCGACGACACGCTCCGCGAGAACGGCATCGATCGGAAGAAGGACTGACACGACGACTCCCGATCGGGAGCACAGTGATGGGGAGAGCCTGCCACCGCGACAGCATGCTGTCCGGTCGTTCAGGTTCTCCCCATCCGGCTCTCGGTAGCCTGTGAGCCACCCAGAGCCGGACTTGCACGCCCGACCCCGAGGAGGCGCCCCATGGTCACCGTCCTCGTCGCGTTCGCCGTCGTCGCCCTCGTCGTCCCCGCACTCACGCCGTTGCTCGGCCGTCGCGTCTTCTACGTCGCGGCGCTCGCACCCGCTGCCGCCGCGGTCCTCACGCTCGCGCAGACCGACCGGGCGCTGCACGGGGGCGTCTCCGAGTCGTTCACGTGGATCCCGCAGCTCGACCTGTCGATCGCCTTCCGCGTCGACGCCCTGTCCTGGGTGCTCGCCCTCGTGGTGTCGGTCGTCGGCGCGCTCGTGCTCGTCTACTGCGCGTCCTACTTCGGCCCCGACGAGCCGGGGCTCGGCCGCTTCGCCGGGGTCCTGACCGCCTTCGCCGGGTCGATGTACGGCCTGGTGATCGCCGACGACGTCATCGTGCTCTTCGTCCTCTGGGAAGCGACGACGGTCTTCTCGTACCTGCTGATCGGGCACGACGCCGCGAAGCGGGCGAGCCGGGCGGCCGCGATGCAGGCGCTCGTCGTCACCACCGCCGGCGGGCTCGCGATGCTGGCCGGCCTCGTGATGCTCTCCGTGACCGCGGGCACGACCCGGCTCTCGGCCATCATCGCGGAGGCACCGACCGGCACGATCGTCACCGTCTCGGTGGTGCTGATCCTCGCCGGTGCGCTGACGAAGTCCGCCATCGTCCCGTTCCACTTCTGGCTGCCCGCGGCGATGGCGGCCCCGACCCCGGTGAGCGCGTACCTGCACGCCGCGGCGATGGTGAAGGCCGGCATCTACCTCGTCGCCCGGCTCGCCCCCGCGTTCGCACTGCTCGAGGGCTGGCGCGAGACCATCACGGTGCTGGGGGTGCTCGGCATGGTGATCGGCGGGTACCGGGCACTCCGGCAGACCGACCTCAAGCTGCTGCTCGCGTACGGCACCGTCGCCCAGCTCGGCTTCCTCGTGCTCGCCGCCGGATGGGGCACGCCGGCGATCGCGCTCGGCGGGGTCGCGCTCCTCGTGGCGCACGCGACCTTCAAGTCGACGCTGTTCCTCGTCGTCGGCACCATCGACCACGTCACCGGGACCCGTGACCTCGGCGCCCTGAGCGGGCTCGGCCGGAAGATGCCGTGGCTCACGACCGTTGCCGTGCTGGCGCTCGTGTCGATGGCCGGCATCCCGCCGACGATCGGCTTCGTCGCGAAGGAAGCCGTGCTGACGGGCTTCATCGAGGCGCTGCACGGCCCGGGGTCGGGCTGGGCGTGGTTCGCGCTCGTCGGCATCACGGTCGGGTCGATCCTCACCGTCGCCTACTCGCTGCGCTTCCTCTGGGGCGCGTTCGGCACGAAGCCCGGTGTCGAGCCCACCGAACCGCACGCCCTGCACGGCCTCGGCGTCGTGCCCTCGATCCTCGGCCTGGCCGGGCTCGCGCTCGGGCTGTTCACCCCGGTCGTCGCCCACGGCATCGAACCAGCAGCCACCGCGGCGTCGATGTCCGGAGCGGAAGCGGTGCCGCACCTGGCGCTGTGGCACGGACTCGAGCCGGCGCTCGGCATCTCCGCGATCACGCTCCTCGGCGGACTGGCCCTGTTCGCCGCCCGCTCCCGGGTCGAGGCGCTCCAGCACCGCCTCGCCGGGTTCCCGAGCGCCGCGAACACGTACCGGCACGTGATGCGCGGGCTCGACCGCGGCGCCACGGCCATCACCGCCGGCCTGCAGCGCGGTTCGCTCCCCTACTACCTGACGGTGATCCTCTCGGTGTTCGTCGCCGGGGCGCTCGCCAACCTGGTGCTCGGTGGTCCGTGGCAGTTCTCGATCCGGTTCGCCGACTCGTGGGGACAGATCCCCGTCGTGCTCGTGATGTCGGTCGCCGCGATCGCCGTCACCACCGCCAAGACCCGGTTCGCCGCCGCCGTCCTGGTCGGGGTCACCGGCTACGGCATGTCCGTGCTGTTCGTCCTGCACGGCGCCGTCGACCTCGCGCTCACCCAGCTCGTCGTCGAGACCGTGACGCTCATCGCGTTCGTCCTCGTCCTCCGACGCCTGCCCCCGCGCATCGCGACGGCGAACCCGTCGCGCTTCCGGCTGCTCCGAGCCCTGTTCGCCGCCCTCGCCGGCGTCACATTGGCGATCGTCGTCATCGTCGCGGCCTCGGCCCGGACCGCCGAGCCGATCTGGCCGGACATCCCCGCGCTGACGAGCTCCTTCGGGCACGGGCTGAACGTCGTCAACGTGGCGCTCGTCGACCTCCGCGGCTGGGACACCCTCGGCGAGCTCACCGTGGTCGTCGCCGCCGCCACCGGGGTCGCCAGCCTCATCTTCGTGAACTCCCGGGAGGACACCCTCCCCCGCCTCCGCGACCTGGCGAACGACGTCACGAACGACAAGCACCGCCCGGACGGCGAACCCCGCGCCTGGCTGCCGACCAGCGCCGCGCTGCCGACTGGCCGCTCAGCACTCCTCGACGTCGTCGTGCGCCTGCTGTTCCACGGGCTCATCGTGCTGTCGGTCTACCTGCTCTTCGCCGGCCACAACGCTGCGGGCGGCGGGTTCGCCGGCGGTCTCGTCGCGGGCATCGCCCTCGCCGCCCGGTACCTCGCCGGCGGTCCGGCCGAGCTCGGCGCGGCCGCCCCGGTGCGCGCCGGACGCCTGCTCGGGCTCGGCGTCGCGACGGCGGCCGTCACGGCGATCGTGCCGCTGTTCTTCGGCCGGGAAGCCCTGTACTCCGAGTTCTTCGAGGCGACCGTCCCGGTGCTCGGGCACGTGGAGTTCGTCACCGCCACGTTCTTCGACATCGGCGTGTACCTGGTGGTCGTCGGCCTGGTGCTCGACGTGCTGCGCAGCCTCGGCGCCGAGGTGGACCGGCAGCGCCTCGAGGACTCCCGCGTCCCCACGAACGACACGATCGAGGGCAACCCGGAGCAGGAAGGCGTCACCGCATGACCATCACGCTCGTCCTCGTCATCGCGATGGCCGTCCTCTTCGCCGCCGGCGTGTACCTGCTGCTCGAACGCTCCCTGACCCGGATGCTCCTCGGGTTCCTGCTCCTCGGCAACGCGCTCAACCTGCTGCTGCTCGTGATGTCCGGCGCGGCCGGCGACCCGCCCATCGGGAAGTCCTCGAAGGGCATCACCGACCCGCTCCCGCAGGCCTTCGCCCTCACCGCGATCGTGATCACCTTCGCCGTGAGCGCCTTCCTCCTCGCCCTCATCCACCGCTCGTGGACGCTGTCCCGCGCCGACGAGGTCGAGGTGGACGAGGCCGACGTCGCCATCCGCCGTGAGCGATCCGCCGCCGACGCAGAAGAGGAGTCCCGATGACCTCCCTCGTCCCGCTCCTCGTCCTCGTGCCGCTCCTCGGGGCCGCTGTCGCGCTCGGGCTGCTCCGGCACCAGAAGCTCCAGCGCGCGATCACGGTCGGCGTGCTCGTCATCGCCCTGGCGGTCGCCGCGACGCTGATGGTGCTCGTCGACCAGCACGGCACGATCGTGGTCCAGGTCGGCGGCTGGGACGCCCCGTACGGCATCTCGCTCGTGGTCGACCGGCTGAGCGCACTGCTGCTGACCGTGTCCGCGAGCGTGCTGCTCATCGTGCTGCTGTTCTCCATCGGCCAGGGTCTGGCGGCGGACGACGGCGAAGCCCCGGTGACGATCTTCTACCCGACCTACCTGGTCCTCGCGGCCGGCGTGCTCGACTCGTTCATCGCGGGTGACCTGTTCAACCTCTACGTGGCGTTCGAGATGCTGCTCGTGGCGAGCTACGTGCTGATCACCCTCGGCGGCAGCGAGCAGCGTGTCCGGGCGGGCACGACGTACATCGTGACGAGCCTCATCGCGTCGGCGATCTTCCTCTCCGCGATCGGGCTCGTCTACGGCGCGACCGGCACCGTCAACATCGCCCAGATCAGCGAGCGGATGGCGGCGCTGCCCGAGCACGTGCAGCTGCTGCTCCACACGATGCTGCTCATCGGGTTCGGCATCAAGGCCGCGGTGTTCCCGCTGGCGTTCTGGCTGCCGGACTCGTACCCGACCGCGCCCGCACCGGTCACCGCGGTCTTCGCGGGCCTGCTGACGAAGGTCGGCATCTACGCGATCATCCGCCTCGAGACGATCATCTTCCCGCAGCCGCAGCTCAACACCGTCCTGCTCGTCGTCGCGACGCTGACGATGGTCGTCGGCGTGCTCGGGGCGGTGTCGCAGACCGACGTCAAACGGCTGCTCTCCTTCACGCTGATCAGCCACATCGGGTTCATGGTGATGGGCATCGGGCTCGGCTCCGTCGCCGGCACCGCCGCCGCGGTCTTCTACACGGTGCACCACATCGTCGTGCAGACCACGCTGTTCCTGGTGTCGGGGCTGATGGAGCGCGTCGGCGGCACCACCTCGACCCGGTCGCTCGGTGGGCTGCTGAAGGCCGCTCCGCTCCTCGCGGCGCTCTACCTGGTCCCGGCGTTCAACCTCGGCGGCATCCCGCCCTTCTCCGGCTTCATCGGCAAGCTCGGGCTCTTCCGCGCGGCGGCGCTCGACGGCAGCCCGATGGCCTACGTCACCATCGGCGCCGGGGTCGTCACCTCGCTCCTGACCCTCTACGCGCTGATGCGCGTCTGGGACGCCGCCTTCTGGCGGCCGAAGCCCGCAGCCGAGGCGGCGGCGCCGCACGCCTCGGTCGCCGAGCCGCACGAGCACCTCCGTGCTCCGGAGCCGGCACCCGTCACGGTCTCCGAGACCGACGGCACGGTGCTGACGGGAGGCTCGGTGACCGTCACGGAACCGGCGGCGGTGAGCACGGCCTCCAGTCCGGAGCACACCCGCCTGCCCCGCATGCTGGTCGGCGTCACCACCATCGCGGTGCTCGGATCCGTCGCCCTCACCGTCGTCTCCGGACCGCTCTACGGCTACGCGACCCGCGCAGCGGAGTCGCTCGAGTCCCCGGTGCAGTACGTGCAGGCCGTCCTCGGGGAGCGCCCGTGACGAACGACACCCGACGCATCACGAACGCCCGACGGATCGCCGTCGCGTGGCGGTACGACGTGCCGCTCGTCGCCGGACTGACGGTCCTGTGGGCACTGCTCTGGGGATCCTGGACCCCGCTCACCCTGCTCTGCGGCATCGTCGTCGCGCTGCTCGTGACCCAGGCGCTGCCGCTGCCGCCGGTCCCGCTGTCGGCACGGTTCTCCGTCGTGCACACGGTCTGGTTCCTGATCATCTGGTCCGGACTCGTCATCGCGGCGTCGTTCCGGGTCGCCTGGGTGGCGTTCCGTCCCCGGGGCGTCCGGCGCAGCTCGATCGTGCTCGTGCAGATGCACACCACCTCGGAGATGACGTTCACCCTGGCGACGCTCGCGGTGTCGCTCGTGCCCGGCTCCTACGTCGCGGACGTCGACCTCCGACGACGGCGGCTGCTCCTGCACGTCCTCGACACCGAACAGGAGCGCCAGGTGGAAGCCGCGAAGCGTGAGGCGCTCGGGATCGAGACGCTCGTGATCAAGGCGCTCGGGTCGAAGCAGGACGTCTCGGAGCTGTCCGAGCCGCTGCCCGAGGTGACCCGGTGAGCGCCGCCGTCGTCGTCATGGGGATCGGCATCGCGCTGGTGCTCGCCCTGCTCGGTGCGACGCTCGCGCTGGCCGTGTTCCGCATCGTCCGCGGACCGACGATCCTCGACCGGATGATCGGATCCGACATGGTCCTGACCACCGTGCTCGTGGTGATCGCCGCCGCGATGGTGATCCGACGGGACCTCACCGCGGTGCCCGTCCTGGTCGTGATCGCCGCGACGAGCGTCTTCGCCACCATCGCCGTCGCACGCGCGGTCACGCCGTCGTCGGACCCCTCCGACGACGGGACCGACGTGACGACCCCGGAACGGAGCGAGCGGTGACCGAGATCCTGCAGTCCTTCATCGACGCGGCCGGCGTCCGGGCGTGGATCGCGCTCGGGCTGCTGCTCGTCGGGTCCGTGCTGTCCCTCGGCGCCGGCGTCGGCATCGTCCGGTTCCCCGACCCGCTCGTCCGGCTGCACGCGATGGCGAAGCCGCAGGTGCTCGGCCTGGCGTTCGGGCTCGCGGCGATCGTGGTCGCGGTGTGGACGTGGACCGCGCTCTGGGTGGTCCTGCCGATCATGGTGTTCCAGCTGTTCCTGGTGCCGGTGTCGACGCACATGATCGCCCGCGCCGGTGTCCGCTCGGGCGACTACCGCCACGAGGACCTGCTCGTCGACGACACCGAGTCCTAGGCGCCCCGCGCTGCTGCGCCGGCGTCCGAGACGCCGCTCAGCCGCCGAGACGCCGCTGGGCTCCCGAGACGCCGCCCCCTGCGGGGGCGTTTCGTGGACTCGGAGGCGTCTCGCGGACTCGGGGGCGTCTCGCGCGCCGAGTGGCGCCCGGTCAGCTCCGGCGGGACAGGAGCAGGTTCACGACGGCGGCCACGACCACGATCGCCGCGGAGATCGCCGGGAAGAGCATCGCCGCCTGCGTGCCGGAGCGCTCGGCGACCTCGCCGACGACGGCCGAGGTGAGCGACTGCCCGACGATCACGGCGGAACCGAGGATCGTCATCGTCGTGGCCGAACGACCCACCGGGGAGCGGTCGGACCCGAGGCTGTACTGCGCGACGAGGGTCGGCCCGATGCCGATGCCCATGACCGCCAGGACGATGCCGACCGCGACGACGGAGTCGGCCGACGCGAACGCGATCGCGCCACCGAGGAGCACGACGCCGAAGACGAGCCAGCGCCAGCCGACGCCGAACGACCGCGGGAACGCCGCCGATCCGAGCGCCAGGCCGGCCGAGCCGATGCCCATCAGCCCGTAGAGGAGCCCCGCCTGCGAGGACTCGCCGTGCGTGCCCATGAACGCCGTCAGCGAGGTCAGGGTCGAGCCGAAGAAGAACCCGATGCCGAGGATCCCGACGACCACCACGACGAGGCGCGGACGCAGGAGCTGGCGGGCCAGGGCCTGGACCACCTCCGCCTGCTGCCCGACCGCGAGCCTGCCCGTCGGGTGCAGCGCGAAGGCCGTCACGAAGACGAAGGTCAGGGCAGCGGCACCGGCGACGGCCACCCACGGGGCGATCGCACTCGCGAGCAGCCCCACCAGGAACGGCCCGATGATGAACACCGTCTCGTCCGCCGCGGACTCGTACGCCATGGTGCCGCTGAGCACCTTCTCGTGGCGGTCCTTCGCCATCCGCTGCCGGATGATCGCCACGAGCCGGGTGCGGGACATCGGTGCGACCTGCGGCGCCGAGGCCCCGATGCAGAACGACATCGCGAGGACGGCGAGGTCCGGCGCGGTGCTCTGCACGACGAGGGGGAAGACGCCGAGCAGGACGCCGTTCGCGATGCCGACGGGGACGAGCACCTTCCGCTGGCCGAGGCGGTCCGCCGCGGCGCCGACCATCGGGCCGAAGATCGCCGACCCGATGCCGACGAACGCGGAGTTGATGCCGCCGAGGGCGACGGAGTCGCGCGATGCGACGACGAGCGTCAGGACCCCGACGACCATCATCGCGAAGGGGAGCCGCGCGATGAACGCGATCGGGAAGTAGGAGCGCCCGGCGTGGGCGATCAGGGAAGCGTCAGAGGAGCGCGCCTGGAGCATGTCGTGGTGTGCCTTCTCGGCCCACGTTCGTTCCGCGGACCCATCGGGTGCCGCCGCTGTCCGCCGAGGTGCGGCGGCCGGTAGATACACACTGCGTCCTCCGAGGGTACCAGCGGCCGATCGGGCACCGGCGGCCCGCGAGACGAGTGCCCCGCGTCGCGCCGGCTGGGATCAGGCGGCGAAGCGGACGAACGACCGCAGGCCGGACGGCGCGACGTCGTGGGCCTCGGTGAAGCCGCAGGACTCGTAGAAGGCGCGCTGCCCCGGCTCGGCGTCGGTGAGCAGCACGACCTGCCGGATGTCGGCCACCCGCTCGAGCACCGCGCCGAGCAACGCGGCCCCGACGCCGGCCCGCTGGGCGGACGGCGCGACGAGCAGGTCCTGCACGTACGCGATCGTGCACCCGTCGGAGACCGTGCGGACCAGGCCGACCAGCTCCCCGCCCTCGCTGCGCGCCGTCAGCACGAGGTGCGACCCGAGCACCGCGGCGTGGAGCCGTCCGGGGTCGTCGGTGTAGGCGGTCCAGCCGACCGCTGCGTACAGCGCGACGAGCTCGTCGAGGTCCGGACGGTCGTCACCGAGGGAGAAGTCCACAGCACCAGTCTCGCGGGTCCGGCGACGGCGGCGTCAGCCCCGCCGGCCAGACCGTCGAGCGAACGCGTCGAGCGCCCGGAGGACGTCATCGCTGCGCCACACCGTGGTCCGGAGCTTGTGCTCCGACTTCGACACGAGGACGCCGGCAGCGGTCAACGCGTCGAGCGCTCGGTACACGTTCAGCGAGCCGCCGAGCTGCGCGGACAACGACGATGCAGTGAGGACCGGCTGTCGTGCCACCACCTCGAGCACCCGCCAGACACTCGAGTCGGATCGCGCGGTGACGCTCTCCCGCCACTGCGCCTGCACGGCATGGACGTCGTCGACGAGCACGCTGGCGTTGTTGACCGCGCGGAACGACGCTTCCGCCGTCGCGACCACGATCGGCTCGATGTCGCCTGTCCGGTACGCGTCGAGAGCAGCGTGGTACCCGGCGGTGTCCGTGAGCAGACCCGCCGAGACGGGGATCGTCACGTTCCGTGTGAGCCCGGTGCCGCGGAACATCGCCTGCATGAGCGCACGACCCGTTCGGCCGTTGCCGTCCGTGAACGGGTGGATGGTCTCGAACTGGGCGTGCGCGACCGCGATCTGCACCAGGCGCGGCAGGTCCGTCCGGCGGGCGAACACCATCACGTCGTCGACGAGGTCGGGGACTCTTCCTGATGCCGGCGCGACGAACTCCGCACCCGCGGGGCTGTCCGCGCTGCGGCCGATCCAGACGGCCTCGCCACGCCAGGCGCCGGCGTCGTGGTGCGGATCGCCGTCGAGGAGCACACCGTGCATCGCGAGCACCGACGCCGGCGTGAGGTCCGCTGCGAGATCGAGCGCGCTCTGCATGGCACGAGTGTTCGCGACGATCTGCGCAGCGTTCTGCCGTGAGTCGTCGCCGAGCTCCGCCGTGTAGATCGCCCGCGCGCTCGCCGTGAGGTTCTCGATCTGCGACGACGCGGCGGCTTCCGACCGGAGCAGGAGCGAGGCGAACGGTGCGATCTCACCACCGAGTTGCGCGTCGAAACGGATGAGCGCTTCGACCGCGTCGTCGACCAGTGCCGCGGTCGCGGACGAGACAGCCGGATCCAGTTCGGCGATCCGTGGTGGCACGGCCGCTCGGTACGGGTGGCCGAGCGTGCTCCGGCGGCTTGCGGCGACACCGAACCCAGCGTACTTCGACTCGAACCAGAGTTCTTCGGAGTCGATCGGGGGCCAGGGCATCGCACTCCGATCCGTGCGCACAGGGTGTGCGTTGTGACACTTGAGGACCTAAGTGTAACTGCGTGGTGTGCCGAGTGACACTTGCGCGACCGGACGCAGCGGTCAGCGGGCCTCGCCCGTGGCCCAGAAGTACGTCAGGGGTGCGCCGTTCACCAGGTGGTCGCCGATCACCCGCTGCTGGAACACGACCGGGTTGTGCGACGACAGGGTCCTGGCGTTCCGCCAGTGCCGGTCGAGCGAGCGGTCCCGGTCGGTCGCGCTGGCACCGCCCACCTCGAACAGGGTCGTCGTCGCGCGGAGCGCCAGCTCGACCACCGAGGACTGCAGTGCGATCGTCCGGAGTTCCGCCGCGTCGATGTGGGCTCCGGCGTCGAGGGCGTCCGAGACGATCGCGTCGTGCGCCTCGTCGATCGCGGCGGCGGCGCTGAGGACGAGCGCCTCGGCGGCGACCGCGTCGGCGGCGATGCGACCCACGACGGACTGCACGAGCGGGTCCGACGCGGCGGTGGCCCCGACCCCGTGCTGGTAGTGCCGGGTCCGGGAGCGCACGAACGCGGCGGCGTCCCGGGCCGCCGCCGCGGCGACCCCCGCGAGCGACGCCAGCAGCACCGTCTGCAGGAACGCCGGCAGCACGGTGCGCCGCTCGCCGCGTTCGGGTCGGAGCTGCCAGAGCTCGACCCGGACGCCGTCGAACCGGGTGGTGCCGCTGCCGGTGAGGCGCTGGCCGAAGCCGTTCCAGTCGTCGCGCACCTCGACGCCGGGGTCGTCCACCCGCACGGTGACGCCGACCGTGTGGCCGTCCGGGGTCTGCGCGGTGACGGTCGTCCAGTCGGCGAAGATCGTGCCGGTGCTGTAGTGCTTCTCGCCGTGCAGCCGCCAGCCGTCGCCGTCCGGGACGAGGTGCGTCGCGAGCGACCCGACGCCGGCACTGCTCCGTTCGTGGCTGGCGTTGCCGAAGACCTCGCCGGCGGCGATGCGGGTGAACCACTCGTCACGCCGGACGACCCCGGGGTCGAGCAGCAGCTCCTCGACGAAGGAGAAGTGCGCGCGGAGCAGCTGCGGGATGTTCGAGTCGGCCTCGGCGAGCCGGACGAGCAGTGCGAACAAGTCGCTGGCCGAGGCTCCGCTGCCGCCCGCGGCGACGGGGACGGTGACCGCGGTGAACCCGGCGTCGGCGAGCCAGCGGACCTGCTCGTGCGGCAGGGTCCGGGTCTGCTCACGGTCGACGGCCCCGTCGGCGATGCGGTCGAACACGGGGGCGAACTGCTCGAGCAGCGACGTCCGGATCACGGGGGCGGTGATCGTCATGATTCCTCCTGGGGAGACTGGGGAGACTGGGGAGACTGGGGAGACTGCGCAGACTGGGGGTTCCGGTGGACGCTGACGCCGGGGACCGCGTCGAGCAGCCCCTGCGTGTACGGGTCGCGCGGGGAGCGGAAGACCTGGTCGGCCGGCCCCTCCTCGACGACCCGACCGTCGCGCAGGACGAGCACGCGGTCGCTGACGTGGTGGATCACACCGAGGTCGTGGGAGATGAAGAGCGCGGCGGTGCCGTACTCCTGCCGGATGTCGGCGAGCAGGTCCAGGACCTGCGCCTGCACGGAGACGTCGAGCGCGCTGACGGCCTCGTCGAGGACGAGCACGTCGGGATCGGTGGCGAGTGCCCGGGCGATCGCGACGCGCTGCCGCTGGCCGCCGGACAGGGTGAGCGGGTGTCGCCCGGCGAGCGACGGGTCGAGTCCCACGCCCTGCAGGAGCGAGTCGACCCGTGCCGCGTCCGACGAACCGGGAGCGCCGGCCCCGCGGGCGGACCGCGCCCCGACGAGGGCCGAGCGCACGAGCTCGCCGACGGTGCGCCGGGGGTCGAACGAGGAGAGCGGGTCCTGCGACACGGTCGCGATCCGGGGACGGTCGGCCCGGCGGGCACGTTCCGGCAGCGCTGACCACGGCCGACCCTCGAACAGCACCTGCCCCGAGGACGGCGGGGTCAGCGCGAGGGCGATCGCCGCGGTCGTGGACTTGCCGGACCCGGACTCCCCCACGATGCCGAGCGTCTCGCCGGCCCGGAGTTCGAACGACACGTCGTCCACGACGGTGCGGACTACCCCGTCGGGCCCCCGGTACCGCTTGCTGACGTGCGAGACGGACAGCACCACGGAGCCGGCGACCGGCACCGGGCGCGACGCCGGACGCGGCGCGAGCGTCGCCGGCGGTGCGTCCGACAGCCGCGCTCCGGGTGCGTGGGCGGAGGGGATCGCGGCGAGCAGGCGCTTCGTGTACGCGTGCTGCGGGTCGCCGAGGACGGCGGCGACGGGCCCCTGCTCGACGACGACGCCGTGCTGCATCACGACGACCTCGTCCGCGAGCTGCTCGACGACGCCGAGGTCGTGGCTGATCAGCACGAGACCGGTCCCGCCGGCACGGAGCTCGTCGAGGAGCGCGAGGATCTGCGCCTGCACGGTGGTGTCGAGTGCGGTCGTCGGCTCGTCGGCGATGAGCACCGCGGGGTCGAGGGCGATCGCGGCGGCGATGAGCGCACGCTGCCGCAGCCCGCCGGAGAGCTCGGACGGCAGCTGCCGTGCACGCAGCGACGGCGAGGGGATCCCCACGCGGCCCAGCAGCGAGAGCACCTGCTGCTCACGGGCGGAGCGCGGACCCACCCCGTGCGCGCGGAGTGCGTCGGCGACGGATGCGCCGACCCTCCGGAGCGGGTCGAGCGAGACGAGGGCGTCCTGCAGGACGTAGCCGACGTCCTTGCCGCGGACCCCGCGCCACGCACGGTCGGACAGGTCGCGGAGGTCGCGGCCGCCGAGCGAGAGCGCCCCGGCGGTGGTCGACGACGACGGGCCGTTCAACCCGAGCAGCGACCTGGCGGTGACGCTCTTGCCGGAGCCGGACTCGCCGACGATCGCGACGCAGCGGCCGGGGTCGAGCGTGAACGAGACGTCCCGCACGACGGTGCGGTCGCCGAAGGCGACGGAGAGGTCCCGGACCTCGACGAGGGGACCGGTCGGACGAGCGGCACCACCCGACGGGACGGAGGACGTGGCGGACGTGAGCAGGTCAGGAGCGGTCACCGGGGGCCTCCAGGCTGGGTCAGGGTCTGCACGGCGCGACCGACGGCGGTCAGCGACAACGCGAGGAGCACGATCACGACGCCCGGCCAGAAGTCGAGCCACCACGCCTGCTGCAGGTAGTTGCGGCCGGCGTTGAGCATCGCGCCCCACTCCGGAGCGGGCGGCTGGACGCCCATGCCGAGGAAGCCGAGGGCCGACGCCCAGACGATCGCCTGGCCGATCCCGAGCGTGACCAGGACGGTGAGCGGGCGGAAGGCGTTCGGCAGCAGGGTGTGGAACAGGACGTGCGCCGAAGAGTGGCCGAGCGCGCGCTCCGACTGCACGTACCCGGCGTTCCGCACGGCGAGCACCTGCCCGCGGACCATCCGGGCGTACCCGGGGACGGTCGCGATGCCGACGGCGAGGATCTGCGTCCCCGCGCTCGAGCCGAACACGGCGATCAGGATGAGCGCGAGCAGGATGCCCGGGAACGCGTAGAGGACCTCGATCACGCGGGTCACGACGGCGTCGACGGCACGGCCGCCGAGCCCGCCGAGGACCCCGAGCAGGACGGCTCCGGCGAGCCCGAGCGCGGTGGCTCCGACGCCGATCAGGACGGACTGGCCGGCGCCGTGCACGACGCGCGAGTAGACGTCGCGGCCGGACTGGTCGGTCCCGAAGACGTGCTGCGCGCTGGGAGCGTCGAAGCTCTTGCCGAGGTCGATGGCGAGTGGGTCCTGCGGCGCCAGCAGGGACGGCCAGAGGGCCGCCACCGCGACGAGCGCGATGAAGGCGGCCGCCACCCAGAACGACACGCGTCGCAACGGGTGGGAGGCTCGGCGCACCTTCCGCACACCGGCTTCGGCGGGTGTCGGGTCGGGCTGCAGGGCACGGGGTTCGCTGGGTGCGATGGTCGCGGTGGTCATGCTGCGGCTCCGATCGTGCGGCGCAGTCGTGGGTCGACCACGACGTACGCGATGTCGGTGAGGATGTTCGCGACGACGTAGACGAGTGCGACGACGAACGTGATGCCGATGACGAGCGGCAGGTCCTGCGCGCTGACGGCGGCGACGAGCACCTGGCCGATGCCCTGTCTGGCGAAGACGACCTCGGCGATGACGGCACCGGAGACCAGCGAGCCGAGACCCCAGCCGGACAGCGTGACGCCGGGGAGCGCCGCGTGCCGGAGCACGTACTTCCCGCGGATCGCGTTCTCGGACAGCCCGCGGCTCCGGGCGGAGAGGACGAACGGCTGCTGCTGCTTGTCCTCGAACTCGTCGCGGGTCACCTGGCCGAGGAACCCGGCGAGCGGGATCGCGAGGGTGAGTGCCGGCAACACGATGCCGAGCGGGCCCGAGCCGATCACCGGGAACCAGTGCAGCTGCACCGCGAACACCAGGAGCAGCACGAGCCCGAGCCAGAACTGCGGCAGCCCGGCTGCGACCGTCTCGACCACCGAGCCGATGCGGCCGACGATGCCCGGCCGCCCCGCGGTGAGCAGGGTCGAGACGATCGAGAGCACCCAGGCCAGGACGAGCGCGGTCACGGTGAGGGCGAGTGTCGGGCCGATCTGCCCGGCGATGACGCTCGTGACGGACTGCTTCAGCGTGTACGACTCACCGAAGTCGAGCCGGAACAGCCCCGCGAGGAAGTCGCCGTACTGCGCCAGGAGCGGCCGGTCGAAGCCGTACTGCGCGGTGACCGCGGCGACCGCCTCCTTCGTCGGGTGCGCTGCGGCGCCGCCGAGGATCGCGACCGCGGGGTCGCCGGGGACCGCGTGCTCGAGGAAGAACACGATCGTGCCCACGGCGAGGAGCAGGACCACCGCCTCGACGATGCGTCTGGTGACTCGGATGACCATCACTTGCCTCCGTCGATCAGGTAGGCGTCGGAGAGGACGGGTTCGCCCTCGCTGGGTTCGATCCACACGCCGCTGACGCGGTCGGCGATGCCGAGGCGGGTCTGGATCGGGTAGAGCGGCAGGCTCCAGGCCTTCGACGTCAGGATCTGCTGGGCCTTCGCGTACGCGGTCGCCTGCTTTGCCGGGTCGGTCGTCGCGGTGCCCGCGATGAGCAGCCGGTCGAGTTCGTCGTCGTACGCGAACGCCGAGTTCTGGCCGTTGTCGACGTCGTAGGTCGCCTTCGAGTACTTGATGTACATCACGTGCGGGGTCGGGCTGTTCCAGTAGTTCCCGAGCAGGTCGTACGCCTTCGGGTTGCCCCACACCGCGTTCATCGAGGACGAGTCGAGCGCCTGCAGCACGACCTTGATCCCGACGCGCTTCTCCATCGCCTGGATGTCCTGCAGGATCGTGACGTCCGCCGGCGGGGTCTCCGCGGAGTCCGCGTTGTAGGGCAGCTTCACCGTCAGGGTCTCGCCGTCCTTCGTCCGGTAGCCGTCCGCGTCGCGTCCGGTCCAGCCGGCCTCGTCGAGGAGCTGCTTCGCCGCTGCCGGGTCGTACGGGAACGGCTCGTGGTACGCGGCGTCGTAGTGCGGCGTGCCCGAGGAGACGGCGTTGCCCTCGTAGGGGAACACCCCGTTGTAGGCGCTCTCGACGGCCTCTTTCGCATCGGAGGCGTGCACGAACGCCTGCCGCACCCGGATGTCGCTGAACACGGTGCTCTGCGTGTTGAGGTCGAGGCTGAACGGCGAGCCCGAGTGCACGAACGACTGCAGCTCGATCGACGGGTCCGCCTTCGCCAGCCCCTCGCTCTCCGGCGGCACGTTGAAGATGACGTCCGCCTCGCCCGAGCTCAGCGCGCCGTACCGTGTCGTGTTGTCCTTGAGGAACTTCCACGTGATGCCGTCCAGGTACGCGGGCCCCTGGTGCTTCGCGTCAGCCGGGGCGCTGTTGTACGAGTCGTTCCGGACGAGCTCGACGTCGCGCTCGTGGTTCCACCCGGCCACCTCGAACGGCCCCGTGCCGACCGGGGACTCGCAGTTCGCCGCGAGCCCACGGGCCATGGCCTTCGGGGACTCCATGCCGAAGAACGCCTGCGACAGGGCGGCCAGGAGCGGCGAGTAGGGGCGCTTCAGGGTGATCCGGACGACGTGGTCACTGATCGCGGTGGCCTTGTCGAAGTACCCGGTCAGGTACAGCAGGTCGGTCGACGACTGCGTCGCCGGGTCGAGGATCTGCGTGAAGTTGTCCACCACCGCCTGGGCGTCGAACGGGGTGCCGTCGGTGAACTCCACGCCCTGCTTCAGCGTGAAGTCGTACTGCGTGCCGTCGTCCGAGATCGTCCACCCCGTGGCGAGCCACGGCTCCACGCTGCCGTCCTCCTGCAACGACACGAGCGAGTCCAGGTACTGGCGTGCGATGTACGTCTGCGGCATGTCCCCGGAGTTGTGCGGGTCGAGGCAGGTCGGCTCCCGATCCGTGGCGTAGACGAGGGTGCCGCCGCGGACGGGGCCGGTGTCGGAGGTCGCCGCGGTCGAGCCGGCGGAGCAGCCGGCGAGGAGCACCGCGGTCGCGGCGGCTGCGGCGAGCGCCGCGGTCACGCGGCGGCGGAGACGGCGCCGTCGGACCATCGGCCGGGCGGTGTCGGATCGGGTCATGTCGAGGACCGTAGGCAGCGCGACCGGGGTGGGTCGAGCCTCCCGTCTTCCGTCGCAACGGACCGTCACACGGCGTCGCGTGCCGGGGCACACCCGTCATCCGGCGTCACGTCCGACGGGTCCCGACGTGTGGTTCGTCATGGTTCGTCACCAGCGTCCCCGGGCGGCACGCGCGCCCATATCGTGGCGCCCATGGAGCAGCGGACGATGGGGCGGACGGGTGCGCCGGTGAGCGCGCTGACGCTCGGGACGCGGGCGATCGCGGGCGTCGCCGCGCGGGACGTGGACGAGGCCGAGTACCTGGTGCACGAGTCGTTCGCCCGGGGCGTGACCGCGGTGGACGTGTCCGACGCGCACGGCTCCGGGCTCGCGGAGGCCGCCGTGGGGGCGGCGCTCGCGGGCCGGCGGGACGAGGTCTTCGTGTCGGTGCGCTTCGGCGACCCGGTCGACGACGACCCCGCCCACCGCGGTGCGGGGCGGCGGTGGATGTTCCGCGCGGTGGAGCGGAGCCTGCAGCGGCTCGGCACCGACGTCATCGACCTGTACCAGCCCGCGCGGCCGGACCCGGCGACCTCGCTCGACGAGACGCTCGACGCGCTCGCGGACCTGGTCGCGCAGGGCAAGATCCGCTCGTTCGGGATCCCGGGCTTCCCCGCGGAGGAACTCGTGGAGGCGCAGTGGCTCCGATCAGGGGCGAAGAGCGCCACCGCGACGCACGTGCCCTACTCGATCCTCACCCGGACGGCCGAGCGCACCGTGTTCCCCGTCGCCCGGCGGTTCGGGCTCGGCGTGCTCGCCGGGTCGCCGCTGGCCGGTGGGTGGCTCGCGGGCGCCTACCGCGCGGGGACCGTGCAGCCGCGGTCGCCGCACGCCGTGCAGCAGCCGGACGTGTACGACATCGGGTCGCCGCGGAACCGGCGGAAGCTCGAGACCACCGACCGGCTGGGACGGCTCGCGGACGACGCCGGGCTGACGCTGCTCGAGCTCTCCGTCGGGTTCGCGTTGACGCACCCGGACGTCGCGTCGGTGGTGGTCGGGCCCCGGACGGTCTCGCACGTGGACGCCTACGCGCAGGCGGCGGAGGTCGTCCTCGACGACGAGCTGCTCGACGCGGTGGACGCGATCGTGCCGCCGGGGACCCACGTGCTCGAGCGGGACACCGGGTCGACGCTGCCCGCGCTGACGCGGGAGCGCCTGCGCGGGCGGGTCGCGGCGCGCGCGTAGGGGGGTCCGTCGCCGCGCGGCGGGGGTCCTTTCGCGCGTAGGGGGTCCTTTCGCGCGTAGGGGGTTGTTTCGCGCGTAGGAGGTCGTATCTTCCGACCCCCTACGCGCGATTCGACTTCCCAGTGCACTCGCGATGGGAAGGAACGTGCGCCGGTCAGGAGACCTCGCCGGCGCGCGCACCTGCCCAGAGGTCGACGTCCGTGATGCCGACGGAGTGCTCGTCGATGACGCGGAGCTCCTCGTCGGTGAAGGACAGGTTCGCCAGGGCCTGCACGTTGTCCTCGAGCTGCGACACCCGTGACGCACCGATCACGAGCGACGTCACCCGCTCGTCGCGGAGCGCCCACGAGAGGGCGAGCTGCGCCATCGACTGTCCGCGCGCCTCGGCCACGGCGTTGAGTGCGCGCAGGTGCTCGACCACCTCGGGCGTGATGCTCGAGGCGTCGAGGGACTTCCCCGCCGCGGCGCGGGAGTCGGCCGGGACACCGTCGAGGTACTTCCCGGTGAGCAGCCCCTGCGCGAGCGCGGTGAAGCCGATCACGCCGAACCCGAGCTCGCCGGCGGCGTCGAGGAGCCCCTCGGTCTCGATCCAGCGGTTCAGCATCGAGTACGAGGGCTGGTGGATGAGGAGCGGGGTGCCGAGGTCGCGGAGGATCTCCACCGCCTGCCGGCTGCGTTCGGCGTCGTACGAGGAGATGCCGACGTAGAGCGCCTTGCCCTGCTGAACCGCGGTGTGCAGCGCGCCCATCGTCTCCTCGAGCGGGGTCGACGCGTCGAGGCGGTGCGAGTAGAAGACGTCGACGTAGTCCAGGCCGGTCCGGCGCAGGGACTGGTCGAGCGAGGCGAGCACGTACTTCCGCGAGCCGCCGCCCTGCCCGTACGGACCCGGCCACATGTCCCACCCGGCCTTCGTGGAGACGATCATCTCGTCGCGGTACGGGGCGAAGTCCTCCCGCATCAGACGGCCGAAGTTGACCTCGGCGGCACCGTAGGGCGGGCCGTAGTTGTTCGCGAGGTCGTGGTGGGTGATGCCGAGGTCGAACGCCCGGCGGCTGACGGCCCGCTGCGACTCGAAGGGCACGTCGTCGCCGAAGTTGTGCCAGTACCCCAGGGAGAGCAGCGGCAGGTCGAGGCCGGAGCGGCCGGTGCGGCGGTACGTCATCGAGTCGTAGCGGTCGTCGCTGGCGATGTAGGTCATGGTCCGAGCCTGGCACCTCGCCCCCGGATCCGAGCAGATACCGAGAAGCGCCGGCGTGGCCGCGGCTGCACACTGGGACCGACCAGGAGGGAACGACCATGGCACGGACGACGAAGACCGAGGGCACGTTCACGGACGAGGAACGCGCTGCGATGCAGGAAGCCGCGGCGGAACGGCGCACAGCGCGCTCGCGCAGCGGGACGAAGGCGGAGAAGGCCGCAGCGGAGGCGCAGGCGGTCGTGGACAAGATCGCGGCGATGCCCGAGCCGGACCGCGGGTTGGCGGAGCGGATCCACCGCATCGCGCTCCAGGCGGCACCGGAGCTCGCGCCGCGGCTCTGGTACGGCATGCCGGCGTACGCGGCGGACGGCAAGGTGGTGTTCTTCTTCCAGGACGCCGCCAAGTTCAAGGCGCGCTACGCCACCCTCGGGTTCCAGGACCCGGCGCAGCTGGACGACGGGACGTTCTGGCCGACGTCGTGGGCGGTCACGCCCGAGTTCTCGGCGGCGGACGAGGCGACGGTGTCCGAGCTGGTCCGGCGGGCGGTCGGTTCGCGCTCGTAGGATCTCCACCATGGTCGAGATCCCGCACCCGCGACCGACCGATCTCCTGACGATCGGCGAGGTCGTCGCACGCACCGGGGTAGCGGCCAGCGCGCTGCACTTCTACGAGCGCAAGGGCCTGATCCACCCGGAGCGGACCGACGGTGGGACGCGGCTCTACCCGCGGCACATGGAACGGCGCATCGCGATCATCCAGGTCGCCAAGCGGCTCGGCATCCCGCTGAGCGAGGTCGCGGAGCAGTTCGCGGCGCTGCCGGAGGACCGGATGCCGTCGCTGCGGGACTGGAACCGGCTCAACGAACGGTGGCGCGCGCGGCTCCGGGCACGCCAGCTCGAACTCGAGCGGCTGCAGCAGGAGATGACGCAGTGCATCGGGTGCGGGTGCGTGTCCCTGAACGCCTGCCTCGTGATGAACCCGGGCGACGCGCTCGGCGCCGAGGGGCACGGCGCCCGGCGGCTCCTGCCGATCGAGGACGACGCCCCGGCGGCCGACTAGCCCCGCAGCCCGTCGTCGATGCGGGTGAGGAGCGTGAGCGCCGCCTGCACCCCGGCGGTGTCGGCCCCCAGGGCGTCGCGCAGCTTCCGGGCCCAGTGCGCGTGCAGGATCGCGATGCTCACCTGGGCGCGCTCGGTCGAGAAGAGCTGGACGAGCCGGGCGTCGGCCGGGTCGGGCCGACGGTCGACCATGCCCTTCGCCACGAGCGACCTGAGCGCCACGCTGAGGTTGCTCCGGTGCAGTGCGGTCGCCTCCGCCGTGGCGCTCGGCGACGTGCCCGGGTGCATGTCGACCCAGCGCATCACGAGCGCCTCGGTGCCGGTGAGCGGCACGATGTCGAGCGCGGTCGTGCCGTGCGGGTCGACCTCCCGCGAGATCCGGAGCACGGCGTCGGCGAGTTCGGCGAGCACGTCGTCGGTCACCGCGGGGTCCATGGGCAGCACTGTACCGCCGCTCGAGCATGGGTTATGATTTCATAACCATGACGACGAACACCGGTTCCATCCGCGCGCACATCGCGACACCTCCGACCACCCGATCGCAGGGCATCACCACCGCCCTGCTCCTGGTGCTCGGCCTCCTCAGTGCGGTGGCGCCGTTCGCCACCGACCTGTACCTGCCGGCGTTCCCGGAGATGACGACCGAGCTGCAGGCATCGGCCACGACCGTCCAGCTGACGCTCACCGCGTTCCTCGTCGGCGTCACCGCGGGCCAGCTCGTGTTCGGCCCGCTGTCCGACCGGTTCGGCCGCGTGCCGCCGCTGATCGCCGGCGCGGTGGTCTGCGTGCTCGCGAGCGCCGCGGCCGTGCTCGCGCCGAACGTCGGCGTGCTCATCGTCGCGCGCCTGCTGCAGGGCCTCGGTGGTGCGGCCGGCATGGTGATCGGTCGCGCCGTGATCTCCGACCTGGCGACCGGCAAGCCCGCGGCCCGCGCGTTCTCGCTGATGATGATCGTCGGCGGCGTCGCACCCGTCGTCGCCCCGCTGCTCGGCGGTCTGCTCACCGGTCCGATCGGCTGGCGCGGCCTGCTCACGATCGTGCTCGGACTGTCGATCGTGATGCTCGTGGCGGTGCTCGCCGTGATCCGCGAGACCCACCTCCGTGCTCGCCGCGACCAGCTCCGCGTCGAGCGGCAGGCCACCGGGTCGCCGCTCCGCGCCCTCCGCTCCCGCACCTTCCTCGGCTACACGGCGGTGTTCGGCTTCGCGTTCGCGGTGATGATGGCGTACATCTCGGCGTCTCCGTTCCTGTACCAGGAGATGATCGGCTTCGGCACCGTGGCCTACGGCATCGCGTTCGGCATCAACGCGCTCGCACTGATGGGCGTGAGCATCCTGTCCGCCAAGCTCACCGAGAAGCGCTCCGTCGTCGGGGTGCTGTCGCTCGGCATCGTGCTCGTGCTGGCGTCGACGGTGGCCTTCGCCGTGCTCGTCGTCACGTCCGCGCCGGTGTTCTTCCTCGCCGTGCCGCTCTTCACCGCGGTGGGCAGCCTCGGCCTGGTGCTCGGGAACGCGACAGCGCTGGCGCTCGGGGCCGTGCCCTCGGCTGCCGGCAGCGCCTCGGCCGTGCTCGGCGCCCTGCAGTTCGGGCTCGCCGCGCTCGTGTCCCCGCTGGTGAGCATCGGCGGGTCCGCCACGGCGGCACCCCTGGCCATCGTGATGGTCGCGTCCGCGGTCATCGCGGTGGTCGCGCTGCTGGCGGCCCGAGGACGGCGCGCACCGGCCCGCGCGTAGGAAGTCCTTCCCCGCGTAGGAAGTCGTTCCCCGCGCAGGAAGTCGAATCGCGCGTAGGAAGTCGTTCCGCGCGCAGGCGGTCGGTCCCCGCGCAGGAAGTCGAATCGCGCGTCGGCAGTCGGAAGTTCCGACCGCTCACGCGCGATTCCACTTTCCATCGCGGCCGCTGTGGGTGACTTCGCGCGGTGGGTGACCTCGCCCGAAAGCCCGTCCGCGCGGAGGTGTCAGCGGCTGACGGGTTTCGCAGGACGCAACAGCGGCAACCGCGGCATCAGCCAGTCCGCCCACACCACCCGGGCGGCCGGGGCCACGGCCAGCGCCCACGCCACCGAGGCGAGCGCGTCCGTCGGGTAGTGCACCGCGTCGATCGTCACCGAGAACCACACGACGACGACCGCGATCGTCCCGAGCACCACCGCGAGCCGGTGCCACCGGGTGTCCCGCAGGACCCAGCACAGCGCGATGGTGAAGGCGACCATGAAGACGGTGTGCCCGCTCGGGTAGCCCGGGTCGGGCTGCACCGGGTACGGGTGCGGCAGCACGGCGACGTCCGGCCGGGCACGGTGCACGATCTCCTTGACGATCGCGGACGGCACCCACGTGATCGCGACCACCCCCGCGAACGCCGCCGCTGGCCGGATGTTCCGCTGCACGGCCCAGATCACACCGGTCACGACGACGGTGACGACCAGCGCCGGCGCCGGGCTGATCGCGTGGTAGACCCCGTTCGTGACCGCGCCGATGAACCCGGTGTGCAGGGCGTTGAGCGCGCGGGAGAGTCCGATGTCCACGGTGCCCAGGAAGAACCCGATGACCGTGATGAGCACGACGGCGCCGATGCCGATCGCCACGGTGGTCAGCGGGTAGGGCGAGCGGACGAGGATGCCGTTCGCGTCGGGCTCTCGCCGTCGTGGGCGGAGCGGCGGCGCGTCGTCGATCATCCGACCATCGTCGCACCCTGCCCTCGCGAGCACGTGCCAAGACGATCAGAAAGCACACAGCGGGCGGCAAGGGGCGTGGCCGGAGGACTACACAGGGAGCATGCCAACCGTTGCCGAGAACATCGTCGCCACCCTCCGCAAGAACGACGTCCAGCGCATCTACGGCCTGCCGGGCGACTCCCTCAACGGGTTCACCGACGCGCTCCGGAAGGACGGCACGATCCGGTGGGAGCACGTCCGCCACGAGGAAGCGGCCGCGTTCGCCGCCTCCGCCGAGGCCGAGCTCACCGGGGACCTCGCGGTCTGTGCCGGCAGCTGCGGCCCGGGGAACCTGCACCTGGTCAACGGCCTCTACGACGCGAACCGGTCCCGTGTGCCCGTGCTCGCCATCGCAGCGCACATCCCCACCGCGGAGATCGGCTCCGGCTACTTCCAGGAGACCCACCCGCAGGAGATCTTCCGCGAGTGCTCCGTGTACGTCGAGTACGTCGCCGACCCGACGCAGATGCCGCGCCTGCTCGAGATCGCGATGCGCGAGGCGATCGAGAAGCGCGGTGTCGCCGTGCTCGTGATCCCGGGCGACGTGCTGCTCGCCGAGGCGAAGAACGACCGTGTCACGACGATCGAGCGCACCACGCCCCGCATCATCCCGAGCGAGGCGGAGCTCCAGCGCACCGCCGAGCTCCTGAACGGCGCGGACCGGGTCACCATCCTCGCGGGCGCGGGGGTCGCTGGGGCCCACGACGAGGTCGTCGCCCTCGCCGAACGCCTGCAGGCCCCGATCGTGCACGCCCTCCGCGGCAAGGAGCACATCGAGTGGGACAACCCGTACGACGTCGGCATGACCGGCCTCCTCGGGTTCGCGTCCGGCTACCGCGCGATGGAGGACGCCGACGTCGTGCTGATGCTCGGCACCGACTTCCCCTACCAGCAGTTCTTCCCCGCGAAGGCGAAGCACGTGCAGGTGGACATCCGGGGGTCCCAGCTCGGCCGCCGACACCCGGTCGACATCGGCCTGGTCGGCACCGTGAAGGACACCGCGCTCGCCCTCATCCCGCTGCTGCACGGCTCGAAGCCGACCCGGCACCTGCAGGACGCGCGGAAGCACTACGCGAAGACCCGCGAGAAGCTCGACGACCTGGCGGTGCCCGCCGGCAAGCACAAGGCACTGCACCCGCAGTACGTCGCGCGGGTGCTCGACCGCCTCGCCGCCGACGATGCCGTGTTCATCCCGGACGTCGGCTCCCCCGTCGTGTGGGCGTCGCGGTACCTGACGATGAACGGCAAGCGCCGGCTGATCGGCTCGTTCGTGCACGGCACGATGGCGAACGCGGTCCCGCAGGCGATCGGCGCGCAGGCCGCGTTCCCCGACCGGCAGGTGATCGCGATGGCGGGCGACGGTGGGCTGACGATGCTCCTCGGCGAGCTCATCACGATCGTGCAGAACAAGTTGCCCGTGAAGATCGTCGTGTTCGACAACTCGTCGCTGAACTTCGTCGAGCTGGAGATGAAGGCCGCCGGCTTCGTGAACTACGGCACCGAACTGCAGAACCCGGACTTCGCCGCCGTCGCCGAGGCGATCGGCATCAAGGGCTTCCGCGTCGACGAGTCCGCCGAGTTCGAGGACGCGATGGCCGCTGCACTCGCCCACGACGGGCCCGCCCTGGTGTCGGTGAAGTCCGACCGACAGGAGCTCTCCATGCCGCCGGCGGTGACCCTCGAGCAGGCAAAGGGCTTCACCCTCTACGCGATCCGCACCGTGCTGAGCGGACGCGGCGACGAGCTGCTCGACCTGGCGTCGACCAACTTCCGTCAGTTCATCTGACGGAACCACGTCCGGACGGGAGGCCTTGGTCGCGACCCGGACCGCGGTCACCAGCCGAGGGGCTGGCCGTCCTCGAGCAGGACACCGGTCGGGCCCTCCGGGCCCGCGCTGGCGGCGGCCACCACGGTCGCCGCGCTGACCTCGACGGGGCGCCCGTGCGGGTTCGGCACGCCGCCGAGCTCCGTCGCGGTGTAGCCGGGCTCGAGCGCGACGAAGTGCACCTCGGGCGCCATCCGGGCGTACTGGACGGTGAGCATCGTCACGGCGGACTTGCTCGCGCCGTACACCGCGGCCTGCACGGTCGACGCGGCGCTCTCCGGGTCGTGCACCGCGGTGAAGGAACCGAGCGCGCTCGAGATGTTCACCACGAGGGGGTTGGTGGAGCGGCGGAGGATCGGGAGCGCGGCCTCGGTCGTGCGGACGATGCCCACGGCGTTCGTGTCGAACACGGCGAGCGCATCGGGCCCGTTCAGTCCCCACATCGCGATCCCGGCGTTGTTCACGAGGACGTCGAGGCCCCCGTCGGCGTCGATCCGTGCGAAGGCCGCGGCGACCGAGTCGTCGTCGGTGACGTCGAGCTGGACGGAGCGGGCACCGATCTCCGCGGCGACCGCGGCTCCCTGCTCGGCGTTCCGGGCGCCGATCCAGACGGTGTGCCCCGCTGCGGCGAGCTGGCGGGCGGTTTCCTTGCCGAGGCCACGGGTGGCTCCGGTCACGAGTGTCGTTGTCATGGGTCCAGCGTCCGTCGCCCCGGCCGGCGCAGGGAGTCGTCCCGTTGTCGTAGGACTGCCGGGGCCAGGACCCGCTCGTCGCGGACGCGCAGACTGGCCACATGACGGAATCGGTCTCGGACTTCGGGAGCACGCTGCGGCGGCTCCGCGACCACGTCGCTCCCGACGCCGTGGGCGTCGCCGTCGGGCCGCGGCGGCGGGCGGTCGGGCTGCGGCGCGAGGAACTCGCCGGGCTGGCGGGCATCTCGGCCGACTACCTGACCCGGCTCGAGCAGGGGCGTGCGACGTCGCCGTCCGCCCAGGTCGTCGAGGCACTCGTCCGCGCACTGCGGGTCGCCGATGCCGAGCGCGAGCTGCTCTACCGGCTCGCCGGGCACGCGGCCCCCGGCGCGGACGTCGTCCCCACGCGCATCCCGCCGAGCGTGCAGCGGCTGCTCGACCGCCTGGCGGACACCCCGGTCGCCGTGCTCGACTCCGCCGGGAACCTCCTCGTGGCGAACGCGCCGCACGACGCCCTGATGGGGTCGATCTCGGCGTACACGGGGCACGAGCGGAACACGGCCTGGCGACACCTCGTCGGGCCGGGGAGCCGTGCGGTGCACACCGACGCGGAGCAGGCGGCGTTCGAGGAGTCGCTGGTCGCGGCACTCCGCATGACGGTGGCCCGGTACCCGCTGGACCGGCAGCTGCAACGGCTCATGCGGGACCTGCGCCAGGCGAGTCCGCGGTTCGTGGAGCTCTGGGCGTCGGGCTCCGGGGCGCCGACCGCGCCGTCGCGGCGGAAGGTGATCGACCACCCGGCGGTCGGGCGGATCACGCTCGACTGCGACTCGCTCGTCGTCGCACCCGAGGACCTCTGCATCCTGGCGTACACGGCGGAGCCGGGGACGGTCGACGCCGAGCGGCTCGCCCTGGCGATCGTGCTCGGGACGCAGTCGCTCGCCCGGGAGCGCTAGCCGCGCGGACGGCGGGCGAGCGCGCGCCGTCGTCAGAACGCGGGGGTGCCGCCGGCGATCGTGATCGTCGAACCCGACTGGTAGCTCGACTCGGGGCTGACGAGGTGCACGTACGCGGCACCGAGCTCCGCCGGCTGGCCCGGGCGCCCGAACGGCGACTGCTCACCGAAGTGCGACACCGTCTCGGCGTCGTCCGAGCCCGGCTGGAGCGGCGTCCACACCGGCCCTGGCGCGACCGAGTTGACGCGGATGCCCTTCGGCGCGAGCTGCTGCGCGACGGCCTCGGTGAAGAGCTTGATCGCGCCCTTCGAAACGGCGTAGTCGATCTTGTCCGGGGACGGCGTCGACGCCTGGATCGACCCCGTGGTGACGATCGTCGAGCCCGGCTCGAGGTGCGGGACCGCGGCCTTCGTCAGCCAGAACAGCGAGTAGATGTTCGTCTTGAACGTGGAGTCGAACATGGACGTGTCGAGGGTCAGGATGTCGTCGTTGCTGTCCATCCGACCGGCGACCATGACGAGGGTGTCGAGCCCGCCGAACTCGTCGACGGCCTTCTGCACGAGGTCGCCGCAGTACTGCTCGTCCGAGATGTCGCCCGGGAACAGCACCGCACGGCGTCCCTCGCCCTCGAGCAGGTCGCGCACCTGCTCGGCGTCCTCCTGCTCGTCGGGGAGGTAGGAGAGGACGAGGTCGGCGCCTTCACGCGAGAGCGCGATCGCGGCGGCACGTCCGATGCCCGAGTCGGCGCCGGTGACGATCCCGCGGTAGCCCTTGAGCCGGCCGAGGCCGACGTAGCTGTCCTCGCCGTGGTCGGGCTTCGGGTCCATCTTCCACGCGGCACCCGGCAGTGACTGCTCCTGCTTCGGGTACGGCGGTGCGGGGTAGAGGGTGTTCGGGTCGCGCTTGTCGTACTGGCTCATGGCTCCAGCATCCTCACGCTCCCGCAGACCGCGTTCAGCCGCTCCACGCAGCCCGTCGCTGCCGAGCGCCGGAGAGTGCGAAGATGCAACATCAGTTCGGCGGTACCGAGACAAGGGATGCATGGCACCGATGGAGGGTCAGGAAGCGCAGCAGGCGCTCCTCGCTGGACGGTACCGCTTGACGTCGGTCATCGGGCGGGGCGGCATGTCGATCGTGTACGCCGCCCACGACGACACCCTTGATCGCCCGGTGGCCGTGAAGGTCTTCCACCCCGGGCTGGTCGACATCGCGCGCCAGGAAGCGGAACAGGGCGTCCTGGCATCGCTCGACCACCACAACCTCGTCAGCCTGCTCGACGCCGGCGTCGTCACGGACCAGCACGGCGCGCAGCAGCGCTTCATCGTGATGGCGCTCGTGCACGGCCAGGACCTCGAGGAGCGGCTCGCGCTCGGCCCGCTCGCATCACGGCACATCGCCGAGATCGGGTACGACATGGCCGAGGCGATGCACTACATCCACGACCGCGGCGTCGTGCACCGTGACGTCAAGCCGTCGAACATCCTGCTCGTCGACTACGGCAACGCCGCCGATCGCGCCCGGGCACGTCTGACCGACTTCGGCATCGCCCTCGCCCAGGGCGTCGAGCGCCTGACGGCGGACGGCGTGACGACGGGCACGGCCGCCTACCTCAGCCCGGAGCAGGCATCCGGCGGCGAGGTGGGTCCCGCGAGCGACGTGTACTCGCTCGGCCTGGTGCTGCTGCAGTGCTTCACCCGGCGCCGCGAGTTCCCCGGGTCCCTCGTCGAGTCCGCGGTCGCCCGGCTGTCCCGGGACCCGGTCGTCCCCGAGCCGCTCCCGCCGCACTGGCAGGACGTCCTCCGTGCGATGACCGCACGCGACCCCGCGGCTCGTCCGACCGGCGGAGCGCTGGTGTCGTTGCTCCGGGACGTCGTCATCGCCGACACCGCCGGCGACGACCAGGGCGCACAGCCGGTCCCCGTCCCGCCCAGCACGGCGCAGCCGGCAGCGGTGCGCCCCGCGACCCTCGACGTCCTGCCGGAGGAGGCGCTCCAGCGGACCACCGCCATGGCGGCACGGCTGTTCGACGCCCCGATCGCGCTGGTCGAGGTGCTCGACGAGGACCGCGAGTGGTCGCAGTCGTACATCGCCGAGGGCATCGACGAGTCCGCGCGCAACATCAGCTTCCGCAACGGGTTCGCGCCCGTCCCGGTGCCGGTCGTGATCCCCGACGGCTCGGCGCACCCGGAGATGCGCGAGAGCCCGCTCGTCACCGGCCCGCTCGGGATCCGGTTCTACGTCAGCGTGCCGCTGGTCCGCCACGACGGGGTCGCGATCGGCACCCTCGCGGTGCTCGACACCCGTGCGCGGGACACCGACGACGCGGACATCGCGAACCTCCGGGACCTCGCCGCGCTGGCCGTGACCCAGCTGGAGTTGCGGCAGGAGTCGCTCCGCTCCACGAGCGACGCGCTGCCCCTGGGGACGCCGGAGCACTGAGCCCGCTCAGCGCTCGGCCTCCGGCAGCGCGACCGTCGCACTACCGAAATCGATCCGAACCGCGGATGTCCGTGGTTCGAATCGGTTTCGGTTGTGCTGCGCCGATCCGCACCGCGGACGCACGCGGGTAGCGCGGGTAGCGCGGGTAGCGCGAGCACCGCGAGCGGGGCGGCGCCAGCAGCGCGCGCTACGCGAGCTCGGGATCGCGGACGAGCGCCCGCACCTGCGCGGCAGCGCCGAGCGCGACCGCGTCCGACCCGAGCGTCGAGGGCTCCACGCGGATCGTCGCACCGCTCACCGGCGGTTCGGCGGCGATCGCGGCGGTGATCGCCGGCCCGAGCAGGTCCCACGACCGCGCCACCCCGCCGCCGATGACGACGGTCGTCACGTCGAGGATGCCCGCCGTCAGCAGGATGCCCCGAGCGATGCCCCACCCGGCGTCCGTGAACACCGCTGCCGCGTCGACGTCGCCGTTCCTGGCGGCGTCCGCGACCTCGTGCGCGGCGAGGCGGTGCCCGGTCCGTGCCGCGTACCGCGACGCGATGCCCGGTGCGGCGGCGATGGTCTCGAGGTGCCCGTACTGCCCGCAGGTGCAGAGCGCGTCGCCGAACCCGGGCACGTGGCCGATCTCCCCCGCGGCGCCGTGGGGTCCGGCGAAGAGGGTGCCGTCGAGCAGGATCGCTCCGCCGACACCGGTCCCGAGTGTCATCCCGAGCACGTCCCGCGCGCCGGTGACGGCACCGGCAGCGACCTCCCCGAGCAGGAACGCGTTCACGTCGTTGTCGAGCGTCGCGGGCACACCGAGTGCCGCCGACACCGCGTCGGTCACGCCGTAACCAGCCCAGCCGGTGAACGAGTTCCCCGTGACGAGGACGGTCCCCGTGGTCGCGTCCACGACGCCGGCAGCGCCCACCCCGACACCCGCCAAGGAGGCCCGGTGCGTGTCGAGCAGGTCGCTCACCGCGCCGAGGGCCGCCGCCACGATCGCCGCCCCGCCCGCGTGCGCCGGCGTCGGCAGGTCGCGGCGGTCGATCACCTCGAGCGCCGGGGTCGCGAGCACCACCTTCGTGTTCGTGCCGCCGACGTCGATGCCGGCCAGCACACGCGTCACGAGGACACCGCCGCGAGGGTCGCGAGCCGTTCGGTGCGGCGCTGCCGCTGCAGCACCGGGTCCGGGACGGGCACCGCGGCGAGCAGGCGCCGCGTGTAGTCCGTCGTCGGGTGCAGGAGCGTCGTCCCGGTGGTCCCCTGCTCCTCGATGACGCCGCGGCGCATCACGACGACCCGCTCGGCGAAGTGCTGCACGACGGCGAGGTCGTGCGACACGAACAGGCAGGCGAAGCCGAGCTCGCCCTGGAGCTCGGTGAGGACCTCGAGCACGGCCTCCTGCACGCTGACGTCGAGCGCCGAGGTCGGTTCGTCGGCAACGAGCAGCCGGGGGTCGAGCACGAGCGCCCGAGCCAGGCTCACGCGCTGCCGCTGGCCGCCGGAGAGTTCCCGGGGCGCCCGGTTCGCGAGCGCCCGGGGCAGCCGCACGGCGTCGAGCACCTCGTCGACACGCCTGCGCCGATCGCTGGTGGACATCCCGCGGCGGTGCACGGCGAGCGGTTCTGCGATGCACTCCCCCACGGACATCCGGGCGTCGAGCGACGCGACGGGGTCCTGCAGGACGACGCCGATCCCGGAGCGCAGCGCCCGCGCGTCCCGTCCGCGGGCCCGGCGGAGGTCCTGCCCGAAGAGGTGCACCGAGCCGGCGGTCGGCCGGATCAGCCCGAGCGCCACCCGCGCTGCCGTGGACTTGCCGGAGCCGGACTCACCGACCAGGCCGACGGTCTCCCCCGCGTGGACCGCGACGTCGATGCCGCTCAGGGCGTGCACCGCGCGCGCCCCGAGCCCGAACGTCACCGAGACGTCCCGCAGGTCGACCACCGGAGCCGAGCCGGGCCTCCCGTCGGTCGCACCGGTCACCGATGTGTCCGGAGCCGCCGATCGGTCGCGAGCGGCGACGGACTCGGGCGTGTCCAGGCGGGGCACCGCCGCGAGCAGCCGCTTCGTGTACTCGTGCTGCGGACGCAGCAGGACGTCCTCGACGCTGCCGGTCTCCACGATCGCCCCCTGGAGCATCACGGCCACGCGGTCGGCGAAGTCCGCGACGACACCCATGTTGTGGGTGACGAGCAGGACGCCGGTCCCGCTGTCCACCGCGAGTGCGCGGAGCAGCTCGAGGATCTCGGCCTGCACCGTGACGTCGAGCGCCGTCGTCGGCTCGTCCGCGATGAGCAGCTTCGGCGAGTTCGCGATCGCCATCGCGATCACGACGCGCTGTCGCTGTCCGCCGGACAGCTGGAACGGGAAGTTCTTCGCGCGCGAGGCAGGGTCGGGGATCCCGACCTTCCGCAGCAGATCGACGGCTTCCTCAGCAGCGTCCGCTGCCGAGACGGAGCGGTGGTTCCGGATCACCTCGGCGATCTGCGCACCCACCCGGGTGAGCGGGTCGAGCGCGGTCGCGGGCTCCTGGAACACCATCGAGACGGTGCTGCCTCGGAGTCCGCGGAGGGCGGGCTCTGCTGCACCGATCACCTCGTGGCCGGCGACGACCGCACTGCCGGTCGCCGTCGCGTTGCCGGAGAGCAGCCCCATCGCGGCGAGCGCGACGGTGGACTTGCCCGAGCCGGACTCCCCGACGAGCGCGAGCGTCTCGCCCGGCGCGACCGACAGGGAGACGCCGTGGACCGCGTCGACCGTGCCGGACTCGGTGCTGAACGAGACCCCGAGGTCCGTGGTCTGCAGAATGGTGTCGGTCATCCCCGGCCCCTCACGTCGAAAGCGTCCCGGAGCCCGTCGCCCACCGCGTTGAACGCGCAGACGACCAGGATCACGGCGAGACCCGGCGGCACGATCAGCCACCACCGCCCCGAGTACGCGGCGGTGAGTCCCGCCGAGAGCATGCCGCCCCAGTCCGTCGCCGGCGCCTGCACGCCGAGGCCGAGGTAGGAGACGTACGCGACGAGGAGGATCGCGTCGGCGACCTGGAACGTCGCCGCGACGACGATCGTCGAGACCGAGTTCGGCAGCAGGTGCTTGCCGATGGCGCGGGCGTGCGAGCCGCCGATCGCGCGGAGCGTCAGCACGTAGTCGCGGTTCTTCAGCGTCAGCGTCTCGGCCCGGATCAGGCGGGACGGCACGAGCCAGGACACCAGGCCGAGGATCACGATGAGCCCGGCGACACCCGGCGTGGTGATCGCCGAGATCACGAGCAGGATGAACAGCGCGGGGATCGCGATGCCCGCGTCCACGATGCGCATCATCACGGCGTCGACCCAGCCGCCGACGTACCCGGCGACGGACCCCCAGAGCGTCCCGACGACGGTGGCGAGGACACCGGCGGCGATGCCGACCATGAGCGAGACCTTGCCGCCGTACATCAGGCGGCCGAGGACGTCGTGGCCGACGGCGTCGGTGCCGAGCCAGTGCGTGGCGCCCGGGCCGAGGTTCGCCTGCGACAGCTGCGTGTGGGTCTGGTCGGTCGGGTACAGGAACGGGCCGACGAAGCAGAACAGCACGATCACGACGATGACGGCGAGGCCGATGACGGCGAGGGTGTTGTGCGAGAACCGTCGGGCGGCGAGCCGCCACCCGGTGGACGCGACGGAGACGGTCCCGCCGGGGGCTTCCGGTGCGATCTGCACGGTGGTCATGCGCGACCTGCCTTCACTGTGCGGTGTCGGTACGTGTCGATGTGAGCTGCGCCGGTCATGCGCGGTCCGCCTTCACTCGGGGGTCGATCAAGGACTGCGCGACGTCGGCGAGCAGCGTGCCGATCACGGTCGCGATCGAGATGACGAGCACGCAGCCGAGGAGCGTCGGGTAGTCCGAGGACTGCGCCGCGTTCCAGAACAGCAGGCCCATTCCGGGGTAGTTGAAGAGCTGCTCGGTCACCAGCGCGCCGCCGAACAGCACGGGCAGGTAGTAGCCGAGCATCGCCACGACCGGCGTCAGGGAGTTCCGGAACACGTGGCGGCGGAGGATCGTCATCGTCGACGCCCCTCCGGCCCGGGCCGTGCGGACGTAGTCCTCCTGCAGGTTCTCCAGCGTCGAGGCCCGCATGTACCGGCTGAACACGGCGATCATCGCGAGCGCTCCGGTGAGCACGGGCAGGACGAGTCCGGCGGGGTCCTGGAAGACCTCGGCGAGGGTGTTGCCGCTCGGTGCCTGCGACGGCAGCCACGGCAGCTGCTGGCTGAACACCACGATCAGGATGAGCCCGAGGAAGAACGCCGGCGTCGAGTAGAAGACGAAGGCGAGCGCGGTGACGGTGTAGTCGACGGCGCCGTTCCGGCGGGCCGCCTGCCACATGCCGATCGGGATCGCGATGACCAGCCCGAGGACGGCGGAGAGCCCGGTGAGGACGAGGGTCTTCGGCAGGCGCTCGCGGATGAGCTGCGAGACCGGCTCGTTGAGTGTGTACGAGGTGCCGAGGTCGCCGGTCAGCAGCCGTCCGAGGAACCGGAAGTACTGCACGGGCAGCGGCTGGTCGAGCCCCTGCGACTGGTTGAAGGCCGCGATCTGCGCCGGCGTCGCGGAGACGCCGAGGACGCCGCGCGCGGGTCCGCCGGGCAGCGCGTGCAGCAGGCAGAACACGACGATCGTGACGATGAGGATCACCGCGAGCGCCTGGAGCACCCGCCGGGTGAGGTAGAGGGCAGTGGTCATGCTGCTTCCGTTGGTCGGTTGGTTGCCGCGAGCAGGACGGGAGGCTCGGTGCGGGTCGGACCCGCACCGAGCCTCCCGTCAGGTGGTCACTTGCTCCACTTCCACTGGGCCGGGTGGAAGTTCGCGAGCGAGTCCTGGTCGAACCCGGTCAGACCCTGCTTGACGACGGAGACCTGGTAGTCCGGGCTCGGCAGCCAGATGACCGGCAGGTCCTTGGCGACGGCGGCGCTGTACTGCTGCACGGCGGCGGAGTCGGTCGAGGTGGTCGTCGCGTCGATGAGCGCGTCGACCTGCTTGTTCGAGTAGCTGCCGAAGTTCGCCGAGCCGCCGGTCTGGAAGAGCGACTCACCGGTCGGGTAGGCCGGGAAGTACCAGCTGCCCGCGGTGCCGAAGAAGGACAGGTCCCAGTCGCAGCTGGCTTCGTCGCTCGTGCAGGTCGGGGTCTGCGACAGGACGCTCGACACCGGAGCCGTCTTGATCGTGAAGCCGATCCCGGTCTTCTGGAGCGAGGACTGGATGGCGCTCATCATGTTGTCGGTCACGGTCGAGCCGGACTGCGACAGGACGGACATCGTGAACTTCGTGCCGGCCGCGACGCCCTCGCCGCACTGGCTGGCGCCGGACCCGGCGTCGGTGCAGACCATCGTGCCGCTCTTCTCGGTCCAGCCGTGGCTGGTGAGCAGGGCCTTGGCCTTCGCGGTGCTGAACGGGTACGGGTTGTCCTTCTGCGTGTCGGACACGTAGTCGGACGCCTGCGCCTGCGGGATCGGCCCGTAGGTCGAGGTGGCCGTGCCGTTGAAGACGACCTTCGACAGGCTCTTCTGGTCGACCGACATCTGCACCGCCTGGCGGGCGTACAGCTGCTTGAAGACGGCGCCCATCGTGGGGTTGTTGAAGTTGTACGGCATGTACGTGATCGCCCAGCCGGTCCACGGCTCCACGTCGTAGCCCTTCGACGTGAAGGAGTCCTTCTGGTCGAGGTCGGTGGCGTTGATGTAGCCGTAGTCCACCGCGCCGGAGCGGACGGCGTTCGTCTCGGCGTCGGTCGTCGTGTACGGCAGCAGGTTCACCGTCGTGATGGAGGGCTTCTCGCCGCCGTCGTACTGCTTGTTCGCGGTGAGCTGCACCTTGCCGGCGGTGGTGAACGAGGTCACGCCGTACGGCCCGGAGATGGTCTTCCAGAGGTCGTCACTGGCGTAGTCGGAGATCTTCCCCGCGGCGGTGTTGAGGTACTTCCAGACGGCCTTCGCACCGGCGGTGGTCTCGTCCGCGTCGGTCACCTTCGCGTCCGCGCTGGTCTTGTCCCAGGCGTGCTGCGGCAGCGGGATGATGTGGCTCAGCTGGTTCGCGAGCATCCAGTCGGAGTTGTACGCCTTGTCGAACGTGATCGTGAAGTGCGTGTCGTCGACGGCCTTGAACGAGGTCCAGTTGTCCGGCGCCTTGCCCTCGGAGTACGAGCCCCACTGGGCCTTGTTCGCCTTGATCAGGTTGAACCAGAACTCGACGTCGCGGCTCGTGATGGCCTTGCCGTCGGACCAGTGCCGGTCGCCGAGCGTCATCGTGACGCTCTTGCCGTCGCTGGCGAAGTCCGCGGCCGTGGCGACGGAACCCGCCTTGTTCCACGCGATCTTGCCGGTCGAGCCGTCGTAGGCGACGAGGGGTTCGTACAGCGACTGCGCGATGGAGCCGTTGTTCGTGTTGAGGTGCGCTGCGGTGCCGATCGGGAGGATCCAGTTCGGCGTGAAGTTGGCCGGCAGCGCGTAGTTGATCTCGTCGGACTTCGCGTTCGTGGTGGCGGAACCGCCCCCGGAACAGCCGGCGAGCAGCGCGCTGACCGCGAGCGCCGCTCCGGTGAGGAGGGCCCAGCGACGGGGCTTGGTCATGCGGACTCCTTGTACGAGGGATGTCGGGATGCGCACAGTCAACGACCAAAGTCGTTGGAAAAACAAACGTTCTCGTGTAAATACTTCGTTTCTGCGGTTCGGTGGAAAGGGTTCACCGCTCTGTCTGCCCGTTAGAGTCGCGGTCGAACGGCAATTCGCCCGTGCTTCCGCCTCGATTGGAGAAAGTCGTGCCGGACCTCAGTTCCCGGGTGCTGGAGCTCATCGCATCCGGTCAGGCGTCGAGCCGGACCGAGATCGCCCAGCTGCTCGGTGCCGCGCCGTCGACCGTCTCGCACGTCGTCGGGCAGTTGCTCGAGCACGGCATCCTCGCCGAGGAGGGCACCGACGCCTCGACCGGTGGCCGGCCCCGCAAGGTGCTGCGGATCGGCGGGGTGGACGAGTACGCGGTCGCCGCGGACGTCGGCGGCGGGCACGCGCGCGTCGGCATCGTCCTGCCGGGAGGCTCGCTCGAGTCGGTCGCGAACGTCCCGTTCGCGCTCTCCGACGGTCCGACCGCCGGCCTGACGCGCCTGGCAGCGCTGTTCGACTCGCTGATCGACGGCCGTGGACGTGACGGACTCCGCGGCGTCGGGCTGAGCCTGCCCGGCCCCGTCGACGTCGAGGCGGGGGTCGTCGACCTGCCGAGCCGGATGCCCGGGTGGAACGGGTTCCCCGTCGTCGCCTGGTTGACCGAGCGCTTCGGTGTGCCGGCGGCGGTGGACAACGACGCGAACTGCATGGCAGCGGGCGAGCAGACGGTGCAGGACCCGGCCAGGCGGCAGGCGATCACCATCAAGGCCGGATCGGCGATCGGCGCCGGGATCATCATCGACGGCCGGCTCTACCGCGGGTCGACCGGCGCCGCCGGGGACATCACGCACGTGCGCATCGACGCGGCCGGGGACACCCCCTGCTCGTGCGGCAACACCGGGTGCCTGGAGACCGTGGCGTCCGGTGCCGCCCTCGTGCGGATCCTCTCCAGCGCGGGTGTCCCGGTGTCCTCGACCGCGGACGTCGTCCGGCTCGCCTCGGACGCCGACCCGGAGGCGACCCGCGCGGTGCGGCTGGCCGGGCGGTACCTCGGCGAGGTGCTCGCCGCCAACGTGAACTTCTTCAACCCCGATGCCGTCTACCTCGGCGGCATCCTCTCCACCCTCGACCCGTTCGTCGCGGCCGTGCGGGGCCAGCTCTACCAGAGCTGCCACCCGCTCGTGACCGAGCACCTCGCCATCGAGCGCGCATCGCTCGGCGCGGACGCGGGTCTCGTCGGCGCCGGGCAGTTCGCCCTGCAGCGGGGCCTCGCGGCCTCGTTGCAGGAGCTGTCCACGCCCATCCCCCAGTCGACCACCAGGAACAGGAGCGTCCGTGTCTGACACCGTCCCCACCTCGCCCACCGCACCCGCCCGCCGCCCGGTCATCGCGATCGCCGGGCTCGCCATCGAGACCTCGACGTTCACCCCGACCAGGACCCTCGCGCCGGCCTTCCACCCGGACCGCGGGGACGAGGTCGTCGCGCGGTACCCGTTCCTGGCGTCGCTGGACGCGGACTTCCACGGCGCACTGATCGGGCACGCGCTGCCCGGCGGGATCGTCGCGCGGGACTCCTACGAGGCACTCGCGGACGAGATCGTCGCGCGGCTGGCCTCGATCGTGTCGACCACGTCCGTGGACGGCCTCTGGTACGACATCCACGGGGCGATGGTCGTCGAGGGGCTGGACGACGCCGAAGCGGACCTGCTCGGACGCATCCGCGCGGTGATCGGCCCCGACGTCATCGTGTCCGCGTCGATGGACCTGCACGGCAACGTCACGCAGGAGCTCGCGCACCAGGTCGACCTCGTCACCTGCTACCGGATGGCCCCGCACGAGGACGCCATGGAGACGAAGGAACGCGCCGTCCGGAACCTGGTCGACGTGCTCACCACCCGGCCCGTCGGGGCCCAGCGCCCGGTGAAGGCGTGGATCCCGATCCCGGTGCTGCTGCCCGGCGAGCAGACCTCCACGCGCATCGAGCCCGCCGCGTCGCTGTACGCCCAGGTCCCCGAGGTCGAGGCGACCGACGGCGTGCTCGACGCCGCGATCTGGGTCGGGTACGCCTGGGCCGACCAGCCCCGCGACCGCGCCGTCACGGTCGTCACCGGATGGGACCGGGACGCCGTCGCCGCCGGTGCCGAACGACTGGCGCGGGCGTTCTGGGACGTCCGCGAGGACTTCGTCTTCGTGGCGCCGACCGGCTCGTTCGACGAGTGCCTCGCCGCCGCACTCGCCCCCGGTGCCGCACGGCCGTACTTCATCTCCGACTCGGGCGACAACCCGACCGCCGGCGGCTCCGGCGACATGACATGGGGGCTCACGCAGGTGCTCGCGCACCCGGCGTTCCAGTCCGCCGACGGCCCCGTCGTGATCTACGCGAGCGTCCCCGGCGCCGCCGCCGTGGCCACCGCGGTCTCCGCGGGTGTCGGTGCGACCGTCACCGTGACCGCCGGCGCGACGGTCGATGCCGTGCACGCCGGACCGATCACCATGACCGGGCGGGTGCACGCGATCAAGCACGGCGACCGCGACGCCGAGACCGAGGTCGTGCTGCAGGTCGGCAGCGTCTTCGCGATCCTCACGAAGCTCCGGAAGCCGTACCACCACGAGCACGACTTCACCGACCTCGACCTCGCGCCGCGCCAGGCCGACATCGTGATCGTGAAGATCGGGTACCTCGAACCGGAGCTGTTCGACATGTCCGCCGACTGGATGCTCGCGCTCACCCCCGGTGGCGTCGACCAGGACCTCGAGCGGCTCGGGCACCACAGGATCGTGCGACCGATGTTCCCGTACGATCGGGTCTTCCCGACCGCGCCCGACCTGCGCGCCCGGATCATCCCGTCCTCGAACGAACCACTCGGAGCCATCGCGTGAGCACTGCCCCATCCGTCTCGCTCGAGATCGCCGTCACCTCGCCAGGCGGTGCGGTCGTCGCGCGGGACGGGGGCGCCGACCGGGTCGAGCTCTGCGTCGGACTGGAACTCGGTGGGCTCACCCCGTCGCAGGCCCTCGTCGAGGCCACCCACGAGACGGGCATCCCCGCGCACGCGCTCATCCGCAGCCGGCCGGGCGGGTTCGTCTACGACGCCGCCGAGATCGAGCTCATGGAGCGCGAACTCCGCGCCGTGCTCCGATCCGGGGCCGCCGGCGTCGTGGTCGGGGCACTGCGCCCGGACCACACCCTCGACGACGACGTGCTCCGTCGCTTCGTGGACGCCGCACGCTCCGTCCGCGACTCCGTCGAGGTCACCCTGCACCGGGCGATCGACCACGCCGCCGACCCGGTCGCGGCTGCCGCGACGCTCGCCGACCTCGGGTTCACGCGCGTGCTGACCTCGGGCGGCCAGCCCACCGCCCTCGCCGGAGCCGCGACGATCGCCCGGATGGTGTCGGCCGCCGGGCCGGTGCAGGTGATGGCGGGCGCCGGGGTCATCCCCGCTGACGTCCCGGCGCTCGTCGCCACGGGAGCAGCCGCCGTCCACCTCTCCGCGAAGCGTCCGGCGCCGGACAGCGCGCACGCGGGCGTCCCGATGGGCGGTGCCGACGACGGCTCCGCGCACTTCGTGACCGACGCGGACGTCGTCCGCGCTGCGCGCGCCGCCCTCGACGAGGCGTAGCCCGCCGCCGCACGCCGCGCCCGCCCCGGGCGCCCGCGTCGCCTGCGCCCGCCGCGGTCAGTTCGAAGGTTGACAGTTAGAGCTCGAACACTTAGAGTTCTGATCATGACGCAGCAAGCACCGCACTTCGACTCCCCACTCCAGCTCATGCGCTGGATCGGGTGGGCGCAGCGCAAGGCCGCCGATGAGTGGGTGCGCGACCGCGACCTCACGCACGAGCAGAGCTTCGTGCTCGGCTACCTGCAGCAGAACCCGGGCGCCATCCAGCGCGACATCGCCGAGATGACCCGGACCAGCGCCGCGAGCGTCTCGAGCCTCCTGCAGGGGCTCGAGAAGCGCGGCCTGATCGAACGCCGAGCGGACGCAGCCAACGGCCGCACGAAGCTCGTCCACGCCACACCCGCCGGCATCGAACTGATCGCCGGGTTCACCGACGCGATGCTCGCCCTCGACGACACCCTCCTCGCGCCGCTCACCACGGACGAACGCGACACCCTCCGCACCCTGCTGCTGAAGGTCACCGCGGAGCTCGACGAGCCCACCCGGTAGACCACCGCCCACCCGGGCGCCCCCCCACTCCCATACAAACCATCGCCGCGCCGGCGTCCGTCGGCGCGCGCTCGACCCTGCCCGGAACCGGGAGGGAAGGAGCACACCATGACCACCGAAGCCCTCACCGCCGCACAGAAGAACCGCTGGTACCTCTCCGCCGCCCCGATCGCCAGGGCCCTCGTCCACCTCTGCGTCCCGATGGCCGCTGCGATGGTCGTCAGCGCCCTCTACAACGTCATCAACGCGGGCTTCATCGGCTCGCAGCACGACACCTCGCTCCTCGCCGCGATCACCTTCGGGACCCCGCTCCTCGGCCTCATCATGGCGATCGGCGGCGTGTTCGGCGTCGGCGGCAGCGCGCTGATGTCCCGCCTGCTCGGCGCGTCCGAGAAGGACCCCGCCAAGGCCGGCGAGATCAAGCACGTCGCGTCGTTCGCGGTGTGGGGCTCCGTGATCACCGGCATCGTGCTCGGCGGCATCGGGCTCCTGCTCCTGCAGCCCCTCGTCGGCGTGCTCGGCGCTGACGCCGCAGCCGTCCCCGCCACGAGTGCCTACGTCAGCGTGATGCTCGCCTTCGTCCCCGTCCTCGCCGCCGCGTTCTGCCTGGAGCAGATGGTCCGCGCCGAGGGCGCTGCCCGCCAGGCCATGATCGGCCTCATCCTGTCGACGATCGGGAACCTGGTCTTCGACGTGCTCTTCATCCTGGTGCTGCACTGGGGCGTCGCCGGAGCCGCGCTCGCGGTCGGCCTCGCCAACGCGGTCAGCATCGTCTACTGGGTGCTGTGGCTCGGCAAGCACAGCGAGAACGTCTCCCTGTCGCTCCGCTGGTTCACGCTCCGTCCCGCCGTCCTCAAGCCGGTGTTCGGCATCGGCGTCAGCGAGCTGCTGCAGGCCGGGTTCCTCATCGTGACCACCCTCGTGCTCAACAACCTGGCCGCGCAGTACGGCGACGACCCGCTCGCCGCGATGGGCGTCGCGGTCCGCATCGCCCAGGTGCCGGAGTTCCTGGTGATGGGCGTCACGATCGGTGTGCTGCCGCTCCTGGCCTACGCCTACGGCAAGGGCGACCGAGCCCGCCTCAACTCGGCGCTGAAGGCATCGGCACTCACCGTCGGCGCGATCGTGCTGATCTTCTCGGGCACCGTGTTCGTCTTCCGCGAGCAGGTCTTCACGATCTTCTCCTCGGACCACTCGGTGCTCGCGATCGGCCTGACGATCCTGGTCGCCCAGCTCGTCGCCACCATCGTGAACGGCTTCACCGGCCTCTTCACGTCGCTGTTCCAGGCGGCGGGACTCGCCACCCCGGCGATCGCGATGTCCATGGCGCAGGGCATCCTCTTCATCCCGATCGTCCTGCTCGGGAACCTGTGGTTCGGCCTCGCCGGCATCATCTGGGCCCTGACCATCACCGAGATCCTGGTCTTCCTCGCCGGTGTCGTCATCTGGCTGGCATCGCGCGGTCGGATCGACCGCGGTCTGGCCGAGGGCAGCGCAGAGCGGGCGGAAGCCGTCCTGGAAGAAGCGGCCGCCTGACCGGACGCACCCGATGACGGACGGGAGGCTCGGTGCCGGCTGGCACCGAGCCTCCCGTCCGTTCACCTCTCCGTCACCAGCACGTGGCAGTCTGGTGCGGGGCGTCGCCGCCCGCAGCCCAGCCAGCCGCGAGCGGAGACCGATGCCACCACCCGACCTGATGGTCGTCACCGACCTCGACGGCACGCTCCTCGACCACCACGACTACTCGTTCGACGCGGCCCTGCCGCTGCTCGACCGGCTCCGGGCGGACGGCGTGCCGGTGGTGTTCTGCAGCAGCAAGACCGTTGCCGAGATCACGGCGCTGCAGGAGCGGACCGGGCTGGTCGGTTCGCCCTTCGTCGCGGAGAACGGCGCCGTCGTCGTGGGCCACGACGGCCGCGCCCTCACGGGGCCGGCGGACGGCGGACTCGAGCGGCTCCTGGCAGCGCTCGACGACCTCCGAGGCGCGCTCGACCTGCACTGCGAGACGTTCTCGACCGTCACCGACGAGATCGTCGCGACGTGGACGGGCCTCGACGTGCAGGCCGCAGCAGACGCCCGGCGGCGCGAGGCGTCCGAGGTCCTGCTCTGGCGATCCGAGGACGACGACCGGGCGGGCGAGTTCCGCGCAGGCCTCACGGCAGCCGGGCTCGACCTGGTGCGTGGCGGCCGGTTCTGGCACGTCCTGCCCGCAGGATGCGACAAGGGCGCCGCCGTCCGGACACTCGTCGCCGACCACGAGCGCCGGACCGGGAACACCCCGCGCACCATCGGACTCGGCGACGGGCCGAACGACACCGCGCTCCTCGACGCCGTCGACCTCGCCGTCGTCGTCCGCGGGCACGGTCCAGCACCCGGACCGCTCGCCGACGACCGACCCGAGCGCGTGCACCGCACCACGTCCCCGGCCCCGCAGGGGTGGACCGAGGGCCTCACCCACTTCCTGGGGAACGACCGATGAGGAGCGACCGATGAGCGACTTCCACCAGAACGGCGTCATCACGACGTTCCACGACCTCAGCCGTCGCAGCGCTGCGAGCATTGAGGACGACCTCCGGCGCTTCGCGGAGAAGCGACCGATGAGCCTGATCCTGCCCGCCCTGTACTCGGAGCTCGAGCGCCCGGCGCTGCACCGCATCGTCGACGAGCTCGCCGATGCGGACTGGCTCAGCGAGATCGTGATCGGGCTGGACCGGGCCGACCGCGCGCAGTTCGAGCACGCGCGGGAGTTCTTCGCGCGACTTCCGCAGCGGCACCGGATCCTCTGGAACGACGGGCCGCGACTCCGGGAGCTCGACGCCGAGCTCGAGCGGGAGGGTCTGGCGCCCGGCGAACCCGGCAAGGGCCGGAACGTCTGGTACTGCACGGGCTACGCGCTGGCGTCCGAGCGCGCCGAGTGCATCGCCCTGCACGACAGCGACATCACCACCTACGAGCGCGGCATGCTCGCCCGGATGCTGTACCCGCTGGCGAACCCGGCGTTCGACTACGAGTTCTCGAAGGGCTACTACGCCCGGGTCGCCGATGGCCGGATCAACGGACGCGTCGGGCGGCTGCTGGTCGGCCCGCTGCTCCGCTCGCTCCGCCAGGTCTACGGGGAGTCCGAGTACCTGGAGTACCTCAGCAGCTTCCGCTACCCGCTCTCCGGCGAGTTCGCGATGCGCGCGCACGTCCTCAACGGCCTGAAGATCCCCGGCGACTGGGGCCTGGAGATCGGGATGCTGTCCGAGGTGTACCGCGACTACGCCACCCGCCAGGTGTGCCAGGTGGAGATCGCGGACGCGTACGACCACAAGCACCAGCCCCTCGCCGAGGCGGACGGCAGCGGTGGGCTCGCGCGGATGGGGAACGACATCGTGCAGTCGCTGCTCCGGAAGCTCGCGACCATGGGCGTCCCGCTGACGTCCGACTCGTTCCGGGTGCTCAAGGCGACGTACTACCGGAACGCGCTCGACATCGTGGAGATATACCGGCACGAGGCGGAGATGAACGGCCTCGGGTTCGACCAGCACGCGGAGGAGGCCGCGGTCGAGCTCTTCACGCAGGCGGTCCTCGACGCCGGCACGGCCTTCACCGCCCGCCCGAACGACAAGCCGTTCATCCCGAGCTGGAGCCGCGTCCGCTCGGCCGTCCCCGACGTGCTGGAGCGGCTGAGCGCGGCGGTGGAGGCCGACCAGCACGACTGAGGCGTCACCCGGTGAGCACGGCCGCGACGTGGCGGTCGATCCACTCCTCGGTCGGCGCCGGTTCGAGCCCGAGCAACCGGCGGCGGTGCGGCTCGCCGAGCAGGAGCGTGAAGAGCCGCTCGGCCCGCACGACGTCGCCGTCGAGGTGTCCGGCGAGCCACCGCTGCGCCGCCTCGGGCCCCGTCGCGTAGAAGTCGGCGGCGATCTCCGGCTGCTCGAACGCCACGGCGAGGACCGCACGCTGCAACCCGATCGCCCGGTCGCCGAAGAGCGCGCGGCACACGGCCACCCCGGCTGCACGGGGGTCCGGCGCCGGGACGTCCTGGTACGCGTGCTGGTGTCGGACGACCTCGTGCAGCAGCGCCGGCTTGTCCCCGACGTACGCGTAGACGGTCCGCTTCGTGACCCCGGCCGCCTCGGCCACGGCGTCGAGCGTCGTCGCGTGGTACCCGACCTCGACGAAGGAGGTCGTCGCCGCCGCCAGCACGCGTCCGAGTCGCTCGGCCCGCTCGGGAGCGGTCGGCCGTCCGCGCTTCGTGGTCATGCAACCCAGCGTAGCGAATGATACGGTGCCGTTTCATTCACGACACGAGGAGCACCGTTGGACGACACCGTCATCTGTCACATCGCGATCGCGGACGACTGGGAGATGAGCCGCGGCTTCGGCGAGTACGAGGTCGCGACCCGGGGCGTGCACCTCGACGAGACCGGCTTCGTCCACGCCACGACGCCGGGTCGCATCGACAGCGTGCTGGCCGCGGTCTTCGGCGGCCTGCGCCTCCCCCTGCTGCGCATCGACCTCAGCGTTCCCGGGCTCCGCGGCGCCGGGGTCGAGGTGACGTGGGTGGACGGCGTCCCGCGGATCGGCGGACCGATCCCGATGACCGACGAGGTGGTGCTGTGCGAGACCGCGATCGCCGCGACGTGAGAGGAGACGCGGCGTGCGCAGGAGACGGAACGTGACCAGCGACGGAACGGAGGCCCGGTGCCAGCTGGCACCGAGCCTCCCGTCCGCCGTCCGGTCACCATCTGCGTGACCGGACCGGCTCAGTCGGCCGCGTCCAGGACCGCCTGCGCCTTCTTCTCCGCGGTCGCGAGGGCGTCCGCCGGGTCCTCCTTCAGGAGCATCGCCTTCTCGAGCTCCTTCGAGAGCGCCTCACTGACCTCGCCGTAGGCGACGATCGACGGCCGGGACTTCGCGTAGGCGAGCTCGTCCGCGAACGCCTGCAGGCGCGGGTTGTCCGCGAGGTGCTTCTTCCACGTGGCGTCGTCGTTCGTCGCCGTGTTCGCGGGGAGCAGGCCGGTCGCGATGTCCCACTTCGCCTCGGTCTTCGGGCTCAGCCACCACTGCATGAAGTCCCACGAGGCGTCCTTCTGGGCCGTCGAGCCCTCGAGCAGGTACGAGTTGTTCGTGCCGAGGTTCGCCGCGTTCTCCTTGATGCCGGGGAGCGGGAAGACGCCGACGCTGTCCTTGCCGAGCGCCTCGTCGAGGGTGCCGAGGTCGTACGCGCCGGTGATCGCCATCGCGGCCTTCTTCGCCGTCATGGCGGGCGTGCCGCCGTTCGACGTCGACGTCATCAGCGACTGCGGGTACGCCGAGCCGTCCTCGAGCATGTCGGTCCAGGCCTTCAGCGCGGTCACACCGGCGTCGCTGTTGAACTCGACCTTGGTGTTGTCCTCGTTCATGAACTCGCCGCCGGCGCTCCAGAGCATCGACTGGTACGTGAACACGGGCCACTCACCGGTGCCGATCGGCAGGTACATCCCGTACTGCGTGGTGCCCTTCGTGAGCTTCTTCGCGTCGTCCTGCAGCTCGGCCCAGGTGGTCGGGGTGTCGGTGATGCCGGCGGCCTTGAACATGTCCTTGTTGTAGACGACGGCGTAGTCGCCGATGTCCGTCGGGAGCGTGTAGGTCTTGCCCTCGAACTTGCCGGTGGCGAGCATGCCCTCGGTGAAGCTGTCGGTGGTGATCTTGGAGTCACTGGCGGAGAGGTACTTCTCCAGCGGCACGACCTTGCCCGTCTCGACGACCTGGCCGATCTTCTGCGGCGTGCTGTCGCCGAGGACCATGTTCGGACCGGTGTCGTTCTTCAGCGCGTTGATGAGCTTCGCGTCGAACTGGTCGCTCTGCGCGGCGTACTGCGCGGTGACCTCGACCTTGTCTTGCGAGTCGTTGTACTCCTCGATGAGCTTCTTGGCCTCCTTCGCCTGGTCGCCGGTGTAGTTGTGCCACACGGTGATCTGGGTCTTGCCGTCGGAGTCGCCGCTGTTGCCGGTGACCGAACCGCCGGCGCAGGCCGACAGGGTGACGGCGGCGCCGATGGCGAGTGCTGCCACGCCGAGCATTCGTGAACGCATGGGATGTCCTTTCCGGACCGCTGGGGAGGGGTGTGGTGCAGGGTGTGGTGCGCTTCAGCGCAGACCGCCGGCCATCGCCGACACGATCTGCTTCTGGAAGACCAGGAACACGATGAACACCGGCAGGATCGCCAGGGTGGAGCCGGCCATCAGCAGGTTGAAGCTCTCCGCGGCGTTCGCGGACTGCAGCTGCGTCAAGCCGACGGAGACGGTGAAGAACTCGGTCTTCGAGGCGACGAGGAACTGGAAGAAGAAGTTGTTCCAGTTGTAGACGAACGACAGGACCGCGAAGGACCCGATCATCGGCGTCGCCATCGGGGCCACGACGGACCACATCCGCCGCCAGACCCCGGCGCCGTCCACCCGGCTGGCGTCCTCGATCTCGGCGGGGAACGACGTGAAGAACTGCCGGAACAGGAACACCCCGAGGATCGAGGGGATGTTCGGCACGATCAACCCCTGGTAGCTGTCCAGCCAGCCGAGCGAGGACAGCAGGCTGATGAGCGGGGTGAACACCACCTCGAACGGCACCAGGAGCGCGGCGAGCAGGATCACGAACACGATGTTCTTGCCGGGGAAGTGCAACCGGGAGAACGCGAACCCGGCGGCGAGGCTCGTGACGATCTGTCCGGCCGTGGTGAGCACCGCGACGATGGTGGAGTTGAGGTAGTAGATCCCGAACGGCGCGACCTCGAACACCTGCGTGTAGTTGTCGAACCGCCATTCCCGCGGGAAGAACGTCGGCGGGAACGAGAGCGCTTCGGCCGAGGACTTGAAGCTCGTCAGCACCATCCAGAGGAACGGGCCGAAGAACACCACGACCGCGACGATCAGGATGAGGTGGCGGAGGACCGCCGGACTGGTCTTCCGCCAGCGCGCACGCAGCGGCCGGCGGCGCAGCGGTGGTCGGGTCGCCCCGGTCGGAACCGGACGGGAGGCTCTGGGCACGTTGCCGGTGGGGGCGTCGGCTTCGATCTGGGTCACGTCGGCCTCCTAGGTCAGCTCGATGGGGTCGCGGCGGTTGATGAACCGCAGCTGGATGACGGCGACGATGATGCCGACGAGGAGCAGGACCACGGCCGCCGCGCTCGCGGAGCCACCGTGGAAGAAGACGAAGCCCTGTTGGTAGATGTAGTAGAGGATCGTCTCGGTCGACCCGAGCGGGCCGCCCTGCGTGAGGACGTAGACCTGGGTGAAGACCTGCAGCGCGCTGATCACGCCGGTCACCGCGAGGAAGCCGGTCGTCGGCGCCACCAGGGGCAGCGAGATCGTGAAGAAGCGGCGGACCGGGCCGGCGCCGTCGAGCGTCGCGGCCTCGTGGTAGCTGGCCGGGATGTTCGTGAGCGCGGCGGAGTAGATGATCATCGCGTAGCCGACGCCCTGCCAGACCGAGAACACCATGACACTGACGAGCGCCCACGGTTCGGAGTTGAGGAAGCCGATGGGCGGACCGCCGAGCGCGGTGATGACGCCGTTCACCAGGCCGCCGAGCGGCGACAGGATGAAGCTGAAGATGAGGGCACTACCGACGATCGGGGCGATGTAGGGCACGAAGAGCAGTGCGCGGTAGACCCCGCGTCCGCGGAACGGCTGGGCGAGGAGTGCGGCGAAGAACAGGCCGAGGACCATCGTGACCGGGACGACGATCACCACGTAGAGCGCGGTGTTGCCGGCGGCCTGCAGGAACTCGTCGTCCTGCAGCAGGCCGGCGAAGTTGTCGAGGCCGACGAAGCTGCCCGCGACGCCGGTCGCCGGGTTCCAGTTCGTGAACGAGTACCCGACCGTCTGGACGAGTGGGTACAGGTAGAACAGCGCCAGCAGGATGCTCGTCGGGGCGATCAGGGCGTAGCCCGCTCGACCTTCCTTGCGCTCCAGTGACGACCTGGGTGGTGCTGCGACAGCACTCGGCATCGTGCCTCCTTCGTTCTGCGATGAACGCTAGGAAGGGCGTGTTTCCGACACGTTGCCCGTCGATGACGAAAAGTAAACACTCGATTTCTGCATTACTTCGTTCGAACATCGACGCAACTGCGGGTTAGCATGACGCCATGAACCACCGCCTCTACCAGGACGTCGAGCACGTCCACGGGTCGGTCGGCGACGTCCTCCGGCTGATCCGGACGGGCGACACCGCGTCACGATCGACCATCGCCCGCTCCACCGGGCTCGCGCCGTCCACCGTCGGGCTGCGCGTCGACACGCTCGTCGAGCTCGGCCTCGTCCACGAGGTCGGCGCCGAGGGCTCCCGCGGTGGTCGTCGAGCGCGCCGACTCGAGCTGGACGGGGCCGCCGGGTTCGTCGCGGCCGCCGACCTCGGCGCGAACCACGCCCGCATCGTGCTGAGCGACCTCGCGGGGCGCACGATCACCGACACGGACGACACCGGCGTCTCCGAACCGCTCCCCCGCGCCGACGGACCGGCTGCCGCGGTCGCCGAACTCTGGCGACGCTTCGTGCAGCTCGCCGAGGACGCCGACCTGCCGATGGCGGACTTCCGCGGCGCGGCGATCGGGGTCCCGGCACCGGTCGCGTACCCGAGCGGCCGGATCGTCACGCCGGCGTTCGAGCCGTCCTGGCACGACGCCGCCCTCGGTGCCCTGTTCCAGGAGCACACGGACGCACCCGTCCTGGTCGAGAACGACGCGAACCTGATCGCCCTCGCCGAGCGCTCCGACACCCTGCCCCCGGAGTGCTCGCAGCTCGTCGCCGTGAAGCTCGGCACCCGGATCGGCGGTGGGGTGATCGCCGGCGGTCGCCTGCACCGTGGCGTCGGCGGCGCTGCCGGTGAGGTCTCGCACACGTCCGTCGACGGCGTCTCCGCGATCGGCTGCACGTGCGGCGTCCCGAACTGCCTGGAGTCGGTGGCGTCCGGCGGCGCGATCGCCACACGGCTGCGGGCCGCAGGGCACGACGTCGGCACCACCGGGGACCTGCTCCGGCTCGGGGCGCAGGGCGACGCCGCGGTCGTCGAGGAGCTCCGCGCCGCCGGGGAGCTGATCGGCCGCGTCCTGGCCGGGATCGCCAACTTCTTCAACCCGCGAGAGGTCGTGCTGGCCGGCGCGATGTCCGCCTCGCCCCCGCTCGTCGCGGCCATCCGCAGCGAGCTGTACCGCATGTGCCTGCCGCTCGTCGCCGACGACCTCGAGGTCCGGGCCAGCCGTGCGCCGCGGGACGCCGGGATCCGGGGCGGGGTCGTCCTGGCCCTCGACGAGGTCCTGGCACCCGCACGGATCGACGAGCTCGCCCGCAGGGGCGTCCTGGCCGAGGTCGGCTGATGGCCGTCGTCGCCGTCGACATCGGCGGGACCACCGTGAAGGGCGCGCTCTTCGACGCCGACGGCACCGTGCTCGACCGGGCGACCGTGCCGACGTTCCCGGTCCGGGCACCGTCCGACGCGGCCGCGTCGACGAGCGGCCCCGGGGCCACCGCCGACGCCGGGGGCCCCGCGCTCGCCGCCGTCGTCGGACTCGTCGACCGCCTGGCGGCGAGCGCCGATCGCACCGGCCGCGCCGTCACCGGCATCGGGCTCTGCTCCCCGGGGCTCGTCGACGCCGCAGCCGGCCGTGTCGTGCTCGCGGTGAACCTCGGGTGGGTCGACCTGCCCGTCGCCGAGCTCCTCGCCGACCGGTTCGGCGTGCCCGTCGCGCTCGAGCACGACGCCCGCGCGGCCGCCCGCGCCGAACAGGCCGCCAGGAGCGCGGCGGACAAGTCCGTGGACGAGTTCGTGTTCATCCCGATCGGCACGGGCATCGCGGCGACGATCTTCACCGGCGGCACGATCGTGCACGGCGCCACCGGCGGTGCCGGCGAGTTCGGGCACGTCCCGGTCGTCCCGGGCGGCGAGCTGTGCACGTGCGGCCAGCGCGGCTGCGTCGAGGTGTACGCCTCCGCGGGCAACGTGTTCCGCCGCTACCGAGAGGCGGGCGGCGCCCTCGCGGCCAGCACCCGCGAGGTCGTGGAGCTCGTCGGCACGGACCCCGTCGCGACGCGGGTCTGGGCCGAGGCGATCGACGCCCTCGCCACCGGGGTCGTGATGCTCACCGCCGTGCTCGACCCGAGCGCCGTCGTCATCGGCGGCGGACTCGGCGAGGCCGGCGAACGCCTCCTCGCCCCGCTTCGCACCGGCGTCGCCGAACGACTCGGCTGGCGACCGGTCCCCAGCATCGAGCAGTCGCTCGTCGGGGCGGGTGCCGGACTCGCCGGCGCCGCGCTGCTCGTCGGCACCCCCGTCCAACCGCACCCCGTGAAGGAGTCCTGATGTCCGACACCCCTCCCCGGATCGGCCTCGTCGGCGCCGGCGGCATCGCGTACGCGCACATGCCCGGTCTGCTCCGCCTCGGCCCGGTCACCGTGTACGCCCAGGACGGCGCCCCCGAGCTGGCCGCGGCGTTCGCTGCGGAAGCGGAAGCGGACGGCTCCTCGATCACGGTCGTGGACTCGCTCGGGGCGCTGCTCGACGTCGTCGACGTGGTGGACGTCGTGACGCCGACGTTCGCGCACGCCGAGGTGGTGCGCGCCGCACTCGCCGCGGGCAAGGACGTGGTGTCCGAGAAGCCGCTCGCGCGCACCGACGCCGACGCCGCGGACCTGCTGGACCGTGCGCGGGACGCGGGCCGACAGCTCTACCCGGCCCACGTCGTCCGCTTCTTCCCCGCGTACGTGCGCCTCAAGGAGGCCGTGACCAGTGGCCTCCTGGGCGATCTGGCCGTCCTGCGGTTCGTGCGGTCCGGCGCCTTCCCGACCCGCACCCCCTGGTTCGCCGACCGTGCGCTCTCCGGCGGCATCGTGATGGACCAGATGATCCACGACCTGGACATCGCACGCTGGGTCGCCGGCGAGGTGACGACCGTGTCGGCCGTCGGCGTGCGCACCGGCACGGACGCGGAGCCCGTCGAGGCGGCGCACGTCCTCCTCACCCACGCTTCCGGGGCGATCAGCCACGTCGCCGGGATCTGGGGGCCGCAGCACCTGGCGTTCTCGACCGAGTACTCGGTGACGGGGACCGGCGGCAGCCTGTCGCACCGCTCACGTGACGAGCAGGACTACGTCGCGGACCTCGCGTCGCCGGAGGCGGTCGACGGCTTCCTGCCGCAGGTCGACCCGGCGGACGACCCGTACGGGCTGGAGCTGCAGGAGTTCCTCGGGGCGTTCGCCGGCGGGGACGCCCCCCGGGTGAGCGCGGCGGACGGGGTCGAGGCGGTGCGGATCGCGAACGCGGCGCTGGCGTCCCTGGAGACCGGGCAACCGGTGCGGCTCGAGGTCGCTGCGGAGGTGTCCGCATGAGCGCCCTCCGCGTCGCCGTGATGTCGTTCGCCCACACCCACGCGATCGGCTACCTCGCCGCCCTCGCCGCGATGCCCGGCGTGGAGGTGCGCGGCTCGGACCCGGACGGTGTCAGCACCGGCGACTCCGTCGTCGAGCTGCGCGGCCGCGACCTCGCCGTCGCGCTCGGCGTCGACTACGCGGAGTCGTACCAGGACCTCCTCGCATGGCAGCCCGACGCCGTCGTGGTCACCAGTGAGAACGCCCGCCACCGTGAGCTCGTCGAGCTGGCGGCAGCGGCCGGCGCGCACGTCCTCTGCGAGAAGCCGCTCGCCACGACGTGGGAGGACGGCATCGCCATGCGGGACGCGGTCGAGGCGGCCGGGGTGATGCTCATGGTCGCGTTCCCGGTCCGCTTCGCCTCGGCGTTCGGCAAGCTCCGCGCCGCGCACGACTCCGGCGCGCTCGGGCAGCTGTTCTCGGTCCGCGGCGCGAACAACGGCATGCTGCCCCTGACCCGCGACTGGTTCACCGACCCGGCGCTGAGCGGCGGTGGCGCGATCGTCGACCACGTCGTGCACATCGCGGACATGCTCGAGGGGTTGATGGGGGCGGCTCCCGTCACCGTCACGGCGATCGCGAACCGCACCCTGCACGCGACACGTGCCCGGGCCGAGACCGCCGGGCTCGTCACCATCACGTACGACAACGGCGTGGTGGCCGCGATCGACTGCTCGTGGAGCAAGCCGGACACGTCGCCGGTGTGGGGCGGGCTCACGCTCGACGTCGCGGGGACGGGTGGCACGGTGTCGCTCGACTTCTTCGGGGCGGCCGCGCACGGGATCGCGGCGGAGACCGGGCTGCCGATCGAGTCCCGCTACGGCGCCGACTTCGACCAGGCGATGCTCGGCACGTTCATCGACGCGGTCCGGACGGGCGTGCAGCCCCAGCCCGACGTGCGGGTGGGGCTGCGGACGCTGTCGATCGTGCTGGCGGCACAGGAGTCGGTGCGGACCGGACGGACCGTGACCGTCCCCGCCGACGTGGTCGCGGCCGGGACGGCCCAGGCACCGACCGAGCCGGTCAGCGCCGCATCGCGTCAGCCAGCTTGACCCGGCCGCCGGTGCGGAGCAGCGCGTTCTCGTAGACGCGGGCACCGACGACCACGACGAGGGCGGCCGAGGCGATCACGACGAGCAGGGACACGATCGGCTCCCACCACTCGGCCGTCCCGAGGAAGATCCGCATCGGCATCCCGATCGGGGCACTGAACGGCACGTAGGACATGATCCCGAGGACCGTGGGGTTGTCCGCGGCGAAGATGATCAGGAAGTACGGGATCATCAGCAGCATCATCACCGGGGTGGTCACGCTGCCGACGTCCTCCTGCCGGGAGACCAGCGCCGCCGAGGCCGCGAACAGCGACGCCACGAGCACGAACCCGATCGCGAAGAACACCACGAACCAGAGCATGCTCGGCCCGAGCAGCGTGAACAGGTTGTCCTGACCGGTCACGGCGAGCGTCACGGCGGCCGCGACCGCGATCGCCACCACCTGCCCGAGCGCCATGATGCTGCTGCCGAGCACCTTGCCCGCCAGGAGCGCCCGCGCCGGGATCGCCGCCATCAGGATCTCGACGACCCTGGTGGACTTCTCCTCGACGACGCTCTGCGCGATGGACTGCCCGAACGTCACCGCCGCGGCGAAGTAGACGATGCCGAACGCGATCCCGATGAGCGAGACGAGCCCGGGGGCGATCGCGTTCGGGTCGAGGAGCTCGACGCTCGGCGAGACGCTGAGCGCCTGGACGACGTCCGTCGGTGCGCTGTCGAGCCCGACGACGCCGAACCCGAGCGGACCGGACTCCGGCACGATCGCCGCGTCGACGTCCCCGCTCCGGACGAGCTGCTCGGCGGCCGCACGGTCGTCGACCTCGGTCACGTCGAGACCGCCGGTCGACGGCAGGGTGACGCCGCTCACGACGGCGACCGGGGTGGTGCTCCCGGCGGCGGACTTGCCGACGATGCCGCCGATGACGATCGACGCGACGACCATCAGGAGCAGGATCAGCGCCGAGACCACGAAGGCCTTGCTGCGGAGCCGCGCCTGGATCTCGCGGACGGTGACGAGGCGGACCGCCTGGGTGGTGGAGCTCATCGGACGACCTCCCGGAAGACCTCGCTGAGTCGCGGGACCCGCGGGCCGAACGACCCCACCGTCCCCGTGGTGACCGCCCGCTGCAGCACGCGCTGGGCCACGGACCCGGACGCCTCGAACACGGCGTACCCGCCGTCGAACTCCCGGACGTGCACGCCCGGCTCGTCGCGGAGCCACGCCACGTCCCCGTCGACCAGCAGCTCCCACGCCGCGGGACCCGCCGCACGGCGCAGTTCGTCCTGGGGTCCGGCGGCACGGATGCGGCCGTCGGCGATCACCACGACGTCGTCGCAGAGCCGCTCGACCACGTCGAGCTGGTGGCTGGAGAACAGCACCGGGACCCCGTCGGCGGCGGCTTCGCGGAGGACGCCGAGCACGGTGTCGACCGCCATCGGGTCGAGGCCGGAGAACGGTTCGTCGAGCACGAGCACCTCGGGGCGGTGGGCGAGCGCCGCGGCGACCTGCACGCGCTGCTGGTTGCCGAGCGAGAGCTTCTCCACCGGGTCGTCGGCGTGCGCACCGAGCTCGAGGCGTTCCAGCAGCTCGGCGGTCCGCGCCGCCGCGGCCCGACGGTCGACGCCGTGCAGGCGCGCCAGGTACGTGACCTGCTCGGCGACGGGCATCTTCGGGTAGAGACCGCGTTCCTCGGGCATGTACCCGAAGCGGCGGCGGTCGGCGGGGCCGATGGCCTGGCCGTCGATGGAGACCGTGCCGCTGTCGGCGTCGAGCACGCCGAGCATGATCCGCATGGTCGTGGTCTTGCCGGCGCCGTTGCCGCCGACGAACCCGGTGAGCCGGCCGCGGCCGACCGTGAAGGCGACGTCGTCGAGCACCCGCCGGTCGCCGAAGTGCTTCGTCACCCCGTCGATGCTGAGCATCAGGTCTTCCCCTCTCGGCGGTGGGCTCTCCCACCGCACCACCGACGCTACGGAGGAACCGCGGCGGGGACCTCCCGCGCCGGACGGGCACCGGGCCTCCGTCCCGAGGCGGAGACGCGGGCTACTCGCCGGACCGGACCACCCCGTGCTCGTACGCCCAGACCACCGCCTGCACGCGGTCCCGGAGCCCCAGCTTCTGCAGCACGTTCGACACGTGGGTCTTCACCGTGGCCTCGCCGACGAACAGCTGCCGCGCGATCTCCCCGTTGCTGCGCCCGCGACCGAGCAGCCGCAGCACCTCGGTCTCGCGTTCGGTGAGCCCCGCGATCGGCCCGTCGTCGACGACCACCGCCGGCTGGGACCCGGTCGCACGGCTGATCACGCGACGGGTCACGTCCGGCGCGAGCAGCGCGTCACCGGCGGCGACCGTGAGCACCGCGTCGACCAGCTTCTCCGGGGATGCGTTCTTCAGGAGGAACCCGCTCGCGCCCGCATCGAGCGCCGCGAAGAGCGTGTCGTCGTTGTCGAACGTCGTGAGGACGAGGACCGGCGGCGGGTCGTCGAGCGCGGTGATGCGTCGTGCAGCCTCGAGCCCGTCGACGCCCGGCATCTGCACGTCGAGGCAGACCACGTCCGGACGGTGCTCCTCGACCGCGCGGACCGCTGCGAGGCCGTCGGCGGCCTCGGCCACCACGCGGATGCCCGGCTCCGACTCCAGGATGACCCGGAAGCCGGCGCGGACCAGGTCCTGGTCGTCGGCGAGGACCACGCGGATGGTCACGGGGTCGGCAGCCATGCGCGCACCAGGTACCCTCCCCGGGCGCGGGGCCCGATCTCGATGCGGCCACCGACGGCAGCCACGCGTTCGCGCATCCCGACGTGGCCGAGTCCGCCACCGCGGCTCCGGTCGGTCCCGTCTCCGGACGGCGGACGGGAGGCTCGACTCCCGATCCCGGTGTCGGTCACCTCGACCTCCACCGCGTCCGGCAGGTACCGCAGTCGCAGGTCGGCGCGCGCGTCCGGACCGGCGTGCTTCAGGACGTTGGTCACGGCCTCTTGCGCGATGCGGAACGCGACGGTCGCGACGGTCGGCGGGACCGGGCGTTCGTCCCCGACGACGGTGTACTCGGCCCGGCGACCCGCAGCGGTCGCGGCGGTGGCGAGCTCGGCGATCCGCGCGAGCCCCTCGGTACTCGGGGCGTCGACCGTGCTGCCGTCGACGTCGCGGTCGTCCTCGCGCAGCGTGCCGAGCATCTTCCGGAGTTCCTCGACCGCGGTCCTGGCGCTGTCCTCGACGACGCCGAGGGAGGTGGCCGCCTGGGCCGGGTCGCGCTCGAGCACCCGCCGCGCCGCCCCGGCCTGCACGCCCATCAGCGACACGTGGTGGGCGACGACGTCGTGGAGTTCGCGGGCGATGCGGACCCGCTCGAGCGCGACGGCCTGCACCGCGTTCCGTTCCCGTTCGACCGCGAGTTCGGCGGTGCGCTCGGCCAGCGCGTGCTTCGCCACCGCGGAGGCCCATGCCCGGTTGCCGGAGTACCAGGCGGCACCGAAGTAGACCAGGTTGATGATGATCGACATCAGCGAGTTCGCGATGACGGGCGACACCAGGCCGTCCCCGTCGTTCGGCAGCGCGCTCGGCACCGACCAGCTGAACGAGATCGCGAGGAACAGCCACACGAACATGCCGGCGATGACGACCCACCGGACGATCTCGGCACGCAGCCGGTCCGAGCACCACGCCCCCACCGTGTACAGCGCGATGAAGAGCGTGAAGTTGTTGAAGAAGAGCTCCGGCACGTGCAGGACCTGCATCGCCGCGAACGTCAGGGCGACCACCACGGCGACGGTCATCGGGAACCGGCGGCGGAGCGCGAGCGGTGCCGTGTTCGCCAGCACGAGGAGCACGGAGACCCACCACGGGGCGAGCTCGTCGTAGAAGCCCGTGGACCCGTAGAGGATCGTCGACACCGCCATCCCGAGGGCCAGCGCCGCGGCGAGCAGGGCGTCCTGCCGGTACTCGCGGCGCCCGACCGGCAGCCGCGACCAGTCGTCCTGCGTCTCCCCCGCCGTCACCATGCCGCCAACGGTAGCGGGTGGGGGCGAGCACGCGCGGGGGCGCACGACTACGCTCCACCTACCGGGGCCAGGGGTGACCCCGCGAGGGATCAGGGGCCCTGCCATGACCGCACGACGATGGACGACGGTCGGGATCACGACCGCGATGACACTGATCGGGGTGCTCGTCGCGCCGGCCACCGCAGCGACGGCCGCACCGGCGGACGGAGCGCTCACCGTGATGCTCACCGACCCGGACAAGCAACCGCTCGCGATGGAGGGCGTCGCCGTCGACCTCCGCGCTGCCGACGGCTCGACCGAGGCCTCGGCGACGAGCGACCAGCGCGGACGGCTGACGTTCGAGGACGTGCCGGCGGGCACCTGGACGCTCCACGGTGAGCGCGAGGGCTCGTACGGCTTCGACGACGTCATCCCGGCCGAGCGCACCGGGGTCGTCGTCGCGCCCGGCAGTCACGACGCGGTGGTCCTGGTCGTCCGACGCGGTGCGTCCATCGGCGGCACCGCACACAACCCCTACGGCGCGGACCTGTCCGGCGCAGCCGTCGTCGTCCGCGGCTGGAACACCGGCACGGTCAAGCGCACCGTGACCGCACCCGACGGGCACTACTGGGTGCACGGGCTGCCGAGCGACGACTACAGCGTGCAGGTGAACGCGCACGACGAGACACTCGACTCGTGGCCGGCGCTCCGCAGCCTGTCGTGGGGCTTCCACCGCGACCCGGGCAGCACCGCCGAGCGGACCTACGTCCGGGTCGCGCACCAGGCGGTCGGGCGGACCGAGACCGTCGTGGACGGGATCGACGGCAGCGCGACCCAGGGCGTCTCCCTCGCTGCGATCGTCAACCCGCAGCTCGACACCGACTTCACGAACGCCCGGGTGCACGTCTACGGGGAGTCCATCGGCAGCACCTTCGACACCACGATGACGTACTGGACGCCGGGCCGTGGTGGCCTGTTCGGTGTCGTGCTGAGTGCCGGTCGCTACAAGGTCGAGGTCGTCGGCTGGTCGCCGAGCCAGCGGAAGGACGTGTCGTACTGGTACGGCGGCGAGGGCAGCCGGCCGGTGGCAGATCGCGCCTCGTCGCACACGGTGGTGATGTCCGCCGACCAGAGCCGCACGATCAACTTCTGGAGCACGCGCTGATGCGCGGCCCCTGCTGCCCGCGCAGCCCGGTCGGCCCGTGCGTCAGCTCGCCGGCGGTGCGTACAGCTGCAGGTCGTTGCCCTCGCTGTCCTTGAAGGGGATGATCTTCCCCCAGGGGTGCTCGCTGATCTCGCCCTGGATGTCCGCACCGCGTTCCTTGAGTCCGGCGACCTCGTCCTCGATGCTGCCGTCCGGCTGGAACGACACGACCGCGCCGCCGTCCTGCGCGGGGCCGGCCGACTCGCGGCCGTTCAGCCCGATGCGCAGGCCGTTCGCGTCGATCTCGCTCCAGTCGTCGGACTCGCTCGTGACCTCCAGCCCGAGCGTGTCCCGGTAGAACGCGACGGCGCGTCCCATGTCGGTGACCGGGACCCAGACTGCTGCGACTCCTGTTGCCATGGTGCTTCCTCTCGTCGGTGGTGCTCGTCCGTGGTACGAGCGGGACGGTAGGCACGCGGCGGTGCGTGCGGGTCCAGGAAGGTGCGCGGAGCGCATCGCGGGCGTAGGTTCCGCCCCATGAAGCTGGTCACGTACTCGATGGGGATGACGCTCGACGGCTACATCGTGGGGCCGGACGGTGGGTTCGACTGGGGTGCGCCGGACGCGGAGGAGTTCCGCGCCTCGATCGACGAGATCCGCGGGATCGACGTGCACCTGCTCGGACGGCGGCTGCACGAGACGATGGTCTACTGGGAGGACCCGGAGCAGGCGGCGTCGTGGGACGACGCCGAGCGCGAGTGGGCGGACCTCTGGAACGCGTTGCCGAAGGTGGTGTTCTCGAGGACGCTGTCGAGCGTCGACGCGAGCAACACCCGGCTGGCGACGGTCGGCCTCGCGGAGGAGATCGAACGGCTGCGTGCGGAGCCGGGCGACGGCGACATCGCGATCGGCGGCGCGACCCTCGCGGCAGCGGCCGCCGAGCTCGGGCTGATCGACGAGTACCGCGTCCGCGTCTCCCCGGTGCTGGTCGGCGGCGGGATCCCGTACTTCCCGCCGACGCAACGCCAGGTCGACCTCGAGCTGCTCGACACGCGGACCTTCGCCACCGGTGCGGTGGCGCTCCGCTACCGCGTGCGGCGCTGACGGACGGCCACCGCAGGGTGGGATCAGAGCGCGAGCAGCAGCACCACCAGGGTCGCGACCGACACGGCGAGCAGGACGGCTGCGCCCTGCAGGCCCTTGTCGTGCGCACGCAGGTGGGCGACGATCGCACCGGCGAAGTAGATGACCGCACCGATCGCGGCGGCGATCCCGAGCGCCGGGACCCACAGGCCGACGACGAGCCCGATGGTGGCGAGGACCTCGAGCACCCCGAGCACGCGCATCTGGCCGGGGGTCACGTTGACCGTGGCCATGTTCGCGCGCATCTGGGCGGCCCCGACGAGCTTCATCACCCCGGATCCGAGCATGGCGACGGCGAGGACGAGGGACAGGATGACGGCTGCGATGTGCACGGGGGACTCCAGATGAAACGGACAGTTGTCTCCGCTTCAATCCGGACAGCACTCCCCGTATTCCCGGATCGCGGTCGTACACTCCGATCGTGAGCGAGACGACACCACGGGCACCGCGGCGGGACGTGCTCCGGAACCGGGCCGCCATCGTCGACTCGGCGTGCACCGCCTTCGCCGAACGCGGCCTCGACGCCCCGCTGGAACCGATCGCCGCTGCTGCCGGAGTCGGCAACGCCACGCTCTACCGGCACTTCCCGGAGCGCGCCGCCCTCTGGGAAGCCGTCCTGCAGGCACCCCTGCAAGAGGTCCTCGACCTGATGCGGGAGTGCCTCGCGCGCTCGGAGGACGACCCGTGGGCGGGCTTCGCGACCTTCATCCGGCGGACCGCCGACATCGAGGCCCGGCGCGAGGGCTTCAGCGAGCTCATGACGACGCGGTTCACCGGCGCCCCGACGCTGCTCGCCCTGCGCGCCGAGATCCAGGCGGGGCTGGAGTCGCTCTTCCGCCGAGCGCAGGACGCCGGCGCGGTCCGGGCCGATGCCGCGCTCGAGGACGTCGCCGTGGTGCAGCTCTCGATGGCCCGCACGATCGAGACGTTCGGCGACGTCGCGCCGGAGCTGCACCGCCGCTGGGTCGACCTGATGCTCGACGGCTTCCGTGCGCCGGGCGCGGATCGGGAGCCGCTCGGCGGGCCGCCGCTCCGCCCGAACCAGATCTGGCGGGCGGTCATGCGCCGACGGTGATCAGTGCCTTCACGGTCTCGCGCTCGTCGGACGCCCGGTAGGCCTCGGCGATGTCGGCCAGGGCGAACGTGCTGTCGAAGACGATGCCCGGCGTGAGGGTGCCGTCGAGCACGTCGGGCAGGAGTTCGTCGATGTACGCGCGGACGGGTGCGAGCCCACCGCGGAGCCCGACGTTCGTGGCGTACATCCGGCCGATGTCGACCGCGCTGCCGTGCGGGACACCGACGAACCCGATCTGGCCGCCGGGGCGTGCGATGCCGAACGCGGTGGTCATCGCCTGCCCGGTGCCGACGCACTCGAGCACCGAGTCGACACCGCGACCGGCGGTGAGTTCCGCGACCGCCTCGACGGCAGCGTCGCCCCGCTCGGCGACGACGTCCGTGGCGCCGAGCCGCCGGGCGAGCTCCTGCCGGTGCTCCGCACGACTGAGGGCGATGACGCGTTCCGCGCCGAGGCGACGGGCGGCGGCCACCCCGCAGAGCCCGACGGCGCCGTCGCCGATCACCGCGACGGTGCTGCCCGGACGGACCGCGGCGGAGACGGCGGCGTGGTGCCCGGTGGCGAGCACGTCGGACAGGGTCAGCAGGTGCGGGAGCATCTCGGGTGCGGGACGGTCGACCCGGACCAGTGTCGCCGCGGCGAACGGGACGCGGACGTACTCGCCCTGCGCACCGTCGGCCCCGGGTTGCCCCCAGATCCCGCCGGACCGGCAGGCAGACGGGAACCCGTCGATGCAGGGACCGCACGTACCGTCGTTCCACCGGAAGGGGGCGATGACGAAGTCCCCCGCACGGAGCCCGGTGACGTCGGGCCCGACCTCGACGACCTCGCCGACGAACTCATGGCCGTTCCGCTGTCCGGGCGCGCGCGGACTCTCGCCGCGGTAGTACCAGAGGTCGGACCCGCAGACGCAGGTGACCTCGACCCGGACGATCGCGTCGGTCGGGGCGAGCAGGGTGGGGTCGGGAACGGCCTCGGCGACGATGTCGCGCGGGGCGGTGAAGACGGCGGCGAGCACGATGCCCCTCAGACGCGGTAGAGCTCGGGCACGGCGTCCAGCAGGGTCGCCGTGTAGGGGTGCTGTGGGTCGTCCATCACCTGGGAACCGGTCCCGAGTTCAACGACCCGGCCCTGCTGCATGACCGCGATCCGGTGGGCCACGTGGTGGACCACCGCGAGGTTGTGCGAGATGAACAGGTACGTCATGCCGGTGCGCTCCTGCAGGTCCACCAGGAGGTTGAGCACCTGCGCCTGCACCGAGACGTCGAGCGCCGAGGTCGGCTCGTCGAGGACGACGAACTCGGGCTCGACGACGATGGCACGTGCGATCGCGATCCGCTGCCGCTGCCCTCCGGAGAACTCGTGCGGTTGCCGGTCGAGCGCGGACTCGTCCAGGCCGACGTCGGTCATCGCGGTGCGGAGACGTTCCGCCCACGTCGACCGGAGCACACCCGCCGCACGGAGGGGCTCGACGAGGCTCTGCGCAACGGTGAACCTGGGGTCGAGCGAGTCGTTCGGGTCCTGGAACACCATCCGGATCCGACGACGGTGCCGACGGAGGTCCGCGCCGGAGGCACGGGTGACGTCCTCGCCGTCGAACTCGACGCTCCCCCCGGTCGGGCGGCGCATCAGCATGAGCGCCCGGGCGAGGGTGCTCTTGCCACAGCCGGACTCGCCGACGAGCCCGAGCGTCTCGCCCCGCCGGATCTCGAGGTCGACGCCGTCGAGGGCTCGGAAGCGGTGGCCACCGTGGCCGAACTCCTGCACGAGGCCGCGGGCGGCGACCTGCACGGTCGGTGTCGTGGTGACGGACGGGTTCGGGTCGCTCATGCGATCGCCTCCTCGAGCGCTGCTCGGTCGATGACCGCCAGCGGGGAACGGGCAGGGGTGGCCCGGGTCGGGATGCTGCCGAGCAGCGCCTTCGTGTACGGGTGCGACGGGGCACCGAGGACCTCGGCCGCCGGTCCGGTCTCGACGACCCGGCCGCGGTACATCACGGCGATGCGGTCGCAGAGCTGCCCGATCACCCCGAGGTCGTGGCTGATGAACAGCACCCCGACGCCGGTGTCGTCCCGGAGCGCGCGGAGGAGCTCCAGGATCTGCGCCTGCACGGTGACGTCGAGTGCGGTCGTCGCCTCGTCTGCGACGAGCAGCGCGGGCGACGCGGCCATCGCGATCGCGATGACGACTCGCTGCCGCTGCCCGCCGGACAGCTGGTGCGGGTAGGAGCGGAGCCGGCGCTCGGGGTCCGGCATCCGCACGAGCCGGAGGAGTTCGAGTGCGCGCTCCCGAGCCGCGGCCGCGTCAGCCAGGCCGTGGATGCGGAGCACTTCGGCGATCTGGGCGCCGACCCGGACGCAGGGGTTGAGCGCGGTCATCGGCTCCTGGAACACCATGCCGGCGGACCGGCCCCGGAGGTCGCACCACGCGAGTTCGTCGAGGCCGGTGACGTCCTGGCCGGCGACCTCCATCCGGTCAACGAGGATCGAGGCCGAGTCCGGGAGCAAGCCGAGCGAGGCGAGGGCCACGCTCGACTTCCCGCTCCCGGACTCGCCGATCACGCCGACGATCTCCCCCGAGCCGACCCGCAGGTCGACGTCCCGGACAACGGGTTCGGCGTCGCCGTACGCGATGTCCATCCGTTCGATCCGCAGGGCGTCGCCGCGCGGTTCCCGGGTCGTCGTTTTCATCGGTGCCTCTCAGAAGGGGTCGTCGTCGATCGGTTGAGCGGTGGCGCTACTGCTCGAGCCAGGCGTCCTTGAGCGCCACGCGCGAGCCGTACGGGTCGGTCGTGTAGCCCTGGAGCTTCGCCGAGTCCCACACCTCGAAGTGCTGCGGGACGGACATCGGCACGAGGACGAGCACCTGGCTCGCGACATCGTCGTCGAGCTGCTGGATGAGCTTCGCCTTCGCGTCCGGGTCGGTCTCCGACTTGGCCGCCGCGAGGAGTTCCTTCGCCTTGTCCGCGTCGGCGTTGCCGTCCCAGTGGTTCTCCGCGCCAGCCTCGGAGAGGAACGGGTCGAAGTAGAACGTCGGGTCCGCACGGAACGACCACGGCAGCGACACCATGTCGGTGAAGGACTGGCCAGCGGTGAAGATCGGTGCGAGCTCCGAGGTGGACTTCGACTCGAGCTTCAGCGTGATGCCCGCCTTGGCGAGCTGCTGCTGCATGAGCTCGTAGATCGGGTGCTGCGAGGCCGCTGCGTCACCGAAGTAGGACAGCTCGATGGTCGGGCTGGTCTGGCCGGCCTCCTTCAGGAGCGCCTTCGCCTTCTTGATGTTCTGCGTGTAGTACGGGGTGTCCTTCGTGACCTCGGGCGAGGACGGGTCCCCTGCGGGCGTCACGTACGAGACCTTGCCGTTGCCGAACATCGCGGTGTCGACGAGGGCGTCGCGGTCGAGTGCCAGCGAGACCGCGCGGCGGACTCGGACGTCGGAGAGCGGACCGGACTCCGGGTTGATGAAGATCGGCAGCCCCTGGGTGTCGTAGGTCTTGCCCTGGGTCCAGCCGGCGCTGACAGCCTGGTCTGCGACGGTGCCGTCCGAGAACCACGCCGCCTGCACACTGCCCTGCTGGACGGCGGCGAGGCGGGTGCTGTCGTCGGGGATGATCTGGAAGACGATCTCGTCGAGGTAGGGCTTCTTCGATCCCCAGTAGTACTTGTTCTTCGTCAGCGTGATCGAGACGCCGTCCTTCCAGTCGGTCACCGCGAACGGGCCGGTGCCGTAGGTCTGCTTCTCGCGGTCGTCCGCCGAGGCGTCGGCGTACCCGTCGGAGCTGACGACCATGAAGGTCTCGCGGTTCGACAGGCCGTTGAGGAAGGTGCTGTCCGCGGCGGAGAGCGTGAACTCGACCTCGTGGTCGCCCTTCGCCGTCACCGACGTGAGCTTGGACAGGTAGGCCCGCTTGCTCGTCGTGGACTTCTGGTAGGTCTCGAACGTGTAGACGACGTCCTCGGCGGTGAAGTCGGAGCCGTCGGAGAACTTGACGCCCTTGCGGAGCGTCAGGTCGTAGGTGGTGTCGTCGACCTCGTCGTACTTCGTCGCGAGGCCGGGCTCGATGTCGCCGTCGTCGTTCTTGGTGAGGAGCGTCTCGTACGACTGGTCCATGATCGTCTGCGCCGCGAGCGCGGTCGCGACCATCGGATCGACGCCGCCGGCGGTCGGCTGGGCGTCGATCGCGTAGTTCAGCGTCCCCCCACTGACGGGCGTTCCGCCGGAGGCGGTGTCACCCGCGGTCGACCCGCTGCTGCAGGCGGTCAGTGCGGTGACGAGGCCGATCGCGGCGATGACCGCGGCCGTGGTCCTGGTGCGTTTCATGCGTCGGTTTCCTTCTGGAGGCTCGGGGTTGCGGGGTCGGGAGTGGGTGCGTCGGTGCGGTGGTCGCCCTGGGAGCGGACCGCGAAGCGCGGTCCGCGGCGCGAGCCGGGCAGGCCGGCGTCGCGACGAGGAGCGAGGGTGGCCTGCACACCGTCGGCGAGGAGGTTCCAGCCGGCGGAGAGCAGGACGATGAGGACGGCCGGCAGCACGATGAGGAGCGGCTGCGTCTGCATGAAGCGGGTGAACTCGCTGATCATGCGGCCGGCGGAGGGCTGGGGCGCCTGGACGCCCTGGCCGAGGTAGCTCAACGCCGCTTCGAGGAGCACGACGTTCGAGGCGACGGAGGCGAACTGGATGACGAGCGGCGTGAGCGCGTTCGGCAGGAGGTGCGTCACGGCGATCCGGACGGGTCCCACGCCGTTGATCTGGGCGGCGAGCACGAAGTCGCGCTCGCGCAGGGCGAGGACCGGGGCACGCATCACCCGGGCGAACGTCGGCGCGAACACGAACCCGAGCGCGATGACAAGTGGCAGCGGGCCGCTCCCGATGACGACGCCGACCACGAGGGCCACGAGGATCGCCGGGATCGAGAGGACCGCGTCGACGGCCCGCATGATGATCGTGTCGGTGATGCCGCCGGTGTAGCCGGCGACCACTCCGAGGATCGTCCCGACGACCGCGGCGAGGAGTGCCGCACCGCCGGAGATGAGCAGGGAGGACCGGCCGGCGATCGCCAGGCGCACCATGCTGTCGCGCCCGACGTTGTCGGTGCCGAGGAGGTGCGCAGCGCTCGGGTCGAGGAGCGAACCCGCGACGCTGGCGAGCGGGTCGAACGGCGGTGCGATCGACATCCAGGTGCCCCAGACGACGACGCCGACGAGGATCACCAGGCCGGTGACGAGTGCGGGCGACGGGTTCCGTCGCGGCCGGGCGGCCCGGGGGACGGTGGCGACGGCCGGCGCACGGCCCGTCCCCACGACGGTGGTCTCGGTCTGGACGGTCATGCGGTCGCCACCACCCTCACTCGGGGATCGATCAGCGGGTAGAGGAGGTCGACGACGAAGTTGATGACGACGTAGACCAGGCCGAGGAGCAGGACGCAGGCCTGGATCACCGGGTAGTCGGAGGACCGGATCGCGTCGACCAGGACGGTGCCGATGCCGGGGAGCGAGAAGACCGTCTCGGTGACGACCGTCCCCCCGACGAGCCCCGCGAGCTCGATGCCGACGATCGTCGTCACCGGCACGAGGGCGTTGCGGAGAGCGTGGCGGTTGATCACCCGGGAAGGCGACGCGCCCTTCGCCCGTGCAGTGCGGATGAAGTCCTGCGAGAACGTGCCGAGCAGCGTGCCGCGCATGTACCTGGCGATGATCGCCGCCATCACGAGACCGAGCAGGAGCGACGGGAGCACCATCACGCCGAGGTTCCCGGCCGGGTCCTGGGCGAAGGGCACGTACCCGATGAGCTTGAGCTTCAGGGTGAGCGAGTTCACCAGGATGAGCACGGTGCCGAGGGCGAAGGGCGGGGTCGCGAGGAAGGCGAAGGAGAATCCGCGGACGCTCTGGTCGGCGACGCCGTTCGTGCGTCGGGCCGAGAGCACCCCGGCCGGGATGCCGATGAGGACGCCGAACACGGTCGCGAGGACGGCGAGCTCGATGCTCACCGGCAGGCGGGTGCCGACCATCTCGGCGACGCTGTAGGGCTTCGTGAGCGACTCCCCCAGGTCACCGGTCAGCAGGCCGCCGATCCAGGTGAAGTACTGCACCCACCACGGCCGGTCGAGGCCGAGCTGCTGGCGGATCTGCGCGATCGCCTCCGGGTCCGGGTTCGCCGGGTCGACGAGCGCCGCGGCGGGGTCGCCCGGGATCAGGCGGACCATCGCGAAGACGATGATCGACAGGAGCGCCAGCACGATGGCCGCCGACAGCACCCGTCCGAGGACGTATCTGGTCATCGGGGTTCCTCCACGGTGTTCTCGAGCGGGAGTCCGCGGTCGAGCCGGACGAGCTGGTCTGCGACGAGGTCGAGCAGCAGGCGCGGCATGAGTTCGGTGTTGCCGCCGACGTGCGGCGTGACGATCACGTCGTCGAGCGCCCACAGCTCGTGGTCGTCCGGCAGCGGCTCGGGGTCGGTGACGTCGAGCGCCGCGCGGAGCCGACCGGCCCGGAGTTCGACGAGGAGCGCCGCGGTGTCGACGACCGGACCCCGGCCGACGTTCACGAGCAGCGCCCGGTCCGGCATGGCGGCCAGGACCTCGGCGCCGATGAGTCCACGCGTCCGGGTGGTCAGCGGCAGCGTCACCACGACGACGTCCGCATCCGCGGCGAGCGCCGGGAGCGCGTCCGGTCCGTGCACGGCCCGACCGTCGGGCAGTGTGCGCTCGCTGCCCGCCACCCGCGTGACGGCGACGCCGAACGGCTCGAGCATCCGCTCCACCAGGGAGCCGATGCCGCCGTGGCCGACGAGGAGCACCCGGGCGCCGGCGAGGCCGGGCGTCCGGCGGTTGTCCCAGCGATCCGTGCCCGTCGAGGCGCGTCGGACGAATCCGGCGAGGTCGCGCTGCGAGGCGAGCACGAGTGTCACGGCGAGTTCGGCGGTCTGCCGTTCCATGACGCCGACCGCGTTGCACAGCGCCGCGGCGGGCGGCAGGTGCGCCGCGACGCCCTCGGCCCCGATGGAGAGCAGCTGGACGAGCCGCACGGACTCGGCCGTGGCGAGCGCAGCGAGTTCGGTCGGTCCGACGTAGCCGGGGTTCGGCGTCGCGCTCGTGGTGTGGAACGGCAGGACGACGGCGTCGAGCTCCCGCGCCGGGACGCTCGGGGGGCCCTGGAGTGCCCACGGGACCAGCCGGACGTCGGCGCGGGAGGCGATCCGGGCCTCCAGGGCGATGCTGTCGATGGCGGGCGGGACGGACACGGTGATCACGAGGTGAACCGTCCGTCGACGACGGTGCCCAGCACCGGGATGTCGGCGATCTCGGACGTCTCCACGAGGAACGGGTCGGCTTCGAGCAGGACGAGGTCGGCCAGGAACCCGGGCGCCAGGATGCCGAGCCGGTCCTCCATCCCGGCGGCCCACGCGGCCGTCGTGGTGACCGTCGCGACCGCCTCGGCGACCGTGAGTCCCTCGTGCGGGGCGAGCGGTCGACCGGTCGACGACCGGCGCTCGACGGCGGTCTGGATCGCGCGCAGCGGCGTTCCCGGCAGCGGACGGTCGGTGCTGCCGATCAGCGGGACGCCCGCGTCGAGGAGTGAGCGTCCGCGGTAGAGCCACGGCACGCGGTGCTCGCCGACCTGGCCGGCGAAGTCGTCGCCGGAGTCCCAGAGGAAGCACGCCTGGCCGGCGACGGCGATGCCGAGCGCGGCGAGGCGAGGGACCTGGTCGTCGCGGATCAGGCCGCCGTGCTCGATGCGGTGGCGGCCACGATGGTGGGGTGTGGCGGCGAACGCACGCTCGAACCCGTCGAGTGCGACGTCCAGTGCCGCATCGCCGATCGCGTGGACGGCCAGCTGCCAGCCGCCGGCGACCGCGTCGGCCATGTCCGCCATGAGCACGTCGGCGTCCTCGGTGAGCGCTCCGGGGTCGTCGCTGCCCTCGTACGGCTCGGACAGGTGCGCGGTGCGGACCATCATGCCGCCGTCCAGGACGAACTTGAGCGGGCCGATGCCGAGCATGTCGGCGCCCATCCCGGTGCGCAGGCCGAGCGAGAGCCCTCGGGTGAAGCCGTCACCGCCGCGGACCGCGTGCAGGGCGTCCTTGCTCGGCATGATCTGCATGCGGAGCGGCAGCCGGCCCTGTTCCTGCAGCCGGCGGAACGCCTCGAGGTCGAGCGGGTTGAGGCTGCCGATCCAGCCACCGGCGCCTGCTTCGATGCACATCGTGACGCCCTCGGCGCGGGCCTGGTCGGCGGCGAGCGCCACGGCCTCCACGACGTCATCGATCGCGTACGGGAGGCGCTGTCCGCGGACGACGTCCTGGTGCCCCTCCTCGAGCAGACCGACCGCGACGTCCGGGTGGGCGCGGAGCGCCAGGTCGTCGATCCGGTCGAGGACCGCGGTCGAGACGACCGAGGAGTGGCTGGACACGTGCCTGGCCCATGCGCGGCGGGGACCGACGGCACGGTCGAGCTCGAGTGCGGTGAGGTCCCGGCCGAGCACGCGCTGGTCGTACCCGCTGATCGTGACCCAGCCGTCCTCGGGGACCTCGGCGGCACGGGCCGCGATGGCCTCGAGCGCGCGGTCGACCTCGGTGATCCCGCCGATGTCGACGGCCTGCAGGGACTGCCCGACGAGCTGGAGGTGCGTGTGCGCGTCGATGAAGCCGGGCAGCACCGTGGCACCGTGCAGGTCGACGATCTCCGCGGCGTCGAGGCCGGCGACGTCCTCGTCGAGCCCGACGATCCGGCCCTGCCAGATCCCGATCGTCGTCGCGGTCGGACGTGCGGGGTCGAGCGTGCGGATCGAGGCGTTCGTGATGAGCAGGTCGAGTCGCATCAGTGTCCGGCCTTCCGGGGTTCGGGGGCGGCTTCCGAGGCGTGCATGGCGGTGGCGATCGCGCGGTGCTCGGCGACGGGCGACTCGGCGAGGTGCTCGATCGTGCTGCGGCGGTCCTCGGTGGTGCGGTTCTGTCCGAGCTTCGCCTTCGCCCGGGCGTCGTCCACCACCACGCGGAACCCGATCACGGCCGGCAGGAGCTGGTCGATGCGGGCGTCGGCGGTGGCGTCGATCGTCCAGGGGCCGGCGTCCACCGGGGCCTTCCGGGACTCCTCGGTACGGATGAGCTCGACGAGGTGCTCCCGGAGGTCGTCGGTGCCCAGGAGCTCGGACCGGCCGCTCAGGTGCGCGACGGTGAAGTTGTAGGTCGGCAGACCCGGACCGCCGTACCAGCCGGCGCTGACGTAGGCGCGCGGGCCGTGGAACACGCAGAGCAGTCGTTCGCCGGCCAGGACGGCCTGGGCGAGCGGATCGGCTCGCGGCACGTGTCCGGTCAGCACGGCGGTCGTGCCGTGGCCGGGGCCCGCCGTGTCACCACCCGTCTCCAGCAGGAGGGGCAGGTGAGCCGCACGGAGGGGCGACGCGGCGACGATCGTCGCCAGCGAGTTCGCCGCGATGAGCGCACCGACGCCGTCGAGGGCGTCGGATTCGAAGAGAGGATTGACCCACACAATGTGTCCTAGTACAGTTCGTAACTGTGTTAGTGGATGACTTACGAAAGTCAGTTTCCTCACGTGATCTCGTGGAAGCAATCTCAGCGGCGATCCGTAACGGGGAGTTAACGCCGGGGGCGGATCTCCCCTCAGTACGACATGTGTCGGAAACATCCGGGCTCAGTCCGGGCACCGCCGCACTGGCGTTCCGGATGCTCCGCGAGCGAGGCGTGATCGCGTCGACCCACGGTCGTCGCAGTCGTGTCGCTCAGCTGCCGGCGCTCCCCCGCCCCGTCGGCGGCCCCGGCGTGCCCTCCGGCGTGCGCGACCTCTCCACCGCATCCCCGGACCCGCTGCTGCTGCCGGACATCGGCGCCCTGCTCTCCCCTGACCTCTACGAACCGGCGCTCTACGACTCCGAGTCCGTGCACCCCGCGCTCGCCCGGGTGATGCGGACCCAGTTCGCCGCGGACGGGATCGTCGGACCGCTCACCGCGACCAACGGGGCACTCGACGCGATGGAGCGCATCCTCGCCGCGACCGTCCGGCCCGGTGAGACCGTGGTCGTCGAGGACCCGCAGTGGGTGTCGTCGCTGTCCCTGCTGCGGGTGCTGCAGCTCGAGGTGGCACCCGTGCCGGTCGACGACGAGGGACTCGACCCGGGCGCCCTCGCCGCCGTGCTCGCGTCGCGTCACTGCAGCGCGCTCGTGCTGACCCCACGGGCGCAGAACCCCCGCGGGTCGGTGATGTCCGAGGCGCGGGCCGCCGCGCTCCGAGCCGTCGTGGCCCAGCACCCGGATCTGATGGTGATCGAGGACGACCACGCCGCGCCGATCACGGACACCCCGGCGGCGACGGTCACGACGGACCGCCGGAGATGGGCCGTGATCCGCTCCATGAGCAAGGCCCTCGGCCCGGACCTGCGGCTCGCCGTGACCGCGTCCGACCGGGACACCGCCGACCGGGTGCAGGGACGGATGCTGCTCGGCCCCGGGTGGGTGAGCCACTTCACCCAACGCATCGTGGCCGCCGCACTCAGCGACGAGCGGTCGCTCGACGCAGTGCGCCACGCCACCGAGGTCTACCGGCAGCGCCGGAGCGCGCTCGTCGCCGCGCTCGCGGCGTACGGCATCGCGGCGCACGGCGCGAGCGGGCTGAACGTGCTCGTCCCGGTCCACGAGGAAGCGGCCGTCACGGCACACCTCATGACGAAGGGGTGGGCGGTCCGTCCGGGCGAGGGGTTCCGACTCGGGACACCACCGTTCATCCGTGTCACGACGGCTCGGCTCGACCCGGTGGACGCCGTGCACCTGGCGGCCGACATCAGCGAGGCGGTGGACGGAGGGACACGCCGACGCGACGAGTGACGTCACCGGGGAATGGAACGGGCCGCGGCGGCTTTGACGCCTCCATGACAACGTCAGCAGAGCGCCGCGGGTGGCTCAGCGTCCTCTCCGTCGCACTCGGGTCCTTCGTCCTGGTGCTCTCGGAGTTCCTGCCCATCGGGCTCCTCCCCGCGATCGCCACCGACCTCGACGTCCCCGTCGGGACCGCCGGGCTGATGGTCGTCGCGACCGGTCTGGTCGGAGCCGTCGCAGCACCGGTGGTCACGGTCGCCACGTCGCGCCTCGACCGTCGCGTCGTGCTCGTCGCCCTGACGGTCCTGCTCGTCGTCGCCGACGGCCTGGCGGCCGTCGCGCCGTCCTTCGCGGTCCTGCTCGGCGCGCGGATGCTGCTGGGTGTCGGGATCGGCGGCTTCTGGGCCATCGGGGCGGGGATCGCCGGGAGGCTCGTGGCGGCCCCGTCGGTGATCCGTGCGACCTCGTTCATCACCGCGGGCGTCTCGGTCGCCACCGTCGTCAGCCTCCCGCTCGGCGCGTTCGTCTCCGCGCTGGCCAGCTGGCGCCTCGGGTTCGTGATCGGCGGAGCGCTCGGCCTCGTGGCCCTGGTCCTCCAGCTCGTGATGCTGCCGAGCATCCCCGCGGTGCAGCGGGTGCGCTTCAGCACCCTCGGCGCACTGCTCCGGGTCCCGCGGGCACGGGTCGGGCTCATCGCCGCCGCCTTCGTCTTCGCGGCGCAGTTCGCGGCGTACACCTACGTCGCGCCGTACCTGCAGGACCTCGTGCGGGTCGGACCGGAGACGGTGACCCTGGCGCTCCTGGTGTTCGGTGTCGCGGGCATCGTCGGCAACTTCGCCGCCGGGTTCACGCTCGGCAAGAGCGTGCTCGGCACCATCGGGGTGTCGAAGGTCGTCCTCGCCGCCGCGGTCATCGCCCTGCCGCTCCTGGCGCACTCGGTCGTCGGCGTGTTCGCGCTGCTCGTCGTGTGGGGACTGGTCTGGGGTGCGCTGCCGCTCGGGATGCAGACGTGGATGTCCACGGCGTCTCCGGGCGGTTCGGAGACCGGGCTCGCCCTGTTCGTCACGACCATCCAGCTGGCCATCGCCGCGGGTTCGGTCCTCGGCGGCGTCGCGGTGACGTCGTTCGGTCTCGCCGCGGACTTCTGGTTCGCGGGTGGGATCGCCGTGATCGGTGCGGCGGTGATCGTCGGGCTCGGTCTGCGGCGTGCGAACGGGATCCCGGTGGCGCCGGACGCGCCGGCTGCCGACCTCGCCGCCGCCGCGCCGACCGGTCCCGTCGCGACGGTCGGCAGCACCGGCGCCTGAGCTCGGCCCCGCTGGGCAGGCGCCCGCCCAAGGAGTAGGTGTCGAGGGAGGGGACGGACTGCGGGGGCGCGGCGCGGTCCCCTCCCTCGGAGCACGCCCTTCCCCCACCACAGGAGACTCCGCAGAGGGGCGCGCTCGTCGCGATCAGGTCGTGATCGCGAGTTCTCGTGGTCCGCGTTCGGGGACGGGGGCCGGGTGCGCCCGGCTCATCGTCTCCAGCACGCGCACGACCTGGTACGAGTAGCCGAACTCGTTGTCGTACCAGACGTAGAGCACGACGTCGTCGCCGTTCGCCTGGGTCGCGAGCCCGTCGACGACACCCGCGAAGCGCGACCCGAGGACGTCGGAGGAGACGAACTCGGGCGACTCCACGTAGTCGACCTGGGACCGCAGCGCCGAGCCGAGCGACACGCTCCGGAGGAACGCGTTGACGCCGTCCCGGTCGGTCGGACGCCCGAGGCGCAGGTTCAGGATCGCGAGCGACACGTCGGGCGTCGGCACGCGGATGGCGCTCGCGGTGAGCTTGCCGTCGAGCGCAGGGACGGCCTTCGCCACGGCACGGGCGGCACCGGTCTCGGTGATCACCATGTTGAGCGGTGCCGCACGACCGCGACGATCCGCCTTGTGGAAGTTGTCGGTCAGGTTCTGGTCGTTCGTGAACGAGTGCACCGTCTCGATGTGCCCGCGGACCACGCCGTACTCGGCGTCGAGCGCGGCGAGCACCGGGGCGACGGCGTTCGTCGTGCACGAGGCCGCCGCGACGACGTCAGCGTCCTCGGCGTCGGCGCCGTTGATGCCCTGGACGACGTTCGGGACGTTGCCCTTGCCGGGTGCGGTGAGGAGCACGCGTGCTGCGCCGGGCGCCACCAGGTGCCGCCGGAGCTCGTCGTCGGTGCGCCACCGGCCGGTGTTGTCGACGATGATCGCGTCGTCGATCCCGTACGCCGTGTAGTCGATCTCGCTCGGGTCGGACGCCCGGATCACGGCGATGCTGGTGCCGTTCGCGATGATGGTCTGGGCGTCCTCGTCGACGGAGATCGTGCCGTCGAAGGGACCGTGCACGGAGTCGCGCCGCAGCAGGCTCGCACGCTTGACGAGGTCGTCGGCGCCGGTCGCTTCACGCACCACGATCGCCCGGAGCCGCAGCCCGGTCGCGCGGGACTGGTGGGAGATCAGGATCCGGGCGAGCAGGCGTCCGATGCGGCCGAACCCGTAGAGCACCACGTCCGTCGTCGGCAGCGGCCCGCTGCCGTCCGCGGACCGGAGCTGTGCGGCGATCGTCGCGGCCGCGTCCGCGTCGGACGCAGAACGCACCCGTGCGGCGAGCGCGCCGAGGTCGAGGGACGCCGGACCGCTGCCGGTCGCGTCGATCGTCCGCAGGATCGCGAGCGACTCCGCCAGCGGCAACGGTGCACCGTCGACGTGCCGGGCGAACCGGTGCGCCTTGACGATCTCGATCGCCGAGCGGTTCACCAGCCGGCGACCGTGGATGCCGGCGACGACGCCGTCCCGCCGGTGCAGCCGCCCGATGATCGGGATCATCTCCTCGGCGAGCTCGAGCTGCGCGTTCCAGTCGTCCCACAGGTCCGATGCGTCCTGCGTGGCGGTCACGCCGCCTCCTCGAGACGACGGCACAGCTGGTCGAGCCGGGCACGCAGCCGGGCCGGGACCCGGTCGCCGAAGCGGTCGAAGTGCGCGCGGAGCTGCTCGGCCTCGGCGGACCACGCGGCCGGGTCGACCGCGAAGAGCTCGTCGAGCGCGAAGCCGTCCAGGTCGAGGCCGGCGAGGTCGAGTTCACCGACGGCGGGGAGCCCGCCGATCGGGCTCCAGTCGACGTCGGCGTCCCCGTCGAGTCGTGCGGCGATCCACTCGAGCACGCGGACGTTGTCGCCGAACCCGGGCCACAGGTACTTGCCGTCCGATGACTTGCGGAACCAGTTCACCCGGAAGACCCGCGGCGCCTTGGAACCCAGCTGGTCGCCGATCTCGAGCCAGTGCGCCCAGTGGTCGGCCATGTTGTAGCCACAGAAGGGCTGCATCGCGAACGGGTCGAGCCGGAGTTCCCCCACGGGCCCTTCGGCGGCGGCGGTCTGCTCGCTCGAGATCGTCGAACCGAAGAACACGCCGTGCTCCCAGTCCTCGGCCTCGGCCACCAGCGGCACGTTCGTCGCGCGACGGCCACCGAAGACGACCGCGTCGATGGGGACCCCGTCCGGGCTGTCCCAGTCGTCGGAGATCGTCGGGCACTGGTCGGCGGCGACGGTGAAGCGGGCGTTCGGGTGCGCGGCCGGGGTGCTGCTGCCCGGCTCCCACGCCTGTCCGCGCCAGTCGATGAGGTGGCTCGGGGCCGTCTCCGAGGCGCCCTCCCACCAGACGTCGCCGTCGAGCGTCATGGCGACGTTCGTGAAGATCGTGTTCGAGCGGATGGTCGTCATCGCGGCCGGGTTCGTGTCCGGGCCGGTGCCGGGGGCGACGCCGAAGAAGCCGGCCTCCGGGTTGATCGCCCACAGACGGCCGTCGGCACCGGGCCGCAGCCAGGCGATGTCGTCGCCGATCGTCTCGACCTTCCAGCCGGGCACGGTCGGCGTCATCATCGCGAAGTTCGTCTTGCCGCAGGCGGACGGGAACGCCGCAGCGACGTGCAGGACCTTGCCCGCCGGCGTCGTGACGCGGATGAGCAGCATGTGCTCGGCGAGCCAGCCGTCCTCGCGCGCCATGGTCGAGGCGATCCGGAGCGCGAAGCACTTCTTCGCCAGCAGTGCGTTGCCGCCGTACCCGGAGCCGTACGACCAGATCTCCCGACTCTCCGGGAAGTGCGCGATGACCTTCGTCGGGTTGGACGGCCACGGGACGTCGTCGACCCGGGAGCCGTCGTCGGTGACGAGCGGCATGCCGACGGTGTGCAGCGCCGGCACCCAGACGCTGTCCGGGCCGATCTGCGCGAGCGCGTCGTCGCCCATCCTGGTCATGATCCTGGTCGAGACCACCACGTACGGCGAGTCCGTGATCTGGACGCCGACCTGCGAGATCGCGCCGCCGACCGGGCCCATCGAGAACGGGACGACGTACATCGTGCGCCCGCGCATCGCGCCGCGGAAGCGGTCCGTGAGCTCGGCGCGCATCGCGTCCGGCGCCCGCCAGTTGTTCGTCGGGCCGGCGTCCGCCTCGCTCTCGGAGCAGATGAACGTGCGGTCCTCGACGCGGGCGACGTCCGCCGGGTCGCTCCTGGCGAGGTAGCTGCCGGGGCGGAGCCCGTCGTCCAGCGCGATGACGGAGCCGGCGGTGACCATCTCGCCGAGCAGTCTGCGGTTCTCGGCGTCACTGCCGTCGCACCAGACGACCTGATCCGGTTCCGTCAGGGACGCGACATCCGCCACCCAGGTGCGCAGTGCCTCCAGGCCGGGTCGGGGGTGGATGCCGGACGGTGCGGACGTGGTCGGACGGACGATGCTCATACGCCGACACGCTCCCCCAGCACGTCACGGATGCGGGCGGTGACCTTCTCGACGGACAGCCCGTACTTGTCGAGCAGGAAGTCGTTCGGGCCGGACTCGGCCCACGAGTCGGCGAGGCCGACCTTGTGCAGGCGTGCGCCGCTGGCGTGACCGGCGAGGACGGCGGCGACCACGTCACCGAGCCCGCCGACGACAGAGTGTTCCTCGACCGTGACGACGGTCCGCGCCCCGTCGAGGATCGCCCAGAGCGCTTCCTCGTCGAGGGGCTTGATCGTCGGCAGGTGCACGTGCGTGACGGTCGCGCCGGAGGCCTCCACCGCGGTGACCGCCTCGACGGTGCGGGACGTCTGCACGCCGGTCGAGACGACCGTCACGTCAGCGTCGCTGCCACCGTCGCGGAGCAGCACCGGGGCACCGACGCGGAACTCGTAGCCGTCGTCGAAGACGTCGGCCACGGCGTCACGGGCCAGCCGCAGGTAGACGGGACCGTCGTGGTCCGCTGCCCAGCGGATGATCGCCGCCGCCTCGGTCTCGTCCGCGGGGGCGAGCACCGTCATGTTCGGCAGCGCTCGCATCACGGAGAGGTCCTCGATGTCCTGGTGGGTCTTGCCGCTCGCGCCGTTGAGCAGGCCGGTGTACGCCGCGGCGAGCCGGACCGGCGCCTTGGTCTGCGAGACGAGCATGCGCACCTGGTCGAGGGCGCGGTTGGTCAGGAACACGCCGAACGACGACAGCCACGGGCGGTACCCGAGCGTCGACATGCCGAACGCGATGCCGACCATGTTCTGCTCGGCGATGCCGGCCTGGACGAATCGCTCCGGGTGGGCGTTGGCGAAGGTGACGGCCATCGTCGAGGTGGCCAGGTCGCCGTCGACGACGACGATGCGGTCGTCGGTCTCGGCGAGTTCGGTGAGGGTGTCGCCCCACACTGCGCGCTGTGCCTTCATGCCAGGGCCTCCGTCTTCTGGTCGATGAGGAGCTCCGCACGGGCGGTGGCGAGCTGTTCCTCGGTGGGGACGCCGTTGTGCCACTTGAACGTGGCGCGGGTGAAGGAGACGCCGTTGCCCTTCACCGTGTGGGCGATGATCGCGGTCGGCTTGCCGCTCGTGCCGCGGGCCGCGTCGACCTCGCCGTAGGCGTCGAGGATCTCCTCGTAGTCGTGGCCGTTGATCTCGATCACGTTCCAGCCGAACCCGCGGAACACCGCGGGCAGGTTGACGTGCCCCATCGGCTCGCTGCGGTCGTAGCGGTCGTGGTCGCCGGACGGCCAGCCGTACTGCTGCAGGCCGTTCAGGTCGATGATCGCGGTGAGGTTGTCGAGGCCGTACCGGGGAGCGTGGATGACGGTCTCCCAGACCATGCCCTCTTCGATCTCGCCGTCGCCGAGCACGACCCAGGTGTGGAAGTCCTTGCCCTGCATCTTGGCGGCGATCGCCATGCCGGAGCCGGCCGAGAGGCCCTGCCCGAGCGAGCCGGTGGACGAGTCGACGCCCGGCGTGAGCTTCATGTCGGGGTGACCCTGCAGGCGGGAGTCGCCGTGGTCGAACGTGCTGAGCTCCTCGACGGGGAAGTACCCACGGAGCGCCAGGACCGAGTACAGCCCGATCGCCGAGTGGCCCTTCGACAGGATGAACCGGTCGCGGTCCGGGTCGTGCGGCTGCTCGGGGTCGATCCGGAGCTGGTGGAAGTAGAGGGCGACCATCAGGTCCATCGCGGACATGGGTCCGCCGATGTGCCCGGCTCCGCTGGACGCGACGGTCTCGAGGACGCGCCACCGCCCTTCACGGGCAACGGTCTCCAGGTGTTCGACGTCTCTCGCGTCGTTGCGTGTCACGGCGACTCCTTCGTTCTGCGGTGGTGGATCACAAACTATCACTCCGTGAACGACATGTCTACTGAGTGAGATTAGTTGGACGACGGTTGCATGGGAGGATGACGGCATGGCAGACGGCGCCGCCGACGACGGCGGGATCGAGATCCTCAGCAAGGCCGGTGCGATCATCGACGCACTCGCCGAGACGACCGCGTTGACGGTGAGCGCGCTCGCGGACGCCGTCGGCGAACCGACGAGCTCGACGTACCGGCTGCTGCAGAGCCTCACCGCGATGGGCTGGGTCGACGCTGCACCCGCCCGCGGCACCTACCGGCTCGGCCTCGCGTGCATGGAGATCGGCGGGGTGCTCGAGGACTCCCTCGACGTCCGCGGCCTCGCGCTGCCCCGGATGCGCGCCCTCCGCTCGACCGCCGGGGTCGCTGCCCTCCTCTGCTACCGCCGCGGGACCCGCGCCGTGTGCGTCGAACGCATCGAGGGGCACGACGTCCGCTCGGTGGCGATGCAGGTCGGCGACTCGCTGCCCCTGCACGTCGGCGGAGCGCCGATGGCCCTGCTGGCGTTCCTGCCCGCCGGGGAGCAGCACGCGGTCGTCGACGAGCTGCTCGCCGCCGAGGGACTGCCGTACCCGGTGCCGTCGGCCGACGACCTCGGTGCGCAGATCCAGGCCACGCGCGACCGCGGGTACGCCCGGTCCGACCAGGACGTCACGATCGGGATCGCCGCGTTCGGCAGCCCGGTCTTCAACCACCGCGGGGAGCTCGTCGCCGCCGTCTCGATCAGCGGGCTGCGTGAACGGCTCGTGGAGCGGGAGTCCGAGCTCGGGGCGCTGGTGATGGCCACGGCGGCGGAGATCAGCGCCGACCTGGGCTTCTCCGCGGCGGGCGTCCTCGCCCCCGCCGGGGAGGCGGTGCGTCGTGGCTGAGCGCAAGCCGATGCGGGTCCTCGCCAACTCGATGGCCGTCGTCGAGGCCCTGGCCGAACGCGGCGACCTCTCCCCCGCCGAACTCGCCGAGGCCACCGGGCTCCCCCGCCCGAGCGTCTACCGCTTCATCGACGGGCTCAAGGCCGTCGGCATGGCGACCACCACGGACGAGAACCGCGCGCGCCTCAGCGTGAAGTGGCTGCACCTGGCCGACGCGGCCCGCGACGCGATGACCGAGTGGTCCGCGGCACGGCAGGTCCTCGACGCCCTCGCCGAAGCCACCGAGCAGACCGTGTTCCTGACGGTGCCGCGGGGTGACGAAGCGGTCTGCATCGACTGGGCCCCCGGCCGTGGGATCGGCGTGCTGACCCTGGCGCCGGGGCGGTCGCTCCCGCTCTACGCCGGTGGCGCCGGCCGGCTCGTGCTCGCCTACGCCCGCGACGTCGAGGAGTACCTGACGGACGGACCGGACCGTCGGCCGCTGACCAGCCAGACGATCGTCGACGCCGACGCTCTCCGCCACGACGTGACGACGACCCGGTCCAAGGGCTACACCCTGTCGCTCGACGACGCCACCATCGGGATCGGGGCGCTCGCGTTCCCCGTGCTCGGCACCGGCGGCGAACTGCTCGGGTGCCTGTCGATCGCGGGTCGGTCGGTGGACGTCCGGGAACGCACCGACGAGTTCATCGCGGCGGCGCAGGGTGCGGTGGCGGAACTGCAGCGCGGGGCCGCCAGCGAACTGACGACCCCGCTCTGAACGCCGCCGGCCCGGAGCGGGCCGGCTGGTGCTCCTACCAGCTCACCGCGATGTACTGCGACTCCATGTACTCCAGGAGTCCCTCGGCGCCGCCCTCGCGGCCGATGCCGGACTCCTTCATCCCGCCGAACGGTGCGGCCGGGTCGGACACCAGGCCGCGGTTCAGCCCGACCATGCCGGACTCGATCCGCCCGCTGACGCGCAGACCCCGAGCGAGGTCCTGCGTGTAGACGTAGGAGACCAACCCGAACGGGGTGCCGTTGGCGAGCCGGACGGCGTCGTCCTCGGTGTGGAAGGTCACGACGGGCGCGACCGGCCCGAAGATCTCCTCCTTGAGGATGCGGGCGTGCTCGGGGACGTCGCTCAGCACGGTCGCGGGGTAGAACCACCCGGGCCCGTCCGGGGACGCACCGCCGGTGAGCACCGTCGCCCCGTCCTCCTTCGCGCCGTCGACGAGCCGTGCGATGTCGTCGCGGGCCCCCTCGTTCACCATCGGGCCGAGCTGGACGTCGGGGTCCAGGCCGTCTCCGGTCCGGAGTGCGCCCATCGCCTCGGCCAGCCGGGAGGAGAACTCCGCGGCGACGCCCTCCTGCACGTAGAAGCGGTTCGCGGCCGTGCAGGCCTCGCCGCCGTTGCGCATCTTCGCGATCATCGCGCCGGTGATCGCGGCGTCGAGGTCCGCGTCGTCGAACACCACGAACGGGGCGTTGCCGCCGAGCTCCATCGACGTGTTCACGACGGAGTCCGCCGCGAGCTTCATCAGCTTGACGCCGACCTCCGTTGAGCCGGTGAAGGAGAGCTTCCGGGCACGCGGGTCGCGCACCATCTGCTCGACGACCGTGCCGGAGGACCGGCTCGGCAGCACGTTGAGCACACCGGCGGGCAGGCCCGCCTCCTCGAAGAGCTTCCCGATCGCGAGGGCGGTGAGCGGGGTGTCGCTCGCCGGCTTGAGGACGGTGGTGCAGCCGGCGGCGAGCGCCGGCCCGATCTTCCTGGTGGCCATCGCCGCGGGGAAGTTCCACGGCGTCACGAGGATCGCGATGCCGATCGGACGGTGCTCGACGAGGATCTTGTTCGCGCCGCCGGGCGCCGTCTGCAGCGACCCGGGGATCCGGACCGCTTCTTCGGCGTACCAGCGGAGGAACTCGGCGGCGTAGACGACCTCGCCGCGGGCGTCCGCGAACACCTTGCCGTTCTCCGCCGTGATGAGCCGGGCGAACCAGTCGGCGCGCTCGATCATCAGGTCGTAGGCGCGGGACAGGATCTCGGAGCGCTTCCGGGGCGGGGTCGCCGCCCAGTCGGCCGCCGCGTCGGCGGCGGCGTCGACCGCCGCCTGCGCGTCGTTCCGGGTGCCGCTCGAGACGGTCGCGATCACGCTGCCGTCGACGGGGTTGTGGACGTCGAAGGTCGCGCCGTCCGAGGCGGGGCGTTCCACCCCGCCGATCAGGAGGCCCGTGGGGACCCCGGCGACGATGGCCGCCGGGTCCGTGGTCGAGTCCAGGACGTCGGTCGCGTCGGTCATGAGTGCTCCAGTTCTCGCACGCGCGGGGCGGACTGCGTCAGGTAGAGCCGCTGGTCCCGCTTCTTCTCGTCGTAGGTGGCGCGGGCGTCCTTCGTGCTGTCGAGGGTCGAGACCTCGGCCACGGGGACGTCCCACCAGGCGCCGGAGCCGCCGAAGCGACCCTGGGCGTCGACGCGGACGTAGACGACGCTGGTGCCGTCGTACGCACGGGCGTCGTCGAGTGCCGTGCGGAAGGTGTCGGCGGTGTCGGCGGAGAACACCTCGGCGCCGTAGCTCGCCGCGTTGGCGACGAAGTCGACCTCGAGGCGGCGGCCGTCGTGACGGAGCGCTTCGCCACGCTCGTTGAAGCGGGTGCCGAAGGTCTGCGAGCCGAGCGTCTCCGACAGCGCGGCGATGGAGCCGTACCCGTAGTTGTCGACGATGACGATCGTCATGCGGAGGTGCTCCTGCACCGCGGTCATGATCTCCTGCGACATCATCAGGTACGACCCGTCGCCGACGAGCACGTGGACGCGGCGGTCCGGTGCGGCGAGCTGTGCGCCGACACCGCCCGCGACCTCGTAGCCCATGCACGAGTTGCCGTACTCGATGTCGTAGCCCTTGGGGCTGCCCGGACGCCAGAGGCGGTGCAGGTCACCCGGCATCGACCCGGCGGCGTTGATGACGACGTCGTCGGCCTCGGCGGAGGTGTTGAGCAGTCCGAGCATCTCGGCCTGGGACAGCGTCGGGCTGTCCTGCACCTCGATGATGCGGTCGACCTCGGCACGCCAGTCACTGGCGGCCTGCTCGTTCGACGCGACGACGTCGGCGTCGAGCGTGAAGCCCTCGAGTGCGGCGCGGAGCTCGGCGAGGGTCTCGCGGGCGTCGCCGACGAGGGGGATGCCGGACTCCTTGAACGCGTCGACCTCGGCGACGTTGATGTTCACGAACGCCACGTCGGGGTTCTGGAACATGGTGTTCGAGGCCGTCGTGAAGTCGGTGTAGCGGGTGCCGATGCCGATGACCACGTCGGCCTCGTTCGCGATGGAGTTCGCGTACGCCGAGCCGGACGAGCCGAGCGCGCCGAGTGCGAGCCGGTGCTCCCAGGGCATGCCCGCCTTGCCGGCCTGCGTCACGCCGACCCCGATGCCGGTCGACTCGGCGAAGCGGACGAGCTCGTCGGTCGCGTCCGAGTACACGACACCGCCACCGGCGATGATGACGGCGTTCTTCGCGCCCTTGATCAGCTCGGCTGCGCGCTGGATCGCCGCGCGGTCCGGACGGTTGCGGGCGACGTGCCAGACGCGGTCGGAGAACAGTGCCTCCGGGAAGTCGAACGCTTCGGCCTGGACGTCCTGCGGCACCGCGATGGTGACCGCGCCGGTGTCGGCGGGGCTGGTGAGGACGCGCATCGCCTCGAGCAGTGCCGAGGCGAGCTGCTCCGGCCGGTTGATCCGGTCGAAGTAGCGCGAGACCGCGCGGAAGGAGTCGTTCGCGGTGACGTCCATCGCGTACGGGTGCTCCTGCTGCTGCAGGACGGCACCGGTCGACCGGGTCGCGAACGCGTCGGACGGGAAGAGCAGCACCGGGATGTGGTTCACCGTCGCGGTGCCGGCACCCGTGACCATGTTGGTCGCGCCGGGGCCGATGGACGTGGAGACGGCGAGCGCGCCGAGGCGGTTCTTCATCTTCGCGTAGCCGGTGGCGATGTGGACCATGCCCTGCTCGTTGCGGCCCTGGTAGTACGGGAACACGTCCTGGTACTGCAGGAGCGCCTGTCCGAGCCCGGCGACGTTGCCGTGGCCGAAGATGCCGAACGCGCCGCCGAAGAACGGACTGGTGACCCCGTCACGTTCGACGTGCTGGGCCTGCATGAACTCGACGATCGCCTGGCCCACCGTGAGGCGGCGGGTCGGCTGAGGGTGTTGCGCCATTGCGAACTTCCTTCTGTGGTGGGTCAGGGGCGGACGGGGACGAACGGGACACGGGGGTCCGTGCCGAGGGTGTCCCACTTGGCACGGGCGGGTGCGAGCGCGGGGTCCTCGGCGGCCTGCAGGGTGCGCTCCGGCGCGGGCCCGGCGAGCACGTTGAGGTAGTAGAGGTCCTGGTCGTGGGCCGCGACGGTGGTGTGGTACCCCCAGGGGATGAGGCAGATGTCGCCGTCGCGCACGGGGACGTCGAGGTCGAAGTCGCGCTCGGGGCTGTACACCCGCTGCAGCGCCCACCCGTTCTCCGGGTCGCGGAGGCGGTAGTAGTAGACCTCCTCGAGCTGCGCTTCGCCGTCGATGTCGTGCTCGTGCTTGTGCGGCGGGAAGCTGGACCAGTTGCCGCCGGGGGTCCACACCTCGACGATGTGCAGCCGGTCCGCGGGGAACGCGGGCGACATCGGCGTCGAGACCTGGCGCGTGGCGGTGCCGCCGCCGCGCGTGGCGGATCCGACGTCGTCCGGCGTGACGAGGACGACCTCGTGCTGCTCGGTGGCCGGGGCCGTCGCGATCGCGAGCTCGGCACCGGGGGTGGCGGTGATCGTCACGGCGGTGTCCCGCGGGACGTAGAGCGTGTGTCCGAGCCCGTCGAAGACCGTGTCGCGACCGCCGATGCGGTACTCGTCACCGCCGACGGTGAGGACGAGGTCGCCGTGCAGGTTCACGAACGCCCGCTCGTTGCCGTCGGCCGGCAGTTCGACCGTCTCGCCGTCTCCGAAGGTCTTCACCTGGAAGGTGACGAACTCCCATCCTGCGATCTCCGGGGTGATGACGTCCCATGCGCCGTGCTTGAGCACCTGCGGGTCGACCATGTCTGATCCTCTCTGCGTCGTTGCGTCGGACTGAATGAGCATAGCGCTTTTATCGCTGAATGGACGAAACGTCCGCTGTAGGGAAATCCGCTTCCGCGAGCTGGAGGCAGCGGAGCGTCGTGTCCCGGGCCGCGTCCAACGCGTCCGGGAGGCTCTTGGCACGGTGCTCGACGGAGAGCATCTCCACGCCCCACGGACCGTCCCAGCCGAGCTCCGCCATCGTGCGGAGGAACCCCACGACGTCCTGGGCGCCCTCGCCGAGGTAGCGACGGTTGTCCCGGGTGTCCTCGAACAGCGTGCGACCGGCCTGCGGTTCGGCGTCGGCGTCGTTCACCTCGACGCCGACCACGGTGGCCGGGTCCAGGGTGCGCCGGAGCTCCTCGAGCGAGGTGTCGGCGCGGAACACGTGCCACGAGTCGACGACGAGTCCGGCGTGCGGGTGGTCGACGGCGCGGACGAGCTCGGACCCCTGGGGCATCGAGGAGATCCCGGCGAACGGGAGCGGTTCGAGTGCCAGCCGCGTGCCGATCTCCGCCGCCTCGTCGGCCAGCGCCCGGAACGGCCCGACGTACGGGTCGAGCGAGTCCACCGTGGGCGCGGGCGGCGGCCCGATCTTCACCATCGGACTCCCGAAGGCGCGGGCGGCGTCACGGAGCAGGTCCCAGCGGGTGCGCCACGGGGTCTCCGCAGGGTCCCGCCACCAGTCCTTGACGAGCTCGACCTCGAGGTGCCGGATGCCGACGCGGTCCGCGTGCTCGCGGAGCGCGTCGAAGCCGATCGTGTCGCGGACCACCTCGAGGTCGTCGACGACGAACCCGAGCCCGACGTAGCCGGCGTCCGCGGCCGCACTGACGCGCTCCCGGGCGGAGAACGAGCTCCGCTCCGAGGGCCCGTCGGGCAGTCCCGTGCCCGCGGTCGTCCAGCAGGTGGCGACGAGGTCGCGGTTTATCGGGCTCATCGTGACAGGTCGACCGCGACGGACTGGCCGGTGCGTGCGGAGCGGTCCGCGGCGTCCGCGAGCACGAGGGCGGCACGGCCGTCCTCGAACCCGGGGCTCCGCGAGGGCTCGCCGCGCACGGCCTTGAGGAACTCGACGACCTCGAGCCGGTACGCCTCCGCGTAGCGCTGCAGGAAGAAGTTCTGGTACGGCTCCAGGGACTCGACCGCGTCGGCGCTCCACCGGCGCACGAGGGTGTCCGTCTGGTTGCCGACCTGCAGCAGCCCCTCGGAGCCGAAGACCTCGAAGCGCTGGTCGTACCCGTAGGACGCGTGCCGCGAGTTCGTGATGACCACGAGCTCGTCGTCCGCCCCACGGAGGGTCACCACGGCGGAGTCGAAGTCACCGAGCTCGCGGGCCGTCGCACTGAAGGTGTTCGCGCCGCGGGCCGTCACCTCGACGATGTCCGGCACGAAGAACCGCGCCATGTCGAGGTCGTGGATCGTCATGTCCCGGAAGATGCCGCCGGATGCGCCGAGGTACGCCGCCGGCGGCTCGGCGGGGTCGCGGCTCGTGATGAGGACCTGCTCGAGCGTGCCAATCTCCCCCGCGCTGACGCGACGCTGCAGCTCGGTGAAGTGCCGGTCGAAGCGGCGGTTGAAGCCGAGGACGATCGGGATCGTCGCGGCGGCGGCCTTCGCGCGGAGGCGGTCCACCCGGGCCAGGTCGAGGTCGATCGGCTTCTCGCAGAGCACCGGCACACCGGCGTCGATGGCGGCGTCGATCAGGTCGACGTGGGTCGCGGTCGGTGCGGCGATGATCACCGCGTCGACCTCGCCCGAGGCGAACACCTCGGCCGGGTCCGTGCTCACCTTGCCGCCGTACTCGGCGGCGGTGCGCTCGGCGCCCTCCACGAACGGGTCACAGACCCACGCGAGCTCCGCGTCGTCGATGGCGGCCACGCTCATGGCGTGGACCTGTCCGATGCGACCGGTGCCGAAGAGGCCGATCCGGGTCTGTTGCGTCATTGCAATCTCCAGGGTGGTGGGTTGTGCCGCGTGGTCTACGCGGTGGTGCGGGGCCGGACGGGGCGTCCGGTGTGGAACGACTCCGCGGCCGCCTCGGCGAGCGCGGTGGCGACGAGTCCGGCGGCGGGGGGCGTCAGGCTCTCCGATTCTCCGCGGATCATCCGGACGAAGTGGGCGATCTCCTCCTCGAACGCCGGGACGAAGCGGTCGCCGAACGTGTCGTAGGGGTTCGACGGTGCGCTGCCGCCCGGTTCGGTGGAGGTGATCGGGGTGCGTGGACCGTAGCCGGCACCGTACGCGCCCTTCGAGCCGGTGACCTCGAGCCGGACGTCCTGGCCCGCGTCGCTGCGGCGGAGCGCGCCGATGCTGCCGACCGCGCCCGAGGCGAAGCGGAGCGTCACCATCGCGGTGTCGGTGTCCTGGTGGTCGCCGTAGACGGGCTCGTCGAGCACGGAGCCGATCATCGAGACCTCGACGACGGGGTCGCCGACCGTCCACGGGATGATGTCGAAGTCGTGGACGAGCAGGTCGAGCCACATGCCGTGCGACTGCGGGATGTAGTCGACGGGCAGCGCGTAGTGGTCGTTCTCCGTCGCCTGCACGAGCCGGAGCGTGCCGACGTCACCGTCGAGGACGTGCTGCCGGAGCCGCTGGTAGCCCGGGTCGTAGCGACGGTGGAACGCGACCATGATCGGTGTGCCCGTCGCGTCGAGGTCCCGGGAGAGCTCGGTCAGCTCGTCGACGCCGAGGGCGAGCGGCTTCTCGATGAGCAGCGGGGTGTGCGAGTCCGCGACGACCCGGGCGAGCTCGGCGTGCGTGTCCGTGGCCGAGGCGACGAGGATCCCGTCGAGCGAGGGCAGGACGTCGGCGAGCGGGTCGACCGTGGTCGACACCGGCGCCCAGACGTCCGACCCGGGCGCCCCGGACTCCGTGGTCTGCTCGGCGTCCCGCTGCGCCGCCAGCCGCGCCCGGACCGACTCCGTCCGTCCGGCGTCGCGGCCGATGAGCACGACCTCGTCGACGCCGGGCGTCCGCGCGAGGTTCCGCGCGTGCATCGCGCCGATGCGACCGAGTCCCGCGACGCCGACCCTCACCGTGCGACCTCGGCGGCCTCGAGCTCGGCGACCAGCGCGCGGACGTACTCGACGCTCGCACGGGCGTCCTCGATCGGGCCGGTGCCGGCGGCCGGCTCCTCGAGCACGACCTTGTCCTGCTCGAGCACGATCCAGCCGTCGAACCCGGCCTGCACCATGCTCGTCAAGATCGCGCGGATGTCGACGTCGCCCTGTCCGACCGGCCGGTAGAGGATGTCGGCCTTGATCGCGTCGAAGTAGCTGATCTCGCCGTCCGCGACCCGGCGCATGCCCTCGAGCGACACGTCCTTGAGGTGCATGTACGCGATGCGGTCGGTGTGCTCCGCGGCGAAGCGGACCGGGTCCGTGCCGCCGAGGAACAGGTGCCCGGTGTCGAAGCAGAACGGGATGGTGGAGCCGGCGAGGACGGCGTCGACGTCGTCCTTCGTCTCCACGACCGTGCCGACGTGCGGGTGCAGGGTCGCGGTGACGCCGACGGCCGCGGCGGCCTCGGTGATGCGGTCGAGGTTGGCGAAGAGCGTCGCCCACTGTTCGTCGGTGAGCGGCTCCCGCTGGGCGTCGTACCCGGTCTGCTCGCTGTCCGCGCAGACCACGAGGACGGTCGCGCCGGATGCCGCGTAGTCCGCGAGCTCCTGCTCGATGCGGGGCAGCGGGTCGATGCCGGGCTGGTGTGCGATGACGGGCACGAAGCTGCCGATCGCGGTCATCCCGAACTCGGCCAGGCGGGCGGCCTTGTCCTCGGGCGCCGGGGGCAGGAAGCCCTGCGCGCCGAGCTCGGTGGCCTCGAACCCGAGGGAGGTCATCTCGGCGAGGACGCGTTCCGGGGGCAGCTGGTAGCCCCAGCCGTCCACCTCGCTGACACCCCAGGAGATCGGTGCGGTGGCGATGCGGAGACTCATGCGCGTGCCCCTTCGGTGGTGTTCGTGCGGACGTTGGCGGTCGCGCCCGGTTCGACGGGCAGGTCGACCCACTGGCCGGACTCCGCCGACTCCTCGGCGGCGCTCAGCACGCGGGCCGATGCGACGGCGTCGTGGATGTTGGACCCGGTGGCCTCGCCCCCGGTGGCGGCGGTGAGGAACTTCGCGGCCTCGATGACCTTGAGGTCGTCGTAGCCCATGCTCGTGCCGGAGCTCGGCTGGAAGCGGGAGTAGTCGGGGAAGTACCCGTCCGCGAACGCGCGGGTGTAGCCCACGTGCTGGCCGGTGCGCGCGAGGGCGACCTCGAGCTCGTTGAGCCGCTCGAAGTCCCAGCGGACCGAGCCCTCGGTGCCGAAGACCTCGAACGCGTACTCGGAGCGCGGACCGACGGCGATGCGCGACGCCTCGAGGTTGCCGATCGCACCGGCGCCGACCGCGGACTCGTCGAAGCGGACGAGCATCGTGGCGTAGTCCTCGTTCTCGACGGGGAGCAGCTTGCCGGCGTCGGGCGTCCCCGGGAGACCGGGACGCTCGGTGAGGTAGGTGCCGGTCGCGGCGGAGATCGAGCCGATCGGACCGAGGACGTAGTGCATGAGGTCGACGAGGTGGCCCATCAGGTCGCCGAGGACACCGCTGCCCGAGGTCGCGCGGACGAAGCGCCAGGTCAGCGGGTCCTCGGGGTTCGAGGAGAACCCGCCGAAGAACCGGCCACGGACGTTCGTGATCCGGCCGAGCGAACCGTCGAGGACGAGCTGGCGGGCGTGCTGCACGGCGGGGACGTGCCGGTAGTTGAAGCCGATCGTGGTGGCGACACCCGCGGCGTCGGCGGCCGCGGCCACGGATTCGGTCTCGGCGGCGCCACGACCGACGGGCTTCTCGATCCAGAACGGCTTGCCGGCCTCGGCGGCCGCGATGCCGATCTCGGCGTGCAGGGAGTTGGGGGCGCAGATCGAGACGACCTCGACCTCGGGGTCGTTCAAGACCTCGCGGTAGTCGGAGACGACCTTCTCGTAGCCGAGGACGTCCGCGGCGTAGTCACGGCCGGCGGCGGCGACGTCGGCTGCTGCGACGAGGCGGGGGCGGATGCCGAGCTCCGGGTAGAGGAGCGGGAGGAGGGCGTAGGAGCGCGAGTGCAGTCGCCCCATCCACCCGACGCTGATGAGTCCGACACCGACGGTGCGGGGCGCGCTGTTCTCTGCCACAGGGGGCTCCTTTGCTTCCTGGTTTGAACCGGTCCAAAATCTTGGACCGGTTCAATGTACGACCGTCGATCCGACGATGTCAACCGCGTGCGGTGCGGTCAGCGGCGCGCGGGCACGGACGTCGCCCGGATCCGCAGGGTGGGTGCGACGAGCACCTCGCCCGGGTTCTCCTCGGAGAGCAGGAGCTCGGCCGCGCGGTGGCCGATCGTGGCGTTGTCCGGGTCCACCGACGTCAGTCCGACCGCCCCGAGCGCAGCGAGGTACGTGTTGTCGTACCCGGTGACGGCGACCGAGTCCGTCAGGCCCCGCTGCCGGAGCGCGGCCGTCACACCGATCGCGGCGAGGTCGTTGACCGCGGTGATCGCGGTCGGCGGCTCGTCGAGGTCGAGCAGCGCCTGCGCAGCCCGGAAGCCCGCCGCCTCGGAGAAGTCGCTCTCCGCGACGAGTCCGGCGTCGAGGCCGCGCTCCCGCATCGCGGCGACGAACGCATCGGCGCGGCCCGAGGCCACCCGACCGCCGGCGCCCCCGACGTGCCCGATCCGGTGGTGCCCCAGCCCGGCGAGGTGGTCCACGACGAGCCGGACACCGACCTCGTCGTCCCCGCGCACGGTCGCGGCGCCGGCGAGCCGGTCCGGTCGGGCACTGGCGATGACGATCCGGGCGGACCCCATCGCCTCCACCACGAGGTCCATGCTCGGCACCGATCCCACCACGATGAGCCCGGAGGGCTGCAGGTCGCCGAGCATCGCGACCGCCTCGAGGTCCAGGTGGGCACCCGCGCCGGGGAGCACCGCGCTGGTCATCAGCCCGAGCCGGCCACCCGCCGACAGCGAGAGCCTCGCGGCGTCCACCACCTCGGCGAACACCGGGTTCCGGGAGTCCGCGACGAGGATCCCGACGAAGTCGTCCCGCGCTCCGTTCAGCGAGCGGGCGACGCGGTTCGGGCGGAACCCGAGCGCGTCGGCCGCGTCCAGGATCCGCCGGAGCCGCTCCTGGCTGACCGACTCCGGCGAACTGAACGCGAGCGAGACCAGCGACTTGGAGACCGCCGCCCGCTCGGCCACGTCACGCATGGTCGCGCGCCGTGCCGTCGCCGTGGACCCGTCGTCAGCCATGGACCACATCTTGCAGCACGGTCACCGCTCGTCGCGACCGGCCCGCTTCGCCTTGCCCTTGATCGTGTCGATGTAGATCGCGCCGGTCGTCACCTCTTCCTCGAGCTTCTCCAGCGACCAGCCGCGGGTCTCCGGCACCTGGGTGACGATGAAGACGAGCGCGATGCCACCGATGACGGCGAAGAGGAAGAACGTGCCGGTGATGCCGATGCCCTCGATGAGCGACGGCACGTAGAGCGCGAGCACGCCGTTCATCAGCCAGCCGGCGAAGGCCGCGATGCCGGTCCCGAGTCCGCGCATGTTGAGCGGGAAGATCTCGGCGAGCCAGACCCACACGGCGATGTTCAGGCAGGACTGCATCGAGAGCACGAACGCGCAGATGAGGAACAGCAGCACGTACGGCCGGATCGGGTTGCCGTCCGGGATCACCAGCGACGAGACGCCGATCAGGATGTGGCAGGTGGTGGTGAGCGACAGGCCGAGGATGAAGGTCTTCCGCCGGTCGACGCGGTCCATGTTGCGGAGCGCGATGATCCCACCGACGACCGCCAGGATCCCGGGGGCGATGTTCGCGATCAGGGCGGCGTTCGCCCCGAAGCCGGACTGGATCAGGATGCGCTGGCCGTAGTACATGATCGAGTTGATCCCGGTGACCTGCTGCGCGATGGCGACGCCGCAGCCGATCAGGACGATGCGGATGAGCCAGCGGCTGGAGAGCAGCGCCTTGAGCCCGTTCAGCCGGGTCTCGCTCGGCTCTTCGGACGTGATCTTGCGGATCTCCTCGAGCTCGACGGCGGCGCGGTCCTCGTTGCGGACCGTCTTCAGGACCGCCAGGGCGCGCTCGTCGTGGCCGTGCTCGACCAGCCAGCGCGGGGACTCCGGCATCCTGAGCATGCCGATGAACAGCGCGGCTGCCGGGATCGAGCAGATGAAGAACATCACGCGCCAGACGCCGCCCTCGTCGCCGAGGACGATCCCGATGACCGCGTTGATGACGAACGCGGCGAGCTGCCCGCTCACGATCGCGAGCTCGTTGCGGCCGGTGATCATGCCGCGGATCTCGAGCGGAGCGAGCTCCGCCAGGTACACGGGGACGACGATCGACGCGGCACCGACCGCGAGTCCGACCGTGATGCGTCCGGCGAGCAGCACCTCGAAGTTCGGGGAGAACACGGCCAGGAGCGTGCCGCAGAAGAAGAAGACCGCCATCGCGATGATGGTCGACCGACGGCCGATGCGGTCGGACACCGGCCCGCCGACGAGCCCGCCGACCGCTGCTGCGAAGACGAGGGAGGAGATGACGACGCCGAGGCCGATGTCGTCGAGGCCCAGCTGCGACTGGATCGAGATCTCGGCGCCGTTGCTGACGCCGGTGTCGTAGCCGAAGAGCAGGCCGCCGAGGCAGGCCACGACCGAGATGAGACCGATCCGCTTGCGGTGCGGGCCGGTGGTCAACGGTGGGAGTTCGAGTGTTCCGCGCGGTTGTCCTTGTCCAGACATCAAGACTCCTTCGTCGTGTCGAGCCCAGTGTCCCCGGGCATGCCTTCCTCCCAGGTTCTCACACACCGGACTAAGTGTCCACAAAACGGAAGGTGCGTACTCCATGAAAGAAGACCTTGCGGCAGGGTCACCCGTATCGTATCGTTTGCCGGACAACTTGTTCGTTGAGTAGTAACTCGACGAACTATCGCCACCAACGGAGGTGGCAGATGGAGGCCTTCAATGAAGAAAGTCGTCACTCGAGCAGCGATCGCGGTTGCGTCGATCGCGCTCCTCGCGGGATCGCTCTCCGCGTGCTCGAACGGTTCCCAGGCAGCGTCGTCCGGCGGTGGTGGATCCGCCTCGAACGCCAAGATCGGCCTCTTGCTGCCGGACTCGGTCACCGCGCGCTTCGCGAGTGCCGACCGCCCGCTCTTCACTGCGCGCATCAAGAAGAAGTGCCCGGACTGCTCGGTCCTCTACCAGAACGCCGGGGGCGACGCGTCGAAGCAGCAGCAGCAGGCGCAGGCGATGCTCACGCAGGGCGTGAAGGTGCTGGTCCTCGACGCCTTCGACGGCGAAGCGGCCGCCTCGATCGTCAGCCTCGCGAAGTCGAAGAACGTCCCGGTCGTGTCCTACGACCGGCTCATCAACTCGGGTGACCTCAGCGCCTACATCTCCTTCGACAACAACAAGGTGGGCGAGCTGCAGGCCACGGCCCTCGTCGACCGCATGAAGGACCTCGGCATCGCCGACGACGCCGGCGTCCTCGAGGTCAACGGCTCACCGACGGACAACAACGCGTCGCAGTTCAAGGCGGGCGCGCAGTCCGTGCTGTCGAAGACGAGCTTCGACGTGCTCGGCGAGTACGACACCCCCGGATGGGACCCGGCGAAGGCACAGGCCTGGGCCGCTGGTCAGATCTCGAAGGTCGGCGTCACGAACATCAAGGGCATCTACGCCGCGAACGACGACACCGCTGGCGGCGTCATCTCGGCGATGCAGGCGGCCGGCGCCACTGACCTGCCGCCGATCACCGGCCAGGACGCGACGCTCGCCGGGCTCCAGCGGATCCTCGCCGGCAAGCAGTACATGACCGTGTACAAGGCGTTCAAGCCCGAAGCGCAGGGAGCGGCGGACCTCGCCCTCGAACTGGCCGCCGGCAAGAAGGCCTCGACGACGAGCACCGTGAAGACCGCCAGCGGCAAGAGCGTCCCGTCGGTGATCCTCACACCGGTGGCCGTCACCGCCGACAACATCAAGGACACCGTCGTGAAGGACGGACTCTTCACCGCGAAGGACATCTGCACCGCGCAGCTGGCCGCCGCTTGCACGAAGTACGGCATCAAGTGATCCGCCGGGAGGGGGGTCACTCCCCCTCCCCTGAATGCAAGGAGTCCTCGTGACCATCGCGGAACCCACCCCCGTCACCGTCCAGAAGGACCTGGTGATGTCCCTCCAGGGCATCAGCAAGCGCTTCGGCGCCGTCCAGGCCCTCTCGGGCATCGACTTCAACGTGCACGCCGGTGAGGTCGTCGCCATCGTCGGGGACAACGGCGCCGGCAAGAGCACCTTCGTCAAGATCCTCGCCGGCGTTTACACCCCGGACGAAGGCACGATCACGTTCGAAGGCGAACACGTGCAGATCGGCTCCCCGGCCGCTGCGCAGTCGCTCGGCATCGCGACGGTCTTCCAGGACCTCGCACTCGCCGACAACCTCGACGTCGTCTCCAACCTCTTCCTGGGGCGCGAGATCTCGACCTTCGTCCTCGACGAGGAGGCGATGGAGGCGAAGTCGTGGGAGCTGCTCCGACAGCTGTCGGCGCGGATCCCGTCGGTGCGCATCCCGATCGCATCGCTCTCGGGAGGGCAGCGACAGACCGTCGCGATCGCCCGATCACTCATCGGGGACCCGAAGGTCGTCATCCTCGACGAACCGACCGCCGCCCTCGGCGTCGCGCAGACCGCCGAGGTCCTGAACCTCGTCGAACGTCTCCGTGACCGAGGGCACGGTGTGGTGCTCATCAGCCACAACCTCGCCGACGTCCGCGCAGTCGCGGATCGCGTCGTCGTGCTCCGCCTCGGCCGCAACAACGGCGACTTCGCCGTCGCCGACGTGAGCTACGAGGACATCATCGCCGCGATCACCGGTGCCACAGACAACGCAGTCACCCGTCGCGCCGCCGCGCAATCCGAACGAGAGACCGACCAATGAGCAGCACCCGCCAGAGCAAGCGGCCACGAGGCACCTCTCCTGACCCCGTCACCATGAGCACGCCGACCTCCCGCGCTGCAGCGGACCTCCAGGACGAGCGGCTCCTCCGCGAAGAAGGCATCCGCGGTGCCGTCACCAGCTTCACCCGTCGGGTCCGCGCAGGCGACCTCGGCAGTCTACCCGTCGTCGTCGGACTCGTCGTCATCTGGGTGGCGTTCGGGATCCTGACACCCGGGGGGAGCTTCCTCTACGCGACGAACCTCGTCGACCTCGCCGTGCAGTGTGCGGCGGCCGGCACCATCTCGATCGGCATCGTCCTCGTCCTGCTCCTCGGCGAGATCGACCTCTCCGTCGGTTCCGTCAGCGGCCTCGCCGCGGCGATCCTCGGAGTCGGACTCACGCAGCTGCACTGGCCGCTGATCGCGGTGATCGCCGTCGCGCTCGGCGTCGGTGCACTCATCGGCCTGCTGTACGGCCTGCTGTACACGCGGTTCGGCGTCCCGAGCTTCGTCATCACGCTCGCGGGGCTGCTCGCGTTCCTCGGCGTGCAGCTGCTGGTCCTCGGCCAGAACGGCTCGATCAACCTGCCGACCGAGTCGTTCATCGTGCAGTTCGCGCTCTTCTCCTACCTGCCGCCGTGGCTCGTCTACACACTCGCGGTGCTCGCCGCGGGCGGCACGTTGTTCGCCGACCTCCGTCGCGATGCCCGGCGGAGCCGTGCCGGCCTGTCGACGGGCGCCAAGTCGCTCGTGATCACCAAGGCGGTGCTGCTCCTCGTCGGGCTCTCCGCGATCGGCTGGTACCTCTCGACCGACCGCGGCACCGGGACGTCCTTCGTGTTCTTCGTCCTGCTCGTGGTCATCATGAACTACCTCGTGAAGCGCACGAAGTGGGGCCGGTCGATCTACGCCGTGGGTGGCAACGTCGAGGCCGCTCGCCGGTCCGGCATCAAGGTGCGGCTCGTGTACATCTCGGTGTTCATGCTCTGCTCGGTGTTCGCCGTCATCGGTGGGCTCCTCGCGTCCGCCCACCTGTCCGCCGCGACCCTCAGCTCGGGCGGCGGTGACGTCAACCTCAACGCGATCGCTGCGGCTGTGATCGGCGGCACCAGCCTCTTCGGCGGCCGCGGCAACATCTGGTCGGCACTGCTCGGCGTGATCGTCATCCAGTCCATCGCGAACGGCCTGAACCTGCTGAACTTCGAGGACTACACCCGGTACATCGTCACCGGAGCCGTCCTGCTCCTCGCGGTCATCATCGACTCGCTCTCGCGTCGCTCCCGGGCGAGTCACGGTGCCGCCTGACCCGAAGCACGACACGGAACGGGCCCCTCGGCAGCAGCCGAGGGGCCCGTCCCGTTCGGTGCGGCAGGATCGGACGCATGGACGTCGTCACCTGGACCCTCGAGTCGCACACACCTCCGACCGCTCCGCCCCGGCCCGTCCCGGCTCCGGTGCGGCTCGACCGGACGAGTGCGGTCGACCCCGAGTACGCCCGGTTCCTCTACGGGTACGTCGGCGGCGCCTGGCGCTGGACCGATCGGCTCGACTGGACCCGGGAGCAGTGGGCGGAGGAACTCGCGGTCCCCGGCACGGTGTTCCTGCTCCCGAGCGCCGACGGCGTCCCCCTCGGCTACGTCCAGCTCCAGCCCGTCCCGCACGACGACGGCGTCCACGTCGAGATCCGCTACTTCGGCCTGGCCGCGCCCGGCCTCGGACGCGGGCTCGGCGGCCCGCTCCTCGAACACGCGATCGCGACCGCCTGGTCGCTCCCCGACGCGGTGCGCGTCTGGGTGCACACGTGCGACCTCGACGGACCGGCGGCCCGCCCGAACTACGAGGCCCGCGGCCTCGTCCTCTGCGACACCGCACACAGCGACGAGGACGTTCCGGACGCACCGCTCGGCGCGTGGGTCTCCACGGGTGGGCGGTGACCGGATGACGGCCGGGAGGCTCGTGGCGGCCCCGCCACGAGCCTCCCGGCCGGTCTGCTGGTGACGTCGCGAGCCGCCGGCCGACGTCCTAGGCCGTCGCGTCCTGCATCTCGTGCTCGATGTCCGTCAACGACTTGCCGCCGGTCTCCGGGACCGCGCGCCACACGAACACGACGCCGGCCACTCCGATGACCGCGAAGGCGATGAACGTCCAGGACCCGCCGATCGCGTGGACCACCGGCAGGAACGCCAGCGACACCGCCCAGTTCGCGAGCCACAGGAACACCCCGGCGACGCCCATGCCGATGCCGCGCACCGCTGACGGCACCAGCTCGGAGATGATCAGCCACGTCGTCGTCGCGACCGCGGACTGCTGGAACGCCAGGAACAGCACCATCACGCCGAGCGTCAGGTAGCTGAAGCCGGGACCGCGCTCCGTGAGCGGGAAGGTGGCACCGAGCGCGACGAGGGACACGACCCCACCCAGGGAGCCGCCGATGAGCAGCTTCTTGCGCGGCACCCGGTCGACCAGGCGCAACCCGACGAGCGTCGCGACGACGCTGATGACACCGATCGCGATCGTCGCGACCACGGCGGTCGACGACGGCAGCCCGGTGTCCACCAGCAGGGTCGGTGCGAAGTAGATCACGGTGTTGACGCCCGTCGCCTGCTGCAGGATCGCGACCCCGACGGCGATGAGCACGGAGCGCCGGATCCACGGCTGCCGGAACCCGCTCCACCCCTGGCTCTCGGACGACTGCGACTCCTGCGCCTGGCGGATGGTGCGGAGTTCCCGGTGCGCCTCACGCTCGGGGTAGGTGCGGCGGAGGACCTGCAGTGCGTCACCCGCACGGTCCCGCATCCGGTACCACGTCGGGGTGTCGGGCAGCAGGACCATGCCGACGACGAGGACCACGGCCGGGACCGCCGCGAGCCCGAGCATCCAGCGCCACGCGCCGTACTGCGCGAGCCACGCGTTCACCAGGTACGCCAGCAGCTGCCCGGTGACGATCATCAGCGAGTTGAGCGAGACCAGGCGTCCGCGGATGTCCGACGGCGCCATCTCGGCGATGTAGAGCGGGACGATGATCGAGGACACCCCGACCGCCAGGCCCAGCACCACGCGACTGACCAGCAGGACGGCGTAGTCCGGGGCGAAGGCGCACCCGATCGTCGCGACGATGAAGACCACGCCGGCGAGCACCAGGGCGAGCCGGCGGCCGACGCGGTCCGCGACCCGTCCGCCCGCCAGTGCGCCCACCGCGGCGCCGATGAGCAGCACGCTCGTGACCATGCCCTCCTCGAAGACGCCGAGGTCGAAGTCCGAGGACACGTAGAGCAACGCGCCGGAGATCACGCCGGTGTCGTAGCCGAAGAGCGCACCGCCGACGGCCGCGACGGCGGCGACGACGCGGACGAAGCGCTTCCGGGCGCGGGCGTCCGGCGGCAGCACCGGGATGTGCGTCGTCTCGATGCCGGGCTCGTAGGCGCTGCGGTCCTCGGGGGTGCGGGTCCGCGGGGTGCGGGCTGGCAGGGGCATTGTCGTCCTTCGATGTGCGGTGGTGGCACATCGACGGTGATGCCCTCGGGTCTGATCCGTCACGAGCGTACGCATGCGTTCGCAACGATCGTTACCAGACCCTCAGGTTTCCCATGCGCCGGACGGGTCGTCGAGACGAGGGGAAAAGCCGACGTCGGTTCGCGCCGTCCGCGGCGGCGGGTCTCAGACGTCGGCTGGACGGACCGGCCCGGTCGACCCGCGGAGCCGGAGCTCCGGCTCGACCAGGATCTCGTCGCTGCTGACTTCCCGGTGCCCGATGAGCGAGGTGACCAGTCGGCCGACGTTCTCGGCGATCCGCTCGACCGGTTGCCGCACAGTCGTCAGCGGCGGGGCGGTGAAGTCGAGCATCGGTGAGTCGTCGTAGCCGACCACCGAGACGTCGTGCGGCACGCGGAGCCCGGCCCGGTCGACCGCGCGGTACGCGCCGAGCGCCATCTCGTCGCTCGACGCGACGATCCCGGTCACGCCGTGGGCGAGCAGCGCCGACGCCGCCTGTTGCCCGCCTTCGATGTTGAAGTGCTGCCGGACGACGAAGGCCTCGGGTTCCGCGACACCGCGACGGCCGAGCGCCTGCAGGAACCCTTCGACACGACGGTCGGCGGGGACGTTGCCGACGGGTCCGGCCGCGAGACCGACCCGACGGTGGCCGAGGTCGTGCAGGTGACCGACGGCGAGCTCGGCCGCCCGCCAGTCGTCGGTCGACACCACGGGCGAGTCGACGTCGGGGAAGCCGCCGTTGATGCTGACGTACGGGATGCCCCGGGACTCGATGAGCTGCAGGACGCGGTGGTCGGCGTCCCGGAGGGTGTTGCTCGAGGAGAGGAAGACGATCGCCGCGACGCCGGCGTCCACCAGGGACTCGACGTAGTCACGCTCCTGCGGGGTGCCCGGGTAGACGGGGCAGATGATCGACTTCAGGCCGTACGGGCTGAGTTCGTTCTCGACTCGCTCGGCCTGCTGGGCGAAGATCGGGTTCTTGAGGTTCGGCGTGAGCATCAGCACGAGCCGGTCGTCGAGCGGACGCTCGTAGCCGACCTGCTTGAGTGCGTCTTCGACAGCCTGCCTGGTGGAAGCCGAGACGCCGTACTTCCGGTTCAGGACCCGGCTGACGGTCGCCTCACTGACCGAAGCCACCTGGGCGACCTGGGCGAGGCTGGTCGAGCCAGCCGGGGTGCGCGCTCCACCACGTCGGCGCTTCGGCGCTTCGAAGTCGTTCGCGGGCTCCATCTCTCACCTCTCCGTCGAAACTAGTGCACGGCGACCACCGGTCACTGCTTGACCGACCCGGCGAGCAGTCCGGCGACGAAGTACCGCTGCAGGAACAGGAACAGGACCAGGACGGGCAGGGCGGAGACGAGGGTTCCCGTCAGGAGTTGACCGTAGTCCGTCGCCTGCACGCCGTGGAGGGTCGCGAGGGCCACCGGCAGCGTGTAGGCATCGGGGGTCCGCTGCACGATGAGTGGGTAGACGAAGTCGTTCCACTGCCCGAGGAACAGGAAGATCGCCAACGCGGCGAGCGCTGGGCGCATCGTGGGGAGCACGATCTGGAAGAAGGTGCGGAACTCACCGGCGCCGTCGACCCGCGCTGCCTGGATGAGTTCGTCGGGCACGGACTGCATCGTCTGGCGCATCAGGAAGATGCCGAACGGCAGCGCGAGGTTCGGCAGGATGAGCGCCTGGTACGAGTTGAGCCAGCCGAGCTGCACCATGATCTGGAACAACGGGACCAGCGTGACCTGCCCCGGCAGCGCCAGCGACGCGACGATCACGGTGAACATGGCGTCGCGGCCGCGGAAGCGGAACTTCGCGAAGGCGTACCCGGCAGTGCTGCAGACCACGATGCCGAACACCGTGTAGACGAGCGAGACGATCATCGAGTTCTTGAACGCCGCGCCGAGCTCGAGGTTCGTGAACAGGCCGGTGAGGTTCGTCCAGAACCGTGACCCGGGCAGCAGCGCCGGCGGTGTGGAGAAGATCTCACTGGTGTTGTGGGTCGCGGCGACGATGAGCCACGCGAACGGCGCGAGCATCACGACCGCGCCGAGGGCGATGACCGTGGTCAGCAACGCACTGAGCGGAGTCGAGTCGCCTGGGCGACGCGCGCGGCCTCGGCGGACGACGGGGATCTGGACGGTCATGCGGAACGCCTCCTGAGGACGAGCATCTGGATCACGGAGATGGCGGCGACGATGATCGCGAGGACGTACCCGATCGCGGACGCGTACCCGAAGTCGAAGTTCCGGAAGGCGTTCTGGTACAGGTACATGCCGATGGTCAGCGTCGCGTTGTCCGGGCCACCGCCGGTGAGCACGAACGGCTCGTCGAAGAGCTGCAGCGTCCCGATCGTGGAGAGGACGACCGTCAACAGGATCGCCGGCCGGAGCCCCGGCAGCGTCACGTGCCAGAACTGCTGGCGACGGTTCGCGCCGTCCATCTGCGCTGCCTCGTACAGTTCCTCGGGGATCGACTGCAGCTGCGCGAGGTACATCACGGCGTTCTGCCCGGTGTAGTGCCAGGTCATCGCCAGCACGATCGAGACCTTCGCCCAGAACGGGTCGGCCAGCCATGGCACCGAGTGGATCCCGACGAGCGACAGCAGGTAGTTGATGAAGCCGTTCTGCGACAACAGCGCCGAGAACAGGATCCCGTAGGCCACGAGCCCCATCACGATCGGGACGAAGTACGCGACGCGGAAGAACGCGCGCGCCTTCAGGAGCTTCGAGTTGAACGCGACCGCCAGGAGGATCGCGAGCACCAGCATCATCGGGACCTGGAACAGCAGGATCTCGACGGTGTTGCGGAGCGCGGTCCAGAAGAGCGGGTCACCCGCGATCCTGGCGTAGTTCTGCCCGCCGACGAAGGTCGTGAGCCCGCCGACGTTCTGGGTCAGGCTCAGCCAGAGGGCCGAGAGCACCGGGTAGACCTTGAAGCCGGCGAACAGGACGATCACCGGGAGCAGGAACACGTAGGGCACGAGCGTCGCACGGAGCGCCGCTCCCGATCGTCGGCGAGGACGTCGTGCCGGGGGTGTCGGACTCTGGACAGGGGGACCAGGGGGCGTCGTCCGGGAACCGGAGTGTGTGGTGGTCGACATCGCTTCTCGTCTCGAGGTGGCGGGTGTCACGGATCGCGACACCCGCCACGGTTGGTCAGTCGCCGGAGATCTTCCGGCCGGTCTGGGACTTGAGCAGGTCAGCGGCTGCATCGAGGGCCTTCCTCGGGTCCTTGCCCTGCACCAGCACCTGCGTCTGCGCGTCGTCGTAGACCTTGAGGGCCTTGGCGTAGTCCTTCGTGTAGTAGTCCGGCGGCGTCTTCTGGCTGAGTGCACCCGTGACCAGGTCGTTCGTGTTGACGCCGAAGTACGGGTCGTCCTTCTTGAAGGAGGCTTCGTCCCACATCGGCTCGAAGCTCGGGAACAGCCCGGCCTTCTCGGTCACGATCTGCTGGCCGTCCTTCGTGGCCATCGCGTACTTGACGAACTCGTACGCGAGCGCCTGGTTCTTGCTGGCCTTCGCGACCGTCAGGTACGTGCCGCCGGCCGATGCGGCCGTGAGGCCACCCGGCTCCATCGCCGGCGAGGTGCGGACGCCCCACTTGCCCTGCATCTCGGGCGCGGTCGATGCGAAGCTGCCGACCATCCAGGACGCGCCGGGCATGATCGCGACCGGTGACTGGCCCTTCATCTGCGAGGTGGTGCCCTGGCTCTGCGGGATGTCGGTGACCAGCCCGGCGTCGTTGGCTTCCTGGAGGAACTGGAGGGCCTTGACGCTCCCGGTGTCGTTCAGCGTGATGTCGCCCTTCTTGTCGAAGAAGAAGGTCTTCTGCAGGCGCGCGAGCATCTGCCAGAAGTTCGCGGCGTCCGCCTGCGATGCCGCCTTGTCGATCGCGAAGAGGTTCGCCCCGGTGGCCTGCTTGATCTTCTTGCCCGCATCGAGCATCTGGTCCCAGGTCGTCACCGAGTCGACGTCGACGCCGGCCTTCTCGAAGAGGTCCTTGCGGTAGAACACGAGGTTGGTGTTCACCTCGAAGGGCACGCCGAACTGCTGCCCCTTCGTGTCCTGGCCGCCGTCCCACAGCCCGCTCGGGAAGTCCTTCGACAACGAATCCGCTCCCATGTCACTGAGGTTCGCGAAGCCGTCGGGGAACGTCTCGAGGTAGTTGCCCATGTAGTCACCGCCGATGTCCATGACGTCGGGCAGCCCGGTTCCACCGGCCGCCATGCCGGTGGTGATCTTGTCCCAGATGGCGGGGTTGCCGACGTCCTGCACCTTCACGGTGACGCCGGGGTGCGTCTTCTCGAAGGCCTTGCCGGCGGCCTGCATGCCGACGGCCGGTGAGCCCCAGGCCCATGCGGTCAGTGTCTTCGAGCCGGTGTCGCCGGACGACGACGTCGAACAGCCGGTGAGCAGTCCGGCGAGCACGGCGCCCGCTGCGGTGAGGGCACCGACCCGGGTGCGCCAGCGGTGACGCGACGATGCGGTCATTTCGATCCTCCTCGATCGAGTGGTCCCCAGACGGGGTGTCGGCACTCATGATGACCACGTTTGCCACGCTCTTGCAAGACTTGGTTACAAGTTTGCATAATTGGATCGCAACGTCGCCCCCGCCAGCTCCGCTCGAAGGAACCCACGACAACGATGTCCTCGCCCGACCCGATTTCCCTGCTCGACGCCGGCGCCTCGGCCGAACCAGTCAGTGACGACCGGTGGACGCTGAGCGCCACCGGCGCCCACGACCGGATCACGCTGCGGTTCCCACCCGGCCCGGTGTTCCTGGTCGACGGCGTCCACGACGGCGAACGCCACGTCCTGCCCCTGACGGCGGACGGAGTCGGTCAGGCGACCGCCACCGCCGCGTGCTGGGTACTGCCGGAGGACCCCGACGTCGGACGGTCCGGCACCGCGACCGCGTGGCACGTGGCGGGCGGCCCGGTCACAGCGACCGTGCACGCCGACGGCGTGACCGTGGTCGTCGATGCGTCGAGCGTCTCCGTCACCGCGCACCGGCCCCGCCCCCACGCGGACGTCGACGGGGGTGCCTTCGCCCTGGAGCTCCCGGGTGGCGCCGACCTCGCCGACGCCTGGGCCGGGTTCTACTGGGGGACGATCCTGCCGTGCGTGGTCGAGCGGACGACCGCTGCCGGCTACCCCGACCCGAGCGGCTACGTGATCAGCACGCTGGCCGACAAGTACGTTGGCACCTACCCGGACGTCGACCACGAGTTCCAGATCAAGGGGCGGTTGGCGTGGGGCAGCGCCACCGACCAGGACATCGTCCGACGGATGATCGAGCTCCAGCTCCGGATGATGCGCGAGGACCCCGAGGGGCTCTGGCGCGACCCGTGCGCCGTGCAGCCGGACGGCGATCGCGAGTACCACGTCCGCAGAGGCAGCCTCGACGGCTCGGCGAACGCCGTGATGTTCCTGGTGACCGGGAACGTCGAGGTCGTCGAGTCCGTCTGGAACCTCGTCGCGCGGAGCAACGACCTCGACTGGCTGCGCTCGGTGATCGCGGACCTCGAGGGCGCGACGTCCCTCGTCGAGTCCTGCGTCGACGCGCGCGGTCGGCTCTGGTCGGACGTCTACTACGAGGACCAGGTGATCAAGGACGGCCGAGAGACCATGGCGGCGGTGCTGGCGGCGAACTCCCTCCGTCTGCTCGCGGAGCTCGAGGAGTTGATCGCGGAGTCCGCTGCCGATGCCCGGCACGAGCGCGCCGCGGGGTACCGAGCGCTCGCCACGCGGCTCGATGCCGCGGTCCGAGCGCCGCTCCCCCTCGGCCACTGGGACCCCTCGGCACGCCGCTTCGTCGACTGGGTCGACCGTTCGGGGGTCCCCCACGACCACGTCCACCTGCTCGCGAACGTGCTGCCCGCCGTCTTCGGTGTCGCCGATGACGATCAGGTCGAGGACGTCATCGCCCTCGTCGACGCCGAACGCGACGAGTTCCAGCGCTTCCCGACCTTCCTGTCGTCGAGGATCGCCGAGTACACCGATGCCGAGATCGGTGACGGCGGGCCGTACGACCTGTGCGCTGCCGGCCGGTACTGGTCCTGGGACGCGGCGTTCTGGTCGTGGCGTCGTGAGGGCGACGTCCTCCGGGACCAGCTCCACCGGGTGGCCGCTGCGGGCGCCGCCGACGACTGGGTGATGGGCGAGCGCTACGACATGGACCACGTCTACTACGTGGACGGGTCGGACTGGCACGGCGCAGCGCACTACTACGAGTACCCGAACGTGTTCGCGTGGGTCCTGGTCACGGAGTACCTGGGGGTGCGCCCGAGCCTCACGGCGGACTTGCGTGTCGCCCCGCGGCTCGTCGACATCGGACGGGTCCGACTCGGTCAGGCCGCTTACCAGCTGTCGTACCTGGTCCGCGACGGCTGGTTCACGCTCACCAACGAGGCCGACCGTGAGCGGACGTTCGAGCTCGACCTCTCGGCTCTCGGTTCGCGCACCTCCACCGACCGGCAGGGCGACGTGACCGAGACCGTGGTGCTCGGTCCGGGCCAGACGGTGCACCGCGTCACCACGACCGGCACTCCCGCATGAGCGTCGACATCGTGAGCACGGCGGTCCCCCGCGAACTCGCCGTCGATCTGGCAACGACTCCGTTCAGTCGCCGTGGGTCCTACTTCGCGGTGTCCAGGGTCGCTGATCCGAGCCTCCGCGCACCGGACCAGCACGAGCACGGCGTGTACCTCCGCACCGTCCGCGGCGACGCCCGGCACCGCGAGATCCTCCGACTGCTCCTCGACGGTGGCGCCGACGCCATGTCCGAGACGACCGCCGGCCGACTGGTCCTCCGGCACGACGGCACCGCCGTCGAGGTGGTCCTGGACGGTCCCGGCCGCGCCTACCTGCGCGTCACCGGCGGCTCGGTGACCCTCGACTTCCGAGCGGCTTCGCAGTACGACGCCGTGCTGCCGGAACGGGACGGCGTCTGGCGCTTCGTCGACAGCGGCGCCAACCGGAACTACCGGCTGCGCGTCACCGGCGGAACCGCACGGTTCGACGCCCGCTGGGACGGCATCCGCAACTCGGAAGCCCGCTTGCGGGTCACGCCCGGTGACACCGACGGGTTCGCCACGGGATCGGCAGTCATCGTCATCGACGAGTACGGCAGCGCCGTCCGGGACGACCGACCAGCGCCCGTCGCCGACGTAGCTGCCGCCGCCCAGGCGGACTTCGACGCCTGGTGGCGCCTGCACGGCGGCGACCAGCGCGGTGACCCACGGCTGGACGACGCGGTCCGGCTCGCGACCTTCGTGACGTGGGCTGCGATCGTCCCGGCCGGCGGACTCCTCCGCCGCGAATCGATGCTCATGTCGAAGAACCGCATGACGAACGTGTGGAGCTGGGACCACTGCTTCAACGCCATGGCGCTGTGGCGGAACCCGGACGCCGCCGCCGACCAGCTGTTCGCGGTCTTCGACCACCAGGACGAGCACGGCTGCCTGCCCGACTACGTCAACGACGCCGGCGTCGAACGGAACTTCGTCAAGCCGCCGATCCACGGCTGGTCGATCGGGCACCTCATGGACCGCGGCGGCCTGACGGCCGATGCCGTCGCGGCGCTCTACACCCCCCTGGGCCGATGGACGGACTGGTGGTTCGCGCACCGCGTCTACAGTGACGACGGCGTGCCCTCGTACAACCACGGCAACGACTCCGGCTGGGACAACGCGACGACCTTCGGCGTCGGCGTCCCCGTGCAGAGCCCCGATCTGCTCGCGTACCTGGCACTGCAGATGCGCACGCTCGGTCGCATGGCGGACGCCCTCGGCCGCCGCACGGAGGCGACCGCGTGGCGCACGCGGGCTGACGCGACGATCCGCATGCTGTGCGAACGGTTCTGGGTGGACGGCAGGTTCGTGGCACGGGACACCCGCACCGGGGCCGTGATCGACGCCGACAGTCTGATCACCCTGATGCCGCTCGTGCTCGGCGAACTCCTGCCGGCAGAGCAACGCGCGGCATCAGTGGAACGACTGTTCAACGGTGGGTACCTGACCCGCAACGGTCTGGCGACCGAGCCGCTGTGGAGCCCCCTGTACGAGGCCGACGGCTACTGGCGGGGCCCGATCTGGGCGCCGTCGACGATGCTGCTCGTCGACGGGCTCGCTCGGGCCGGGTACGCCGACCTGGCCGCGGACATCAGGGACCGGTTCGTCGACACCTGCGCCGCGGCAGGGATGGCGGAGAACTTCGACGCCGTGACCGGCGCGGGGCTCCGGGACCGCAGCATGACCTGGACCGCGTCCGTGTTCTTGACGATGGTCTCCGAGCGCGCGGCGGCGCACCCCGTGTAGAGCACGCTCGCCCCTCGCCTCGCTACTTCGTCAGGACCGCAGCCACCTCCGGGATCGCGTCGATGTACCCGCGCACCAGGTCCCGCGCGACGGTGACGCTGTCGACCAGGGGGTGCAGGGCGAACGCCTTGAGGGCCTCGTCCTTCGAGCCGGTGAGCGCGGCGGCGATGGTGTGCCGTTCGACGGCCTTGACCTGGCTCATCAGGCCGATCTGGTGCAGGTCCGGCTGGTCGGTCGTCATCGGGTGCACGCCGTTCGCGTCGACCATGGTCGGCACCTCGACCACCGCGTCGCGCGGGAGCCCGGCGATGGTGCCGTTGTTCCGGACGTTGAGGATCATCGTCTGACGCTCGTTGCGGCTGATCGCTGCCATCACGCCGAGCGCGACGCCCGCGTAGCCCTGGTGCGACGGGTCGGTCTCGCGTTCCTTCGGGTCGAGCGGTTCGTCCTGCGTGCCGCCCTTGGCCTCGGCCATGTAGGACGCACTGCGGCGGGCGACGGTCTCCCGCCAGAGGTCGGCGACACCGTTGCCGGCAGCACTGGCCCGGTCGTAGAACGCGGACTGGCTCTCTGCCAGGAAGTCCCCGCGGGTCTTGCCGGAGCCGATGATCGAGCGCACGGCATCGCGGTTGAAGTAGTAGTAGAAGAGGTACTCGTTCGGGATCGAGCCGAGCGAACGGATCCAGTCCAGGCCGAAGACGTGTCCCTCTTCCATCGCCCCGAGGCGCTCGTCGTCGGCCATCAGCTCCGGCAGGACGTCGCGGCCGTCGTACATCACGCGGCGCATCCAGCCGAGGTGGTTCAGGCCGACGTAGTCCATCTGGACGCGGGTGTGGTCGAGCCCGAGCATGCCGGCCACCCGGCGACCGAGGCCGGACGGGGTGTCGCAGATGCCGAGCACGCGGTCGCCGAGGACGGTCTGCATCGCCTCGGTGATGATGCCGGCGGGGTTCGTGAAGTTCATCACGTACGCGTTCGGGGCGAGGTCGCGGATGACCTTCGCGGCCTCGACCATGACGGGCACGGTGCGGATGGCGTAGGCCAACCCGCCGGGACCGGTGGTCTCCTGCCCGAGGACGTTGAGGTCGAGCGCGACGTGCTCGTCGCAACGGCGTCCTTCGAGCCCGCCGACACGCAGGGCGGCGAACACGTAGTCGCTTCCCTCGACCGCACGGTGCAGGTCGGTGGTGGGCTTCAGGACGGGAGCGTCCGGGAACTCGGCGGCGAGCTCGGTCAGGATCGCGACCATCGCGTGCAGCCGGGCCTCGTCCACGTCGTAGAGCGCGACCTCTTCCACGCGGGGCGAGCCGGTGTCGCGGAGCAGTGCCTGGTACACGTACGGCGTGCGGAACCCGCCGCCTCCGAGGATGCAGAGCTTCATGTGGTGATGACCTCTCCGCCGGCGTTCCGGCTGTGTGCGAGTGTTTCGTCGGGGGCGCCGGTCGTGGTGATCAGCGTGTCGACATCGGTGAGGGAGCAGAGCCGGAGGGCCCCGGTCCCGGGGAACTTCGCTTCGGACGCGAGCAGGACGACCCGCTCGGCGGCGGCGATCATCGACTGCTTGATCGGGGCCTCGACCGCCATGTTGTCCACGACGTGCCCGTTGGCGCGGACACCCGTGCACGACAGGAAGAGCAGGTCGGCGCTGACGTGCTCGAGGGCCGCTTCGGCGAGGGAGCCGACGAGCGTCCGGTAGTTGCGCCGGACGACGCCACCGAGCAGGACCAGGCGGACGGCCTCGTCGTCGCGGAGGACGTCGAACACGGCGAGGTTCGTCGTGATGACCGTGATGTCGCGGCCGCGGAGCAGCTCGGCGATCTGCGGCGTGGTGGTCCCGATGTCGAGGATGACGACCTGGCCGTCCTGCACCATCGCGGCAGCGGCCACCGCCATCCGGCGCTTGAGGTCGAGGTCGCCGGCCTGTTCGAACGGGGTCTCGATCGGCTCGCCGTCGTCACCGTCCTGCGCGGTCTGGCCGGGCGCGAGCACGGCGCCGCCCCAGGTGCGGACGAGCTCGCCGTTGCGGTCGAGCATCTCGAGGTCGCGCCGGATCGTCGCCGCGCTCACGGACAGGGCGTCGGCGAGCTCCTGGACCGAGGCGGCGCCCTCGACGCGCAGCGCCTTGATGATGCGGTTCTGCCGCTCTCGCAGGATCATGGCGCCACTGTATCCGAACTCGCGCACTCTCACGCAAACTCGTGCAGTGCAGTTTGCGTTCTGCGCAGACTTAACAAATCTGGCGCAATCGAGTAACGTCCTCGCAACACCAAGCACGCAGGCTTGAGCATCACCAGCGGTACCGCCCCGGGATTGCGCACACCTGCGACGGGACGATCCGCAACGATGAGGAGAAGCCGTGACCGCACTGCTGTTCGCAGGGGACGTGTTCTGCGACCTGGTCTTCGCCGGCGTCACCGCGCCGGAGCAGGGCACCGAGGTCTACGCGGACGCGTTCACCGTCACCCCCGGCGGTGTCGCGAACCGCGCCGTGGCGGCCGCCCGCGCCGGCGCCCCCACCATGCTGCTCAGCCGGCTCGGCGACGACGTACTCGGAGCGCACGTGTACGCGACGCTCACCGCCGAACCGCTGCTCGACACGAGCCTGCTCGAGGTCGTCCCGGGGCACCAGAGCTCGGTGTCCGTCGCACTCACGGGGCCGGACGACCGGAGCTTCATCACCTACGAGGAGCACCTCGACGCGCTGAGCGTCCCCGACGACCTCGGCGCGGTCGCGTCCACCCACGTCGGCATCGCCCACCCCTTGCCCGGATGGGTCGCGGAGCTCCGCGCCACCGGCACGACCGTGGTCGGCGGCGTCGGATGGGACCACACCGGCGAGTGGTCCGGCGGGGTGCTCGACCGGCTCGCCGAGATCGACGTCTTCGTTCCCAACGACGTCGAGGCGATGCGGTACACGCGCACCGACTCGGCACTCGACGCCGCGAAGGCCCTCGCCGAGCGGGTCCCGCTGGCCGTCGTCACCTGCGGCGGGTCGGGCGTGATCGCGGTCGACTCGGCGCACGGGGTCGTCGTCACGGCCGAGACCATCCCCGTCGACGTCGTCGACCCGACCGGCGCCGGCGACGTGTTCGTCGCGTCCTTCATGGCCGGCGGCCACCACGGCTGGGACCTGGCGACGCGGCTGCGCTTCGCCGCCGCCAGTGCCGCGTACGCCGTGACCGGTCTCGGTGGCGCCGCGAGCGCACCGCACCCCGACCAGCTCCGCGCCTTCCTCCGCCGCACGGCCGCCCCCGGCGACTGGTCGTTCCTCGACGCGGCTGCCCTGACCTCCTGACTCCCCCTCCACCCACTCGAAGGACTGGACCACCATGAAGCACTCCAGCAAGGCGACGATGGTCATCGGCGTCGCCGCCGCCCTGGCACTCGGGCTGACCGCGTGCACCCCGGGCGGCTCGGCTGCCCCCGCCGCGTCGCAGAGCCTCGGGCCGGTGTCGAAGGACGTCGGTTCGGGCAAGACGACCCTGACCGTCTGGGACCAGAACACCGACACCGGCATCAACGACGCGCAGCAGGTGCTCAACGACGAGTTCGAGAAGGCGCACCCGAACATCACGATCAAGCGGGTGTCCCGGTCCTTCGCCGACCTCAAGACCACGCTGAAGCTCGCGCTCTCCGGTGACAACCCGCCGGACGTCGTGCAGGCGAACCAGGGCTACCCGGACATGGGTGCCTTCGTGAAGGCCGGCTTCCTGCGCCCCGTGAACGACTACTCCAAGCTCTACGGCTGGGACGACTACTACCCGTCGAGCCTGCTCAAGCTCAACTCCTTCTCCTCCGACGGGTCGACCTGGCAGGGCGACAAGCTCTACGGCGTCTCGCAGACCGGCGAGCTCGTGGGCCTCTACTACAACAAGGAGGTCCTCCAGAAGGCCGGGATCGACGCGCCGCCCACCACCGTCGCCGAGCTGACCGCGGACATGGCGAAGGTCAAGTCGGCCGGGTCGCTCCCGCTGAGCTACGGCGACGTCGAGAAGAGCCCGGGCATCCACCTGTACGGCCTGGTGCTCTCCGCACTCGCCGGCCACGACGCCGTGAACGACCTGGTCGCCGGCAAGTCCGGCAGCTGGACCGGTGACGAGGAGGTCAAGGCCGCGCAGACCATCACGAACTGGGTCGACAAGGGCTACGTCACCGACGGCGCGAACGGCGTCTCGCGGGACGACGCCGTCGCCTCGTTCGGCAAGGGCCAGTCGGCGTTCCTCATCACGGGCACCTGGTACCAGGCCACCCTCGAGGCCGCGGCGAGCGCCAAGGACATCGGCTTCACCGCACTGACCCCGGCCGGCGCGGACTCCCCCGTCACGATGGGCGGCGAGGGCCTGGCATGGGCCATCACCTCGAAGACGAAGAACGCGAACGCAGCCGCCGCGTACGTCGACTTCGTGACGAACGCGAAGGCCGCGGAGACGCTCGTCGACAAGGGCAACCTGCCGACCGTCGTGCCGGACGACGACACCCCCGCGTCGGGCACGATCGCCGGCGACATCACGAGCAACTACAAGACGATCTCCAGCGCCAACAGCATCACCCCGTACCTGGACTACGCGACGCCGACCTTCTACGACACGATCACGGCGGCGATGCAGGACCTGGTCGCGGGCAAGGCGACCCCGGAGCAGTACACGAAGACGCTCCAGGACGACTACTCCGGCTTCGTGAAGAAGTAGCGAGGGCGCCCCAGTGACCCAGTTCACCGGAACCACGGCGGGTGCTGCCGACCGCAGCACCCGCCGTGGGCGGGCCGGCACGACGGCGGGCGGTGCCCGGAAGCGCCGCCGCAGTCTCGTCCCGTACCTCTACGTCCTCCCGGCGTTCGTCGTGTTCGCCGTGTTCCTCGGGGTGCCGTTCCTGCAGAGCATCCAGTACTCGTTCTACGACTGGGACGGCCTGTCCGCGGCGACGTGGGCCGGGTTCTCCAACTACGTCGACGTGTTCGCGGACGCGCAGCTGCGGGCGTCGTTCGGGCACGCACTCGTGCTCATGGTGTTCTACGCCGCGGTGCCCGTGGTCGTGGCGCTCTTCCTGACGGCGCTCATCTCGCGGGCCAACGGCCTCCCAGGGATGTCGTTCTTCCGCACGGTGCTGTTCCTCCCCCAGGTCATCGCGTCGGTCGTCGTCGCCACGATCTGGGTCTCGATCTACTCGGCAGACGGCCTCCTCAACGACGGGCTGCGGCTGGTCGGACTCGGGCACCTCGCGCAGGTCTGGCTCGGCGGGTACGACACCGCGCTGCCCGCGATCGGCTTCGTCGGCACCTGGCTGAACGTCGGCCTGTGCCTGGTCCTGTTCCTCTCCGGCGTGGGCAACATCCACCCGAGCCTGTTCGAGGCCGCGCGCATCGACGGTGCCGGCGCGGTGCGGGAGTTCTTCTCGATCACGCTCCCCTCGCTCCGCGGGCAGATCGCCGCGGCGCTCACCCTGACCGTGGTGTCGGCGCTGAAGACCTTCGACCTGGTCTACGTGACGACCAGCGGCGGGCCCGGCAACTCGACGTCGGTCCCCGCGTTCGAGGCCTACAACCGGGCGTTCCAGACCGGGCAGGTCGGTTCGGCCGCCGCCGTCGCGGTGTCCCTCACCATCGTGATCATGATCGTCACGGCCCTCATCAACCGCCTGCAGCCGAAGGACGTCGCATGAGGATCTCCGTCCGCGAGAAGACCGTCAACTACGTCATCCTGACGCTGTTCGCCCTGTTCGCGATCATCCCGCTGATCGGGGTGCTGCTGTCCTCGGTGACCCCGTCCGCGCAGAACTCCGGCGGCTTCAGCGTCCCGACCACCATCGACCTCGGGAACTTCGGCGCCGCGTGGAACCAGGGGCACTTCGCGTCGTACATGCTCTCGAGCGTCCTGGTCACGGTGTCGGTCGTCGTGCTCACGACCGTGCTCGCCGTCTTCGCCGGCTTCGCGTTCGGTCGGCTCGATTTCTTCGGCTCGAACGTGATCTTCTTCGTGATGCTCGCCGGCCTGATGCTCCCCGCCGAGGCGTTCATCATCCCGCTGTACTTCAACCTGCGATCGGTCGGCCTGACCGACACCTACACGAGCCTGATCCTGCCGCAGACCGCACAGTCCCTGGCCTTCGGCATCTTCTGGATGCGCAGCCAGTTCCGGTCCTTCCCCGGCGAGGTCATCGAGGCCGCCCGACTCGACGGTGCGCGCGACGTGCGACTCCTCTGGCAGGTGATCGTGCCCGCCGCCATCGCCCCGATCATGACGATGGCGCTGCTCATCACGATGTGGACGTGGAACGAGTTCCTGCTGCCGCTCGTGCTCATCACCAGCGAGGACCACCGCACCGCACCCCTCGGCCTGGCGTTCTTCAAGGGTGCCCACCTGACGGACTACTCGCTGCTGTCCGCCGCGGGGGTGATCGTCGCGCTGCCGATCGTGGTCCTGTACTTCTTCCTGCAGAAGCGGTTCATCTCGGGGATGCTCGGCGGGTTCGCGGACCGCTGAGGGCCGGCCCGATCACGGCCGTCGTCCTGACGGCGGTCGCGGCGGTCGTCCTGACGGCGGTCGCGGCGGCCCCTCGGGTGTCAGGAGCGGCACCCCCGCAGCGGCAGCAGCCGCGCGGTACGCCCCACCCAACGACTCCACCGTCGCATGGGCGTTCAGGCCGGACGGGTTCGGCACCACCCAGAGCCGCGCGGGTCCGATCGGCTCTGGCTGCTCGCCCGGGACCGCGCGCGGTCGGTCGAATGCGAGCCGGAACGCGGTGATGCCGAGCATCGCGACGACAGCCGGCCGCACGGCGGTCACCTTCGTGACGAGCTCGGCGCGACCCGCACGGAGCTGGTCGTCGGAGAGCTCGTCGGCACGAGCAGTCGCACCCGGCACCAGCGTCGTGAGCCCCACACCCCGGCCGTACAGCTCGTCACGGTCCGCCGCGGCGAACCCGGCACTCGTGTCGAACACCTGGCCGGTGATCCCCGCAGCGTGCAGGGCCTTCCAGAACCGGTTGCCACGGTTCGCGAAGGCCGCCCCGACCGCGGCGCTCCGGAGGCCCGGGTTGACCCCGACGAACAACAGCCGGACGCCAGGTCCGATCTCGTCCGGCAGCGGGACGCCGCGGAACGCCTCCAGCTCGGCGCGGGTCATCGGCATCGCACCAGTGTAGGAACGCCCAGGGCGCCGGGCCTGGTGGGATCGCGCCTCCGGTGGGAGCATGTGCCCACCGTGAGGAGGCGTCATGACACTGCCGTTCGACCTCGTCCGTCCCGACCGCACCGCGGCCGCGACCCCGGAGGCGCTCGTCGTCTCGCGCTACCTCGGCGACCTCGCCACGACCGCCGTCCACCTGCCGGAGGCCGACCGCGCCGCCCTCGAGGAGTCGACGCTCCGGCTCCTCCGCGCGCTCCTCACCGCGACCCCCGGTGCAGCTCCGCCGTCCCCCACCCCGCTCTGGTCCCGGATGCTCGAGTACGTCCAGGTCCACGTCGTCGACCGGGACCTGACGATCGCGGAGGTCGCGCGGGTGCACGGCATCTCCGAGCGGTACGCGTACCTGATCCTGCAGCGAGCCGGCATCAGCCTGGCCGACCGGGTGCGCGGGAGACGACTCGCCGGCGCCGCAGAGGAGCTCCGCCGCGTCCACGAGCGACACGTCACCGTCTCGGAGATCGCACACCGGTGGGGGTTCCCGGACCACGCGAACTTCACCCGGGCGTTCCACCGTGCCTACGGGATGAGCCCCCGCGACTACCGCAAGCGCTGCGGGCAGGAACCCGGCGGCTCGGTGCGGGAACCGACAACTATCTGTGCGGATCCGATCAAGATCGCGAAGGAACGCTGACCGTAGTGTGACGACGCGGCCTCGGCACGACACGTTCGCACCATCGTTCTGCCGCGCTCTGCCTCGTTCCCCGACGAGGAGCGCGCTCCCGCTGTCGCCGCGTCATGGAGCCCAGCCGGACCCCGTGGACCTGACGTATCGGAAGGAACCACCATGCCGGACACCACCCGCCGTCGACGTCGCACGCTCGCCGCGACCGTCGCCGCCCTCGCCCTCGCCGCCGGGGCGATCGCGTTCCCACTCCAGGCCGCCTCCGCCGACGGACACGGGCACCACACACCGTCGCCGTCGCCGAAACCCACCGTCGTCCTCGTGCACGGCGCGTGGGCGGACTCCGCCAGCTTCGCGCCCGTCACCGCAGCACTCCAGCGCGCCGGGTACCCGGTCCTGGTGCCGCCGAACGACCTCCGCGGCATCGCGCCGGACGCCGCAGCCCTCAGCGCGTACCTCGCCCAGCGCACCAGCGGCCCGGTCGTGCTCGTCGGCCACTCGTACGGCGGCGCGGTCATCACGAACGCTGCCGCCTCCGACCCCGACGTCAAGGCGCTCGTCTACATCGACGCGTTCCTGCCCGACCAGGGCGAGACCATCAACGACCTGCTCGCCGGGTCCGGCTCCGCACTCACCGCCGACCCCGCCACCCTGTTCGACATCGTCGCCCCACCGGGAGCGACGAGCCAGGCGGAGTACCAGGTGTACCTGAAGTCCTCGACCTTCGCGACGTCCTTCGCGCAGGACGTGCCCGCGGCCACACGGAACGTCCTCGCCGCGGGGCAGCTGCCGCCGCTGCTCGGGGCGCTGGCCGAGCCGTCGGGTCCCCCGGCGTGGAAGTCGATCCGGAGCTGGGACGTCATCGGCACGCAGGACAAGGTGATCCCGCCGGCGACCCAGTACCGGATGGCGCACCGGGCGGGCAGCACGATCGTTCCCGTGCGGGCGTCGCACCTGTCGATGATCTCGCAGCCGGGCGCGGTGACGGCGGTCATCGAGCGGGCGGCGTCGACCGTCCATTGAGGCGGGGCTGATCGCATCGCCACGCCCCACGGACGCCGCGGGCCCTCAGCGTCGCTGGGGGCCCGCGGTGTTCCTCGCGGGCCGCTGACCCCGGCCTCCCGGGGGCCGGGAGGCATGTCATCGTTGGCACTACCATCGGGACATGAGCAACGGTGAGCCTCCGGCGGGTCCCCGCGCCCCTCGGCGCCGGCCGCGTCTGCAGGACATCGCCGAGGCGACGGGTGTGAGCATCAAGACCGTCTCCCGCGCCGTCCGGGGCGACGGTCCGGTGAAGGAAGCGACCCGGGTCCGCATCCTCGCCGAAGCAGACCGCCTGGGGTTCCAGGTGAACGACATCGCGGCGGGTCTGCGTCGCAAGGACCGGTCCATGGCGACGGTCGGCGTGACCCTCGGTGACTTCACGAACCCCTTCTTCGCGCCGATGCTGCGCGGCATCCACTCCGTCGCGGCGCAGCACGGGCATCTCGTGCTCTCCGGTGACGCGCAGAACGACGGCGAGCTCGAGCACCGCGTGATCCGTCAGTTCTTCGCGCACCGCGTTGCCGGGCTGATCGTTGCGCCGATCGGCGCCGACCTGGGCTACCTCGCGGAAGAGGCCTCGTACGGTGCCGCGATCGTGTTCGTGGACTCCCCGCCACCCGCACTCGGCGGCCTCCTCGACGCGGTCACCACCACCAACGAGCAGACCACGTTCGAAGGGGTCCGGATGCTGCTCGACCGCGGACACCGGCGGATCGGGTACCTCGGGCACCCGCGGTCCGGCAGCGGCGCGCTCGAACGGTGGCGGGGGTACCAACGAGCGTTGGAGAGCGCCGGCATCCCGCTCGACATGCAGATCGTCCGCGACGGCCTGGTGACGGACGCCGAGGCGACCACCGCGGCGGACGCGATGCTCACCGCGCCGGACGCCCCGACGGCCGTGTTCACCGACAACAACCGGCTCTGCACCGGGCTGCTGCTGTCCGACGCGTACGAACGGCAGCCGATCGACCTGCTCAGCTTCGACGACTTCCCGCTCGCGCCCCGCTTCGGGGTGAGCGTGATCGACAGCAACCCGTACGAGGTCGGCCGGGTCGGCGCACAGCTGCTGTTCGAGCGTCTCGCGGACCGCGCACAGCCCGCGCAGCGCGCCGTCGTCCCGGCGCGGCTGGTCGTCCGCGGACGCGGCTGACCGCAGACCGGCAGCACGGCGGACGGGAGGCACGGGTCGGGCCCGACCCGCGCCTCCCGTCCGGTGGGGCGTCGTGTCAGTCGACGAGTCCCAGCCATGCTGCTGCCAACGCCGCGTGCCCGGCGGGCGTCGGGTGGACCCCGTCCGCAGCCCAGTACTCCGGCCCGGTGGTCGCCGCGAGCTGTGCGAACATCCCGTCGGCTGCGAGGAGGTGGGCCCCGTACTCCCGAGCGATCTCCCGGACCACCTGGATCTTGGGGTCGAGGTCCTCGCGCTGGACGCGCTGCGCGTCGTTCACCGGCAGCAGGAACGGTTCGATGAGGACGAGCTGCACGTCTCGTTCCGCGAGCGGCGTGAGGAGCCGTCGGATCCCCGCTCCGAAGTCCACCGCGGGGATCTCGTACCCGTCCTCGGCGTAGTCCTTCCAGCCGACGTCGTTCGCCCCGATGAGCAGCGACACCAGGTCGGGCCGGACGTCGAGGACGTCACGCTGCCACCGGGGTTCGAGGTCCATCACCTTGTTGCCGGCGATCCCGGTGTTGTGCCAGGTGACCGGACGGTCCGGGTGCTGGAGGCCCCATTCCCCGGCGACACGCAGCGGGTACCCCCACCCGAGCGGCTGCTCGATCTCGAGGTGCTGGCAGTCGGTGATCGAGTCGCCGGTGAACATCACCGTGCTGCTCGGTCGGAGGGTGATGGTCATGCGTCGTCCTCTCGGTCGGTGGGTGTGAAGGTGGCGACACCGATGGTGGTGTCGCTCTGGCCGTAGTAGGCGAACCAGGTGCCGCGGTGGAACACGAGCCCCTCGACGAACGTGACGTCGTCGACGAGCCCGTGCCGGTCCTCCTCGGTCGTGGGTGAGAGCCACGGCTCGGTGGTCTTCGCGACGACGCGGTCCGGCCGGTGTGGGTCGATCAGCACCTGGCCGCAGGCGTACGTGACGTCGTCGACCGCCCGGACGATCGCGCTGTTGTGCATGAGCAGCACGTGGCCGGTGCGGGTCCGGACCGGTTGCGGGCCGGTCTCGACGAGGTCGCCCGCGAACGTCCCGGGTTCCGGTCGGAGGACCGGCGTCGGGTCCGCGTCCCAGTGGAGCAGGTCGTCGGAGGTGGCGACGTGCACGTTGCCCTCGCCGAACCACATCAGCCACCGTCCGTCGATCGGTTCGGGGAGGATGACGCCGCCCTTGCTCCAGTCGGGGCCCGGTGTCTCGCGGACGCCGGCGAAGGTGTTGATGCCGGGCACGATCGGGCCGTGCTTGTGCCAGGTCCGCAGGTCCGTCGACGTGGCCAGGCAGAGCCGGGCGGTGTGACGGTCCCACCCGGTGTACGTGCAGTAGTACGTGTCGTCGACGCGGACGACGCGCGGGTCTTCGCACCCGTACCGCTCGTAGTCGTGCTCGGGGACGATCACGGGATCCGGTTCGGTGTCGAACGCGTACCCGTCGTGGCTCCATGCCAGGCCGACGGACGAGACGATGTCGTCGGCGTGCGCCCGGTAGAGCAGGGCGATGCGGTCGTCGACGACGATCGCGGCGGGGTTGTAGACGTTGGTGGACTCCCAGTGGTGCCGCCCCGGGCGGAGCACGGGATTGTGCTCCGCCGGGACGAACGGGCCGAACGGGAAGTCGATCGGCGGCGGGGTGCTCACTTCTTGATGAGCCCCTCGATGCCGGAGACCGTGCCGTCGACACCCGACTTCACGCTCTTCTTCCCCTCGAGCGCCGGGTTCCACGACGTCGTGACGACGTCCGCCGCCTTCGTCGACCACGGGTCGAGGAACTGGGTGATGAACTTGTCCTTCGTCCCGAGCTCGTACTCCGCCGTCGCCGCGATGCTCTTCGATGCGTCGTCACCGGCCTCGAGGGAGGCGTAGTAGCCCTTGCTGCCGGCGGTGTACGCGATCGGGGCGACCGGTTGCGCCTTCATGGCCTCGTTGAAGCCCGTGGTGTCGAGGTAGGAGATGGTCTTCCACACCGCGTCCGGGTCCTTGATCGTGGACGGCGAGCAGACGCCGTTCGCCTCGATCGGCTGCACGTTCGACACCGTCCCGGCGGGCCAGGGCGCGAAGCCCCACGCCATCTTCGGGTGGTTCGGGGCGATGAAGTTCTGCAGCCACTGCCCGCCGAACATCAGCGGGACCTTGCCGTTCGAGAACGCGGCCATCGCGTTGGTCGAGTCGTAGTCGGGGTTGGTCATCTGCCCGGCCGCGATGGCGTCGGTGAACTTCTGCACGCCCTCGGTGAGCGTCTTGTCCGCGCGCACCTTCGTCGCGTGCACGAAGTCGTCGACGATCGGCTTGCCGCCGTTCGAGACGGAGTACGCCGATGCGCCCTGGGGGCTCGTCAGCAGCGGCCATTGGTTCACCAGCGGCGTCGTCGACGGGTCCTGCTTCTTCAGGGCCGCGATGTCGGAGAACATGTCGTCCCAGGTCCACCCGGCCTTCGGCGCGTCGAGTCCGGCGTCCTTGAACGTGTCCGCGTTGTAGAAGAAGCCGAAGGTGTTGGCGAGGGTCGGGATGCCGGCGACCTTGCCGTCCTGCGTCTTCCACATGGCGAGGGACCCGGGCGCGAACCCGGAGGCCTTGAGCCCGTCACCGGAGTCGAGCTTGTCGGACCAGTCGTAGAGGAGCCCTTCGTCGGCCAGGTTCTGCGCCTCCGCGGTGGTGCACCAGAAGAAGTCCGGGGCCTTCTTGGAGAGGATGAGGCTGGCGAGCTTCTGCGGGTAGTCGGAGTTCGGGGCGGCCTCGCGTTGCACGGTGATCCCCGACGACTTCTGGAACTTCTTCATCGTCGCGTCGAAGGCCGTGTTCGTGGTCGTCGACTCCCAGGTCATGTACGTGACCTTCGTGCCCGCGGCGGATCCCGCGGCGTTCGAGGTGGAGCTGCAGCCGGCCAGGGCCAGGCCGGTCAGGGCGACCGCCGCGATCGCGGCGGTCAGTCGGGTGCGGTGCATGGCACTCTCCTTTGAGTGGTGGTGCGGATCGGTGGGTGGTTCGGGGGTGCGGGCGCGGCTCACTTCGAGATCGTCCCGAGGGAGCCGATGCCCTCCATGAAGTAGCGCTGGGCGAGGAAGAACAGGGCGAGCGGCGGCAGCATGAACAGCAGGTTCGTCGCCATGTAGTAGTTGTACTGAGAGCCCGCGGTGTCGCCGAGGAAGGACGCCATGCCGAGCGAGAGCGTGAACTTCGACCCGGTCTGCAGGTACACGAGGGGGTTGAGGTAGTCGTTCCACGCGAGCTGGAAGGACATGATCGCGATGGTGATTGACACCGGCTTCGTGATCGGCAGCATGATCTTCGTGAAGATCGTCCAGTGCCCGGCGCCGTCGATCAGCGCCGACTCGTCGAGGTAGCGCGGGATCGACTGGTAGTACTGCCGCGCCAGGAACACGAAGATCGGGCTGCCGAAGAACGCCGGCAGGACGAGCGGCACCCAGGTGTCGATCAGTCCGAGCGAGATGTAGAGGTGCTGCAGCGGGATGAGCCCGACGATGCCCGGCACGAACAGGCTGCCGGAGATCAGCGCGAACCAGAGCTTGCGGCCCGGGAAGTCGATGCGGGAGATGCCGTAGCCGACCACCATCGAGCTGACGACCGCGCCGGCGGTGGAGAGCACCGTGACGATCGCCGTGTTGAGCAGCAACCGGTAGAAGTCGATCATGTTCGGCCCGGTGACGAAGTTCGACCAGTCGAACTCCTTCGGGAAGAACGACGGCGGGATCTGGTTGATGTCGCCGTTCGACTTCAGCGCGATGCTCAGCATCCACACCAGCGGGAGCAGCATCGACACCGCGAGGAGTGCGCAGAGCAGGTACCACGCGATGCGGGAGAGCAGCAGGGGAACGCGCTGCGCGAGCGGCATCCGTCGCGTGCGCGGGACGACGGCGGTCATGCTTCGCTCCCTGCCGAGAAGCGTCCGCGGGTGAGGCGGAGCATGCCGAGCGTGACGATCATCACGATGAGGAAGAGCACCCAGACCTCCGCGGTCGCGTACCCGAGGTTGGGGGACGCGATGAAGTTGGCGAAGCCGTCGGTGTAGATCTTGTACATCAGCAGGTTCGTCGACGTGCCGGGGCCGCCCTTGGTCAGGATCGCGATCTGGGTGAAGGTCTGGAACGCGCCGTTGAGCTGCAGGACGAGCTGGAGCAGCAGGATCGGTCCGATCATCGGCAGCGTGATCTGCAGGAACCGTCGGATCGGACCCGCACCGTCGACCTTCGCGGCCTCGGTCAGTTCGACCGGGACGGCCTGCAGTCCGGCGAGGAAGATGATCATCGTCCCGCCGACGCCCCAGACCCCGACGATGAGCACGGAGGCGAGTGCCACGTGCGCGTCGCCGAGCCACATGCTCGTCGGCAGGTGCAGCGCACGGAGGACCTCGTTCGCGAGTCCGTACGTCGGGTCGTAGATGTACTTCCACAGGGTCAGGACGGCGACGGCGGGGAGCACCACCGGCAGGTAGAAGATCGTCCGGAACAGCTTCACCCCCTTGAGCGACCGGTCCACGAGCACGGCGAGCCCGAGGCCGGCCGCGATGGTGACGGGCACCGAGATGACGACCCAGAGCAGGGTGACCCCCACCGACGGCCAGAACTTCGGGTCGGCCGTGAACATCTCGACGTAGTTGTCGAAGCCGATCCACTTCGCCGGGGTGAGCCCGTTCCACTGCGTGAAGGAGTGGTACAGGGACGTGACCATCGGGTAGCCGACGAACAGCAGCAGTCCGATGATGGCGGGGGCGATGAACAGGTAGCCGGCGAGGACGTCGCTGCGGCGCCGCCCGGTCCGGCGGACGGGTCTCACCCGTGGGGGCATGAGCGACTGCGCGGCCGGTGCCGGCATCGTCTCGATGGTGGTGCGTGTCATCCGATCTCCTCCTCGAGTCCGGTGCTCCGGTGGATCCGGAGCGTCACGATCTGGAACGGTCGGAACTCGACCGGTGTCGACTCGCGCGCATCGGGACGTGCCTCGAGCTCGCGTTCGAGCAGGTCGACGACCGATGCGCCGGCGCTGTCGAGGTCCCACGTCACGGTGGCGGTCGACCGTTCGCCGAGCGACTCGTACATCCGGACGACGAGGTCGCCGGAGTGGTCCTCGGCGAGCTTCACGCTCTCGACGACCACGCCGCGCTCGGAGACCGTCACGAGCGGAGCGACCGGAGCCGCTCCCGCGTGCCGCCGGGTCGGCAGGTTCACCCGGTACCCCGCGTCGACGGCATCCGCGATGGACGCATCGCTGACCAGGCGGTAGGCGAAGCGGTGGACGCCCTGGTCCGCCTCGGGATCCGGGTACCGCGGTGCGCGCAGGAGCGAGAGGCGCACCTCCGTCCCGGGCAGGCCACCGTCGACCCCGTCCCGGCGACGGACGTCGTGTCCGTACGTCGAGTCGTTCGCCACGGCGACCCCGAACCCGGGTTCGCCGACGTGCACCCAGCGGTGTGCGGCGATCTCGAACTTGGCGGCGTCCCAAGTGGTGTTCTGGTGCGTCGGGCGCTGGATGTGCCCGAACTGGATCTCCGACGTGGACACGTCGGTCCGGACGTCGAGCGGGAACGCGACCTTCAGGAAGCGCTCCGCCTCGTGCCAGTCGACCTCGGTGACGAAGTCGATCTCGCCGGCGCCGGGCCGGAGCGTCATCCGCTGCGTCGCCCTGGACCGGCCGAAGGTGCGCTCGACGACGACGGTCGCCGAGCCGTCCTCGGCACGCTCGACCCGCAGGTCGTCGACCTCGTCGATGACACGGCCGGTGGCGAGGTAGTGCTCGTCCACGTCCCACGCGTCGAAGGCGTTCGGCAGGTCCTGGTGCAGGACCAGGTCGCCGATGCGGCCGCCGGGGGCGACCAGCTCACGGGCGCGGGCGACGTCGCGGACGCTCACCGCGCCTCCCGTCCGGTCGACGACGACGCGGAGTGCGCCGTTGTCGATGACGGTGGAACCACCGTCCTGGCGGACGTCGACGAACGGGAGGCCGGGGTCGGCTCCGGCGGGCCCGGCACCGAGTGCAGGCACACCGTCCGCCACCGTCGGGGTCGCGTTGAACGCGAGTGCGACGTCCCCTTGGCCGGCCAGGACGTCGAGCGCGGAGGCGATGACCGCCTCGAGTTCGTCGCGGACGGCCGCGTACGACGCAGCGGCCTGGCGGTGCACCCACCCGATCGACGACCCCGGCAGGATGTCGTGGAACTGGTGCAGGAGCACCGTCTTCCACAGCCGGTCGAGCGTCTCGTAGGGGTAGGGGACGCCGTGCCGCACCGTCGCCGTCGCACACCACAGCTCTGCCTCGCGGAGCAGGTGCTCACTGCGACGGTTGCCCTGCTTCATCGCGGCCTGTGACGTGTAGGTCCCGCGGTGCCCCTCGAGGTACAGCTCCCCCACCCACGTCGGTGCGTTCGGGTACTCCCGTTCGGCGGCGGTGAAGAACGACTCCGGGGTGGCGTGCTCGACCACCGGGGCGCCCTCGAGGTCGGCCTGCCGTCGGGCTCGTTCCATCATCACGATCGTCGGACCGCCACCGCCGTCGCCGTGCCCGAACGGCACCATCGACGTGGTGGCGTCCCCGTGGTCGCGGAAGTTCGACGACGCGTGCTGCAGCTCGCGGGGCGTGAGTTCGGAGAGGTAGCTGTCGACCGGGGGCATGTGGCTGAACAGCGTCGTCCCGTCGATGCCCTGCCACCGGAAGGTGTGGTGCGGGAACTTGTCCTTCGGGTTGCCCCACGACAGCTTCTGGGTCAGGAACCACCGGTACCCGGCGAGCGCCGCGATCTGCGGGAGCGCGGCGGTGTAGCCGAACGAGTCCGGCAGCCAGACCTCATGCGGCTCGTACCCGAACTTGTCGGCGAAGTACCGCTTGCCGTGGACCATCTGCCGCACGAGCGCTTCCCCACCGGGGAGGTTCGTGTCGGATTCGACCCACATGCCGCCCGCCGGGATCCACTGGCCTCGGGCAACGGCTGCCGTGATGCGGGTGAACAGCTCCGGGTGGGTCTGCTCGATCCACGCGTACTGCTGCGGCTGCGAGCAGGCGAACCGGAACTCGGGGTAGCGGTCCATCAGGTCGAGCACGTTCGAGAAGGTGCGCGTGCACTTGCGGATCGTCTCGCGCGTCGGCCACAGCCAGGCGGAGTCGATGTGCGCGTGGCCGATCGCCGCGAGCCGGTGCGCGCTGGCATCGGCACGACGCGCGAGTTCCGGGGCGAGCACCGCCCGCGCGAGGGCCGCGGTGCCGCGCACGTCGTCGAGGTCCAGCGCGTCGCACGCCAGGTCGAGCGCGCGGAGGAGCCGGACACGTCGCGGTCGGTCGGCGGGGAGTTCCTCTGCCCAGCCGAGCAGGACCTCGAGGTCGACCTCGAGCGCCTGGGTCTCCGGGTCGAGCACCGCGACGTCCGCACGGACCAGGCGGTACAGGGGTGGGCCGTCCGGGGTGATCCCGTCGCCGAGGTGGGTGGGTCGGAACTGCGCAGCGGCGATGTCGGGGTTCGCGGCGGCCTCGACCCACAGGTCGACGGTGGTGTCGTCGAGGGCCAGGGGGACCCACTGGGACCGCGGGTGGATGCCCTTGACGATGGTGCCGTCAGCGCGGTGGACGAGCCCCTCGCACTGGAAGCCGGGGCCGGAGTCCGGCTCGAACCCGATGTCGATCAGGGCGACCAGGGTCGGGCCGGCCGCACCGAGTCGGTCGGCGTCGCGGTCGGCCGCGGCGATCGCCGTGGCCCAGTCGGCGGGGACCGTGCCCGTCAGGTGCAACCAGCTCGTGGTCCAGGCCGGACCCCAGGGTTCACCGATCGCGGCCGGCCGGAACGCGTCCGCCGCAGCGGTCGCGTCACCGAACGGCTCCGGTTCGCCCGGCAGCGCCCGGATGGTGATGTCGAGGGGGGTGGTGACGACCTCGGCCGCCGGGCGGATCCGCTCGCGGAGGATGCGTGTCGCGCGGTCGATGACGCGCTGGGGATCAGTGTGCATGGGCTCAGTGCTGTCTCTGCTTCGTCGAGTGGACGCATCGTCGCGTCCGTGCCGAGCAGTGTGTCAACGTTGACTCTTGATGTCAACGTTGTCACTATCGAGGCATGGAAATCGCAGTGGCCTCGACGACGAGGGCCTGGTTCGGGCCGATGTACGACACCGCCGTCCGCACCCTCGACCGGAACACCGTCCACGACGAGCGCGGCGCGTACATCCGTGCCGGTGACGGCTACACCGACCCGTGGACCCGGGACGCGGCGCTCAACACCTGGGGCGCCGCCGCGCTGCTGCGGCCGGACGTCGCCCGCTCGACGCTGCTCCGGGTGTGTGACCAGCTCGCCGACGGACGCCGGGTCATCGCCCAGGACGACCAGTGGTGGGACCAGATCGTCTGGGTGATCGCAGCACGCGACCTCGCACTGTCCACCGGTGATCGCGAACTCCTCCGGACCGTCCTCGAGGTCGGGCGGGCGTCGCTCGAGATCCTGCACCGCGACCGGTTCCGGCCGCGCTGGGGCCTGTACGCCGGTCCCGCCCTCATGCAGGACGGCATCTCCGGCCTGCCGACGCCACCGGCGACCTCCGAGGAGCCGTCCTCGTTCGTGCTCGACTACCCCGATGCGCACGAGGTCATGACCCTGTCCACCAACGTGCTCTACGTCGCCGCGTACCGCGCCCTCGACGCCACCGCGCGCGATCTCGGCGAGGACCCCGGCGACTCCGCGTCGGCCGCCGACCGGCTGACCTCGGCGATCCGCGAGCACCTCGGGGACGGCACGTCCTTCGGGTACTTCCGCCACGGCGTCGGCCCGCTCGCCGGCACGCTCGACGAGCATCGGGAGGCAGCCGGCCTGGCGCTCGCCGTCCTCTTCGACGTCGCATCCGAGACCACCAGGGCCGCGACGCTCGAGTCGGTGGGTCGCGGTCCGGCAGGGGCGGTGAACGTCGCCCCGCACTTCGACGACCGGTACTCCGACGGCCACCCGGGCCGACACAACGCGATCTGCTGGCCGATGGTGATGGGCCTGGTCGGGTTCGCGTCCGCGTCGATCCACGACGTCGCGGGGGTCGACCGCACGCTCGAGGACCTCCGTGCCCTCGTCGAGGCCAGCGACGGTCGGTTCGACGAGGTGTACGACGCCGTCACCGGTGCGCCGTCCGGAGGCTGGCAGTGCGGCTTCCTGTGGGACAGCGAGCCGAACCAGACCTGGTCGGCGACGTCGTACCTGCGGCTCGTGCACCTCGGCGTCCTCGGCGTCCGCGCGGGCATCGACGGCGTCCGCTTCGAACCGCTCCGCCCGGCCGCCGGGGAGATCGTCACGGCACGCGGCATCACCGTCGGCACCGCGGTGCTGGACCTCACGGTCGTGGCCGGCGAGGAGTCGTCGGTGACGGTCGACGGCGTCGACGTGACCACCGTGGCGACGCACGTCCCCGGCGACGCAGTCGGGCACCGGCGGGTCCACGTCGTGGTGGGCTCGTGAGCCGCTGGATCTGGGACGCCTTCCACCGGGAGACCCCGAACCAGCTCCTGCTCCTCCGCCGCACCGTGACCGCGGACGCACCCCTGGTCTCCGGGTCGATCCGCGTGGCGGCCAGAGGGTCGTTCCGGGTCTGGGTCGACGGCCGGTTCGTCACGCACCAGGACCTCCAGAGCTCCGCCCCCGGAGCCGATGCGGTGACCGTCGACCTCTCCGACGCACTCGGCGACGGCGTCTCCGTGACGCTCGTGATCGGCGTGCACCTGCTCGGGATCGGCACGCACCACCAGCCCCACGCGGTCGGCGGGCTCCTCGTCGAAGGTGCCCTGGTCGATGCGACCGGCACAGAGCACTCCCTCGGCACGGACCGAGGTTGGGAGACCTCGGTGCCGGGCGGCTGGCGACAGGACGCCCCGCAGACGGTCTGGTCGGCCGGGTTCACCGAGTGGTCCGACCGGACCCTCGACGACGCAGCCGCGGGCTGGTCCGGTGCCGTGGAGTACCCCGACGAACAGATCCCGACGCCGTACGACCGCACGGTCGTCGAGCGCGCCGTGGATGTGGACCGGTACCGGACGGAGCGCGGGCACATCCCGGCCGACGAGTGGGCGCGGCGTGCACTCGCCGCCCCGACCCGTGCGGCCGCCATCGTCGCCGCAGGACCGATCCGTGAAGCAGGGACGGTCGGCGACGACGGTGCTCCGCGCTACGTCCTCCATCGACTCCCCCATCAGCTCGTCGGCTTCCTGACCCTCACCGTCGAGGCCGCTGCTCCGGCGACCGTCGACGTCGCGTTCGGCGAGACCGTCGACGAATCCGGCTGGCCGACCGCGACCCGGCAGGGCATCGCGGCGGTCGACACGGTCGTGGTCCCGGCGGGCCGGACCGTCCACCGGTTCTGGAACCGCAGGACGTTCCGGGACCTCGCGATCGTCGTGCGGTCGCCCGGGTCCGCGACGGTGCACGTCACGTTCGCGGCGGTGACCGCCGACCGCCCCGACCCGGAGTTCCGGACGGGGTCGGAGCGGTACGCCCGCATGCACGCGATCAGTGCCGCCACGGTCGCCGTCGGTCGGCAGGACCTCTACGAGGACTGCCCCCTCCGCGAGGGTGGGCACTACGTCGCCGACGCCCGGCTCCAGGCAGTGTTCGACATCACCACGACCGGCGTCGCCGACACGTCCCGACGGTCGGTTCGTCAGTTCGCCGCCGCACAGGACCCCGACGGCATGATCGCCGCGCTCACCCCGAGCGGCACACGCCACCGCATCCCCGACTTCGCCCTGCAGTGGGTGTGTCAGGTCGACGAGCACGTCAGGCTCGCCGACGACGACGACCTCCTCGCGGAGCTCCGCGACGCGCTCGACCGGACGATGTCGTGGGCGGACGCGCGGTGGGGCGCGACCGGGTTCGACGCCGACGGCCCCGGATGGTGGCCCTTCATCGACTGGTACCCGTTCACCGCCCAGGCATTGCAGGCTGCCCTCGACGCGCAGTACGCGGCCGCGCTGCTCGCTGCGCGCGACCTGGCCGCCCGCGCGGGCGACGGTCCGGCTGCTGCACGGCACGCCGCTCGCTTCGACGAGGTGCTCGCGGCGAGACCGGACGTCGTCCGCCATCCCCACGCGGCCGCGATCCTCGCGTGCGCAGTGGATCCCGACGTCGCACGGCAACTCGTCGACCCGACCGTCTTCGACGGATTCGAACCCACCACCGGGTACTTCGTCTTCTCCCTGTGCCGCGCACTCATCGTGCTGGGCGAACCCACCGCCGCACGGCGCCGGCTCGACGAGCACTGGGGCGGGATGATGGACGCCGGCGCCGGGACGTGGTGGGAGCATTGGTCGCCCGACGCCACCGTCGACGACCAGAGCGTCTGCCACCCCTGGTCGGCAGGGCCGATCGTCCTCCTCCCGATGCTCGCCCTCGGGGTCGACCCGTTCGCCCGCACCGAGGCCTCGTCGCGCTTCACCCCCGTCCTCGACGACGCGCGCGTCCACGCGGTCCTGCACACCCCGTGGGGTGCGGTCCGCACCCAGGTCGCGCCGTGACGGACGGGAGGCTCGTGGCGGCGCCGCCACGAGCCTCCCGTCCGCCCTAGGCTGCTGGAGTGGATCCGCGGTACGCACGATCACAGCGCGCGTTGCGCGACGCAGCGCTCACCCTGGCAGCGGCTGCGCCGCTGCAGTCCATCTCGGTCTCCGAGGTGTGCCGCGCGGCGGGCATCACCCGCGACACCTTCTACCGGCACGCCCCGTCCCCCGTCGAGCTCGTCGCGGTCACCCTCGGCGAGGAACTCGCCGAGGCGATCGGACGGCACGATCCGCTGTCCGGGCTCGAGGCGTTCCGGGCAGCCGAGCGGTCGCTCCTGCAGCACGTCGCCGACCACGTCGACGTGTACCGGAACGCGATGGGTCCGCAGTTGCTCGCCCCGCTCCGGGCGAACCTCGAGCGGACGATCCACGCGACGCTCCGCACGCACCTCGACCAGCACCCGCAGAGCGTGCCGGCCGGCGTCGACGCGGCGGACGAGGACGCCCTCGACGTCGTCGCCTCGTACGCGGCCGCGGGCACCGTCGGCGCCGTCGAGCGGTGGATCCACACCGAGCCACTCGACGTCGACCGCGGGGTCGCCGTGATCATCGCGGCGTCGCCGGAGTTCTGGTTCGCCTGATGCGGTGACTATCTGACACCTGCAAGACAAAGGCGTACGGTGGTGAGGTGCTCATCGAGGAGCACCGAAGGGAACCCACCATGCAGATCACCCCAGGCCGTTTCGACGGCACCGTCGCCCTCGTCACCGGAGGCGTGTCCGGCATCGGCGCGTCCGTGACCACCCGCCTCCTGGCCGAAGGCGCGACCGTCGTGGCCGTCGACGTCGCCGAGGCCACCATCGCGTCGTTCCGCGGCGAGCACCAGGACGCCGGAGACCGTCTCGACACCCGTGTGCTCGACGTCACCGACGCCGATGCCGTGAACCGCACCATCGCCGAGGTCGTCGAGGCCCACGGGAAGCTCGACCTCCTGGTCGCGAACGCCGGCGTCGGTGCCGCCGGTGCCGTCGCCGACGTCGACGACGCCACGTGGCGCTTCGTGCTGGGCGTCGACCTCGACGGCGTGTTCCACGTCGCCCGCGCGGCGCTCCCCCACCTCGTCGCCTCGAAGGGGTCGATCGTGAACACCGCGTCGATCTCCGGCATGGGCGGCGACAGCGCCATGGCCGCGTACAACGCCGCGAAGGGCGCCGTGATCAACCTCACCCGCAGCATGGCCGTCGACTACGGCCACCGGGGCGTCCGCGTCAACGCCGTCGCGCCGGGCCCGGTCGCCACCCCGCTGCTCCGCCCGATCCTCGACGCCAACGCCGTCGTCCGCGACACCTACGCCGAGCGGATCCCCCTCGGCCGGGTCGGCGAGCCCGACGAGATCGCCGCAGCGATCCTCTTCCTCGCCTCGCCCGACGCCGCCTACGTCAGCGGCGTGACCCTGCCCGTCGACGGCGGACTCACCGCGTGGACCGCCCAGCCGGCCCTGTACTGACCGGCCCCGACCTGACCGCCCACGCCCCGAAAGGCACCAGCACCATGCGCGCAGCCGTGTTCCACGCCCAGGAAGACCTCCGGATCGAAGAGGTCGACGAACCCACGCCGGGCCCCGGCGAGGTGAAGATCCGCAACGCCTACGCCGGCATCTGCGGGTCGGACCTGCACATCTACTTCGCTCCCGGTTCGGCCGGGATCGACCTCGAGCACCCGCACCCCGTCACCGGCTCGACCCTGCCGCAGATCCTCGGTCACGAGTTCTCCGGCACCGTCGTCGAGCTCGGCCCGGACGTCACCGAGGTGTCGGTCGGCGACCGCGTCGCCGTCTGGCCCATCTACGCCTGCGGCACCTGTGCCGCGTGCCGCCGCGGCGCACCGAACGCATGCCGGACCATCGGGTTCCACGGCATCACCGCGCACGGCGGCGGGATGAGCGAGTTCACCACCGTGCCGGCGTCGAAGCTCCACGTGCTCCCCGAGAACGTCGACCTGCGGCTCGGTGCGCTCGTCGAACCGATGGCCGTCGCGTGGCACGCCGTCACCAGGAGCGGCATCGGGGCCGGCCAGCGCGCCCTGGTCGTCGGAGCCGGACCGATCGGCATCGGCGTCTGGTTCGCGCTCCGCGCCCGCGGCGTCGAGACCGTCGTCGTGTCCGAGCCGAGCGAGGTCCGGCGTCGGGCCATCCAGGGCGTCGGCGCCGAGCACGTGATCGACCCGATGTCCGAGGACCTGTCCGCGGTCGTCGCCCGGGTCACCGACGGGGACGGCGTCGACGCGGTGTTCGACGCCGCCGGGGTCGGCCCCGCGCTCGCCTCGGGTCTGGAGCAGCTCGCACCGCACGGCACCGCGGTCGTCGTCGCGATCCACGAGCGGGCGATGGACTTCGACCCCACCGCGCTCGTGATGCCGGAGGCCTCGATCACCGGCACCCTGGCCTACCTGCAGGAGGACTTCGACGCGGTGATCGCCGCGATGGCCGAGGGCCGGTACGACACCACGGGGTGGGTGGACGACGTGCCGCTCGACCGGGTGGAGGAGACGATCCAGGCGCTGCGGGCGGGGAAGGGGATGAAGGCGCTCGTGGTGGCGTGACCAGTCGACCGGAGGCTCTTGCAGGCGGACACGAAGCGAGCGTCACTGATCGGATCCGCGCGTGACGACGAACGCGTCGAACAGTGCTCGCTCGGAGGTGTCGTTGCTGTCGCGCTGGCTCTTCAGCAAGTAGCGCCCGTCGAAAGCTCGCGCCGAAGTGCTCGGGTCGGCTCGGGGTCAGCGTGACGAGCCGCCGGGCTCGTCGGTCTCGGTCGCGGATACGCTGCGCCCATGAACACGACGGGGATGCGGCTGCTTTCGAAGTTGGGGCGGTTCAGCGATGGGCATCCCTGGTCCCACAACGACGCGTACGCGCCGTTCGTGCTCTGGCATGCACGGCGGGTGGGTAGAGCGGCCACGGTTCTCGACGTTGGGTGCGGAACCGGCTCGCTCATCAGGCGACTCGCGCGGTGTGGGGGAGCAGTCGTCGGCCTCGAACCAGACGCCCGGTCCGCGGCGCTCGCTCGTGTGAACGTGAACGGCCTCCGGAACGTCACCGTTCGAGAAGAACCCTTCGACCTCACAGTCCAGGAAGACCCGTGCTATGACCTGGTGACCTTCGTGGCGTCGCTCCACCATCTTCCGCTTGCGCCGGCCCTCGAAGCGGCACGCTCGTTGGTACGGCCAGGCGGAAGACTCGTCATCGTCGGCCTCGCCCGAGAGACCCCGAAAGACCTTCCCTGCTCACTCGCCTCGGTTCTCTTGAATGCCGTCATCGGCGTGGTCCTCCACCCTCACCGCGCGGTGGTGCCGCCGGAGAACATGACGGCGCCGACGACGATGCCGTCGCTCACGTTCGAAGAGATCCACGCGGTCGCGAGTCGAGTGCTTCCAGGGTTCAGGATGCGGCGCTCACTGTTCTGGCGATATCGAGCGGTGTGGGCAGCTCCGCCTGTCCGGTAGCGGATTCGCTACCGGACGCCGGGCGTGGCTCCCGCCCAGGCGTCACGTATCCGGTCGACCTGCTCTTCCACGGTCATGCCCGAGACGTCGATGACCAGGTCCACCGCGGGAGGAGTGGCGGTGATCCGGTGCAGCAGCTCGAACTCCTCGTCCGTGATGTACACCGGGCGGGTGGTCGCTCGTGCGCGAGCTTCGTCGAGGCCGATCGCCAGGTGCACGATGAAGCACTCCGGCAGCTGCGCGCGGTACACGGGCAGGACCTCCGCGGTCACCACATCGGATGCGGTGACGGTGAACCCGTCCGCCAGCAGGTTCCGCGCAAGTGCCGCCGTGTTGCGGGCAGCCAGCTCGTGTTGCGCCTGACCTTCCGGACCAGACCACGGCGTCGCGGCTCCACTGACGACGAGCTGACGGATGTCGTCGCCGTCGAGGTACGCGGCTCGCTCCTGGGTGACCGCGAGAGCCCGAGCGCAGGTCGTCTTCCCGACAGCCGGGCCTCCAGAGAGGATCAGTGGTCGCATGGTCGGGGATCCTTCCGTCGTCGCCCGAGCTCCCGAGACGGTGGTGCGCATCGGGACCCGTCGGCGTCAGACAGTCTCAGCCGTCCTCGCGTCGATCGCGAGGAACTCGCGAGATCGCTGCACGCACTCGGTTCCACTGACGTCGCCCGATCCAGCTGACGACCGCGATGAAGACGCCGACCCCGAGGAAGCCGAGCAGGAGGATCCCGGATGTGAGGTTTGCGCCGACGAGGGCGACTCCGAACCCGATGAGCGTCGGCCAGGTGTTCCTCGCCGATGCTCGCTGTCGACGAGTCAGGAGGTCGACGAGTTCCACCGACTGCGGAGTGGGCGCGGTCCTCCCGCGCATCTGCGAGCGGAGGGCCCGCCGTTGATCGCGATCGAGAAGTGCCGCGGGAGTTTGCTCGCCGCTGGCGAGGAGCGGTTCCAAGCCGTCGTGCCGACGTGCCCACAGCCAGCCGAGCAGAGCGACGGTGCACCCGGCACCGCTGACGATCGCCTGCCACGGCGACGGCTCGAGTGCCGCCAGGGACGTGCCGAGGGCGAAGAAGAGGATGCTCAGCCCGGCCAGGCCGGCCTGGACCGACGCGCCGACGACGATCGGTCCTCGTTCGACCAGCACCCTGGCGAGCTGCGTGGCAGCAGCCCAGTTCCCGGCGCCGTGTTCCTCACGGAGGAGAGGTTCTCTCGGATCGCTCACGCGTCGAGCGTACGACGGCGCACGACTGATCAGTCCAGGCCACCTCGGTGTCGGCTGTACTCGTCAACTGCGGCGAGTTCGTCATCTCGGACTGGTTCGAACACGTCCCATGCGGCGCGGAGCTCGGCCTCGCTGATGGGGGCGGTGTCGGAGACAGCCGCGGTGTTGCGCTGCTCGATCCTGGCCCAGAGCGTGTCGAGATCGGTGTCGAAGACGTGCAGGCTGATCCTCGCCCCGGTCGAGCGGGCGTCCGCGAACTTCGATGCCCGTTCGTGCGCCATCCAGAGACCGTCTTCGAGGATCACGTCGACGCCTGCTCGCAGGAGGACGAGCGCATGCCGGTAGAGCAGCGCTTGGAGGTGCTCGTGGAACGCACCGTCGGCGTGCGGGATGCCGACGGCCGCTTGCCACTCGTCGGTCGCCAGCCGCACGCCCACGCCTGCCGCTTCGAGGCGACGGGCCAGCGTGGACTTCCCCGATCCCGGCAGGCCACAGAACAGGGTCAGGGTCGGCACCCGTCCGGCAGCAGCGTCCATCCGGCCAAACTCCCACGGCGCGGGCCGAGGCGGCAAGTACGGCTCCGGGTCAGCTCGACGAGCCGCGGACCCACGGCCCCCACGCAGGATCGTGACCCGGCCAGACCTCGACGCCGGGCAGCCCCGCCAGATCGGCCAGCCGGTCGACGGACCGCTGGGCGTCGGGTTCGTCGCCGCCGACGCCGACCCACCCGCACGGCGTCCGCTCGGTCAGGTTCCGTTCGAGGTCGGCCGCGTCGCACGCCAGCACCACCGAACGGTCCGGCAGGTCGACCCGGACCGACTGGTGACCCGGGGTGTGCCCGCGGGTGTCGAGCACGCTGAGCCCCGGCGCGAGGTCCGTGTCCCCGTCGAGCAGCAGCACGCGGACGTCGGCGGCGAGCACGTCGTCGACCACGACGGTCTCCCGCCGCCCGATCCCGCTCCGCAACCACGTCCACTCGCGGCGCTGCAGCACGACGGGCGTCCCCGGATCGACGAGGCGGAGGCCACCGGTGTGGTCGAGGTGCACGTGCGAGATCACGCACGCCGCGAGCGCGTCCCATCCGAGCCCAGCAGCGGCGACGCCCTCGGCCAGGGCGTCACCCGGTGGCACGACGGCGGTGTAGCTCTCGTGGTCGTAGTGCGCCGCACGCTGCTCGGGGTCCCGGACACGGTCCAGGTCGAACCCGCCGTCGACGAGCACCCAGCCCTCGTCGAACACCACGGCGACGGCCGTCACCGGTTCGAGGAGGAACCGGGCCGGGTCGCCCCCGCGCAGGGAGATCGACTCGGGGATGGGCTCCCACCCGAGGACGAGCGGGACGAGCCGACGCGGGTGACCCACGAGCGCGAGCTCGTCCGGCACCAGGTCGCGGATCGATCGGACCATGCTTGCTCCTCGACTCGTATTGGATACAATTTGTTAGAAACCGAATCCATTGTGCCGCAGTTCCCGGAGGGACCCATGACCGACGCGATCGACATCAACATCCCGATCCACACCGAGATGCTGCACTGGGGCCGTCGGCCGACCTTCGAGATGGTCGAGGAGATCGCGGGCGGGTACCCCTCGGACGTCTCCCGGTGGTTGATCGGCGCCCACACCGGCACGCACGTCGACGCCCCGTCGCACTTCGTCCCCGGAGCGGCGACGGTCGACGAGATCGCGCTGGACAGCGTGGTCGGTCCGGTCCGCGTCCTCGACCTCCGCCACGTCGCCGAGGAGATCACGGCCGAGGACCTGGCCGACGCCGGAGCCGCCGGTGCCGAGCGCGTGCTCTTCCGCACCCGGAACTCGACCGACGCGCTGACGCGGAACGTGCGCTCCGACACGTGGGTCGGCCTCGGACCGAGCGGTGCCGCGTGGCTCGTCGAGCACGGGGTGCGGTTCGCGGGCATCGACTACATGACGATGGAGGCCCCCGCCCACACCGAGGCGTGGCCCACGCACGTCGCGCTCTGCGGTGCTGGAGTCGTGATCCTGGAGAACGCCGACCTGTCCGCCGTCGAACCGGGCGACTACCTGATGGTGTGCCAGCCGGTGCCGTTCGCCGGACGCGAGGCCGCGCCCGCCCCGACCGTCCTGCTCCCCCTCGTCGCGGCGGTCGACCTGTGAGCGCCCCGGCGGTGTACGTCGTCCTGGTCCACGGCGCCGGTGGGTCGCCGTCGGCCTGGTCCTCCGTCGCGCCCCTCCTGCGGGCCCGGGGGATCGCCTACACGCTCGCCGACAACCCCATGACGTCGCTGCGGGACGACGAGGCGTCGGTGCGCGCACTGGTGGACGCGGTCGACGGTCCGGTGCTGCTCGTCGGGCACTCGTACGGCGGCGCGGTCATCACGAACGCCGGCACGCACGAACGCGTCGTCGGCCTGGTCTACGTCGCGGCCTTCGCCCCGGACGCCGGCGAGTCCGTCGCCGCGATCGTCGAACGCCGCGAACCCGCCCTCGTCTCGCGGTACACGCACCGCGGCCCGGACGGCGAGTGGATCACCCGCGACGACGAGGAGTCCCGGGCCGCGCTCGCGTGGGACGTCCCGGAGGACGTCCTGCGCGCCGCGCGGTACGAGCGCCGCGTGACCGCGGACGCCGCGTTCCAGCAGCCGACGGGCGAGCCCGCGTGGGCGACGCGGCCGAGCTGGTACCTGGTCGCGCAGAGCGACCGCCACCTGCTGCCGGAGATCCAGCGCGACTTCGTCGCACGCATGGGCGCCGACGCCGAGGAGGTCGACACCAGCCACGCGGTGGCCCACGCCGCCCCGGAACGGGTCGTCGCGGTCATCGAGCGCGCGATCGCCGCGGTCGCCTGAGCGACCGGCGGTGACCACGGTCAGGAGGCCGTGGTCACCAGGCCGTCGAGGTCCTTGACCACGCGTCCGGACTGCAGGACCGCGCGCACGCTGGCAGCGTCGGCGAGCGCGCCGATGTCGACCAGCGGGTCGACGCCCGAGACGACCAGGTCGCCGACCTTGCCGGGCTCGACGGAGCCGAGCCGGTCCTCCAGTCCGAGGAGCCGCGCCCCTTGGAGGGTGCCGGCCGTGACGGCGGCGAGCGGTGACAGACCGACCTGCACCAGTCGTGCGAGCTCCGCCAGGTTGCGGCCGTGCGGATGCACGCCGGCGTCCGTGCCGAGTGCCACGGGGACCCCGGCGGCGACGGCGCGGCGGACGCTGTCGAGTCCGCGCTCGTGCAGGGCGGCGCGGTGGCGCAGACGCGCTTCGGAGGCGGTGGCCGGGTCGAGCTCGCGGAGCAGCGTGCTGAGCGTGGGGACGAGCGCGGTCCCGCGCTCGACCATGAGGGCGATGGTGTCGTCGCTGAGGTCGTACCCGTGCTCGATGCTCGACGCGCCACCGAGCACGGCCGCTCGTGCGGCTGCGTCGGTCAGGGCGTGCGCGGTGACGGGGCGCCCACCGCGTTCGCCGACGAGGCGGACGACCAGGCGGACCTGTTCCTCGGTGATCCCGACGTCGTCCGGGTCGTCCGTGGGCGACCCGACCCCGCCGGAGGTCGAGACCTTGATCGCGTCGGCGCCCGTGCGGAGCAGGGTGCGGACGGTGCGGACGACGTCCTCGTCGGTGTCGACGACGCCGGGCTCGGGCATCCCCGAGCGCACCGCCCACGCCGGGAGCGAGCCGTTCGGCCGGACGGGGTCGGCGTGCCCGCCGGTGGGCGAGAGCATCGCGATCGCCAGGTGCAGGCGCGGGCCGACCACCGTGCCGCGGGCGACGGCGTTCCGGTACCCGGGCGTCAGGCCGTCGAGGTCCCGTGCGGTGGTGACGCCGGCGTGCAGCGTGGAGCGGAGCATCCCGGCGACCTCGAGCACGTCCTCCTCGGGGAACCGTGCCCGCTGTTCCTCCGGGGTGGTCGGCACCATGCTGAGGTGCACGTGCGTGTCGATGAAGCCGGGCAGCAGCCAGGTGCCGGTGAGGTCGGCGACCGGGACGCCTGGTGCCGGGGCGCGTCGTGGGCCGGCGTACGTGACGATGCCATCGTGCAGCTCGACCTCGGCATCGGCGCGCGGCGGTGCGCCGGTGCCGTCGACGAGGGTCGCGCCGACCAGTCGGAGCACGCCGGGGGCGTGCGGGGTCGTCGGGAGTCGTGCCGCCACTGTCGCGACCTTCCGTGATCGGTCAGCCGGTCAGGCTGAAGCGGGCGGAGCCGGGGTCCGCGTCGAGCAGCCGTCGCGTGTACCAGTGCTGCGGGTCGGCGTAGATCTGCTCAACGGGACCGGACTCGACCACCTCGCCCTGGTACAGCACCACGACCTCGTCGCTGACGCGCTGCACGACGGCGAGGTTGTGCGAGATGAACACCATCGTCAGGCCGAGGGACTCCTTGATGCCCGCGAGCAGTTCGAGGATCTGAGCCTGCACCGACACGTCGAGCGCCGAGGTGATCTCGTCGGCGATCACTAGGTGCGGGTCGATGACGAGCCCGCGGGCGATCGCGATCCGTTGCCGCTGCCCGCCGGAGAACTCGTGCGGGTAGCGGTGCATCATGTCCGGGGAGAGCCCGACGCGTTCGAGCCAGCCGCTGATCAGGTCCTCGTGGGTGGCCACACGCGGACGGATCGGGTCGATCGCCTCGGCCAGGGTCTGCGCCACGGTGCGCCGCGGGGAGAGCGACGAGTACGGGTCCTGCGGGATCATCTGGATGCGGCGCCGGGCGGCGTGCAGCGCGGACCGGTGTGCCGAGCCGAGGTCGACGCCGTCGACCGTCACGCTGCCGGCGGCCGGCTTCACCGTGCCCACCAGGACCTTGGCGAGCGTGGACTTGCCGGAGCCGGACTCGCCGACGATGCCCACGGTGCGGCCGCGCTCGAGACGCAGGTCCACGCCGTGCAGGACGGTCGTCGACCCGAACGCGACGTCGAGCGCGCGGACGTCGATCATCGGGTCGACGTCGGTCGCGGCCGGTCGGCGGGTCGTGGTGGTGTCGGTCACGCGTGCGCCTCCGTCTGCTCCGAGGGGACCGTCACGACCGGCGTGGCCGCGAGCAGTTGCTTCGTGTAGGGGTGGTCGACGGTCTCCGGCGACAGGCCGGCGACGTCGTCGATGCGCTCGACGATCGCACCGTTCCGCATCACGAGCACCCGGTCGCACAGCGCGCGGACGACCCCGAGGTCGTGCGAGATGAAGAGCACGGCGGTCCCGGACTCCTCGTTCATGCGCTTCAGCACGGTGAGGACCTCGCGCTGGACCGTCACGTCGAGCGCGGTGGTCGGCTCGTCGGCGATGAGCAGGTCCGGCTTCGTGCTCATCGCGGACGCGATCATCGCGCGCTGCTTCATCCCGCCGGACAGCTGGTGCGGGTACTGCCGCAGGCGTCCTTCGGGGTCGGTGAGCTTGACCGCCCGGAACCCCTGGGTGAGCAGGCGCAGCGCGTCGCGCCGGCTGTGGCGCAGGCGCATCCGCAGCACGTCGGACAGCTGGATGCCGAGCACCATCGCCGGGTTCAGGGCGGTGCCGGGGTCCTGGTAGACCAGGCCGATCCGCGAGGCGAGCACGCGGTCGGGCACCCGGCCGAGCAGGTCCACCCCGCCGAGCTCGAGCCGTCGGGCGGACGCCTCGAGCCCCTCGCCGAGGAGCTTGGCGACGACGGAGGCGGTGAGCGACTTGCCGGAACCGGACTCGCCCACGATCCCGAGCACCTCGCCGCGACGGATGGTGAACGAGACGTCGTCCACCAGCGGGCGTCCGCTCGCGCCGTGCCGCACGGAGATGCCGTCGGCGACGAGCACCGCGTCCTCCTCGACCGCGAGCGTCGGCGCCCCGGCCGCCCGGGTGGTCCGGGCGCGGGTCGTGTTCGACCGGGGGTTCGCCGCGGCGGCGAGCCCGTCCCCGACGAGCAGGGCGGCGAGCGACGCGAAGGTCAGGGCGACCGCCGGCCCGACGATGACCACGGGGTTGACCACGATGCGGTCGAGGCCGTCGTTGAGCAGGGTGCCCCAGTCGAACGCGGGGGTCTGCGCGCCGAGGCCGATGAACGACAGCCCGGAGATCTCGACGAGCGCGCCGGAGAACGCGCCGGCGATGAGGATGAGGGTCGGTTCGGCCATGTTCGGCAGCACGTGCCGGACCGCCACGCGGTGCGCCGGGACGCCCATCAGCCGCGCCGTCGTCACGTACTCGCTGGTGGAGATCTTCGCGGCGAGGTTCGCGGTCAGTCGGGCGAAGCCGGCGATGTTGGCGACCGCGATGGCCACCACCACCTGGACCATGCCCTGACCGAGGATCGCGGCGACGATGATCGCGACGAGCATCGTCGGGTAGCTGACGGCGAACTCGATCGCGCGGAGCCCGAACTCGCGGAGCCGCCGCGGGGCGAGCCACACGCCGATGCCGAGCGCGATGCCGACGACGGCCGACAGTGCCGTGGCGGCGAGCGCCATGAGCACCGTCGCGCGGGTGGCCACGAGCGTGCGGGCGAGCATGTCCCGGCCGAGGGTGTCGGTGCCGAGCGGGTGCTCGGCGGTCGACCCGAGTCCGGCGGTGCCGCCGATCCCGGTCGCCTGGGAACCGAGGACGAACGGTGCGACGACGGCGACGACGAGGATCAGGCCGAACATCGCGAGTCCGACGACGAGGCCGGCGTTCCACGCGAACGCCCGGGGCCGCGCGGGCCGGTCGACGGTGGCGGCGCGGACGGCGGTGATGGTGTCAGCCACGCTTCTCTCCGAGGGTGCGCGGGTCGATGAGACCCAGGATGATGTCGATGACCAGGGTGATCACGAGGGAGATCAGGCCGATCACGAAGACGGCGGCGCGGATCACCGGGTAGTCCTTGTCGACCGCGATCGCCTGGACGATCACGCCGCCGAGGCCGGGCCAGGCGAACACCGCCTCGGTGATCAGCGCGGAGCCGAGCAGGGCGGTCAGGATGATGCCGGAGAGCGTCAGCGCGGTGGTGAGCAGGTTCGGCAGCATGTGCTTCGCGTAGATCGACAGCGCCGGCAGTCGCCAGCCGCGTGCGGTGCGCATGTAGTCCTGCTCGAGGATGACCGCGGTCTCCCGGCGGACGATGCGGGCGACGGAACACGTGCCGCCGACGGTCAGCGAGGCGATCGGCAGCACGGCGGCGGCCCCGAAGTCGTAGGCCGGCGAGTACGCGGGCGGCAGCACGTGCAGCAGGACCGCGAAGACGACGACGAACCCGGTGGCGAGGACGTACGTCGGGATCGAGGAGATGAGGCCGGTGACGGCGGTGAACGTCACGTCGAGCCACCGGTGGCGGTCGCCGCGGGTCAGGACGCCGACGGTCATCCCGAGCGCCAGTCCGAGGACGAGCAGGAGCAGGACGGCGACGATCGTGATGGTGAGCGTGTACGGCACGGCGGTCATGACGATGTCCATGGCCGGTGCGCGGTACTTGTACGAGTCCCCGAAGTCGCCCTGGACGACGCCTGCGACGTAGTGCCAGAGCTGGACGGGGAGCGGCTGGTCGAGGCCGAGCTGGTGCCGGACGAGCTCGACCTGTGCGAGCGACGCTGTGTCGCCCGCGATGGCCGTGGCCGGGTCGCCGGGGATGAGCTGCACGATCAGGAAGGTCACGAGGACGAGCAGCGCGAGGTTGACGACGAGGCCGCCGGCGCGACGGAGCAGGAACCGGCGCCAGGCGCCCCCGAGGCTCGCGGCTCGGGGAGCCGCTGCGACGGGGGCGTCCGAGGCGCCCGGACCGGGCACAGGGGGATGGTCGACGGTGGTGGTGCTCATCGCGGGTCCTCCAGGTGCTCCGGTCCGGGCGGTGGTGGGGTGGTGCTGGGTGGTGCTGGGCGGTGCTGGATGGTGCTGGGCGGTGCTGGGTGAGCGCGTCAGACGGTCACGAGACGATCCGCATGGCGGACGGGTCCCAGTAGCCGGAGAAGACGTGCGTCTCGAAGCCCTTGCGGGCGACGTAGCGGTGCGTGTCCGTGATGAGCGGGGTCATGTCGACCCGCTCCAGGATCGACTTCTGCGCCGTGGCGAAGTCCGCGCACTGCTCGTCCTCGTCGGTCGTCGCCATCGCGGCCTGGTAGGCCTTCAGGCCCTCGGGGTTGTCGCTCGAGGACACGTTCGTGCCGCCCTCGGGGTAGGTCGGGCCGAGGTACCGGGCGATCGAGAGGTTGATCAGGCCGACCTGGGCGTCCTCGGCCGCGACCGCGACGTCCCAGGTGTCCGGCTTCGTGCGCATCTGGGTCGTCCAGTCGGCGGGGTCCGGCGCGGAGACCTTCACGGTGGCTCCGGCGTTCCGCAGCGACTCCGCGAGGAAGTCCGCCGCGGGGTCCCAGTTCGACATGATGAGCAGGCGGATGGTCTTGCCCTTGAGCTCCTTCGCCGCCGCCTTCGCGTCGTACGACTGCACGAGCGACGAGCCGTCGACGGCGCACCGGTAGCTGGCGGCGTTCACGGTGGTCTGTGCGACCCCGAGCCCGTCGAGTCCGGCGTTGTTGAAGCCCTTGGTGTCGATCGCCTGGGCGACCGCCGCACGCAGTGGCTGGTTGCCCGCGAACACCGAGCCGGACCCCTCGGCCTCGTTGAAGACGAGGTTGTAGGCCGAGCTGGCGAACTTCACGGTCGAGTAGCCGTCGCCGGTGAAGCGCTCGGCGTTCGAGTCGTAGAAGCGGGCGACGTCGACGCCACCGGACTGCAGCAGGTTCGCGCTCGTGTTCGAGTCGCCCTGCACGGTCATGTTGATCGTCTTCGCGGGCTTGCCGGTGACGGTCTTCCAGTCCGGCCAGGCGTCGTAGTCCGAGCGCAGGGAGTACTGCACGCTCTTGCCCGCGGCCGACTTGGTCAGGGTGTACGGACCGGACCAGGCGCCCTTCACGGTGCCGGCGGCGAGTCCCTTCGGGTCGGCGATGCCGGCCGGGCAGATGACGCCGGTGCCGGGCCGGGTCAGACCGCCGAGCAGCTGCGAGTACGGCGAGCTGAGGGAGATCGTGAGGGTGCCGGCGGAGTCGTCGGGCGTGAAGGTGGGGTCACCCGAGCCGAACGCCTGGTTCTTCCAGGTCTGGGCACCCGAGTCGTCGAGCCCCACGAGGTACTCGAAGGACTTGGCCACCACGGTCGGCGTGATCTCGGTGCCGTCGGAGCAGGTCGCCCCGTCCCGGATGGTGAACTCGTACTTCGAGGCCGACTCCGCGTCCCACTTGGTCGCGAGGCCGCCGATGTACCCGCCGTCGTCGCCCTCGCCCTGCCGGAGCAGGGTGTCGAAGCCGAGTCGGGCGACCTCGACGTCCGAGCTGGCCGAGGCCTTCGCGGGGTCGAACGTCGCCGGGGCGTACCAGAGCTCGGCGTTGATCGTGCTGGTCGTCGAGCCGCCGCTGCCGCCGTCGGCAGAGCCGGACGTGCTGCACGCGCTCAGGGAGAGGCCGACGGCGGTCGCGACCGCGACGCCGACGAGGATGCGCTTCCTCACCATGGTGCTGTCCTCCAATGGGATTCGGGGTGATGCCAGGGAGTCAGTCCCGAGCGGGTCCAACTTGGATCCAATCTAGGACAATCCGCATCCAACTATGTTTCGTGTGGATTACATCTGGACCGCGGTGAAGACCGTCCGGCCGCCCACCACCGTCCGTCGCACGCGGGCGCGGGCGAACTCGTCGGGGGTGCAGTCGCCCGGGTCGACGTCGACGAGCACCCAGTCGGCCAGGGCACCGGCTCGCAACACCCCGCGCCGGTCCTCGGCGAAGGCCGCGTGTGCCGCCCCGCGGGTGTAGGCCGCCACCGCGTCGATCACCGAGATCGCCTGCCCCGGGCCGAGCGGTCCGTCGACGTCGCGCATCCGACGCGCGGACGCGACCGGGACCACCTCGCGCGGGTCGAACGGGAAGTACGGCGCGTCCGAGCCCATCGCGACGACGGCTCCGGCGTCGAGCCAGGTGCGCATCGGGTTCACCTCGTCCACCCGGTCGCCCAGCCGTCGGCGCAGGCCGGCCGCGTTCTTCCAGGCGATCGTGGGCTGCAGCGACGCGACGACGCCGAGGCGGGCCGCTCGGGCTGCGCTCGCCGGGCTCGGTTCGAGGTAGGCGTGGATGAGCTGGCACCGCAGGGGTGCGACGGCCCGGCCGGTCTGCCGCTCGGCGGCCTCGAAGCCGTCGAGGACCTCTGCGACCGCTCGGCTGCCGACCGCGTGGACGCCGAGGCCCCAGCCGGCTCCGACGCAGGCGGCGGCGAGCCGCGCGAAGTCGTCGGCGGAGATGCGCTGCACGCCGTGGTCGTCGCCGGCCCACGGCCGCTCGAGCAGGGCCTGACCCTTCATGCCCTCGCCGTCGTAGTAGACCTTGATCGGCCCGAGGCGCAGCAGGTCGTCGCCGTCACCCGTGACGCCGTCGATCGACTCGAGGACGGCCAGCGCGGCGTCGATGTCGGGCACGGCATCCGTGCCGAGCTCCGGGTACGGCATCGCGACCACGCGCATGGTGAGCAGACCCCGCCGGTGCGCCTCGCGGTACCCGGCGAGCTCGGGGAGCGTGACCGCCGGGTCGACGACCCCGGTGAAGCCCATGGCGTGCAGGAGCGGTTGCACCCGGCGGATCGCGGCGAGCCGGTCGTCGAGCGTCGGCGGGGTGTCACCGAGCCAGTCCGGGGCGTCCGGGTCGGCATCGCCGTCGGCGAGCATCACGGCCGAGAACGCGTCGGCGCCCGCGTCCGCGTCGAGCAGTTGCAGCGCCTTGAGGCCGGCGCGCTGCGCGTGGGCGTGCGCGTCGGTGAAGCCGGGCAGCACCGTGCCCTCGACGCGCTCCTCGTGCACGGCGACCGCGGAGTCACGCGCGGCCGCGGAGTCACGCGCAGCCGCGGAGTCGTGCGCGGCGGCCCGCACCGCGTCCTCCGTGCCCACCGCGACGATCCGGTCACCCACGACGAGCATGGCGTCGGCCGTCGGCGCCGCGGGGTCCATCGTGCGGATCCGGCCGAGGACGATCCGGGCCGGCCCACGCTCCGACGTGCTGGTCGGCTCAGGCACGCGCCGGCTCCCGCTCGTCGAGCCACGAGCGCACGTCGGCCGCGGTCACGAGCGCGTCGCGCTGCAGGTACGCGATCGCCTCGAGCGCCGCGTCGTGCGCACGCTCGCTCGACCCGGCGACGCAGTCGGTGAGCACCCGCACCGCGTAGTCGTGCTGGTGCGCGTCGGCGGCGGTGTAGTGGATGCACACGTCGGTGAGCCCGCCGACGAGCAGCACCGTGCCGGCGCGGTGGGCCTTGAGCACGATCTCGAGCTCCGTCCCGAAGAACGCCGAGTACCGGCGCTTGCGGATGACGAACTCCTCCGGTCGGGGGTCGATCCACGAGGCGAGCTCGGTCTGCTCCTCGCCCTCGATGCAGTGCGGCCCCTCGGCGCCGTCGAGCTCCCGACCGATGTCGACGAGGTTCGCCTTGTGGACCTCCTGGATGAAGACGACCGGCACGCCCGCGGACCGGCAGTGCTCGATGAGGTCGCGGACGCGGGGTGCGCGTTCGGCGCGACCGCTCATGACGGGGATACCCGGGGTGGGCATCGTCGAGGCGGCGCCGCCCTGGATGTCGACGACGATCAGGACGGGGTTGCCGGAGACGGCGAGCATGCGGTGGTTCCTTCCACGACGGGGGGCACTCGGGTGGGGACCGGTGCGCGCCGTCGCCGTCATTCTGTGACGGCTTCGGACACCGCACGGGTCGGGGGTGTTTCCGCGGCGTTAAACCTCAGGTGTCGCGGAGTGGGACGCCGCTCGTGCCGCTCGGCGCCGCCGGAACGGCAGCAGTTCGGCGACGCCGACCGGGCCGAACCCGTCGCCGACCGCCACCCACACGTGCGCGTCCGGGGCGTGGTCGCCGAGCAGCTCGGCGCAGACGCCGCACGGCTCGATGAGGTGCAGCGTCCCGCTCGGTCGGCGCAGGACACCGACGACGGACTCGACCGCGGCGCCGGCGACGACCGCGGCGCTCAGCGCCGCTGACTCGGCGCACACCGACGCCCGACCGGCCGACGCCTCGACGTGCAGGCCGGTGACGACGGTGCCGTCCGCCAGGCGGAGCGCCGCCGCGACCTCGTGCACGCCCGCGCGGTACCGACGCTCGAGCACGTCGGTGGCGATGTCGAGCAGCTCGCGGTCGGCCGTGTCCATCCCGGTCGGCGGCCCGTCCAAGACCGGACGCTCCGACGACGTCGGCGGCCCGTCCAGGACCGGACGCTCCGACGACACCGGCGCACCCCGGTCGCTCACGACCAGCCCAGGATCCGTGCCATGTTGCCGCCCTCGACGAGCGCCCGGTCGGCCTCGTCCGGGATCGCCTTCGCGATCTTCATGCGCTCCAGGTCGAAGTCGCTGCCGGGCCACTCGGACCCGAGCAGGATCTTCTCGGCCCCGAGGCGGGCGTAGGCGCGCTTGACGTCGGACATGAGCGTCGCCGAGGTCTCGAGGTAGACGTGCGGGTTCCGCTCCGCGACGATGATCGCCTCCGGCACGTTCCACACCGCACCCATGTGGGCGATGATCGTCGGCACCGTCGGGAAGCCCTTGGCGATCTCCTCGATCGCGAACGGTGCGCAGAACGCGTCGTCGAGGGCGTTGATGAGCACGGGCAGGCCGAGCTCGGCGCACACCTCGAACAGCGGGTCGAGCAGGCCGTGGTCCGCCACGTGGTACCCGTGCAGGCTCGGGTGCAGCTTCAGTCCGACCAGTCCACCGTCGGCGAACCGGCGGATCTCGTCGGTCGCGTTCTCCCACTGCGGCATCACCTGTCCGAAGCCGAACAGCCGGTCCGGGTGGGCGGCGACCAGGTCCATCAGGAAGTCGTTCTCGATCCCCTGCGCGAGCGAGCACACCATCGCGCGGTCGACGCCGGCCGCGTCCATGCGGTCCAGGATCCGGTTCGCGTCGAACGGCGTGTACGCGGGCGGCTCCTCGCCCGGCCGGACACCGCTGAGGTAGTCGCTCCGGCCACGGCGGTCCTGCGTGGTGTTGTAGGCGTCGATGATCATCCTGGGCGTCTCCTCGTCGGCTGCTCGCGGGGACGGTGCTCCCCACATGTCATCCGATACTGCCAGAATTGGATCCAATTTGGTAGCGGATGGTCCGGCCGGGAGGCCCGGGTTGCCTCGTCGACGCTGGTCACGACCGCAGGTGGTTCAGTGGACGGCCGCCATCGCGCCCATCGCGAGCAGCCCGACGAGTGCCGCGATCCGTCGCACCGACTCCGTCCGTGCGACGCGGCGCCGCCCGACGCTCCACGCCACGGCACCGACGTGCACGGCCACCGCGACGGCGACCGGCAGCAGCAGCGCAGCGCCGTGGTGGTGCCCCGCGGAGTCACCGGCGTGCGCCGCACCGAGCACCACGAACACCGCGCCGAGCAGCATGCCGAGCGCGTGCAGGTGGCCCCCCTGCGGACGGCGCGGACGGCGGACGCGGTCGACCAGCGCGGTCACCATCGCACAGCCGCCGAGCAGGACCGCCCAGAACGGTGCGGGCACGAAGCCCATGGCCGGCAGGTGGACGTCCGCCATGGCGGCGAGCATCACGACCTCGCCCAGGAGCGCCGTCCGCCCGACGCGCCGAGCCCCCGCGACACCCAGGACGAGCGCGACGAGCGACCCACCGAGGGTCACGACGATCAAGAAGCCCATGATTGGATCCAATCATGGGCGGGTCGGATCCGGCAACGGGATCCAACACCTGGCAAGATTGGATCCGCAGCGGGGGCTCGCTGCGATGACGCACCGAGGAGACCACTTTCGTGACCACCACCGACGGCAACGCACTCGTCGACGACCTCGCCGCCCGGATCCGCGCGAAGATCATGTCCGGCGAGATCCCGATCGGCGCACCGCTGCGCCAGGCCGACCTGGCGGCGCAGTTCGGGATCAGCCGCACGCCCGTCCGCGAGGCCCTGCGGCAGCTGCAGACCGGCGGGCTCATCGAGGTCGTGCCGAACCGCGGCGCCGTGGTGCGCGTGCCGGTGCCGTGGGAGGTCCGCGAGGCCTACGAGGTCCGGGCCGAACTCGAGTCGCTCGCCGCCCGCCGCGCCGTCGACCGCCTCGACGACGCCACCATCACCCAGCTGCGATCGGTGAACCAGGCGATGTACGAGCGCTCGCTCGCGGCGGCCGACGGCGAGCAGCCGAAGCAGCGCGAGGGCGTCGACAACGACCAGTTCCACGGGCTGATCTACCAGGCGTCGGGGAACATCCGGCTGACCCGCATGCTCGTCGAGATCAACGACGCCTTCCCGCGCAACGTCTCGGCGCTCGTGCTCCGCGAGAACTCCCGGCACCGCGAGGAGAACTTCCGCGAGCACGAGGAGCTCATCGAGGCGTTCGTCAGCGGTGACCACGAGCGTGCGGCCGGACTCATGCGCGACCACGTCCTGCGCGCCGGCGAGCACCTGGCGCACTGGTACGAGCGCCGCTCGTCCACGGTCTTCACGGGCTGAGCCGGCCGCCCGCCCCGGCTACAGCGCCGGTGCCCGCCGGATCCAGCCGGCGGCCTCCTCGATCGCGCGCGTCGCCGCGAGCAGCTGCGCCTCGCGGCCGTGGCGCCCGACGACCTGCACCCCGACGGGCAGTCCCTCTGCTGTGAACCCGGCGGAGGTCACCACGACCGGGTGCGCGGTCAGCGTGAGCCGGTTCGCGAGCATCTGCCACGTGAAGTAGCGTTCGAAGCGGTGTCCGTCGACCTCCTCGACCCACTCGACCTCGGCGGGCGGTGCGACGACCGGCGTGGCCGGCAGGACCAGCACGTCGTACCGGTCGAGGACCGCGGCCGTGTCCCGGTACATGCGCGTCCGCCGTTCGTAGGCGTCGGCGAGCTGCGTCGCGGTGGTGGCGCGGCCCTGCTCGACGTTGCGGACGTAGTCCGGCCGGAACCCGGTCGCTCCGGCGTCGACGGCGTGCCGACCACCGAGGAAGAACTCGAACGTCTCGATGGTCTCCCAGGCCTCGTCCGCACCGGCGAAGTCGGGCTCGGCCGCCTCGACCACCGCGCCGAGGCCCGCGAGCTGCTCGGCGAACGCACGGTGCACGGCTCGGACCGACGGGTCGATCGGCAGGCCGCCGGCGTCGTCGCTCCACGCGACCCGGAGCCCGTCGACCTGGACCGGCCGCACCGGGTACCGCGTCATCGCCGACATCGGCCAGACCGACTGCTCGACGGCGAGGGCGTCCATGAAGCGCGCGGCGTCCGCGGAGTCGCGCGCCATCGGTCCGGTGACCCCGTGCGGCGTCCAGGCGTTGCCGGTCCGGCCGCTCGGCACGCGGCCGGGGCTCGGTCGGACGCCGACGACGTTGCAGAACGCGGCCGGGTAGCGCAGGCTCCCGCCGCTGTCCGAACCGTCGGCGATCGGCAGCATCCGTCCGGCCAGGGCCGCCGCGGCGCCGCCGCTCGACCCCCCGGCGTGCCGGGACGTGTCCCAGGGGTTCACGGTCGTGCCGAACACCGGGTTGAACGTCAGGACGCCCTGCCCCATCTCCGGGGTGTTTGTCTTGCCGATGATGATCGCGCCGGCGTCGCGCAGGAGGGTCGCGAGGACGCTGTCGTGCGCTGCCGGACGCGCTTCGGCGAAGGCCGCGGACCCGTTCGTGGTCGGCAGCCCGGCGACGTCCATCAGGTCCTTCACCGCGGTGGGCAGGCCGTGCAGGAGCGGCAGGGGGTCACCGGCGGCGCGGGCCTCGGCGGTGCGGCGGTCCGCGGCTTCCGCGGCGGCGAGCGAGACCGAGTCGGGTTGCTGTGAGACGACGGCCCGCAGGCGCGGGTTGCGTTCCTCGATCCGCTCCAGGTGGGCGCGCATCACCTCGACCGCCGACACCTCGCGGGCCGCGACGGCGTCGGCCAGTCGGACGGCGGACCAGTCGGCGAGGTGCTCGGGCGTGTGCTCGGTCCCGGTCATCAGCGGCCGCCCTCGTGGTCGTGCTGCTGCTCGGCGTGGACGTGCCCGTCGTGCGCGGCGTGGATGTCGTGGTCGTGGCCCGCGTGGTCGTGGCCCGCGTGCTCGTGGCCGGCGCCCGGTGCGCAGTGGTCGGTCGCGGACGGCGGCACGTCGAGCGAGGGGTTCCGGTCGAAGAAGCCGTCCGGCTCGAGCCGGAAGCCGATGCGGTCGACGGGCATGATCGGCCACTGCTCCGGCCGCGGGAAGTGGTGCACGCCGAGGACCGGCCAGAGCACGAGCCGCTCGTTCTCCAGCGACCGGCCCGCCCGCTGCCAGACGTGCACGCCGTCGTCGCCGAGCTCGCCCTGGTTCGGGTACTCCCCCGCGATGAACCGCTCCTCGGGGTCGAACGCGCTCGCCCACAGGTGCTTCGCGACGAACGGCGCCTTGCGCTCCACGATGCTGCCGGGCCGCACGTGCAGCTGCGCGGTGTTCTGGACGGCGAGGCGGTACGCGGTGCTCTCGCCGAAGCGGTTCTGCGCCGACTCGCTCTCGATGCGCCAGTGCAGCGCCCGTGCAGGGTCGGACGTCCGGGCACCGTCGGCCTCGGTCGCGATGGGCGTCTCGACCGCGATGCAGGCGTTGCCGTAGGGGTTCAGCGCCTCGTCGGGCTCCGGCTCCGCGTGGACCTCGACCAGCCGGTTCAACGGCCCGTCGACGGCGGTGTCGAGCCGCACCGCGAAGTAGTGCTGGTGCGTCGGGGCCTGCACGTTCGGCGCGACCATGCGGCCGTACCGCGGGGTCTCGCCGTCGGCGATGCCGGACACCGACATGATCCCGGTGAGCTTCACCTCGAGCTCGATCGAACCGTCCTGGGACAGCGTCCAGTAGAAGCCGTAGTCGTAGTTCGCGACCGTGGCGAAGCTCGAGATCACCAGGCGGCGGCTGCGGCGGACCTCGGCGCTGCCGGTGCGGGTGTTCACGTGCTTCCAGAGGATCGAGTCGTCCTCCTCGTGCAGGCAGATGCCGTTCACGATGGTCTGGGGCTCGCCGTGCCCGTCCAGGAAGTCGACGTCGAAGTACCGGATCTCGCCGAGGCAGTCGCAGCCCAGCTCGAGGCTCGCGGTGAGCGGCCCGGCGCCGTACTCGCCCCAGTCGAAGAAGTTCTTGCGGTAGGCGGTCGGGTCGCTGTCCAGGTAGGGCACGTACATCTCGTTGACCGCCGCACGGTGCAGCACGGGGCGCTCGACGTCACCGTCGCGGTAGGTCAGGTCGTGCAGGACGAGCCCCTCGCGGTGGGAGAACCCGACGCGGAAGCTCCAGTTCTGCCACGTGACCAGGTGCCCGTCGATCGCGAAGCCGGGGCCGTTCGGCTGCACGATGTCGAGCGCCGAGACCTCGCGGTCGGGACCCCAGGTGCCCGAGGTGTAGACCCCGGTCTCGGTGGCCATCGGGACGACCCCGTGGTCCTCGATGCGGATCACCTCGAGCGTGTCCAGGTCGAGGATCGGGACGAGCCCCGCGACCGGCCTGGCGTAGCCGTTGTCCTCGGGGAACTCGCGGTACCAGACCGTGCCCCAGCTCAGGCGGCGGTCGGCGAGGTCCTCGGGCACGAAGCCCGTGATCGACTCCGGGTCGACCCAGACCAGCGAGGTGTCGGTGATGCCGCGCTTCGCCAGGGCCTCGATGATCAACGGCGACTTCCGGGCGGCCTGGGCGATGAGCCGCGCCTCGTCACTCGAGACGCCGGGGCGGCGGTGGTCCACGTCGGTCCACAGCTCGACGATCGCCGGCGAGTCCGGACCGGCCGTCCAGCCGCGCACCTCCCATGCGGCGTGGGCGTCCGGGTCCATCACGACCATGCGGACCGGGCGGGCGCCGCCGGCCACGGTCCCCCGCGCCTTCTCCTCGTCGAGGGCGATCCCCCAGAAGCGCGGTCGTGCACCGATCCGACCGGAACCGCGGACCGCGGCGACGAAGGAGGCGATCTCGGCGGAGGTGAGCGGATCGAGGACGTGGGCGGTGCTGCTCATGGGCTTCCTTCTCGGGTGGATCGGGGGTCAGTTGGCGTGGAGGACGACGGCGCGACCGTCCGCGCGGGGGTCGCTCGCCGCGTCGAGGTGGCCGTCGGCGTGCAGTCGGACGGTCTGCACGTGCCCGGCCTCGTCGACCGGGCCGTCGGTCCGTGCGACGGGCAGGCCGAGCGCGGTGGCCGCTGCGATCGCCTCGTCGGTCCCGGGTTCGGCGACGAGGGTCATCTCCTCGTGCCCGAGGTCGCGCGCGCCGACCACGAACCGCGGGCGGCCGAGCACGGCCACGGGGTTGCTGTCGCCGTCGACCAGGTCACGGGCGACCTGCGCGAGGATCCACGGTTGGGCGCTGCCGCCCTGGCACCCGAGGCCGACGACCAGACCGTCCGTCTCGGCGATGACCGGCAGCAGCGTGTGCGGCGGGCGCAGTCCGGGACCGACGTGCCCGGGGTGGGCGGGGTCCGTGCTGAAGGCCGAACCGCGGTTGTGCAGGACGACGCCGGTGCCCGGGTCGAGGATGCCGGACCCGAACAGCTGGTAGACGCTCTGGATGAGGGTGACCACGGTGCCGTCGGTGTCGGCCGCGGTGACCGCGACCGTGTCCCCGAGCGCGCGTCCGGCCCGCGGCAGCGCCCCCGTCCGGCCGGTGTCGCGCGGGTCGGTCATCGCGGCGACGTCGATCGGACCGCCGCGGGGGTCGCCGAGCTCGGCCTGACGGACGAGCGCCGCGCGGTGCACAGCGTCGACGAGCTCGGCGGTGCGGTCTGCGGAGTCGGCATCGTCGGCGAGCGCCTCCGGCAGGATGCCGAGCAGCACGACGCCCTGCGTGGGCGGTGGCGCCGCCCACCAGCGGACCCCGCCGACGTCGGCCTGCTCCGGCTCGGCGAGCTCGGCCTCGTGCGCGGCGAAGTCGGCCTCGGTGTGCGCGCCACCGAGTTCCCGCAGCCGCGCCGTGATCGACCCGGCGATCCGCCCGCGGTACATCGCCCCGGGGTCGGCCGCCAGTTCGGTGAGCGTCGCGGCGAGCGCGGGCTGCACGAGGCGGTCACCCGCACCGAGCAGGCCACCGGCGCCGTCGCCGAAGACGTCGGTCATGCCGGCGTCGGCGCGGATCTCGTCCTCGCGGACGGCGATCGCACGGGCGAGACCGGCGGAGACGGGCGCCCCGTCGGCCGCGAGCCCGGCTGCTCGGAGCAGCGCCGGACGGAGACCGAGCCGACCGCCGAGCGCGTCGATCGCCCGCCAGCCGGCGACGACTCCGGGCACCGTGACGGTCTGCGCACCCTGCCGCGGCATCCGCTCCTGCTGCGCGAGCGCGGCGACGTCGATCGCGCTCGGGGCGGCACCGGCGGAGACCACGGCGGTCACGGCGTGTCCGGGGCGGCGGACGAGGGCCACGAGGTCGCCGCCGATGCTGCACTGGTGCGGGTAGACGACGGTCAGCGCGGCGGCGGCGGCGAGTGCGGCGTCGATCGCGTCACCGCCGGCTGCGACCGCCTCGGCCGCGGCGTCGAGCGCGGCGGGGTGCGGTGCGGCGACGGCGACCCGGCGGGACGCGGGTGCGGTGGACTCGGTCATGCGGTGGTCACCATCCGTGCTGGGCTGAGGAAGTCGAGGTCCGGACGCGTGACGCCCTGCACCAGGTCGGCGACGGCCTCGCCGATCGCCGGGCCGAACTTGAACCCGTGTCCGGAGCACGCGGCGGCCACGATGACCTCGGGCTCGTCCGCCAGCGCGCCGACGACGAACCGCTTGTCGGGGGTCATCGTGTACAGGCAGGCGACGGCCTCGCCGCCCGCCGTGTCGATCCCCGGGACGAAGCGCTCGAACAGCCCGGCCAGGTGGGCCGTCTCGGCCTCGGTGGGCGGTGCGACGGGCACGTCGGGGTCCCAGACCGGGCCGGCGTCGATCCCGATCTTGGCGCCGGACCCGGCGGCCTCGGGCAGTCCGAACACCAGACCCTCGGGCAGGTCGACGGAGAAGCAGCCGAGTGCCGGCGGCTGCGCGATCGCCTGGCCGGTGGGGACGGTGAGGGTGACGATGCGCCAGACCTCGAAGAACGCGGCGGCCCCCGGCACGAGCTGCGACGCCCAGGCGCCGCCGGCCAGGACCAGGTGGCGGGCGCGGATGCTGCCGCGGTCGGTCCGGACGGTGACGACGCCGTCGTCGACCTGCCGGTCGAGGACGGTCTCACCGAAGCGCAGCTCGGCACCGGCCGCAGCGGCGGCCGACTGCGCGAAGGCGAGCGCCCGTGCGGCGTTGAGGACGCCGGCGTCGGGGTCGTGGACCGCGCCGTACTCCTCGGGGGGACGCAGCGACGGCGCGTGCGTCCGCCAGGTGTCACGATCGGCCGGGAGGCTCGCCCCGCCCTGCATCGTCGGCTCGCCACGGTGGGCGTACAGTCCGCCGGTCGGGTGCAGGAAGGGTGCGCCGGCTACGGTCCCCCACCGGTCCCACCCGCGGTACGCGCGGTCGACCAGGTCGTTCCAGACCGGGCTCGGGTAGGCGCGGCGGATCATCCGGGTCGCACCGTGCGACGAGCCCCGCGTGTGTCCGGGGGTGAACCGCTCGACGGCGACGACGTCGAGGCCGCGGCGGGCGAGTTCGTAGGTCGCGGCGGAACCGTGGATCCCGAGCCCGAGGACGACGACGTCGTGCACCTCGGTCATGCCCGGGCCTCGGCCACGACGTCGGCGATGCCGTCGAGCAGGACCCGGACGTCCTCGTCGTCGTTGTACACGTGCGGCGACACCCGGACGACGCTGGGCAGTCCGCGGGCGCCGAGGTCCCACTGCGCGTGGCTCGCGGGCACCGAGATGGAGTCGATGCGGCGCTGTCGGAGCCGTGCGGAGACCTCCTTCGACGCGACACCGTCGACCGTGAAGGTGATGATCGCGGAGGGGGACGCTGCCGGGTCGGCGACGGTCACGCCGTCGAGGCCGTCGAGGGCGTCCCGGAGGCGGGAGCCGAGGCCGACGAGGTGCGCCTCGGTCGCCGCCGGACCGCGGTCGAGCGCTTCGCGCAGCGCCACCCCGAGGCCGAGCCGCGCGGCGACGGAGCACTCCCAGGTCTCGAGCTGTCGCGCGGTGCCGTCCATCGTCCACTCATCTTCGCCGGTCCAGACCGCGCCTCGGACATCCGGTGCCCACGCACCGATGCCCTCGAGCGTGCCGCGGCGCAGGTAGGCCATGCCCGTCCCGCGCGGGCCGCGCAGGAACTTCCGGCCGGTCGTGACCAGGGCGTCGCAGTCGACGGCCCGGACGTCGATGTCGATCTGTCCCACGGACTGCGTGGCGTCGACGACCGAGAGGGCGCCGTGGCGACGGGCGACGGCGGCGATCTCGGCGACCGGCTCGACGAGCCCGGACGAGGTCGGCACGTGCACGGCGCTCACCACGACCCGGCCGGTGGCGCCGGCGACGGCCCGGTCGAGCGCATCGAGGTCCATCGCACCGCTGCCGTCGCTCGGCACGACCACGAGCCGGACGTCGTCGTGCCGCTGCATGGCGAGCAGGCGGAGCGCCTGGCTCACGTAGCTCGACCGTGGCGCGACCACGGTGTCGCCGGCGCCGAGCCGGAGCGCGTCGAAGACGCCGCGGAGCCCGCTCGTCGCGCTGTCGAACAGCGCGATCTCGTCCGCCTCGGCACCGAGCAGCGCAGCGGCCGACGTGTACACCGCGGCGACGTCGTCGGCGACCTCGTTGGCTGCTTCGTACCCACCCACCCGCTGTTCCCGACGCAGGTGGGTGACCACGGCCTCCAGGACGCCGTCGCTGACCAGACCGGCGCCGGCCGCGTTGAAGTAGTGGCGTCCCGCGGTGCCGGCCGTGCGTGACCGCTCGGCGGCCACGTCGATCACCGTCGTTGCCGGGTCGGCGCGCGTGCCGTCCTCCAGACCGATCGTCATGTCGCGGGTCCTCCCTCGTGCGCGTCACCCCCGGACGCTGAATGGATCCCATCATAAACAGGTTGTATCCATTACCGCCACCGCCGGATACTCTGGTCGCATGGAGCACTCCGCTGAAGCCCGCGCGCTGGAACTCGGACTCGTCATCCCGGACTACGCGAACCCGCCCTACGGCGGCCGCTACGGCAGTTCGCTCCGCGCGTTCCACCGCACCGGCGACCTGCTGGAGCTGAGCGGCATGACGCCGGAGTCGCGCGACGGCACGATGCTGCACCCCGGGGCCGTCGGAGTCGACGTCACCCTCGAGCAGGCGCAGGAGGCCGCCAGGTACACGGCGGTGAACGCGCTCGGCATGATCCGGTACGCCCTCGGGTCGCTGGACGAGGTCGCCGCGCTGTCCCGTGGACTGTGCTTCGTGCTCTGCCCGCCCGGCTTCGAACAGCTCAACCAGGTGTCGAACGCGGCGAGCGACCTGCTCTTCGACGTCTTCGGTCCGGACGTCGGCCGGATGGGCCGGGCCTCCATCGGCGCGACGGCCCTGTCGCGGAGCGCCTGCTTCGAGCTCTGGCTCAGCCTGGAGTGCCGCCCGCGCCGAGCCGGGGAGTGAGACCGCTCGCCGAGTCCGGCGTCCGGGGAGCGGCGTTCTGGCTCCTCGTGCTGGCGTCGACCGCCGGCTACGTCGTGAACGGCGCGAGCACGCCGGTCGTGCCGCGCCTGGCGACGGACCAGCTCGGCGCCGACCCGGCGCTCGGGGGACTGCTCGTCTCGCTCGCGGGGTTCGTCGCGATCGGTGCGATGCCGGTGGCCGGGGTCCTGAGCGACCGGCTCGGACCACGTCGCGTGCTCCTCGGCGCCGGACTGCTGGCGGCGGTCGGGCTCGGGATCGTGCTCGTCGCGCTGAGCATCCCGACGCTCGCGGTCAGCCGTCTCGTCTTCGGCGCCGGCAACGCCGCGACCGCCACGGCCCTGACCGCCTGGGTCGTCGCCGAGGTCCCCGTGACCCAGCGGAGCCGCGCCCTCGGCCTGTTCGGGCTCGCCGTCTGGATCGGACTCGCCCTGGGGCCGGTGGTTGGCGAGAACCTGTACCAGTCCGCCGGGCACCGCTCCGTGTGGATCGTCGCGATCGGCATCCAGCTCGCCGGGCTCGCCGTGGCGCTGCTCGCCCGAGACGGATCCGCGCCGGCATACCGCAGCCCGGCCCGTCCCACGGGGACCGGCATCGCACCGGTGCTCCGTGCGGTCGTGCGCCCCGGTGCCGCGGGCCTGGTCGCCTGGGCAGCCGAGGGCTTCATGATCGCGTTCCTCATCCAGCACCTCGTCGGGCAGGGGGTCGGCGCGCAGGGGCTGACCGGCGCGGCGAACGTCTTCACGGTCTTCGCGGCGAGCGTCGTCGGGGTGCGGCTGCTCCTCGGCGGGTTGCCGGACCGGGTCGGGCCGGTCCGCACGGCTCGGGGCGCGCTGGTGGTCCTCGCCGCCGGGCTCGTCGTCCTCGCCGTCGCGCACGACTTCCCGACGGCGGCCGCCGGGGCCGTGCTCGTCGGTGCCGGGTACTCGCCGCTGTTCCCGACGCTGACGATCCTCAGCACCCGCACGCTCGACGACCGGAGCCGCGCGACCGGGGTCGGCGTGTTCTCGGCCGTGACGAGCGCGGGCTACGCCGTCGGCTCGCTCGTGGGCGGGGTCCTGGTGTCGGCGGTCGGGTCCGGCTGGGCCCTCGTCGTGCTCGCCGCGCTGCAGCTCGCGGCAGTCCCGGCGCTGGGCCGGCACGACCGCGGCCGCTGACCGGTTCGCGGTCGTGGTCGCGGTCGCGCCCACGGTCGTGCCGCGGTCGTGGTCTCAGAGCGCGATGACGACGCTCTTCGACTCGCAGAACGCCCGCAGCGCCTCCTCGCCGAGGTCCCGGCCGAGACCGGACTCGCCGACACCGCCGAAGGACAGCGCCGGGTCGAACAGGTTGTAGGTGTTCACCCACACCGTCCCCGCGTGCAGCCGCTGCCCCATCCGGTGCGCCCGGGCGAGGTCACGGGTCCAGACGCCCGCCGCGAGTCCGTAGGTCTGGTCGTTCGCGATGGCGATCGCCTCGTCCTCGTCGTCGAACGGGATGACCCCGACGACGGGTCCGAAGATCTCCTCGCGCGCGATGGTCATCGTGTTCGAGACACCGGTGAAGAGCGTCGGCTCGACGTAGTAGCCGGGGCGCTCGGGGACGCCGCCGCCGACCGCGACCGTGGCTCCCTCGGCCTTGCCCTGCTCGATGTACCCGAGGACCTGCTGCCGCTGCTCCTCGGACACGAGCGGTCCGACGGTGATCCCGCCGTCGAGACCGTCGCCGACCGGGACCTTCCGGACGGCCGCGACGAGACGCTCGGTGACCTCGTCGAGCACCGACCGCTGGACGAGCAGCCGGCTCCCAGCGGTGCACATCTGGCCGGAGTGGCCGAACGACGCCCGCATCGCGGTGACCACGACCGCGTCCAGGTCGGCGTCCTCGAAGACGATGTTCGGGCTCTTGCCGCCGAGCTCGAGCGTCAGGCGCTTGAAGTCGGCGCTCGCGGCGGTCATCACCTTGCGGCCGACCTCCGTGCTGCCGGTGAACGACACCTTGTCGACGCCCGGGTGCGCGGTGAGCGCGGCGCCGACCCGACCGTCACCGGTCAGGACGTTGACGACCCCGGCGGGGACACCGGCCTCCTCGCAGATCGCCGCGACGCGGAGCATCGTGAGCGGCGTCTGCTCGGCCGGCTTCACCACGACGGTGCAGCCTGCGGCGAGCGCGGGGGCGAGCTTGAACGCCCCGGTCATGATCGGGAAGTTCCAGGGCAGGATGAGCGCCGCGACCCCGACGGGTTCGAGGGTCGTGTACACGTGGTGCTGGCCGCCGTCGACGGGGACCACGGTGCCGGTCAGGCGGGACGGGGCGCCCGCGTAGTAGCGGAACACGCGGGCCGAGGTCGCCGTGTCCGCGCGGGACCGCTCGATCGGCTTGCCGTTGTCGCGGGTCTCGAGCACGGCGAGCTCCTCGAGCCGCTCCTCGATGAGGTCGGCGACGCGGCCCAGGATCCGGCTCCGGTCGTGCGGGCTCATCCCGCTCCACCGGCGGTCCTCGTGCGCCCGGCGCGCGGCGGCGACGGCGGCGTCGATCTCGACCGGCCCGGCCTGCGGCACCCGGGTGAGCAGGACCTCGGTCGCCGGGTCGAGGACGTCGAGCAGTTCGGCACCGTCCGGCGCGGTCCACGTGCCGTCGACGAGGAACGGCTCGAGCGGGGCCAGGGGTGCGAGCGTGTCTCTCATGGTGGTTCCTCCGGGGACGTGGTGCGGTGCGCTGGTGGTCGGGGTCAGGGGCGGTCGAGCAGCCGTGCGGGCTCGTCCACCGTGATGCGGGTGAGGACGTCGTCCGGCACGCCGAGTGCCCGGAGCCCCGGCACGACGCGGGCGGTCAGGTGGTCGAGGCCGTGCCCGCCGTGCCGACGGAGCTGCCCCTTCGTCCAGGTCGCGTGACCGAACACCCACCGGGTCTCCGGCGCGGAGTCGCGCAGGGCGAGGAAGGCGTCGAGGCGCTGCGGGTCGCTGGCGTTCCGGATCCGGCCGACGTGCGAGCCCTCGTTGCCGAAGCAGAGCTCGAGGACGGCGCCGGCCTGCCCGAGGTCCCGCAGGTACGGCAGGTCGAGGAACTCGTCGACGGTCGAGAAGACGACGCGGCTCGGGTCCACCCCCTCGGCGACGACGTGCGCGAGCACCTCGAGGCCGTTCCGGGCGTCGGCCGCCAGCCGGACGACGACGGCGGCGCCGGTGGTGACGGCGGCCCGGGCCGCGGCCGTCAGGCTCCGGCGCTCCTCGTCCCCGTCGGCGGTGGCGAACGCGGACGTGGTGCCCATCAGGCCGAGGATGCCGGCACGGTAGTGCGTCCCGGGGACCGCCTCGGTCAGCGCGCGTTCGAAGAGCTGCTGTCGCCCGTCGGTGTCGAGCTCGGTGTACCACTCCGGCAGCAGGCGCGGCAGGTAGGCGCCGTAGCCCGCGACGACGTCGACGCCGCTCGCCAGCGCGAGCGCGGGCAGCCGGGCGTGGTCCGGCCCGAAGCCGAGCGAGCTGAGGTCGACCGCGAGCCCGAGCCCGGCGACCCCGGCGATGCGCAGTTCGTCGGCGAGCAGGTCGAGGTCGTCGAGTCGCAGGTTGTCGGCGAGCGCGAGCTGACTCCACCGCAGGGCCGCTGCGAGGTCCGCCGTGACGGCCAGGCTCGGTTCGAGCGCCTCGACGCCCGGTCGCTGCAGTGCGCTGGCGTCGGTGAGCAGGTGCTCGTGCATCGACACCGGGCCGGTCCCGGACGACTCGACGGGACCGAGGACGGTCTGGATCACGACGTACCTTTCACCGTGGCGGACTTGACGGATCCAATCTACATCGGTTTGGATCCCTCTTGTCCACGGGTGTCGTCGATCGTTCCGGCCGACCCCGAACGTTTACACGCGGGCGACTTCCGACACGTGCCCGAAACAGCCGGGCAACGACGGCGACACAGCCCCGCACGACACTGGTCGCACTACCTGTCACACGACAGGTACTCCGCGAAAGGTCTGTAGCCATGCGCTCTCCCGAAGCACCGCTCCACGCACCGCGCGCCACGTCCAGCGTCGACTCCCAGGGCCTCGCCCGTCTCGGCTACGAGCAGGAACTCCACCGCGGGGTCGGCTCGTTCTCGTCCTTCGCTGCCGGCTTCTCCTTCGTCTCCATCCTCACCACGGTCTTCCAGCTCTTCGGGCTCGGGTTCGGACTCGGCGGCGCCGCCTTCTTCTGGGCGTGGCCGCTGGTGTTCGGCGGTCAGCTGCTGGTCGCGTTGAACTTCGCCCAGCTCGCGGCCCGCTGGCCGATCTCCGGCGCGGTCTTTCAGTGGTCGAGCCGTCTCGCCGGTCCCCGGTTCGGCTGGTTCACCGGCTGGACGATGATCATCGGGCAGATCCTCACCGTCGCCGTCGCGGCGATCGCCGTCCAGGCGGTCCTGCCGACGATCTGGGCGGGCTTCCAGCTCGTCGGCGGTCCCGGTGCGGATCCCTCGGTCGCCTCGCCGACGGGCGCCGCCAACGCGGTAATCCTCGGACTGGTGATGCTCGCCGTGACGACGATCGTCAACATCGTCAGCGTCCGGTTCATGGCCCGGGTGACCAGCTTCGGCGTCCTCGTGGAGATCGTCGGCGTCGTCGTCCTGATCGCCGCCCTGTTCCTCCTGCCGCACCGTTCGGCCGCTGTGGTGTTCTCGACCGAGGGCTCGACGAGCACCGAGCCCTACGTCTGGGCGTTCCTGGCGTCGTCCCTGATGGCCGCGTACGTGATGGTCGGCTTCGACTCCGCGGGCGAGCTCGCCGAGGAGACGCACAACCCGAGGCGGACCACCCCGAAGACGATCGTCCGCGCGCTCACGGTCTCCGGCCTCGGCGGCGGGCTGCTCATCATCGGCGCCCTCGTCGCCGCCCCGAGCCTGACCGACGGCAAGCTCGCGACACAGGGACTCGCCTGGGTGATCACGTCCGCACTCGGCGACGTCGCCGGGCGCCTGCTGCTCTGCACCGTCGCGGTCGCCGTCTTCGCCTGCACGCTGGCCGTGCAGACCGCGGGGGCGCGCATGGTCTACTCGATGGCCCGCGAGAAGGCGTTGCCCTTCCACCGCACCCTCGCCCGCGTCTCGCCCCGGACGGGCACCCCGATCGCGGCCTCGATCGTCGTTGGGGTCGGCGCCGGCCTGGCACTCGCCGTGAACATCGGCCAGTCCGCGATCTTCACCGCGCTGTCCAGCCTGTGCATCGCGATGCTCTACCTGGCCTACCTCGGGGTGACGGGCCCGCTGCTCGTCCAGCGGATCCGGCTCCGTCGGACGGGCCTGCCGGGCGGTGTGGACGAAGACGGCAAGCCGCTCTTCACCCTCGGCCGCTGGGGCATCCCGCTGAACGCCCTCGCCGTCGCGTTCCAGATCGGCATGGCCGTCAACCTGATCTGGCCCCGTCCGGAGATCTACGACCTGACCGGCCACTCGTGGTGGCTGCAGTACAGCGCGCTGCTGTTCATCGGCACCGTGCTGCTCGTCGGCTGGGCGTGGTCGTCGTGGCGGCACCGTGCGCACGGTCCGATCACCCTCGCCGAGGTGCCGCACACCGCCCCCACCCCCGTCGAGGCCTGACCCCGTCGTCGTCCTCGAACGCCAGCACCACCGGAAGGAACCACCGTGCGTGACCTGCACCAGACCGACAGCGTGACCGCCTCACGCTCGGACGCCCGCGCCCAGGGCGGTGCCACGTCCGACTGGATGCCGTACGTCCCCGCGTCGTCGTCCCCGTTCGCCCCCGATGGCGTGGACACGGCCGACCTGGTCTGGGCCGAGACGGTCGCCCCGGGCGGGTACACCCACAAGGTGCTCGCCCGGGGGTCCCGGATCCGGTTCGACGACCCCACGGGTGCTGCCTGCGCCCACCTGCTGCTGTTCAACGCCCTCGAACCGTGGGAGCGCCTCAACGTCGCGGACACCCAGAAGATCCCGTGGCAGGCGTACCTCGGGCAGGGTTCGCCCCTGCTCAGCGGCGACGGCCGGGCACTCGCGACGGTGGTCGAGGACACGTCCGGCCACCACGACGCGTTCTGCGGCACATCCACCGACGCGTGGAACGAGCGCAAGTACGGCGGAGCGGCACCCGAGGGTCCGACGCCGAGCGGACGATCGCTCTTCGCGAAGGCCGCGGCGAAGCACGGGCTCACGAAGCAGGACCTGCCGCCGAGCGTCTCGTTCTTCCAGGGCGTGCGCATCGACCCGGACGGCGCGATGGAGTTCACCGGGTCGGCCGGCCCCGGTCACCACGTCACCCTGGTCGCCGAGCTGCCGCTGCTCGTCCTCGTCGCGAACGTCGCCCACCCGATCGACCCCCGCCCCGAGTACGCGGTCGGTCCCCTGCGCGTGCACGCCTGGCGCGGTGCCCCGACGACGGCCGCCGACGACCGCTTCACCGCGTCGCCGGAGCTCACCCGCGCCTACCTGAACTCGATCGACCACGCGGAAGCACGAGGCTGCTGATGACCGACACGCTCACGTCCACCGTCCCCGTCGGCGCCGTCCACGGCCCCGACGTCCCGCTCGACTGGAGCGAGTCCCTCGTGCCCGGGGCCGTGGTCCGCGACGACCGGGTCGCCCCGCTCGCGCCGTGGTCCGCCGTCGTCCGGGCCGGCGAGGTGCTCACGATCGTGGACGTCGGCGGCAACCAGAGCGCCGACTGCCTGGTCTACGACGCGCACGACCCCGACGAGCGCTACAGCGTGCCGGACACCCTGGCAGCCCAGGGCAACGCCTACGTCCGCACCGGCACCGTCCTCATGTCGAACGAGGGTCGTCCGCTGATGACCGTCGTCGCGAACGAGATCGACCGCCAGGACACCATCGGCGGCGCGTGCTCGAAGGAGTCGAACACGCTCCGCTACGGTCACCACACCCAGTACCAGCACGGCTGCCGCGAGAACTTCCTCGCCGAGGCCGGGCGGCACGGACTCGGCGTCCGGGACATCGTGTCGAACCTCAACTGGTTCATGAACGTGCCGGTCGAGGCCGACGGCGCACTCGGCATCGTCGACGGCATGAGCGCCCCGGGCAAGCGGGTCGCCGTCCGCGCCGAGCGGGACGTCCTGGTGATCGTGTCGAACTGCCCGCAGATGAACAACCCGTGCAACGACTTCTCCTGCACCCCGCTGCGCATGATCGTGGTCCAGCCGTGACCGCCGCGCCCGACCCCACCGGGACCGCCACCGTGGAACTCAGCACGAACACCGTCCTCGTCGCGAACCGCGGCGAGATCGCCCGCCGCGTGATCCGCTCCGCCAAGGCGCTCGGCATGCGCACCGTCGCCGTCTTCTCGGACGCCGACCGCGCAGCACCGCACGTCCGCGAGGCCGACGTCGCCGTCCGGCTCGGTCCGGCGCCCGCACGCGACTCGTACCTGGACATCGACGCCGTGGTGCGCGCCGCGAAGGACACCGGCGCCGGGCTCGTGCACCCCGGGTACGGCTTCCTGTCCGAGAACACCGCGTTCGCCCGTGCGTGCGAGGACGCCGGCATCCGGTTCGTCGGACCGACGGCCGACCAGATCGTGCAGTTCGGCGCGAAGCACACCGCCCGCGAGCTCGCCGCGGCGGCCGGGGTGCCGATGCTCGCGGGGACCGGTCTCCTCGCCGACGTCGACGAAGCCGTCGCCCAGGCGGAGCGCATCGGCCTGCCGTTCATGCTCAAGGCCACCGGGGGCGGTGGCGGGATCGGCATGCAGGCGTGCGCGACCCTCGACGAGGTCCGACAGGCCTACGCGAGCGTCGAGCGCACCGCCTCCGCCGCGTTCGGGTCCGCCGGCATCTTCCTCGAACGGCTCGTCCGGCCGGCGCGGCACGTCGAGGTCCAGCTCTTCGGCGACGGTGAGGGCCGCGTCGCCGTGATCGGCGACCGCGACTGCTCGCTCCAGCGCCGCAACCAGAAGGTGATCGAGGAAGCTCCGGCCCCGGCACTCCCCCGACGGGTCCGGGAGGACCTGCACGCGTCCGCCCGTCGGCTCGCCGAGAGCGTCGGGTACCGCAGCGCCGGCACCGTCGAGTTCGTCTACGACCCGGTCCGCGAAGAGGCGTCCTTCCTCGAGGTGAACACCCGGCTGCAGGTCGAGCACCCGGTGACCGAGGAGGTCTTCGGCGTCGACCTCGTCGAGCTCATGCTCCGCCTGGCCCGCGACGGCGCCGCCGGCATCGAACCCGACGTCTTCACGCGCAGCTGGACCCCGACCGGGCACGCCGTCGAGGCCCGGGTCTACGCCGAGGACCCGGCGAAGGGGTCGCTCCCCTCCAGCGGTCTCGTCACCCGGGCGGTGTTCCCCGAGCGCGACGGCGTCCGCGTCGACGGCTGGGTCGAGACCGGCTCCGAGGTCTCCGCCTTCTACGACCCGATGCTCGCGAAGGTCATCGCCACCGGGGAGACCCGCGACGACGCCCTCGACCTGCTCCGGGACGCCCTCGCGGACACCCGCGTCGACGGCATCGTCACGAACGCCGGGCTGCTCCGCTCCCTGACCGACGACCTCGAGCTCCGGACCGCGACGCACTCCACCTCGACGCTCGACGAGACGGCGGACCCGGACCCGCGGATCGACGTCGTCGTCCCCGGCACCATGACGATGATCCAGGACCTGCCCGGCCGGGTCGGGTACTGGCAGGTCGGCGTCCCGCCGAGCGGCCCCTTCGACGCCGCCTCGTTCGCCGAGGCCAACCGCGCGGTGGGCAACCCCGACGGCGCCCCGGCGCTGGAGATCACGGCGACGGGGCCGACCCTGCGCTTCTCGGCCGCCGGCGTCGTCGCCCTCACCGGCGCTCCGGTGCCCGTCGCCCTCGACGGGGAGCCCGTCGCGCTCTGGGAACCGGTCGAGGTCGGCGCCGGACAGACCCTCGCGGTCGGCGCCGCCCCCGGCCCCGGGCTCCGCAGTTACCTGGCCGTCCGCGGTGGCTTCGACGTCCCGACGTACCTCGGCTCCGCCGCGACGTTCACGCTCGGCGGCTTCGGCGGCCACGCCGGTCGGGCCCTGCTCGCCGGCGACGTCCTGCGACCGGGCTCACCCGACTCGGACGCGCCGCACCCCGCCTTCCCCGCCGGTGCCCGGCTCGGCCTGGTCGGCGGCCCGACCCCCGCCGAACGACGCACCGCGCTCACCGACGCGTGGGAGATCGCCGTCACCGAGGGGCCGCACGCGGCGCCGGACTTCTTCACCCGCGCCGACCTCGACGTCTTCTACGCCACCGACTACGCCGTGCACCACAACTCCGCGCGCACCGGGATCCGGCTCATCGGCCCCCGGCCGGGCTGGGCGCGGACCGACGGCGGCGAGGCGGGACTGCACCCCTCGAACATCCACGACACCCCGTACGCGGTCGGAGCGATCGACTTCACCGGCGACACCCCGATCATCCTCGGACCGGACGGGCCCTCGCTCGGCGGCTTCGTCTGTCCGGCGGTGGTCGCCAGCGGCGACCTGTGGAAGCTGGGCCAGCTCCGACCGGGCGACACCGTCCGGTTCGTCCCCGTCCGCGAAGCCGACGCCGCCGCGCTCGAGGCGAGCCGGGCCTCCAGGACCGTCCCCCGTACCGGAGGCGACGGCGACGACGGGCTGATCGCGCGACTGGACGCGACCGACGCCCGACCGGGCGTCGCGTACCGACGTGACGGCGACGACAACGTCCTGGTCGAGTACGGCGACATGACCCTCGACATCGCACTGCGGATGCGCGTGCACGCCCTCATGACGAAGCTGCAGGAGGAGGCGCCGGCGGGGATCCTCGACATCACCCCCGGCATCCGCTCGCTGCAGGTGCACACCGACGCCTCGGTGCTGAAGGCGAGCACGATGGCCGGACTGCTCCGCGAGCTCGAGGACGAGATCCCACCGACCGACCAGCTCGTCGTGCCGTCGCGCACCGTCAAGCTGCCGCTGTCCTGGGACGACCCGGCCACCCGGCTCGCGATCGAGCGGTACATGGCGGGTGTCCGGAACGACGCTCCGTGGACCCCGTGGAACATCGAGTTCATCCGGCGGATCAACGGGCTCGACAGCGTCGACGACGTCTTCCGCACGGTGTTCGACGCCAGCTACCTGGTGCTCGGCCTGGGTGACGTGTACCTCGGCGCACCGGTCGCGACCCCACTCGACCCCCGGCACCGCCTGGTCACGACGAAGTACAACCCGGCCCGCACCTGGACCGCCGAGAACTCCGTCGGCATCGGTGGCGCGTACCTCTGCATCTACGGCATGGAGGGGCCGGGCGGCTACCAGTTCGTCGGCCGCACGGTGCAGATCTGGAACCGGTTCCGCCGCGGCGGGTTGTTCCAGGAGGACCCGTGGGCGCTCCGGTTCTTCGACCGCATCGAGTGGTACCCGGTCGGGGCGGAGGAGCTCCTCGAGCTGCGCGCCGAGACCGACGCCGGGCGGGGATCGTTCGAGACCGTCGACGGCGAGTTCTCGATCGCGTCGTACAACCGGTTCCTCAGCGACAACGCCACCTCGATCGCGGACTTCCGGGCGCAGCAGGCCCGGGCGTTCGACGAGGAGAAGGAACGGTGGCGGGCCTCGGGCGAGTTCGACGTCCGCGACGAACCGGCCGTGGTGCTGCCCGACGAGGTGGTCCTGCCCGCCGGCGCGACCGCGGTGACCGCACCGTTCACCTCGACCGTGTGGCAGGTGGACGTCCGACCGGGCGACCGCGTGGACGAAGGACAGCGGCTGCTGGCCGTGGAGGCGATGAAGATGGAGTCGATGGTGCACGCACCCGTGGAAGGACACGTGTTGGAGGTCTACATCAAGCCGGGCGACCAGGTCGCCCCCGGCCAGGTCCTGGCAGCGATCGGGGTACCCGCGTGAGCGCCGTCACCGGGGCCGGCGGCGCGGTCGCCGACCGCGTCCACGCCGCCTTCGACCGGATCGATGCCGTCGACCGTCCCGAGGTCTGGATCACCCTGCGCGACCGCGCTGCCGTCCTGGCGGAGGCCGAGTCCGTGGACGGCACGCTGCCCCTCGCCGGGATGCTCTTCGCCGTGAAGGACAACATCGACGTCGGCGGGCTGCCCACCACCGCGGCCGCCCGGTCGTACGCGTACACGCCGACGGCCGACGCCACCGCCGTCGCTCGGCTCCGGGCCGCGGGCGCGGTCGTGGTCGGCAAGACCAACCTCGACCAGTTCGCCACCGGCCTGGTCGGCACCCGCTCCCCCTTCGGCGCCGTCCGGAACGCCTGGGACCCGACCCGGATCTCCGGGGGCTCCTCGAGCGGCAGTGCGACCGCCGTCGCCCTCGGGGTCGTCGACTTCGCACTCGGGACCGACACCGCGGGCTCCGGACGGGTCCCCGCCGCGCTGAACCACCTGGTCGGCGTGAAGCCCACCAAGGGTCTCGTGCCGAACACCGGCGTCGTCCCGGCCTGCCGCTCGCAGGACTGCGTCACCGTCTTCGCCCGGTCCCTCGACCTGGCCCGGACGGCCACCGAGCTGATGTCCGGGCCCGACGGTCTCGACCCGCTCGCCCGGACGGACACCGCCCTCGTGGCCCTGCCGACGGTGCCGCGCATCGCCGTGCCGCTGCCGTCCCAGCTCGACGGCCTCGCCCCGGGCTGGGCGTCGGCGTTCGACCGGGCCGTCGAGCGGTTCCGTGCGCTCGGGCACGAGGTCGTCGAGGTCGACATCGCGCCGCTGCTCGACGCCGCCGCGCTCCTGTACGAGGGTGCGTTCGTGGCCGAGCGCTACGCCGCGGTCGGTGCCCACATCGAGGCGCACCGCGACCTGATCGGCGAGGACCTCGACCCGACCGTCGCCGGGATCGTGCTCGGCGGCGCGACACCCACCGCCGTGGAGCTCTTCGCCGACCAGGAGCGCCTGGACGCCCTGGGCGCCGCGGGCCGGGCGGTGCTCGACGGCACGACCGCGCTCCTCACCCCGACCACGACCTGGCACCCGACCCTCGCCGAGGTCGCCGCAGACCCGGTCGGGGCGAACAGCCGGATGGGGCGGTACACGAACTTCGCGAACCTGCTCGACATGGCGTCGCTCGCGGTGCCCGCCGGCTTCGTCGACGGGCTGCCGTTCGGGGTCATGCTCACCGGACCCGCGTTCAGCGACCGCCGCCTGGCGGCGTTGGCCGCGGCGTTCGCCGCGCCGACGGTCGACCTGCTCGTCGTCGGCGCGCACCTGCGTGACCAGCCGTTGAACGGTCAGCTCGTCGCCGCAGGCGGCACGTTCGTCCAGGAGGCCCGCACCGCCTCCGATTACCGGCTGTACGCACTCGACACGGTGCCGCCCAAGCCGGGGCTGGTCCGGGCCGTCGCGGTCACGCCCGGCACGGGGGCGCCGGGCGGCGGGATCGCGGGGGAGGTCTGGCGGCTGCCGGCCGCCGGTTTCGGCACGTTCGTCGCGGCGCTCCCCGCCCCGATGGCGATCGGCACCGTGACACTCGACGACGGATCGGAAGTCACCGGGTTCACGGTGGAGGCCCACGCCGTCGAGGGCGCCGAGGACATCACGCACCACGGCGGCTGGCGGACGTACCGGGAGCACGCCGCCCGGGAGCGGGTGTGACCGCCGGCTGCGAGGATGGGACCATGTCCTCCGACGACCGGCCCGCCCGACTCGGTAGACCGCGGGTCGTCCCGGACACCGCGTCCGGGCTGAGCCCCCGCGACCAGATCCTCGACGCGGCCGCGGCCCTGTTCGTCGAGAACGGCTTCAGCGCGACCTCGACCCGGGCGATCGCTGAGCGCGTCGGCATCCGGCAGGCCTCGCTGTACTACCACTTCGCGGGCAAGGACGAGGTGCTCGTCGAGCTCCTCACGACGTCCGTCCGCCCGAGCCTGGACGTGGTGCGCGGCCTCGAGGAGCGCGTCCCCGGCTCCGTCTCCGCCGCGGGGGCCCTCGCCGCACTCGTGCTCATCGACATCGACACGCTCGCCCGCACGCCCCACAACATCGGAACGCTCTACCTGCTCCCCGAGGTGCAGGGCGACCGGTACCAGGGGTTCCGCGCCGACCGGCAGGAGCTGCAGGACACGTACGGGCGGCTCGGTACCCGGGCTGCGACCGAGGACGTCCGGGGTGCGGTGCCGCCTGCGCTCTTGGGTGGGATCCTCATCCAGCTCGCCGAGACCGTCATCCAGTTGCGCCGCACCGGGGAGGTGGACGAGCAGGACCGGGAGGCGATCACGGGGGCGTGCCTGCGGGCGTGCGGGCTCGGCGCTGCTGCCGTCGTGGCGGCGCGGCGGGAGGCGGAGGCGCTGCTGGCTGCGGCGGCGGTCTGACTGCCGACCGCTTCCGTTCGGCGCGCCCGGGGACGCCAGGCGGACGTCCTGGGCGCTTCGGCGCGCCCTGAGGCGGGGTCCGTGTTTGGCTCAGGTCCGCAAGCCGGGGATCAGAACTCCGACTGACCCGCTTCGCGGCTCCGGTGGGATCTGAACCCATCGCTCCGTGTTCGTATCTGCACGGACGCGTCTCCGATCGCCGGATTCATGGGGAAGTTGCCGACGGGCCGGGCCAGTCAAAGCCGGCCCCGGCCAGGTGGTGGTGCACCAAATTGCACCACGGCGCTGCTGGGGGACGCCCGCTCCCGAGAGAAGCGCTGAGGCGAAGCACCCGCCCCCGGATGGACGTCCGAATAGCGCCCCCCATCGCGACTGTCTGCGGACCACCATTGTGAGACAGATGGTGAGAGCTGCGTGCGACCGCGACGGCCCGTGCGCCGGAGGACCGGCTACCGGGCACTTCCGGCTACTGACTGACGTCCCCCGTTCGTGGCATAGACGCTGTTGTTGACGATGCATCAATATGAAGGCTGAGTGATCAGACAGGGGCAATACGTGAACCAGCCGACATTGACGCCGGCAGACGCCGCAACCGCGGTGGGGGGGAACAACATCGACGTTCCTCGGCGCTGGAACATTTGGGGAGACATGGCGCGTTGACGGTGTCCTCATAGACGGTGAGCCACGGTCGGTGGCCGTGAAGTTCTTGCAGCCCCACAACTTCCACCCCGGGTTGGTGGAGCGTGAGATCGCGGGCCTGACGGACATCTCGAGCCGCCGGATCATGGGGTTGCACGAGGTTCGCACAATCTCCATCGCTGGTACCGACTACACCGCGTTGCTTTGCGAGTACCTGCCCGGTGGCAGCGTGCAGGACAACCTGGCCGCGGACGGTGTTCCTGGGCACGTGGACGCCCTCACGTTCGCCATCGAGCTGCTGCACGCGGTTACGCTGCTGCACGCTGCAGAGCGGGTGCACCGGGATCTGAAGCCCGAGAACATCATGCTGCGCAACGGCAGCTGGGACAGCCCGGTCCTGATCGACCTGGGACTTTCGAAAGCCGCCACGGAGATAACGATGACGCGCTACCCGCAACGAGTTGGGTCGTTGCTGTTCATGGCGCCGGAGCAGCTGCGCGGCGAACGCGCCCGGAAGAGCTCGGACCTGTGGGCCTGCGGCGTGATCCTCTTCACCGTCCTGACCGGTCAGCACCCGTACATCACCTCCCTCAGTGGGAAGTCGGAAGACGAGGTTGCAGAAGAAATTACTGGACCTCCTCGAGCGCTTCCTGCGCACATCCCCGATGCGCTCCGCGACGTCGTTCTCCGACTGCTCAGCGAGGACGCGTTCGAGCGCGGCACCGCGAAGCGTGCTCTAAAGGACCTGCGAAAGGCCGCCAAGTGACTGACCAATCCACCACCGCTTCCCTGAACCGCATGCTCCGTGGGAAGGCGCCCACCTTCATCACTCAGCGCAGCGCACAGCACATGCATCGGCTTCCGGAGGTGTTTGACGCGCTGATGACCGATCACGGCAAGAAGCTCGGCGTCGGGACTGCGATGAAGATGTGGGGCAACACCGAGGCCGCGATCGACAAGTACTTCTCCTCGGTCGGCACCGTCCCGCTGCGGATCGCTGACCCCGTCCTGTTCCGCCACCCGCTCTCCACTTGGGAAGGGATGGCAACGATCGAGCCTGCGCGGCGCGATCCCACCTTCACGTTCTACAACACACTCCCCACCACCGTGGACGCGGCGTGGATCCGCAGCGTCATCCAGGCCCAGTACCGGGTGGGCGCCACCGTGGCACTCTCGGCCACCGGGTGGGTCGGGACGATCAACGCCGCGGCCGCGCTGGACCAGGCGATGCTGATCGTGCGCGCGAGCCGAGCAGTCGTGGAAGACAGTCCCATGTTCGTCAACCTGACGATGGACAAGGAGTGGCTGATCAACCGGGAGCTACGAAACCTGCTGCTTCGCGAGATCGTGGAGTCGAACGAGCAGCACTGGTACCTACGGTTCTGGTGGCCAGAATCGGCGAACTCTTATGGCCAGCTCGCTGACCCGGACATCCTCCGCGGGTACCGCCTCCTCACCGAGACTGCTGCGCTCGAAGATAAGAAGCTGTTCCTCGCCAACGCGTCCCTCACTGGGTGGCTAATGGGTGCGTTCGGCGCTGCAGGGTTCTCGACCGGTGCTTCAGCTGCCGATCAGACCTTTGCGCGAGCACGGCGAATGGGTCGCCGGCCCGGGCAGACACCCCCGAAGGAGATCCCGCGGATCTTCGACCGGTTCCTGCTGCACACGATGGACGCCGCCGTCTTCGACCGTCTCCGAGCCCTCCCCGGCCACCGCGATTTCCGGACCAGGTTCCTCGATGAGATCGCCACGGACGGGCACTCCAAACCGGTCGCTGGCTTGCATTACCTCAACGCGGTCGGGAACTTGCAGGCCAAGATGCAGCCTGCGGGCCGTGCCGCTTTCGCGCACCGTGCGATCGATCGCGGGCAGGGATGGGTGAACGCACTGGCACAGGTCGATAAGCCGGCCGGGGCCAACAGCCCAACCCACCTCCCGGTCTGGCAGACGGTCCGCTGACCAACCACGCTCAGCGTGGTTCCTGCAGGTCAGTTGTGATGTGTGCTGGTCGGCGGATACCAGCCGAACACGGGTGACACCTGCCCAGAGCGTTCTCCGCGTGACCAGAGAGCGTGGCTTCGCTCGGAAAGCAGCTCACGACCAACCGAGGTCATCCGGCGGTCGAGCACTCGATGTGGGCGCGCGATGACGCGGTGCCGGTTCGTGTCGGCGTTGACCAGGATCACGCCGACGCCACGCTGAGCGATGGCGTCCACCTGGTCCTGCAGCGGGCCGCCGGCGCGTTCATCGAGTGCGATGTATGCCGCGTCGGCGGAGTGGAACTGGTCGCGGGCCTGGTTGAATGCACGGAACCAGTCGCGCAGCTTCGCCTCGACGGTGACGACGCGTCGGCCCACTGGCGCTGTGCCCGGGCGAAGCATGACGTCTCCGGCGTGCATCTGTAGCCACCCGAGCTGCTCCAGCATCGGCAGTGCTGAGCGCCGGAGGTACTCCAGTGGCAGCCCCGTTGCTCGAGCGATGCCGCCGCGATCAAGGCTGCCCGCTCGTCGGAGAAGCTGCACGATTCGCACCTCACGATCACCGCTCAAGGGCTTGACCGCGTGTTCGGCGCGGGCCGCGAGCACGACCGGGTCGAATCGGATCATCACCAGATCCGGCACCCCCCGCACTGCGGGGACTTCCCGGAACGTGACGACGTCGGGATCTCCCCGCCGAAAGACGGAGTGCGCCACAACAGGTGCGAGCGCGTCTACGAGGTCCGTCTCGTACCGGAATCTGCCCCCCATGGCTGGCGTCTTCGACGACGTGGTGACGGCCCCGGTCATCGTGTGCCGCATCGTCGGCGACGACTTGGCGCCGCCTGAACAGACTGCATCTCGGGCATGGTCCCACCATAGGTGGTACCCACGTCACGTACCCGGACCATCCTCGGTGATCACCGGACTTCGTCCCCAAACCTGACCGCACGAGCCAAGGTTCACAGTTCCGTCGCACTGCGGCGTCCGCGCTCGTCGAGCAAAATGGTCCGCTAATCTACCTCAGGTCAGTCCGCTCGACCGCGCTTCACCTCAGCTTGACCTGCACAACCTTTGCCCATTTCAGCACTGTGCCCAGGTCAGTTGGGCGCAGCAGTCGCATGTGCGAGATCTGGTTTCGCACAGGCAACACCTCGTTCGCAAGCGTCTTCCAAAGCGGCTCTTCGAGTCCAAGATCGCCAATCTGACTTCTTGCACGAGTCTCCAGCAGTTCGCCCATGGTCAACCACTCAAGAGGATCACGAATTTGTGAGATGCTTGACGCCACCGCATAGGCTGACGTCTTCGCCCTTCCTTCAACTTTCTCCTTGAGGTCCCCCGCTAGCACTTGCCGCCTCCACCTCGCCCCCCAAAGCTCGATGGCTCGAATCCGAAGTGCGCGCCTTACAGACCTCTCGATGCTCCATAAACTAGCAAAGACCGCGCCCAACGCTTCCTGCGTCTCGGTCTGATCCGACAAGACCTCGCTGAGCGCATCCCTCAATTCGCTTATCCGAAGCGGCATTGTCCATTCGGGCCCGGAAGTACTCGTTCGAACGAGAGACGCCCCTCGAAGGGCTTCGACCTCGCGAGAAGTCAATGTACTAAACAAATCGGCAGGGTCGAGCGCAGCCTCGAATAAAGCATGATCCAACGACGCACAAACTTCGAGCCCCAGTTCACGCAATGAAGCTTCTAGCACTTCCTGCAGAGGCGATTCATTCTCGCGGCACACCGGTAACACAGCTTCCGGAACCGCGTTTGCGTCCACCGGAATCGGAGCGAGAGGACCCGCAACGAACTTGGCGTCTTCAAGGAGTGAGCTTCCCGGCACCGGAGGATAGGCCACGCGGGGAGCAGCTGAAACCAATACGACCCGACCGCCAGCAGCCATGTCGTCCATGACGCGCTCTCTCAACAACCCGAGAGTGGGCGATTTTGGATCCTCCCCCAGTTTCTCGGGTCGCAGGCCGAGGACGAACGTCGGCGTGGCACCTCGAGCTCCGGCCCGCAACGAGACGTATTCTTCCACGCTGAAACAATGCTCTTGTTCACAAACAAGACTCACTAGCGGAGCCTGCGTCGCCCCGAGCTGCACGAAGATGAGCCCAAACTGCCGGGCCTGCTGCAGAACGCCATTCACCCACTCGGTCTTATAGTCTTCCCTGGCCATCAGACAAGATCCAGCAAGGAGTTGAGTTCATAGTGATGCTCCACCTTACGCACCAGGCCAAGATCGAGCAGGTGCCTTAACGCTTGCGGCTCATCCTCCGCCAGCTGAAGGAACTCATCCGGGTACTCGCGAAGAACATCGAGTAGCACCGATTCGGTCGAATAATACCGCGTGACATGCTGAACCATTTCCGAGATATGTCCCCCGACCTGAGCCTTCCAGTCCATCAAACGGGAAAGTACCAGTGGGCGCGTGATTATTCTCCTGAAAACTTCAGTAGGAAGGGCACCGACGACCTCCGACGCAAAGTTGCGATAGAGAAATGCGTGGCCACCGGACGCTTCGAATAGTGCTTCGAGCGCCTTCTCTTCGATCTCAATACCCATTTTCGCGCCAGTTGCGAGCGCGAGGTCATCAGCCTCATCGCGAGCGAAAGGTCCGACGTAATAGGCTTTCGCCCAGGAGAAAAGCGGATTCGGCCTGCCATACAAACGCCCACTCTCAATGATCGCACTGGTCAGGCCAGCGAGCATGAAGGTGAAGTTCGATGCCTCTTGAACCAAACTCCGCAATGATGCCAGCAATTGGGCGATTCGAGGCATGTCCCCTTCGGCAATGTCGACCTTATCTGCGGGAGTGAGGTACTCAATCTCGTCGAGCATTATGAGCAGCTGAATACCGTCAGGGGCAAGTCTGCGCAGCAGGGCTTGAAGTGCCGTCTTGAATTCAACGATCGACGGTGAGGTCGACAGTTCAGCAAGCTCTTTGGTACGAAGTTTTCGGTCGCGCAGCTCCTCTAGGCATCGCCGTCTCAGGTCCGCAAGGATCTCCGAGGTCGGATCCTCCGGTGGGGACGGGAACGCCTCGAGGTCCAAAAGGATGGGAATAACTTTTTCTTGACGCATCTGGTCGGCGAGCTCAAATAGCACGCTCGTCTTGCCAGCTTTGCGCAAGCCGAAAACACCGGAGACTCGTTGGCTTAGTACGTCGTCGCGTAGCGACTGGAGCAAAGTCCTTCGGCCGAAGAAACGAGCACCCCGTACCGGAGTGGTCTCGTAGAACAAGTCGCGACTGTATACGTAGTCACGAATCAGGCCAATGAACGCCATGGCGTTAGGGTCCATGTCCTGAGACAAAGGGATTGCTCGAAGCGACGGAGTGGAGGATGACCAGTCATCCAGCTTCGTCCGGAGGCGGGGGTCCGGGGCACTCACAAATATGATGTCGGGGGTTATCTTCCGATCCATCGTTTGGATCTCCGCTAGAGCGGCCTCGTACGTGCGTACCTGTAAATCATGGTGGGGCGCGTAGAATATCAGGAGTTCCCTCGTGAGCCCAAAGCCTGCCTCAATTGCACCACTAAACCGCACCAGCGCAACAGCACAATCCGCAAATTTCGGGTTTTTGGAAGGACGTGCGAATACGATCTGCGAGCCGAGTTCTCGCAAGGCGGCGCGGTGTTTTTCGAATTCTGGAAATCGCCTTCCCAGTTCGTCCATTTTTGTCAGCAAATCAGGATGGATCGGCTGCTTCACAGAGCCGGCTCGCCACCCGACTTCTCGCGACGAAGGAGTTGTCTGAACCGCGTGCGTCTTGCTAGTAGACTGTGCGCTGCTTCGTGATTGTTTCGCCGGCTGCTCAAAATCCTCCACACCGAATGCGCGAAGCGCTTTCCGTGCGACGGGTGGCTCAAGTCCGCTTGATGGCCCCTTGACAAATTCTCCTTGAGCCTTCAACCACTCAATTACGTCGCGAGAAGACACGTTAGCTCGTTGCGCCACTTCGTGCACACGCAGTTTGTTCAAGCTTCCCCCAAGTCGTGATGCTCGTCCTGCGTATCCGCAGTGAAGCGCATGATGTTAGTTGGATCTAGCTTAGGTGTTGACCGCAGCGTTCCGCAGCGATCACTGCGCACGACGCCTTTGCGAGTGATCTTCCCGTCGATGCGCGCCAGCTGCATCGCCGCCGCACTGGGGCACACCCCAGCGCTACAGTCCCGGCTGGCTGTTCGTCTGCGGTTCTACGGTCTTACCCGAGCCTCTGCCACACTTCTGTGCGCTGATCTAGATCCCCGAGGGCACGATGCGGTGATGAGGTTCCCGCTGGCCCACGACGGAGGCCGATGTGAAGGTTAGCGCTTCGCCGCGCACACTCGAGGAACGGGCGAGTGTGCCTGGAACAGCGGGTTGGACGCACTCTGGCTGACCACGCTGCCAAGGAGGAGGCAGCCGCGTTGCGGGTAGTGCGCTCAGGAGGGTGCACCAGTGATGCATCAAAAACGCTCTTCAAAAGAGGAAAACCCCCGCGTGAACGGGGGTTTTCTGTGGCGGTACCGGTGGGATTTGAACCCACGGTGGAGTTGCCCCCACACATGTTTTCGAGACATGATCCTTCGGCCGCTCGGACACGGTACCGGGAGACAGTTTACACGATCCGGGAGGCCCCTCGCGACACCCCAGGACGGCTCGGCGCCCACAGGCGGCCGCGTCCAGGGCTCTTCCCACAGCCACAGGGTCCGCTCTGATCCGACTGATCCAGCGGGCGTACCGTCCACCGCATGAAGTCCCGAACCCTCATCGCCCTGCTCTCCTCGATCGGCGGCGGCCTGGTCGTCGCCGGCGGCGCCGCCCTCGGCGCCCGGGCCGGCGTCAAGGGCCAGCGTGCGGCAGCGCAACGCGTCGTCGACATGCTCCCGTCGCACGCCGACTGGTGGCGCGAACGACTCCACCACGAGGGTGAGATCACGTACCTGGCGATCGGCGACTCCGCGGCGCAGGGTGTCGGCGCGACGGTCCCGTCGCGCGGGTACGTCGGCCTGCTCGCCCGCCGGATCAAGCACCGGTCGCGCGAGACGGTGCGCGTCGTGAACCTCAGCGTCTCCGGTGCGACGACGTGGGGCGCGAAGAAGGACCAACTCCCGAAGCTGCGGAGCTTCACTCCCGACGTCTGCACGGTCTCGATCGGCGCGAACGACATCGCGGACTTCCACCCCGACAAGTTCGAGCGGAACCTCCGCGCGATCTACGGCGCGGTCCCGTCGCACGCGATCGTCGCGGAGCTGCCGTGCATGTTCGTCCCCGACCGCGAGCGCAAGGTCGCCGTCGCGAACGAGATCGTGCACCGCGTCGCGGACGAGCTCGGACTGACGGTGGCGCCGCTCCACGCGATCACGCGCCGAGTGGGGCTGCGGCGGACGTTCTTCAACACCTACGGTGACCTGTTCCACCCGAACGACCGCGGGTACGAGATCTGGGCGAGCGCGTTCGAACCGGCGATCGACGCCCGGGTGGACACCGTCGCCGCGATCCGGCACTACCTGTCGGCGCGAGAAGCCGAGGACCTCGGGCGCGACGCCGGTGCCGTGGCGAACGCGCGTGCCGAACAGGACACGCTCGGCGCCGAGGAACTCGAGCACGCACACCGTCCCGGCCGGGTCGACCGGCTCCGGCAGCGCATGACCGGGTCGATCACCGTGCCCGGCGCCACCGAAAACGACGACACCTCCGGCGATGCCGGTGATGTCGGCGGCGCGGCCTAACCTCGTCCCATGGCCCGCCCCCAGTCCTCCTACCGCTGCTCCGAGTGCGGCTGGACCACGATCAAGTGGGTCGGTCGCTGCGGCGAGTGCCAGGCGTGGGGCACCGTCGAAGACGCCTCTGCCGTCACGGCCAGCGCACGGGGCACCAGTGCGGTCGCCGTCACGGGGACCCGCATCGCGCAGCCCATCACGCAGGCGCGCGGTGGTGCGGTTCCACGCTGGCAGACCGGCATCGGCGAGTTCGACCGGGTGCTCGGCGGCGGGATCGTCCCGGGTGCCGCGGTCCTCCTGAGCGGCGAGCCCGGCGTCGGCAAGTCCACGCTCCTGCTCGAAGTCGCTTCGCGCGCCGCCTCCATGGGCAAGCGTGTCCTCTACGTCAGCGCTGAGGAGTCGGTGGACCAGGTCCGTCTGCGGGCCGAGCGCACCGGGGCGATGCACGACGACCTCTACCTCGCGAGTGAGGTCGACCTCGGCGTGATCCTCGGCCAGATCGACCAGGTGCAGCCGGACCTGCTCATCGCCGACTCCGTGCAGACGATCTCCTCCGCCAGCATCGACGGCATCGCGGGCGGCACGTCGCAGGTCCGTGAAGTCGCATCGACCCTCATCCGTGCCGCGAAGGACCTCGCCCTGCCCGTGCTCATCGTCGGGCACGTCACGAAGGACGGCTCGATCGCCGGCCCACGGTTGCTCGAGCACCTGGTCGACGTCGTGTGTCACTTCGAGGGCGACCGCCAGACCGCACTCCGGTTCGTCCGCGCCCTGAAGAACCGCTTCGGACCCACGGACGAAGTCGGCTGCTTCGACATGGCCGGCGACGGCATCCACGAAGTCCCGGACCCCAGTGGCCTGTTCATGTCGCGGAACGGCACGCCGGTGTCGGGGACGTGCATCACGGTCACGATGGAAGGCCGTCGGGCGCTCCCGGTCGAAGTCCAGGCACTCGTCGTCCCGAGTTCCGCACCGCAGCCGCGCCGCGTGGTGAACGGCGTCGATTCGTCAAGAGTCGCGATGCTCCTCGCGGTCCTCGAACGCCGCGCGGGCATCAAGCTCTCCGACGCAGACGTCTACGTCTCCACTGTCGGCGGCATGAAACTCACCGAGCCCGGCGCCGACCTCGCGATCGTGCTGGCACTCGCCAGTGCCGCGCGGAATCGTCCCTACCCGCACACGCTCGCAGCCATCGGGGAGATCAGCCTCGCCGGGGAGATCCGGCAGGCCACCGGCGCGAAGCAGCGCGCGAGCGAAGCGCGTCGGCTCGGGTTCACGACCGTGCTCGGGGCGGACGCTGAACACCTCCGTGAAGCACTCCGCGTCGCGTTCTCCCTGACGAAGTCCGTCCGGGAACGCGAACTCGACGCCGCCTTCTGACGCCGGGCAACGCGCCAGGCACCACCCCCGACACGCGCGGGACCGGACGTCAGGCGCGCAATGCGGCCAGCAGGTCGGCCGGTTCGGACTGCATGGTGTGCGGCCCGGCGATGTCGAAGAACACGCCCTCGAGGGAGTCGAGGTGCGCGGCGAGGAACTCCTCGAGCCGCGCCGCGTCGTAGACCATGACCTGCCGGATCTTCTCGTCCGGCACCATCGCCGTGTAGGCGTCCGCGGACGAGAACAGCAGCAGGATGCGCTTCTCGGACCCTTCACGGCCGAAGACCCGCACCTGCATGTCCTTCTTGCCGGTGACGAGTCTGGGCACGATCACGATGTCGTTCCGCAGCGCGTATGCCACCGCCGCCACGTCCTGCTTCGCGAGGGCTTCCTCGAGCTGTTCGCTCCGGAAGCGCTGTTCCTTGTCTGCCATCGCCATCAAGTTCACCAGAAATCTTGCGATCCGGGCGACTTGTCTGGTTCTTCGGGTCCGGACACGATAGGTTGGTGGAACCGCTTCTGCGGCGCCCAACGTCCGGGCGAGGTGGTTTCACTCCCTCATCCGGGCTCACGGGTCACTGGCCCACGGGCCTGACCCCGAACCCGTCCCGCCGGCACCTGCCCGCGTGGCGCATCACCCTCGTCGACATACGTCGAGGCTCCGTCTGCGTGTCATACCGCGATGGAAAGCAAGAACAGTTAAGGAAACGCCATCATGGCAACTGGAACCGTCAAGTGGTTCAACAACGAAAAGGGCTTCGGGTTCATCGCCCCGGACGACGGCAGCGCCGACGTCTTCGCCCACTTCTCGGCGATCTCGGGCAGCGGTTACCGCGGCCTCGAGGAGAACCAGAAGGTGGAGTTCGAGATCACTGAGGGCCGTAAGGGCCCGCAGGCGGAGAACATCTCCGTCATCGGCTGAACCCCAGGGGAACGCTGACCGTCATCCGGTCGGCTGACCCCGAACACGACCGCGGTCGGACTCGATCGATACCTCGTCATGACGAGGATCGATCGGCCGGCCGCGATTGTGTTTGTATGACCAATTCACGCATCGCATCGACCACCGCCGCAGCAGCAGCACTCGCACTGACCGTCGTCGGACTGACTGGGTGCGCGCAGGTCCACCAGCAGGTCGGCGACGCCTGGTCGGTGACGTACGAGGTGAGCGTCGATGCTCCCGAGTCCGTCACACTCCATGACGTCCGCTTCGAGGGCGCCGAGCGACGGGGTGCCGCCCCGGAGACGCACGAGCGATCCGCGGTGACGACGAGCGACACGAAGTCAGCGGCACAGACCTGGACGCACGAGTCGATCGTCCTCACCGACGATCCCGCGTCGGTCCGCGCCACTCCCCCGGCGGAGCGCACGGCCAGCTGTCGCATCCTGCTCGACGGCAAGAAGGTCATCGCCGAGGAGCACGGCCGCGCCGGTGCACCCGTCCGCTGCGCCGCGACGACCCCCGACTTCGACTGACCGCCCGAACCGCGCCGGCCGAGCCACCGAGCCGCCGGGCGAACCGCCGAGCCACCGAGCCGCCGAGCCGCCGACGTCAGTTCAGGATGAACTGCGCCGACTCCTTCGACGAGATGTTCCCCACCGCGACCTGCAGGTGGTAGCTCGCGCCCCCACCGGTCACCGACGGCCGTGAGGAGTCACACGTGGACGTCGACGACCGGGTGCGGTCCCACGCGATCGCCGGCGTGGTCAGGGTCTGCCCGGCCTTGATCGTGACGTCCTGGTTCGTCCCGCCGGTCTGGCAGTCCTTCGACGACCAGTACTGCTCCTCACCGGAGCTGATCGTGAGCACCTGCTGCGACGACCCGAGGTCCATGTGGCAGGAGCCCGACCCGGTGTTCTCGATCGACATCGCGATCTTCGGGTCCTCGGTGGGGCCGTAGGCGCTCTTGTCGAGGACGGGCTTCAGCGTGATCTGGTTCTTGGAGCAGGTCGAACCGGATGCGGAAGACGAAGAAGACGACGAAGCCGAAGCGGACGGCGACGCAGAGGCCGACCCAGAAGACGGTGCCGAGGAAGCGGAGGCCGACGGCGACGACCGAACCGACGACGACGCGGACGGGGACGCGGACGGCGAGGACTCCGCCGCCGGTGCCCCGTTCCCACGCCCCACCACGATGAGCACGACGACGATCACGATGAGCAGGATCACTCCGGCCACGGTCGCGCGACGGCGCCAGTAGACGCCCGGCTTCTGCGGGCCGACGGGGTGACGGAACGACGACATGCGCACAGGGTAGACAACGCCGGGCGCGCCACGAGGGAACCCCGCCGAGCCGGGTGTGAAAGCGTCAGAGGATCTTCAGCATGCGGGTGTTGCCGAGCGTGTTCGGCTTGACCCGGGCGAGGTCGAGGAACTCCGCCACACCTTCGTCCGACGACCGCACGAGCTCCGCGTAGACGGACGGTTCGACGACCTGCTCGCCGATCTCGAGGTACCCGTGCTTCGCGAAGAACTCGACCTCGAACGTCAGGCAGAAGATCCGCGCGACGCCGAGCTCTCGCGCGTCGTGTTCGAGCGCCTCGAGCATCCGGTGTCCGACGCGCTTGTGGATCCAGTCCGCGTCGAGGGCGAGCGTTCGCACCTCGGCGATGTCGTCCCAGAACACGGCGAGGGCACCGCACCCGATCGGGACACCGTCCGGCCCCTCGGCGATCCGGAACTGCTGGATCGAGCCGTAGAGCGCGACGTTCTCCTTGCCGAGCAGGATCCGCCGGTCGACGTAGGGGGCGATGAGTCGCTGGATGTGCGGCACGTCCGACGCCAGCGCAGGTCGCACCAGGATGCCGTGGTCGTCCCGTTCGTGGAACGCGTGCTTCCCGTGCTCAGTCATCTCCCCCACCATAGTGCGGTCGGGGGACAGCGTTCCGGGTCGCGCCCAGGCGCACCCGCCTACCGTCCGGGACATGCCCCAGATCATCGAGACCATCGACGTCAACGTCCCCGTCAGCGCTGCCTACGGGCAGTGGACCCGCTTCGAGGAGTTCCCCCACTTCCTCGACGAGGTGGAGAAGATCGACCAGGTCGACGACACCACCACCGACTGGACCGTGAAGGTGGCCGGCCAGGAGCGCAAGTTCCGTGCGGTCATCACGGAGCAGCACCCCGACGAGCGTGTGGCCTGGACCGTCAAGGACGGCGAAACCGACCACGCGGGCGTCGTCACGTTCCACAAGCTGTCCGACAGCGAGACCCGCGTCACCGCGCAGATCGACTGGGAGCCCTCCGGCTTCCTCGAGAAGCTCGGCGCCGCCGTCGGTGTCGGCGGACACGCCATCAAGAAGGACCTGCAGAACTACAAGGAGCGCGTCGAGGCGGCACCCACGGACGCCGGCTGGCGCGGCGACGTCCAGGCCTGAGACCCGACAGAACACAGACGGGAGGCCCGGTGCCAGCTGGCACCGGGCCTCCCGTCTGTCTGGTGGGGACTCTAGGACTCGATCTCGCCCTGCGGGGTGGCGTCCGTTGCGGACTCCACGGCAGCGGCTCCGGCGAGGACCTCTTCGCGGCCCGGCTGACGCCCGGTCTCGAACTGGAACTTGCCGTCGGTGAAGTCCACCTTGACGTGGTCACCCGCGGTGAGCTCACCCTGCAGGATGTGCTCGGAGAGCTGGTCCTCGACCTCGTGCTGCATCGCGCGGCGGAGCGGGCGAGCACCCAGGGCCGGGTCGAACCCGACCTTGATGAGCTGCTCCTTCGCCGGGAGCGTGAGCTCGACGGTCATGTCGCGGTCGAGCATGCGGTCCGACAGACGCTTCACGAACAGGTCCACGATCTGCAGCAGCTCGGGCTGCGACAGCTGCGGGAACACGATCGTGTCGTCGACGCGGTTCAGGAACTCCGGCTTGAAGTGCTTCTTGAGCTCCTCGTTCACCTTCGCACGCATGCGGTCGTAGCCGACGCCCGAGTCACCCTCGACCTGGAAGCCCACCGGGCCACCGGCGATGCCCTGCGAACCGAGGTTCGTGGTCATGATGATGACGGTGTTCTTGAAGTCGACCACGCGGCCCTGACCATCGGTCAGACGACCCTCTTCGAGGACCTGCAGCAGCGAGTTGAAGATGTCCGGGTGGGCCTTCTCGATCTCGTCGAACAGGACCACGGAGAACGGCTTGCGGCGCACCTTCTCGGTGAGCTGGCCGCCCTCTTCGAACCCGACGAACCCGGGAGGGGCACCGAACAGGCGCGAGACAGTGTGCTTCTCACCGAACTCCGACATGTCGAGGGAGATCAATGCACCCTCGTCGTCGAAGAGGAACTCCGCGAGTGCCTTGGCGAGCTCCGTCTTGCCGACACCCGTGGGGCCGGCGAAGATGAACGAGCCGGAGGGACGGTTCGGGTCCTTCAGACCGGCACGGGTGCGGCGGATGGTCTTGGAGAGCGCCGAGATGGCCTCTTCCTGACCGATGACGCGCTGGTGCAGGGCCTTCTCCATGAAGACGAGACGCGAGGTCTCCTCTTCCGTGAGCTTGAACACCGGGATGCCCGTGGCCTGGGCCAGGACCTCGGCGATGATGCCCTCGTCGACGGTGCCGGACGCGGCGACGTCACCCGCACGCCACTGCTTCTCGAGGCGGAGACGCTCGCCGAGGAGCTTCTTCTCCTCGTCGCGCAGGCTCGCGGCCTTCTCGAAGTCCTGCTCCTCGATGGCGGCTTCCTTCGACCCGCGGACCGTCGAGATCTTCTCGTCGAACTCGCGGAGCTCCGGCGGCGCCGACAGGATCGACAGACGCAGGCGAGCGCCGGCCTCGTCGATCAGGTCGATGGCCTTGTCGGGCAGGAAGCGGTCCTGCACGTAGCGGTCCGCCAGGTTCGCCGCGGCGACGATCGCACCGTCGGTGATGGACACCTTGTGGAACGCCTCGTACTTGTCGCGGAGGCCCTTGAGGATGTTGATCGCGTGCGGCAGCGACGGCTCGTTGACCTGCACCGGCTGGAAGCGACGCTCGAGTGCGGCGTCCTTCTCGAAGTGCTTGCGGTACTCGTCGAGCGTGGTGGCACCGATGGTCTGGAGCTCACCACGGGCCAGGAGCGGCTTGAGGATCGACGCGGCGTCGATCGCACCTTCCGCTGCACCGGCACCGACCAGCGTGTGGATCTCGTCGATGAAGACGATGATGTCGCCGCGGGTGCGGATCTCCTTCGTGACCTTCTTGAGGCGCTCCTCGAAGTCACCGCGGTAGCGGGACCCGGCGATGAGCGACCCGAGGTCGAGCGAGTAGAGCTGCTTGTCCTTCAGCGTCTCGGGGACATCGCCCTTGACGATCGCCTGGGCGAGACCCTCGACGACGGCGGTCTTGCCGACGCCGGGCTCACCGATCAGGACGGGGTTGTTCTTGGAGCGGCGGGAGAGGATCTGCATGACCCGCTCCATCTCCTTCTCGCGCCCGATCACCGGGTCGAGCTTGCCGTCGCGCGCGGCCTGGGTGAGGTTCCGACCGAACTGGTCGAGGACCTGCGAACCCTGCTGCGCGTTCTGCTGCTGCTCGCCGCCGACGGCGACCGCTTCCTTGCCCTGGTAGCCGGACAGGAGCTGGATGACCTGCTGGCGGACCCGGTTGAGGTCGGCGCCGAGCTTCACGAGGACCTGGGCTGCGACACCCTCGCCCTCGCGGATGAGGCCGAGCAGGATGTGCTCGGTCCCGATGTAGTTGTGGCCGAGCTGGAGCGCTTCGCGCAGGGACAGCTCGAGGACCTTCTTGGCGCGCGGCGTGAACGGGATGTGCCCGGTCGGCTGCTGCTGGCCCTGCCCGATGATGTCCTGGACCTGCTCGCGGACGGCGTCGAGCGAGATGCCCAGCGACTCCAGCGCCTTGGCGGCGACGCCCTCGCCCTCGTGGATGAGGCCGAGGAGGATGTGCTCGGTGCCGATGTAGTTGTGGTTGAGCATCTTCGCTTCTTCTTGAGCGAGGACGACAACACGACGGGCTCGGTCGGTGAATCTCTCGAACATGTGCTCTCCCTTGGCCCTTCGTACCGGGCCGACAGCTGCACCGGTCTCGTGTGAGTCCGGTCACGTACATCGAGAGTAACCAGCGCTCACCCCCTGGTCTGCCCCTGTTCGCCGTGGGCGTGACCTCGGGGCGCTGGGTGCGCCGATCGGCTCGTCACCGCGTGATCAGGTGCAGTGCGACTGCGATCAGGAGCAGCAGGACGTCGACCAGGAACAGCGCCGGCGCGAGACGGCTGGACCGGTGCAGGGTGCCGGCGGTGGCCACCAGTGCCAGCGCGAGCGCCCCGGTCAGGATCGGGCGACCGTCGGCGCTGACAGCCAAGATCGTCACGGCAGCGAGCGCGACGGACGCGCAACTCAGGGCTCTCGCGAGACCGACCAGCGTCTGGGTCCGGGCCACAGCAACCTCCAACGGAAAGGAGAGTGCAACATATCAGTCCGCGAGCGCGGCCGGTCGTCAGGCGCGGCGCGCAGCCCGGAGCAGGGCACGGCGGAAGCGACGGGGGTCGACGCCGAGCCGCTCGAGGACGTCGTGCGCCGCACCCATGAACGGGTCGTCGACACCGTCGAGCACGGCGAGGAGCACGTGGTGCGGACGGACGCGCTCGTTCGCGCCGGCGACCTGCGCGGCACGGGCGAGGATCCGGGCGCCCGCCGGGGTGCAGGTGATCGTTCCGGCTTCGGACGGGTACGGCGCGGTCCCTGCTCCGACGAACACCCGGATCGCGTCGCGGAGCCGTTCGGGCGTGACGCCGTGGTGGTCGAGGACGTCGCGGAAGCGCGGGATGCCGGAGCACAGCACGGTGGCGGCCACGAGCAGGTGCTCGGCGTCGACGAACCCGAAGCCCGATTCGCGGGACTCGTGTTCGGCGAGGAGGACGATCTCGCGGCCGTGCCGGAGGACGGGCACGGAGATGGAGAGCGTCGCGGTGTTCATGTATACAGAATATCGCATAGCGGCCGCGATGGAAAGACCCCGGACCAGGTCCGCCCGGTAGCATCCGGCGCATGGATCAGCCCGTCGTCGGCCTCGTCGTCCACCCGACCAAGAACGTCCAGGAGTCCGTCACGACCCTGCAGCGCTGGAACGCCTCCGGTCGCGGACGCCTGATCGCCCGCCGCATCGACGCCGCCCGGATCGGCGGGGTGATCGACGTGGTCGAGGACGACGAGTTCACCGGGACGGTCGACCTCGTGGTCGCGCTCGGCGGCGACGGCACCATGCTCGGAGCCATGCGCCTCGTCGCGAAGCGCCCGGTCCCGGTCCTCGGCGTGAACTACGGCAACGTGGGCTTCCTGGTCGAGATCGAACCGCCGGAGCTCGAAGCCGCGCTGGACCGTCTGTCCGCCGGCGACTACCAGCTCGAGCCGCACCACGCGCTCGAGGCCCGGCTGTCCTGGAGCGGTGCCCGCACCGACTACCTCGCCTTCAACGACCTCACGATCGTGCGCCGCCCCGGAGCCGGCCAGGTCTCGGCGGACCTCAGCGTCGGCGGGCTCGGGTACGGCTACTACCGCGCGGACGCCATCGTCGCCGCGACGCCCGCTGGGTCCACCGCGTACAACTACGCCGCCGGTGGCCCGGTGCTCTCCCCCGCGCTCTCCGGCTCCGTGGTGACCCCGGTCGCGCCGATGGCGGGCATCGACCGCTCCGTCGTGCTCGCCGCGCGTGAGCGCTACCGGTTCGAGATCGCGGAGGGCACCAGGAGCGCGGCGCTCGAGGTCGACGGGCTCGTCGTCGGCGAGGTCGCGACCGGTGCACAGATCGACATGCGCCTGCGGAAGGACGCCGGCAGCGTGGTGCGCCTCGACGCCGAGCGGCACGGGCGGACGGGCCGCGTGAAGCTCAGCTTGCTCGACCTGCCGGTGCGCCCGGACCAGCTCGTCGAGCTCATCCCGAGCGACCTGCGGCAGAAGCTGCGGCGCGAGGTCGAGGACTGACACCCTGCTGACATGAGTGTGGCCCGTCCGAGCAGTGCTCGGACGGGCCGTCCCATCACCCCACCGGATCGCCTTCCCACAGAACGACCCGGCTCCCCGAGCCGACGCGGTGAAGCGTCGGCCGAAGTGCTGCTGACCTACTCGGTCAGGTAGAGCTGCATGTCCTGCGAGACCGCCTTGGCGAACAGGCGCAGCTTCGCACGCGACTCGACACGGCTGACTGCCTGACGGGTCGTGTGCACGATCTTCGAGATCTCGTCGAGCGTCATCGGCTTGTCGTCGTCGAGGCCGTAGCGCATGCGGATCACGTTGGCTTCGTCGCTCGGGAGCTCGGCGACGATCGAACGGATGTCGCGGTGCAGGAGCGTCGTCTCGGTGAGTTCGTTCGGGGACGCGGCGTCCTCGTCCTCGATGAAGTCGCCGAGTTCGCTGTCGTCCGAGTCGCCGACCACGGTGTGGATCGACACCGGCTCGTGCGAGCGGCCCTTGAGGTCGACGAGTTCTTCGACCGACATGCTCAGTTCTGCCGCGACTTCTTCCGGCATCGGCGCACGGCCGAGGTCGACGGTGAGGTCACGCTCGGTGCGCGAGATCTTGTTGATGAGCTCCACGGTGTGCACCGGGATGCGGATCGTGCGGGCCTTGTCGGCGAGACCGCGCGAGATCGCCTGACGGATCCACCAGGTGGCGTACGTCGAGAACTTGTAGCCCTGCGTGAAGTCGAACTTCTCGACCGCGCGGACGAGGCCGAGGTTGCCTTCCTGGATGACGTCCATGAAGGGGAGACCGCGCTGCGAGTAGCGCTTGGCGATGCTCACCACGAGACGCAGGTTCGAGGTGATCATGCGCTCCTTGGCGCGCTCACCGTCACGGACCAGCCACTTGAGCTCGCGCTGCAGGGCCTTCGGGAGTCCCTGCTCGGTGGCGAGCTTCTCGCCGGCGAACAGACCCACCTCGATCCGGCGGGCGATGTCTGCTTCTTCCTCAGCGGTGAGGAGCGAGAGACGCCCGATGTGGCGGAGGTAGTCGCCGACCTGGTCGACCGATGCGCCGCGGACGCCGGCGAGCTGCTCGTCCGCTTCGACCTCTGCTGCTGCGGTGTCGAGCGTGGTGCTCTCGACCTTGGCGCTGTCGGTCTTGGCGGTTGCCTTCTTCGTCCGGCGCGAACTGGTGCTCGGTGCTGCCGTTGCGATCGTCATGTGACTCTCCCTGCATTCGACGGTGATGGCCTCGTGGGGTGTCACTAGTGAAGCGGGCGAGGGGTGTACCCCACAAACGGAACCGAATGATTCCCAGGGTTCTCCGTGCTTCGTCATTGCGACTGCCCCCCACGGGGTACAGCGTGGGAACAGTGTGGTCCCCCTGCCGCCCCGAGATCAAGGGGATGTCGTTGTGTTTCCGGGATTGCATCGGTGTTTCTGGCGCGTTTCGGACGATGTACCCCGGGGTGCAGCGCTTGCCGGACAGGCAAAAGGGGTACGTCGGACCGGATCGGCGAGATCCGGCCTCCGTACCCCGTTGACCGAGCGAGCGGGGGTCACCAGGACGGCTCGAGCCATCCGGCGCGGCGCTTCGACGCCTCATGGTCGGCGTCGCGGTCGTACTCGTCGTACTCGCTCTCGATGTCGCCGACGAGGCTGCGGGCACGGAGCATCTGGGTGATGGACATGGGGACGATGCTCACAGCGGCCGGCAACGACCGCGTGAACGGGCGGCGACGCTCAGACGTCGATGTCGTCGAAGTCGTCAGCGCCGACGACGTCGGCCCATCGCCCGTCGTCGCGAGCGGGGTCGCTCAGCGCGGCGTGCCCGAACGCATCGGCTGCATCGATGTCCGTCGGATCGTCCGATAGCGGGGTCGCCGGGTCCTCCGGCGCGGGTGTCGTCGGGTGCATGGCGCGCACGATCGCACCGCCCGGTGAACAGCGGGTGAAGCGCGCAACAGCGGGTGAGTGCGGAACAGCGGGTGGAGCGCGGAACAGCGGGTGGAGCTACTCCGCCGAGGCGGGTGCCGGCGCGCTCGCGCCGTGCTCACGCTCGAAGCGTGCACGCTCCTCGGCCTCGACCTTGGCGTAGGCGGCGCGCTCGGTCCGGTCGGCGCGCATGATCGCGCGCATGACGAACCAGAAGACGAGGCCGACGACGATGGTCGGCGTCAGGGCGAAGATGATCCCGGTCACGACTCCATGCGGCACCCGAGCATCCTAACCCCGGCGACTGGGCCTACTTGACGAGCGGGAACAGGATCGTCTCGCGGATTCCGAGGCCCGTGATGGCCATCAGCAGCCGGTCGACACCCATGCCCATGCCGCCCGACGGGGGCATCGCGTGCTCCAGCGCACGCAGGAACTCTTCGTCGACGCGCATCGCCTCGGGGTCACCGCCGGCGGCGAGCTTCGCCTGCTCGACGAAGCGCTCCCGCTGCACGACCGGGTCGACGAGTTCGGAGTACGCCGTCGCCAGCTCGAAGCCACGGACGTAGAGGTCCCACTTCTCGACGATGCCCGGGCGGGTGCGGTGCTCGCGGGTCAGCGGGGAGGTGTCGACCGGGAAGTTCATCACGAAGGTCGGGCGGTCGAGCGAGTCGATGACGAAGTGCTCCCAGAGCTCCTCGACGTACTTGCCGTGCGTGGCGTGCGCGACCTCGACCCCTTCGGCCGCGGCGAGCTCCTGCAGCTCGGACAGCGGCGTGGACGGCGTGATCTCGCGGCCTGCCGCTTCGGAGAGCGAGCCGTACATGTCGATGCGCGGCCACTCGCCACCGAGGTCGTACGTGGTGCCGTCGGGCAGCGGGACCTCGAGCGGCCCGCCGGTCACGGCACGCGTGGCGTTCTGCACGAGCTCCTGCGTGAGGTCGGCCATCTGCTCGTAGTTGCCGTACGCCTGGTAGGCCTCGACCATCGCGAACTCGGGCGAGTGCGACGAGTCGGCGCCTTCGTTCCGGAAGTTGCGGTTGATCTCGAAGACGCGGTCGATGCCACCGACGACGGCGCGCTTCAGGAAGAGCTCGGGCGCGATGCGCAGGAACAGCTCGGTGTCGAACGCGTTCGAGTGCGTGACGAAGGGCCGGGCCGAGGCGCCACCGTGCTGGGTCTGCAGCATCGGGGTCTCGACCTCGAGGTACTCGTGGCCGGTGAACGTCTGGCGGAGCGACGCCATCACGGCGGCTCGGGCACGGACGGTCTCCCGCGCCTGGTCGCGGACGATGAGGTCCAGGTACCGCTGACGGACCCGGGTCTCCTCGTTGAGTTCGTTGTGCAGGTTCGGCAGCGGCAGGATCGCCTTCGCCGCGATCGCCCACTCGTCGACCATGATCGACAGCTCACCCCGACGCGAGGAGATCACGCGGCCGTGCACGAACACGTGGTCGCCGAGGTCGACGAACTCCTTCCAGCGCGCGAGCGAGTCCTCGCCCACCTCGGCGAGGGACACCATCGCCTGGATACGGGAACCGTCGCCGGACTGCAGGGACGCGAAGCAGAGCTTGCCGGTGTTGCGGGAGAACACGATGCGCCCGGCGATGCCCACGACGTCGTCGGTCTCCTCACCGGTCTCCAGGTGCGCGTACTGCGCCCGGACCGCGGGGATCGTGGTGGTGATCGGGAGCTCGGCCGGGTAGGCCTCGATCCCGGCTTCGAGGAGCCGCGAGCGCTTGTCGAGCCGGACCTGACGCTGCTCGTTCGTCTCCTGCTCGGCCAGTGCGGCGGCGTCGGCGATCGCGGTGTCGGTGGTGGCGGCGGTCTCGTCGGTCATGCGGGTGCGGCTCCGAGGGTCGTGGGGGATCGCACCGATGCTACCCGTCCGCGTGCACTCCCCCGGAATCCCGGCGACACCCGACCGAGACTCGCCGACCGGCCACGAATCGGCCGCGGGACCGGTGCCGAGCGACGATGTCCGACCGGTGGGCGGGATGCGCGCGGGGAGTCGCGACCCCTCAGCGGACCGATGAAGCCGATCGGGCCCCGGAACCGACGGAACGCGAGCACTCAGGCCTCGAAGGCCCCGGCAGGGGGCCGCCCCTGTGCACGCAGCAGGAGCAGCGTCACCGACGACCCGACGTAGGCGGCCGCCACGAGCAGCATCACCACCGTCCCGAGCACGTCGAACGCTCCGATGGTGGACGCCCGGGCGAACAGGGCGTCCGCGACGAAGTACGCCGCGAGCAGGAACCCCGCGAACGGCCTTGCGGTCATCCGCCACCACGCCCGAGGCGGCTCGACGGGCTCGTCCTCGCCGCGGAAGAGCCGGACGCCGACGACGACCATCGCCACGAGTCCGATTGCAGAGAGGAAGGGCACGGCCGCGTCCGGCAGGCCGATCGCCCACAGGAGCAGGGCGAGGAGGACCTCGACGACGGTGGCCCCCACGACGTACCCGACCTTCGCCTGGGCGGTGGTGATCCGGAAGCCCGACTCCGTCACAGCGTGGACTGCCCGTCGGCCGCGGCGAGCGCGTTGTCGACGGCGGACCGCACCAGGGCGCCGAGCACCCGCCCGGGGTGCTCCACGCCGATCCCGGAGAGGGTGCCGGCGGACTGGTCCACGATCGCGGTCGAGAAGCTCACGGCAGCGCGGACGGCGTCGGCGTACGCCGGCCGGTCGGCCTCGGCGACGACGAACGGCTCCGCCCCCATCTCCACGACGAGCGCCTGCGCGATCGGCAGCACGGGCGCCGGTGCGGTCACGGCGCAGTACGCGTCCCGCAGGCGGGCGAGGTCGACGCTCGTGCCGGTGAACGCCATCGCGGGGTGGATCGCGAGCGGGATCGCGCCGGCGGCCATCGCGGGGGCGAGGACCCCGACGCCGTGGTCAGGGCTCGTGTGCACCACGAGCTGGCCCGGCTGCCAGATCCCGGCGTCCGCGAGCCCCTGCACGAGGCCCGCGAGCTGGTCGTCCGGCACGGCGAGCAGCACGAGTTCGCTCCGCTCGACGAGGTCCGGCGTCTCGAGCACGGGCACGCCGGGGAGCAGCGCCTCGGCACGGTCCACGCTCGACTCCGACACGGCGGTGATCCCGACGACGGCGTGCTCCGCGTTCGCGAGCGCGGCACCGAGCACCGGTCCGACGCGTCCGGCGCCGACGACGCCGACCCCGAGTCGCCCGGCCCTCATCGGACCGCTCCGGTGGGTGGCACGTCGGACCACCCGACGGGAGGAACGACGGGCGGCGCGACATGCCCTGGAGCCGCCGCCTGCGGAACCGCAGGGGGCGCGTCCAGGGCAACCCGAGCCTCCAGGCCGTCGTGTCCAACACCCGAGGCGGACCGCCACCGGTGGGACGTGTCGGTCGCGGCGGCCTCGATCGCGCGGTGCGCGGTCTCCGACCACAGCTCTTGCGCGTCCCGCGCGTCGAGCGCACCGACGGACGCGGTGACCGGGCCCTGCACGGTCTGCACGTGCACCGACGCGAGTCGGAGCAGCCGCTCCACCGGCCCCTGGGACACCTTCACGCTCTGCACGCGGGGCAGCGGCACGACCACGAGCGACCGCCAGACCGCACCGAGCCGGAGCAGCACCGCCCCCTGGACGAAGCGGTAGCCGTTGCGGCGCGCGGAGAGCGGCCGGAGCCAGCGACCGCGGCGGGGCGAGTAGCGGAACCCGCCCTGGTCGCCCGACGTGGTGAGGCTGTCGTCGACGACGCTGACGGCCTCGGCCGAGCCTTCGCGGAGGAGGTCCTTCGAGGCGGACGGTCCGACGACGGCGCTGCCGACGAGTGAGGGCAGGATGATCTCGAGGACCTGCCGGACGTCGGCGGCGTCACCGACGGGCAGCACGATCGAGGACACCTGCTGGTTGTTCGACGCCCCGTTGCCGGCGTTGGTGGCCCGGTTGATGCGGATGTCCCACCAGCCGAACGGCCGCCACATCAGCGGCTGCGCGACGCTGACGGCGTGGATGCGCCCGGGCGGCAGCGTCTCGTTCGTGGTCGAGACGAGCCCGAAGCCGATCCGGATGCCGTCCCGGGTGTCCGCGATCGTGTACTGCAGCGACTTCGAGAACTTCCGGACGTAGTACCCGCCGGCGCCGATGACGGCCGGGAACAGCGACACGAGCAGGAAGTACTGGCCGGTGATCGCGATGCTCACGATGATCGCGACGACGGCGAGCAGGATGAACACCGTCGTGCCGGAGAGCACCATCGACGCGATCAGCCGGCCGGGCTTCACCTTGACGATGCGTGTCGCGTGCACGGCGGACGGGTCGAGCTCGGGCGAGAGGAACTCGTTCACCCGGTCCTGGACGCGGCCGTTGCTCTGGCGCTCGCCCGCTTCCGTCTCGTCCTCCTGTGCGCCGGAGGCGAGCACCAGGATCCGCTGCCGGAGGTCGTCGGCGGCCCTCGCACCGAGGTAGGCGAGCTGCACGTTCGCGTCGTTGCCGGCCTGTGCGATCTCGAGCCGGGCGGTCCCGAAGATCCTCGGGACGAGCGGTCGGGTGATGTTGATGCCCTGGATCCGGTCGAGCCGCGCCTTCCGGTGGTTCCGGAAGAGGACGCCCGAGCGGACCTCGACGATCTCGCCGGTGACCCGGAACTCGTGCATCCGCCAGGACAGGTAGAACAGGCCGATCAGCACGATGAGGAACCCGGCGATGCCGAGCAGCACCCAGCCGACGGCGCCGTGCTCGTACACGTACCGGACCGGGTCGCCTTCTTCCGAGGGGCCACCGCCGCCCGGGATGATCATGTCGAAGAGGGTGTCGCGGAGGTTGTTCAGCACGATGCCGAGCACCACGATGAGGAAGATCCCACCGCGGAGCAGCGGCGTCAGCGGGTGCAGGCGGTGCCACTCGCCGTCGGTCAGGGGTGCGGCGGCGGCAGCGTTGCCGCTGCGGGGCGGTGCCGGCGGCGGAGGGCCGGGTCGGAACGTCACGGTGACCGCCTAGAGCCCGGCGCGGCGGGTCTCGGCGAGCTCGACGAGCCGGTCGCGGAGCTCGTCGGCGTGCTCGGCGGGGATCCCGGGGATGCGGACGTTCGTCGACGCGGCGGCGGTCACGAACTTCAGCTCGCTCATCCCGAGCGCCCGGTCGAGCGGGCCCCGGTTGATGTCGACGAGCTGCAGGCGCCCGTAGGGGACGGCGGTGAAGCGCTGCCACATCAGCCCGCGCCGGAGCACGAAGTCGTCGTCGCGGAGGGCGTACCCGATCGCACGGACCCGTCGCGGCGTGAGGATCGCGGTGATCAGCGTGATGATCCCGACGACGGTGGCGATCAGGGTCCAGACCAGGCCGGTCGTCTCGCCGACGCCCCCGGTCGCGAGGCCGATCAGCACGCAGCCGACCGTCACCACCGCACCGGCGAGCACCGTCGTGATGAGTTCGGTCCAGACCAGCTTCGCGGACACCCTGGTCCACGCGATGCCGGTCAGCCCCAGGCCGGGCTCGTCGAGTCGTTCGCGCGGCATCGGGGCCCTCCTGCTGTGTCAGTTCACCGTGGTGCCGTTCCGCGGGTCGTCGCGGTCGTCGTCGTCCGGCGGAGCGATGCACATGCGCTCGGCGACGAGGGCGCACACGGTCAGCACGATCCCACCGCCGACCGCCACGGCACTCGGCAGGGTCGAGCCTAGCGAAGGGACCACCGAGCGGGTCAGGAGGTACACGAGGAGCCCGAGGGCGAACGCGCCGAAGAGGACGCCGCAGATGCTCGAGGCCTTCGCGAGCACCACCACGCGGGTCGCGTAGATCGGGTCGACCCGGCGGTCGGCCCCGCCGCGAACGTGCCGGCGGACCGGCAGCGCCAGGGCGATGAGGACGATGCCGATGAACGCCAGCGTGAAGCCGAGCGGGGTGACCAGGATGAGCGCGGGCGCCTGGCGCGAGGCCAGTGCCGCGTTCAGGGCGAAGCCGGCGATGCCCGCCACGAGGGCGAGGCTGACGAGTGTGGAGGCGCGGGTGGTCTTCACGGGGCGTGTTCCGTTCCGGCGGTGGTCGGGTCGGTCTCGGCTTCCGTCACGTCCGGACGGGAGGCTCGGGTCGGGTCGTCGAGGAGGCGCGGCTCGTCGACGCGGTCGGTGTCGTCGCCGAGTGCGGCCAGCAGGTCGGCGACCGGTCCGGCACCCGGCAGCACCGCGTCGGGGTCGGCGTCCAGCCAGGGCGCGAGGACGAAGGCCCGCTCGTGCGCCCGGGGGTGCGGCACGGTGAGCGTCTCGGTGTCGATGCGCTCGTCCCCGTAGGTGATCACGTCGAGGTCGAGCGTCCGGTCGCCCCAGCGGACCTCCCGGGTGCGGCCGTGGGTGTCCTCCACGACGTGCAGGGCGTCGAGGAGTTCCTGTGGTGCGAGCACCGTGTCGAGGACCACGACGGCGTTCCGGTACCGGGGCTTCGACGTGTCGAGGCCGTCCAGTGTGAGGGCGACGGACTCGACCTCGTGGCTGGACCCGACGGCGGTGACACCGGGGATCGCGGCGACGGCGGCCGCGGCGGCCCGGAGCGTGCTGCCCCGGTCGCCGAGGTTCGCGCCGAGGGCGACGACGGCGCGGGTCACGCCGGCTCCTGCTCGTCCGCGGGTCGCGCGGGCTCGTCCGCGGCACGCGCTCGGCGGATGGTGATCGAGACGTCCGTGAACGGCACCGTGATCGGGGCCTGCGGCTTGTGCACGGTGACCTCGGTCGCCAGCGCCGCCCGGTGGGTCAGCACCGCGGCGGCGATCCGCTCGGCGAGGGTCTCGATGAGGTCCACCGGATCGCGTTCGATCTCGGCGACGACCTGCTCGGCGAGCACCCCGTAGTGGACGGTCTGCTCGAGGTCGTCCGGACCGGAGGCCGCGCGGGCGTCGACCTCGACGGCGACGTCGACGACGAAGTCCTGGCCGTCGGCGCGCTCGTGGTCGAAGACGCCGTGGTGACCGCGGGCACGGACCCCGACGAGGCGGATGGTGTCGTTCACGATCGAGCTGCCCTCCAGGCTTCCCAGACGTCGAGCACGGCGCGGGTCGGCGCCGGGTCGTGCACGCGGACGCCCCAGGCGCCGCGCTCTGCTGACAACAGGCTGATGGCCGCCGTGGCCAGGTCGCGGTCCTTCGGCGGGGCTCCCGCGGGGCTGCCGATGCCCTCGAGGAAGCGCTTCCGCGATGCGGCGACGAGCACGGGGAGCCCGATCGACGCGAAGCGCTCGTACCCGGCGAGGATCTCCCAGTTCTGTACGCCCTGCTTCGCGAAGCCGAGCCCCGGGTCGATGACCACCTGCTCCTGACGGACCCCGAGCACGATGAGCTCGGCGACGCGCATCTCCACCTCGCGCCGGACCTCCTCCACCGCGTGCTCGTACACGGCGTCGCGGTACATCCGGTCGCTGTGGCCGCGCCAGTGCATCACCACGAAGCCGGTGCCGGTGGAGGCGACCACGCGGGCCATGTCCGGGTCGGCCAGGCCGCCGGAGACGTCGTTGACGATCGCCGCGCCGAGCTCCACCGCACGCTCCGCAGTGGACGCGTTCATGGTGTCGACGCTCACGGCGATGCCCTCGGCCACGAGCTCCCGGACGACCGGCAGCACGCGGTCTTGTTCCACCTGGAGCGGGACCCGCTCGGCACCGGGCCGGGTGGACTCGCCACCGACGTCGACGATGTCCGCGCCGGAGGCCACCAGGTCACGGGCGTGGGCGAGCGCGGTGTCGTACGCATCGTGCAGGCCACCGTCCGAGAACGAGTCCGGGGTGACGTTGAGGATGCCCATGACCCGGGTGCGCTCGCGCTGGAGCGCACCCGGGTCACGGCGACGGCCGGTCGCGGCGAGGCGGCGGTCCCGTCTCGTCGGGAGGTCGGTCATCCCGGCCTACGCGGGGGCGATACCCGGGTTGCCGAACGGACGGTGGCGCGGGGTCTTCGACGCCTCGCGGTCGTTCGACTCGGACGCGGTGTTCGCCGCCTTGCCCGGGACGTCGATCGCGGGGAGGTTGCTCACCGGGCGCTTGTCGCTCGAGAGCCACTGCGGGCGCTCGGGCAGCTTGCGGACGTCCTTGAAGATCTCCACGAGCTCCGGGGCGTCGAGGGTCTCCTTCTCGAGGAGCTCGCCGGCCAGACGGTCGAGGATGTCGCGGTTGTCGTTGAGCACCTGGTAGGCCTCGTCGTGCGCGGCTTCGAGCAGGGCACGGGTCTCGGCGTCGACCGTCTCGGCGATGTTCTCCGAGTAGTCGCGCCCGGTGCCGCCGCTCATGTCACGACCGACGAAGGGCTCCGTGGAACCGGCGCCGAGCTTGACGGACCCCACCGCACGGCTCATGCCGTACTCGGTGACCATCTTGCGGGCGGTGCCGGTGGCCTTCTCGATGTCGTTCGACGCACCCGTGGTCGGGTCGTGGAAGACGATCTCCTCGGCGACGCGGCCGCCCATGGCGTAGGCGAGCTGGTCGAGCAGCTCGTTGCGCGTGACCGAGTACTTGTCCTCGAGCGGGAGCACCATCGTGTAGCCGAGGGCACGGCCGCGCGGCAGGATCGTGATCTTCGTGACCGGGTCGGTGTGCCGCATCGCCGCTGCCGCGAGAGCGTGACCGCCCTCGTGGTACGCCGTGATGAGGCGTTCCTGGTCGGACATGATCCGGGTCCGGCGCTGCGGGCCCGCCATCACGCGGTCGACGGCCTCGTCGAGGGCACGGTTGTCGATCAGCTGCGCGTTCGAACGGGCGGTGAGGAGCGCCGCCTCGTTCAGGACGTTCGCCAGGTCGGCGCCCGTGAAGCCCGGGGTCTTGCGGGCGAGGAGCTCGAGGTCGACGCTCGCGGCGAGCGGCTTGCCCTTCGCGTGCACCTCGAGGATCTGCTTGCGGCCGGCGAGACCAGGGGCGTCGACACCGATCTGACGGTCGAAGCGGCCCGGACGGAGCAGGGCGGGGTCGAGCACGTCGGGACGGTTCGTCGCGGCGATCAGGATGACGTTCGTCTTGCCGTCGAAGCCGTCCATCTCGACGAGGAGCTGGTTCAGCGTCTGCTCGCGCTCGTCGTTGCCACCGCCGATGCCGGCACCGCGGTGACGACCGACGGCGTCGATCTCGTCGATGAAGACGATGGCCGGCGAGTTCGCCTTGGCCTGCTCGAAGAGGTCACGGACGCGGCTCGCACCGACACCGACGAACATCTCGACGAAGTCCGAACCGGAGATCGAGTAGAAGGGGACGCCCGCTTCGCCGGCGACGGCGCGCGCGAGCAGGGTCTTGCCGGTTCCGGGAGGGCCGTACAGCAGCACGCCCTTCGGGATCTTGGCGCCGACGGCCTGGAACTTGGCCGGCTCCTTGAGGAACTCCTTGATCTCGTGGAGCTCTTCGATCGCCTCGTCCGCACCGGCGACGTCCGCGAAGGAGACCTGCGGGTTCTCCTTGTTGTTCATCTTCGCCTTGGACTTGCCGAACTGCATCACCTTCGAGCCGCCGCCCTGGGCACTCGAGAGGAGGAACCAGAACAGGCCGAGGATGAGCAGGAACGGCAGGAGCGTCAGGATCAGCGAGACGAACCAGTTCGACTGCTGGACGGTGTCGTTGTAGCCCTTCGGCAGGTCGGCCTTGGCGATCGCCTCGACCACCTCGGCGCCACGGGGGGTCGAGTAGTAGAACTGCTCGGTGGTGCCGCCGTCCTTGAGGGTGAGGTCCACGCGCTGCTCGGTGGAGTTCACCACCGCGGAGGAGACCTTGCCGTCAGAGAGCTGCTCGAGGCCCTTCTGCGTGTCGATCTGCTGTGTGCCGGACTGGCTGATGAAGGCCCACCCGATCCAGATCCCCACGATCGCAATGAGCACGTAGATGTACGGCCCGCGGAGGATGCGCTTGAAGTCCATGTGATCCGGGCAGAGCGCCCGACACCTTTCTCTGCCGAAGTTGCGTGCTGATCAGCATACGGCCGCGATTCTGTGGCGAGAATGGGTGTCCTCTGCGGGCGAACTCCCCGTTCGACTAGGAGTAGATGTGCGGCGCGAGGACGCCGATGCCGCGCAGGTTGCGGTAGCGCTCGTCGTAGTCCAGACCGAAGCCGACCACGAACTCGTCCGGGATGTCGTAGCCGACGTACTTCACGTCGACCTCGACCTTGGCGGCCTCGGGCTTGCGGAGCAGCGCGACGATCTCGACGCTCGCGGCACCGCGGGACTCGAGGTTCTGCTTGAGCCACGACAGCGTCAGGCCGGAGTCGATGATGTCCTCGACGATGATGACGTCGCGTCCGTGCAGGTCGGTGTCGAGGTCCTTGAGGATCCGCACCACGCCGGAGGACTTCGTGCCGGAGCCGTACGACGACACCGCCATCCAGTCCATCTTCGCCTGCAGCGTCAGGTGGCGGGAGAAGTCCGCCATGACCATGACCGCGCCCTTGAGGACGCCGACGAGCAGCGGGTCCTTGTCGGCGTAGTCGCGATCGACCGCCGCAGCGAGTTCGGCGATCTTGTCGTCGATCTGCTCGGGGGTGAAGAGCACTTCGGAGAGGTCGTCCTGCACGTCGGAGAGTTCCACCGGTCCAGCCTAACCGGCCCTACGCGGCAGCGAAGGACAGTCGGTCACCGTCGCGGGACGCCCGGACACCGGGTAGGTCGATCGGCCCCTGTCCGCCCCAGTCGGTGACGAGCCGGCAGACCTCGAGCGTCTGGACGCGGGACAGCGTCACGCCGAACTCGCTCTCCACGGCGAGGCGCACGAGTCGCTGCCGGAGCGCCGGCGGGTTCGCGTGCAGCTCGCGCACGGACAGCGAGATCCCGGCTTCCGAGTGCTCGGCGAGGTCCTCGGCCATCTCCTCCGCGAAGTGGTCGAGCGCCGCGGAGTCCTCACGCAGCTGGTCGGCCGTGCGTGCCAACGCCTCCTGCACCCCGGCGCCGAGCTCCTGCTCGAGCACCGGCATGAGCGTGGTGCGCACCCGGACCCGGGCGAACGCCGGGTCCTCGTTCTGCGGGTCGTGCCACGGCGCCAGCCCCGCTGCGGCGCAGGCCTGGCGGGTGGTGTGCCGCCGCACCGCCAGGAGCGGTCGGCCGTACGCCGGTCCGCCCTCGCGCCGCGCGAGCGGCTGCATGCCGGACAGGCTGTCCGGCCCGCTGCCGCGCAGCAGGCCGAGGAGCACCGTCTCGGCCTGGTCGTCCAGGGTGTGCCCGAGGAGCACGAGGGGCGACCCGGTGGCGGACGCGACGTCCGCGATGGACGCGTGCCGGGCCTCCCGGGCGGCGCCTTCCGGACCGCCGTCGGAGCCGACGACGACGCGTCGGACGGTCACCGGGTCGAGACCCAGTTCGGATGCCTGTCTGGAGGCTCGGGTCGCGACCGCCTCGGATCCCGCCTGGAGTGCGTGGTCGACGACCACAGCACCGGCTCGGAGCCCCTGCTTCGGTGCCTCGAACGCGGTGGCGGCCGCGAGCGCGAGCGAGTCCGGTCCGCCGCTGAGTGCGACGAGGACGAGGTCGCCGTCGGCGACGACCTGGTCGTCGCGGGCACGGGCCAGGAGGTCACGGACCGCACGACGCACGTCGGCGACCGCGGGATCCAGCCGGGGACGCGGAGAGTTCACCCGGTAACGTTAGCCGCGCTTTCGGAACCACCGACAGACCCATCGACAAACCAGGAGTGCAACCATGGCCGCGTACGACGTCGTCGTCGAGATCCCCAAGGGCAGCCGCAACAAGTACGAGGTGGACCACGAGACCGGTCGCGTGTACCTCGACCGCGTGCTGTTCACGTCGTTCGTGTACCCGACCGACTACGGGTTCTTCGAGAAGACCCTCGCGGACGACGGTGACCCCGTGGACGCGCTCCTGCTGCTCGAGTACCCGACCTTCCCGGGCGTCGGCGTCAAGGTCCGCCCGGTCGGCGTCTTCAAGATGAGCGACGAGGCCGGCAACGACGCGAAGGTCCTCGTGGTCCCCGCGAAGGACCCGCGCTGGGCGCACATCCAGGACATCTCCGACGTCGACGAGCAGACGAAGGCCGAGATCGCGCACTTCTTCGAGCGCTACAAGGACCTCGAGCCGAACAAGTGGGTCAAGGCCGAGGGCTGGGGCGACGCCGCCGAGGCCGAGGCGATCGTCACGGCCGGCCAGGCCGCGTACGTGCCCGCCGGTCACTGACGCTGCCGCCGCTTCCGCTGCGTCTGCCGCGTCCGCGGCTTCCGCTGCTTCCGCGCTGACGCCGAACGGCCCGGTCCCCTGGTGGGGCCGGGCCGTTCCGCGTTCCCGCTACAGGGAGCCGGAGGGGCGCGCCACGTAGGGCAGCAGCTGACTCGGGGTCCAGACGGCCCGCTCGACGACGCCGACACCCGGTCGAGCAGCCTCGACCATCATCCCGCCGCCGGTGTAGATCGAGTCGTGGTAACCACCTGAAGCGGTTCCGTTCGACGAGTAGAAGAGGATGTCACCCGCCTGACGCTGCGAGAGCGGCACGAGCCGGCCGATCGACTTGAAGTAGTTGTACTGCCACACGACGTTGTGCCCACCGGTCGCGATGCCCTGCGAGTTGTAGGCCATCATCACCAGACCGGAGCAGTCCCACGTGTTCGGGCCCGCGCCGCCGAGGACGTACGCCTTGCCGAGCTGGGCACGGGCGTACGCGATGGCGCCGGCGGCCTTGGACGGGGTGCTCGGTGCTGTCGGGGTCGTGGTGACCGGCTTCGAGGGCGTGGTCGTGACGGGCGTGCTCGGCTTCGCCGGGGCGACGGGCGTCGTCGTGGCGGGCTTCGACGTCGTGGGGGACGTGGTGGACGGCTTCGTGGTCGTCGTGGACGGCTTCGTCGTCGTGGTCGACGGCTTGGTCGTGGTCGTCGTGCCGCCGCCGCTGGTCGACGGCTTCGTCGTGGTGGTCGTCGTGCTGCCGGTGGTCGCCCCGCCGCTGCTCGCCCCACCGTCGTCGGTCGTGGCCTGCGCCGCGAGTTCGGCCTCGGCCTGCTTCGCGCGCTGCTCCGTGTAGTACGCGCTCTCCGTCGCGACGGTCGTGCCCTTGAGGTAGGCGAGCTGCTCGAGCACCTCGTCCTGCTGCTCCTGCCCGGCCGCGAGCTTGCCGTTCGCGGCGGCCGCGGTGTCGTTCGCCGAGTCGAGGGCGGTCTTCGTGGCGTCGGTCGCCTTCGTCAGGGCCTTCGCCGCCTGGCTCTTCTGCGCCGCGAGCGAGTCGACCGTCTTCTGGTCGGCCTTCGCCTGCGCCAGCACCGTCGCCGAGCGCTCGGACAGGTGCGACATCGTGCCGACCTGGTACAGCAGGTCCTTCGCGTCGGCGGAGTCCACGAGCATGCTCGTCGACAGGTCCCCGCCGCCGGTGCGGGAGAGCTCGACCACGAGCGCCGCGACCTGCCCTGCCGACTCGTCGGCCGCGGTCTTCGCACGCTTGGCCTGCGCGGTCAGGTCGTCGAGCGTCGACTGCGCCTCCTGCTGCTTCGACGCTGCCAGCGCGTACGTCTGGCCCGCCTGCTGCACCACGATGCCGGCCGCGTCGGCGTCGTCCTGCAGCGAGGACAGCCGCGAGGCGAGCTCGTCGACCGTCTGCTGCTTCTCCGCCTGGTCGGCCTTCGCCGCCTGCACGTCAGCCCACGACGGGGCCGCAGCGGGGGTCGCCCCTGCCGGTCCCGCGATCCCCACCGAGAGCCCGATGCCGAGCAACGAGACGGTGGCGATGCCGCAGGCGAGGGAACGCGCAGGCTTCTTCATGTGGTGTCAGGGCCTCTCGGGCGCGCACACGGTCATACCGAGATCCCCCGCGCTGCCATGAAGGGGACCGGGTCGACGGCTGCGCCGTTCACCCGGGTCTCGAAGTGGAGGTGGCACCCGGTGGACCACCCGGTCGAACCGACCTGGGCGATCTGCTGCCCGGCGGAGACGTGCTGGCCGGCGGCGACCATGATCCCGCCGTCGACGATGTGCCCGTAGGCGGTGGAGATGCCGCCGCCGTTGTCGAGCACGACCTCGTTGCCGTAGCCGCCGCCGTTGCCTGCGAAGGTGACGGTGCCGGAGTGGGCCGCGTAGATCGGCGAGTAGCAAGCCGGCGCCAGGTCCACACCAGCGTGCAGGGCATGAGCTCCCGTGTACGGGTCGACGCGGTAGCCGTAGGGGCTGGTCTGGTAGCCGGCGCTCGGGCGGACCCAGCCGGAGGAGTTCGGGGTGCCGCCACCGGAGCCGTTGGAGCCGGCGCCGGAACCGCCGCTCGGGGCAGCGGCAGCAGCGGCCTTCGCGGCGGCGGCTGCACGGGCCTTGGCGAGGGCCGCCTGGCGCGCCTTCTCCACCGCCACGCCCTTGTTGTACTTCGCCTCGACGTTCGTCGCGTTCGAGGTGAGCAGGGTCAGCTGCGCCTCGAGTCGCGCCTGGTTGTCGTTCTGGGCGTCCACCGCGGTCTGCGCGGCCTCGGCAGCCGACTGCGCGGCTTGCATCTTCTGCTGCGCGGCGTCCGCGAGGGCGCCGAGGGCCTTCTTCGCGACGGCCGACTTGTCCGCGAGGGCCTGCGCCGTCCCCCGGTCCTGCGTCGCCTGTGAGTAGATGCCGTCGGCCTGCTCCGTGAGCTTCGACATCGCGCCGAGCTCGTACAGCAGGTCACCGGAGTTCGTCGGGTGCGTGAGGAGGTCCGTCGTGACGTCGTTCGAGCTCGCACGACCGAGCTGGGCGGCGAGCTGGCCGGCCTGCTCCTCGGACTGCGCCGCGGTCTTCTCGGCCGCGTCGGCCTGCTCCTGCAGCTTCTGCTGCTTGAGCGTCGCCTCGTCGAAGTTCGTCTGCGCCGTCTGGTACGCCGTTCCCGCTGCGGCGGCGGACTTCTGCTTCGCCGCGGCCTCGGTCGTCAGGTCCGAGATGAGGCTCTTGATCTCGGTGACCTTGTCCTGCTGGGCGGACTCGGACGCCTTCGCGGCCTGCACGTCGCTCCAGCTCGGGTAGCTCGCCGCCGATGCCTGCTCAGCGGGCGCGAACGCGGCGATGGCCCCTGCAGTGAGCACGACAGCCACCGCGGCGGCGATCACGCGGCGGCGGGGGCTGAGGGACTGCGATGGTGAGGTCGACATACATCTCGATTTCGTAACAGCGCGGCAAGGCTCACGCACGTAACACTGTTAACAGACGCAACAGTAACAACAGGTGCCGGACCGGGGCAGCCCCTCGCACGAGGGACACGGACCGACGACGATGCTCGCACTCGAACACCGACGGCGCAGAATCGGAGGGACTCCTCCACCGTGAGTGAAGCCCGCGCGCCGTGTTCCCGGACCTGCGACACGCCGGGCGGAGCCGGTGCGGGCACGCCGATTTGTCATCCGCGCAGGGCTTCCGTATGCTTGACCTCCGGTGCAGCGATGTACTGCTTGCGGCCCCATCGTTTAGTGGCCTAGGACACCGCCCTTTCACGGCGGCAGCACGGGTTCGAATCCCGTTGGGGTCACTCCTCGTGAGACAGCAAGCAGGAACAGAGCAACACCGGATGCAAGTCAATATGGCCCTGTAGCGCAGTTGGTTAGCGTGCCGCCCTGTCACGGCGGAGGTCGCGGGTTCAAGTCCCGTCAGGGTCGCCACGGCTGGATAGCTCAGTTGGTAGAGCGTTCGACTGAAAATCGAAAGGTCCACGGATCGATGCCGTGTCCAGCCACGGTGAAAGGCCCCTCACGCGAGTGAGGGGCCTTCGCCGTTTCTGCGGCGGGCGCACCGGTGGTGCGGTTCGCGTTCGCACAACCGAAACCACCTGGCACCGCCGACGTCCGTGGTGCGAAGCGGTTTCGGTTGTGCGAACTCCAGCCCGTGCGCCGGGCGCCGCGGCCGTCAGGCCTCGCGGGTCTTCGGGCTGCTGTCGTTCGTCTTCGCCGGGTCCCGCTCGACGACGCCCCCGAGCGCGTCGTCGATGCGTGAGAGCAGCTCCGCAGGGATCGTCACGCCGGCAGCGCCGGCGTTGTCGTGCACCTGCTCCGGCCGCGATGCGCCGATGATCGCGGACGCCACGTTCTCGTTCTGCAGCACCCACGCCACGGCGAGCTGCGCCATCGAGAGGTCCAGCTCCTTCGCGATCGGCTCGAGCTCCTGCACGGCGGACAGCACCTCGTCGCGCATGAACCGCTTGATCATGTCCGCGCCGCCCTTGTCGTCGGTGGCACGCGAACCCTCGGGCAGCGGCTGACCGGGCTTGTACTTCCCGGTGAGCACACCCTGGGCGATCGGCGACCAGACGATCTGGGAGATGCCGAGTTCCTTCGAGGTGGGGACGACCTCTTCCTCGATGACCCGCCACAGCGCGGAGTACTGCGGCTGGTTCGAGATGAGCTGGAAGCCGAGGTCCTTCGCCAGCGCGGCGCCGGCACGGAGCTGCTCGGCGGTCCACTCCGAGACGCCGACGTACAGGACCTTGCCCGCGCGGACGACGTCGGCGAAGGCCTGCATGGTCTCTTCGAGCGGGGTCTCGTGGTCGAAGCGGTGCGCCTGGTACAGGTCGACGTAGTCGGTCTGCAGCCGCCCGAGCGACCCGTCGATGGACTCGAGGATGTGCTTCCGGGACAGCCCGGTGTCGTTGTGGCCCTTCGGACCGGTGGGTCCGAAGACCTTCGTCGCGATCTCCAGCGACTGGCGCCGTTCACCCTTGAGCGCTTCGCCGAGGACGGTCTCGGCGCCGGTGTTCGCGTACACGTCGGCGGTGTCGAACGTCGAGATGCCGACGTCGAGGGCTGCCCGGACGCAGGCGATCGCGGCGTCGTTCTCGACCTGGGACGCGTGGGTCAGCCAGTTGCCGTAGGTGATCTCGGAGACCTTGAGGCCCGAGTTCCCGAGGTAGCGGTACTCCATGTGCGGTGTTCCTCCCGTGCCGCATCGGTGCGGCGTCTCCATGGACGCTAGCCCCGCCGGAACGTGGTTACGTGGAGGAATGACGAGCAACGGAGCGAGCGTCCTGTTCATCGGCGGGAGCGGCGTGATCAGCGCCGCCTGTGTCACCGAGGCGACCCGGCAGGGACTGGAGGTCACGGTCCTGAACCGCGGGACCACCGGGGGCAGGCCGATCCCGGAGGGTGTGACGCGCCTCCAGGCGGACGTGTCCGACCGCAGCGCCCTGGCGGACGCACTCGGCGACCGCCACTTCGACACGGTGGTGAACTGGGTGGCCTTCACGCCCGACCAGGTGCAGGCGGACATCGACTTCTTCGCCGGCCGGACGAACCAGTACGTGTTCATCAGCTCGGCCTCGGCGTACCAGACCCCGCCGACCCACCTGCCGATCACGGAGTCGACCCCGCTGAAGAACCCCTTCTGGCAGTACTCGCGGGACAAGATCGCGTGCGAGGACCTCCTCATGCAGGCGTACCGGGAGCAGGACTTCCCGGTGACGATCGTCCGCCCGTCGCACACCTACGACGAGACCAAGCTGCCCCTGACGGGTGGGTGGACGGCGATCGCGCGGATGCGCGCCGGGAAGCCCGTCATCATCACCGGCGACGGGACGAGCCTCTGGACGCTCACCCACAGCCGCGACTTCGCGGTCGGGTTCACCGGCCTGCTCGACAACGCTTCGGCGATCGGGGAGGCGTTCACCATCACGAGCGACGAAGCGCCCACGTGGAACGCCATCGCGCACGAGATCGCCGCCGCGGCCGGGGTCGAGGACCTGCGCATCGTGCACGTCCCCGCCGACGCGATCAACGCCGTGGACGCGGACTGGGGTGCAGCGCTGCTCGGCGACAAGGCGAACAGCTCCGTCTTCGACAACAGCAAGATCCGGTCGCTCGTGCCCTGGTACCACCCGCGCACGCCGTACCGGCAGGGCGTCCGCGAGGTCATCGCGTGGTTCGAGGCGCACCCGGAGGAGCAGGTCGTCGACGAGCGGCTCGATGCGCTGATGGACCAGCTCGCGGAGCGCTGGGCGGTCTGACGCGCGGGTGCGGGGCGCGGGGCCTGCGGTTCGACCCGTCGACGCACAACGCAAACCGGCTCGCACCACGTGATCACGTGGTGCGAGCCGGTTTTGGTTGTGCGGGTCCACCCGACACCCAACACCGGACGGCCTGGAGGCCCGGTGCCGGTCCGGCGAATCAGCTCCGGTCGCGGAGGACCGCGCCGAGGGCCCCGATCGCCATGGCGATCTCGTCGTCCGTGACGACGAGGGGCGGGGCGAAGCGGATCGTCGACCCGTGGGTGTCCTTCACGAGGACCCCGCGCTCGGCGAGTCCCTTCGCGATCTCCTTGCCGGTCCCGATGGCCGGGTCGATGTCGATGCCCGCCCAGAGCCCGGCGACCCGGTGCGCGACGACGCCCTTGCCGACCAGGTCCTCGAGCAGCCCGCGCAGCAGCGGTTCGCCGTCGAGTGCACGCTGCTGGAACGTGCCCTCGCCGAGCATCGTCACGACCTCGGCGCCGACGGCCGCGGCGAGCGGGTTGCCGCCGAACGTGGAACCGTGCTCGCCCGGACGGAGGACACCGAGCACCGCGGCGGAACCGACGACGGCCGACACCGGGACGATGCCACCGCCGAGCGCCTTGCCGAGCGTGATCAGGTCGGGGCGGACGCCGACCCGCGACACCGCGAGGGTGTGGCCGGTGCGTCCGAGCCCGGACTGGATCTCGTCGGCGACGAACAGCGCACCGAACTCGTCGCAGATCTCCCGCACCGCCGGCAGGTAGGACGCCGGCGGGATCACGACGCCGCCCTCCCCCTGGATGGGCTCGAGCAGCACCGCGACGACGGTGTCGTCCATCGCGGCACGGAGCGCGTCCGCGTCGCCGTACGGCACCGTGCGGAAGCCCGGCGTGTACGGGCCGAAGTCGTCCTTGGCGTCCGGGTCGTCGGAGAACGAGATGATCGTCGTCGTCCGGCCGTGGAAGTTCCCGCTCGCCACGATGATCGTGGCCCGGTCGGCGGGGACGCCCTTCACCCGGTAGCCCCACGCCCGCGACACCTTGATCGCGGACTCGACCGCTTCCGCGCCGGTGTTCATCGGCAGCACCATCTCGGTGCCGGTGAGCTCCGCCAGGCTCGACGCGAACGGGCCGAGCTGGTCGTTCACGAACGCGCGGCTCGTCAGGGTCACCCGGTCGAGCTGTGCCTTCGCAGCAGCGACCAGCCGGGCGTTGCCGTGGCCGAAGTTCACGGCGGAGTACGCCGCGAGGCCGTCCAGGTACCGCTTGCCGTCGACGTCCGTCACCCACGCGCCGTCACCCGAGGCGATGACGACGGGCAGCGGGCTGTAGTTGTGCGCCAGCGAGCGGTCCTCGACGGCGAGCGCTGCGGCGGTCGCCGCACCGAGCCCGGTGCCCGCGCCGGTCGCGGTGGTCATCAGGACCGCGCCGCGGAGTTGCCGGTGCCGACCGGGTGCAGGTCGAGCGTGCAGCACTTCACGCCGCCGCCACCGAGCAGGAGCTCGGAGAGGTCGACGCCGATCGGGTTGTAGCCCTTCGCGCGGAGCTGCTCCGCGAAGGTGGTCGCGCGCGCGGCGATGACGACGTTGTACCCGTCGGAGTAGGAGTTCAGGCCGAGGATGGCCGCGTCCTCTTCGGTCGCGATGATCGCCTCGGGGAAGCGCTCGCGGAGGATCGCGAGCGACGGCTCGTCGAAGGCGCTCTCGAGGTACGCGATGTTGCTGCGGCCGTCCGCGTCGGGCTCCGGGTCGAGCACGGCGATCGCGGTGTCCAGGTGGTAGAAGCTCGGGTTGATCAGCTTCAGCGTGATGACGTCGCGGCCGTAGACCTTCGCGATCTCCTCGTGCGAGGTGCTGTCGGAGCGGAAGCCGGTGCCGGCGAGGATGACGTCGCCGACGAGCAGGAAGTCGCCCTCGCCCTCGTTCGTCTCGACGGGCTCGGCGACCTGCAGGCCTGCGCCGCGGAACCAGTCCATGTACGCGGGGCCCTCGGGCTGGCGCTCCGGGTACTGGAACTTCGCGCCGTACGCGACACCGTCGAGCACGAAGCCGCCGTTCGCCGCGTAGACCATGTCCGGCAGGCCCTGGATCGGGTCGATCAGGTGGATCTCGAACCCGAGCCCCTGGTAGACGTCGTGGAGTTCCTGCCACTGGGCGACTGCCTTCGCGGTGTCCGTGGGGTCCTCGGGGTGCATCCAGGGGTTGATCCGGTAGCTCACCGTGTAGAAGTCCGGCTTGCACATCAGGATCGTGCGCTTGGTGGCGGTGCGAGTGGGAGTCGTCGTGGTGGCGGCTGCGGGGTTCGACGTGGCTTGGGTCGACACGGGAGTCCTCCTGGGACTTCGGGCCCGAGCCTGCCAGGAACCACCTGGAGCGATCTCGGTGAGATGCAGGCTCACTCACCGTGTTCCACGGCGGACCAGGTCGACGCCGTGGCCAGTCTATGGATTCCGCCGCGCTCACCGCAGCAGGGAAGCGCGCACATTTCGTGCGTTGGACCCGACGTCCTCGCAAGAAGCCCGCGTACGATGGGTCCCAATGGATTCGCTCGACCACCGCATCCTGGATCAGCTCCGGGACAACGCACGCGCCGGCTACGGCGACATCGGATCCGTCGTCGGACTCTCCGCCTCCGCCGTCAAGCGACGGGTCGACCGTCTCGTCGCCGACGGTGTCATCCGGGGCTTCACGATCAAGGTCGACCCCGCTGTCGAGGACCGGGGCACCGAGGCCTGGGTCGAGCTCTACTGCCGCGGCACCGTCTCCCCCGACGAACTCCGCGCGCTGCTCGACTCCGTGCCCGAGGTCGTGGACGCCGGAACGGTGACCGGTAGCGCCGACGCGGTGGTGCACATGCGCTCCAAGGACCTCCCCGCGCTCGAGGAAGCACTCGACCGGGTCAGGCTGGCACCCCAGGTCGACCACACCCGCAGCGCGATCGTGCTGTCACGCCTGGTGTCCCGCGAGTCTGCCTGAGGTCCGGAACCCGGAACGCTCATCGGCGCCCAGCGCGACGACCACCGCGCACACGACGCCGAGCAGAGCCACCCCGACGTACACGCCCTGCGCGAAGTCGGCGACCGCCGAACGCTCGCCGACCCCGCCGACGAACTGCGTGAAGTCCCACACGGCGTGCAGCACCATCGCCGGGATCAGGGACCCGGTCGTCCGTCGCAGGACGTAGAAGACCGACCCGGCCGAGAACGCGAAGACGACCTGCACGAGCGTCGGGCCGACCGCCTGCCCCAGGAACACGTTGCTCATGTGCATCACACCGAACAGCACCGACGTGATCAGCCACACCCACACCTCGGACAGCCGCGACCGCAGCGCCACCAGGAGGATCCCCCGTGCCACGACCTCCTCGGTGAACCCGACCAGGAGCAGGACGAGGGCCGCAGCGAGGAACGCCCCGCCGACGGCACCCCAGTCCGCGAACGCGAGGCCCACGACGGCGATCACCGCCATCAGGATCGGCGCGAGCAACGTCCAGCGGTGCGGGCTGCGGTGTCGTTCACGGAGAACCGGCCCCCACCAGCCCAGCAGGGACACGGTGACCGCCACCGCGACCGCGGCGACGATCAGCGACACGTCCGCACCGAAGAACAGGTCGTGCGCCGAGTCTCCCCACGACGTGTAGTCGATGCCGCTCGCCGCCTGGATCACGACCACCAGGACGATGTACCCGATCAGGGCGGCGATGCCGATCCAGACCTTCGGTGTGACGCGCATGCGATCCCCTTCGAGTCGTTCGTTGCAGTCTGCCGGAACCACCGGCGCGTAGGTTCGCGTCCATGGGACGCAAGGAGACAGCCGGGAGGCTCGCCATGCCTCCCGTCGGATCGCCGACTGCCCGCCGGATGGTCACCGCTGCGTCCGCCGCCTACGTCGCGAACTGCCTCTGGGGCACGGCCGTGGCCGTCCGGCTCATCCGCACGAAGAAGCTGCGGGTCGTCCACCACGGACTGTTCGTCGTGACGGCGACGCTCACCGGGGCCGCCGCCACGACCCCGCTCTGGACCAGGTCGAGGTCGGCGCTGTTCCTGCTGCCGGCACTCGTGCCGCTGGCGATGGCTCCGCGCACGAACCCGCGGACCGGAGCACACTGGAGAGTCGCGGTCGCCGCCGCGCCGTCCTACCTCGGGGCGCTGCTGTTCCGGCGCTGACCCGTGGGAGGACAGCAGTGGAGCTCTTCGAGGCCATCCGACGCCGGCGGACGACGAACGGGGCGTTCCTGCCCGATCCCGTGTCCGAGGAGCACCAACGGCTCCTCGTCGAACTCGCCGGCCGGGCACCCTCGCAGCTGAACAGCCAGCCGTGGCGCTTCGTCCTGGTCGAGGAGCGACCGACGATCGAGCGCGTCGCGGAGATCAGCGGGCGATCGATGACCCGCACGATGGCCGAGGGCACGTTCTTCCAGCGCTACAAGCCGTACTTCCGGTTCAGCCAGGCGGAGATGGACGAGCGCCGCGACGGCATGCTCTTCGACAAGCTGCCCGGGCCGTTGAAGCCGTTCACGAAGCAGGTGTTCACCAAGCGCGGGCAGATGCTGATGAACACGCTGCGGGTCCCGCAGACGCTCGGCGAGGAGAACCGGAAGCTCGTCGCCGGGTCGCCGCTGCTGCTCGGGGTGATGCTCGACCGGCACGAGTACCGGAAGGAAGAGCTCTCCGGCTTCTACTCCGTGTTCAGCATGGGCGCCGCGATGGAGAACATCTGGCTCGCGACCACCGAGCTCGGCCTCGGCATCCAGTTCGTGTCCTTCCCGATGGAGACCCCCGGTGCGTGGGACGAGATCGAGGGGCTGCTCCGGGTGCCGCCGGAGCTCGAGCTGATGGCCGTGTACCGGATCGGGTACCTGCCGCCCGAGCGTCGACGTCCGGCGATCGACTGGACGTCGAGCGAGCGGAAGCGCCCGTCGCAGTACGTGTTCCGCGGGACCTGCGACACCCCGCAGCAGGGGTGGGACGAATCGCCCGTGGCGACCCACATCGACGACGCGACCATCGCATGACCGGCGGCCGTCCCACCGGAGCCGCACCGAGCCTCCCGGCCGTTGCATCCGTCGCCCCCGGACTGCCCGGCCGTCCCTGGATCTCCCAGGACTGGCTGGACGTCGTCTTCCTGCACTGGCGGGTGGACGTGTCGGCCGTCGCCCCGCTCCTGCCCGCCGGGACCCGCCCCGACACGATGGCCGTCGACGGCACCGACGACGGCGTGACCACGTGGGTCGGCCTCATCGCCTTCCGCTTCGAGGACACCCGGTTCCCGCCGCTCGGACCACTCGGCCGGACCGGACGCATCGGCGACTTCGTCGAGGTGAACGTCCGCGTCTACACGGTGGACGAGCAGGGGCAGCGCGGGGTCGTGTTCCTCTCGCTCGACGCCGGGAAGCTCCTGCCGACCCTCGGAGCGCGCGTCGCGACCGGGCTGCCGTACCGGTGGGCGGACGCCGCCGTGCGGAAGCGCGACGGCCGTGTGGGCTACGCGATGCGGCGGCACGGGACGCACCTGCGGTCGGTGCTCGACGTGCGCGTCGGGCCGGCGATCACGGAGCCGACGGCGCTCGAGACGTTCCTCACGGCGCGGTGGGGCATGCACGTGCACCGTGCCGGGGCGACACGGTTCTGGCCGAACGAGCACGACACCTGGGCGCTGCACCGGGCGTCGGTGGTGTCGTTGCGGGACGACCTCGTGGGTGCTGCCGGGCTGCCGTTCGCGCTGACGGAGCTGCCGCCGGACTCGGTGTTGTACTCGCCGGGCGTGACGACGCGGTTCGGCGCGGGCCGCTGACGGCGAGGGCTGGCGCCCCGGCCGTCGTCGGGCGTCTCAGTCACGCGGTGTGCGCGCCGCCGCCCGGAACTGGACGACGGCGACCACCGCCGCGACGACCGCGACCGGCCACCCGGCGCCCACCCACACCGCGACCCGGTGCGACGGGATGCCGGTGACCGTGAGACCGAGGACCACCAAGACCGCAGCGCCGACAGCGAGCGCCGACGACACCACCCCGAGTGCGACGCGGTCGATCCACGACACCGTCCTGGCAGTGTGGACGACCCGGACGGCGGTCACCAGGCTGCCGGCCACGACCCCGAAGAGGACGCCGCTCACCAGGCTGCCGAGCGCGACGACCAGCAGCGAGCCGGATCCGACGACCACGTTGACCACGTGCAGTCGCCACGAGGCTGCCCGGCTCTGCTCGGTGTACGCCGTGTGGCCCGCCACCGCCAGCGCGACCGCTCCGACGGCGATGCACGTTCCCACGGTGATCCCCGTGATGGCAGCCACCGCGTCGCCGAGCACCACGCCACCGACGATCAGCCCCGCCGCGAGGACCGCGGCGAGGAGCGGGAGCAACCAGACCTCGCTCGCCCGGGTCGGAGTACGGAGCACCCACCCCGGCGGCGTCTCGGTGTCTCGTGTCTCGTCGGTCGGCTCCACGAGGCCAGTGTGCTCGTGCGACGACGGACGCGCATCGGGGGACAGCGGCTGAGATGTCTGTACGCCGTCGCCGGTACAAGGGGCACATGACACGTGTGGCAGTGGTGACCGGCGGATCAGCGGGACTCGGACGGGCGACGGTGCGCGAACTCGCGGCCCGCGGGTGGGACGTCGCCGTGATCGCGCGCGGGCAGGAGGGCGCCGACGCGGCAGCAGCCGAGGTCGAAGCAGCGGGGCGCCGGGGACTGGCGGTCGCCGCGGACGTCTCCGACCGGCAGGCCGTCGAGGACGCCGCCGACCGGATCGAGGCCGAGCTCGGTCCGATCGACCTGTGGGTGAACGGCGTGATGGTCGGGGTGTTCGGCCGGTTCCTGGACACCGAGCCGGAGGACTTCGAACGCGCACTGCGGGTCACGTACCTCGGCTTCGTGAACGGGACCCGCGCCGCGCTCAGCCGGATGGTTCCCCGCGACCGCGGCCAGGTGATCCAGGTCGGGTCGGCACTCGGCTTCCGTGGGATCCCGCTGCAGGCCGCCTACTGCGGAGCGAAGCACGCCATCGTCGGGTTCACCGAGTCGGTCGTGTCGGAGCTCATCGAGCAGGGCAGCAGCGTGCAGGTGTCCCGCGTGGACATGCCGGCGCTCAACACGATCCAGTTCAACTGGGTCAAGTCGCAGCTCCCGCACCACCCGCAGCCCGTCGCGCCGATCTACCAGCCCGAGGTCGGTGCCCGGGCGATCGCCGCCACCGCCGAGCGCCCGCGCCGCCGCACCTGGGTCGGCGAGTCGACGGTGTACACGATCCTCGGCAACCGGATCAGCGGACGGTTCGCGGACTGGTACGCGGCGAAGACGCTGGTGTCCGGGCAGCAGACCGCGTCGAAGGACGGCCAGATGCTGCCGTCGAACCTCGACGAGCCGGTCGAGGGCGACCACGGCGCGCACGGCGTGTTCGACGACAGTGCACACGCGTGGTCGCCGCAGACGTGGTGGGTGGAGCACCGGCGTCTCGGCAACGGCCTGATCGGCGCGGCGCTCGGCGTCGCCGGCGCAGCGGTGCTGGCCGCGGGGCGTCGACGATGAGCCGCGCACGGGATCGTCGGCGGCAGCGCGCATCGGCCGTCGAGGCGGCTCGGCTCGTCCTCGGCGGACTGCACCTGGTCCGGGCCGGCGCTGCTCCGCGGACCGCGGTGTTCTACCGCGTGCTCGGCGTCCGGCAGCTCGCGCAGGCGGCGCTGCTCCTCCGCGCGCGGTCCGGCGACGCACACACCCTCGGCGCGGCGGTCGATGCCACCCACGCGGTGACGATGCTGCCGCTGATGCTCGTCGGCGGGCAGTGGCGCCGGGTGGCGACGAGTCAGTTCTGGATCGCGACCGCGCTGGCGGTCGCCGAGGTCACGCTCGTCGGGACGGGCCGCAAGCGCTGAGGCGTGTCGGTGGGGCTCGGTACCGTCCGGGCATGACCACGACCTACTCCGTCGCGTCCTCGTTGGACGGCTTCGTCGCTGCGCCCGGTGACGACCTCGACTGGCTGCTGCAGTTCGGGTTCGAGCCGTTCCAGGAGCACCACGACCACTTCTTCGCCGGGGTCGGGGCGATCGTGATGGGGTCGAGCACCTTCGCGTGGTTGACCACGCACGAGGGCACCTGGCCCTACCCGGACCTGCCGACGTGGGTGTTCACCTCGCGAGCCCTCACCGCTCCGGTCGGTGCGGACGTCCGGTTCGTGTCCGGCCCGGTCACCGACCACCAGGCCGTGATCGAGCGTTCCGCCGGGGCGCGCGGGGTCTGGGTGATGGGCGGCGGGCTGCTCGCGGCGCAGTACCAGGAAGCCGGTCTCCTCGACGAGCTCCGCGTCACGGTGATGCCGCTCGCGCTCGGAATGGGGGCACCGCTCCTCCCCGTCGCTGCGCCGACGTCGGTGTTCGAGCTCGTCGGGACGACCCCGTTCCGCGGCGGCGCCGTGGAGCTGCACTACCGGGCGGGCGACGCGGTCGACGCGATCGACCGGAACGCCTGAGCGCCGGATCGAGAGCACGTCAGCGCGTGTGGATCGGGCCACCGCGCTCCGGCCCGAGCGCAGGGGACGCTCGAGGGCCGGAGCGTCGATGCCCTGTGCGAGCCTGCGGTGGTCAGGGGTTCCACCGATCGGGTGTGGCTCGTTGTCATGGAGCCTAGCGGGTCCGCACAAAGGGGGACAGACAGTTCTTTCCCCCCATTTCGGGGTACGACGTGCGCGGCTCCCCCGGGACGGCCGCGTAGCGTCCGGAACATGAGCGACAACGAGCAGACCGAGCCCGTCATGGACGGCGCCACCGACGCGACGAACCACGACAAGCTGTCCGGCCTCATCGAACAGGTGAACCACGACCACGGCGACGAGGGCGCGGCGTCGATGGCGGACCACCTCCGCGACCGCATGGACGAGACGGGCGTGGAGCCCGAGGACGAGGGCGACGCCGAGGACTGACCTCCCGCCCACGCGGATGGCAGGCTGAGGGCATGGGCGACTGGCGGCACGAGACCCTCGCGCAGCTGCGGACCGCGCTGCCGACCGGCGCCGTGGAGCCGTACGGGTCGGTCACGGGCGCTGACGCCCTCGACCCGTGGAGCGACCTCGACGTGCGGGTCGTCACGCACGAACCGCTCGACGTCGAGCGGGTGCTCGGCGCGCCGCTCTGGGCATGGCAGGGATCCAGCACCGAGTCCGGGCAACAGCTCCGACTCGTCACGCGGGACGGGCGCCGGGTGGACCTGACGGTCGACGGACCGTCGGTACTCCTCCCCGAACCACCTTCCGATGTCGACGTCCGGTTCGACGCGGTGCTCGCCGCGACCCGGCTCGGCCGCGGGAACCTGCTCATCGGCCTCCACCTGGTCCTGGGCATCGGACGGGAGGCCCTGGTCCAGTCGATGGTGCGGGCGGACCTGGCAGCGGGGACCGTCCACCACCGCCTCCCGACGCCGTACGACGACCGCGCCGCGGACGTGGCCGCGCTCACCGCGGGCGCGCTCGACCCGACCGTGGCGCTCCGCGCGTACGAGCTGTACGGCCGGTGGCGTGCGGAGGTCGATCCCGGCTACCGGCCCGACCCGGCCGGCCTGGTCGCGGTGCTGCGCCGTGCCGCCGACCGGGTCAGGTGAGCGGCGTCCGGAACGTGCGCAGGGCCTCCAGTTCGGCCGGGGTGAGCCCGGACCGCGCGACGAAACCGTCGTGCATCGGCGGCTCAGACGCGCAGGTCCGTGAAGTCGGCGTCGAGGTCCCCGAAGCGGTGGGCCGTGATCGACACCGACTGCTCGCGGATGAACGGCAGCATCTCGATGAGGCCGCCTTCGACCACGGGCGCGGCGAACACCGCGACGTCGACGCTGGCACCCAGCGCTTCCTCGAGCGCGAGGTGGTCACCGCCGATCAGCCGGATGCGGGCGCCGGGACCGCCGAACGCCGTGTGCTTCGGACGCTCCTGGCCCTGGGAGAGCACGACCTCGATCGCGTCCTGCGGTTCGTCGGACGGGTTCGACCAGTCGTCCTGGAACACCGCACCCGACGCGGCGCGACGGTGGAACTCCTCGTCGGACTCCACGACGTGGTCGACGACGTCGAGCGGGGAACGGCTCGACGCGAAGAGCTGGGTGAGGGGCCCGGGCAACGGACGTGCCGTGCTCAGCAGGACGTGCGCCCGTGCCGCGGTCGCGGCGACGAGCGAGCGCACGAGGTCACCGCTCGGTGCTCCCTCGGCCTGGCGCACGATGACCGACTGCGGACGGTAGCGCAGCACGTTCCGCTGCACGACGAGCGCGGACGGGTCGTGCGAGACGCCGTACTGGGTCTCGCGGGCCTGCACGTCGCTCGTGGCGCCGGCGCGGACCTGGTCGAACTCCTCGAACGTGAGTCCGCTGCGTGCCGCTTCGATCACGGCGGTGACCCGCGGGGACAGCCCGTGCAGCTGGATGCTCTTGTGCACCTTGCGCGGTGTCGGCTCCCAGCGGCCGAGGGTCGCGACGTACATCGGGCCGCCGGCCTTCGTGCCGGTGCCCACCGAGGAGCGCTTCCACCCGCCGAACGGCTGCCGCCCGACGATCGCCCCGGTGATGCCGCGGTTGACGTAGAGGTTGCCGGCCTGGACCTGGTGGAGCCAGTCCGCGACCTCGTCCACGTCGAGGGAGTGGATGCCGGCGGTCAGGCCGAAGTCGGTGCCGTTCTGGATCGCGATGGCGTCGTCGAGGGTCTCCGCGTGCATGATGCCGAGCACCGGACCGAAGTACTCGGTCTGGTGGAAGTCGCTGCCCGGGCGGACGCCGTCGCGGATGCCCGGCGACCAGAGCCGTCCGGAGTCGTCGAGCGGGACGGGCTGCACGAGCCAGGACTCCCCCGGCCCGAGCTCGGTGAGGCCCTTGCGGAGCTTGCCCGTGGGCTCGGCGATGAGCGGACCCATCTGCGCCGTGGGGTCGTCCGGCCACGCCACGCGCAGGGTGCGGGTCGCATCGACGAGTTGCCGGCGGAAGCGCTCGCTCTCCGCCACGGAACCGACGAGGACCACGAGCGACGCGGCGGAGCACTTCTGCCCGGCGTGCCCGAACGCGGACTGCACGATGTCCTGCACGGCGAGGTCGATGTCGGCCGACGGTGTCACCACGATGGCGTTCTTGCCGCTGGTCTCGGCGGTCAACGGCAGTCCGGCACGCCACCACGTGAACGACCGGGCGGTCTCCGCCGCCCCGGTGAGGATGATCCGGTCGACGGCGGGGTGCGCGATGAGCTGGCGGCCGAGCACGTCTTCTTCGAGGTCGATGAGCTGCAGCAGCGAGTGCGGGACCCCGGCGTCCCAGAGGATGTCCGCCAGCACGGCACCGCAGCGCTTGGCTTCCGGTGCGGGCTTCAACAGCACGCCACTGCCGGCGGCGAGCGCGGCCAGCACCCCGCCGGCCGGGATCGCGACCGGGAAGTTCCACGGCGGCACGACCACGGTCAGGCGCGGCGGGACGTAGGTGGCACCGGTGATGTCCGCGAGGTGCCTGGCCCGGTCCGCGTAGTAGTGGGCGGAGTCGATCGCCTCGCTCACCTCGGCGTCGGCTTCCGTGATGGTCTTGCCCGTCTCGGCGGCCATCACCTCGACGAGGTCGGCGCGTCGGGTCTCGAGCTCGTGGCCGATCAGTTCGAGGAGCTCGGCGCGGTCGACCGGGTCCTGGCGGCCCCAGTTCACGCCGGCCTGGGCGGTGCTGCGGACGATCCGTTCGAGCTTGGTGCGGTCGAGGACCCGCGCACCGCGGATCGTCTGCGCGCCGAGCTGCGAGCGGGGAACCCGGCGGAGGACGTCGGCGGCCCACTCGCGGTTCGCGGGGATCGCGGGGTCGGTGTCCGGCGCGTTCCGGAAGGCGTCGCGCGGGATCGGGTCACCAGGGGACAGTCGGCGGTCCTGCGTGCGGTTCGTCGGGCGCACCGGGTCGCCGAGTGCCGCGACGGATGCGAGCCACCGCTGGTGTTCGCGCTCGAAGGCGGACTCGTCGTGGTCGATGTCGAACGCGGCCGACATGAAGTTCTCCGGGCTGGCGTTCTCCTGCAAGCGGCGGGCCAGGTAGGCGATCGCGGAGTCGAACTCGTCCGGCTGCACGACGGGTGTGTAGAGCAGGATCTGCCCGACGTCGGCACGCACGGCGTCGGCGTGGGTCGCGGCCATCCCGAGGAGCATCTCGACGTCGACGGCGTCGGTGACCCCGCGGCGCTGGGCGAGCACCCACGCGGTCGCGAGGTCGAAGAGGTTGTGCCCCGCGACCCCGATCCGCACGGCGTCGGTGCGCTCCGGCGTCAGCGCGGCGTCGAGCATCCGGAGGTAGGCGGTGTCGGTCTCGCGCTTGCTGCCCCACGTGGCGAGCGGCCAGTCGTGGACGATCGACTCGACGCGCTCCATGGCGAGGTTCGCGCCCTTCACGAGTCGCACCTTCACCGGCGCACCGCCCCGGGCCCGGCGTGCGGTGGCCCACGACGTCAGGGACTCGAGCGCCCCTGCGGCGTCGGGCAGGTACGCCTGCAGCACGATGCCGGCGTGCAGGCCGAGGAACTCGTCACGGCCCAGCAGCTCCTGGAACACCGCGAGCGTGACGTCGAGGTCGCGGTACTCCTCCATGTCGAGGTTGATGAACTTCGGTGTCGGGCTCGACGCTGCGAGTCGGTAGAGCGGGACGAGCCGGTCGACGACGCGCTCGACGGTCTGGTCGAAGGCCCACATCGACATCTGCGGCACGACGGCGCTGACCTTGATCGAGACGTAGTCGACGTCGTCCCGGGCGAGGAGGTCCATGGTGCCCTTGAGTCGGCGGTCGCTCTCCCCGCTGCCGAGCACCGCTTCGCCGAGCAGGTTCACGTTGAGCCGTGTGCCGTCGCCGCCGACCTTCGCGAGCGCCGGACCGAGCTTCGACGGGCTGGCGTCGATCACCAGGTGTCCGGTCATCCGGCGGAGGATCCGGCGTGCGGTGGGGATGACGGCCCACGGCGCCATCGTGGCGAACCCGCCGCCGAAGGACACCGCTCCCCGGAGGTACCAGGCCAGGGCGTCGGGGACGTCCTGGCTGACCTTCTCGAGGTTGCGCGCCGCGACCCTGGGGTCTTCGGGCCGGATGACCCGGTCCACGAACCCGAGCGTGAAGTCGAGGCCCTGCTCGTCGCGGAGGACCCCGGCGAGCCGGGCCGCGCCGGCGTCGGGCTTGACGTCCGCGGACGCCGCCAGCCACCGTCGCACGAGGGCGACGGCGTCGTCGGTGCAGTCCTGGATGCGGGCGCTCGGCATGGTCCGATCGTATGCCGCGCCACCGACCTGACCTCGGAGCACGCCGGGCGCCGCCCAAGAGTCAGCAATGTGTCAGCACCCGGCCGAGTGTGTCCCCGATGGATACGCTGGTGGGATGTCGAAGCAGGGTGGGGCAGGCCATGACTGGGCCACGTGGGACGCGTACCACGACGTCTGGCGGCGCCTCGACCGGGCGCTCGACCACGCCGTGCAGCAGGGCGCCGGCATCTCGATCCCGGAGTTCGAGATCCTGATCGGGCTGCACCGCGAGCCCGACCACCGGCTGCGGGTCCGTGACGTCGCGGCGGGCATCGGCTGGGAGAAGTCCCGTGTCAGCCACCAGGTCACGCGCATGGTCTCGCGCGGGCTCGTCGAACGGGCGGACTGCCCGACCGACGGCCGTGGGAGCTGGGTGGTGATGACCCCGGACGGTCGCCGTGCGGTGCTCGCCGGCATCCGCGCGCACACCGCTGCGCTCGAGCACCTGTTCTGGGAACCGGTGGCCGACGACGCGGGCACGCTCCGCTCGGTCAGCGCCCGGCTGCAGGCCGCGATCGGCCCGGGCGAGCCCGTCCACGACTGACCGTCAGGCGGCAGGGCCGGCGAGGAGCCGCTCGGCGTTCGCCGCGGTCAGCGCCCGCCACGACGTCGCACCCTCGGGCGCTGGCGCCCCGTCGATCGCGGCGAGCTGCACGTCGACGCCGGCCGGGGGCGTCCAGCACGAGTCGCTGCCGTAGAGGACGCGGTCGGTGCCGACGAGGCCGGTCAGGGCCGGGATCGCCCGCGGGAACGGTGTGCCGGCGGTGTCGAACCACAGCTCCTGGAGCTGGGCGTCCCAGGCAGCACCGACGTCCGCTCCGACGAGCATCGGCAGGAACGCCGAGACACGGTCGGCGAGGACGCCCAGGGTCGCGCCCGAGTGCGGGACGACGACGCGCATGCCCGGGTGGCGTGCGACGACCCCCGCGACGAGCAGGTCGATGACCGTCCGGGTCGAGTCGACCATGAACTCGAGCATCGGCCGCGGCAGCCCGAGCGAGGTCTGCTCCCAGGCGGGCGGCGACGTGGGGTGGACGAAGAGGATCCCGCGACGGCGGTCGAGCTCCGCCCAGAGGGGTTCGAACGCCGGGTCACCGAGGTACCGGCCGTGTGCGTTCGACTCCACGATCGCGCCCAGGGCACCGGCGTCCATCGCGCGACGGAGCTCACGGACCGCGGCGTCGACGTCCGGCAGCGGCACCGCGGCCAGGAACGCGAGACGCTCCGGGTGCGTGCGCACCATCCCCGTCGCGGCGTCGTTGACGTGCTCGGCCAGTGCGAGCGCACCCGCGTCGTCGCCCGCGACGAGGTGCACCCCGGGTGAGGAGACCGACAGGACCGCGCGCTCGATGCCGCGGCGGTCCATGGCTGCGACCTGGTCGTCGAGGTCGAACCCTGGCCACCCGGGCATGCCGTCCGGGTGCTCGATGCCCGCGGCGCGGGCCGCGGCGACGTAATCGTCGGTCAGGAAGTGGGCGTGGACGTCGGTGAGTGTTGCTGGCATGTGCTGGACGCTACGACCGTCGGCCGTGCCGGATCGGGCGGCTTCCACTGGGTGGAAGCCGGAGGTCAGCGGCGGGCGACGAGCGCGCGGGAGATCGCCCTGACCGTGGTGCGGACGGCGGGGACGAGAGCCCTCGCAGCGGCGGGGTCCGCCGGCAGCACGACGGAGACGGCCGCCACGACGACGTCACCGGGTCCCACGACCGGGGCGGCGACCGTGCCCATCGGCAGCGCGCCGTCGGTCGCGGTCTGCTCCGCAGCGACGAGCACGTGTTCCCGCCGGATCGCCGCCAGTTGACGACGGAGGTCACTGCCCGGCCCGAGCAGTCCGGATCCGTCCGTGGTCGCGATCACCGCGTCCTGGAGGCCCGTGGGAGCGTGGGCGAGCAGCACCAGCCCGCCACCGGTCCGGTCCAGGGGCATCCGGCCGCCGACCCGGTACCGCACGCGTCCGGCGCCCCGGGCGGAGAGCCGTTCGACGAGGACGGCTTCGTCGTCCTCGCGCACGGTGAGGAGCACGTGCTCCTCGGTGACCGCGTGCAGGTCCTCGAGGGAGGGCATCGCGAGGGCACGGAGGCCCTGGCTCCGCGGGGCGAGCGCCGCGATCTCGAAGAGCCGGAGCCCGACCACGTACGTCCCGTCCGCGCGGCGCTCCAGGGCTCCGGTGCCGACCAGGTCGCGCACGATGCGCAGCGTCGTGTTCACCGGCAGTCCGGACCGGCGGCCGAGCTCAGTGAGGGTGAGGACCCGGTGCCGGTCGTCGAACGCCCCGAGCACCGCGAAGGCCCGCTCCACCATCCCGGTCCGGCTCCCTGCGCCCGTCACGGACGCCATCCTTCCACCCAGTGGAACTCCTCGTCCCGGCGCAGTGCCGGCTCCGTAGCGTGCTGGCCATGCCGACACCGCTCCTGCTCCGCGCCACCACCGTCGTCGACGTCGAGGCCGGGGCCCTCGTGCCCGGGGTCGACGTCCTCGTGGTCGACGGCCACATCGCGACGATCACCCCGACCGGTACGACACCACCGGGCGACGCCGAGGTCGTCGACGCTGCCGGCCACTTCGTCGTCCCCGGGTACGTCGACATGCACGCCCATCCGCTCGGGCTCCCGGGCGCATCCGACGCGCTCGAGCTCATGGGCGCGTACGGCATCACGGGGTTCCGGCAGATGAGCGGTTCACCGGCGCTGCTGGCCGCCCGCGCCACGGGCGACCTCGGCCTGCCCGCCGACGGACCGGCCCTGGTCGCGATGCCCGGCGACCTGCTCACCCCGGTGAACGCCGGGACCGTCGAGGCCGCCGTCGCGACCGTGCGGGAGCAGCACGCCCTCGGCGCCGACTTCCTGAAGGTCGCGTCGGTGACCCCGGCGGTGCTGCTCGCCGTCCTCGACGAGGCCGCCCGCGTCGGCATCCCCGTCGCCGGTCACCTGCCGAACGGCATCGACGTCCGCGAGGCGTCCCGGCGCGGCATGCGGTGCATCGAGCACCTCGGCCCCGGCGTCGGGATCACCGCGGCGACGTCGACGGACGAGTCCGCGATCCTCGCCGAGGCGGCCGCGGGCGCGAAGTCGATCCGGGTGCCGAAGCTCCGCCTGCCCGGCATGGCCCGCGTGATGGCGAAGGTGATCCGCCGACTCGTCGTGAACCCCGTGACGGCCAACACCGCGACGGACGTCGACGTCCTGGCCCGCGCCGACGCCACGTTCGACGAGCAGCGTGCGCTCGACGTGGCCGCCGAGTTCGTGGCGCACGAGACCTGGCAGTGCCCGACCCTCATCCGGGTCCGCACGCAGCAGCTCGCCGACGACCCGGTGCACACCGAGGACCCGGCGCTGCGGTACGTTGACGCAGGCACGCTGAGGACCTGGCGCGGGTCGAACGCGCGGTTCGCGAAGGTCGACGCCGGTGCACGCGCCACGTACCGGCGGAACTACGCCCTCCAGCTCCGGCTCACGAAGCTGTTCGAGGAGGCCGGGGTGCCACTCCTCGCCGGCACGGACGCGTGCGGCGCCGGATGGGTCGTCGCGGGCCACGCCCTGCACCAGGAGTTCGACGAGATGGCAGCCGCCGGGCTCGCACCCCTCACCGTCCTCCGGTCGACCACACTGGGCCCCGCACGCTTCCTCGGGACCACCGACCGTCAGGGGTCCGTCGCCGAGGGCAAGCAGGCCGACCTCGTGGTGCTCGGCGCCGATCCGCTCGCGAGCGTCGACGCCCTGCACGACGTCGTCGGGGTCGTCCGCGCCGGCCGGTGGCGTCCGCGCGCCGAGCTCGACGCCGTGAAGGACCGGATCGCGGCCGCGCGGTCGCTCCGGTAGCCACCGATCGACCGGTGGCCACCCGGCGCCGTCAGAGCGCCACCGACGCCAGCGCGCGCGGGTCGTCGTGCAGGCGCACCTCGACCGACGCGATCGAGTGCAGCGGCACGTCCGTCGCCGCCGCCAGCCCCGCAGCCTCGCGCCCCGAAGCCGTCCAGGACGCCACGGTCTCGTCGGTGCCGTCCTTCCGCACCACGACCAGGTCGTACATCACCGCGCTGTCGCTCCCCCAGTCGCGGCCGCCGTACGTGCAGCCCCAGTCGAACCGGGTCCCCCACGCCTTCCCGGTGACGTCGAGGTCCACGCGGAGCCCGGTCGCTGAACCCGAGGTCATCGCGTAGCGCTCCGATGCACCTCCGGCAGGAGCCGGAGACGCACCGCCGGCGAGCGCCGATGCCGTCGGTGCCGCGGGCTCGACCCGTGCGCCACCGACCGCGACCCCGCCGAGGACCGCGGCGACGACGGCGAGCCCCGCGGTGACCGCGACCAGCGCCCGTCGACGCCGCCGACGGCCCTGGACACGGTGCGCGACCGAGGCGAGCGTGCGTTCGGGAGCCGGGTCGGGCCTCCCGTCCGGGTCCGCGATCGCGACCGCGTCCTCGGCCGGCAGCCGGCCGAGGAGTCCGGGCACGCCCGCGAGCTCCGCGACGGCGGCGCGGCACGCGGCGCACGTCTCGAGGTGCCGCTCGTACTCCAGTCGCTCGTCGTTCGGCAGCGACCCGAGCACGTACGCGGCGTCCCAGTCCCGGTAGCGGTCGTCGGTCATCGGGTCACCCCTCGTTCCTGCAGTGCGAGTCGGAGTGCGCGGAGTCCGTAGTGCAGACGGGACTTCGCGGTGCCCTCGGGGATGCCGTGGCGTCGGGCGATCTCCGGGACGGTGTGGCCGAGCCAGTAGGCGTCGACGACGACCCGGCGGTGTTCCGGCGACAGCGCGGCGAGTGCGTCGGCCACGAGGATGCCGTCGAGGACTGCGTCGGTCCGGTCCGGCTGCGGTTCGTCGACGGGGTCGTCGGACCCGAACTCGCGGCGGTGCCGTGCCGATCGGGCATCGTCCACGACCAGGTTCCTGGCGACCGTGAAGAGCCACGCGCGAGCGCCGTCCGAGTCGCGCTCGAGCACGGCCGGGCGCTGCCACGCGCGCACCAGGGTCTCCTGCACGACGTCCTCGGCGAGCGCACGGTCCGGGGTGAGGTGCCGCACGTACCGGAAGAGTGCGTCCCCGTGTTCGGCGTGCAGGGCCGCGAGCAGTTCGTCCGCCGGTCGCGCTGCCACGGTCACCGTTCCAGCTCGAGCGAGAACTCGACGGCGCCGTGTCCGTCGACCGTGACGAAGCCGAGGTCGGGTGCCGTGACGCCGTAGTCCGCGAAGGTGACCGGGACCGACCCGGCGACCTCGACGTGCCCGGAACCGTCCACGCCGAGCTGGGCGTCCGCGGAAACCGCCTTCGTGACCCCGTGCATGGTCAGGTCGCCGCGGAGGGTGACGTCGCGGTCCGTCCCGGCGAGCGCCGCGCGCACGTCGACCGGGTCGGTCACGCGGAACGTCGCGGTCGGGAACCGGTCGGTCTGCAGCGCCTCGGACCGGAAGTACTCGTCGCGGGCCGACTCGGGCGTCGAGATCGATGCCACCCGCACCGTCACGGTCGCCCCGGTGAGCGATCCGCCGGCCACGGTGGCACGCGCTTCGACGTCCTTCGTCCGACCGGTCACGGTCACATCCTGGCCCCGGAGCACCTCGTGCACCCGGTACCCGGCGAAGGAGTCGGCGGACGACGTCCAGTCGCCGTCCGCCTGGGCGGGGTCCAGGGTGGCCCCGCCGGTCGGGGCGAGGGTCGGTGCGGCGTCGGCCGCGCCGTTCACCACGTTCGCGTAGAGGACGGGGCCGCCGATGACACCGGCGGCACCGAGGACGACGACGCCCGAGGCGATGCCGATGAGGACCTTCGTTCGTCTCCGCATACCCGGTCAACGAGACAGACCGGCGGATCGTTCGATCCGGAGCGAGATCGAACGATCCGGCCCGTCCCGCCGTGTCACCGATGAGTGGATCCGTCCATGCCGGGAGGCCCGGCGCGGCTCCGCAGGACAGGGGTCACCCCATGCGCACCACACGTTCCACCCGTACCGGCCTGCTGGCAGTCGGCGTCGCGTTCGCCGCGCTGGCGCTCGCAGGGTGCTCCGCCGGGTCCTCGGCGTCGTCCGGAGACGCCGGCCCGACGTCGGCGTCCACTGCGCCGTCATCGTCGTCGTCGTCCTCGTCGTCGTCGTCCCCGTCCTCGTCAGCCGGCGGGGCGTACGGCACGGACGACAAGGGCGGCGACACCGGCGGTCACGGGGCCGACGACGGCATCGCCACGGCCGCCACCTCGCTCGGGACGATCGTCGTCGACGGGAAGGGCATGACCGCGTACTTCTACGACCAGGACGTCAAGGGCTCGGGCAAGAGCACCTGCACGGGCGGGTGCGCAGCGGCCTGGCCGCCGATCGAGTCCGACTCGGCGAAGCCCGCCGTGACCGGCGTCACGGGCGCGGTCGGGACGATCACCGGCGCGGACGGGAAGCTGCAGGTCACGGTCGACGGCCGCCCGCTCTACACGTACGCCGAGGACACGAAGCCGGGCGACGTCACCGGGCAGGGCGTCGGCGGGGTCTGGTACGTGGTGAACCCGGACGGCTCCGAACAGCGGTAGCCGCGTCAGTGGCGGCGGTGGTCCTGGATCGTCATGCGGGGACCGAACGCGGGCTTCCGGAAACCGCTGCCGCCGATCAGCCGGACGACCCGGTGCCGGTGCCCGCGGAAGGGCTCGAGGAGCTCGAGCATGCCGTCGTCGTCCACCGGGCCGCCGGTCAGCGCCCACCCGACGAGCGCCGGCACGTGGAAGTCCCCGACGCTCGGCGAGTCCGGGTCGCCGTGGGACCGCTGCGTCGTCTCGGCGGCGGTCCACACCCCGATGCCGGGGATCGACTGCAGCCGGGCGGCGACGACGGTTCCACCGCGACCGAGTGCGAGGGTCCGCTCGAGCGCCGGCGCGACCTTCACGGCCCGCATCACCGTGGCGGAGCGCCCCGGTTCGATGCCGGCCCGGTGCCACTCCCAGCTCGGGATCCGCGCCCACTCGTCGGCGGACGGCGGCACGATCATGCCGACCGGCGCCGGACCGGGGGCCGGTGTCCCGAAGCGACGGAGGAGGTACCGCCACGCGCCCCACGCCTGCCGTGAGGTGACCTTCTGCTCCATGATCGCCGGCACGAGCATCGCGACGACGGTGTTCGTCCGGCACAGCCGGAGCCCGGGCTGCCGGTGCCGGGCGTCCGCCAGGAACGCGTGTGCAGAGACGTCGAGGTCGGACCAGTCGTCGCCGCGGCCGACCAGGTCCGGTCCGTGCTCGATCGCCCACGCTGCGCCGTCACCCCACGCGGAGATCGCGATCGTGTCCCCGGCGGGCCGGACCACGACCGACGCCGGCCCCTGGGGCGTCCGGAGCGCGAGCCACACGTCGGACCCGACCACCCGGAAGGCCGGGTCGCCGGAGCCGCGCTGCAGGGGCCGCAGCGTCGCGGCCACGTGCACCGGGCCTCCAGGGCGGTAGGCCGTGTCGAGACGTGCGCCACCGGTCGGCGGCGGCTCGAGACGGACCTGGTGCATGAGAGGGATGGTAAGCGACACCACCGTCGGCCAAGATGGGACCCGACCCACCACCCGACAACGGAAGTCATCCCATGCGCATCGGCATCCTCACCTCCGGCGGCGACTGCCCCGGACTCAACGCGGTCATCCGGGCTGCGGTCCTCAAGGGCATCGCGATCCACGGGTACGAGTTCGTCGGGTTCCGTGACGGCTGGCGCGGCGTCGTCGAGGGCGACATCGTGCCCCTGGGTCGCAAGGACATCCAGGGCATCGCGAAACAGGGCGGCACGATCCTCGGCACGAGCCGCACCAACCCGTTCGAGGGCGAGAAGGGCGGCGTGGAGAACATCCAGCGCGTCCTCGAGCGACACGGCATCGACGCGATCATCGCGATCGGCGGTGAGGGGACCCTCGCGGCGGCGAAACGGCTGACCGATGCCGGACTGAAGATCGTCGGCGTCCCGAAGACCGTGGACAACGACCTCGGCGCCACCGACTACACGTTCGGATTCGACACCGCCGTCGAGATCGCGACCGAGGCGATGGACCGCCTCCGGACCACCGGTGAGTCGCACTCCCGCTGCATGGTCGCGGAGGTGATGGGCCGGCACGTCGGCTGGATCGCCCTGCAGTCCGGCATGGCCGCCGGCGCGCACGCGATCCTCATCCCGGAGCAGAAGACGAGCATGGAGCAGATCGCCGCGTGGGTGCAGTCCGCCTACGACCGCGGACGCGCACCCCTGGTCGTCGTGGCCGAGGGCTTCGTCCCCGACCACGAGGACAACGCGCACTCGGAGCGCGGACTCGACGCGTTCGGCCGTCCGCGGCTCGGCGGGATCGGCGAGCGCCTCGCTCCGCTCATCGAGGAGATGACGGGCATCGAGACGCGGGCGACCACGCTGGGACACATCCAGCGCGGTGGCACGCCGACGGCGTACGACCGGGTGCTCTCGACGCGGCTGGGCCTGGCCGCGATCGACTCCGTGGTCGAGGAACGGTGGGGCCGGATGGTCGCGCTCCGCGGGACCGAGATCGTGCACGTGTCGTTCGCGGACGCGCTCGGTGAGCTGAAGACGGTGCCGCAGTCGCGGTTCGACGAGGCCGCGATCCTGTTCGGCTGAGCGCGCTCGTCGCCGTCACCGGCCCGGTCGCGTCTGACCCGGTCCGGAGGCTCGGGGTAGCGTCCGGCACATGACCCGCGCCGTCCTCGTGTCCAGCACCACCGCCCCCGCCCTCTCCGACGTCGACGTCCCGGATCCCGGTGAGGGCGAGGCGCTGGTCGACGTCGCCTACTCGAGCCTGAACTACAAGGACGGCCTCGCGCTTGCCGGTGACCCCGGTGTCGCGCGGGTCGACCCGCTGGTCCCCGGCATCGACGTCGTCGGCACCGTCGCGGCGCTCGGACCGGGCGTGCACGACGTCGCGATCGGCGACCGGGTCGTCCTGAACGGTGCCGGTGCCGGCGAGACGCGGCACGGCGGGTGGGCGACCCAGGCGGTCGTGCCGTCGGCGTCCCTCGTCGTGTTGCCCGAGTCGGTGCACGAGGACTTCGCCGCGGCGATCGGGACCGCGGGGTTCACCGCCGCGCTGAGTGTCCTCGCGCTCGCCCGGTTCGTGGCTCCCGGGGACGGCACGGTCCTGGTGACCGGGTCCTCCGGCGGGGTGGGGTCCGTCGCGATCCCGCTGCTCGCCGGACGCGGGTACCGGGTGACCGCGTCCACCGGTCGTCCGGCGAACGGCGAGGCGCTCCGGGCACTCGGCGCGTCCGACGTCGTGGACCGGGCGACCCTGGCGGAGCGGGGCAAGCCGATGCAGAAGGCGACCCTGGCCGGCGCGGTCGACAGTGTCGGCGGGGCGACCCTGGCGAACCTGCTCGCCTCGACGCGCTGGGGCGGCGCGGTCACCGCGTGCGGTCTCGCGCAGGACGTGCAGCTGCACACGACCGTGCTGCCGTTCATCCTCCGCGGGGTGTCGCTGCTCGGCATCAACTCCGTGGACGCTCCGGCGGCGCTGCGTCGGGAGGCGTGGGAGGTGCTCGCCGCCGAGCTCGACCCGGCCCTGCTCGCGCCGATCACCCGGACCGTCGGTCTCGAGGAGGCGGTCACCCTCGGGCCGGAGATCGTCGCGGGGCGGGTGCACGGCCGGACGATCGTCGACACCTCGCGCTGACGTTCCACAATACTGTTGTTTCACAAGCGCTTGCATATTGACACGCTAGGTTTGGAGTACCAAACGCACGACTCGTGAGGAGCCCCGGATGCCGGTACCCAAGTCCACCGTCGAGAACTCGCCGCGGAAGCTCCTGCGCGACGTGGTCTACGACAAGATGCTCGCAGCACTCCGCGACGGCACGCTCCAGCACGGCGAGCGCCTCAACGACGACGAGCTCGTGCAGTGGCTCGGTGTCAGTCGCACCCCGATCCGTGAGGCGATCGCGAAGCTCGTCGACATCGGTCTCGTCGAGATGGAGGCGAACCGGTACACCCGCGTCGCGACCCCGACGATCGACGACTGGGTCACCGCCACCCGCGCGATGACCGGGTTCTTCGAGCTCAGCCTGCGCTGGGGCGTCCCCGAGTACAGCGATGCCGACGCCCAGCAGCTCGAGAAGCTCCTCGACCGTGCCGACGGCCTCCGCAAGGTCCGCGACTACGGGTTCAGCGGCGCGCTCACCGACATCATCGAGTTCGCCATCGCGCACTCCGGCAACCCGCTCGTGCAGGTCGCCGCGACCGGTGCCCTGGAACGCGTCCGGTTCACGCTGAACCCGACCCCGCCGTTCGAGCAGTACGAGTCCGAGGCGTTCTTCTCGATCCTCCGCGAGGCGCTCTCCGACCGCGACGGCGAGACGGCGGCCGAGGCCGGCCGTGCCCTGACCCGCAACTTCGAGCAGCACATCGAGACGGTCCGCGCCGCGCGCGGCTGACGATGGCCGACACGTCGTCGAACCGGGACCGACGTCCCGTGTTCGACGACGCGTTCGCGCTGGTGCTCGCGGGCGTCCGGGACGGGACGCTCCGGGACGACACCCCGTACGACGTCCTGGCGCTGTGCGAGCGGTTCGACGTGCGTCCGGCCGTCCTCGGCGGTGCCCTGCAGCGGCTCGCCGACATCGGACTCGCACACGTGACACCGGGGGACGTCGTCCGGTTCACCCGGCTGGACCCCGTCGCCTGGGCCGAGGGGACCCGGCTGCTCGTCGGCCTCGTCGAGGTGTCGATGCGCGCGCTCGTGCCCGTCGCCACGAACGACGACGTCAGGCGGTACGAGGAGCTCGTCGCGGCGGCACGTCGCGCCGCGGCGGAACGCGGCGACGAACTCGACACGACGGTGCTCGCCACGATCGACTTCTGGGCGGAGCGCACGCCGGAGGACTTCACCGCCCGGCTCCTCGTCCGCACGATGCAGCAGATGCGCTACGGGCTCGCCACCCGGCCGCCGTGGCAGGACCCCGACGACGAGGCGTGGCTCGCGTCGTCGCTGCAGGCCCTCCGGCTCCGCGACACCGGCAGTGCCGAGCGTGCGGCGCACGTGTTCGCCCGGCTGTGGGAGCGTTACCTGACGTCGAGCGCCGCAGTGCTCGGCACCGACCTCCGCCAGACGGCCGGGCACGCCTCCGACGACCTGTACTGGGCGGACTGGCGCCCGGACGCCGACTGGTTCGAGCTGCTGGGGTCGATCCGCGACGAGTCCCTCGTCCGTGGCCAGGAGTACCCGCTGCGAGCGCTCACCGCACGGTTCCGGGTGCCCCTGCAGCGCCTGCTGCCGATGATCCGCCGCCTCGAGGTGATGGGCCTCGTCGAGGCCGGTCCGGACCGCGAGGGCAGCGTGCTCGTCAGCACGCCGACCGTCGACGACTGGGCCGAGACGATCAGCCTGCTGCTCGGGCTGCAGGAGATGTGCGCGAGGAGCAGCATCCCGGTGCTCACCGACGGCGACGTCGACGAGCTCACCGCGCTGATCGCCCGAGCCCGCCGCGAGGCCCGCGTGCGCGACTACGCGTACACGACCACGCTGCTCGAGCTGAACCGCTTCTTCGCCCTCCGCAGCCCGAACCGGGCGATGCGCCAGACCACGACCGTGGTCATCGCCCGGCTGGCCTACATCCTCCCCGAGCCGCCGCCCTTCCGGCAGTGGGCGGTCGAGGACTTCCTCCAGCTCCTCGAGGAGGCCGTGACGTCCCGCGACCCCGACATCGCCTCGGACGCCTGCCACGCGCTCGCCGCCCACTTCGACGCCCACGTCGACGACGTCCGCACGCGGTACGGCAGCATGGAGTCGTGAACGACGTCCTCATCCAGGCCTCCGGCGTCCGTGTGACCCGGTCCGGCCGTGACCTGCTGCACGACATCGACCTGACCGTCCGCCGCGGGGAGCACTGGGCGCTCCTCGGCCCGAACGGTGCGGGCAAGTCGACGCTGCTCGCCGTGCTCGGTGCCACCGGGCACCCGACCGCCGGCACCGTCGAGGTCCTCGGGCGCCGGCTCGGCCGCGTCGACGTGCGGGAACTCCGGGAGCACATCGGGCACGTCGACCCGCGCCACCGGATGCTCTCCCCGCTGACCGTGCTCGAGACGGTGCTGACCGGGCTCACTGGGACGACGGACCTGATGATGCGGTGGGAACCGACCGCGGCCGAGGTCGCCCGGGCCGAGGAGCACATCGCCGCCGTCGGGCTCGCCGCCCGCCGGGACTCCCGGTGGCCGGTGCTGTCCCAGGGCGAGCGTGGACGTGCCCTCATCGCCCGGGCGCTGATGTCGGAGCCGCAGCTGCTGCTCCTCGACGAGCCGGCGACCGGGCTCGACGTCGCGGCGCGGGAGCACCTCCTCGAGACCGTCGACGCCCTGCGGCACCGTCACCCCGATCTCGGCAGTGTGATGGTCACCCACCACCTCGAGGACCTGCCCGCGTCGACGTCGCACGCGATGCTGCTCCGTGACGGCGCCGCGGTCGCGCAGGGCACCGCGGACGAGGTCATCACGTCGTCCGCGGTCTCGCACGCCTTCGACTTCCCGCTCGCCATCGCGCGGAACGAGGGCCGCTGGCACGCACGCCGGGCGGCGTAGCGGCGTACCGGCCAGCGGCAACGCGGTGGTGGCCGGGCGGTGGCCGCTACGCGGTGGCGGCCGCTGCGGCCTTCGCGGCGGCCGGCAGCGCGCCGAGCACCCGGTCCACGGCACGGTCGTCGTGGGCGGCGGTGACGAACCACGCCTCGAAGACGCTCGGCGGCAGCGTGACCCCGGCGTCGAGCATGGTGTGGAAGAACGGCGCGTACCGCCAGGTGTCCTGCGCGCGGACGTCGTCGTAGTTCTTCGGGGCCCGCTCGGTGAACGCGAACGAGAACAGGTTCCCGGCGCGCTGCACGGTGTGCGCCACGCCCTCGGCCGACAGCGCCTCGCTCGTCGCCGTGGAGATCACGGACGCGGTCCGGTTGAGCGACTCGTACACGGCGGGCGTCGCGGCGCGGAGCGTGGCGATCCCGGCAGCGACCGCGAGCGGGTTCCCGGAGAGGGTGCCCGCCTGGTACACGGGGCCGAGCGGCGCCAGGAAGTCCATCACCTCGCGCCGACCACCGAGTGCCGCGAGGGGCATGCCGCCGCCGATGACCTTGCCGAACGTGATGAGGTCGGGCTTCCACCCGGCGCCGTCCGGGACGACCTTCGACGCCTCGAGCCCCCACCACCCGGCGGACCCGACGCGGAACCCGGTGAGGACCTCGTCCACGATGAGCAGCGCGCCGTGCGACTGGACGATCTGCGCGAGCGCCCGGTTGAACCCGCGGTCCGGCGCCAGGACGCCCATGTTCGCCGCGGCCGCCTCGACGATGACGCCGGCGATGCGCTCCGAGTGCTCGTCGAAGGCGCGGCGGACCGCGTCGAGGTCGTTGTACGGCAGGACGAGGGTCTGCGCGGCGGTCTCGGCCGTGATGCCCGCACTGCCCGGCATCGCCAGCGTCGCGACGCCCGACCCGGCCTCGGCCAGGAGCGAGTCGGAGTGCCCGTGGTAGTGCCCGGCGAACTTCACGAGGAGGTCCCGGCCGGTGTACCCGCGGGCCAGGCGGATCGCCGTCATCGTCGCCTCGGTGCCGGTCGACACCATCCGGATCTTCTCGATCGGACCGTCGCCGTCGACCGAGACCCGCTGCTTCACGAGTTCGGCGAGCTCGGTCTCGCCCGGGGTGGACGCCCCGAACGACAGTCCACGGGCGGCGGCGTCCTGCACGGCCTGCACCGTCGCCGGGTGCGCGTGCCCGAGGATCGCGGGACCCCACGACGCGACCATGTCCACGTACTCACGACCCTCGGCGTCGGTGACGTACGCGCCCTTCGCGGACACCAGGAAGCGCGGGGTCCCGCCGACCGAGCCGTAGGCGCGGACCGGCGAGTTCACGCCGCCCGGGATGCTGTTCTTGGCCCGGCTGAAGAGCTGGCCGTTCGTCGTGGTCGATGCTGCGGTGGTCATTCGGGGGCCTTCCCGGTCGAGGCGATGCCGGCGACGCCCGCCGTGCTGCCGGAGGTCCGGAGTCCGGCCTCGTCGTTGAGCTTCCGCGCGATCTCGGTCGCGAAGTAGGTCAGGATCGCGTCGGCCCCGGCGCGCTTGATGCCGACGAGCGACTCCATCGCGGCGGCGTCCCGGTCGATCCACCCGTTCTGCGCGGCCGCGGTGATCATCGCGTACTCGCCGGAGATCTGGTAGGCCCAGACCGGAACGGGCGACGTGGCGGCGGTCTCGGCGAGGACGTCGAGGTAGCTCATCGCCGGCTTCACCATCACGATGTCCGCGCCCTCGTCCACGTCGAGCGCGACCTCGCGGAGGCCCTGGCGTCCGTTCGCTGCGTCGATCTGGTAGGTCCGGCGGTCCCCGACGAGCGAGGAGGAGACGGCTTCACGGAAGGGGCCGTAGAACGCGGAGGCGTACTTCGCCGCGTAGGCGAGCAGTGCCGTGCCGGAGTGACCGGCCGTGTCGAGCGCATCACGGGCGGCGGCGATCTGGCCGTCCATCATCCCGCTCATGCACACGAGCTCGGCGCCCGCCTCGGCCTGCGCGACGGCCATGTCCCGGTAGCGCAGCAGCGTCGCGTCGTTGTCGACGGAGCCGTCGGCGGCGAGCACCCCGCAGTGCCCGTGGTCGGTGAACTCGTCGAGGCACAGGTCGGACTGCACGACGAGGGCGTCGCCGACCTCCTCCTTCGCGACGCGGATCGCGACGTTGAGGATGCCGTCCGGGTCGGTGGCGCCGGATCCGGTCGCGTCCTTCGTCTCGGGGACGCCGAAGAGGTTCACGCCGCCGACCCCCGCTTCGGCCGCGGACACGAGCGCGCGACGGAACGAGTCGAGCGAGTGCTGCTCGACGCCCGGCATGCTCGAGATCGGGACGGCCTCGGTCGCACCCTCGCGGATGAACATCGGCAGCACGAGCTCGGCGGGGTGCAGCCGGGTCTCGGCCACCAGCCGTCGCATCGCGGGGGTGGCTCGGAGTCGGCGGGGGCGGACCTGGGGGAAGCGGCCGGTCACGGGGTGCCTTCCTGTTCGGGGGCGGTTCGGTTCAGGGTGTCGACGACGGCGTCGAGGAGTGCCTCTGCGGAGCGGGACGGGGCGACGACGTGCACGTCCAGGCCCGCGGCACGGGCCTCCGACGCGGTGCCGGGGCCGATGCACGCCACGAGGGTGCCGGGGTCGAGCGGGGTCATCCGACGGGCGATCTCCCGGGCGACGCTGCCGCTCGTCACGAGCACCGCGGCGGGCACCGTGTCGAGGGAGACCGGCTCGTCACCGGTCCCGACCGTACGGTACGCGACCACGTCGTCCACGTCGATGCCCCGGGCACGGAGGCCGGTCGCCAGTGTCGGCGCCGCGATGTCCGCGCGGGGGAACAGGACGGTGCCGTCGGTGTCCGGCATGGCGTCGACGAGCGCTGCCGCCGACGCCTGGTCGGGGACCAGGTCGACAGCCCAGCCCGCAGCACGCGCGGCACGTGCGGTCGGCTCACCGACCACAGCGACCCGAAGAGCGGACGGGAGGCTCGCCACGCGTCCGGCGACCACCGTGACGGCGGTCGCACTCGTCACCACCAACCACGTGTACCCGGCCGTGCGCCCGGCTGCGCCGACGTCGGGACGCGAGCGGGGCCTCCCGTCCGGGGTGGCGGCGACCAACCGCGCGACCGCACGGTCGAGCGGGACCGGATTGGCCGGGGGCTGCGTCGCGATCAGCGGCACGATCCTCGGCTCCAGTCCGCGTTCCCGTGCGGCCGCGGCGACACGCTCCCCCCAGTCGCCACCGCGGGGGATGACGACGACGGGCCGGTGCGTGTCCGTGACGGGGCCTACTTCACGGAGTCCGCGAGGTCGGCGAGGTCGCCCGCGCCGTTCTCGAGCAGTTCCGCGGCGACGCGGCCACCGACCTCGAGTGCCTCGGCGAGGCGGTCCTGCGCGGAGCCGTCGAGGACCGCGGCGTGCGACGCGGTGCGGTACTCGGAGCCGTCCGGGCGGTAGACCGTGGCGGAGACGAGGAGCATGTCGGCGTCGACGATGGCCGTCGCACCGATGGGCGCTGAGCACCCGGCTTCGAGCTTCGCCAGGACCTCGCGCTCCGACGTCACCGTGAGACGGGTCGCGGCGTGGTCGATCTTCTTCAGGGCGGCGAGGAGGGTGCGGTCGTGCTCGTCCGATCGGATCTCGATCGCGAGCGCACCCTGCCCCGGAGCGCTCGGCCAGAAGCCGAGGTCGAGGAGCTCGGTCGCGGCGTCGAGGCGTTCGATCCGCCCGAGACCGGCGGCCGCGAGCACCACGGCGTCGAGGTCGTCCTCGACGCGGCCGAGCCGGGTGTCGATGTTGCCGCGGATGTCCACGACGTCGAGATCCGGACGCTTCGCCTTGAGCTGCGCGACACGGCGGGGGGAACCGGTGCCGACCTTCGCGCCCTCGGGGAGGGTCTCGATCGTGCCGGCGTTCCGGGCGACGAGGACGTCGCGGGCGTCGGCGCGCTTCGGCACCGCGGCGATCGTCAAGCCGGGGTACGGCGCGGTCGGCAGGTCCTTCAGCGAGTGCACGAGCACGTCGACCTCACCCGCGACGAGGGCCTCGCGCAGCGCGGACGCGAAGACGCCCGTGCCGCCGAGCGACGCCAGGGAGGCACGGTTCGTGTCGCCCTCGCTCGTCACGGTGACCAGCTCGACCGGCCGGCCGGACGCCTTCGCGATCCGGTCGGCGACGTCCTGGGACTGCGCGACCGCCAGCCGGCTGGCGCGCGTGCCCAGGCGGATGGGTGTCGTGGTGTCGGTCACGGCAGCGGCGCTCACGGCGCCAGACCGGCCGCGGCGGGCTTGAACCCGGCGCGCTCGTTCTCGCAGCAGCCCGGACGGCAGACGTCGTACCAGGGGCCGAGGTCCGTCTCGTGCGGACGCTCCGCGGTGGGCGTTCCGTTGACGCGCTCGAGCACCAGGTCGACGAGGCCGGCGACGTACGCCGGGTCGACGCCGGGCGTCTGCGTGCGGATCGACCAGAAGCCGAGCTCCTGGGCGGTCTCCGTGGCTTCTTCGTCGAGGTCCCACATGACCTCCATGTGGTCGCTCACGAAGCCGAGCGGGACGATGAGCACGGCGCGGGTCGGGCCGCCCTTGAGCTCCTCGTTCATGTAGTCGTTAATGTCGGGCTCGAGCCACGGCATGCTCGGCGGGCCGGAACGCGACTGGTAGACGAGCTTCCACGCGGGCTTCGACGTGCCCTGCAGGCCCGCGTGCTCCGGCTGCTCGAGCAGCTCCGCCCACGCCTGGTCGAGGACGACCTGCGCGACAGCCTCGTGCTGCGCGGCGTACGCGCCGTCGGGGCCGAACCCACGGAAGTCCGGGCCGGACTTTGCGGCGTCGGACGAGGGGATCGAGTGCGTGGAGAACAGCACCGTGACCTCGGTCGCCACGTCGAGGTCCTGGTTCTCGGCGATGGCCTTCGCGAGTCCGTCACGGACACCGTCCACGAACGGCCGGACGAAGCCCGGGTGGTCGAAGAACTGCCGGACCTTGTCGATCTTCACCGTGTCGATGAGCCCGGTGGAGTCGAGCACGCGGGCGAAGTCCTCGCGGTACTGGCGGCAGCTGGAGAACGACGAGTACGCGCTCGTCGCGATCGCGATGAGGTTGCCGTAGCCCCGCTCACCGGCTTCCTTCACGACGTCCTCGAGGTACGGGTCCCAGTTCCGGTTGCCCCAGAGCACGGGGAGGTCGAGTCCGCGCGCGCGGAGCTCGGTCTCGAGCGCGGCCTTCAGCGCACGGTTCTGGTCGTTGATGGGGCTGACACCACCGAAGTGCCGGTAGTGGTGTGCCACCTCTTCGAGCCGCTCGTCCGGGATCCCCCGGCCGCGCGTGACGTTGCGGAGGAACGGGATGACGTCGTCCTGGCCCTCGGGGCCGCCGAAGCCGGCGAGCAGGATCGCGTCGTACGCGACCGGCGTCTCGACGTGCTCGGGACCCGTGGCCGCGGCCGGGGTCGCTCCGATGACGAGCTGACCGTTCGTGATGTTGCTGGTGTCGGTCACGACAGCACCTCCGGGAGTTCGGCGGTCGTCACCCGACGACCCGTGAAGAAGGGCACCTCTTCGCGCACGTGCATGCGCGCCTCGGTGTAGCGGAGGTCCCGCATCAGGTCGACGAGGTCCACCAGGTCCGGGCTCTCGAGCGGCAGGATCCACTCGTAGTCGCCGAGCGCGAAGGACGCGATGGTGTTCGTCAGCACGCGGCGGTACTTCGCGCCCTGGATGCCGTGGTCGCGGAGCATCTTCGAGCGCTCCTCCTCCGGCAGGAGGTACCACTCGTAGGACCGGACGAACGGGTACACCGTGATCCAGGCCTCGGGGTCCTTGCCGCGGAGGAACGCGGGCGTGTGGCGCTTGTTGAACTCGGCTTCGCGGTGCATCGCCATCGCGTGCCACACCGGTTCGGCGTCCTGGAACAGGCCGGTCCGGCGGATCTCCCGCAGCACCGCCTGGATCGCCTGCGCGTCGTCACCGTGCAGCCAGATCATGACGTCGGCGTCCGCGCGGAAACCGGACACGTCGTAGAAGCCACGGATGGTGACACCGCGCTCCGCGGCCGACGCGATCACCGCGTCGAGTTCCGTGACGGCGTCGTCACCGGGTCGGTGGATCGGGCCGAGGGGCCGACGGAACACCGCCCACAGCGCGTACGCCGTGAGGAGGTTCGGGTCGACACCGGAGTCCGGGGAGGTCTCGTGGGGGGAAGCGCTGTCGTGCGGCCCGGAGCCGTTGTGCGGAGCGGGCACGGTGGAACTCATGTGGTCCATTGTCCTATCGGTTGCAAGGAACGGTCGCGCCCCTGGACCGCAGTGGACCCCCGATCGGATCTACCGCCGTCGGAGCACCGTCACGACGATACCCCCGACCACCGCCACGCCCGCTGCGAGCCCGGCCAGGTACGGGGGACGCTTCTCGACGACGCCCCGCTTCACCTTCGACGCGGCGATGCCGATCTGCTTCGGGACGTTGAGCTTGTCCTCGATCGCGTCGAGGGTGTCGAAGAGCTGCGCGCGGGTCGCTGCGACCTGGTCGGCGAGCTCGTCGTGCGGGTGCGGGTCGGTCACTGGTCCTCCGTGGGGTGGTGCAGGGGTGTACGTCGCGGGTGCGTCGACGTCAGAACCGGCCGCCGACGTCCGGGTTGCGGGACGCGTGCTGGGTCTCGGGCGTGGGCTTCTTGCCCATGCCCTTGACCGCGTTGATGTCGTTCTTGACGCTGTCGATCGTGCGCTTCGGCGTGATCGGCAGCCCCTTCTTGAACCGCTTCCAGCCGACGAACCCGAGGATCCCCGCGACGACGAGCATCACGAACGCGAGCACGAGCGCGGCGAGCCACGCCGGCATGATCGTCGCGAGGCCCATCACGGCCGCGGTCAGGAGCACGCCGATCGCGTAGAGCACGATGACGAGCGCCACGACGAGCAGGGCGGCGGCGATGGCGAAGACCTTGGCCTTGCCGACCAGCTCGGCCTTGAGGAGCGCGATCTCACCCTTGACGAGGTTCTTGACCAGCTGCGGGACGTCCCCGACGAGACCGAACAGCGATCGCGATTTCCGGTCACGGGTGTCGGTCATGAGGCTTGGGCGTCCTTCTTCTGGCCGACCTTGCGCACGACCTTCTTGGTCTGCTCGCCGACGAACTCGGCGACGTCGGGAGTCTTGTCCGCGACGAACTCCTCGACGTTGTGGACGCCCTTCTGGACGCCGTTGCTGTTCCAGATCTTGCCGCTGACGGTCTTGATCTGTTCGTACCGCGCCCGTCCGGCTCGCGATCCCAGGACGTACCCGAGTGCTGCGCCGGCGACGAACAGGAGCCTGCCTCGCATGGTTCCTCCGATTGGTCAGTGTGTGCGGTGGTCATGCGCCGAGCGGAATGTCTCGGCGTTCCACCAACAGTAGCCCTCGGGGGGTCGGCGGTCCGCTCAGGAAGCGAGGAGGTCCCGGACGGCGGATCGCGTCGTCCCGACGATCCCGGCCAGGCCCCGTCCTGTTGACGCCTCGCCTGTCCCGATCACGCCCTCGGCCAGGCCGGCGGGCTCGGTGTCCGGCCCCGACCACCGGACGCGCGCGGCTCCGACGACCTGCTCCGGTGTGACGTGGACGCCGAGCAGGGCGGTCGCGTCCGCCGTCGCACGGGCGCCCGTCTCGTCACGCGGGTCGACCGGGAGGCTCGTGCCCGGGTCCGCCCCGTCGGCCTGGTCCGCCCGGTAGCTGAGCCGCAGGACGTGGCGACCGTCCGCCGCTTGGGCCAGCCACGGCCACTTCGCGGTCGCGTGTGTCAGGGCCTTCGCGCGGACACCGGTGGCGTCCGGGTGCACGAGGATCCCGGACCCGCGCGGGGCGGCGTCGAGCTCGGGCTGCTCCACGACGAGTGTCACGAGCTCGATCCCGGTTCGCGACGGCGATGCCGCGCGCTCCGGGTCGGGGACGGTGGCGACGACGTGGTCCGCGACGAGCCGCTCGACCTCGCCGTCGGGGCCGGCGACCTCGACCGCGGCCCGTTCGATCCGCAGTGCCCTGGTGTGCAGCCGGACGTCGACCCGGTAGGTCTCGAGGTCCGCGATCAGCTCGTCGACGATCCGGACGATGCCGCCGCGGATCCCCCGGACCGCGGAGCCGGCGGTCGCACGCTCGCGCAGGGTCACGACGGCCCGCGCGAGGGAGCCGTCCCGGAGCAGTGCCTCACGGAGGCCAGGGGCCACCCGGTCGGGGTCGAGGTCGTCCGGGTGGGTGGAGTGCACGCCGGCGACGACGGGGACCACGAGGTCGTCGAGGACCTTGGCGCCCATCCGCTTCCGGACCAGCTCGCCGAGGCTCGCGGCGCGCGACCCCACGAGCGAGGGCAGCAGGGAGTCCATCTGCGCCCGCAGCCCGCCGGCCTGTCCGACGACGGCGAGCACGTCGGCCGCCATCGGGACGCCGGGGATGCCGAGCAGCCCGGTCGCCGGCATCGGTGCCGTGCGGCCGTCACGGGTCATCAGCCAGGCGCCGCGCGGGTCGGGGTCGACGAGCTCGTTCCCGAGACCGAGCTCGATCGCGAGCGAGGCGACCGCGTCGGTCCTGGTCGCGAACGACTCGGCGGCCATGTCGAGGTCGATCCCCGCGACCGTGTGCCGGCGGATCATCCCGCCGAGCGTGCCGGAGGCCTCGACGAGCACCACGTGCACGCCCGCCTTCGCGAGGTCCCGCGCGGCGAGGAGCCCGGCGACGCCGCCCCCGACGACGACCGCGTCCCTCACGCGGCAACTCCGTCGCCCGCGCCGCTGCCGAGTCCGTGGACGAGCTCGACGACCCGGGTGAGCACGGTCGGGTCGGTCTCCGGCGGCACACCGTGCCCGAGGTTCACCACGTGCGCCCGTGCGGCGCCACCGCGGCGGACGACGTCGCGGACGTGCGCCTCGAGGACCTCCCACGGGGCGGCGAGCATCGCCGGGTCGATGTTGCCCTGCACGGTGACACCGGTGCCGACGCGCTCGACGGCCTGGTCGAGCGGCAGGCGCCAGTCCACGCCGACCGCGTCGACCCGGGGTCCGGCGGTGTCGTCGCCGAGGGTGGTCATGTCCCGGAGGACCTCACCGCTGCCGACGCCGAAGTGGATGCGCGGGACACCGAGGTCGGCGACGTGGGACAGCGCCTGCGCGGAGTGCGGGGCGACGTGCTCGACGTAGTCCGCACGGGACAGCGAACCGACCCAGGAGTCGAAGAGCTGCGCTGCCGACGCCCCGGCGAGCACCTGGGCGCGGAGGAACGTGCCGGACACCTCGGCCGCCCAGCCGAGCAGCCGGGACCACGTCTCGGGGTCGCTGTGCATGAGCGTGCGGGCACGGATGTGGTCCTTCGACGGACCGCCCTCCACCAGGTACGCGGCGAGCGTGAACGGTGCGCCGGCGAAGCCGATCAGCGGTGTCGAGCCGAGTTCGGCCACGGTGCGGGACACGGCTTCGGAGATCGGGGCGAGCGACGCCGGGTCGAGGTCCTGCAGCGCGTCGACGTCGGCGGACGTGCGGATCGGCGAGCCGAGCACCGGACCACGACCGGGGACGATCTCGACGTCCACGCCGGCGAGCTTGATCGGCACGACGATGTCGCTGAAGAAGATGCCCGCGTCGACCCCGTGCCGGCGCACCGGCTGCAGCGTGATCTCCGACGCCATCGCCGGGTCGAGGCAGGCGTCGAGCATGGCCGTGCCCACCCGGAGCTCCCGGTACTCGGGCAGCGAACGGCCCGCCTGGCGCATGAACCACACCGGCAGGGTCTCCGGTCGGTCACCCCGGAGGGCCCGGACCAGCGCGGATCCGGCGGTGCGCCCGTCGGCCAGCGGGTGCGAGGACGGGAGGGCGGAGATGGGTGCATCGGTCACCCGTTGATTCTCGCAGCAGCGGCATCGTGAACTGCGCGGTACCATGGAGTACGTGCTCATCTGTCTCACGGCGTCGCATCGCAACGCCAGCTTCGACCTCCTGGAGCGACTGAGCATCGGCGCCCCCGCGGCCGCCTCCCGACTGGTCACCGACTCGGACGTCCTCGACGGCGCCGTGGTCCTCGCGACCTGCAACCGCTTCGAGGCCTACCTCGACATCGCCGGCGACGACAGCGACTCCGCCGTCGCCGCCACGGTCGACGCCGTCGCCGCCGCGAGCGGGCTCGTCGGCACGGACGTCCTCGACTCCGTCTCCGTGCTCGACGGCAAGGACGTGGTCCAGCACCTCTTCGCCGTCTCCAGCGGCCTCGAGTCCGTCGTCATCGGCGAGACCGAGATCTCCGGACAGGTCCGTCGCTCGCTCGAGGACGCCCGCGCCAACGGCACGACCACCTCCGACCTCGAGCGGCTCTTCCAGGAAGCGGCGCACACGTCCCGCGGCGTCAAGACCCGCACCCGCATCGGTGCGGCGGGCCGCTCGCTCGTGCGACTCGGCCTCGAACTCGCGTCGTCCCGGGTGACCGACTGGGCCCGGACGAACGTGCTCCTCGTCGGCACCGGCAGCTACGCCGCCACCACCATCGCCGCCCTCCGCGACCGTGGCGCCCAGCGCATCCAGGTGTACTCGCCGTCCGGCCGCGCACCGTGGTTCGCCGCCAAGCACGACCTCGTCGCCGCGCACGACCTGCACCAGGCGATCCTCTCGAGCGACGTCGTGATCACCTGCACCTCGAGCGAGGTCCCGGTCATCGGTGCGGCCGACCTCGACGACGGCGTCCGCCGGATCGTCATCGACCTCGGGCTCCCGCGGAACGTCGCGGCAGAAGCCGCGGCGGTGCAGGGCGTCGAGCTGCTCGACCTCGAGACCATCAGCATCCACGCCCCGGTGTCCGAGCTGAACGCCGAGTCCGAGGCCCGTGCGATGGTCGACGACGCGGTGTCCCGGTTCCGTGCGCAGGCGCTCGAGCAGTCCACGACGCCGGCGCTCGTGGCCTTCCGGAAGCACGTGTTCGACATCCTCGACGCCGAGATCGAGCGCTCGACCCGGCGCGGCGACGTCACACCGGAGTCCGCAGAGCAGACGGAACGGGCACTCCGGCACCTGGTCGGCGTCCTGCTGCACCGGCCGTCGGTCCGTGCGCGTGAGCTCGGCCGCGCCGGACGCGGCGAGGAGTTCGTCGGCGCCCTCGACGCCCTGTTCGGCGTCCGCCCCGAGCCCGAGGCGGAACTGGACGTGCCGGCCCCGGTCGTCCCCCTGGCGGAACGCGCCGTCTGCCCGCGGAACGACGACGAGGCGGACGCGAGCTGAGCCTCCCGCCCGTCCTGGACGTGTCCGCGCTGCTGCTGGTGCGCGACCGACGCGTCCTGATGGTGCGAGCGCGGCAGCGCGACGTGCTCTACCTGCCCGGCGGCAAGACGGAACCCGGCGAGACCGCGGTGGATGCGGTGGTGCGCGAGGCGTTCGAGGAGACCGGCTTGCGGCTCACACCCGACGACGTCGACGAGTTCGCCGTCGTGACGGAACCCGCGCACGGCCAGGCGCCCGGGACCGTCGTCGCCATGACGCTCTTCCTCGCCCGGCCCGGCGGAGCACTCGACGCAGCGGTCCCGGTCGCCTCGGCCGAGGTCGACGAGGTCGAGTGGGTCACCGCGGCGGATGCCGATCGCTGCCCGCCCGCGGGCGTGGAGACGCTCCGCCTGCTGGTGCAGGCGGAGCTCATCGACTAGCGACGGCGCTGGCCGTTCCCGCTGTCGCGGGCCGTTCCCGGTGTCGTCAGCCGTTCTCGGTGTCGTCGGTGCCGGAGCCCGAGTCGACGTAGTGGCCGACCTCGCCGGAGGGACGCGGTTCGTTCTCGCCCGGGATGTCCGACTCGACGTACTCGCCGTCGGTGTCCGTCTCGGTGGGGACGTCCTCGCCCGGGATGTCGCTCTGGACGAACTCGCCGACCGGCTCGTCCGTGTGCGGGCTGTCCTCGCCGGGGATGTCGCTGTCGACGAACGCCCCGGCTGCCGGCTCGACGCCGTCCGCCCGGTCCGCGTCGCCTCGGAACTGCTCGTGCTTGCCTGCCATGTCCGTCCTCCGGGTCCTGGAACGGCACCGATGCCGTTGTGCGCGAGTGTGCTCGTGGTCCCTGAGTGGCGCCCGAACCAGTTCGCACATGGAAGTGGTTGCCTGTCGGCATGCACCGCAGCAGTCGACCGATGATCGTGTCCGCAGGCGTCGTAATCCTGGTGGCGGGGGCCCTGGCCGGGTGTTCCTCCGGCGGCGACGCCACACCGACCGCCACCGCGACGCGGACCGTGACCGCATCACCCTCCACGACCCCGGCGGCCGACGCTCCCACCGCGTCCGCGACGGCACCCCCCACCTCCGGTTCCGGTTCCGGTTCCGCGACACCGACGCGGTGCGCCGCGGCGGACCTCGCCGGCTCGCTCGAAGCGGGCAGCGGCGGCGCGGCCGGCAGCACGTACGTGCACCTCGCGCTGCGGAACACCGGATCCGCGACCTGCACGTTGCAGGGGTGGCCCGGCGTCTCCTTCGTCGGTGGCGGGACCGGCACACAGATCGGCGCAGCGGCCACGGAGGACCAGAGCGGCCCGCACCCCACGGTGACGCTCGCCGCCGGCCAGACCGCGGTCGCGCAGCTGCGGATCGTCAGTGCAGCCGCCTTCGACACCGCGACGTGTCAGCCGCAGACGCCCGACGGGTTCCGCATCTACCCGCCCGGGTCGAAGCAGTCACTCTTCGTGGAGGACGCCGGCAGCACCGCGTGCAAGAACCCCGACGCAGCGCTGCTGTCCGTCCAGGCGCTCGTCCCCGAGGGCCAGGCGACCTCCTGACAGCGGGACGCCCGGGTGCCATGATGGCGAGGTGACCTCGTCGTCGTCGACCGGATTCCGCAGGCAGCGGTTCACCGATCACGACGGCACCGACTACGCGGCGATCTTCACGGCAGAGTACGGCGGGTCGGACTTCGCCTCCGAGACCGCTGCGGCACCCGAGGCCCGGTACGAGTACACGGTCGTCGGTGACGACGACCTCACGCTGCGCACGATGCGCGCGACCGGTGGCCGACGCGGCGGGGTGATCGGCCCGCGCGGCGACCACGTCGTGTTCTGGCTCGCCCAGGGGCACCTCGAGATGCACTTCGCCGACCGGAGCCGGGTGGTCTTGCCGGGAGCGCCGTACATCGCGTCCGCGTCCGAGGCCTACCGGTTCGAGTCCGAGGAGACCGTCTACAACGGGGTGCACGTCGCCGACCGCTTCCTCCGGAGGGTCGGGCGCGAGCTCGGGTTCCGGCAACCTGACGGCCCGCTGCTGTTCGCGCAGCAGGACGAGGTGATCGCCCGCCGGGAGCCGCTCCGCCGACTGATCCGGGAGCTCAGCCCCGCGCTCCTCGATGACCGCGTGCAGGGCGCGATGCGGACCGCGCTGAACCGGCGGCTGGCCGTGGTGGTCCTCGACACCTTCCCGCTCCGCGACGTCGGGGACGACGTGCCGGTCGCGAACCGGCTGCGGGACGCGATCCGGTTCATCGAGGAGCACGCGCGCGAGCGTCCCGCGGTGCGCGCGATCGCGGACGCCGCGGGCCTCGGCGAGCGCGGGCTGCAGGAGGTCTTCGTCCGGACGCTCGGCACCACCCCGAGCCGGTTCCTCCGCGACCACCGACTCGACGAGGTCCGTCGGGAACTCCTGCGGGGCCGGACGGAGGACGCCGCGGGCGACGTCGCCCGGGCGTGGGGGTTCACGAACGCCGGCCGGTTCACCGCGACCTACCGCGAGCGGTTCGACGAGAGCCCGGGGACGACACTGCGTGCCGCCCAGTCGGCGACGGGGGTCGTCCAGCGCGCGACGGCGTTCATCGAGTCGCACGCCGCCGAGCCGCTGACCGTCGAGCAGATCGCCGCCGCGGCCGGCGTCCGTCCGCGTCGCCTCCAGCAGGTCTTCCGCGACGAGTGCGGCACCACGCCGATGGCCCGTGTCCGCGCGGTCCGGGTCGGCACGGAACGCACTCCGACGGCCGGAAACGGCGTCGACGACTGAGCTGTCCGCACTTCGGGGGACAGAACCGTCCCCGAACCGGCCTTGTCTGGCAGCTCCCTGGGACGTGGTGCCGACGTGTGACTTCTGTCGACCCCAGCCCGTCTCATCCGTGAACAGCAACCGCTGGGAACACCCGGCGGGCATCTCGGAAGGAGCCACCATGGCCGACACCACGTCCACCCCCAGCACCGCAGCGGCGACCACGTCCCGCGCGACGATCGCCTCCTCGGCGTCCAGCAGCGCCACCACCACCGGCAAGACCGTCATCGACGACACCGTCGTCTCGAAGGTCGCCGGCATCGCCGCCCGCGAGGTCAACGGCGTGCACTCCCTCGGCGGCGGCGCAGCCCGTGCCATCGGCGCTCTCCGTGACGCCATCGGCCAGCGCGACCTCGCCCAGGGCGTCAAGGTCGAGGTCGGCGAGACGCAGATCGCCGCCGACATCGTCATCGTCGCCGAGTACCCGGTCCCGCTCCAGCAGGTCGCCGACAGCGTCCGCGCCTCGGTGAGCCGCGCGCTCGAGCAGATCGTCGGCATGGACGTCACCGAGGTCAACGTGACCGTCCAGGACGTCTTCATCCCGGGCGACGACGACGATGACGACAAGAAGGAGTCGCGAGTCGCATGAGCACCACCCTCTCCGGCGCCCTGATCGGCGCCGTCCTCGCAGTCGTCGCACTCCAGTTCGGCTTCTGGGGCTTCGTCCTCGTCGTCGTGTTCGCCGCGGTCGGTGCCCTCGTGGCAGCGCTCGTGTCCGGCCGCATCGACCGCGGAGCCCTGACCGACGTGCTGACCGGGCGCCGGAGCTCCCGGTGAGCGGCGGCCCGGACGTCCCGGGCCGCGTCGAGATCTCGGCGCGGGCCCTGACCTCCTGCGCCCGCGCCGTCGCCGCCGAGCACCTCGGAGCACCCGTCAAGCAGGTCCGCGTCGCCCTCGGCGACCACCGGGGCTCCCTCGCGCTCGACATCACCGGCCCGATCGCCGCGGCCGACGACCTCGTCGGCCGCGCGACCGCCACCGCCGCCGAGGTCCGCGACCGCGTCAGCGAACTGACCGGCCGTCGGGTCGGCAGCGCCCACATCGAACTGACCGGGATCGTGCGGGAACGCACGAACCGGGTCCGGTAGGAGACGTCATGAGCAGCAACACCGTCGGCGGGAACGCCGTCGAGCGACGCATCCGGCGACGGAGCGTGCACCGCTCGCGATCGACCGCCGTGTCCGTCGCGCTCGTCGTGCTCGCCCTGGTGGCCGCCTGGATCGGCACCGAGTCGGTCCTGCGTGCCGTCGGCGCGGCCCCGCTCCTCGCCGACCCCCAGACCGCCGTCGACGCGGCCCTCCGCCCGGACGCGGCGTTCGTCACGATCGCCGAGGTGATCGCAGTCGTCCTCGTCGTCCTCGGCGTGGTGCTCGTCGTCCTGGCCGTGAAGCCCGGCCGTCAGCACCGGTCGCCGGTGCCGCACGATCGCGGTGCCGTCGTGATCGACACCCGCATCATCGCCGCGACGGCCGCCAACGCCGCGGGCTCCGTGGCCGGCGTGCCCGAGGGCAACGCCACCGCCAGCTCCCGCGGCAACCGGACCGACGTCCGCGTGGTCCCGGTCTCCGGCATGCCCGTCGACGAGAGCGCCGTCCGCGCCGCCGTCGAGGAGCGACTCAACCGGCTCGACGAGCGCTTCGGCCGTCGGGTGCGCGTCCGTGTCGCAGAACAGGGGACGCTGTCATGACCAGGAGCAACCGCACGCTCAACCGCATCATCCTGTTCGTGCTCGGGATCATCGCCGTCCTGGTCGGTCTGACCATCGGCGCCGGCGTCCTCCCGGCCGTCCGTGACGCCGTCCGCCCGTACCTCGAGCTGCCCCGCAGCCTCGACGTCCCCGCGACCTCCCTCTGGATCGTCGCCGTCGCCTGCGCCGTCGTCATCGTGCTGGCGCTCGTCTGGGTCTTCACCCGCGGCGGTGGCGGCACGTCCGTCGCCGTCCGGGAACGCTCCGGCGACGACGCCGTCACCATCAACGTCGCGCTCGTCCGGGACGTCGTGGACCACGAGCTCAGCGACGTCCGTGACGTCGTCGGCGCCAAGGTCGACGTGTTCCAGGTCCGTCGGCAGCGTGCCGCCCGGATCCGGGTCGCCGTCCGGCGCGGGGGCGACGCCGTCGCCGTGCTCGACGCCGTCGACCGCGCACTGGCGGTCCTCGACCGCACGCTCGGACGCCCCGTCCCCGTGCTCGTGCACCTGACCGGGGGGACCCGTTCGGTGCTCGCGAAGGCGAGTCGCGTCCACTGAGGCCGACCGCCGGACGCACGACGGGCCTCCCGGCCGTCACCTCCACCCACACCACCGCAACGGGCGCCTGCCCACCGAAGAAAGGAACCCTCATGGGTCTCGACGACAAGATCAAGAACGCCGCACAGGACATCGCCGGCAAGGCGAAGGAAGCCCTCGGCAACGCCACCAACGACGACTCCAAGGTCGCTGAGGGCAAGAAGGACCAGGCCTCGGCGAGCGTGAAGCAGACCGGCGAGGACGTCAAGGACGTCTTCAAGAACTAGCGCGACCGCAGTGACGACGACGGGGCAGCCGCATCCGGGTGCCCCGTCGTCGCCTGTCCGGACCGAGGAGGAGACCATGCACGACGAGACACACGCACGCACGTCGGTCACCGAGGTGACGCTGCCGGCGTCCCTGACCGCACCGCTGCCCGAGGACGCGAGCCCGCTCGACGTCGCGGCCCGCACCGCGGCGACGACCGCGCTCGGCGTCGACGGGGTGCACCACCTCGGCGGGGTCGTCGAACGGGCAGCCGACCAGTTGCGGTCCCGCCTCGGCCGTTCCGCGACCACCGTCGGCGTGCAGGTCGACGACACCGACGGGATCCTCGAGGTCCGGGTGTCGCTCGTCGTCACCTACCCGGAGCGCGTCAGCGCCGTCGCGGACGAGGTCCGCGCGCAGGTCGCCCACGCCGTCGGCCAGCTCGCCGCGCTGCCGGTCCGCGTCGACGTGCACGTCACCGACGTGCACGGGCCGTTCGACGACGCGCCGTCGGCTCCCGCGACCGCGGATCCCGTGCTCGCCGGTTCCGCGACCGCGGACGCCGCGACCGAGTCGGCGTCGTGACCGTCTGGTCGGGGCGCCGCGGCCGTCGGTTCGCCCGTGAACGCCCACCCCGAGCACGCGGTGTCTGGATCGCGACGGTCGTCGGCGTGCTCGTCATCGTCCTCGTCTTCGTGGGCGTGTTCCTGCCGCTCGTCGGCTTCCTCGCCGGTGTGACGGCCACCACCGCCGGACTCGTGCCGTTCCCGGTCGTCCGCGTCACGCTCGTGACCGTCCTCGGCGGGATCGTGGTGCTCGCGTTGCTGATCCTCGCCGTGACCCGGCGACGTACGGTGGCGTCGTGGGTGCCGGTCGTCCTCGCGGTCGTCGTCACCCTCGTGGTCACGGCCTACCCGCTCGTCACCGTCGCCATCGGGTCGGCAGACCGGGCCGGGGACGTCGGGCCCATCATCACCGACCTCGTACGACGGATCACCGGCTGACCGGCCGCGATCCGACACCGAAAGGAACACCATGCGCAACCGCATCATCGTCATCGGAGCAATCGTGCTCGTCGCGTTCTGGTTCGGGTCCCGGGCCAACCGTCCCGTGATCAAGCAGTCGAAGGGCGAGACCGCCCGGAAGATGTGGAACGACCCGCACGCCCGCAAGTCGCGGAAGAAGCTCGGCAAGAAGATCGCGAAGGCCGCGAAGAAGCACCGCTGAGGCGGCTGGGCGATGGCCGGCGGCTCGCTGCCGCCCTCGGCTGGGGGCGGCTGGCGCGCGGCCTCGGCCCGACTCGGAACGACAGGGTCGCTGTCGTACGACGACGACTTCGTCGTCAACCAGCGTCTGCAACCATTGCGCGGGCGTGTCTGCGACACCGTTGTCGTCGTACGACAGCGGTGTCGTCGCTCGTTGCGCACGCATGCACGGCCGGGAGGCTCGCCCCGCCGCACGACGTCGGCTCCGGCGCGTGCACGGCCGGGTCCAGGCCCGCGCGACCGACGGGGTCAGCGGGTCACGACGACGTGCACCGCGTCGAGGACCTCGGTGCCCATCGTCCGCATCGCCTCGACGACCGCGAGCCGTCGGTCGAGCGTGTCGTCGTCGAACGTCACCGTCACGGCGTAGCTCACCGACGAGCCCGGACCACGCAGCACGCCCGCCTCGGCACGCACACCCGGACCCGAACCGGTCACCGCGACCGACTGCAACCCGTGGTCGAGCGCCCGGTGCGCGAACGGGTCGAGCCCGAACGACCCGGCCACCAGGGTCAGGTCCCCGGCGAGCGAGAGCCATCCGAGCACACGGTTCGACACGCCCTCGTCGACGACCTCGCCGAGGGCCAGGCCCCGCATCACCCAGCTGAGCTCACCGGTGGCCGCGACCGCGACGTCCGGGGCGTCGTCGGGCCCCCGGCGGTCCCGGACCCGGTCGATGAACGCCGACCGCTCGACGCCGAGCGACTCGGCCCGTTCCCGGACCGCGTCGATGCCGACGGTCGAGAGGAGGGCGTTCGTCGCCCACGCGTCCGCGGTCGCGCCGACCAGGGTGGCCAGGTCGGACACCTGCATCGTCGGCTCCTGCAGGAACTGCCAGAGGCCGGGGCCGGTCGCGGTGTCCCGTGCCATCCGCTGGAGCCGGTCGCCGTGGAGCCGGCCGTCCTCGAGCCGAGCGGCGACCTCGATGAGCAGCAGCACCCGACCGAGTCCGGCGACGGGCTGCACGAGCCGGTCGTCGATCGCCAGCAGCGCCTTGCCGCTGGAGGTGTCGATGACCGAGGCGCTCACGCCCGCGCCGTCGAACGCGAGCGCGCCGAGCGCCTCGACCGTCGCCTGGAAGCGGTCCTCGCCGCCACCGCGGTGACGGCCCCGCGCACGGTTGCCCGCCGCGGCACGACCGTCGTGGCGTCGCCGCCGCGAGGACGGTGCCGCGTCGGGCTCCACCATCACCAGATCGAGACGCGCTCGGCGGGGTCGAGGTACATCGCGTCCTGCTCGGTCACGCCGAAGGTGTCGTAGAACACGTCGATGTTCTTGACGACCTGGTTGCAGCGGAACTCGGTGGGCGAGTGCGGGTCGATCTGCAGCAGTCGTGCCGCTTCCTCCGGCCGGATCGCCATCCGCCAGGCCTGCGCCCAGCTGAGGAAGAACCGCTCGGCACCGGTCAGGCCGTCGATCACCGGGGGCTCCTGGCCGTCGAGCGAGAGCAGGTACGCCTTCCACGCGATGGACAGGCCACCGAGGTCGCCGATGTTCTCGCCGATCGTCAGGGCACCGTTGACGTGGCCGTCCGGGACCTCGGTCGGGACGAGCGCGTCGTACTGGGCGATGAGGGCCTTCGTGCGCTCCTCGAACGCCAGGCGGTCGGCTTCCGTCCACCAGTTCTCGAGGCGGCCGTCTCCGTCGTACTGCGAGCCCTGGTCGTCGAAGCCGTGGCCGATCTCGTGGCCGATGACGGCACCGATCGCGCCGTAGTTCGCGGCGGCGTCGCGGGCGGCGTCGAAGAACGGGAACTGCAGGATGGCGGCCGGGAACACGATCTCGTTGAAGCCCGGGTTGTAGTAGGCGTTGATCGTCTGCGGGGTCATGAACCACTCGTCGCGGTCGATCGGCTTCCCGATCTTGCCGAGCTCGCGGTCGACCTGGAAGGCCGCGACGGCGCGCACGTTGCCGAGCAGGTCGTCGGCGGCGACCGGCAGCGCGGAGTAGTCGCGCCACTTGACCGGGTACCCGATCTTCGGCGTGAACTTGTCGAGCTTGTCGAGCGCGCGGGCCCGGGTCTCGTCGGTCATCCAGTCGAGCGCGGTGATGCTCTGCCGGTACGCCTCGACGAGGTTCGCGACGAGGTCGTCCATCGTCACCTTCGAGGTCTCGTCGAAGTGCTCCTGGACGTAGATCCGGCCGACCGCTTCGCCCATGGCGCCCTCGACCAGGGAGACGCCGCGCTTCCAGCGCTCGCGCTGCTTGGGCGCCCCGGTGAGTGCGGTGCCGTAGAACGAGAAGCTCGTCGCCGAGAACGCGCTCGTCAGGTACGGCGCCGACCCGCGGATGACCTGCCAGGCGAGCCAGTCCTTCCAGGTGCTGACGTTCTCGTCGCGGAGGAGCTCGGCCAGGCCGGTGAGGAACGAGGGCTCGCGCACCACGACGGTCTCGAACGCGCCGACCGGGGCACCGATCGACTCCCACCACAGCTGCAGGTCGATCCCGGGCGCCAGTGCGGCGACCTCGGCCCACGGCAGCTTGTTGTACGTCTTCTGGCTGTCGCGCGTGGCGACGTTGTCCCAGTGCTTGCCGGCGAGTTCGGTCTCGAGCCGGATGACGTGCTCGGTGCGGTCTGCGCTCTCGTCGTAGCCGGCGAGGGGGAACATCGCGCCGACGAACTCGCGGTACTTGTCACGGATGTCGGCGAAGCGCTCTTCGCGGTAGTAGGACTCGTCGGGCAGACCGAGCCCGGACTGCTCGAGGAACACCACGTAGGACTCCGGGTCGCCCGGGTCGTTGTCGACGAAGAGCTGGATGAAGCTCGGCAGGCCGAGGCGCTCGAACCGACCGACCATCCGGACGACCTCGTCCTTGGTCTCGATCGCGGCGATCTCGGCGAGGAGCGGCTCGATCGGCGCGGTGCCGAGCGACTCGAGCGCGGTCTCGTCGGTGAACGAGGAGAACAGGTCGCCGACCTTGCGCTCCTCGGTGCCGGGAGCGGCCTGCTGCGAGCGCTCGATGATGTCCCGGACGGCGACCTCTGCCGCTTCCGCGAGGACCGTGAAGGACCCGTAGCGCGCCTTGTCGTCGGGGATCGGCGTCGCCTGGATCCACTGCCCGTTCACGTGCCGGTAGAGGTCGTCCTTCGGCTGCACCGTGGCATCGAGTTCGTCGGTCTGGATTCCGGTGGTGCCTGCGACGTCGGTCATGCGCTCCACGATAGTCACCGACCCCCTGGCGTCCACCCCGGGACCCGGACCGGCGCCGTCACGGGGGTGCGGGTGCCGGTACGGTCGTCGCATGGGACTCCCGTGGAAGCTGCACGGAGACGGCGCGACCGTCTCGGCGACGACGATCGTGGCACCGGACGAACGCCTCACCTGGGGCCGCACGATCGGGCTCGGCGTCCAGCACGTCGTCGCGATGTTCGGCGCGACGTTCCTCGTCCCGCTGCTCACCGGCTTCCCGCCGTCCACGACCCTGCTCTTCAGCGGCATCGGGACGATCCTGTTCCTGCTCATCACCGGGAACCGCCTGCCGAGCTACCTCGGGTCCTCGTTCGCCTTCATCGCCCCCATCGGTGCCGCGACGAAGATCGGCGGCATCCCCCTCGCGCTCTCCGGCATCATCGTCGTCGGTGCGCTCCTCGCCGTGATCGGCCTGGTCGTGCACCTCGCCGGCGCCGGCTGGATCGACCGGCTGATGCCGCCGATCGTCTCCGGCGCGATCGTCGCGTTGATCGGGTTCAACCTCGCCCCCGCGGCGCGCGACAACTTCACGAAGGCCCCCGTCGTCGCGCTGATCACCCTGCTCGCGATCATCCTCGTGACGGTGCTCTTCAAGGGGCTGATCGGGCGGCTCTCCATCGTCATCGGCGTGGTCATCGGGTACGTCGCGGCGCTCATCGGCGGGCAGGTGGACTTCTCCGCCGTCGGCGCTGCCGCCTGGGTCGGGCTGCCGGAGTTCACCGCGCCGGCCTTCGACCCGTCGCAGCTCGCGATCTACCTGGCGTTCGTGCCGGTCGTCCTCGCGCTCATCGCCGAGAACGTCGGCCACGTGAAGGGCGTCGGACAGCTCACCGGCCGCGACCTCACGCCGCTGACCGGTCGGGCGCTCTTCGCCGACGGCATCTCCACCGTGCTGGCTGGTGTCGGTGGCGGCTCCGCGACGACGACCTACGGCGAGAACATCGGCGTGATGGCGGCGACCCGGGTGTTCTCCACCGCCGCGTACTGGGTGGCCGCGATCGTCGCCGTCCTGCTCGGGCTCTCCCCGAAGATCGGTGCGGTCATCTCCTCCGTGCCCGCCGGCGTCCTCGGCGGTGCAACCACCGCGCTGTACGGCCTGATCGGCGTCATCGGCATCCGCATCTGGGTGGAGAACCGCGTCGACTTCTCCAAGCCGAAGAACCAGCTGACGGCGGGCATCGCGCTCATCATCGGCATCGCGGACTTCACGTTCTCGTTCGGCCAGGCGAGCTTCGGCGGCATCATCGTCGGGACCGTCGCGGCGATCGTCGTCTACCACCTGATGGACCTCATCGGTCGGGCCCGCGGCACCGACCCGGCCACGCCCGACGTGTCCGAGTCCGCACACGCCGCCACCGGCGGCGTCCCTGCGGAACCGCGCGCCGACCGCGGCTGACGCCACCAGGCGACGGACGGGAGGCCCGGGTCGGGCCCGACCCGGGCCTCCCGTCCGGCATGATGTCGTGATGGCCTCGTCCCGCCGCGCCGTCGACCGCGACATCGTCCGGCTGGCACTCCCGGCGCTCGGCGCCCTCGTCGTCGAACCGCTGTTCCTGATGACGGACACGGCGCTGGTCGGGCACCTCGGCGCGACGTCGCTCGCGGCGGTCGGGCTCGCCGCCGCCGTGCTGCAGACCGTGACCGGGCTGCTCGTGTTCCTGGCCTACTCGACGACCCCGGCCGTCGCACGGGCGCTGGGCGGCGGCGACCGGCGCGGCGCGGTGCACGCCGGCATCGACGGGATGTGGCTGGCCCTGGGACTCGGGGTCGTGCTCGCGCTGATCGGCTGGCCGCTCGCCGGGCCGCTCGTGTCGCTCTTCGGCGCAGCCGCCCCGGTGTCGAGTGCCGCGACCGCCTACCTGCTCGTCTCGCTCATCGGCCTGCCCGGGATCCTCGTCGTGACGGCGTCCACCGGCCTCCTCCGTGGACTGCAGGACACGAGGACGCCGCTCGTCGTCGCCACGGTCGGCTTCATCGCGAACGGACTGCTCAACGCACTCCTGATCTACGGCCTCGGGTGGGGCGTCGAGGGCTCCGCCGCGGGCACCGTCATCGTGCAGTGGGCGATGGCCGCCGTGTACGTCGTCATCGCGGTGCGGGCTGCGCGGACCGTGGGCGCTCCGCTCCGGCCGGGCGCATCGGGCGTGGTCCGTGCGCTGCGGTCGGGGGCGTGGCTGTTCCTCCGGACGGCGTCGCTCCGCGTGGCGATGCTCGCGACGATCGCGGTCGCAGCGGGGCTCGGCACGACCGGGCTCGCGACCACCCAGGTCGGGCTGACGGTGTTCGGCACGCTCGCCTTCGCCCTGGACGCACTCGCGATCGCGGGGCAGGCGCTCGTCGGGCACGCCCTCGGGGCCGGGGACGCCGACCGGGTGCGGCTCGTCACGACGCGGCTCGTGGTGCTCGGCATCGCGGGCGGGGTGCTGCTCGGGGCGCTGACGCTCGCGGTCAGCGGAGTGCTCGGCCCGGTGTTCGGAGGCTCCGCGGCGGTGCGGTCGTCGCTGCCGGTCGTGCTCGTGCTCATCGCGGCGGGGATGCCGATCGCCGGGTACGTGTTCGTGCTCGACGGGGTGCTCATCGGCGCGGGTGACGCCCGGTACCTGGCGATCGCCGGCGGGGTGAACCTCGTCGTGTACCTGCCGCTGCTCTGGGCGTTCGGGGACGGGCTCGCGGCGCTCTGGGCGGTGTTCTCGTTCGGGTACATCGGGGTGCGCGCGGTGACGCTCGGCGTGCGGGCGCACCGGCCGGGGTGGATCGCGGTGGCGATGGCGCGCTGAGCGTCGGGTGGGCGGCGCGGCGCGGGCGCACGGTGCGCGGGTGCCGCGGCGGCGCGGGCAGCGCGGCGGCGGCGCTACGCGCGCGGCGGCGCCGTCGTGTCGCCGATGCGGAGCTCGGAGCGGAAGGACGCCGGCGTGGGTGCGGCACCCTCGAGCATGGCGAGCGCAGCACGTGCCGCCGCCTGGCCCTTCTGCACGAACGGCTGCACGAGCGTGGTCAGCTGCCGGATCGGGGAGCGGTGGAACAGGCTGTCGTCGACCTGGATGCCGTCGAAGCCGACGACGCTGACGTCCTCCGGCACGCGGAGCCCGGCCTCGAGCGCGGCGGAGATCACCCCGACCGCGAGCAGGTCGCTCTGCGCCACGACCGCGGTGGGACGGCTGCCCCCCGGTCCGAACAACGCGGCACCGGCGGCGCGGCCTTCCTCCACCGAGCTGCCCCCGGCCTCGATCGCGACGGCGTCCGGGAAGACGCCGCGCACCCCGCGGAGCCGCTCCATCGTCGTGAACGCCGTGCCCGCGGCGAACCGCTCGGCGGAGATCGGCCCGCGCTGCCGCTTGGCGTCGAGCGGCAGGGTGACGACCGTGACGGACTCGTGCCCGAGGTCGCGGAGGAACGCCGAGGCGCGTCGCGAGCCCTCGCGGTTGTCGAGCTGGATGGGGACGGCGCCCTCGATGTCGTCGGCCTCGATCGCGACGACCGGGATCCCGCGACGCCGGAGCACGGCGACGGCCGGGTCGACCCGCACGTTGCAGCCGACGAGCACCACCGCGTCCATCGGCGCGTCCACGAGGGGTCCGGCACCCCGTTCGTCGTCGAGCGGGCTGCGGACGAGGAGCAGGGAGGCCCCCGCTTCCCCCGCGACCTCGGCGATGCCGTCGAGCGTCAGGACGTTGACCGGGTCACGGAAGGCGTCACTGAGTCGCTCGTCCATCACGACGCCGATCACGCCGGAGCGACCGCGGCGGAGCGACCGTGCACGCGGGTCCGGGCCGTCGTAGCCGAGCGACGCCGCCGCGGCGAGCACGCGTGCCCTGGTCTCCTCGGAGACGGGGCCGCTGCCGCTGAAGGCGAGTGACGCGGTGGATGGTGCGACCCCGGCCGCGCGCGCGACGGCGACGAGGGTCGGCCGTGCCGTCCGGGCCGAGCCCGACTCGCCGCTGTCTGTTGCCGTGTCGTCCATCGCCGGTTAGCGTATCCGAGAACCTCACTCGAATCGATTCGATCGGAAAGAACCATGACGACGGCGTCCCCCACCTGGACCGCACCGAGCACCCGCGCCTGGCGCAACGCGGTGTTCGTCGTGTTCACGCTCTCCGGGCTCGACATCGCCACCTGGCTCGGGCGCATCCCGAGCGTGCGCGACGAACTCGGCGCGAGCACCCTGGAGATGGGTCTGCTCGTCGTCGGGATGTCCGTCGGGTCCATCGCCGGTCTCACCTTCGCGGGTCACATCGTCGGCCGTCTCGGTGCCAAGCGCGGGGTGCAGATCGCCGCCGTGTGCCTCGCGCTCGGCCTCGTCATGGCCGGGATCTCCGTCAGCCTCGGCTGGGGCTTCGCCGCCATCTGGATCAGCCTCATCGCGTTCGGGTTCGGCAACGGCCTCTGCGACGTGTCGATGAACGTCACCGGGGCCACGGCCGAGCGGCTCGGCGGCCGGACGATCATGCCGCTGTTCCATGCCGCGTTCAGCGTCGGGACCCTGGCCGGCGCCGGCCTCGGCGCCCTGGCCGAGCGCTACGAGGTCCCCGTCGCCCTGCACTTCATCGTGCTCGGGATCGTCACGAGCATCGCGCTGGTCACCGTCGTCCGCTGGTTCGGCGACGAGCGGGTGTCCGACCCCGAGCCGACCGACACCAGCCCCGTCACGCTGCCGGTCTCCCGCTGGGCGATCTGGAAGCAGCCGTCGACCCTGCTCATCGGCGTGATCGTCCTCGGCATGGCCCTGGCCGAGGGCTCCGCCAACGACTGGCTCCCCCTCGCCATGATCGACGGGCACGGGCTCGCCAACGACGGCGGCTCCGCCGTGCTCACCGTGTTCCTCGCCGCGATGACCGTCGGCCGGATCGCCGGCAGCCCCCTCATCGACCGCTTCGGCCGGGTCCCGGTGCTCCGCACGAGCGCTGCGGTCGCCGTCGTCGGCCTCGGCATGCTGATCTTCGTCCCGAACGTGCCGCTCGCGATCGTCGGCGTGGTGCTCTGGGGCCTCGGCGCGAGCCTCGGCTTCCCGATGGGCATGTCCGCCGCGGCCGACGACCCCCGCACGGCCGCCGCCCGGGTCAGCGCCGTGGCGACCATCGGGTACGTCGCGTTCCTCGCCGGGCCGCCGATCATCGGGCTGGTGGGCGAGCACTTCGGGCTGCTCAACGGGCTGCTCATCGTGTTCGTGTTCATCATCGCCGCCGGGCTGGCATCGGGGGCGGCGCGCGAGCGGACGCCGGGCGCGACCGCCGGTGCGGTGGACCCGGCCCGGGGCGGGGGCGACGGACCGAGCGGGGCCGAGCCGAGCCTCCAGGCAGAGAACGCGACGAAGGCGGACGCGACGTCCGGAACGCGACCAGACGCCGGTTAGGCTTCCGGGGTGCGTCTCGTCATCGCCCGCTGCTCCGTCGACTACGCCGGTCGCCTGTCGGCCCACCTGCCCCTCGCGACTCGGCTCCTCATGCTCAAGGCCGACGGCTCGCTGCTCGTCCACTCGGACGGCGGCAGCTACAAGCCGCTGAACTGGATGAGCCCGCCGTGCTCGATCGAGATCGGCGACCCCTCCGAAGAGCAGGCCGAGAACGGCATCGAGCAGGTCTGGACCGTCACGCAGAAGAAGACGCAGGACAAGCTCGTCGTCTCCATCTACGAGGTGATCGCCGACGAGAGCCACGACCTCGGCGTCGACCCGGGCCTGGTGAAGGACGGGGTCGAGGCTCACCTGCAGCAGCTCCTGTCCGAGCAGATCGAACTGCTCGGGGACGGCCACACCCTGGTCCGCCGCGAGTACATGACCGCCATCGGACCGGTCGACATCCTGGCGCGCGACGACGCGGGGGCGAGCGTCGCGGTGGAGATGAAGCGCAACGCGAACATCGACGCGGTCGAGCAGCTCACCCGGTACCTCGAGCTGATGAACCGGGACCCGCTGCTGCGTCCGGTGCAGGGAGTGCTGGCTGCGCAGACGGTCGCACCGCAGGCGCGCACGCTGGCCGAGGACCGCGGCATCCGCGTGCTGGTCCTGGACTACGACGCGATGCGGGGCATCGAGGGCGGGCACACCCGCCTGTTCTGACCGGACGGGAGGCCCGGGTCGACGCCGCCCCGCACGGCACGACGCACGGGTGGGCCGGTTCCGGTCCCCCGGTTAGGGTGGGTACGTCATGACAAGCCCGTTCAGCGCCATCCTCTTCGACCTCGACGGAACCATCAGCGACTCGGCGCCGGGCATCCTGGAGAGCCTGACGTACACGTTCCGCAAGGTCGGCGTCCCCGTTCCCGACCGCGCGACGCTGATGTCGTTCGTGGGCCCGCCGATCCTCGACACGTTCCGCATCGCGATGGGCATGGACGAGGCGCTGGCGGACCGCACGCTCGCCGTGTACCGCGAGCACTACTTCTCGCACGGGGCCCTGGACTCGACGATGTTCGCGGGGATCGACGTCGTGCTCCGCACCCTGCACGAGGCCGGCCTGCCGATCTCGACCGCGACGAGCAAGCCGGAGACCCCGGCGACGTACATCCTCGACCACTACGGACTGACCGGGGACATCGACATCATCACGGGGGCCAGCGACGACGAGGTGCGGTCATCGAAGGCCGACGTCGTCGAGGAAGCGCTGAAGCGGCTCGACGCCCGCGGGTTCGACATCTCGCGGCCGGTGCTCGTCGGCGACCGCCTGCACGACGTCGAGGGCGCCGCGGTGCACGGCGTCCCCGTGGTCTTCGCGGAGTGGGGCTACGGCTCCCCCGCCGAGGCCGAGGGCACCATCGCGCAGGCTGCGACGCCGCTCGACCTGCTGCCGATCCTGCTGCCGGGGTCGTCGGACTCGTCGCTCCCCGCGTCCGACGCGTCCGACGCCGCCGACGCTGCCGACGCCTCCGCTCGTTCGTGAGCACCGGAACAGTGGTCCGCCGCGCGGGCTGGGTCCTGCCCGTCGCGATCGTCCTCGTCGCGCTGAACCTGCGCGGGCCGATCGTGGCGCCGGCCCCGGTGATCGGGGACATCCGCCTCGACCTCGGTCTCACCACCACGGTCGCCGGCCTGCTGACGACGATCCCCGTGCTCTGCTTCGCCCTCGCGACGCCGCTCGCCAGCTGGGTGATCGCGAAGGCCACGCCGGAGCGAGCACTGTCGCTCTCGCTCCTGATCGTGCTCGCCGGCACGGTCGTCCGGTCGCTCCCGAGCGCCGCGGCGCTGCTCATCGGCACCGCGGTGATCGGCATCGGCATCACCATCGGCAACGTCGTGATCCCGGTCGTCATCCGGCGGGACACCTCACCCGAACGCGTCGGCATCGTCACCGGCGTGTACACGTCGGCGCTCAACGTCGGGTCGATGACGACCTCGCTCGGGACCGCGCCGATCGCCAGCGTCTGGGGGTGGCCCGCCGCGATCGCGGTGTGGGGTGTGCTCGCCGTCGTCGCCGGACTCGCGTGGTCGTACGCCGTCGGGCCCCGAGCTGCGTGGCTCCGACCGGTGGCCGGCGCTCCCGTGGAACCGCTGCCCGTGACGGGGCCGATCGACCAGGTGCTCGGCACCGGGGCGATCCGGCTGCCCGACACCGCCTCCGCCGGGTCCGCGCCGTCCCGCCGCCCGACGCGCTGGGTGACCATCGGACTGACGCTGGCCTTCGGCGGGCAGGCGTTCTCCTACTACGCGCTCACCGCCTGGATCCCGACGCTGCTGCACGACGACATCGGTTTCTCGAAGGCGTCCTCCGGTGCGAGCTCGTCGGTGTTCCAGATCCTCGCGGTCGTCGGTGCGCTGGGCGTCCCGGTGCTCGCCGCACGCTGGCGTCCGCGCGCGATCCTGTCCCTCGTCGCGTTCCTCTGGCTCGCCATGCCGCTCGGGCTGCTCTTCGCGCCCCAGCTCTGGCTGCTGTGGTCGATCCTCGGCGGTGCGGCGCAGGGCGGCGGCATCACGGTGATCTTCATCATCATCGTGCGGCTCGTCTCGAACGACGACGACGCCCGCCGGATGTCCGCGTTCGTGCAGGGCGGCGGGTACCTGATCGGGTCGGCCGGGCCCCTCGTCGCCGGTGCGCTGCACGGTGCGACCGGGGACTGGACGGCACCGCTGCTCGTCGTGCTCGTGGCGGTCCTGGTGCTCGGGGTCATCGGGACCCTGGCCGCGCGCCGGGTCCCCTGACCCGAGCGGTCGGCCGCCCGCGAGGCCGGCCGCGCGCGGAGGGCCCGCGCGGAGGGGGGTCGTTTCGCGCGGAGGGGGTCGTTTCGCGCGTAGGGGGTCGTTTCTTCCGACCCACCACGCGCGTTTCCTCTTCCCACCGCAGGCGAGATGGGAACGAACGCGCAGCGACCGAGCGGTCAGCCCGCGCGGAGCACGTCCTGCAGGGTCATCGGCGGACGGCCGGTGACCCGCTCGACGTCGCCGGAGACCCGCGCAAGGGCACCCTCGGCGATCGCCGTGTAGGTGCTCACCCACGCGTCGGCCTGCCACGGCTCCGGGTTCCACTTCGCCCGCGAGGCGTACGCCTCCTCCACCGTCTCCGGGTGGTAGGTCACGGTCCTCCCACGCTCGGCGCTCACGATCGCAGCCGCCTGCTCGAGCGTGATCGCCACGGGGCCGGTCAGGTCGTACGTCCGGTCGAGGTGCCCCGCCGGGTTCGCGAGCACCGTCGCCGCCACCCGGGCGACGTCCGCGCGCGCGACCGCTGCCATCGCCCCGTCGCCCGCCGGCCCGCGGATCACGCCGTCCTCGCCGACGAGGTCCTCGACGAAGTCCAGGTAGAAGCTGTCCCGCAGGAACGTGTGCGCCATCCCGGTCGCACGGATCGCCGATTCGGTGGCCCAGTGGTCGCGGCCGAGCGTGAAGGTCGCATCCGGCGCTGCACCGGCGAAGGAGGTGTACACGACGTGCCGGACACCGGCGGTCGCGGCGGCCGCGACGAAGGCGCGGTGCTGCTGCAGGCGGTCCTGGGCCTCGGCCGCGGAGACCATGAGCAGCGTGTCCACGCCGTCGAGCGCCGCACGGGCCGCGTCCGTGTCGGCGAAGGTCGCCGTCCGGACCTCGGTGCCGGGCAGCTCCGGCGCCCGCGACGCGTCCCGGACGATCATCCGCAACGGGACCCCGTCGGCGGCGAGCGAGCGGGCGACGGCGCCGCCGATGTTGCCGGTCGCACCGGTGATGGCGATGGTCATGCTGGTCCTCTCGATGGTGCGCTGGTGGTCAGGTCCGGACGGTCCAGGAGGCTCGGGTCACCGTGGCAGCGACGCGTGCGGCGTTCACACCGTCGACCTCGACCGCCCAGCTGCGGGCCGCCTCGTGGTCGCGTCCGTGCCGCATGTGGCGCCCGACCAGACGGTCGACGCGGACCCGGTCGTCCACCGCGCAGAACCACGTCTCGGTGAACAGCTCCGGGAGCGCACTCCAGGGAGCGGCGTCGTCGAGCAGGTAGTTGCCCTCGGAGACGACGAGCCGGGTGTCGCGCGGGACGGTGATGCTGCCGGCGACGGGTTCGTCGACGCGGCGGTCGAAGTCGGGTGCCCAGACGACGGGTTCCTGCGCTGCGACGAGTCGCCGGACGAGCGCCACGTACCCGTCGGCGTCGAAGGTGTCGATCGCACCCTTGCGGTCGTGCCGGCCGAGCGCGTCGAGTGCGGCGTTCGCCAGGTGGAAGCCGTCCATCGGCACCTGCACGGCCGTCCCGGCGCCGAACCGCTCGTCGACGGCCGCGACCACACGCCGAGCCAGGGTCGACTTGCCGGCTCCCGGTGCCCCGGCGATGCCGAGCACCACGCGGGACGGCGACGACGCCAGCTCGATCGCTCGCTCGACGGCTTCGTCGACAGTTCCCTCCGCGCGCACGCCCTCATCCTCCCAGAGGTGTTCACTGTCGGCATGAGCATCGATGCGACGAAGGCGTTCAGCGGGTTCTCCGTGCGGGACCCGGCCGAGGCGAAGGCGTTCTACACGGACGTCCTCGGGCTCGAGGTGACCGAGGACCACGGCATGCTCTCGATCCAGCTCGGCGACGGCCGCTGGGTCCTGGCGTACCCGAAGGGCCCGGCGCACGAGCCGGCGTCCTTCACGATCCTGAACTTCCCGGTGCCCGACGTCGACGCGGCCGTGGACGAGCTCGCCGCCAAGGGCGTCAGCTTCCTGCACTACGAGGGCATGACCGACGAGAAGGGCATCAACCGCAAGGGCGGCCCGCTCATCGCGTGGTTCACCGACCCCTCGGGCAACGTCTTCAGCGTCATCGCGGAGTAGCCCGCCCCGCGAAATGTCGCATCCCGAAAGCTGGCGCCCGGGAGCGGCGGCGATCTACCTTCTCCGCACCGACGAAGAAGGAGCAGACCATGCGCATGCCGAAGATCGACCCGATGAGAGCAGAAGCGCTCCGCGCGCGTCGCTCCCTGATCCTGCAGTACTGGGGCCTGGACGACAGGGGATTCGGGCCCGTGATGGAACTGCGGGAACTCCAGGGCGACGAGTGGCAGGCCGAGGCCGAACTCGACGCCATCGACTTCGTGCTCAGCGACGCACCGTGAGAACCGTCAAGGCCGCGACGGCCTTCGGGTTCGTGCGCGATCTGCAGCAGCTGATCGACGGCGTGCTGCCGGAACACGGCGTGCGGTTCTTCGAACGCCGTTCGGACAACGTGCTCCTCGTGCGTACACAGCGTGACGACGGGGATCCCTCGACGATCCCCCTGCGCGTGGGCGGAGCGGTCGTCGCTGATCTCGACGTGCGGTTCGCACTCTCGAGCGAACCCGCCAGCGCTCGATTCCGGACCGAGACGTCGCAGTTCCGGCTGTTGATGCGACCGGATCGCGAGCCCCTTGCACGGTTCGAGTACGAGCGCACGAAGTCGGGTGCCCCGGTTGCGCACTGGCACGTCCACTCGGAGCGCGGCGCCTTCACCACGATGCTCGCAACGGCGTCCGCGGCCGGCCGACGTCAGCGAGACCCATCTCGGCTGTCGACACTGCACTACCCGGTCGGCGGCAGCCGGTTCCGGCCGTCCATCGAAGAGTTCCTGGTGTTCCTCATCGAGGAGTGCGGAGTGGACTCACTGCCCGGGTGGCGCTCCGCGATCGCCGACGGCCAAGCCCGGTGGGTCTCGACGCAGGCGGGACTCGTCGCGCGGGAGAATCCGGAGGAGGCCGCCGCCCAACTGCGCAGCATGGGGTGGCTCGTGGAGGGACCGGGGCGGGAGCGCGTCAGCGCCTGAACGGTCAGGGGGTGAGGGCGCCCGCCCAACCGAGGGCGATCGGGACGACCAGGCCGTGCCGGTGGTGCGGGAGGTCGGCGATCGGGATCCAGTCGGCCCGCTCCGTGGAACCGTCCGCCTCGTCGCGGAGCTCCCCACCGGTGACCGTCACGCGGAACACGACCTGCAGCGCCTTCATCGGGCGACCGTTCTCGTGCATCCGTCGCTCCGCGGGGACGAGGTGGTGGCGGACGCCGAGGAGCCCATCGACAGCGACCTCGTAGCCGGTCTCCTCCATGAACTCGCGGACGACGGCCTGCTCGACGCTCTCGTCGTACTCGACGCCGCCGCCGGGCAGCGCCCACGTCCCCGCCTCCGGGAACCGCTGCATCGCGAGCAGCACCCGCCCCTCGTGCGTGACCACGCCGTACGCAGCGACCCTGGTGTCGTACTCGGTGTACTCCATGTCCCGACCATCCCAGCAACGGGAGCCGGCGCTCGCATGCCGCGCCGAGCCTCCAGGCCGTCCCGACCGAACCCGGAGCGCTATCGTGAGCCCCATCCGAGCGTGCCAGCCGCAGGGATCGCGGCACCGCGGCGCTCGGGGAGGGACGGCGTGCGATGACGACGACGGTCACGACCCGGGACGGAGCGGTCACGTTCCGTCCCGCGAACGAGGTGCCGTGGGACGACCTCGACCTCGTGTTCGGCGAGCGCGGCGACCCGGCGACGTGCCACTGCCAGTGGCTGAAGACGTTCGACCGCGAGTTCACCGACATGCCGAACGACGAGCGCACCCGGCGGTTCCGGGCCGAGGTCGGGTGCGACGACCCCGACGCCCGCGACACCACGGGGGTCGTCGCCTACCGGGACGGCGAACCGGTCGGGTGGGCGGCCGTCGAGCCACGGCCGGCGTTCGTCCGGCTGCGCAGGACCCGCGTGGCGTGGGCGGGACGGGACGAGGACCGCACCGACGAGAGCGTGTGGGCGATCCCCTGCTTCGTGGTCCGGAAGGGGTTCCGGCGCCAGGGCCTCAGCCACGCGCTGGTCGTCGGCGCCGTCGAGCACGCGCGGCGGAACGGGGCGCGCGCGGTCGAGGGCTACCCGATGCAGTTCGCACCGGGGAAGGAGGACGTCTGGGGCGAGCTCTTCGTGGGTCCACGGTCGGCGTTCGTGGCCGCCGGGTTCCGGGAGCTCACGCACCCGACGGCACGGCGGTACGTGATGCGGCTGGACCTGTAGACCGCGGCGTCACACCGCGGCCTCCGACCGTCAGATCTTCAGACCGTCGCGCCGGCACCCCAGCCGACCCGCATCCGCGCGACGGCACGGTCGAACCCGGGCAGCAGGTCGACGTCGTCCCGGAGCATCGACTGCAGCTGGAGTCCCTCGTAGAGCGCGAAGAGCTGCTCCGCACCGTGCCGCGGGGACAGTCCCCGGGGTTCACGGCCGGCGACGACGTCCCGGGCCAGGGCCAGGGTGAGGTCCTCGAACGACCGTGTGTACTGGCCGCGGAACCAGCCGGCGGCAGCATGCGACGGGCTCGACGCGGCGCTCATGACGGCCATGCGGAGCCGGACGAGTGCCGGTTCCTCGATGCCGGACTCCAGGCGCGCGCGGACGTACGCGACCGCACCGTGCTCCTCGGCGAGTGCCCAGAGCGCCCGACGGGTGCCGTTGTTCCAGCGGTCGACGACGGCCACGACGAACAGGTCCCAGAGCGGGAAGACGCGACGGAACTCCTCCTCGGCGATGCCGGACAGCCGTGCGACGTCGGTCGGCCCGACGTCGTGGAAGTCGGCCTCGCGGTACGCGGCGATGCCGGCGGCGACGATGCTGGCGCGGAGGTCGTGGTCGGACGCGGGCATGACGTCGATTGTCCGGTGCGGCGGGGGTGTGCCGCGACCGCCCGTTCTGGGGACTCCGCTCAGTGCTCGAAGACCAGCGTCTCGTCGTCGGGCGCCGTGACCCGTCCGGTCCTGGCGAACTCGGCCCAGATCGCCCGGACGCCGGGTCCGCGGCGCTCCACCTCCGCCCAGTCCCGTTCTGGCACGAACCGGCTGCCCGCCCACGCGGCCTTCCGGCCCAGCAGGAGCGGGAGGTCGCTCATGTGCACGGCACCCGTCGGACGGACGGTCGCGCCGCGGAGCAGTCGGTAGACGGTCGCGTTCCCACCGCCCGCGCGGTGCCGTGCCGCGAACGCCCGGGCATCGCGGCCGTAGATCACCGCCGTCAGCGGCCGGACCAGCCACCACCGCACCAGCGCACGCGGGACCCGGTGCCGCACGATGCGCTTCAGCACGGGGACGACCGGCACGTACATGCCGGCCTCGTCGGACGCGGACCCGATGAGGACGTCGATCTCCGGGGCGACTCGGCGCCAGGCATCGGCGAGGTCGCGCTCGGCGGGGAGCGGCGCGTACCCGTACTGCGTCCCGAACGGCATCCCGCCACGGAGCCCGTACGGGGCGGCGACCTTCGTGCCGAGCGCCTGACGGTCGAGCAGGTCCTCGAGCGGGGTCTCCTCGGTGACCACGCCGACGGCGTCGACCATCGCCCGGTTCATCCGCGCGCGGTTCCGCGAGAGCCCGAGGGGCGCGCTCTGCACGATCGCGCGGCGGAAGAGCCCCTCGGCGCCGTCGCTGATCATCAGGTGCGCGACGGCGTCACCGCCGGCGGACTGGCCGAAGAGCGTCACGAGGTCGGGGTCGCCGCCGAACGCCGCGATGTTCTCCCGCACCCAGCGGAGCGACGCGACGAGGTCGAGCAGCCCGAGGTTCGCCGGGATCCGCTCCCCGTCGCCGAGGAACCCGAGCACGCCGAGCCGGTACGTCACGGTGACGACGATCACGCGCTGCTCGCGGACCAGGTCGTACGGGTCGTTGATCGGCAGGTCGCCGCCGCCGATGACGTACGAGCCGCCGTGCACCCAGACCATGACGGGGAGGCGTTCGTCCGCGCCGATGTCGGCCGGGATCGTGATCGAGAGCGCCTGGCAGCGTTCGTCGACCTCGGCCTCGATGACGTGGAGCAGCTGGTCGACGACGGTCGCGGCGGGCTGCGGGGCGACCGGCGCGGGGAAGTCGGCGTGGAACACGTCGTCGAAGACGGGCATTGGCTGCGGCGGGCGGAAGCGGTCGGCCTGCGCGTAGGGGACGCCGAGCACGCGGACGACGTCGCCGTCCAGCGATCCGCGGATGCGTCCGGCTGGGCTGTCGAAGGTCCTGGTTCCGTCGTCGCTCACCCGGCCACGCTAGCCCGGGAGGCTCGGTGCCGGCCCGGCGCGCCGGCCCGCGTGGGTGGCCACGCCGGGCCGGTGCGTCAGCTGGCGCGGGTGGCCACGCCGGGCCGGTGCGTCAGCTGGCGCGGGTGGCCGCGCGGGACCGCCGCCGTGGTCAGTCGCGGCGCTCCACCGGCCGGAGCGAACCGGACGCGGCGAAGGCCGCGATGAACAGCACCGCGACGAGCCACAACGCGCTCAGGGCGCCGACGCGCTCGGCGATGGCACCGATGACCGGCGGCCCCGCGAAGTTCGCGAAGTACCCGATCGACGCCACGACGCTCACCCGCGCGGCCGGGTTCGGCCCGCTCTGCGCCGCCGCGGACATCCCGAGCGGGAAGCCCATCGAGACGCCGACCGCCCAGAGCACGACGCCGATCAGGGTGAGCCACCACGAGCCGCCGACGATGAACAGGACGGCGCCGACGATGCCGAGCGCCGTGGTCCAGCGGATCGTGCTCACCCGTCCGAGCCGGTCGACGACGGGGCCGGCGAAGACACGGGTCGCCGCCTCGGACACCGCGAACACGGTGAAGAACAGCGCGCCGATGGTCGCGGACTGCCCGTGCCCGTCCGTGGTGGCGAGCGCGAGCCAGTTGTTCGCGGACCCCTCGCCGAGTTCGACGCCGAGCATCACGAGCCCGATCATCAGCAGTCGGACGTCTGCCCACCCCTTCGCCCAGGCGCGGATGCGCTGCCCGGCCGTCATCGTGTCGTCGTGCTCCTCGGCACGGGTGCCGTCCGGGATCGCGCGCATGGCGAGCACGCCGACCACGAGCAGCACCGCAGCCTCCACCACCAACTGGGTCGACGCGGTGATGCCGAGCGCCGCGCAGAGTGCGGCGATGCCGGCACCGAGCGCCGCGCCTCCCGACCATGCGGCGTGCATCAACGGGAGGGTCGTGCGTCCGGCGAGCACCTCGATGGCCGTGCCCTCGATGTTCGCCATCACGTCGAGCGAGCCGATCCCGGCACCGGCGACGACGAAGGCCACCGCGGCCAGCGGCACGGAGTGCAGCGCCGCCGCGATGCCGAGGACGGCGATGGCGACCGGCACGAGGACCACGACCGCGGTCAGGGCGTTCCGGCCGCCGAACCGCCGGAGCAGCGGGGCGGCGGACAGCAGACCACCGATCGAACCGATCGTGACGCCACCGAGCATCAGGCCGATGGTGCCGGTGTCGACGCCGAGCTCGGCGCGGAGCTCGGGCAGGCGGGGGCCCCATGCAGCGAGGCTGATGCCGCCGAGGGCGAACGCGACGATGATCGCGTTCCGCCACCGGGCGAGGTGCCGTTGGTCGACGTCGACCGTCGGGTTCGTCATGACGCCAGAACGTATCAGCGCACGCGCTTGATGGGGATCACGACGAGGGCACCGATGATCGCGACGATCCCGGCGGCCCAGCACATCAGCTCGTAGTTGTCCGGCGATCCGCTGGTCCCGAACTTCAGGAAGAACAGCGACGCGGCCGGGGCGAGCGACTGCGGGAGTGCGTTCGCGATGTTGATCACCCCGAGGTCCTTGCCCGGACGGTCGGCGTTCGGCAGCACGTCGACCACGAGCGCGGTGTCGATGGCCGAGTAGATGCCGTACGCGAAGCCCATGACGACCTCGGCGACGTAGAACCCGTGCACGGTGTCGGCGTGGGCGAGGACCACGAGCCCGACGGCGAACAGCGCGGTGGATCCGCCGACGAAGACCTTGCGACGCCCGAGTCGGTCGGACGCCCACCCGGAGAGTGCGGCGCTGACGAGCAGGGCGATCGTGTAGAGCAGCACACCGAACGCGACGGCCGCTGTGGCCTCCTTGTCGCTCGTGATCCCGATGTGCTCCTTCATGTAGAGCAGGCGGTACGTCGTGAACATGAACGTCGCGAAGATGATCAGGAAGCGCGACCACCAGGCGAACGCGAAGTCCGGGTTCTTGATCGGGTTCGTCCAGAACGACGAGATCAGGTTGAGGAACGTGAACTTCTTGAGCTTGTACGTCGGCAGGTCGTCCCGGGCGACGACGGCGTAGACCACGACGAGGATGATCGCCAGGATGCCGGGGGCGATGAACAGCACCGGCAGGTTCGCGACGAAGAACACCGACAGGTAGGTGCCGGCGAGGACGGCGATGTTCTGCGCGAGCGCGATGATGCTGGAGGACTTCCCGCGCTGGAACTGGGGCACGTTGTCCGCGAAGCTCGCGGTCAGGGTCGCGAGGACCGTGTTCGCCGAGAGCTGGGCGAGCAGCCACCCGAGGGTGAGCTGGGTGGTGTCCGGGGCGAAGGCGATCCACGCGAGCGCGATCGCGAACACGACGACCCCGGTGAGCATCCACGGGCGACGACGACCCCAGCGGGTGCGGGTCCGGTCGGAGAGCGCACCGGCGAGCGGGTTCATGATGAGCGCGCCGAACGCACCGATCGGCAGGACCGAGCCGATGACGTTGGCGGCATCCGAACCGACGAGCGCCTCGGCCTTCAGCTGCATGCTGACGTAGACCGGGGCCATGAGCGCCACGAACAGGCCGAACTGTCCGAGGAACAGCGCGATCTGGTAGCCGAGCCCGACCTTCATCGTGCTGACCGGCTGGGTGATGCCCTCTTCCGGGTGCAGCAGGACCGGGGTCTCCGCGGGTTCGGGTGTGCTCATGACGCCTCCTTGAGTCGATGAAAACCTTGCTGAGCAAGGTTTTGACAGAGGCGAGCATACATCGACAGGTCAGGACACGGGACCCCGGACGAAACACGGCGCAGCAAAAACTACACACCGGATGGTTTTCCGTGTAGCGTCGTCATCGATCTCGCCGCGGAGCATCGCGTCCCGGCGGGTGGCACCACCCCAGCCAGGATCGAAGGAGCCTCTGCAATGCCCACCACCTCTGTGCAGCTGTACTCGCTGCGCGACGCCATCGCCGAAGACCTCGACGCCGCCATCGCCCGCGTCCGCGAGATCGGCTACGAGAACGTCGAGCCCTACGCGTTCGTCGAGCGCGCCACCGACCTCGAGCGTGCCTTCGCCGCGACCGGCCTGAAGGCCCCGTCCGGTCACGTGGCCGTCATCGACGCCGAGGACACGGCTCCGATCTGGGACGCCGCCGAGCGCCTCGGCATCCGCACCGTCATCGACCCGTTCATCCCGACCGACCGCTGGCAGACCGCCGACGACGTCGCGAAGATCGCCGAGCGCGTCAACGTCCTCACCGCCGAAGCAGCCGCCCGCGGCCTGCAGTTCGGCTACCACAACCACCAGTGGGAGTTCACGAACAAGGTCGACGGCCGCACGGTCTACGACCACTTCGTGTCGCAGATCAGCCCGGAGACGGTGCTCGAGCTCGACACCTTCTGGGCGACCGTCGGTGGCGCCGACGCCCCGGCCGTGCTGAAGGGGCTCGGCGACCGCGTCGTCGCGATCCACGTGAAGGACGGCAAGGTCGACGGTGACATCCGCACCGCCCTGCCCTCCTCGGAGAGCGCCCTCATCGTCCCCGAGGCACTGCAGCGTGCGTTCGAGAACCAGACGCCCGCCGGCCAGGGCGACGTCGACGTGCCGGCGATCCTCGCCGCCGCGCCGAACGCCATCCGCGTGGTCGAGTTCGACGCGTACAAGGGTGACGTCTTCGAGGGCATCTCCGAGTCCCTCACCTGGCTGAAGGCCAACGACAAGTGAGTCGTGTCGGGATCGGCATCATCGGTGCCGGCAACATCTCCACGCAGTACCTGGAGAACCTGACGAAGTTCGCCGACGTCGAGGTCCGCTTCGTCGCCGACGTCCTGCTCGACCGTGCCGCCGCGCAGGCGTCCACGTACGGCGTCGCCGCGTCGGGGACGGTCGAGGAACTCCTCGCCCGTGACGACGTGCAGATCGTCATCAACCTGACGATCCCGGCGGCGCACGCCGAGGTCGACCAGCAGATCGTCGACGCCGGCAAGCACGTGTGGAGCGAGAAGCCGATCGCGACCGACCACGACTCCGCTGCGGCGGTGCTCGAGTCCGCGAAGGCGAAGGGCCTCCGCGTCGCGACGGCGCCGGACACCGTGCTCGGTGCCGGCATCCAGACGGCGCTCCGGGCCATCGCCCGCGGCGACATCGGCGAGCCGCTCACCGCGACGACGATGTTCCACGTCCCGGGGCCGGAGGCGTGGCACCCGAACCCGGACTTCCTGTTCGCGACCGGTGCCGGTCCGCTGTTCGACATGGGCCCGTACTACGTGACCACGCTCGTGCACGCCCTCGGTTCTGCCACCCGCGTGCAGGCCGTGTCGTCGAAGTCGCTCGACCGCCGGACCATCGCGTCCGGTGACCGTGCCGGCGAGACGTTCCCGGTCGAGGTCCCGACGCACCACGCCGCGCTCATCGAGTTCGCCGGCGGGCAGTCCGCCCAGTCGACGTTCTCGTTCCAGCACGCGCTCCCGCGCATGGGCTTCGTCGAGATCAACGGCACGCTCGGCACGATCTCGCTGCCGGACCCGAACACGTTCGAGGGCGACTCCACCCTCTGGCGCTACGGGCAGGACGAGCCGGAGACCATCAGCGCCGTCGGTTCCACCTGGGGCCGTGGCACTGGTGTCGTCGAGCTCGCGCGTGCGATCGCGGAGGACCGCCCGGAGCGCGCCTCCGGTGCGACCGCGCTGCACGTCCTCGACGTGCTGCTCGGCATCCGCGACGCCGCGGCGAACGGTGCGGCCGTCGACATCACGTCGACCGTCGCCGACATCCCGCCGCTCCCCGAGGACTTCGACCCCGCGGCTGCGGTCCTCACCGCGTAGCAGCGCAGCACCACGCAGCACCACGCACGACCAGGACGGCCGACTCCCCCGGGAGCCGGCCGTTCCGGCGTTCCCGCCGGTCAGCCGGCCGGCGGGACGATGTGCTCGAGCAGGCTCAGCACCCGCTCGCCGTCCACCTCGTCCGGGTCGAGCAGCCACTGCACCTGCAGGCCGTCGGACGCCGCGATGCTCAGGGACGCCAGGTCCGTCGGGTCGAGGTCGGCTCGGATGCGCCCGGCCTCCTGGTCGCGCCGGATGAGGTCGGCGAGTTCGCTGCGGAGCCGGGCGAACCGCTCGCGCATGAACTCCCGCGTGGACGGGTGTCCTTCCCCGACGGCGTCGGCGGACAGGGTCGTGTAGAGCTGCACGAGTCCCGGGACGTCCCGGTTCCGCCCGGCGCTCTCCCGCATGTCCCCGATCGCGGACTCCAGCCGGTCGGGAGCGCCCTGCTCGCGGACCTCGTGCTCGCGGTAGACGGCGAGCAGGAGTTCGTCACGGGACGGGAAGTAGTGCCGGAGCGCGGCGTGCGTGATGCCGAGTGCCTCGGCGACGGAGCGCAACGAGGACGCGTCGACCCCCTGCTCCGCGACCATGCGGATCATCTCGTCGAGGATCTGCACCCGCCGTTCGGCGCCCTTGCGGTACCCGCGCCGGGGCGCGGTCTCGGCGTCCTCGGCGGCGGTCATGCAGACAACTTACCGCTGGAAGGTTTCAGGCGGTGGTGTGCTCCACCGTGTACTCGTCGGCGGGCTCGGGAACGGCTCGGCCGAGTGCCTCGACGATCTCACCGAGGGCCCTCGCGACGACGTCGTTGTCGGCGGCCGGCAGACGGTCGAGCACCTCGACCACGATCTCGTGGAACGGCCCGTAGGACGCGTCGATCTTCGCCGCAGCCTGCTCCGTCGGCTCGAGCACCTGTGCTCGGCGGTCGGAGGGGTGCGCCGTGCGGACCAGGTCGCCCTTCGCGACGAGGCTGTCGACGATCTTGGTGACGGAGGCGTTGGACACCGTGAGCATCACGGCGAGGTCCTTCGGCCCCATCGCGCGCCCGTCGCGGTGTGCCTGGAGCATGTAGCGGACGGTGAGGAACTCGTTCTTCGACAGGCCGCTCTCGATGCGGGCGTGCTCGATCTGCCGTTCCTCGGCGTGCTGCAGGCGGAGCAGGGCATCGACGGCGCTCTTCGCGGCGGTCGAGCGGGGCTCCTGGGCGTAGAGGTGGACGTGCTCGCGGCGGACGACGGTCAACGGCATGTGGTCATGAACTCCGGTTGTCAGGCCTGCGGGACGGTGAAGAAGTCCGCGTAGGACGGCTCGGTCTGCTGCGACAGGAGCGACGGGTCCTCGACACGGGCGTTGACGTACGCCGCGATGACGTGCGGCGCGGTGAGCCCGACGCGCGGGTGGGAGCCGAAGAGTCCGGGGTTCCGCTGGGCCCCGTGGTACGTGCTGCGCATGTCGTCGTCCACCTTCCTGATCGCCTTCGTGTCCGGGCTGGACGGGGGAAGTCTTTCAGAAGACGAACGATTCGCGCAATGAACGATTCACGGGCTGTACGTTTCGCGCAGTGAACTGTACGGACGGTTCGACCATCACACCATCGCGGCGGCCATCACGGCCACGGCGATCCCCATCGTGAGCGCCTCGAGGACCGACAGCACACGGGTCCGGCGACGGAGCCCGTCGCGCACGAGGTGGGCCGTCAGCAGCAGGTACCCGAGGGTGAGTCCCCCGACCACGAGCAGCCACACGACGCCGACCGTCCCGGTGTGGTGCATCCCGGCCATCCCGGCCACCCCGGCCATCCCGGCCGTGTCCGATGCTCCGGAGCCGTGCGTCATGCCGATGCCCAGCGCTCCCATCACCAGCAGGCCGAGCGCGCCGTGGAGGCGGCCGTGCGCGCCCGTCGGCCGCCCTGCCGGGCCCGACCCGGGCCTCCCGGCGGCAGCGCCCGCAGCGACCAAAGCGACCGGACCCACCCGCTGGAACCGCGAGGTCGCGGCGAGCGCCACCGCCAGCAGTGCCAGCACCAGGAACCAGACGACCCCCGGCAGCACCCGCGGCCCGAACACCCCGTCCACCATCGCCGCGACCATCACGAGCGCCGCCACCACGTCGACCGCACGGCCGGGGCGCCACGCCCCGACCGTGCAGCACGCCCCGGCGGACGCGGGCAGGATCGCCGCGAGCCCGAGCACGTCCGTCATCTCAGCCGCCGTGGTGCGAGCAGTGCGCGTCCGCCGCCCCGGAGGAGCCGGGGGCCGGCACGTTCAGCGCCGGGTTCCGCGGGAAGAACCCGTACGGCTTCAGCGTGAACTTGGCGTAGTCGACGGGCATCACGGGCCAGTCCTCGGGACGGGGGAAGTGCGTCGGACCGAAGGTGTGCCAGAGCACGATGTCCTCTCCGTCGAGCGGGCGGTCGGCCTGCACGAAGCGGGCCAGCCCGTCGCCACCAGGGTTCTGGTGCACGAAGTCCCCTGCTGCGTACTTCTCTGCGGGGTCGTACTGCGTGACGTACAGGTGCTTCCGGGCGAACTCGGCTCGGGACGCGACCGAGGACGAGTCGTCGGCGAGCAGCACCGGCGCGTCCTGCGGGTACAGCACGTACCCGGTGGGACGACCGAGGTGGTTCTGCTGCTCCGTGTTCGACACGAACCAGGTGCGGGTGACGGATGCGTCGGCGAGCCGGCCGGACGACGACTCCGACGCCAGTCGGGTCACCGACTTGGTGAACGCGTTCCCGTGCTCGTTGCCCGGCCCGACGGGGACCCGCACCGCGTCGACCTCGTCGACCGCGTTGGACAGCCCGTCGACCATCATGTCGAGCCGCGCCGAGAACAGGTGCTGGTGGTACGGGGCGCCGAGGCCGGGAGCGACCTCGGAGGCGTACGGGTAGTCGGCCCCGTCGGCGGACCGCCCCGGGTACGAGGAGGTGAAGAGGACGCCCGTGAGCTTCGCCTCGCACTCGATCGTGCCGTCGAGGTAGAGGTACCAGTAGAACCCGTAGTCGTAGTTGCCGACGGTCGTGAAGAACGAGATCACCAGGCGGCGGGACCGGCGCACCTCCTGCGAGCCGGTGTAGATGTCCCCGTGCTTCCAGAGTGTGCCGAAGTCTTCCTCGTGCATGCAGATCCCGTTCCGGATGGTCTGCGGGTTGCCGAGCTCGTCGGCGAGCACGGCGTCGAAGTACCGGATCTCGCCGACACAGTCGCACCCGAGCTCGAGCGAGTTCGTGAAGCGCCCGAACAGGTACTCCCCGGTGTCGAAGTAGTTCTGCCAGAACCGGACCGGCGACGGGTCGCCGTACGGCACGAGCATCTCGTCGATGGACGCCCGGTAGACGATCGGACGGGTGGTGTCGCCGTCCTGCCAGGACAGCTGCCGGAGCACGAGCCCCTCACGGGAGTCGAACCCGACCTGGAACCGCCAGTTCGCCCACTCGACGAACTCCCCGTCGACCCGGTACGACGGCCCCTCCGGCTGGGTGATCACGATCGGCTTGAGGTCGAGCGGCTCGCCCTGCATCGCCGGGTCGTCGAAGTTCCCGGAGGTCTGCGGCACCGGCATGTGCCCGGCGTCGACGATGCGGGTGACCGTCCGGTTCGCGGCGTCGACGTAGACGGAGAGACCGTCGACCGGGTGCGCCCAGACGTGGTCGGCGGGGTGGTCCTGCTTGAAGGCCAGGACCCGGAGGATGCGGCGCCCCTGCTCCTCCGGGAAGTCGTAGTACCCGGCCGAGAGCGGGACGCACTTCACCTCGTCCACGGTGAGCCCGCGTTCCGCGAGCGCGGCCACCCACCGCTCGTCGGCCGACGCGATCTCGCCGACGGCGTCGAACTCCTCGATGAGCACCGGGAGCTGGCCACGGGAGCCGTCGAGCACCTCGGTCGTGGTGAGGGTCGCCGTGGTGAGCGACACCAGGTTGTCGGTGGACCGGCCGGTCGCCATGTCGAGGAGCATCACGCGGGCGACGCGCTCCGGCAGCGCGGCGGTGCCGTCCTGCCAGGCGAGGACGTCGCGCTTGTGCGGCTCTTCGAGGCCGACGTAGGCGAAGCGGGTGGTGTCGGTCCAGTCCGGGTGCCCGGTGACGACGTCGCGGATCGCGGTGAACTCGTCGGCGGACAGGTTCGCGAGCGGGTGGGTGGTCGTGGTGACGGGATCGGTGAGGGTCATGCGCGTGGTTCCTTCTGCTCGGTCTGGAGGCTCGGGTCGGGTTCTCGGGGTCAGCTCTCGACCGCCAGGCGGTCGAGCATCACCTCGTACTGCGCACGTCGGGTGCGGCGCAGCACCACGGCCTGGACGACGCCGACGACGGCCGCGAGGACGACGAGCCCGGTGAGGACGATGCTGACGACGCCGAACACGCTCGCTCCCTTCGCGTCCACGTCGCCGACGAGCGTCGGGAAGTTCGCCCAGATGAGTGCGGCGGCGGCGACCAGCCCGACGAACCCGAGGACCGGCGCGACGATCGTGTTCCACACGCGGGTGTCGGAGCGGGTGCGGCGGAAGTACACGATCACGGCGAGGCTCGTCGCGGCCATCAGGATCGCGACGGCCAGGGTCGCGACGCCGGCGAACCAGCTGAAGACCTGGAGCACCGGGTCGAGGCCGAGCACCGCGAACAGCACCATGAGGGCCGCTGCGGTGATCGTCTGCACGATGCTCGACGTGTGCGGCGACGCGTGCTTGCGGTGCACCGCGCCGAGGCGGGCAGGGAGCAGGGACGCGTTCGCCATCGAGTGCTGGTACCGGGTGATGACGTTGTGGAAGGACAGGACGCAGGCGAACATGCTCGTCAGCAGCAGCACGTTCAGCACGGCCTCGCCGGCACCGCCGATGTACCGAGCGGCCGTGGTGAGGATGAGGGAACCCGGGTCCTTCGCGGCCTCGGCGAGCACCCCGTTCGGACCCCACGCCATCACGAGCGCCCACGAGGCGAGCGTGTAGAAGACGCCGATGCCGATCACGGCCGTGTAGGTCGCCCGTGGGATGGTGCGCTCCGGGTCCTTCGCCTCGTCGCGGAAGATCGCGGTCGCCTCGAAGCCGATGAACGCGGCGATCGCGAACATCAGGCCGACACCAGGCGAACCGGACATGATCGCCGACGGCTCGAACGGTGCGAGTGAGAGTCCGTCGGCGCCGCCGCGGACCACGATCGCCGCGACGAGGACCAGCACGATGCCGACCTCCGCGACGAGCAGCACGCCGAGGACCTTGCTCGACAGGTCGATGTGCCGGTAGCCGAGCAGTCCGACGAGTGCCACGACGACGAGGGACCAGACGTACCAGGGGATGTCCGGTCCGCCGAGCCCTGAGACGGTCACGCCGAGGAGGTACCCGATGTACCCGTGCACGCTGACCTGGATCGTCGTGTAGGTCAGGAGCGCCAGGGTCGCGGCGCCGGCACCGGCCGGGCGTCCGAGACCGTGCCCGACGAACGTGAAGAACGCCCCTGGTCGGGGGATGTGCCGGGTCATCGCCGCCAGGCCGACCGAGAACAGCAGCAGGATCACGGCGGACGCGGCGTACAGCGCGGGGAAGCCGACACCGTTGCCGAGCAGCATGCCGAGCGGTGCGGCACCGCCGACGACGGTGAGGGGTGCGGCCGCGGCGACGACCATGAAGACGATCGCGGTGACGCCGAGCGAGCCGCGCATGGTCCTGGTGTGCGGGGCCGGCACGGCTCCGAGTGACGCGGGGTCCTTCGTGATGCTGGACATCGGCGGGCCTTCCGGTTCGGTGGGTCTCGGGTGGTGGTGCTCCAACGGTCCCGTGCCGCCGTTGCGCCGCTGTTCCGTCGGCGTGAAACCCCGTCGCACCCGAATGGGACGCCGGCCGTCGCGGTGTCTCATTTGCCGGAATCGCACCGGAAACACGGGCGAGACACCCGGGCAACGACCTCCCCGTACGGTTGCCGCATGACCGCGCTCGACCGTGCCATCGCCGACCCGCCCCGGGTGCCCGGCATCGGCACGCGCTCCCCGGTCGACGGGCTGTCCCGCCGTGCCGTGGGACCGGTCGACGTGCTCGCGCAGTCCGTCTCCGCGGTGGCACCGTCGGCGGCGGCGACGACGATCCCGGTCCTCGTCGCCAGCGTCGCGGGATCCGGTGCGACGTGGTCCCTGCTCGCCGCGATGGCGCTGTCGTTCCTGGTCGGGCGCACCGTGAACCAGTTCGTCCGACGGGTCGCCGGCACCGGGTCGCTCTACACGTACGTGTCGCTCGGGCTCGGCCCGGTCGCCGGCGTCGTCGCGGGCGCCGCACTGCTCCTCGGCTACGGCTTCATCGCGATGTTCTCGCTCACCGGCAGCGGCTACTACCTGGACTACCTGCTGTCCCGGTTCGTCCCGGCGGCCGGCGACAACGCCCTCGTCACGATGGTGGTGGTCGCGGTGATGGGCGCCGCGGTGTTCGCCGTGATCGCGATCGGGGTGCGGCGCTCCACCCGCCTCACCCTGCTCGTCGAGGCGCTCTCCGTCGCCGTCATCGTGGTCTTCATCGTCGCGCTCGTGCTCCGTGCGCACCCCGTCGACGTCTCCGCGATCGCGCTCGGCCCCACCCGTCCGGACGACTTCGCCGTCGGGACCGCACTCGCCGTCACCGCCTTCGTCGGCTTCGAGAGCGCGTCGGTCCTCGGGGTCGAGGCGCGCCGGCCGTTCGCCACGATCCCCCGGGCGATCTCCTGGACCGTCCTCGTCGCGGGCGCGCTGTACCTCGTCAGTGCGGCGGCGCAGCAGCTCGGGTTCGCCGCGATGGGCGCCGACCTTGGGACGAGTGCCTCCCCCGTGAACGAGCTCGCGACCGCGTACGGGATGCAGTGGATCGGGTGGCTGCTCGACGTGGGCATCGCGGCGTCCTTCGCGGCGTGCGCGATCGCATCGACGACGGCGCTCGTCCGGGTGCTGTTCACGATGGGGCGAGAAGGGGTGCTCCCCCGGGTCCTCGGCCGGACGTCACCACGCTTCCGGACGCCGTTCGTCGCCGGGCTCCTCGCCTGCGCCGTGCTCACCGTGCTGCCCGTGATCGCCCTCGCCCTCGGCATCCCGACGTGGTCCCTGATGGAGGCCGAGCTCGTCGTCGCCGCGCTCGGGTACATCGCCGCGTACGCCATGACGTGCTTCGCGGCGCCCGTGTTCCTGCGCCGGATCGGGGAACTGACCACCCGGGTCGCGGTGGTGTCCGTCGCGACGGGGACCATGCTCGCGCTCGTCCTCGTCACCTACCTCGGCGTCGAGGCGGTGTCGTCCCGGTGGCCGGCCGTGGTCCTCGCCGTGGGGGTGGTGGCAGCGGTGGTCGTCGCGTTCCTGGTGGCGACCCGACGGCGACCGTGGCGGCGGGGTGCGAGCCGAGCCGTGTACGACGTGCCCGTCGTGGCGGACCTGCTGGGAGCCTCCGGACCGGCCACCGGGGAACGGTCGGAGGCGCGGTGAGCGAACCCGGTCTCCGCGCGCGGCAACCGAAGGCGATCCAGAACGCCCTGTCGGTGCTGGAGGCCGTCGCGCACGCCGGACCGGGCGTCACCGCACAGCAGATCTCGGACGTGCTCGGGATGCCCCGGGCGACCACGTACCGGCTCATCACGCTGCTCGTCGAGGACGAGTACCTGGTGCGGCTGCCGGACCTGCGCGGGTTCGCACTCGGACACAAGGTCGCCGAGCTGGCGGGCGTCGGATCCGCCGCCGTACCGGGGCCGGCCGCGTCGCCGCTCCCCCGTGCCGTGCGTGCGGTACTCGGTGACGTGCGGTCCGCCGTCCGGGCCGGCGTGCACCTCGCCCGCTACGACGCCACCGGGATCACCGACATCGACGTCGACCCGGACTTCCCGCTGCTCGACGAGGCGGCGCTGCGGTCCTCCCCGGGGCGGAGCGCGATGGGGCGGCTGCACGCGGCGGGTGGTGGGTCGGCGGTGCAGGTGGGGACCTTCGCGCGGGGGTTCGGGTGCCTGGCGCTGCCGGTCCTCGGTGAGCGCGGTGAGCTCGTCGCGGGGCTGACGCTCTCCGCGCCGTCCTCCCGCATCGAGGCCCCCGGCTCCGCGCTGGCGTCCCTGCGGGCGGCGGTCGCGCGGTTGGAACCGTTGCTGGCGTGAGGGGCTGCGGTCTCCGACCCGCCTGCGTGGCCGCTCTGGGCGTGGCATCACGCTTGTGAGTCAAACGAACGAAACGAACGCTGTTCGAGGCCGTGGGAGCACTGCGGGCCGAAGCGCGCACGCGGGGATAGCGTCGACGCATGGATCTCCAGCTCAAGGACCGTGTCGCGCTCGTCGTCGGAGGGAAGGGCTACATCGGCAGTGCCGTCGCCGATCGGCTCCGAGCCGAGGGTGCCACGGTGGTGGTCGCATCCCGGAGCGCCGGCGACGACGGGGTCTCGATCGACACGGCCGACCAGGGGTCGGTCGACGCCGGCGTGGCCTCGGTGGTCGAGCAGCACGGGCGCATCGACGTCCTCGTGGTGACGGCTGCGCCGAGCGCCGGGACGCTCGACCCCGCGAAGAAGTCCGACCCGGACCAGATCGCGTCGGCGATCGACGGCAAGGCGCTCGGGTTCCTCCGGGTCGCGAACGCCGTGCTCCCGACGCAGCGCGACAACGGCTTCGGCCGGGTCGTCGTGGTGAGCGGCCAGAACGCCTACTTCTCGGGCAACATCACGGCGTCCCTCCGCAACACGGCGGTGAGCGTCATCGCGAAGAACCTCGCCGACGAGTTCGCGGGGACCGGTGTCTCGGTGAACGTGGTGAACCCGGGCACCGTGACCGACGAGCCCGTGGCCGAGGTCCAGCGCGGGTCCGGTGGCGAGTCCAGCCCCGAGCAGATCGCCGACCTCATCGCGTTCCTGTCCTCGCCGCTGTCCGCGGTGTCGGGCGAGTCGATCTCCATCGCGCACCGGGTGCTCGGGTCCGTCACGATCTGACGTCAGGGGCTGCCCGGCTCGTGGACTGAGTCCGACCTCGTCCGGGAGGCGGAAGACCTTGGGTCTTCCGGCCGATGTTCCAGCATCCGGTATGTCGGACGATGGTCTCATGACCTCCAAGCCCTCCAGGATGACCATCGCGACCGGCCTGCTCGCAACCGCGACGATCGTCCTCGCCGGGTGCGCGATCGGGACCGGGATCGCGGACGCGCCGGCGACCGGTGCGCCGAACCGACCCACGCACCACGCTCCGTCCGCCCCGGTCACCGTGACGGCGAGCGAGACCATCGGCGGCGTGCTCGTCACGTCCCGCGACGGGCTCATCGACAGCGCGCCGATCTCCGAGCTCGAGGACACTCCCGCGATCACGGGGCTCGACGCGGACCTCCGCCGCGCGCTCGAAGCGGCGACCCGCGCGGCCTCGGCGGACGGCGTCGACGTGCTCGTCAACTCGGGGTGGCGCAGCAAGCACTACCAGCAGGCGCTCCTCGACCAGGGCATCGAGCAGTACGGGTCCCTCGAAGCGGCGCGACGGTGGGTGAACACGCCGGAGAAGTCCTCGCACGTCCGCGGGCAGGCCGTCGACGTCGGGCCGACCGACGCGATGAGCTGGATGGACCAGCACGGCTCGCGGTTCGGGCTCTGCCGGACGTACGCCAACGAGATGTGGCACTTCGAACTGGCCACCACTCCCGGCGGCGACTGCCCCGCGACGCTGCCCGACGGGTCAGCGGGATGACCGCCCTCCAGCACGCGACGACGGAACTGACCGTCCACGACGATGCCATCCGTGCGAACACCGCGTACTTCACCGCGCTCACGGGTGGGCGGGTGATGGCGGTGCTCAAGGCCGACGGGTTCGGCCACGGGGACGTCGCCCGCGCGGTGCTCGCCGCAGGGGCGCGGTCCATCGGTGTGACGTCCATCGACGAGGCCCTGCGGCTCCGGGCGGCCGGCGTGCACGCACCCGTGCTGAGCTGGCTGAACCCCGTCGACGCGGACTTCGAGTCGGCGATCGCTGCGGACATCGACCTCGCGGTGTCGAGCCCTGCGCTGCTGCACGCGATCGGACGCGCGGCGCTGCGCGTCCGGCAGCGCGCCCGCGTGCACCTGCACGTCGACGTCGGCATGGCGCGGGACGGCGCACCTGCCGACACCTGGGCGTCCCTCTGCGAACTCGCCAGCGGATCACAGCGAGCCGGAGCTGTCCGGGTGGTCGGTCTGATGGGGCACATGTCCTCGGCCGACCGGCCGGAGCACGAGCAGAACCGGCGAGAGCGCCTGGTCTTCGCGAACGCGGTCCGGACAGCACGTCGCCGCGGGCTTGCCCCGTCCGTGCGGCACCTCGCCGCGACGGCAGCCACGATCACCGGGGTCGGGGCCGGGTACGACCTGCACCGGATCGGCGCGGGACTGTTCGGCATCGACCCGTCACACACCTCCACGGCACTCCGCCCGGCACTGTCGCTGACGACGACCGTCATCGCCAGCCGCCCGCTCGCCGCCGGAACCGGCATCGGGTACGGGCTCGACCACGTCGCCGATCGGCGCACCAACCTCGCGCTCCTGCCCCTGGGCTACGGGGACGGACTGCCGCGGGCGGCCTCGGAACGGGCGTCGGTGCTCGTCCGCGGCCGCCGACGTCCACTCGTGGGGCGCTTCTCGATGGACTCGGTCGTGGTCGACACGGGCGGCGACGTGCTCTGCCCCGGGGAGCAGGCGATCGTCTTCGGGCCGGGCGACGCCGGCGAACCGACGGTGACGGAGTGGGCGGCGTGGGCCGACACGATCGAGCACGAGATCGTGACGCGGATCGGCAGTCGGGTGTCCCGGGTCCTCCGGACGAACACGAACACGGAAGAGGCAGCCAGTGTCTGAACGACGCTTGCGTGCAGCGGTCATCGGCGGCGGCGCGAACGACGAACACGACGTCTCCGTCGCGTCGGCCGCCGCGATCACCCGCGCGCTCCGACGCCTCGGGCACGAGGTGTCCGCGCTCACGATCGACCGCTCGGGCGGCTGGCGGTCCACGGACGGTCCGGCGCTGTCCCCACCCGACGCGGTCACGGTCCTCACTGCCGCGGACGTCGTCTTCCCGACGCTGCACGGTGTCGACGGCGAGGACGGTGCCGTGGCCGGGCTCCTCCGGATGCTCGGCACGCCGTTCGTCGGCTCACCCGTCCGTGCCGGTGCGCTCGGCATGGACAAGTGGGTCACGAAGCTCCTCGCCGAGGCCGCCGGCGTCCGGACCGCTCCGGGGACGCTCGTCCGTCCGGACGAACAGCCCGGTGACCAACCGCTGCCCGTCGTGGTCAAGCCGACGACCGGCGGCTCGAGCAACGGCGTCTCCGTCGTCCGGACACCCGGGGAACTCGCTCCGGCACTCGACCGTGCGTTCGCCGCGGGGGACGCGGTGCTCGTCGAGGAGTTCGTGACGGGGAGCGAGGTCGACATCGCCCTCTTCCGCGACCGGGACGGCGTGCTCCGTGCCGGTGCGACGCTCGAGATCGCCGTCGCCGACGGAGCCGTGTTCGACCGCGAGCAGAAGTACGACGGCAGCGCACCCTTCGTCGTCCCGGCGCGGCTCGAACCAGAAGCGCAAGCTGCGGTCGGGCAGGCAGCGCGGAGCCTCTACGAGACGCTCGGGTGTGCGGGGGTCGCCCGGTTCGACTTCTTCGTGACCGCCGCGGGCGTCGTCCTCAACGAGGTGAACACCGCGCCGGGGTTCACCGAGCAGTCGCAGGTCCCGCGGATGTTCGCCGCGGTCGGCCTCGGGTACGACGAACTCGTCGCTGCGCTGCTCGATGCGGCGATCACCGGGAGCGCGGACCGTGCGATGATCCAGTGGTGACGGAGCGGTGGGTGATCTTCAGACCCCTCGCCACGCGGTCGATCGTCGTCGACGTGGCATGGGCCGTCGTCGCGGCACTCGTCTTCGTCGCTCCGGTGGACGTCGAGCTCGAACACGCCAGCTTCTCCGCGGTCCTCCTCGCCGCGGCCGCGATCGCGCTCCGTCGACTCACACCGTCCGGCGCGATGGTCACGACCGTCCTGCTCGGGTTCGTCCAGGTCACCGGTTACGAACGACCGTCTCTCGTCGACATCGCACTCTTCGTCGTGGTCGGGACGTCGGCCATCGTCGGCACGAAGGCCGAGGTGGTGCTCTCCGGCGTGCTGGCACTGGTCGCCGGGATCGGAGCGACGGTCTACCTGGCGTACACCGGGTACCGGTTCGCCCTGATCATCAGCGGCCCGCCGGACCAGGCGCTCCTCGCCGCGGCCGCCCCGGTCACGGCACTGCTCGCGGTGTGGGCCGGCGGCCTGGCCGTGCGCTCGTGGACCTCGCGGAACCGCGAGTCCGAGCGCCGCGTCGAGGCCGAGGCGGTCGCGACCCGCGCCGTCGACGAGGCAGAGTCGGAGCGCATCCGCGGAGCCATCGCCCGCGACGTCCACGACGTCGTCGGTCACTCCCTGGCGGTGATCATCGCCCAGGCGGACTCGGTGCCGTTCTTGCAGGACGAGGCCCGCATCCGGGAGGTCAGCGCGACCATCGCGAGCACGGCGCGCAGCTCCCTGGTCGAGGTCCGACAGGTCCTCGGGCACATCGACGGATCCGGGGACCGCGTCGACCCGGCCTCGCTCGAGGAGATCGTGCAGGGCATCCGCGAAGCCGGGGTGCAGGTCGACCACACCGTCCGCGGGACCCCTCGCCCGCTCGGCAAGGACACGGGGACGGCGGCGCGACGCGTCCTCCAGGAGATGCTGACGAACGCCCTGCGCCACGGTGCGCCGGGGCTGCCGGTCGTGGTGCGCGAGACATGGCGCTCGGGCGACCTGGTGCTCGAGGTCGAGAACGTCGTGCGGACGTCGGGCGAGACCACGAGCGGGTCCGGCCGGGGTGTCGACGGCATGCGCGCACGCCTCGCGGCGCTCGACGGCTCCTTCGACGCCGCCGTCGTCGACGACCTGTTCGCAGCCCGCGCCCGCATCCCCCTCGCCCTGGACGACGGAACCCCACGATGACCGAGACGAACACGGACGATGACCGAACGATGACCGAACCCATCCGGATCCTGCTCACCGACGACCAGGCGCTCTTCCGTGCCGGCCTCCGCGTGGTCCTCGACGCACAGGACGACATGACGGTCGTCGGTGAGGCCTCCGACGGCGCGGAGGCGCTCGCACGCATCCCCGAGCTCCGCCCGGACATCATGCTGCTCGACATGCGGATGGCCGGGATGGACGGCCTCGAGACCGTCCGCCGGCTGTTCGACGGCGCGGTGTCGGAGCCGGTCCCCCGCGTCATCGTCCTCACGACGTTCGGCCTCGACCCCGCTGCCGCGACGGCGATCCGGCTCGGTGCGAGCGGGTTCCTGCTCAAGGACGCGACCCCGTCGTTCCTGTTCGCCGCGGTCCGTGCGGTGCACGAGGGCAGTTCGGTGATCGCGCCGAACGACCTCGCCCAGCTCTTCGGCCAGGACGTCGAACGGGCTCCGAGGCCGCAGCCCGCCGAGTTCGGCTCGCTGACCGAGCGGGAGCGGATCGTGTTCGGCTGGGCCGCGCGAGGGCTCTCGAACGCCGAGATCGCGGGCCGTGAGTTCGTCACCGAGTCGACCGTGAAGACCCAGATCAGCAGCGTGCTCGGGAAGCTCGGGCTGCGCGACCGCGTGCAGCTCGTGGTGTACGCGAACGACCACGGGCTCGCCGGGGCCCGCCCATGACCGTCAGCCGGTGAGCGCTTCCGCCTCGTCGAGGACGGACCGGAGTGCGTCGGGGTCGTGCGCGAACCGGCCGAGGAACAGCCCACCGATGCGGCCCTGTCCCCGCGTGAGCAGGCCGGGTCCGGCGCTGCCGCCGTAGATCGCGACGCTGCCAGCCAGTTCCGGCCGCGCCTGGAGGTACGCCTCGATGCCCGCGAGGACCCCCACGATGTGGTCGTCCGGCGCGGGCTCGGGAGCGCCGATGGCCCAGACCGGCTCGTAGGCCACGATCACGGGACCGGCGGCGTCCGGCAGGACGGCCCGGTCGAGCTGCCCGGTCACGTCTTCGATCGCGCTCTGACGGGAGGCTCGGGTCGCCTCCCCGACGCAGACCAGCGGCCGCAGGTGGTTGCGGTACGCCGCCGCGACCTTCCGCGCGACGGTTGCGTCGTCCTCGTGGAACAGGGACCGTCGTTCGGCGTGACCGATCTCGACGATCTCGACCCCGATCTCGGCCAGCTCGGCACCGGAGACCTCACCGGTGAACGGCCCCGCGTCCTCCTCCGCCACGTCCTGGGCAGCGAGCAGCACCCCTGATCCGATCAGCGCTGCGCGCACCGGGACGAGCGACGGGAAGGTCGGGGCCACGAACAGCTCGACCGCACCGCTCGTCACCGCCGGGTGGTGACGAGCGATGTCGGCGACGGCCTCGGCCCACGCGATCGTCTGCGCGTGGCCGAAGTAGGTCTTGAGCGAGACGCCGATCGTGGTCACGGCGCGACCGCGTCGACGATGAGCGCGAACGACACCGCCCCGGGGTCCGGCGTGCCGACGGCGTGCTCGGCGTGCGTCCGTGCGCGGCCCATCTTCGGCAGCAGTGCGGCGGTGCCGTCAGCGGCCTCCCGAGCGGCATCGGACGCGGCCCGCCAGGCCCCGGCGAGCGGGTCGCCCGCCGCGATGCGTTCGGTGAGCACGTCGTCGAAGGGCACGATGGCGTCGACCATGGTCTTGTCCCCGACGACCGCGCCGAAGGCCAGGACCGCGTCGACCGCGGCGTGCACCGCGCTCTGGACGGTGGCGGGCTCCGGACGTTCCTCGTCCCCGATGACGCGACCCATGGCCTCCAGGCCGGCGCCCCAGATCGCACCGGACGTGCCACCGGCCTTGTCGGACCAGGCGTCCGCGGCGATCGCGAGCGTGGTGCCGGCTCCGGCACCCCGTGCGACGGCGTCGGCTGCCGCAGCGTCGGCGGCCGCCGATCCACGCTGCATGCCGATGCCGTGGTCGCCGTCACCGGCGACGGCGTCGATGTGCCCGAGCTCGTCGGCGTGCTCGTCGAGGACCTGACGGACCGCGGTGAGGGCGGTCGCGATCCTGGCGGCGAACGACCGCGAGTCCTCGGACGCCGGGCCGACCGGTGCGGCGACGTCCGCGGCGAGGACGTCCTCGGGCAGACGCTCCTGGTGCACGGCACCGCCCTTCCGGTACGCCGGGGTGTCGGCGGGCGCTGCCCAGAGTTCCTCGAGCTCCTCGTCCAGCCAGAACAGCGTCAGGGAGACCCCGGCCATGTCGAACGACGTGACGAGCTCGCCGACCTCCGGTTCGACGATCACGGCGCCCGCGTCCTCGAGCAGCCGCTGGACCGTCGCGTAGACGACGAACAGCTCCTCGTACTTCACCGACCCGAGCCCGTTCAGGATCGGCACGACCCTGGCACCGTCGACCTCGACACCGTCGGGCAGCTCGCCGAGGAGCTTCTCGACGAGCAGCGACGCGAGGCCGGACGCGGACGGGACGTCCGTCTCGTCGATGCCCCGCTCCCCGTGGATCCCCATCCCGATCGCCATGCGACCCTCGGGGACCGTGAAGAGCGGTTCGTCGGCCCCGGGCAGGGAACACCCGGAGAACGCGACCCCGAACGAGCGCGTGCGGTCGTTGGCACGGTTCGCGATGGCGGTGACCTCGTCGAGGGAGTCGCCGCGTTCCGCCGCCGCACCGGCGACCTTGAACACGCAGAGGTCGCCGGCGATGCCGCGACGCTTCTCCACCTCGGACGCCGGTGCCGACGTGACGTCGTCCGTCACGCGGACGGTCCTGACCTCGATGCCCTCGTCGTTCAGGGCGCGGGTGGCGGCGTCGAAGTTGAGGACGTCGCCGGCGTAGTTGCCGTAGGAGAGCAGGACCCCGCCGCCGTGCTCACTCGCGCGGGCGACCGCCGCCACCTGCTGCGCGGACGGACTGGCGAACAGGTTCCCCATCGCCGCCCCGGCTGCCAGGCCGTGTCCGACCAGGCCGCCGAACGCGGGGTAGTGGCCGGAGCCGCCGCCGATCACCACGGCGACGGTGCCGTCGGGGCTGGCGGTGGCACGGGCGACACCGCCGTGCACCCGTCGGACCCAGGCCTGGTTCGCGGCGACGAACCCGTCGGCCGCCTCGTCGGCGAAGTCCGCCGGGTCGTTGAACAGTCGGGTCATCGTCCTGCCTCCGCATCGGTCGTGCGCACGTGGCTCGTGTCGAGGAGGTCGTCGGCACGCGACCCCCGGAAGAACTTGGTACAGAAGATCATCACCGCGGCCACGAACGCCAGCACGCCGAGCGAGACGATGCCGAACGCCCCGCTGTCCGTGGGGATCACCTCGTTGATCGCGGTGCGCATGATCGGTGCGACGAACCCGCCGAGGTTGCCGAGCGAGTTGATCAGGCCGATGCCCGCGGCCGCGGCCGCACCCGTCAGGAACGCGGTCGGGTACGCCCACGTGATCGGTCCGACGGCCAGGAAGCTCGCGACCGCCAGCGTGATGAACACGATGCCGAGGATCGGCTGGCCGTTCGCGCCCGCCCACGCCGACCCGAGGATCGAGAGCCCGGTGGTGATGTAGAACATCGTGCCCCAGCGACGGCGACGGCCGACGGTGTCCGCGCGGGAACCGACGAGGTAGCAGGCGACGAGCCCGACGAGCCACGGGATCGCGGAGACGAGCCCGACCTGCCAGCCCACCTCTTGCCCGAGGAGCGACGAGACCTGCTGCGGCAGGTAGAACGTCGTCCCGTAGACGGCGACCTGCAGGCAGAAGTAGATGATCGTGAAGTACCAGACGCGGCCGCTCGCCATCGCCCGCCAGATGCCCTGCGGACCGTCCTCGCTCCGCGCGGAGTCCTCGCGGGCCATCGCCGCGGTCAGCGAGTCCTTCTCCCCCGGCTCCAGCCACTTCGCCTTCTGCGGACTGTTCGTCAGGAACACCAGCGCCGCGATCCCGGCGAGCACCGCGAGGATGCCCTCACCCGCGAACATCACCTGCCAGCCGTGGAACGGGGTGGCCTTGTCGCCGAAGCTGAGGAGCCCGCCGGAGAGCGGTGCACCGATCATCTGCGAGAACGGCTGCGCCAGGTAGAAGATCGCGAACATCCGCACGCGGACCTTGTTCGGGAACCACTCGGACAGGTACATGATCACGCCGGGGAACAGGCCCGCCTCGGTCACGCCGAGGATGAACCGCAGCACGATGAACATCGTGTCGTTCGTCGTGAAGGCGAACAGTGCGGCGACGATGCCCCACGTGATCGCGATGCGGGCGAGCCAGAACCGCGCACCGAACCGCTTGAGGAGCAGGTTCGACGGGATCTCGAAGATCGCGTAGCCGATGAAGAAGATGCCGGCACCGAGTGCGAAGGCCGCGTCGGAGATCCCGCGGTCGACGCTGAGGGCCTCCTCGGCGAAGCCGACGTTGGTGCGGTCGAGGAAGGCGACGAAGTACAGGATGACGAGCATCGGCATGAGGTGCTTCGTCGCCTTGCCGATGGCGGACTTCAGGCCGGGGTCGTTGGTCGACCCGAGCGCGGGGGCGTTGGGGAGGGACACGGTTCGCTCCTTCGCGAGCACGGTGCAGTTCGGTGGGTCCGGAGATCCGGACGGGAGGCACGGATCGCGTCGCCGGGTCGGCGCACGTTCCGCGGGCGGTGGGCCCTAGTGCATGTAGAGGCCGCCGTCGACGTTGAGCGTCTGGCCCGTGACGAACCCGGCGTCGTCGCTGATCAGGTAGGCGATCGCGGCGGCGATGTCCCGCGGGGTGCCGATGCGTGGGAGCACCCCGTCGGCGGCCATCGCGGTCTTCCGCTCCTCGGTGAGCGTGCCGCCCATGATGTCGGTGTCGATCGGCCCGGGGGCGATCGCGTTGACGGTCACGCCCTTCGGCCCGAGTTCGCGGGCGAGCCCACGCGTGAGGCCGATCACACCGGCCTTGGCGACGGTGTAGGGCGTCTTGCTGAACGTGCCGCCGCCGCGCTGCGCCGACACCGAGGACAGGTTCACGATCCGTCCGTAGCCGTTCCGGACCATCGACTCGGCGGCCCGGAGGCTGGCGAAGTGCACCCCGTCGAGGTTGATCGAGAGGACCCGGTGCCACTCGCCCTCCGGCAGGTCGAGGTACTCGTGCGCCGAGGAGACCCCGGCCAGGTTCACGAGGGCCACGATCGGGTCGAGCTCGGCCTCGATGGTGTCGAAGGCCGCTCGGACGGCGGACTCGTCGGCGACGTTCGCGCCGGCGCCGACCGCGCGGACGCCGTGCTGCTCGCGGATCTCGGCTGCGACCGCCTGCGAGGCGTCGTCGTCGAGGTCGATGATCCCGATGTCCCAGCCGGCCTCGGCGAGGTGGTGGGCGGTGGCGCGGCCGATGCCGCGCGGGGAGGCTGCGCCCGTGAGGACGACGGTCTTGCGCTGGTTGCTCATGGTCGTTCCCTCCTGGTCAGTGGATCGGTGCCGGGCCGAGCTCGTCGAGGAGCTTCTGCATCGCGACGTAGGCGCGGTTGCGGTAGGCGACGAGCTCGGGCGTGCGGTCGGCGGGGACGTCGAGGTACCCGGAGCCGGACTTCGTGCCGAGCTCGCCGGCGTCGACGTGCTGCTGCAGCGAGGACGGGGTGGCGAACCGCTCGGGCCAGCGGGTCTGCAGCGACTCGAAGCAGAACGCGTAGACGTCGAGTCCGGCCATGTCCGCGATCGCGAACGGGCCGAAGAACGGCAGGCGGAACCCGAAGGTCGTCCGGACGATCGTGTCGATGTCGTCGGGCGTCGCGATGCCCTCGTCGACGATCTTCGTCGCCTCCTCGAACAGGGCGTACTGCAGGCGGTTCAGCACGAACCCGGTCGCGTCCTTCACCCGCGCCGACTGCTTGCCGGTGGCGGCGACGACGGCCTCGGCGACCTCGACCGCGTGGTCGTTCGTCGTGGGGTGCGGGATGAGCTCGACGCCCGGGATGAACGGGGCCGGGTTGGAGAAGTGCACGCCGAGGAAGCGCTCCGGGCCGGTGACGGCTTCCGCGAGCGACTGGATCAGGATCGTCGACGTGTTCGAGCCGATGATCGCGTCCGGGCGGGCGGCCGCGCTGATCCGGCGGAGGGTGTCGTGCTTGATCTCGAGCTTCTCGGGGACCGCTTCCTCGATGAAGTCGGCCGTGGCGACCGCTTCCTCGATGGACTCGGCGGCGCTGAGGTGCGCGTCGACGCGGGACACGGCGTCCGCAGGGAACAGACCGTCCGCGACGAACTGCTCCGTCTCGGTGATGAGCCGTGCTCGGTTGGATGCGGCGATCTCCGCGGAGATGTCGGCGATGCGGACGGTGTGGCCGGCGAGGGCGAGGACCTGGGCGATCCCGCCGCCCATGTAGCCGGATCCGACGACGGCGATGTCGAGGGTGCTCATCGAGTTGCTCCTTCGGTGGTCGTCCCGGCGGTCGCGGCGGTCTCGCCGAGCTTCGTGGTCGCGAGGACGGATCGGATGTACTGCTGGTTCGTGGCGCAGACGCCGAGGCTGTCCCCGCCGTACTGCTCGGTCATGAGGATGCCGCGGAAGCCGTTCGCCACGGCGTCGCGGAGGACCTGCCGGTAGTTGATGAGCCCGGTCTCCATGGTGCTCGGGACGGACGTCGCCCAGCTGCCGTCGGCGGCCTCGTCGCGCGTGTAGTTCTTCACGTGCAGGTAGTTCGTGTGCGGCATGGTCTTCGCGAACAGCTCCTTCCAGTCCTCCACCGGACGGTGCAGGCGGATGAGGTTCGCGACGTCGGCGTTCAGGCCGACGTTGTCGAGACCGATCTCCTCGACCAGTCGGACGGCGCTGTCGGCGGTGCCGAGGTAGGTGTCCTCGTAGAGCTCGAGCGCCATCGGCAGCCCGACGGACGCGGCGTGCTCGCCGAGTTCACGGAGGCGGCTGACCGCGGCGTTCCAGACCTCGGGGTCGTCCGGGTCCTTCGGTCCCTGCGCCGTCCAGAACCAGAGCGCACGCTGCTGGGCCTCGTTGAACGGCTGGTGCAGGCCGGTCGAGAACACCTGCATGCCCCACTCGGCCGCCGCGTCGATCGTGCGGTGCGCGTACGCGAGGTTGTCCTCCTCGCGCCCCGGCTGGATGACGCTCTTGCGCTGCAGGTGCACCGACGGGATCCCGATCCCGTGGGACCGGGCGATGTCGAAGAACTCGTCCCGGCGGGAGGCTTCGAGGTCGGCGGGCCGGATGTGGCTGTCGGCGAGTTCGGCGAGCGAGAAGCCCGCGGCGGCGACCTGGCCGAGGATGTCGTCCCAGACCTCCGGAGCGGCGTCGTGCACGGCGGTGCCGTCGGCGCCGACCGGCGGGAAGCCGTGCAGGCACGCGGCGATCGGCCACGTCTCGGCGGTCCAGGTCGCGGTGTCCCAGTCCTGCTGGACCCAGTCCTGTGCGTGGTTCACGGAATGCTCCCTTGCATGTCGCGGTTCGGCGATGAACCTCTTTCCTATAGGAAAGATACATGCTCTGGGGCAGAGCGCAACCACCTCGACCAAACCCCCCGTACGGGGGCTCCGAAGGAGTCCGGGCTCGGAGGATCAGGACGCCCGTGCCGCTGACCCGAACCTCGGCACGGGCGTCCGTGCCCTCAGGACGCGCACGCGGGACCGGTCAGCCCGCGTGCGATGCGTCGGCGCGGGACCGCAGCCGGACCGCATCGATGTGCACCCGCATCGCGGCCACGGCGGACGCCGGGTCCTCGGCGAGCGCGTCCAGGATCGCGCGGTGCTCGTGTACGGCACGGTCGGTGTCGTCGCCACCGCCCTCGACGATCTGGCGCATCCGGTGCACGCGGGTCGTGATGATCTCCGACATCTCGAGGAGGAACGGGTTCCTGGCGGCGTCGAAGACCAGCTGGTGGAACTGCCAGTCGCTCCGGAAGAACCGGGCCATCAGCTCCTCGGACGCGCCACCGACGCCCACCGCCGCGATCTCCTCGGCGACGGCAGCCTGGTCCGCGAGCGCCGCACTCAGCCGCTCGCGCAGTGCGGCGACGTCACCGCGGGCCGCGAGCTCCACGGCACCGCTCTCGACGATGAGCCGGGCGTCGAAGAGTGCCTCGAGCTGGTCGCCGGCGAGCGGGGGTGCGACGCGGTAGCCCTTGTTCGCCTCGCGCACCACGAGTCCGGTCCGTTCGAGCTGCACGAGGGCTTCGCGCACCGGGGTCGGTGAGACGCCGAGCGTCCGGGCGAGGCCGTCGATCGACAGGCGCATGCCGGGTTCGACGTCGTGGCCCATCAGGACGTCGAGCACCCGGTCGTAGACGCGGTCACGGAGGCCGCGCTGCGTGATGGGTTGCGCGTGGAAGCCGGGCACCGTGGTCGTCACACCCTCGATCCTAGAGAATCCACGAACGCTGACCCTCGCAGGCGCTAGCCGAGGCGAGCGGCCAGGAACGCGACCATCTCGCGCACGAGCAGGGCGCGCGAGGAAGCGCGGCGGTACTCGTGCCCCTCGCCCTCGAGCTCCAGGTACGCCACGTCGTGGGAGCGCTCGCGCAGGGCGGCGACGACCTGGTGCGCCTCACCGATGGGGACGTTGGTGTCGAGTTCGCCGTGCACGACGAGCAACGGCGCGGTGACGTCGTCAACGGCCCGCATCGGCGAGAGCGACGCCAGCAGGTCGGCGTCGTCGACGGGGTGCCCGTACTTCGTCGCGGCGGCCGACGCGATCCACGGCTCGGTGTCGCGGTAGAACGTCGCGAAGTCGCTCATCCCGCACACCGCGACCCCGGCGGCGAACACGTCGGGCGTGAACGCCAGCGATGCCAGCGTTGCGTAGCCGCCGTAGGAGCGGCCCTCGACCGCGACCCGTTCACGGTCCGCGTACCCGTTCGCCACGAGCCACCGTGCGCAGTCCACGACGTCGGCGAGCGCGTTCCACCGCAGGCCGAGGTCGTCGGCGTGCACGAACTCGGTGCCGTAGCCGGAGGACCCGCGGATGTTCGGCGCGAACACGGTGATCCCGGCCGCGGCGAGTGCCTGGTGCTGGGGCGAGAACGTCGGCCGTTCCTGCGACTCGGGCCCACCGTGCAGGTGGATCATCGCCGCGCCGGGCTCGGACGCCCGGTACAGCCATCCGGTCAGCTCGACCCCGTCGCGGGCCGCGAAGCGCTCGAGCGTCGGCTCGACGAGCGCCACGGACGGCAGCGCCGGGACGTCGGTCACGCGGCTCCACGTCAGCTCGTTCGTGTCGAGACGCCAGAGCTCCCGAGGCCGGGTCGGTCCCTCGACCGTGAGGATGACGCTCCGGCCGTCGCGGCTGAGCACGGGGTCGGTGACGACGTACCCGGGGAGGCCGGGCACGGGGGTCCGGGAGGCGGAGTGCGTGTTGATGAGGTCGAGCTCGCTCCGGCCGTCGACGTTCCAGCCGAGGAGCAGCGTCCGCCCGGCGTCGTCGGCGTCGAGGAACTCGAGTTCGGCGTCCGCGCGGCCCATGATCAGCCGGGGCTCGCCGCGCCATCCGTGCGGGCCGACCGGCTGGGCGATGAGCTGCCGACGCGGTGCGCCCGCTTCGGTCGCGACGTAGGCCACGAGTGGGCTCGTCTCGCTCGCGGGGGACGGCCGGAGGAACGCGATCTCCGCGGACCCGGACTGCGGGTCGGTGAGCAGCGGGTGGCTCTCGTCGGTGAGACGGTCCACGACCACGACGAACTCGTGCCCGCGCTGGCCGTCGCGGAGCACCACGAGACGCTCCTCCACCGACAGGTCGAGGATGTGGATGAGCTCGCCGACGGCCAGGTCGTCGCGGTCGCCGGACACCGGGTCGACGAGGTACGAGCGTGCGGGCTGGTCGGCCTCGGTGGATGGCAGCGTGATCACGACGCGGTGGCCGCTGCGGCTCCAGGGGCCGAGTTCGGCGTGCTGGTACCGGGACCCGGCGATCTGCGCGGCGTCGGTGCCGTCCGGCCGGACGACCCAGACCTGCTGCTTGACGCCGCCGTCGGTCGCGATCGCGACGGCCAGCCACTCGCCGTCGGAGGACCACGTGACCCGGATGACCGGATCATCGGAGAGCGAGATCCGCACCGGTTCGGGCAACGGACCGTCGACGACGACGTCCTGCACGAACACCTCGGGGGTACCGTGCCGGTCGCTGACGAACGCCACCCGGCGCGCGTTCCGCGTCATGGTCGGGCCCCACGATCCCCAGGCGGCGGTGAGCCGCTCGCCCAGGTCGACCGCGGCCGTGGTGGCGACCGTCTGCTCGGCAGCACCCGACGGGTCGACGCGAGCCGGGCCTCCCGGCCGGACCGGAGCGGCCCCGCTCACCGCACCCCCTGCTGCTGCAGCCACATCTCGATGAGGCCCAGCTGCCAGAGCGCGTTCGCGCCGATCTCGGTCCGTGTGCTGTTCGGGTCCTGGAGCATCCGCTCGACCGTACCCGGGTCGAACAGCCCGCGTTCCCGGGCAGCCGGCGCCATGAGCGCGTCGCGGACGCGTTCGAGGTACGGGCCCTCGAGCTGGCGGATCGCCGGCACCGGGAAGTAACCCTTGGTGCGGTCTATGACCGCGTCCGGCACGATCCCGCGTGCTGCGCGCTTCATCACGCCCTTGCCACCGTCCGCGAGCTTCAGCGCCGGCGGGATGGTCCCGGCGAGCTCGACGAACTCGTGGTCGAGGAACGGGACGCGCGCTTCGAGCCCCCAGGCCATCGTCATGTTGTCGACCCGTTTCACCGGGTCGTCCACGAGCATGATCGTCGTGTCGCTCCGGAGCGCTGCGTCGACGCTCGTCGATGCTCCTGGGCGGGCGAACTCGCGGTCCACGAAGGCCGACGGGGTGTCGTCGTCGCTCCGCCACCGCTCCCCGAGCATCGGCTGCAGCGACGACCACCTGCGGTCCATGAAGACGGATCGGTACGCCTCTGCGGCCTGGTCGCGCGGCACGTCCGCGAGCGGTGGGTACCAGTCGTACCCACCGAGCACCTCGTCGGCGCCCTGCCCGGACTGCACCACCTTGACGTGCTGGGAGACCTCTTGCGAGAGCAGGTAGAACGCGACGCAGTCGTGGCTGACCATCGGTTCGCTCATCGCGGCGACGGCACCGTCGATGCCGTCGAGCAGCCGCGACGACGGGATCCGGATCCGGTGGTGGTCGGTGCCGAAGTGCCGTGCGACCAGGTCGGAGTACTCGAACTCGTCCCCGGACTCGCCGCCCGCCGACTCGAAGCCGATGCTGAAGGTGGCGAGGTCCTGCTGGCCGGCCTCGGCGAGCAGGGCGACCACGAGGGAGGAGTCGATGCCGCCGGAGAGCAGCACCCCGACGGGAACATCGGCCACCATGCGCCGCTCGACCGCGGTGCGGAGCGAGTCGATGAAGGCCTGCTGCCAGTCCTCGTCGGTCCAGTCGGCCCTCGCCGGGTCGCGCTCGAAACGGGGTTCCCAGTAGGTGGTGTCGGTGGACGAGCCGTCCGGTTCGACGACCCGGACGGTCGCGGGCGGGAGCTTGCCGACGCCGGAGAGGATGGTGCGGGGCGCCGGGACGATCGAGTGGAAGCTCATGTAGGACGCGAAGGCGACCGGGTCGACTGACGTGTCGACGCTGCCCCCGGGGCCGTTGCCCGCCAGGATCGCCGGCAGCGAGCTCGCGAACCGGAGCCCACCGGGGACTTCCGCCACGTAGAGCGGCTTGATGCCGAGCCGGTCGCGGGCCAGCACGAGCCGTCCGCTCGCGTGCTCCCAGATCGCGATCGCGAACATCCCGATGAGGTGCTCGACGAACGCGGTGCCCCACTCGGCGTACGCGGCGACGATCACCTCGGTGTCGGAGGTCGAGTCGAACCGGTGGCCCTTGCCGTGCAGCTCGTCGCGGAGCTGCCGGTAGTTGTAGACCATGCCGTTGTACGCGATGGTCAGCCCGAGCCGGGTGACCACCATCGGCTGCGCGCCGGCGGTGGAGAGGTCGACGATGGACAGTCGGCGGTGCCCGAGCGCGACCGGCCCACGCGCCCACAGCCCGTCACCGTCCGGCCCCCGGTGCACGAGGCACCCGGTCATCCTGGCGACGGCACCGACGTCCGGGGACGTCCCGTCGAACCGGATCTCGCCCGCGAGTCCACACATCAGCGGTCCTCTCCCTTGCCGATGATCCAGGTGTCCTTGGCCCCGCCACCCCGTGAGGAGTTCACGACCATGCTGCCCTCCGGTGCCACGCGGGTGAGCGCGACGTCGGCGAGGTGCGTGTCGTCCGGCCCGGTGCCGGTGACGTAGACGAACGCCCGCAGGTCCACGTGCCGGGGATCGAGGCCGGCCGGACCGATCGTCGGGTGCGAGGAGAGCTGGACGACTTCCTGCCCGACCCAGCCGGCCGGGTTCGCCGCGATCTCACGGCGGCGTTCGGCGACCTCCGGAGCACTCGCGCTCGGGCCGATCAGGACGTCACGACCTCCTTCGCCGTCGACCGGTTTCGTCACGAGCTCGCCGACACGGTCGAGCACCGAGAGCCGTTCGCCCTCGATGCTGGTGCGGTACGTGGGGACCGACTCGAGCAGCGGCTTCTCGTCGAGGTAGTACCAGATCAGGTCCGGCACGTTGACGTACATCGCCTTGTCGTCGACGAGCGCGTTGCCGGGCGCGTTGGCCAGGTACACGCGCCCCGCCTCGGCGGCGTCGAGGATCCGTGCGCCGAGGTCCGGGGTGCGGTCGTTGGTCAGGGCGCTCGCGTCGCGGTCGACGCGCAGGTAGAGCGCGTCCACGACGTCGCCGGTGGACACCTCGATCACGCGTCCGTCACGGACGTCCAGGTCCGACTCGGTCAGGAGGCGCAGCCCGGCCCCGTCGGCGATCCTGCGGTGCTCGTACCAGGCGCCGGCGGCGGGGCCGTCGCTGACCAGTGCCACCACCGGGTCGGCCTGGCCGGTGACCGCGGTCGCGTTGGTGCGGAGGGTGTCGCGGACGCGGGTGAGGACGGAGTGCGGGTCGCGCAGGCCCGCCGGACGCGGGGCGTCCGGGACCACGTCGTCCATGAGTTCACGGAGCGCCACCCCGAACGCGACGCCGGACGGTGAGCGCACGTTGTCCTCGAGCACCCGCCAGCCACCGAACTCGTTCCGGACCAGGTCGAACCCCATCACCGGCGCCCGGACCGCGTCCTTCGGCAGCCGGGACGCGTCCGGGTCCCAGCCGTTCGCACCGACGAAGTCGCGCTCGTCCATCGCGCCGTCCGCGACGATCCGCCGCTCGCCGTACGCGTCACGGAGGAACAGCTCGATCGCGCGGGCACGCTGCCCCAGCCCGGCTTCGAGCTGGGACCACTCGTACGCGCTGATCGTGCGCGGGACCAGGTCGCAGCCGAACTCCTGCGTCGCACCGGCGACGACGAAGCCCACCTCGTGCTCCCGGGTCCAGGCGTCACGCGCGGTGCAGTGCTCGATCGTCGTCTCGGGGTCCCACCCGCGGAAGAAGGCCGCGAGGTCGCGGAACGCCGGCCGGGGACGAGCACCCGGTCCGACGGCTTCGTCACCGGCACGGACCCGGTACGACGGAATCGCGATCACCGGGTGGTCGTCCCGCCCGGACGGGGTTCCCGCCGTGTCCTCGACCACGAGTGCCACGACGTCGTCGAGCTCACCGCGCTCGGCGTACGCGGTGCGCTGCCGGTCGGTGGAGTTGCCGCGGGCGAGGGTGTCCTCGAGCAGGTCGCTCACCGTCCCCCAGTCGCCCAGTTCCTCGAGCTCGGGGCGGAGGCGCGACACGAGCTGGCGCACGGCGATCTCCGCCGGGAGCCGTTCCGGGTGCTGTCCGAGGCCGAGGAGGTCACCGCTCAGCCCGCTCCGCGCCGCCTGCCACATCGCCGCGCGGTGCAGGGGCTCGCTGCGGGGGTGCCACTCGGCACCCGATTCGACCGCGATCTCGGCCTTCCGCACCGCGGCGCGGAACAGCCCGGCGATGAGGACCGCGTCGTCGACGACCGGCGTGGCGTCGCAGACCCGCAGTTCGAGCGTCGGCGCGTGCGACGACGGTCGGACGTCGAAGTAGGCCATCTTCTTGTCGGCGATCACACCGGAGGCGATGAGGTCGTCGAGGACCTTGTCGTACTCCGCCGCGCTCTCGACCCGACCGAAGCTGCCGGCGGACGGCCAGCGCTGCCAGATGATGCTGCGGAACGACGCGTACCCGGTGTCCTGGCCGTTCCAGAACGGACTCGACGCGCTCAGTGCCAACAGCACGGGCAGCGTCGACGCGACGCGCTGGGCGATCTGCACCGCGAGGTCGCGGTCGCTCACACCGACGTGCACCTGCAGGCCGCAGATCAGCTGTTCGTCGACGAGCATCCGGTACTGCTCCTGCATGCGGCCGTAGCGGCCACCGGAGGTCAGTTCGAAGTCGGCGTACTCCGACCGCGGCGCCGTGCCCGCCGCGGCGATGGTCACGCCCGCCGGGGCGATCGCCGTCGCGAGTTCGCTGCGGAGGTCCACGATCACACGCCGGAGGTCGTCGAGGGTCGTCACCACCGGGGTGTTCGTCTCGATCGTCGTGCGCTGCAGTTCGGCGCCGAAGCGGTCTGCAGGCAGTTTGGGGAGAAGGCGGGGGGCCTTCGCGGAAAGTCGGCCGGACTCGAGGTCGATGAGGTGCAGCTCTTCCTCGGCGCCGAGCGTCAGCTCTGCACTCATGTGTGGAACCTACCCGCGACACCTGTGGTCCGCGCGGCGGGGTACGCCGCGCTGTGAAGAACCGTGTCGCATCACGTAGAAGTGGAGGAATGACGGCGACCGCGTTCTGCCTCCACGCCCTCGGGTCGAGCTCCGAGGAGTTCGCCACGCTGCGCGCACGCCTCGCCGGCACCCTGGACCTCATCGGCATCGACCTCCCCGGGTTCGGCCGGAGCTCGGCCGCGACGGGCACCACCGTCGAGGAGATGGCCGAACGGGTGGAGCGGGCGATCGGCCGGAGCGGTGCGACCGAGTGGGTGCTCATCGGCCACTCGATGGGCGGCAAGGTCGCGTCGGTCGTCGCATCCCGGACGATCGACGGTTCCAACGGCCTGTTCGGCCTCCGAGCGGTGGTCCTCCTCGCCGCGTCCCCGCTCTCCCCGGAACCGATGGACGAGGAACGACGGAGCTCGATGCTCGGCTGGGCGAAGGACGGCACGATCGGGCCGGACGAGGCGGACACCTTCGTCGCAGCGAACACCGACGCCCAGCTGCCACCCGAACCGCACGCGATGGCCGTGCACGACGTGCAACGCGCCGACCCCCGGGCCTGGACCGACTGGCTCGTCCGCGGCAGCCGCGAGGACTGGTCCGCCGCGTTCGGGCCGAACCCCGTCCCGGCGCTGATCCTGGCCGGAGCCGCCGACGGCGACCTCGGCGAGGACGCGCAGCGGGATCTGAACCTGCCGCACTGGTCCAACGGAACGCTCGACGTCGTGCCCGGTGCCGCACACCTGCTGCCGTGGGAGCGCCCCGACGAGGTCGCCGAGCGGATCCGCGCCTTCTGGGACCGCCGTGTCGACCGTGGACCCGTGGTCCCGGCGGCGACCGCCCGCGTGATCGCGTCGCCCCGCGTCAGCGCTCGGACGCGCGGACTCCTGGCCGTGCGGTCGCTCCCGGACGACCCGGACGCGGCACCCCTGGCGCTCACCGACACCCAGCTGGCGACGCTCCGGGCGGTCGCGCGGGTCGTCGTGCCGCAGCCGGGCAGTCGCCCCGTGGACGTCGCCCTCCGCGTGGACGCCCAGCTCGCTGCCGGACTCGGCGACGGCTGGCGGCCGGACGGACTGCCGGCGGACGTCGACGCCTACCGGGCCGGTCTCGACGCCCTCGAACCGGAGGCAGCGCAGGGCGACGACCACCTCGCCACCGTGCTCGACGCCGTCACCGCGGGCCGACACACCCCCTCCAGCGGCCCGTTCGACGCCGAGCAGCTCCGCGTCTGGGCCGAGGACGCCAGCGTCGACCTCGTCAAGCAGTGGGTCGCGCACCCCGCGACGATGTCGGAGATCGACTACGACGGCTTCGCCAACGGCGGCGACGGCGTCCGCAAGCAGGGCTTCCAGCTCCTCGGAGCGGGACAGCGCGAAGCATGGGAACCGGCGGGAGCCACACGATGAGACTCGAACACCAGCGCCGGTACGCCGAGGACGAGGTCGTCGACGTGGTCGTCGTCGGCACCGGAGCCGGCGGGGCACCCCTGCTCGCATCGCTCGCCCGGAAGGGCCTGCGGGTCGTCGCGCTCGAAGCCGGGCCGAACACCGAGCCCGGCGACCACACCCCCGACGAGGTCGCCGCACCCGGCGACATCAACTGGATGGACGAGCGGATCAGCGGCGGCGCCGCACCGACGGCGTTCGGTCCGAACAACAGCGGCACCGGCGTCGGTGGCTCCACCCTGCACTGGGGAGCGTTCACGCCGCGGCCGAACGAGCACGACATCCGGCTCCGCACCGACTCCGGGCAGGGCGAGGACTGGCCGATCGACCACGCCGAGCTCGTCCGGTACATCGAACAGGCCGAGCACGACGTCGGCGTCGCAGGCCCTGCGCACTACCCGTGGGACCCGGCCCGCCGCTACCGGATGGGACCGCCGCCCCGGAACGCGTCCTCGGACATGATGATCCGCGGCGCGGCCGAGGTCGGCATCACCGCGACCGACGCACCCGTGGGGCTCACCACCGAGGACCGGATGCAGGAGCACCACGGCCTCCGCCAGGCCTGCGTGTCCTGCGGCTCCTGCCACCAGGGGTGCCGCAACGGCGCGAAGGTGTCGATGGACACCACCTACCTGCCCGCCGCCGTCGCGTTCGGCGCCGAGATCCGCGCCGAGGCGTTCGTGCACGGCATCGAACTCGACGTCCGCGGCGAGGTCGAGGCCGTCGTCTACCGCCAGGACGGGCGAGACCACCGGCAGCGCACCCGCGCACTCGTCCTCGCGGCCGGTGGCATCGAGACCCCGCGCCTGCTCCTGCACACCGGGCTGGCGAACAGCAGCGACCAGGTCGGACGGAACTTCACCGCGCACGGGGGGACCCAGGTCTGGGCGACGTTCGATGCGTCGATGCGGTCCTACCGCGGGTACCCGTCGTCGATCATCACCGAGGACTTCGTCCGTCCCGCCGACGCCGACTTCGCGGGCGGCTACCTCATCCAGAGCCTCGGTGTGCAGCCCCTCACCCTCGCCACATCGCTGGTCCGCGGGGGCGGGCTCCGAGGCGCTGCCCTGGTCAGGGCGATCCGGGACTACCCGTCGATGGCGGGCGTCGGCATGAACGCGGAGTGCCTGCCGTACGACGACAACCGGCTCGTGCTCAGCGACGAACTCGACGGCAACGGCGTACCGAAGGCGCGGGTGTCCTTCTCCCCCGGCGCGAACGAGGAAGCCATCACACGGCATGCGATCCGGACGATGACCGCGATCGTCGAAGCTGCCGGCGGCCGTGACGTGCGGGTCCTCGACCGGACCGCGCACACCGTCGGTACGGCGCGGATGGGCGCGGACGCGGCGTGCTCGGTCGTGGACGCCGCCGGGCGGTCGTGGGACGTGCCGAACCTGTGGATCGTGGACAACTCGGTGTTCCCGAGCTCCCTCATCGCGAACCCGGCGCTGACGATCATGGCGCTCTCGCTCCGCACCGCCGACCGCCTGCTGCGGGACGACGCCGCGGCCGACCGCGACGAGGCGCTCCTCACGGCCTCCTGAGCAAGAGCAGCGCGGCGAGCGTCGCGCCGTCGGTGACCTCCCCGGCCGAGACTGCGGCGTCGACCTCTGAGGGTTCGAGCTCGACGGTGGTCCAGTCTTCGCCCGGCTCGAGTGCGGTCTCGCGGCGCTCGGTGACCGTCCCGACGAACACCCGTGTCCGGACGTCCGAGACCCCGGGTTCGGCCACGAAGGTGCCGACCTCGGTGAGTTCACCGCAGACAGCGCCGGTCTCCTCGAGGAGTTCACGGGCGGCGGCGGCCGCCGCGGAGTCGTCGCTCGGCTCGATCCCACCCGACGGCAACTCGTAGCGCGGCTCGGGACCGGTGGTGTCCCGCACGCCGTGCACGAAGACGATCCGATCGTCGACCATGGCCGCGACGATCACGCTGTCCGACGAGCGGAGCCGGAACCAGCTGCGCTCCGAGGCGTCCACCGTCTCCGTGACGGTGAACCACGGGTTCGCGTGCACGACGGCCGCACTCGAGCCCTCCGGCCGCCACTGGTCGCGGGAGGGGACACCGACGGGCCTGGCAGTCCTGCTGGTCATCCGCAACCGGAGGTCGATCTCGTGGTCGTCGGACGGCGGATCGTTCGCGTCCATGCCGACGAGCCACGTGAGGCCACGGAGTCCGCGGCTGTCCTGCCCGACCAGCGCGAGCGCCCAGACGGCGTCCGAACGAGTCGCGGCCTGGCGCTGCGCCCAGTCCATCGCCTGCAGGACGTCGGCTCCGGTCAGGTCGTACGTCGCGGTGGTGTACGTCTCGCCAGAGGGTTCCTGCACGTAGACGCGGAACCGCGGGTGGTGGTTCTCCCACGTGCTGTCCCGCTCGTCGACCTCGGTGGCGTCCATGCACCGAGCGTACGGGAGCACGGTATCCGGTGACATTCCACATAGGCTGACCGTGTGGGTCGTGACACCGCCGGGTGGCGACCCTGGGGCAAGCGTGAAGCCCACCACCGCAGGAACGGTGATGGGCTTCGGTTGCTCTCCGAGTGGAAAGCCGGGACGGGCAACAGCCGTTCCCGAGTCGTAACGCTCGGGTCCAGTGTAATCGAGCTCCGGCCCGATCGCACGCCCGCCAGGCTCCTGGTCGACCTGGTCCGGAAGGACTGAGACAAGGACGTGCCGCACCGACCTCGATCGGTGCGGCACGTTCCGGGGCGACCGGTCAGCCGCGCGTCCGCGCCAACCGTCGGTTGAGCGCCCCGTTCAGCAGCGCGACGAGCAGCCCCACCGCGAACACCAGCGTCCCGAAGCACAGCACCTGCGGCGGCATCCCGGCCTTCGCGGCGCCGTACACGAAGAGCGGGAAGGTCACCGAGGGCCCGGCGACGAACGAGGTGATCACGTAGTCGTCGATGGACATCGCGAGCGCCAGCAGCCCCGCGGCGAGCATGCCCGGCGCCAAGAGCGGCAGCGTCACGAGCCGGAACGCCTGGAACGGCGTCGCGCCGAGGTCGCCGGCCGCTTCCTCGAGCGCGCGTGAGGTCCCGGCGATCCGCGCCCGCAGCACCACGACGACGTACGCGACGTCGAACGCCACGTGCGTGAGCAGCACCGTGAGGAAGCCGGTCCCCAGCCCGATCGACAGGAAGAACGACAGCGACGCGGAGCCGACGACGATCGACGGTGCGGCGATGTCCGCGAACACGACGGCGTTCACGGCGCCACGGCCGGGGAACTTGTACCGCTCGAGGGCGAGCGCGAGCGGCAGGCCGATCGCGACGGAGACGATGGCGGCGAGGAACGCGATGACGACCGAGGTCACGAACGCCGCGCCGAGCCCCGACACGTTCACGAGGTTGGCGTACCAGTACGTCGTGAACCCGTTCCAGGCGAACGACAACCGGTTCGTCGGGGCGTCGTTGAACGAGTACACGATCATGTAGATGATCGGGACGAGTGTGATCGCGATGACCACCCAGTACACGATCGCGAGCCACGGCCCGCGTCGGTTCACGCCGTGCCGGTGCACGACCGGAGCGGAGACGGGCGACGCGGGGGCGGTGGTGCGGGGTGGTGCGACGGCGGTCATACGAGGTCCTCGAGGTCGTCGGTGCCGGACACACGGGCGTAGATGAACAGGATGATGCCGAGCACCACCATGAGCACGGTGGAGAGCGCGGCGGCGACGTTGTACTGCTGGTTGCCGGAGTACGCGTCCTGGATCGCCTGCCCGATCGTGTACGTGTTCGTGCCGCCGAGGAGCGCCGAGTTCACCGGGTCGCCGACGCAGTCGATGAACACCAGCAGGACACCGGCGAAGATGCCGGAGCGGGACAGCGGCAGCGTGGTGTGCCAGAACGCCCGGACCTTGCCGGCGTAGAGGTCGTTCGCGGCCTCACCGAGGCGCGGGTCGATCCGTTCGAGCGCGGCGTAGATCGGCAGCACCATGAACGCCAGGTCGTTGTACGCGTCCCCGAAGATCACCGCCCCGCCGGTGCCGAGGATGTGGAAGTCCTTGCCGGCGAGCCCGATCCCCTGCAGGAAGGTGACGACGGGCCCCTGCGACGCGAGCACGAACGCCCACATGTCGGTGCGGATGATGAACGACACCAGGAAGCTCACGAAGACGAGCATGAGCAGCGGGTTCTTCCACCGCGGGGACACCCGGAACGCGATGAAGTACGCGACGGGGTAACCGACGATGATGGTCACGACCGTTGCCGCTGCGCCGTACCAGAGGGAGCGGAGCAGGAACGTGAGGTACGGCACCTGCGGGTTCACGAACAGCGAGGAGTAGATCCCCCAGTTCCACGTGAACGTGTAGCCGTCGTCCGGGTTGCCGGACATGAGCGAGACGATCAGCCCGGACAGGAGCGGGATGACGAAGAAGACGCAGAGGTACGCGGTGCCGACCAGCGCGAGCAGGAACGGCGTGCTGCGACGCCGCCCGCGACGAACGGGTGCAGCGGGCGGGGCACCCAGGGCGACGGCGGTCACGACTGCACCACCGCGTTGAAGATGCCGTTCCACTCCGAGTACTCGTCGTAGTTCTTGAACACGCGGAACTCGTGCGACTTCTCCAACACCGAGGAGTCGGGGAACACGAGCGGGCTGTCCGCCACCGTCGCGTCGTCGAGCTGGTCGCGGACGTAGTCCTCGGCGGCGGGGACGGGGCAGACGTAGTTGACCCAGTCCTCGACGATCCCGGCGACCTTCGGCGTGTAGTAGAAGTCCATCCAGGCCAGCGCCGACACCGGGTTCGCCGCCTGCCGGGGGATGAGCATGTTGTCGTGCCAGGTCATCTGCCCCTCCTCCGGGGTGACGAACTCCAGGTCCGGGAACCCCGACTGCTGCGCCTGGAACACGTCGCCCGACCAGGCCTGGGTGATCCAGGTGTCGCCGTTCTCGAGCCGGTTGATGTAGCTCTGGTCGTAGAACCCGGTGACGCTCGGGCGCAGCTCACGGAGCCACTGCTGGGCCTTCCGCCAGTCCGCGGCGGTCGACGTCTCCGGCGCGATCCCGAGCGCCAGGAGCGCCAGTGAGCCGAGCTCGGTGTTGTCGCTCATCAACCCGACGCGGCCCTTGAACGCCGGATCGAGGAGGTCCTTGAACGAGGTGATCTTCCGCCCGGTGTACTTCGGGTTGTACGCCAGACCGGTGAACCCGGTCTGCCACACGACCGAGTGCTTGTTGTCCGGGTCGTAGTTCGGGTCCTTCACCGAGTCGGACGCGTTCGCGGCGAAGTTCGGCAGCCGGCTGTGGTCGAGCTCGCAGACGAACCCGTTCTTGATCATCTCGGTGAGCTCGTACCCGTTGGTCATCACGACGAGGTCGTACCCGGTAGCGCCCTTCGCGCGGAGGATCGGGGAGACGGTGGCGTAGAACGTCGCGTTGTCCTGGATCACCGCCTGGTAGTCCACCGCGATGCCGGTCGCCTCCTTGAAGAGCGCGAGCGACTCGGACTTGCCGTGGTCGGAGTCGATGTACAGCGGCCAGTTCGCGAAGTTGAGCTCCTTCGTCGCCTTCGCGTCCTTCCAGAAGGCGGTCCAGTCCACGGGGGGACCCATCGAGGCGGCGGAGCCCTTGATGCTGCAGCCGGCGAGGAGTGCCGCGACGGCGGCCGCGCCGCCTCCGGCCAGGAACCCCCGCCGGCTGACCCGGGCGGACGTCAGTCCGCGCACCAGGTCGGGTCGGGCGCTCACGCGACCGCACCTGCGGTGGCGGTCTCCACGGCCTGGAGGCCCGGCGCGGCCTGGGTGGTGACGCTCGCGTCGGACGCGTCGGGTGCCTCCAGACCGAATCCGTGGTCGACGCCCCACGTGAGCCAGACCTCGGTGCCGGTCGCGATCCGCGGCCCGCCCTTCGAGTTCTGGGCGAAGACGGAGACCCGGCCGGCGCCGGGGACGTCGACCAGGTACTGCGTGCTGACGCCGGAGAAGGAGACGTCGACGACGCGTCCCGGGCCGAGGATGTTGCGTCCGGCCTCGTGCGAGGGCTCCGCGGTGCGGATCTTGAGCTTCTCGGGGCGCACCCCGACGACCACGCGGCCGGAGGTCGCAACGGCACGCGCGGCCGGCACGGCGATGGTGCCCGCGGCGGTCGCGACGACGATGAGCTCGCCCTCGGTTCCACGGACGTCACCCTCGAGCAGGTTCGACTGGCCGAGGAAGTTCGCGACGAATGCGGTCTTCGGCAGTTCGTAGAGGTCCTGGGGGCTGCCCATCTGCTCGATCCGGCCGCCGTTCATGACGGCGACCGTGTCGGCCATCGTCATCGCCTCTTCCTGGTCGTGGGTGACGTGCAGGAACGTCAGCCCGACCTCGGCCTGGATCGTCTTCAGCTCGAGCTGCATCTGGTGCCGGAGCTTCAGGTCGAGCGCGCCGAGCGGTTCGTCGAGGAGCAGCAGCGCCGGCCGGTTCACGATCGCCCGGGCGAGGGCGACGCGTTGCTGCATGCCGCCGGAGAGCTGGGCAGGCCGCTTGGAGGCCGAGGCCTCGAGCTCGACGAGGCGGAGCGCCTCGTGGGCCTTCGTCATCGGGTCCGGGATCCGCCGGCGCTTCAGCCCGAACGCGACGTTGTCGAGCACGCTCATGTGCGGGAACAGCGCGTAGTTCTGGAACACCGTGTTCACGGGCCGCTGGTACGGCTTCGTCTCGGTGACGTCCTTCCCGCCGATCGTGATCGTGCCGCTCGTCGGTTCCTCGAGTCCCGCGACGAGCCGCAGGGTCGTGGTCTTGCCGCAGCCGGACGGTCCGAGCAGGGCGAAGAACGATCCAGCGGGGACCGTGAGGTCGAGGGCGTCCACCGCCGTGTGCCCCGGGAAGGCCTTCGTGATCTGTTCGAGCCGCAGGTCGGCTCCCGATTCGGCGAACGTGCCGGTCATTGCCATGGTGCCTCCAGGGAGTGGTCGGCTTCAGCCGATGTAGGACATGACGTGCTTGATGCGGGTGTAGTCCTCGAACCCGTACTGGGACAGGTCCTTGCCGTAGCCGGAGTGCTTGAAGCCGCCGTGCGGCATCTCGGCGACGATCGGGATGTGTGTGTTGATCCACACGCACCCGAAGTCGAGGTCGCGGGCGAAGCGCATCGCCCGCGCATGATCGGTCGTCCACACCGAACTCGCCAGGCCGTACTCGACACCGTTCGCCCAGCGGAGCGCCTCCGCCTCGGTGCTGAACCGCTGGACGGTCTGCACCGGGCCGAAGATCTCCTGCTGCACGGCGCGGTCGTCCTGCCGGAGCCCGGACACGATCGTCGCCTGGTGGAAGTAGCCGACGTCGCCCTGCCGCGCACCACCGAGCTCGATCGTGGCGTGGTCGGGGAGCGTGTCGATGAAGTCCTGCACGTGCGTGAGCTGGTTCACGTTGTTGACCGGGCCGAAGTACGGGGTCGAGGCGTCCGGGCCGGTCTGCGCGTCGGTCCTGGCCGCCTCGGCGAGCGCCGCCACGAACTCGTCGTGGATGCCGTCCTGCACGAGCAGCCGGGTGGCCGCGGTGCAGTCCTGCCCGGCGTTGAAGAACCCGGCGGCGACGATGCCGGCGACCGCGGCGGGGATGTCGGCGTCGTCGAACACGATCACCGGGGCCTTCCCGCCGAGTTCCAGGTGCGTGCGCTTCAGGTCACCGGCGGCGGCGCGGGCGACCTCCATGCCGGCGCGGACGGATCCCGTGATGGACACCAGCTGCGGCGTCGGGTGGTCGATCATCGCGGCGCCGGTGGTCCGGTCCCCCACGACGACGTTGAGGACGCCGGGTGGCAGGAACTCCGCGGCGACCTCGGCGAGGAGCAGCGTGGACAGGGGCGTCGTGTCGCTCGGCTTCAGGACGGTGGTGTTCCCCGCGGCGAGCGCCGGGGCGAACTTCCACACCGCCATGTTGAGCGGGTAGTTCCAGGGGGTGACCTGGGCGACGACGCCGATCGGCTCGCGCCGGACGAACGACGTGTGGTCGGCCATGTACTCGCCGGCGCTCCGGCCCTCGAGGTTCCGGGCGGCTCCGGCGAAGAAGCGGATCTGGTCGACGGAGAGCAGGATCTCGTCCTCGACCAGGGTGGCGCGGGGCTTCCCGGTGTCGAGTGACTCCAGGTCCGCGAACTCCTCCGCACGCTGTTCCATCGCGTCCGCGATCCGGAACAGCGCGAGCTGGCGCTCCCCCGGGGTCGTGCGGCGCCAGGTCTCGAACGCGGTGCTCGCGGCGGTGAAGGCGTCGTCGACGTCCGCCGCGGTGGAGATCGGCGACCGGCCGTACTCGGCCTCGGTCGTCGGGTCGACCAGGCCGAACGCGGTGTCCGAGCGTGACTCGACGGACGCGCCTCCGACGAAGTTCCGGAGTTCCCGCGTCGCCGTGGCCGTCGCCGTGTTCGTGCTGTCCAGCATGGCGGCGATACTGGCACGCTTTCCCATGGTTCGGAAGACTTGTAACAACGGAAATCGTCGCGAAACACGTTGTTCACAACGGAATCCCTTGCTTTCTCGACGACGGCGCTGCCATGCTGTCCGGCATGGCGGCAGCACCACGACGTCCGGGACCGATCGACGACATCTCCAAGCGCATCATCGAACAGCTCCAGGCGGACGGGCGCCGTCCGTACGGCGAGATCGGCAAGGCGGTCGGTCTCAGCGAGGCGGCGGTCCGGCAGCGCGTGCAGAAGCTCACCGAGACCGGCGTCATGCAGATCGTCGCGGTCACGGACCCCATGCAGCTCGGGTTCCACCGGCAGGCGATGATCGGCATCCGCGTGGGCGGCGACACCCGCAAGGTCGCCGACGAACTCGAGAAGCTCCTGGCGGTCGACTACCTCGTGATGACCGCCGGCAGCTTCGACCTCATGGTGGAGGTCGTCTGCGAAGACGACGACGACCTCATCGAACTGCTCAACGGCACGATCCGGGCCATCCCGGGTGTGACCGGCACCGAGACCTTCGTCTACCTGCAACTCCGCAAACAGCTCTACGACTGGGGAACGCGATGACCATCTCCGACCAGAAGACCGAACAGCCCACGCGGCTCGGCTCCTACGACCCGTTCGCCCCGGTGGACGACGCAGCCCTGCAGCAGAAGTCCCGCGACCACCTGTGGATGCACTTCGCCCGGCACGGTGCGAACCAGGCCGGTGCCGACGTGCCGATCATGGTGCGCGGCGAGGGCCACCACGTCTACGACAGCCACGGCAAGGGCTACATCGACGGGCTCTCCGGCCTGTTCGTCGTCGCCGCCGGGCACGGCCGGAAGCGCCTGGCCGAGATGGCGGCGAAGCAGGCCGAGACGCTGAGCTTCTTCCCGATCTGGTCCTACGCGCACCCCGCCGCGATCGAGCTCGCCGACCGCCTGGCCGACCTGGCGCCCGGCGACCTCAACAAGGTGTTCTTCTCCACCGGTGGTGGTGAGGCGGTCGAGACCGCCTTCAAGCTCGCGAAGTACTACTGGAAGCTCCGCGGCAAGCCGATGAAGCACAAGGTGATCTCGCGTGCGGTGGCGTACCACGGCACCCCGCAGGGAGCGCTCGCGATCACCGGCATCCCCGCGATGAAGCAGATGTTCGAGCCGCTGACGCCCGGTGGCCTCCGTGTGCCGAACACGAACTACTACCGCGCCGACGAGATGGGCTTCGCCGGGCAGAGCGAAGAGGAGTTCGGCTACTGGGCCGCCGAGCGCATCCGCGAGATGATCGAGTTCGAGGGTCCCGACACCGTCGCCGCCGTCTTCCTCGAGCCGGTGCAGAACTCCGGCGGTTGCTTCACCCCGCCGCCCGGGTACTTCCAGCGGGTCCGCGAGATCTGCGACGAGTACGACGTGCTCCTGGTCTCCGACGAGGTCATCTGCGCGTTCGGTCGCATCGGCACGATGTTCGCCTGCGACACCTACGACTTCGTGCCGGACATGATCACCTGCGCCAAGGCGATGACCTCCGGGTACTCCCCGATCGGCGCCACGATCATCAGCGACAAGCTGTTCGAGCCGTTCTCCAAGGGCGACACGACCTTCTACCACGGGTACACGTTCGGCGGGCACCCGGTCTCCGCAGCGGTCGCGATGGAGAACCTCGACATCTTCGAGGAAGAGGGACTGCTCGCGAACGTGCAGCAGAACGCCCCGCTCTTCAAGGCCGAGCTGGACACCCTGCTCGACCTGCCGATCGTCGGTGACGTCCGCGGTGCCGGGTACTTCTACGGCATCGAGCTCGTGAAGGACAAGGCCACGAAGACGACGTTCGACGACGACGAGTCCGAGCGTCTGCTCCGCGGGTTCCTGTCCAAGGCGCTCTTCGACGCGGGGCTGTACTGCCGCGCCGACGACCGCGGCGACCCCGTCGTGCAGCTCGCACCGCCGCTCACCATCGGGCAGCCCGAGTTCCGCGAGATCACCTCGATCCTGCGGAGCGTGCTGTCCGAGGCGTCCTCGAAGATCTGATCGTGACGGGCTACCGGGGCGTCTCGTTCTGGCTGGACCAGCTCGTGGCATCCGGCCGCGACGACCTGACGCCCCGGCCGCCCCTCGACGGCGACCGCTCGGCGGACGTCTGCATCATCGGCGGCGGACTCACCGGTCTCTGGACCGCGTGGTACCTGCACCAGGGTGATCCGAGCCTCCAGATCGTCGTCGTCGAACGCGAGATCGCCGGGTTCGGCGCCTCCGGACGGAACGGCGGCTGGTGCTCGGCGCTCTTCCCGCGGTCCGCGGAGTCCATCGCGCAGCACGACGGCCGCGAGGCCGCGCTCGCCATGCGCGCGGCCATGCGCGACACCGTCGACGAGGTCGGTCGCGCAGCGGCCGAGGCCGACATCGACTGCGACTACGTCAAGGGCGGCACCGTCCTCTACGCACGTTCCGAGGTCCAGGACCGCGCGGCCCGCGCGGAGGTCGCGTCGTCGTCCGACTGGGGCGACGACATGACGTACCGGGACGGCCGTCGCGGTGACGCGACGGACACCCTCGGTGTGGCGTGGACCCCGGACTGCGCGCGGGTGCAGCCGGCCGCGTTGGTCCGTGGGCTCGCAGCCGCACTGGAGGCCCGTGGCGTCGTCATCGCGGAGCACACGCCCGCCGTGTCGTGGGCTCCAGGGCGTGTGGTCACCACCCGCGGGACCGTCTCGGCCGGCGCGGTCGTCGTCGCCACCGAGGGGTACGGCGCGTCGCTGGAGCAGACGAAGCGGCGGATCCTGCCGCTGTACTCGCTGATGATCGCGACCGCGCCGCTGCCGGCGTCCGCGTGGGAGCGCATCGGCCTCGAACACGGACAGACCTTCTCCGACTACCGGCACCTGCTCGTCTACGGGCAGCGGACCGCGGACGACCGGCTCGCGTTCGGCGGGCGGGGCGCCCGGTACCACTGGGGGTCCTCGATCACCCCCGGGTACGACCGGGTCCCCCGGGTCTTCCAGCACCTCCGCCGGTCGCTCGTCGAGCTCTTCCCGGTGGTGGCGGACGCTCCGATCACGCACACCTGGGGCGGGCCGCTCGGGGTGCCGCGCGACTGGTGCGCCTCGGTGACCTGGGACGGATCCGTCGGCTCGGCCGGCGGGTACGTCGGGGACGGCCTCTCGACGACGAACCTGGCCGGACGGACGCTCGCCGACCTCGTGCGGGGCGTCTCGACGCCGCTGACCGCGCTGCCGTGGGTGGGGCACCGCTCCCCCGACTGGGAGCCGGAGCCGCTGCGGTTCCTCGGGGCGAACGCCGGACTCGTCGCCACCGACCTCGCCGACCGCGAGGAACGGCTGACCGGGCGCGCGAGCCTCGCCGCCCGGCTGATGGCGCCACTGACCGGAGATCACTGATGGGTGGGCTGTACTGATGGGCGGGCTGTGCTGATGGGCGGGCTGTACTGATGGGCGGGCTGTGCTGATGGGCGGGCTGTGCTGATGGGCGGGCTGTGCTGATGGGCGTCGACGTGATCGTCGTCGGAGCCGGCGTCGCCGGGCTGGCCGCCGCGCGTGCCCTGGCCCTCGCCGGCCGCGACGTCGTCGTGCTCGAGGCCCGAGACCGCATCGGTGGTCGCACCTGGACGGACCCCGCGCTCGGCGTGCCCGTCGACCTCGGCGCCTCGTGGATCCACGGCATCGACGGCAACCCGCTGTGGTCCCTGGCGTCCGCGTTCGGGATCGACACCGTCGAGTTCACCGTCGGCAGCTTCCAGTTCGACGGGCGGCCGATCGCCTGGCACGACCCGTCCGGAGCGCCGGTGGCCGACCCGGGTGCGTTCGTGGCCGATCTGCACACCGTCGACGGGCTGCTGGAGTCCATCGTGGCGGACGCCGCCCCGGGGACCACGTACGCCGAGGCCGTCGCGACCGTGCTGGCGTCGCTCGGCTGGTCCGGCGCGCGCGCCCTGCGCGTGCAGGAGTACATGGCCCACCGGTCCGAGGACCTCTGCGGCGCCCCCGTCACCGACCTCGACGCCCACGGGCTCGAGGAGGAGCACGTCCCCGGCGACGAGGTCGTCTTCCCCGGCGGGTACGGGCAGTACGCCGCGGCATTGGCCGGCGGGCTCGACGTGCGCACCGACGCCGTCGTCGCCGTGGTCCACCAGAACGACGAGCGGGTCAAGGTGACCACGACCGACGGTTCGGAGTTCTGCGCCGCCGAGGTCGTCGTGACCGTGCCGCTCGGCGTGCTCAGGGCCGGTGACGTCGTGTTCGACCCGCCGTTGGCCGGTCCGGCCGCCGGAGCGCTCGACCGACTCGGCATGGGCGTCTACGACAAGGTGTTCCTGCGGTTCCCCGAGCAGTTCTGGGACACGTGGGTGATCCGGCAGCAGGGGTCCGCCGGGGTCGACTGGCACTCCTGGTACGACATGTCCCGGGTGACCGGGGAGCCCGTGCTCGCTGCGCTGCTCGGCGGTGCCGGCGCACGGCGGATCGAGACCCTGACGGACGACGAGATCGTGGCCGAGGGCGTCACCGCGCTCCGCCGCATGTTCGGCGATGCCGTCCCCGACCCGACGGCGTTCCGCATCACCCGCTGGGCCGCCGACCCCTTCGCACGCGGCGCGTACTCGTACCTGCACGTCGGCGCGTCGACCGACGACCACGACCTGCTCGGGACACCGTCCGGGCGCGTGCAGCTCGCCGGCGAGGCCACGTGGGGCGACGACCCCGCGACGGTGCACGGGGCGCTGAACTCGGGGCTCCGTGCGGCGTCGCGGATCCTCGGCAGGCAGGTCACGCCGGCGGAACTGGCATCTACACTCGGCGCGTGAGCCCGACGAAGGTCAGACACCAGCACGAACACCGCTTCCCGGTGGCCGCCGCGATCCTGGTCAACCTCGCGCTCGCCCTGTTCCTGCCGAGCCAGGTGCTGTTCTTCCCGTCGTGGGTCGTCCCGCTGCTCGGCGTCCTGCTCCTCGTGCCGCTGATCGTGTTCAACCCGCGGCGGTTGTCGCGCGAGACGACCTGGTCACGGTGGCTCTCGTTCGGCCTCGCGATCATGCTCACCGTCGCGAACCAGCTCACCGTGATCCGCACCGTCATGGTGCTCCTCAACGGGCACGCGGACGGCGGCGCCGTGCTCCTGACCGCGCTGCAGGTGTGGGTCAGCAGCATCATCGCCTTCGGGCTCGTCTACTGGGAGCTCGACCGCGGCGGCCCCGTGGCCCGGCGGCGTCCCGGGCTCTGGAAGTCGGACGAGGCGGACTTCCAGTTCCCCCAGGAGACCGACGAGCGCACGGCGTCGTGGCGTCCGGTGTACCTGGACTACCTCTACGTGGGGCTCACCAACATGGTGGCGTTCAGCCCGACCGACACGATGCCGATGACCGTCCGCGCGAAGATGATCATGGCCTACCAGTCGGTCGGCGGGTTCATCCTGATGGCGCTGGTCATCTCGCGCGCGGTCAACATCATCGCCTGACCGTCGAGGTCAGGCGCCGTGCGCCTCCTCCGACACCGGCTGCCACTCGCGCCACGTCGCCAGACGCGATTCGTAGTCCTTCTCGGCGATGCCGAGCGGCGCCTTGCCGAAGAACACCCGGAGCGGGGGCTGCTCGGCGTCGACGACCTTGAGGATCGCGGAGCGGGTGGCCTCGGGCTTGCCGGGGTCCGCCGCCGACGGACGCTTCGACGCGGCCTCCCGCACCACTGCGTAGGCGGGGTTCTCCTCGCTCTTCTTCGACGACGGGCCGGACCAGTCGGTCGAGAACCCGCCGGGCTCGACCAGCGTCACCGAGATGCCGAAGCCGGCGACCTCCTGCGAGAGCGACTGCGAGAAGCCCTCGAGCGCCCACTTCGACGCGTGGTAGGCGCCGACCGTCGGGAACGCACTGATCCCGCCGATGCTCGACACCTGGATGACGTGCCCGGAGCCCTGGGCACGCATGATCGGCAGCGCCGCCTGGGTGACCCAGAGCGCACCGAACAGGTTCGTCTCGAGCTGGCCGCGGACCTCGTCCTCGGTGAGCTCCTCGATCATGCCGAAGTGGCCGTAGCCGGCGTTGTTGACGACGACGTCGAGCGAGCCGAAGTGCTCAGCTGCCCGCTGCACCGCGGCGAAGTCGGCGGCACGGTCCGTGACGTCGAGCTGGAGTCCGAGGAACGTGTCCGGGTACTGCTCGACGAGGGCCTGCACGTCGTCGGTGTTCCGGGCGGTGCCGGCGACGGAGTCCCCGCGTTCCAGGGCGGCCTCCGCCCACTCGCGGCCGAAGCCCTTCGATGCGCCGGTGATGAACCAGGTCTTGCTCATGTGTCCTCCTGAGATCTGACGCCGACCAGGCAACGCCGCCCCGGTCGGTGCGACCTGGACGCCCGGGTGACGGCTGCGCCCTTCGGACACTTCCGGCTTCGATGCGGGGCGCCTCGCAGAAACAAGGAACCCCTCGCAGCGCGAGGGGTTCCCGGGGTATGCACGTCGGTCCAAGCCCGACGCTCTTGCGGAAAACGATACGGCACACCAGGGGCCCGTCAATCGGCGCGGTTGGGCAGGCGAGTAGGTTTTCGGGATGCGGTGGGGGAGCACAGGTCTCAGCGACGAGCAGGTCGAGGTCGTCCGCGCCTCGGTGCCAGGGGCACGGGTGCTGGCGAACGACTCGTGGGGACTCCTCGACACGGTCGTCCTGCACGTCGCGGGAACAGCGGGTGAGTACACGGTGAAGGCCGCCGGCCCGGAGAACACCCACTTCCCGAGGGAGCTCCTCGCGCACCGCCGGTGGACCGCCCCCTTCGTGCGCACCGGCGACACCGCGGCACTCGTGGCAGCCGACGAGGAACGCCGCGTCCTCGTGCTGGACCGGGTCCCCGGCCACCTCGCCCTCGGGAGCCCCGACGAGACGTCGCCGGAGGTGCACCGCCAGGCCGGCGCGCTCCTCCGCCGGTTCCACGACCAGCACGCGGCCCCGTCCGACGACTTCCTGGTCCGCGAGTCCCGCAAGGCCCTGGACGCGCTGGCGTCGGAGCACCGGATCCCGGACGACATCGCCGCGCGGGCGCGAGCCCACCTGGAGTCGTTCGACGCCGGCCCGGTCACCCTCGTACCGACGCACGGCGACTGGCATCCCCGGAACTGGATCGTCGACGACGGCCGCCTGCGGATGATCGACTTCGGGCGCTTCGCCCTGCGCCCGAGAGCCCTCGACCTGACACGGCTCGCCGTCCTGCACTGGCAGCACGAGCCGGCGCTCGAACGGGCCTTCTTCGACGGCTACGGTGACGACCCACGTGACCCGGAGGCCTGGCGCTGGCTCCAGCTCCGCGAAGCCGTCGGCACCGCGGTGTGGGCGTACGCGGTCGGCGACGAGCGGTTCGAGGACCAGGGGCACCGGATGCTGGCCGATGCCCTCGCAGCGTTCGACCACGGTGACCCCTTGCGGTAGTTGATCGCGTGGTCAACAATGGCGCCATGGACGTCGTCATCGCTCCCCCGGTCGCTTCCCCCCTCCACGAGGACACCGGCGAACCCCGCCGGTCGACCCGTGTCGCCCTGGTGCAGATGCGCTGGCTCGAGGATCCCGAGGCGCACCGCCGACAGCTCGCGGAGGGCATCGCGGCAGCGGCGGCGAACGGCGCCCGCGCGGTGTTCCTGCCCGAGCTGACGCTGCTCCGGTACCCGGGCGACACCCCCGCGAGCGGCGTGCCGAAGGACCTCGCCGAGGACCTCGCGGACGGACCCACCATGACCTTCGCCCGGGACCAGGCGCGGCAGCACGGCCTGTTCGTGCACGCCTCGCTCTACGAACGCCCGGCGGACGACGACCAGCCCGACGACCCCCGCGGCTACAACACGGCGATCCTCGTCGCCCCGGACGGCACGCTCGTCGGCCGGACCCGGAAGACCCACATCCCGATCAGCGCCGGGTACTACGAGGACACCTACTTCCGCCCGGGCGCCGACGACGATGCGTTCCCGGTGTACGAGCCGACCGGTCTCGGTGCCCGTGTCGGACTGCCGACGTGCTGGGACGAGTGGTTCCCCGAGGTCGCACGCTCCTACGGCCTCGCCGGGTCCGAAGTCCTCGCCTACCCCACGGCGATCGGCTCCGAACCGACGTTCCCGGACTTCGACACCGCCTCGATCTGGCGGCACGTCATCGTGGCGAACGGGATCACGGCCGGCCAGTTCATGGTCGTCCCGAACCGGTGGGGCGACGAGGGCGACATCACCTTCTACGGCTCGTCGTTCATCTCCGACCCGTTCGGTCGGGTCCTCGCCGAGGCCCCTCGCGACGCGAGCGTGGTCCTGGTCGCCGACCTCGACCTCGACGCCCGGACGGAGTGGCTGCGGCTCTTCCCCTTCTACCTGACGAGGCGACCCGACCTGTACGACGGACTGGTGGGTGCGGTCGACCCCGTCCGCGACGGGTACGGCGCGGTCGAGGCGACCCTGGCCTCCCGACCGGACCAGCCGACCACGGACGGGACCGCCACCGCGACGACCGCCGACCACACGGCGACGGCGGTGCGGTCGTGAGCTGGCGGATGCCGGCGGAGACTGCTCCGCAGGAACGCACCTGGATGGCGTTCCCCCGTCCCGGACACACGCTCGGTGACGACGCGGCGAGCGCCGAGGCGGCACGCGAGGCATGGGCCGCGACCGCGAACACGATCAGCGAGTACCAGCCGGTCACCATCGTGGTGGACCCGGTCGCCCGTGCGGACGCTGCGCGGCTGCTCTCGAGCGCCGTCGAAGTGCTCGAAGCCCCGCTCGACGACTTCTGGATGCGCGACATCGGACCGACCTTCGTCGTGGACGACGAGACCGGAGCGATCGGCGCCGTCGACTGGGTCTTCAACGGCTGGGGCGCCAACGCCTGGGCGACGTGGACCCGGGACGCGGAGATCGCCGCGACGGTCGCACGGGCCGCCGGTGTCGAGCGGATCCCGTCGCTCCTGGTGAACGAGGGCGGGGCGATCCACGTCGACGGCGGGGGACGGGTGATGGTCACGGAGACCGTGCAGCTCGACCCGCGGCGGAACCCCTATGCCGACCGCGCCCGCGTCGAGGAGGAGCTCGCGCGGACGATCGGGGCGACGGACGTGATCTGGCTCCCCCGGGGGCTCACGCGGGACTACGACGGCCTCGGGACCCGCGGACACGTGGACATGATCGCGACGTTCACGGACGAGGCGACCGTCCTGCTGCACGCGCAGCCGGACGCCGCGCACCCCGACCACGTCGTCATGCCGCAGGTCCGGCGGGCCATCGAGGTCGCCACCGACGCGACCGTCGTCGAGATCCCGGCGCCGGCGACGCTGACCGACGACGACGGCCCGGTGGACTGGAACTACGTCAACCACGTCGTGGTGAACGGCGCGGTCATCGCGTGTGCCTTCGGCGACGCCGAGGCAGCGGCCAACGACCGCGCACGGGGCATCCTGGCGGACGTGTACCCGGGCCGTGAGATCCGGTCGGTCGACGCCCGCGAGGTCTTCGCACGCGGGGGCGGCCTGCACTGCATCACCCAGCAGCAGCCCCAGTCCTCTTGACCAACAATGACGATGGTACTCGTCTTTAATGCCGTTAGTGCGTATTGTGGTCGTCATGGACGAACCGAGGAGCAGCACCGGGCGAGCACTGCCCACAGCGGTCGCGCGGTCCGCTCGGGACATCGGCGCGGACTTCGCAGGCTGGCGCAGGATCCTCGGACTCACGGCCGAGCAGGTCGCGGACCGCGCCGACATCACCCGAGACACCCTCCGGAAGCTCGAGCACGGTGATCCGAGCGTCGGCTTCCACATCGTGCTCCGTGTCGCCCGCGCGCTCGGCATCCTCGACACCCTCACCGAGGCGCTGGATCCGCTGCGCACCGATCTCGGCAGGGCGAGGGCGGACATGCTCCTCCGGAAGCGGATCCGATGACGGGTCGCGACGAGGTCGAAGTGCACATCGAACTCGACGACACCACGGTGTTCGTCGGACGAGCGCAGTTCCAGCGGAGCCGCGGTCGGCTGCAGGGGACGACCTTCCAGTACGAGACCGACTACCTCGCCCGGCCGACGTCGTACGCAGTCGACCCGGCGTTCCGCCTCACGTCCGGCACGCAGTACACGCCCGGACTCCCTGGCGCCTTCAGCGATTCGGCGCCGGATCGCTGGGGGCGCAATCTCATCCAGAAGCAGGAGCGTGCGCGGGCTGGACTGGAATCGCGAGCATCGCGGACGCTTGATGACGTCGACTACCTCCTGCGCGTCAGTGACGCCACACGTCATGGAGCGCTGCGCTTCCGCACAGAGGCGGGCGGCGCGTTCCTCGACCCCGGTCATGACGTTCCGAAGCTGGTGCACCTCCCCGAGCTGCTCCGTGCCGCGGACGTTGCCAGTGGCGACACCGAGGACTACATGGCGGTGAAGGCCTTGCTGGACGCCGGGACCGGGTCGCTCGGAGGGGCACGTCCCAAGGCGTCCGTGCTCGGCGATGACGGTCGGGCGCTCATCGCGAAGTTCCCGCACCACGCGGACGCCTGGGACGTCATGGCATGGGAAGCCACGGCCCTCGACCTCGCCAGCGCCGCGGGCGTCACGGTGGCGCCGCATCACCTCTCTCGCGTCGACGGACGCCACCTCCTGCTGCTCGAGCGCTTCGACCGCGCGAAGCGTCGTCGGATCGGTTACCTGAGCGCGATGACCGTGCTCGAGCAACGGGATGGGCAGACCTCGGACTACGGAGACATCGTCGAGCGGCTACCCGAGATGAGCAGCCGGCCGAGCAGCGACGCTCGCGAACTGTTCCGCAGGGCGGCCGTCAGCGTCGGCCTCAACAACACCGACGACCACCTCCGGAACCACGGGTTCCTCCGCGATCGCGGCGGGTGGGCGCTCAGCCCTGCCTTCGATCTGAACCCGAATCCCGACACGGCTGCTCGTCAGACGACGATCGTCGGGACGGATCACGGGCGGAGCCAGGCCGAGGGGCTGATCGCGTTCGCCGAGTTGTGCCGACTCTCCCCAACACAGGCGAGAGCGGAGCTCACCGTCATCGTCGGAGCGCTGGACCGTTGGCGCGACGTCGCTGCGGCGAACGGCGTGCGCTCGTCAGATCTGACGCGTTTCGAGCACTCGTTCGTCGAAGGGCTCGCCACGCTCAGGGCCGCCGCGAACTGAATCCTCCGGTGACAACCCTCCGATGACACCTGACGCGGTGTACACCTGGCCCGCCACAGAAGTACACCGCGTCCACTCCGCCCGACGCTCGCCCGTCGGTAGGGTTCTGCAACCGGTCCACGCGACGACGCACGGACCCCGGCCCCGCGACACCCGTTCGCGCCGAGGAGGGAACTCCCATGGCATCACCCATCGCGGTCGCCGCACCGACGGCACCCGCCCGCGGCGGCTCCCTGAAGCGGAGCCTCGGTCTCTGGGCGATCGTCGGCCTCGGTCTCGGCTACATGACCCCGACCGTGGTGTTCGACACATTCGGGATCGTGTCCGGCGAGACGAACGGCGCGGTCCCGAGCGCGTACCTGATCGCACTGGTGATCATGCTCCTGACGGCGGTGAGCTACGGGAAGATGGTCCGCGTCTACCCGGCCGCCGGCTCCGCGTACACGTACGTCCGGGAGTCCATCCACCCGAACGCCGGCTTCATGGTCGGCTGGGCGTCGCTGCTGGACTACCTCCTGCTGCCGATGGTGAACGCACTCATCATCCGGCTGTACCTCGAGCAGGTCTTCCCCGCGTTGCCGGCCTGGGTGACGGTCGTGGTCTACACGGTCTTCGTCACGACGGTGATCTGCCTGTCGATGCGCGGCACGTCGAACCTCAACATGGTGCTGCTCATCGGGGCGATCCTCGCGATGATCGCGTTCGTGGTGTTCACCGTGATCGAGCTCGTCCACGGTGCCGGGGCGGGGACGATCGCCAGCACGGAGCCGTTCGTGCACGACGGGGTGACGATGTCGGCCCTCCTCACCGGTGCCACGGTCGTGTGTTTCTCGTTCATCGGCTTCGACGCGGTGACGATGTACACGGAAGAGGCGAAGTCGATCCGGATCATGCCGAAGGCGATCCTGATGACCGTGCTCATCGGCGGCCTGATCTTCCTGGTGTCCGCGTACTTCGCGCAGCTCCGCTTCCCGACGAACGCCCCGTTCGGCGAGTTCACCGACGACCCGCTCCCCCAGATCGGCCGGATCGTCGGCGGCCCGGTGTTCCAGGCCGTCCTCGTGGCTGCCGGGTTCGTCGCGGCACTGGCCTCCGGTCTCGCCTCGCACGCGAGCGTCGCCCGCATGCTCCTGGTGATGGGCCGGAACAACGTGCTGCCGAAGCGGGTGTTCGGCTACGTCAGCCCCCGTACCCGGACGCCCATCCCGAACGTGATCATCGTCGGCGCGGTCACGCTGCTCGCGATGACCTTCTCCCTCGACACCATCTCGTCGTACATCAACTTCGGCGCCCTCATCGCCTTCACGTTCGTGAACGCGACGGTCATCGTGCACTTCGCGTACCGGCAGGGACGACGGCACACGGCCCGGGACCGCTTCGCCTACATCGTGCTGCCCGGTGTCGCGATGCTGCTCACCGGTGTTCTCTGGTCACAGCTGCACGCCGACGCCCTCATCGCCGGTGGCGTCTGGGCCGCGATCGGCTTCGTGTACCTGCTGGTGATCACGAAGGGCTTCCGGGTCCAGCCGAAGGGCTTCGACGAGAACCAGCCGGTGACCGGCGTGAACAAGCAGCTGACCGACGAACAGGCACAGGAGCCCCGATGACCGACACGAGCACCAGCACCGACACCGTCTACGCCGTCACCGACCCGACGACGGGGACCACGCTCGCCACGTTCCCGACGATCACCGACGACGGACTGCGGGCCGCGATCGACACCGCCGACCGCGCACACCGGGAGCGCACCAGCACCGTGGCCGACCGCGCCGCGCTGCTGCACCGCGTCGCCGAGCTCTACCGGGAACGACGTGACGAGCTCGCAGCGACGATCGTCCGCGAGATGGCGAAGCCGATCGACCAGGCCGTCGGTGAGATCGACTTCTGCGCCGACATCTACGACTACTACGCCGACCACGCGGAGGGCTTCCTGGCGGACGAGCCGATCACGCTGGCTCCCGGCTCAGACGGCAGCGCCTTCATCCGCAAGGACTCCATCGGCGTGGTGCTCGGCATCATGCCGTGGAACTTCCCGGCCTACCAGATCGCCCGGTTCGCCGGCCCGAACCTGGTCATCGGCAACACCGTCCTGCTGAAGCACGCACCGCAGTGCCCGGAATCGGCGCTGGCGATCGAGCGGATCTTCGCCGACGCGGGCTTCCCCGAGGGCGCGTACACGAACGTGTTCGCCACGAACGACCAGATCGCCGACGTCATCGCCGATCCGCGTGTCCAGGGCGTCTCGCTCACCGGATCGGCCCGCGCGGGTGCGGCGGTCGCCGAGATCGCCGGCCGCAACCTCACCAAGGTGGTGCTGGAGCTCGGCGGGTCCGACCCGTTCATCCTGCTCTCGACCGACGACCTCGACGCCGTCGTCGAGTCCGCCGTCGCGACCCGCCTCGAGGGCAACGGCCAGGTCTGCAACGCCGCGAAGCGCTTCCTCGTCGCGGACCACCTGTACGACGGGTTCCTGTCGAAGTTCACCGAGGCGATGGCAGCGGTGGCGCCGACGGACCCGACGACGCCGGGAGCGGAACTCGGCCCGCTGTCGTCACCGGCCGCGGCCGACCGACTCGAGGAGCAGCTGACGGCCGCGAAGGAGCAGGGCGCCACGGTCGTGACCGGTGGAGAGCGATCCGGCAACGCCTTCACGCCGACGGTGCTGACGGACGTCTCCCCCGACAACGACGCGTACCGCGAGGAGTTCTTCGGGCCCGTGGCGGCCGTCTACCGCGTCGCCGACGAGGACGACGCGATCCGGCTCGCGAACGACACCCCGTACGGCCTCGGGTCGTACCTGTTCACGACCGATGCCGACCAGGCGCTCCGGGTCGCGGACCGCATCGAAGCGGGCATGGTCTACGTGAACCTCGTCGGCGCGGACAGCCCCGAACTGCCCTTCGGTGGGGTCAAGGCGAGCGGTTTCGGGCGCGAGCTCGGACCGCTGGGCGCCGACGAGTTCGTCAACAAGAAGCTCATCCGCATCGGCTGACCGCCGACGGACGAGGACTACTGCGGGTCGGCCGGCTCGCCGCCGGAGTCGTGGTCGCTGTCCTCGTGCGGGTCCTCGGTGGCGTGCCCGGACGGCGAGCCGTCCGGCAGGTCGGCCGTGCGCTGCTCCTGCTCCTCGGTGGGGTCGCTGGATCCGTTCGGCGTGGTGTCACTCATGCCGCGCACCGTACGCGGACCGGCGTGGAGGCGCGCACAGCGTCAGACCGCGATGCGCCCGCCGTCGACCGGCAGGACCGCGCCGTGCACGAAGGACGCCGCGTCCGTGGCGAGGAACACGATCGCCTCGGCCACCTCGGTCGCCGTCCCCGGACGGCCGGCGGGACCTGCTGCGGCGAGCGCGTCGAGGCTCTCCCCCATCGCGGCGGTGCCCTCGGTCCGGGTCGGGCCGGGGCTCACAGCGTTGACGCGCACGCCCGCGGGTCCGAACTCGGCGGCCCAGGACTTCGTCAGCAGCACCAGCGCCGCCTTGCTCGCGCCGTAGATGCCCATGCCGGCCGCACCGAACTCGGCGACCATCGTCGTCACGTTGACGATCGAACCGTCACCGCGTCCCGCCATCGCCGGCGCGAGGGCCGCGACCAGGAAGTACGGCGCCTTGACGTTCACGTCGAACACGTCGTCGAAGCCCTCCGTCGTGGTCGATGCGGTGGGACCGAACGGGAAGATCCCGGCACTGTTCACGAGGACGTCGACGTGGCCGCCGCCGAGCTCCGATGCGCGTGCGGCGAGCTCCTTCGCGCTCGCCTCGTCGCGGAGGTCGGCTGCCACGAAGTCGGCCGAACCACCGGCGGCACGGATCCCCTGGACGACGGCGTCGCCGCGTTCGGCGTTGCGGCCGGAGACGACGACGTGGAGTCCTCGGGCGGCGAGGAGCTCGGCGGTCGCGCGGCCGATGCCACTCGTGGCGCCGGTGATGAGAGCGGTCTTGGTCATGATGGATGTCCTGTCTGAACAGATCGGTTCGGTTTGATGCTGGTAACTGTACCGATCTGTTTGGTATTGTCAAACCATGCCCGAGCAGACCGCACCCCGAACCCGTCGCCGCCCCGCGTACGAGCGTGCGGTCGCCACCGCCGACCGGCTGTTCTACGAACAGGGCATCCACGCGGTGGGCGTCGACCAGATCGCCGCGGCGGCGGACATCTCCAAGGCGAGCCTGTACACGCACTTCCGGACGAAGGACGACCTCGTCGTCGGCTACCTCACGGGGCGCAGCACGGCGTGGCAGGAGCACGTTGCGGCAGAGCTGCCGTCACGCGGCGAGACCGCCCGTGATCGCCTGCTCGCGGTGTTCGACATGCTCGGCGAGTGGTTCGTCCTGCCGGGGTACCACGGATGCCCGTTCATCAACGCCGAGGCCGAGTACGGCGAGGGTCACCCCACGCACGAGGTGACGCTGGCGCACCGGGACTGGGTACGCCAGCTCTTCGAGGGCCTCCTGACCGAGGCGGGGCACGACGACCCGACGGGCACGGCGCTGCAGCTGTGCCTGCTCTACGACGGCGCGATGGCGAGCGCGCAGGCCGACGCGACACGTCCGTGGGCGGCGGCCGCCAGGTCGGCTGCGGGCCGGCTCGTCTGATCGACGGGAGGCTCGGTGCCAGCTGGCACCGAGCCTCCCGTCCGGATCTGGTGGCGACTAGAGCGTCGCGGGCTGCGGCAGGGCGGCCAGGATCTCCGAAGCGACCTCACGGCCGATCCGGACCGCACCGTCGACGTGCTGGTAGCCGGCACCGGCCAGGTCGCTCGACGCGAAGCGGATCGGACCGACGGCCGCACGCTGGTCCGCCCCGTAGCGTGCCAGACCGCCGAGGTCGAAGCTCGCCGCGTACGCGCCCCGGGTCCACTCCTCCGTGCCCCAGTCGCTCTCGTAGTACACGACGGGGTCGGCGGCCTCCGGCCCGTAGTAGTGCACCAGCGACTGCAGGACCCGGGCCTTCCGCTCCTCGGCGCTCAGCGCGAAGACCGCGTCGGCGTGCTCGTCCGAGATGAACCCGACCAGCGTGCCCTGCTCCTTGCCGTGCGAGGTGTTGTCGTACGCCTCGTGCACGAGCTCGTACGGGCTGAACGCGGTGCCCGAGAGCCCGGCGTCCCGCCAGAACGGCCGGTCGTAGACGGCGTGCACCTTGATCACGAAGCCCATCGACAGGTGCTGGTGGAGCTGGTGCTGGCGTCGGGGCAGCGGCGGGTCGTAGGAGATCCGCGTGTAGAGCGGCGGCGGGACCGCGACGAGCGCCTGCCGGGCGTGCACCTCGATGCCGCCGTCGGCGATCGCGACGACGCCCTCGTCCGTCCACCGGAGCGTCCGGACGGGAGCGTTCAGGTGCACGTCGTCGCCGAGCCGCTCGGCGAGACGGAGCGAGACCTGCTGCATCCCGCCGACGACACGCTTGTCGAGGATGAAGTCGGCGTCGACCAGGTTCGTGAAGCTGCCGGCCGAGGCGGCCATGAGCAGCGCCTGCAGTGCCGAGAAGGCGTGCGCGGGCTTGGTGAGCATCGCACCGGCGATGAACAGCTCGACGTTGTCGGTCGCGACGCGGTCCGGGCTCAGGGCGTGCAGCCAGTCGCGGAAACTCGTCTCGTCGAGGCGCTTCGCGTCGGGCGACTCCCAGGGCGCTGCGGGGTCCACCCGGGCGACGTACTCGTCGACGACGGACACCAGGCGCTCGATCTCGTTCGCCGTCGCCTCGGGCAGCGGGAAGATGTCGCCGGTGTACTCGGTCCGGGTGCCGTCGGCGTCGATGTAGACGCTGGACCCCTCGCGGTAGCGGTCGTACGTCTCGAGGCCGAGTTCGTCGAGGGTCTCGAGCAGTGCCGTCTGGTCGGGCGACACCCACTGTCCGCCGATCTCGAGCGTCACGCCCTCGATGTCGTTCGTCCAGGTGCGGCCGCCGACGCGGTCACGGGCCTCGAGCACGGCGACGGTCTTGCCCTCGGCGACCAGGCGGGTCGCGGCGGTCAGGCCGGTGACGCCGGCGCCGATGATGACGACGTCTCTCTCGATCATCGTGCGTCTCCTGTCGTGGTGCGCTGCCGGAACGGGTCCGGGGTGAGCGTGTACATGGTCTCCAGGTACTCGGAGATGCCCTCCGCGCCGCCCTCGCGGCCCATCCCGGACTGCTTCACACCGCCGAACGGGGCGGAGGCGTTCGAGACGACCCCGGTGTTGAGGCCGAGCATGCCGGTCTCCAGGCGCTCCATCAGGCGCTGCCCGCGAGCGGGGTCCTCCGTGAACGCGTACGCGACCAGACCGTACTCGGTGTCGTTCGCGCGGGTGATCGCCTCGTCGTCGGTGGTGAACGTGCTGATCGCCAGGACCGGGCCGAAGATCTCGTCGGTGAGGATGTCGCTGCCCGGCTGCACGTCGGTGACGACCGTCGGCGCGTAGAACGTGCCCGGGCCCTCGACCGCGTGTCCACCGGTGCGGACGGTGGCACCACGGGCGACCGCGTCGGTGACGAGCCGGTCGGCCTTCGCCACGGCGCGGTCGTCGATGAGCGGGCCGATGGCCACGCCCTCCTCGGTGCCCCGCCCCACGGTCATCGCCTCGACCTCCGCCACGAGCCGGTCGGCGAACGCCTCGGCGACGTCCTCGTGCACGAGGAACCGGTTCGCGGCGGTGCACGCCTGCCCGGTGTTCCGGAACTTCGCGGCGAGCGCCCCGGCCACGGCCTCGTCGAGGTCGGCGTCGGCGAAGACCAGGAACGGGGCGTTGCCGCCGAGTTCCATGCTGGTGCGGAGCACGTTCGCGGACGCCTGGGCGAGGAGCGTGCGGCCGACGGGCGTGGAGCCGGTGAACGACAGCTTCCGGAGCCTCGGGTCCGCGATCACCGGCTCGGAGACGGCCGCGGCGTTCGTCGTCGGGACGACGTTCACGACGCCGTCGGGCACGCCGACCTCCCGGAGCAGGTCCACGAACAGCAGCGTGGTCAGCGGGGTGAGCTCGGCGGGCTTCACGACCACGGTGCAGCCGGCCGCCAGCGCCGGGGCGATCTTCCGGGTCGCCATCGCGAGCGGGAAGTTCCACGGGGTGATCAGGTAGGCGGGGCCGACGGGCTTGTGCGAGACGATGGTCCGGCCGGTGCCCTCGGGGTTGGTGCCGTAGGACCCACCGATGCGGACCGCTTCCTCCGCGAACCAGCGGAGGAACTCGCCGCCGTAGGTGACCTCGCCGTTCGCCTCGGCGAGCGGCTTGCCCATCTCCAGGGTCATCAGGAGCGCGAAGTCGTCGCGGCGTTCCTGCAGCAGGTCGAAGGCGGCTCGGAGGAGCTCCCCGCGCTTCCGGGGCGGGGTGGCTGCCCACGCCGCACGGGCACGGTCCGCGGCGTCGAGTGCGCGGAGGCCGTCCTCGGCGGTGGCACTCGCCACGGTCGCGATGACCGCGCCGGTGGACGGGTCCTGGACCGTGAACGTGCCGCCGTCGCTCGCGGGGCCCCACGCCCCGTCGATGAACAGCCCGTCGGGGACGCGGGCGAGGAGGTCGTGCTCGGTGCTGGTCGTCTCGGTCATCGTCATGATGCTGCCAGCCCCTCGAGCACGATTCCCAGGCCCTCGGCGAGCAGTGCGTCGTCGATGGCGAGCGGCGGGAGGAACCGGACGACGTTGCCGTACGTGCCGGCGGTGAGCGCGATGACGCCGTGCTCGGCGGCGTAGCGGACGACGCGGCCGGTCAGCCCGGGGTCCGGATCGCCGGTCCCCGGATCGACGAGCTCCATCGCGATCATCGCTCCGCGACCGCGGACGTCGCCGATTCGCGGGTCGTGCTCCTGTGCGGCTCGGAGCGCGCCGAGGACGATGCCCTCGATCTCCTGCGCACGCTCGACGAGACCGTCGTGCTCGAACGCGTCGATGGCGGCCAGCGCCGCGGCGCACGCGATCGGGTTGCCGCCGTAGGTGCCGCCGATGCCGCCGACCTGGGGCGAGTCCATGATCTCGGCGCGGCCGGTCACCGCGGACAGCGGGAGCCCGCCGGCGATGCCCTTCGCGGTCGTCACGATGTCCGGGACGACCCCCTCGTGGTCGCTGGCGAACATGGCGCCGGTGCGGGCGAACCCGGTCTGCACCTCGTCGGCGATGAACACCACGTCGTTCGCCTCGGCCCATCCGGCGAGGGCGGACAGGAAGCCGTCCGCGGGGACGACGAAGCCGCCCTCGCCCTGGATCGGCTCCAGCAGGATCGCCGCGGTGTTCTCCGCGCCGACCTGCTTCTCGATCTGGCTGATCGCGCGCTTCGCGGCCTCCGCGCCGGTGAGTCCGTCGCGGTACGGGTACGACATCGGGACGCGGTAGACCTCGGGGGCGAACGGACCGAAGCCGCTCTTGTACGGCTGGTTCTTCGCGGTGAGCGCCAGCGTCAGGTTCGTGCGGCCGTGGTACGCGTGGTCGAACACCACGACGGCCTGCTTCCCGGTGTGGCTCCGCGCGATCTTCACCGCGTTCTCGACGGCTTCGGCACCGGAGTTGAACAGGGCGGTGCGCTTCTCGTGGTCACCGGGGGTCAGGCGGTTCAGGGCCTCGGCGACGTCGACGTAGCCGTCGTAGGCGGCGATGGTGAAGCACGTGTGGGTGAACGCGGCGACCTGGGCGGTGACGGCTGCCACGACGCCGGGGTGGGCGTTCCCGACGGAGGTCACGGCGATCCCGGAACCGAGGTCGATGAGCGAGTTCCCGTCCGCGTCGACGACGACCCCGCCACCCGCTGCGGCGACGGCGATCGGCACGGCGACGCCGACGCCGTTCGGCACCGCGGCGGCCTTCCGGGCCAGCAGCTCCTGGGAGCGCGGGCCGGGGATCGCGGTGACCAGGCGGCGCTCCTGTGGGAGACCCGGTCCGCCGGTGGTGGTGGTTGCGAGCGCGGTGGAGGACATGCGCCGATGGTAGGAGCCTCGGGTCGGTGCAGGTGCTGTCCGCGGTGTACAGCGGACCGTACTCCGATCGCCACGGCGGATAAGCTCCCCGCATGCCCGCGACGCTGGATTCCCTGCTCTCCCGACGCGACCTGCGGCTCCGGCTCCTCGGTGGCGGACCGACCGACGTGCCGATCTCGTGGCTGCACAGCTCCGACCTGCCGGACCCAACGCCGTTCCTCGCCGCCGGTCAGGCACTCCTGACGACCGGCACCCAGTTCGGCACGGGCACGGCGGTGTCGGCGGAGCGCATCGACGCGTACGTCGCACGCCTCGCCGACCAGGGCGTCGTCGCCCTGGGCTTCGGCACCGAGGTCGTCCAGGCCGGCACCCCGGACGCGCTCGTGGACGCATGTCGCGCGCACGGCCTCCCGCTCTTCGAGGTCCCGTACGAGACCTCCTTCATCGCCGTGGCGCAGGCGAACGCCGAGACGGTGGCCCGGGACGCGAACGCCCGGAGCGGGTGGGCCCTCGCCGCACAGCGCGCCATCTCGCTCGCGGCGCTCCGGCCAGACGGTCTCGGTGCCACCCTGGCCGAGCTCTCGCGGCAGCTCGAGTGCTGGGTCGGCCTGCTCGACGTCTCGGGTCGGCTGGACCGCGAGTTCCCGCCCGACGGGATCCCGGCGGACGAACGCGACCAGCTGCAGGCCGAGGGAGCGCGGCTGCTCCGCGGCGGACAGCGGGCGAGCCTGCCGGTGAGCACCGCCCACGGGGGCTTCACGCTGCAGACCCTCGGGGCCGGCGGGCACCTGGACGGGGTCCTGGCGATCGCCACCGGCTCGCTCGACCAGGCCGGGCGCGAGGTGGTGACGGCCGTCATCGCCCTCGCCGGCCTCGCGCTCCAGCAGAACCGCGAGCTCGCCCGCGCGCGGGGACTGCTCCGCACCGGGCTCCTGACGATGCTCTCGTTCGGCGATTCCGAGGTGGTCGAGACGACGTCCCGGGAACTCTGGGGGCCGCTGCCCGCCGAACCGATCCGGGTCGCCGCGCTCGACGTGGCCGACGACCGGACCGACTCCGTCGTGGACCTGCTCGAACTCTGGGTCCAGGAGACGCCCGGGCAGCTCTTCTTCGCCGTCGACGACGCCCTGTTCCTCTGCGTGAGCGCGAACGACACCACACCGGTGGAGCGCCTCACCGAGCAGTACGGACTGCACGCCGGCCTGTCCGACGGCGCGACCTTCACGTCGTTCGCGCGCGCACGGGCCGAGGCGGTGCAGGCGCTCGACCGCAGCCGCGAGGGGCGGGCGGGCATCGTGGAGTTCGGCGACCTCGCCCGGGACGGTGTCCTGGCGCACCTCGCCCACACCGGCGCGTCCGAGATCGCCCGCGCCTTCCTCGCGCCCCTCACCGACCACGACGCGGCGTCGGGAACCGACCTCACCCGCACCGTCCGCACGTGGCTCGAGCAGAACTGCGAGTACGACCGCACCGCGCAGGCCCTCGGCGTCCACCGACACACCGCGCGCGCCCGCATCGAGCACGCGGGCCGCCTGCTCGACCGCGACCTCGGGCTCTTCGCGACCCGGGCGGACGTCTGGGCGGCGTTCGTCGCGCTGCCCGCGTGACCCGTACCCGCTGCGTGATCCACGACCCGCTGCCTAGGCTGACACCGTGCCCCCCTCGCCCCGTCGTCGTCTCAGCGCCGCGGAACGCCTGACGCAGATCGACGCTGCGGCGGTGACCCTCGCCCGCGTCGACGGCCTCGCCGGGGTCACGCTCCGCGCGGTCGCCGCGGCGGTCGGGGTAGCGCCGTCCCTCGTCGCGCACTACCGTCCGTCGATGGAGTCCCTCGTCGCGGACACGTTCCGGTCGATCGCGACGGCCGAGGTCGCCGAGGTGGCGTCCGTCGTCGGCGTCGAACCAGCACCCGTCGCCCGGCTCGCCGCGCTGCTGCACGCGATCAACGACCCGGCGCGTGACGACGTCGCCGCGGTGTGGTCGGACGCCTGGAGCATCGGCCGCGGCAACCCGGAGCTCGCCGACGCGGCACGGTCCGTGATGGACGACTGGCAGGCGCTCGCCCACTCGGTCGTGGCGGACGGCGTGGCGGACGGCTCGATGCGCACCGACGACCCGGAGCGCGTCGCACTGCTGCTGTTCGCCCTCGTCGACGCGGCGAACGGCTACGCCCTCGTCGACTACCGCTCACGTGCCGAACGCGAGGACCTCGTCGTCGCCACGATCGCCGGCGCCGTCGGCCTCACCTCGGCGCGCATTCAGTAAAGGATCTGCGCTAACCTTCACCAACGGACGAGGATGGTGCAGGATGGCGGGGACGACCGCGGTCGAGTGGGAAGCGCACACGCTGCCCCGACTCGACAACCCGGACCTGCTCTCCCGTGGCCAGCGCGAGACGCGGAGCACGCCGTACCGAGCCGCTGTCACGCCCGCGATCGCCGGTCTCGACCTCTCCATCAGCGCACGGTCCCTCGCCGAGGCGACCGATGCCTCCGGAGCGATCACCCGCTTCGACGCGGCGTACGCGCACTTCCCGGCCCCGTTCTCCGCGGTGCTCCTCCGCAGCGAGTCAGCGTCCAGTTCCGAGATCGAGCACCTCACCGCGGGTGCCCGAGCGATCTCGGAAGCCGAGATCGACGAACGGGTCCAGGGGAACGCACCGCAGATCGTCCGGAACGTCCGCGCCATGGAAGCCGCGATCGCGCTGTCCGACGACATCAGCAACGACACGATCATCGCGATGCACCACGAGCTCCTCGCCGACACCGCGCCGTCGATGGTCGGCCGGTACCGCGACGAGCAGGTCTGGATCGGCGGGCGACTCCCCCACACCGCGGAGTTCGTCCCACCGCACCACGCCAGGGTGCCGGACGCCATGGACGACCTGGTGTCCTTCATCCGCCGCACCGACGTCCCCGTACTCGTCCAGGCCGCGATCGCGCACGCGCAGTTCGAGACCATCCACCCGTTCCCGGACGGCAACGGCAGGACCGGGCGGGCGCTCGTCCAGGCGATCCTCCGACGTGGTCGCGTGCTGCAGCACCTGACGGTCCCGGTCAGCAGCGGGCTCCTGACCGATCTCGAAGCCTACTTCGCGGCGCTCGACGCCTACCGACGAGGGGACGCGTCCCAGGTCGTCGACGTGGTGGCCGAGGCATCACTCGCGGGACTCCGGAACGCCTCCGTGCTCGCCGACGATCTCCGCCAACTCGAGTCGCGGTGGGACTTCGCGATGCGGGAACTCCGCGCCGACGCCACCGCCCGGCGGATCGCGCGGTTCTCGATCGAACATCCGGTCCTCAACTCGCGGCTCGCGATCGAGCGGATCGGCGCCACCCGTCCCGCGGTGCTGAACGCTCTCGCGCAGCTCGTCGACCTCGGGGTGCTCCGACTCGGCAACTCGAAGCAACGGAACCGCATCTGGATCAACGACGACGTGATCGACGCGCTCGATGCCTTCGCCGACCGCAGCGGTCGCCGGCAGCACCCGCGCTCCTGACCGCCGTCAGAGGCTCAGCGGGCGCGTGCCCTCGAGCTCGCCGTGCTCGACCAACCAGCGGACTGCTTCCTCGACCGTCTCCCCGGCGGTGTGCCGGGGCTCGTACCCGAGCAGCCGGCGCGCCTTCTCGATGCTGAACACCTGGCTGCGGGACAGGTGCTCCCAGCTCGCCTGCGCCGCGTCCTGGTCGGTGGTCTCCCGGAACCGGTCCCACGACACGGACTCCAGCCGGGCCTCCTGCCCGAACCACGACGCCGCGAGCGCCGCGTACCCGCGGACGTTCAGTGCGTCGGCGGCGACCACCGAGAAGTCCTCGCCGGCTGCGGCGTCCCGGTGCTCGACCGCGAGTTCGAACGCCTGCGCGACGTCGTCTGCGTGCACGTGCGCCATCGTCTCGGCGCCGAGCCCCGGGATCGCGAGCAGCTCGCCGGCCGACAGCGTCCGCCACACCGACGGGTCGAGGTTGCCGACCGGACCGATCGGCGCCCACCCCGGTCCGCTGATGTGCCCGGGGTGCAGTGACGTCGTGGCGACACCCCCATCGCTGGTTTCCTGCTTGAGCATCCGGGCGATGCGGTCCTTCTCGATGCCGTAGGTGCCGAACGGTGCCGTCATGGTGTCCTCGGTGATCGGCAGCACCTCGCTCGGTCCCGCACGCCAGATCGATCCGCAGTGGACCAGGTGGACGTCGCTCCCGCGGAGCCGCTCGACGAGTGCCGTCGCGGACTCGAGCGTGAAGCAGACGAGATCGACCACGACGTCGGGGTCCAGGGCCGCGACACGATCCGGGAAGGTGCCCTCGCGGTCCTCTTGCTCGCGGTCGGCGACGACTTGTCGGACCCGTTCCCACTCGGGCGCGTCGGCGTAGGCCCGGCGGGATCCGCGGCTGATGTTCACGACGTCGTGTCCGGCACGGACGAGTCGCGGGACCAGGAACGTGCCGATGTGTCCGGTACCGCCGATGACGACGACGCGCTTGCTGCTGCTCATGCGGCCACCGTAGGCCGGTGCGGATGTGGCGATCCGAGGCGGACTGGAGGCGCGGTGCCAGGCCGACACGGGCCTCCCGTCCGCCTGTTGGCCGCACCACCACCCGCGCTCCGGAAAGGACGAAGGCCCCCGATCTCTCGATCGGGGGCCTTCTCATTCTTGCCTGGTGTTTCACAAGCACTGGTGCGCGAGGGGGGACTTGAACCCCCACGCCGTTTCCAGCACACGGACCTGAACCGTGCGCGTCTACCAATTCCGCCACTCGCGCCAGCCCGAAAACACTACCATGCACAGACTGCCTCAGCTGCCACCTACTACCATGCAGAGGTCAACGACCGAGAACGTGGGAGACCCATGGGCCTACTGGACAGCTTCGAGCGGGGGCTGGAGCGCGCCGTCAACGGTGCGTTCGCGAAGACCTTCCGCTCCGGCGTGCAGCCGGTCGAGATCTCGAGCACGCTCCGACGAGAACTCGACACGAAGGCGGCCGTGGTCTCACGCGACCGCATCCTGGTGCCGAACGAGTTCACCGTGCGCCTGGCGCCACCGGACTTCACGCGCATGAACGACGTCGGTCGACCCCTCATCGACGAACTCACGCAGATGGTGCAGCAGCACGCCGTCGCCCAGAACTACTCGTTCTCCGGACCGGTCACGATCCGCCTGCAGCAGGACGGCACCCTGTCGACCGGGATCCTGCAGGTGGACTCCACCACTGTGCAGCGGGACGTCGCATGGGTCGCCGTGCTCGACATCGGTTCCCAGCGCCACCGACTGCAGCGCGGACGCACCGTGATCGGTCGTGGAACGGACGCCGACATCACCGTCGCGGACACCGGGACGAGCCGGAAGCACGTCGAGATCGTGTGGGACGGCAAGCACGCACAGGCCAACGACCTGGGGTCCACGAACGGCTCGAAGCTGAACGGTGAGCGCTTCCAGCAGGCGATCGTGGAGCCGGACTCCACCATCGAGATCGGTCGTACCCGTATGGTGTTCCGGGTGATCCCGGAGAACGACGGAGGTGCGCGATGACCACAGGACTGACACTGCTCGTCCTGCGCTTCGCGTTCCTCGCGGTGCTGTGGCTGTTCGTCTTCGTGATCGTGTTCGCACTCCGGAGCGACCTGTTCGGCCAGCGGGTGCGCACCATCCCCACCGATCCGAAGGGTGCGCCGTCGGGTCCGACGACCCCCACGATCCCCGCAGCCGGTGCACCCGCAGGCGGTGGCGGGGCCTTCACCGACATCATCAGTCAGAGTCCGTCCGCGGGGGCGCAGCAGCCCGCCGGCGACGTCGCCACCCGTCTCGTGATCACCGAGGGCGCGCGCGAGGGCATGGAGATGCCGCTCGGTCGCGGCCCGATCACGGTCGGCCGCTCCAGCGAGAGCAACGTCGTCATCCGTGACGACTACACCTCGACCCACCACGCCCGTCTGGAACTCCAGCAGTCGGGATGGGTCGTCATCGACCTCGAGTCAACGAACGGCACGTTCGTCAACGGTCAGAAGGTGACCGCCCCCGTGACCGTCGCAGAGCGCACGCCGATCACGATCGGGACCACGACGTTCGAGCTGCGGCGGTAACCCCGGATGACGGCTCGCACGCTGAGCGCCGCTGTGTCCCACGTGGGGCGCATCCGCGCGAACAACCAGGACTCCGGCTACGCCGGGGCGCACCTGTTCGCGGTAGCGGACGGCATGGGCGGCCACGCCGGCGGCGACGTCGCCTCGGCGATCGCGATCCGTCGCATCCGCGAAGTCGACCGCGAGTTCCCGTCGGCCCACGACGCCGAGTTCGCGCTGCAGTCCGCCCTCATCGCCGCGAACCAGCTCATCACCGAGACGGTGTTCGAGCACCAGGAGCTCACCGGGATGGGCACCACCGTCAGCGCGATGATCCGCGTCGGCGACCAGCTCGCGATCGCGCACATCGGCGACTCCCGCATCTACCGCTTCCGCGACGGCGAGCTGCAGCAGATCACCTCGGACCACACCTTCGTGCAGCGGCTCGTGGACAGCGGCCGCATCACCCCGGAAGAAGCCGCGGTGCACCCGCGCCGCTCCGTGCTGATGCGCGTGCTCGGCGACGTCGACGCGGCACCGGAGGTCGACACCGCGATCATGGACATCAAGCCGGGCGACCGCTGGTTGCTCTGCTCGGACGGTCTGTCGTCGTACCTGGCCGAAGAACGCATCCGGCACGCGCTCGCGTCGAACATGGACGCGAACCAGGTCACGCAGCGGCTCGTCAAGGAGACGCTCGACCACGGCGCGCCCGACAACGTGACGGTCGTCGCGATGGACGTCACCGACGCGTCCCCGACCGAGGACGACGACGACGCGGCCACCACGGTCGGTTCCGCCGCAGCGCCCCTCACCTTCGAGGCGTCGACCGGTCGCAAGCCGATCCGCCTCCCCACGATCCTGCTGCACCCGCTCAAGGTCACCACCGCTCCCGAGGACTCGCACTTCGAGCCGGAGAGCGACCAGTACTTCGCGGAGCTCATCGCCGAGGACCGGCGACGCCGGGTGCGCCGCCGGATCAGCTGGACGATCGCGCTCGTGCTCGCGGTCGCCGCCCTCGTGGGTGCGGTGTTCCTCGGCTGGCGCATCGTCCAGGACCACTACTACGTCGGCTCCGACCGCGGTCAGGTCGCGATCTACAAGGGCGTCCAGCAGCAGATCGGCCCGATCCAGCTCTCCGACGTGTACGAGGACTCCGGCATCGAGGTGTCCGACCTGCCCGAGTACACGCGGGAGAACGTGCGCTCGACGATCAACGCCGCCTCGCTCTCCGACGCGCGGGACATCGTCGACCGGCTCCGGACGGCGGCCGAGACCGGCCAGGACCAGAGCGGCACGGGCGGTGACGGCGGCGCGTCCTCGTCACCGACGCCCACGTCCACCCGCTCGGGCACGCCGACGCCGTCCTCCTCGCCGACCGGCGGTGGCCGATGACCACGACCGCACAGCAGTCCTTCACCCAGGCGATCACGATCAAGCTCCGGGAACCCGCGCGCGCCCGGAACCTCGAACTGTTCCTGCTCGTCATCGCGTGCGGCATCTGCGCCGGCGCGATGGTCCTCGTGCAGCTCGGCACCAAGGGCGAGATCTTCGACACGTCGGTGCTCTGGGTCGGCTCGACGATCCTCGGTCTGGCGCTCGTCATGCACGTCGTGTTGCGGATCGTGGCGAAGAACGCCGACCCGTTCGTCCTGCCGGTGTCCCTGGTGCTCAACGGCATCGGGATCGCGGAGATCTACCGCATCGACGTCCACAACGGCCTGTCCGGCTGGGACGCGATCGGCGTGAAGCAGATCGTCTGGACGCTCCTGGCGATGGTGTTCGCGATCCTGACCGTCATCCTCGTGAAGAACCACCGGTTCCTGCAGCGCTACCGGTACATCTTCATGTTCCTGACCATCGTGCTGCTGCTCCTGCCGATGCTGCCGGGCATCGGCCTGAACGTCGGCGGCGCCCGCGTCTGGATCAAGCTCGGCCCGTTCTCGTTCCAGCCCGGTGAGCTCGCGAAGATCACGATGGCGCTGTTCTTCGCCGGCTACCTCGTGACCGCCAGGGACAGCCTGTCGATCGTCGGCAAGAAGTTCCTCGGGATGACCTTCCCGCGCGCCCGTGACCTCGGCCCGATCCTCATCGTGTGGGGCGTCGCGATGAGCGTGCTGGTGTTCCAGCGCGACCTCGGCACGGCGCTGCTGTACTTCGGCCTGTTCCTCGTGATGATCTACGTCGCGACCGCCCGCCTCAGCTGGGTCCTCATCGGGCTCGTGCTGTTCGTCGGCGGTGCGCTCGTCGCGGCGAGCTCGCTCGAGTACGTGCACGGCCGCTTCGAGCAGTGGCTCAACCCGTTCGCGAACTCCACGTACTACGCCGACACGCAGGCGAGCTACCAGCTCGTGAACGGCCTCTTCGGCTTCGCGAACGGCGGGATCACCGGCACCGGTCTCGGCCAGGGACGCCCGTACATCACCCCGGTCGCGAACGCGGACTACATCATCTCGTCCCTCGGTGAGGAACTGGGCCTGATCGGCGTCTTCGCGATCCTGGCGCTCTTCATCGTGCTGGTCTCCCGCGGCATCCGGGTCGGCTTCATGGCGCAGGACGACTTCGGCAAGCTGCTCGGGATCGGCTTCGGCTTCACGATCGCCCTGCAGGTCTTCGTCGTCGTCGGCGGCATCACCCGGATCATCCCGGTGACCGGCCTGACGACCCCGTTCATGGCCGCGGGTGGTTCCTCCCTGGTGGCGAACTGGATCATCGCGGCGATGCTGCTGCGGCTGACCGACTCCATCCCCGCGGAACAGCGTGTCCTCTCCGAGCGCGGTGGCCCGAGTGCCGCCGACCGGAAGGCCGCCCGTGGGCGGACCAGGAAGGAGCGTCGATGAAACGGCAGCTCCGCGGCGTCTCCACGATCGTCGTGCTCATGTTCGTCGCGCTCTTCGTGTCGACGACCTCGATCCAGTTCTTCTCCGCCGACGCGCTCCGCGCCGACCCGCGGAACTCCCGCACGATCCTCGACAGCTACTCGAACAAGCGCGGTGCCATCCTGGTGAACGGCACTCCGATCGCCGAGTCCACCGCCGTCGACGACCAGTACAAGTACCAGCGCAAGTACGCGAACGGTGACCTGTACTCCGCGGTCACCGGCTACTTCACGATCGGCCAGGGCAACTCGGGCATCGAGAGCTCGGAGAATACGGTGCTGTCCGGCAACTCGGACGACTCGTTCTTCCAGAACCTCAACTCGATCCTGACCGGCCAGGACGTCCAGGGCGACAACGTCAACCTGACGATCGACCCCGACGTGCAGCAGGCCGCGTACGACGCCCTCGGATCGAACACCGGCGCCGTCGTCGCGATCGCGCCGAAGACGGGCAAGATCCTGGCGATGGTGTCGAAGCCGGGCTACGACCCGAACTCGCTGACCTCGCACGACACCACCGACGTCATCGCGCAGTACAAGGCGCTCGAGTCGGACGCGTCGAAGCCGCTGCAGAACCGTGCCATCGGCGGTGACCTGTACACGCCGGGGTCCGTCTTCAAGCTCGTCGTCGCCTCGGCCGCGCTCGAGAGCGGCGACTGGAACCTCGACTCGACGCTCCCGAACCCCTCGACCCTGCGCCTGCCCGGCACGAGCACGAACATCAACAATGCCGAGGGCGGCAGCTGCGGCGGTGGCGACGAGGTCAAGCTCCGCGTGGCGATCCAGAACTCCTGCAACATCCCGTTCGCGGAGCTCGGACAGAAGCTCGGGTACGACACGATCAAGCGGATGGCCGACAAGTACGGCTTCGGCGATGCGATCGAGGTGCCGATGAAGGCCACCCCGAGCCAGTACCCGGCCGTCGACTCGACCGCGCAGCTCATGCTGAGCTCGTTCGGCCAGGCCAGTGTCCGCGTCTCCCCGCTGCAGATCGCGATGATCTCGGCCGGGATCGCGAACGGTGGCAAGGTCATGCAGCCCTCGCTCATCGACTCGATCACCACGAGCGATCTGAAGACGGTGGAGTCCTTCTCCCCGAAGCAGTACAGCGACCCGATCTCGTCCGACGACGCCGACGACCTGACCGAGGCGATGCAGAGCGTCGTCAACGCGGGGACCGGCACCAATGCGAAGATCGACGGGGTCGACGTCGCAGGGAAGACGGGAACGGCCGAGAACGGCACGGGCGATCCCTACACGCTCTGGTTCACCGGGTTCGCGCCCGCGAAGGACCCGGAGGTCGCGGTGGCGGTCGTCGTCGGGAACGGCGGCGGACTCGGACAGTCCGGTGTCGGCAACACGGTCGCGGCCCCGGTCGCGAAGAAAGTCATGGAGGCGGTGCTGAACAAATGAGACCCACCAGCGGACTCACCTTCGGTGGGCGGTACCAACTCTCGTCCCGGGTCGCCATCGGCGGCATGGGAGAGGTGTGGCAGGCCACCGACCTCGTCATCGGTCGCACGGTCGCCCTGAAGATCCTCAAGGACGAGTACCTCGGCGACCCCGGGTTCCTCGAGCGCTTCCGCGCCGAGGCCCGCCACGCCGCGCTCGTCAACCACGAGGGCATCGCGAACGTCTTCGACTACGGCGAGGAAGACGGCAGCGCCTACCTCGTGATGGAGCTCGTCCCCGGCGAAGCCCTCTCGACGATGATCGAGCGCGAGCACACCCTGCCGGTCGACAAGGTCCTCGACATCGTCGCGCAGACCGCCAACGCCCTGCAGGCCGCGCACGCCGTCGGCCTGGTCCACCGTGACATCAAGCCGGGCAACCTGCTGATCACGCCGGACGGCCGCGTCAAGATCACCGACTTCGGCATCGCCCGGATCGCCGACCAGGTCCCGCTCACCGCGACCGGCCAGGTCATGGGCACCGTGCAGTACCTCTCGCCCGAGCAGGCGAGCGGGCACCCGGCGTCGCCGTCGACGGACATCTACTCGCTCGGCATCGTCGCGTACGAGTGCCTGGCCGGACGCCGTCCGTTCACCGGAGAGTCGCAGGTCGCGATCGCGATGGCGCACATCAACGAGCAGCCGCCGGCACTCCCGGGCGACATCCCGGAGCCCGTCGCGGCCCTCGTGATGTCCTGCATCGCGAAGAAGCCCGCCGACCGACCGGCCACCGCGGCGAACCTGGCCCGTGCGGCGCAGGCCCTCCGTCGTGGTGACGTCGCGGCGGCGACCGTGGCCGTCCCCGCACTCGGCGGCGCCGGGACCGTGGCGTTCAACCCGCCACAGGGCAACGACGCCGCAACGGCCCTCATCGGCACCCAGGCCGGTGGCACGGTCGGTGGCGCAGGCGTCGGCGGACCGGGCACCCCGGGTTCGCCGTCCGGTGACGACGACGAGACCCCGAAGAAGAAGCGCGCCTGGATCTGGTGGGTGGTCGCGGCGGCCGTCGTGCTCATCGCCGGTGGTGTGATCGCCGCCTTCGCGTTCACGAACGACAACGACGACCCGAAGCCGTCGGCGAGCTCGAGCCAGAGCTCGACGCCCCGGCAGACCCGTTCGCAGACCCCGTCCGCCACGCCGACCCAGACGACGCGGATCACGGTCAACCAGAGCGACTACGTGGGCAAGAACGCCGAGCAGGCGAAGGCCGAGCTCGATGCGCTCGGGTTCCAAACGAGCATCGCGGACGGCGACGCCGCCCCGAGCTCGGACAAGCAGGGCACCGTGCAGTCGATCAGCCCGACCGGCAGCCTGCCCGTCGGCACCGCGATCGTGCTCCGCGCCTACACCGCGCAGCCCACGCTGGAGACCCCGGCGTCGCCCACGGCCGGCACGGTGTCCGACAGCGGGCAGGTCACGTTCTCGTGGAGCGCCTACACGCAGTGCCCCGCCGGCTACGAGCTGACCGGGTACACGTACACGATCACGAACGGCACCGACTCGTCCGGCAACAGCTCCGGTGCGACGCGCGGCACGGCCGTCCAGGTGACCGCCGCCCAGCCGGGCGACGTCAGCCTCAGCTACGTCGTGAACTGCGGTGACCTGCAGTCCGCGTCCTCGGACACGGCCTCGGGCACGTACGCGCAGCAGCCCACCTCGACCCCGACCGCCGACCCCACCGTCGGCACCGACTCGGGCTCGGACGGCTAGTCACGACCGGGCCGCGCGGCCGTCCACACCGTTCCGGTAACGGTTCGTCCGGGCGGCCCGCGGCCAGCGTCTCACCAGGGTGCGCTGTCGTACACTTGCCCCCGACGGACATTCGGAGGAGTACGTGCCAGAAGGTGTGACCGCGGGGATCACGCTCCTCGCAAATCGCTACGAGATCGGTGACGTCATCGGTCGTGGCGGCATGGCCACCGTGCACGTGGGGCAGGACACCCGGCTCGGACGACGTGTCGCGGTGAAGCTGCTCAAGCCGAGCCTCGCGAACGACCCGGCCTTCCGCACCCGCTTCCGTCAGGAAGCCCAGGCGGCCGCGCGCATGGCGCACCCGACGATCGTCCGCGTCTACGACGCCGGCGAAGAAACCGTCACGGAGCAGTCCGGCGCCGAGGTGCAGGTCCCCTTCATCGTCATGGAGTACGTCGAGGGGCGTCCGCTCAGCGACATCATCGGTGAGGGGCCGGTCGACCCGGACGAAGCCGTCCGCATCACCAGCGGCATCCTCACCGCGCTCGAGTACTCGCACCGCGCCGGTGTCGTGCACCGCGACATCAAGCCCGCCAACGTGATGGTCACGCACACCGGCCAGGTCAAGGTCATGGACTTCGGCATCGCCCGGGCCATCACCGACACCTCGGCCACCGTCGCGCAGACCACGTCGATCCTCGGCACCGCGTCCTACTTCTCCCCGGAACAGGCCCGCGGCGAGACCGTCGACGCCCGCACCGACCTGTACTCGACCGGCATCGTCCTCTTCGAGCTCCTGACGGCACGTCCGCCGTTCCTGGGGGACTCGCCCGTCGCCGTCGCCTACCAGCACGTCAGCGAGCAGCCCGTCGCCCCGTCGACGATCACCCCCGCTGTCTCGCCCGCACTCGACGCCGTCACGCTGCACGCCCTCGTCAAGGACCGCACGCGCCGCTTCCAGAACGCCGCCGAGTTCCGCCGTGACCTCGAACAGGCCGCGGCCGGACAGGTCCCCGCGTCGACGAAGAAGCTCCACCAGAGCGCGAACGACGCCTCGACGATGCTCTTCGGCGTGAACCCCCGCACGACGTCCAACCCGGAAGTCGCCTTCCGAGAACTCGACGACACGCAGGAACACCGTCCGCAGCGCACGCAGAACCGCCCCCCGGTCGCATGGATCTGGGTCGGCATCGTCCTGACCATCGCCGTGATCGCCGGCGTGATCTTCTGGGTCGCGAACCTCCAGCCCGGACAGGCTCCGGTGTCCTCGTCGGTCAGCGTCCCGAACGTCGTCGGCGCCACGTACGACTCCGCCGAGAACGCGCTCAAGAAGCGCGACCTCGTCGCGGTCCGGGTCGACGAGAACTCGGACAAGGTGGACAAGGGCTCGGTGATCCGGACGGAACCCGGGTCGGGCACGAACGTCGCCCGGTCCCAGAACATCCGGGTCGTGGTGTCCCTCGGTCCGGAGCAGGTCGCCGTCCCCGACGTCGCGAACCAGGCGCAGGACGCCGCGCAGAAGGCCCTGGAAACCGCTGGGTTCACGATCGGCGCGATCAACACCGACTACTCACCGTCCGTCCCCGAAGGGACGGTCATGAGCTCCGACCCGGCATCGGGCACGACGCACACCAAGGGCACGGTGATCAACCTCACCGTCTCCAACGGGATGGTCCAGCTCCCCGACGTGACGCAGCAGCCGTTCGCCACGGCGAACTCGACCCTGGCCGGGCTCGGGCTCAAGGTGACGCCGCAGCCCTCCTACTCGTGCGTCGGTGGCACCGTCACGCAGCAGGACAAGCCGGCCGGTGACGTCGCACAGGGCAGCACGGTTGCCCTCACGTACTGCGCCGCGTCCAACCAGCCGACCGCTCCGGCCACGTCCACGCCGTCCGACGGCGACAGTGGTGGCAACGGTGGCGGGAACGACGACGGCGGGGACAGCGGCAACACCGACGGCAACTGACGTCGACCGCTGACGGCTGGGCCCCGGGGCCGGCCATGCACCAGCCGGGAGGCCCGGTGCGGGCCCGCCACGAGCCTCCAGGCCGTCAGGTGGTGACGTCGCGGGCCGTGGCCCGCACGCGCGTCAGTCCCGTCGGGCCGCGATGAGCGGGCCGAGGCCCGCAGCGCGCTCGGCTGCGCCGGCGAGACCGGCGGTCTCGAGCCAGTTGCCGACCATCCGGTAGCCGCCCTCGGTCAGGACCGACTCGGGGTGGAACTGCACGCCGTACACGGGGGCACCTTCGTGCTGGACGCCCATGATGACGCCGCCGGCGGTGCGCGCAGTGACGGTGAGTTCGTCGGGGACGGTGCCCTCGACGATCGCGAGCGAGTGGTACCGCGTCGCGGTGAAGGGGTGGGGGACCCCGGTGAAGAGGGGGCTGTCGTCGTGGTCGACCAGCGACGTCTTGCCGTGCATCAGCTCTTCGGCGTGCGTGACCGTCGCACCGAGGGCCTCGGCGATGGCCTGGTGGCCGAGGCAGACGCCGAGGAGGGGCTTGTCGACCTGGATCGCGGCACGGACCGTGGCGATCGAGACACCGGCGTCCGCGGGGGTGCCCGGACCGGGGGAGAGCAGGACGCCGTCGTACTCGGCGATGCGGTCCGCGATCTCGGATTCAGGGAAGGCGTCGTTGCGGACGACGTCGGTGTCCGCGCCGAGCTGCTGGACGTAGCCGTTGAGCGTGTAGACGAAGCTGTCGTAGTTGTCGACGACGAGGATCTTGGTCATGGTCGGTTCACCGTACTCGTGGGGGTCGTGTGCAGCCTCCGTGGGGCCGGTGCACACACATGTTCACGGTAGGATACCGGCCATGGCCAAGGACAAGGACCGCACCAAGCCCGCCCGGAAGACCCGAGCCGACTCGGTCGACACGGCGGGCGATGCGCCCAACCCCGTGTGGTTCAAGCCGGTCATGTTCGGCTTCATGCTCATCGGCCTCGCCTGGGTGATCGTCTTCTACATCTCGCAGGGCACCCTTCCGGTCCCCTCGCTGAACTCGTGGAACATCCTCATCGGCTTCGGCATCATGTTCGTTGGCTTCCTCATGACCACCCGGTGGCGCTGACCACCGCTTCGACCCCTCGAACGCCCGCTGCACCGAACGGTGCGGCGGGCGTCGTCGTTTTCCACAGGGACTCGCGTCGTCTGCACGCTCTCCACTCGTTTTCCACAGGAGTGAGAGTTCTCCACACGACGTTCCACACCCTCGCCCCGGAGTTATCCACAGCTCAGTCCACAATGGGGATAATCACACCCGTGTAACTCAGTGAGTTCTCCACAGGACGACGAACGCCCCGCCACTCCGAAGAGTGACGGGGCGTTCGAGCGTCCAGCGTGTGTCCGCGTCAGTTCACCGCGATCGCGTACCCGACGTAGGTCAGGGCGACGATGACCACGGCTTCGATGACGAGCAGCGTGATCTGCAGACCGCGCTGCCGGACGTTCCGCGTCTTGGCGAAGACGTACCCGGTCACGAAGCCCGCGACGATGCCGCCCACGTGGGCCTGCCAGGCGATGTTCGTGCCGGGCAGGAACCCGATCACGAGGTTGAGTCCCATGATCACGAGCAGGGACACGGCGTTGGCGCCGAGGCTCCGCTGCAGCACGAAGAACGCCGCGAAGAGCCCGAAGATCGCACCGGAGGCCCCGACGACCGAGGTCCCCGGGGAGATCAGCGTCACCGCCATCGACCCGGCCAGCCCGGAGAGGAAGTACAGCGCGAGGAACCGCCACGTCCCGAGCATGTTCTCGAGCATCCGGCCGAAGATCCACACCGCCCACATGTTGAAGGCGATGTGGAAGATCCCCGAGTGCACGAACAGCGACGTGACCATCCGCCACGGCTGCGTCGGCAGGTACGCGGCGTTGTAGAAGAACAGCTGCGTGAAGAAGCGTCCCGACACCTGGTCGAGCAGCCAGATGATCACCGAGACGGCGACGATGACGACCGTCGCCTTCTGGTCGAGCATCGCGAAGCGCCGCCGTGCGACCGTGAGCCCGCTCGGGGCCCCGGACGCACGGCGGTTCGCAGCGAACTGCATGCGCTGGTCACGCACGCACTCAGGGCAGTGCACCCCGACCGCCGCCGGCGTCTGGCACTCGGTGCAGATCGTCCGCCCGCACCGCTGGCACAGGATGAAGCTCTGCCGGTCCGGGTGCCGGTAGCAGTAGTTGGCCGGGTTGTACGCCTGATCGCTCACAGAGGTCAGACGGACTCGACGTCGATGCTGTTGATCACGACGTCCTCGAGCGGCTTGTCACGGCCGTCGGTGGCCACGCCCTCGATCGCGTCGACGACCTTGCGGGACTCGTCGTCGGCGACCTCACCGAAGATGGTGTGCTTGCCCTGGAGCCACGGGGTGGCGACGGTCGTGATGAAGAACTGCGAGCCGTTGGTGCCACGGCCGCCCTGGATGCCCGCGTTGGCCATCGCGAAGATGTACGGGTTCTGGAAGGTGAGCTCCGGCGAGATCTCGTCGTCGAAACGGTAGCCCGGGCCACCGATGCCCTGGCCGAGCGGGTCGCCGCCCTGGATCATGAAGTCCTTGATGATGCGGTGGAAGACCACACCGTCGTAGAGCTTGTCGGTCGAGACCTTGCCGGTCCCCGGGTGGGTCCACTCCTGCTGACCCGTCGCGAGGTCGACGAAGTTCTTGACGGTCTTCGGAGCGTGGTTGCCGAACAGGTTGACGCGGATGTCGCCCTTGTTGGTGTGGATCGTTGCGACAGCAGTGTGCAGAGACATGTTCCGATTCTCGCATGCGTCCGCTGCGTACAGACGGTACCCACAGGTGCGACTCCGTGACCTGTCAGGTGGTGCAGTGGCAGGATGGGACGCACGCCGTTCCGATGGAGGTACCAGATGACGACGATCGAACTGCCGCGCAAGCGTCGCAAGCAGATCAAGAAGCTCAAGGGCCAGACCGCCTCGCTCCTCGGCGAGCAGCGCAAGGTCCTCGAGCACGCGAACGCGATCCTCTCCGAGGCGCGCTCCAACGCAGCCGACGCTGCCCGCAAGGACATCGCACCCCGCGTCCAGCACGCGATCGACAGCGGCATCCGCCCGGCTGTCGCCACGGGTGTGCACGCTGCCACCTCGGCAGCACAGAACGCCTCGCACCGCTTCCAGTCCGAGGTCGTGCCGGGACTCGTGTCCACGGCCGGCTCCGTGCTGAGCGTGGTCGACCTCGCGAAGGACCCCCGGGTCCAGAAGATCGTGAAGGACGCCCAGAAGAAGGGCAAGAAGGCGAAGAAGGCGGCCGTCAAGTACGTGCCCGCCGCCGCGCAGAAGAAGAAGGGCATCGGCTTCGGCGGTGTCGCGCTGATCGTGGTCGGGGTGGTCGCCGTCGCCGGTGCCGCCTACGCCGCGTACCAGACGCTCCGCGCCGACGACGACCTCTGGGTCGCCGACGACGCCGACTCGGCGGACAAGTCCGCCGCCTGACCTCCCGGTTCGTACGAAGGGCCCCGGCACACGCCGGGGCCCTTCGTCGTCCCCGGGGTGCGCAGCGCACGGTGTGCCGAGATCGCACTTCGTGTCGCCTCCGATCCCGCGGTCCGACGAGTACTGCGATCTCACCGGTGCCCGAGCCCGAGCCCGAGCGCGCGCCAGGGGCGCCGCCGCCGGCGGCGGAACCGGCGCGTCACGCACGGCGGTGCCGAGATCGCACTTCGTGTCGCCTCCGAATCCGCGGCCCGACGAGTACTGCGATCTCACCGGTGCAGAGCGGGGGAGCGGGGGACGCGGGACGAGCTGGACGGGAGGCACGGTGCGGGCCCGACCCGGACCTCCAGTCCGGCCGCATCACCCCCGAAAGCCGCGCCCACGGTCGGCACGCACCTCGTGGCCGACAAGACGGCGGTGAGAGGCGCAGACGAGCATGACCGCGAGCGGCAGGTCACGACGTCGCGCCGCAGGGGCGGCGGCGCGCAGACGAGCACGACGACCGAGAGCGGCGAAGCGAGGAACGAGCGGAGCACCGCTCGCGCCGAGGGAGTGGAGCCTAGGAGAATCGAACTCCTGACATCCTGCTTGCAAAGCAGGCGCTCTACCAACTGAGCTAAGGCCCCGGGACACCCATGGTACGGATGTCTGGGAGATGTGGTGGGGCTACAAGGACTTGAACCTTGGACCTCTTCGTTATCAGCGAAGCGCTCTAACCGCCTGAGCTATAGCCCCTCAGACCGGATGAAAGCCTACCGTACGATCTCGCCGGAACGAAATCGAGCGGGAGGCCGCACCCGGCCCGGGTGTGTCAGTTGTTCGTGAAGCCCACGAGCAGGCCGCCCGTGATCCGCACACTGAGGTTGTAGAGGACACTCACGATGGCGCCGAGCACGGTGCCGACGACCACGTTGAGGATGCCCACGACGACGGAGAACCCGAGGACCTGGCCCAGTGAGAACTGGTCCATGATCGAGTAGTTGTTCTGCCCGGTGACGTCCTTCAGCAGGGCGTCGATCTGGGTGAACACCCCCGTCTGGTTCAGGATGACCCACACCAGTGCCGTGGCGACCACGATCACGATGCTGCCGGCCAGGGCGATGAGGAAGCTCAGCTTCACCATCGACCAGAAGTCGACGTACACGAGCCGCAGTCGGACCTGGCGGGTGCCGACGGGACGCTTCGCCTTCTTCTGGAGCTTCTCGGCGACACTACTCATTGGTTGACTGGTCCTCTCCGGCCTCGTCTACATCAGGCGCGGTGTCGGTGGGATCAGTGGAGTCCGGGGCCGCTTCGGCAGGGCTGACCGTCTCCACCGGGCCCGCGGGCTCGATCTCGGCGTCGTCCTGGTCGTCCAGGTTCCGCTCTGTGTTCCGGGCCACCGCGATGATCCGGTCGTTCTCCGCGAACCTCGCGAAGACGACGCCCATCGTGTCACGACCCTTGGCGGGGACCTCGGCCACGGCAGACCTTACCACCTTGCCCGATTGCAGCACGACGAGCACCTCGTCGTCCTCGCCCACGATGAGAGCACCCACAAGGTCGCCTCGGTCGGCGGCCAGCTTGGCCACCTTGATGCCGAGACCACCGCGTCCCTGGATGCGGTACTGGTCGACGGAGGTGCGCTTCGCGTAGCCGCCCTCGGTCATCACCCAGACGAACCCGTCGTCCGAGACGACCCGCGCTGCGAGCAGCGAGTCGCCGTCGCGGAAGGACATGCCCTTCACGCCGGAGGTCGAACGACCCATCGGCCGGAGCGTGTCGTTCGTCGCGGTGAAGCGGAGCGACATCCCGTGGCGCGAGACGAGCAGCAGGTCGTCGGACTCGTCGACGAGCAGCGCGGAGCGGAGCTTGTCGCCGTCGCGGAGGTTGATCGCGATGATGCCGCCGGTGCGGTTCGTGTCGTACTCGGTGAGCGCGGTCTTCTTCACGAGGCCGTGCTCGGTGGCGAGCACGAGGTACTGCGCTGCCTCGTAGTCACGGATGTCGAGGACCTGCTGGATCTGCTCGTCCGGCTGCATGGCGAGGAGGTTCGCGGAGTGCTGGCCCTTGGCGTCACGCCCCGCTTCCTGCAGCTCGTACGCCTTCGCCCGGTAGACGCGGCCCTGGTCGGTGAGGAACAGCAGCCAGTGGTGCGTCGTCGTGACGAAGAAGTGCTCCACGACGTCGTCCGCGCGGAGCTGGGCGCCGCGGACACCACGACCACCGCGGTGCTGCGAGCGGTACTGGTCGCTGCGGGTGCGCTTGACGTAGCCACCGCGGGTGATGGTGACGACGACCTCTTCCTCGGGGATGAGGTCCTCGATGGACATGTCGCCGTCGTACCCGAACATGATCTCGCTGCGGCGGTCGTCACCGAAGCGCTCGACGATCTCGTCGAGCTCCTCGCCGATGATCGAGCGCTGGCGCTCCGGGCGCGCGAGGATGTCGTTGAAGTCCGCGATCTTGAGCTCGAGGGCTTCCGCTTCCTCGTGGATCTTCTGTCGCTCGAGGGCGGCCAGACGACGGAGCTGGAGCTCGAGGATCGCGCGCGCCTGGATCTCGTCGACGGCCAGCAGGTCCATCAGACCGGTGCGGGCTTCTTCGACGTCGGGCGAGCGGCGGATGAGCGCGATGACCTCGTCGAGGGCGTCGAGCGCCGCCAGGTAGCCGCGCAGGATGTGTGCGCGCTTCTCGGCCTCGCGCAGCCGGTACTGGGTGCGGCGGACGATGACGTCGATCTGGTGGTCGACCCACGCGGAGATGAAGCCGTCGAGTGCCAGGGTGCGCGGGACACCGTCGACGATCGCGAGCATGTTCGCGCCGAAGTTCTCCTGCAGCTGCGTGTGCTTGTACAGGTTGTTCAGCACGACCTTGGCGACCGCGTCGCGCTTCAGCACGATCACGAGGCGCTGACCGGTGCGACCGGAGGTCTCGTCGCGGATGTCAGCGACGCCGGCGAGACGGCCGTCCTTGACGAGCTCGGCGATCTTGATCGCCAGGTTGTCCGGGTTGACCTGGTACGGCAGCTCGGTGACGACGAGGCAGGTGCGCCCCTGGATCTCCTCGACGCTGACGACGGCACGCATCGTGATCGAGCCACGACCGGTGCGGTAGGCGTCCTGGATGCCCTTGACGCCGAGGATCTGCGCGCCGGTCGGGAAGTCCGGTCCCTTGATGCGCTGCATGAGCGCGGCGAGGAGTTCTTCGCGGGTGGCGTCCGGGTGCTCGAGCGCCCACTTCGCGCCGGCGGCCACTTCCCGCAGGTTGTGCGGCGGGATGTTCGTCGCCATGCCGACCGCGATGCCGACCGAGCCGTTGACCAGCAGGTTCGGGAAGCGGGCGGGCAGGATCGCGGGTTCCTGCGTGCGGCCGTCGTAGTTGTCCTGGAAGTCGACGGTCTCCTCGTCGATGTCCCGGACCATCTCCATGGCGAGCGGCGCCATCTTGGTCTCGGTGTACCGCGGGGCGGCGGCGCCGTCGTTGCCGGGGGAACCGAAGTTGCCCTGGCCGAGCGCGAGCGGGTAGCGGAGCGACCACGGCTGCACGAGGCGGACGAGCGCGTCGTAGATCGCGCTGTCACCGTGCGGGTGGAACTGCCCCATGACGTCGCCGACGACGCGCGAGCACTTGGAGAACGCGCGGTCGGGGCGGTAGCCGCCGTCGTACATCGCGTAGAGCACGCGGCGGTGGACCGGCTTCAGGCCGTCGCGGACCTCGGGCAGCGCGCGACCGACGATGACGGACATCGCGTAGTCGAGGTAGGAGCGCTGCATCTCGAGCTGCAGGTCGACCTGCGAGATGCGGTCACCGGAGACGACGATGTCCCCGCTGTCGCCGTGCACGATCTCGGGCTGGTCGTCGTTCGTCTCGTTGTCGTCAGCCATGTGGCTTCAGTACCTTTCTGACGGCCTGGAGGCCGTGGTGACGTTCGTCGCGGTGGGCGCGACCACAGGTGGTCGGGACGAGGGCACGCGGCTGGCACCGCGCCTCCTGTCCGGTGATCAGATGTCGGACCTCAGATGTCCAGGAACCGGACGTCCTTGGCGTTCTGCTGGATGAACTGGCGACGTGCGTCGACGTCTTCACCCATCAGGGTGGCGAAGACGCTGTCGACGGCCGCCGCGTCTTCCAGCGTGACCTGGAGCAGGGTGCGGGTGTCCGGGTTCATCGTGGTGTCCCAGAGCTCCTTGTAGTCCATCTCGCCGAGGCCCTTGTAGCGCTGGATCCCGTTGTCCTTCGGGATGCGCTTGCCGGCGGCGATGCCCGCCTGCAGCAGGGCGTCGCGCTCACGGTCGCTGAAGACGTACTCGTGCGCGGAGTTGGACCACTTCAGGCGGTACAGCGGCGGCTGCGCGAGGTACACGTACCCGCGCTCGATGAGCGGACGCATGTAGCGGAAGAGCAGCGTGAGCAGCAGCGTGGTGATGTGCTGACCGTCGACGTCGGCATCGGCCATCAGCACGATCTTGTGGTACCGGGCCTTGTCCGGGTCGAAGTCCTCACCGATGCCGGCGCCGAACGCCGTGATCATCGACTGGATCTCCTGGTTGGCGAGGGCACGGTCGAGGCGCGCCTTCTCGACGTTCAGGATCTTGCCGCGGAGGGGCAGGATGGCCTGGGTCATCGGGTTGCGGCCCTGCACGGCGGAACCGCCGGCCGAGTCGCCCTCCACCATGAAGATCTCCGACAGTGTCGGGTCCTTCGACTGGCAGTCCTTCAGCTTGCCGGGCATGCCGCCCGACTCGAGCAGCCCCTTGCGCCGGGTGGTCTCGCGGGCCTTTCGGGCGGCGAGACGGGCCTGCGATGCCTGGATCGCCTTGCGGACGACGTCGCGGGCCTGCGTCGGATTGCTCTCGAACCAGTGCGTGAGCTCGGTGCCGACGACGCGCTGGACGAACGACTTTGCCTCGGTGTTGCCGAGCTTGGTCTTCGTCTGGCCTTCGAACTGCGGTTCGCCGAGCTTGACGGAGATGACGGCGGTCAGCCCTTCACGGATGTCGTCACCCGTGAGGTTGTCGTCCTTCTCCTTGATGATCTTGGCTTCGCGCGCGTAGCGGTTCACGAGCGTGGTGAGCGCGGCGCGGAACCCTTCTTCGTGGGTGCCGCCCTCGTGCGTGTTGATCGTGTTCGCGAAGGTGTGGACGCTCTCCTGGTAGGAGGTGTTCCACTGCATCGCGACCTCGAGCGCGATCTTGCGCTCGGTGTCCTCTGCCTCGAAGCCGATGACGTCCGGGTGGACCAGGTCGGCCTTCTTCTGCGCGTTGATGTACTCGACGTAGTCGGCGAGCCCGCGCTCGTAGCGGAAGGAGTCGTGGCGCGACTCTTCGCCTTCGTCGGGGGTGCGCTCGTCACGGAGGTTGATCCGGAGGCCCTTGTTGAGGAACGCCATCTGCTGGAAGCGGGCGCGGAGGGTCTCGTAGTCGAAGACGACGGTCTCGAAGATCTCGGCGTTCGGCCAGAAGGTGATCGTGGTGCCGTGGTCGTCGGACGCTTCGTCCTGGGAGAGCGGCGCGACGGGGACACCGTCGGTGTAGCTCTGGCGCCAGACGTGGCCCTGCTGGCGGACCTCGACGTCGAGTTCCGAGCTCAGCGCGTTCACGACGGAGGAACCCACGCCGTGCAGACCGCCGGAGACCGCGTACGCACCGCCGCCGAACTTGCCGCCGGCGTGCAGGACGGTCAGGACGACCTGGACGGTCGAGACGCCTTCGGCAGCGTGGATGCCGACCGGGATGCCACGGCCGTTGTCGACCACGCGGACGCCGCCGTCTTCGCGGATGGTGACGTCGATGGTGTCGCAGTAGCCGGCGAGGGCTTCGTCCACGGAGTTGTCGACGATCTCCTGCACCAGGTGGTGGAGACCGCGGGGGCCGGTGGAACCGATGTACATGCCCGGGCGCTTGCGGACTGCCTCGAGCCCTTCGAGCACCTGGATCTGGTCTGCGCCGTACGACGGTTCTTCTGCGGCGGGGTTGCCGCGGGGGTCCTGTCGGTCCTGTTCAGATCCTGATGCCATGTCGAGAGTGCTCCTGCCTGCGCGCGGAACACCCGCGCACTGCACCGCCCAGTCTATCGCAGGAGGCCCTCTTCCGAGGGCGAAAACAGCCCCTGGACGGCCGATTTCGCCACGAGGGGATGGTTTTGTCGGCTCAACCGTAAGTGTCGCGAGGACCGCGCCCCTGGACCGTCCTGAGACCGCGTTTCCACGTGGGGGCGTCCGGGCCGGAAACCCGGATCGACTCGACCCCCGCCTCCGGGTGCCGTTCCGCGATGGTCGTCGTGACGCTCGCGCGCATCAGCCGGAGCTGGGTCGCCCACGCCGTCGAGTCGCACCGGATGACCAGTGCGCCGTCCTCGATGGTGACCGGCTGGGAGTGCTTGGCGAGCTCGTCACCGACGACGCTCGGCCAGTCCACGAAGAGCTCGGAGCGGGCGAGCGGCTCGGTCCAGCCGAGTTCGGCGGCGAGGGAACCGACGATGTCGCCGAGGCCCTTCGGTTCCCGGCCGCGCCCGTACGGCACGGTGTCCGCGTCGATCTCCTTGGCACGGCGGCGGCGCGCGTCGACGCCGCGCTTCGTCGGGTCGCCGAAGACCGCCTTGAGGTGCTGGTAGACCCGGCTCGGTTCGGTGGGCTTCCACGGGCGGGGCATCAGACGCCGGCTTCCGTCGTGTCCGCTGCCGTGGTGTCGTCCGGACGGGAGGCCGTGGTCGGCTCCGCCTCGTCCGTCACGATGGTCCCGGACTCGATCCGGACGGTGTGGGCCGCCAGCTGTGGGGGCACGTCGCCGAACACCGCCGCCGTGATGAGGACCTGCTCGTAGTCCGCCACGGCGTTCCCGAGACGCTCGCGCCGGGACTCGTCGAGTTCGGCGAACACGTCGTCGAGGATGATGATCGGGTCGCCCAGGGTCGACTCGGCGCGGAGGATCGACGCCGACGCGAGCTGGATCGCCAGGGCGAAGGACCAGGATTCGCCGTGACTGGCGTATCCACGGGCCGGTAACCCGTTCAGGGTGAAGAGGACGTCGTCCCGGTGTGGCCCGGCGAGCGTCAGCCCGCGATCGAGTTCGTCGCGTCGACGTCGCTCGAGCGCTCCGCGGAACGCCTCCGCCGCGGCGGGAACGGTAACCGGTTCATTTGGTGTCCCCAGCACGGGGTCCGTCGCCGAGGCGTCCTCGGGATCGCCGCCACGCACGCTCAGCACACCGGTGATCGAGGCCTCGTGCCGCTCTCCGGCGACGGTCGCGTACGCCTCGGCGACGAAGGGTGCGAGTCGGCGGGTGAGGTGGTCGCGCGCGGCGATGATCTCGGAGCCGAACGCCACGAGTCGTTCGTCCCACACGTCGAGCGTCGCGAGCGATCCGGACTTCGCGCCGGTTGCCCGCGCGGACTTCAGCAGGGTGTTCCGCTGCCGGAGCGTGCGGTCGTAGTCCGCGATGACGCCCTGCATCCGCGGCGCGATCTGGACGAGGAGCTCGTCGAGCATCCGCCGGCGGCCGGCCGGTTCGCCGCGGACCAGCGCCAGGTCCTCCGGCGCGAAGAGCACGCTCGTGCAGTACCGCGGGAGCTCGCGCGGCTTGATCGCGGCGCGGTTGATCTGCGCCCGGTTCGACCCCGACCGGTTGATCTGCACCTCGGCGAGGATGCTCCGGTCGTCGTGGGCGAGCCGGGCCCGCACGATCGCGGCGTCGCAGCCCTGTCGCACGAGGGCCGCGTCGGTGGGGACGCGGTGGGAGCCGAGCGTGGACAGGTAGGCGATGGACTCGACGAGGTTCGTCTTGCCCTGGCCGTTCCGCCCGACGAAGAGGTTCGGCCCGCGTACGAGGTCGACGTCCGCCTCCCGGTAGTTCCGGAAGTCGGTCAGTTGGAGATGGTCGACGTGCACGCGGGCCGAGGCCGGGTTTCCCCGGGAAGTCCTAGGACTTCTTGACGGCGTGGCCGCCGAACTGGTTGCGGAGCGCCGCGACGGCCTTCATCGTCGGGGACGCGCTGCCCTGACGCGAGACGAAGCGCGCGAAGATCGACGCGGAGAGCGCCGGCATCGGCACGGCGAGCTCGATGCCCTCTTCGAGGGTCCAGCGACCTTCGCCCGAGTCCTCGACGTAGCCCTCGAGCTCGTCGAGCTTCGGGTCTTCGTTGAGGGCCAGCACCATGAGGTCGAGCAGCCAGGAGCGGACGACCGTGCCGCGCTGCCATCCGGCGAACACGGCGGGGACGTCGGTGATCAGGTCCTTGGCCTCGAGGAGCTCGTAGCCCTCACCGTAGGCCTGCATGATCGCGTACTCGATGCCGTTGTGGACCATCTTCGCGTAGTGGCCGGCGCCGATCGGGCCGGCGTGCGAGAAGCCCTCTTCGCGCGGGCCCTCGGGGCGGAGCGCGTCGAAGACCGGCATCGCGAACTCGACGTCCTTGGCGTCACCGCCGACCATGAGGCCGTAGCCGTTGTCCTTGCCCCAGACGCCACCGGAGACGCCGGCGTCCATGTAGCGGATGCCGCGCGCACCGAGCTGCTCGGCGTGCGTGGTGTCGTCGAGCCACTTCGAGTTGCCGCCGTCGATGACCAGGTCACCCTCGGCGAGGACGCCGGCGAGCTCCGTGATCACGTCGTCGGTGATCTTGCCGTGCGGGACCATGACCCACACGAGCTTCTGGCCCTCGGGCAGCGCGGCCGCGAGGTCGGCGAGGCTGGCGACATCGGAGACGGCGGGGTTGGCGTCGTACCCGGTGACCTCGATGCCTGCGTTGCGGAGACGGGCACGCATGTTGTTGCCCATGCGACCGAGGCCGACAAGACCGATGTGCATGATTTCCTCTTCTGTTCGTCGTCGCGCTGATGCAGGGGTGGCGCGTCAGCGCAGTGTTCGGCTGTTGCGCTATCGCAGCAGGAGATTGGGCTGCAGCAGGTACCGGTATCCGTCCGTCGCCGGTTCCTCACGCGAGGACTGGCCGGTGATGAGCACCGGACCCGGCTTGTTGGGGTTCTCCGTCTTGGTGAAGGAGATCCGGACGAACTCGGAGTGCACCGCGTTCAACCCGTCCAGGAGGAAGGCGGGCTTCAGCGAGACCACCGTTTCCTCACCGGTCAGCAACGCATCGATCGACTCTGACGCCTGCGCTTGTTCGGAACCGATCGCTTCGAGCGTGAGCCCGTCGACCGTGAAGGAGAACCGGAGCGCCGCTTCGCGCTCCAGGACGAGGGAGACCCGTCGGACCGCTTCGACCAGCTCGGCCGTGTTGATCACGGCGTGGTCTTGGACGGTCTCGGGGAAGAGCCGACGGACCGGCGGGTAGTTGCCCTTGATGAGCAGCGACGTCACGGTCTTGTCGTCGGCCTGGAACGCGATGAGCTCGCGGTCCGATGTGCCGCTGATCGACACCGACACCGTCGAGGCGGAGCCGAACGTGCGGCCCACTTCCTGCAGGGTGCGGGCCGGGACGAGCGCGTGCATCGGGTCGGAGCCGACGCGGCCGGAGTCCCACGCGATGGTGCGGACGGCGACGCGGTAGCGGTCCGTGGCGATCAGGGAGAGGTCGTTGTCGCCGACTTCGAGCTGGACGCCGGTGATCACCGGGGTGACGTCGTCCCGACTGGCGGCCACGGCGACCTGGGACACCGCTTCGGAGAACGCGTCGCCGGGGATGACACCGGTCTGTGCGCCGATCTCCGGGAGGGTCGGGTACTCCTCGACCGGCATGCTCAGCAGCGTGAAGTGCGCTGAGCCGCAGGTGACGGTGATCCGTGACTCTTCCGTGGAGAACGTCACGGGGGCGTTCGGCAGGCGGCTCGCGATGTCGTTCAGCAGTCGACCGGAGACGAGGACCGTGCCCGCGTCGTCGATCTGCGCCGAGATCGACGTCTGCGCCGACACCTCGTAGTCGAACGAGGAGAGGGTGAGCCGGTCGCCCTCTGCGTGGATCAGGACACCCGACAGGATCGGGAGGGTCGTTCGCTGTGGGAGGAGCTTCACCGCGAAGGAGACGGCTTCGGAGAAGACGTCCCGGTTGACCTCGAACTTCACAGCTGGGACCCCTGTCGATCGTTGGACTGTCCGGCCGCCCCATTGTGGCACAGCGGAGCCGAGCCCGGATTTCGTGTGATTCGGCCGTCCACAAGGTTGGCCCAGTGATCCAGAGAGAAAAACAGGAACAAGAGTATTAACGCCTGTGCACACTGTGGATAACCCTGGGGATGCCGCTCAGCGACAGGGAACTACAACCGTGTGACTTGTGAGCGGCCTGTTGGCGCTCTCGGGATGAATGAAACTCATCTATCCACTTCCATCCCCAGTCTCCACAGAGGCCCTCCCGTCTGTGTACAACCGTCCGGCGTGTCCTCCACAGTTATCCACAGGCTTTCCACACTGTGAGAACTCCGCCGCATGGAACCGTCTCAGATGGTGGACGCGCGCCGAAGTGGGCCGATCTCACGGTGGTGAGTCGAGCCTCCCGGCGGTCAGAACGTTTGTTCTGGCGGACGCGAGCGCAACGCGCTCAGCGGTACCGGCGGTCCTGCTTGATGCGGCTCGTCAGCTCGGTCACCTGGTTGTAGATGGACCGTCGCTCCTTCATGAGCTCCGCGATCTTCTTGTTCGCGTACATCACCGTGGTGTGGTCGCGGTTGCCGAACAGCTGTCCGATCTTCGGCAGGGAGAGGCTCGTCAGCTCACGGCAGAGGTACATCGCGATCTGCCTGGCCGTGGCGATCGCCTGCGACCGGGACGAGCCGTAGAGGTCGTCGACCGAGAGCTTGAAGTACTCCGCGGTGTGGTTGATGATGTCCGTCGGCGCGATGACGTTGTCCTCGTCGAGCGTGATCAGGTCCTTGAGGACCGTCTGCACGAGGGCCATGTCCACGGCCGTCCGGTTCAGGCTCGCGAACGCGGTGACGCGGATGAGCGTCCCCTCGAGCTCCCGGATGTTGCTCGACACCTTCGACGCCATGAACTCGAGGATGTCGTCCGGCACCTGCAGGTGGTCGGACTGCGCCTTCTTGCGGAGGATCGCGATGCGCGTCTCGAGGTCGGGCGCCTGGACGTCGGTGATCAGGCCCCACTCGAAGCGGCTGCGCATCCGGTCCTCGAACCCGGTGAGGTGCTTCGGCGCGACGTCGGAGGTGATGACGACCTGCTTGTTGTGGTCGTGCAACGTGTTGAACGTGTGGAAGAAGGCTTCCTGCGTCGAGTCCTTGCCCTGGAGGAACTGGATGTCGTCGATCAGCAGGATGTCGATGTCGCGGTACCGCTGCTGGAACTGGTTCGACCGGTTGTTCGCGATCGAGTTGATGAAGTCGTTCGTGAACTCCTCGCTCGACACGTACCGCACCCGGATCCCCGGGTAGAGGCTCTCGGCGTAGTGGCCGATCGCGTGCAGGAGGTGGGTCTTGCCGAGCCCGGAGTCGCCGTAGATGAAGAGCGGGTTGTACGCCTTCGCCGGCGCTTCCGCCACGGCGACCGCAGCTGCGTGGGCGAACCGGTTCGAGGCGCCGATGACGAAGTTGTCGAAGTTGTACTTCGGGTTCAGCCGGGACTCCGGGCGACCGCTGGTGCCCGGAGCGTCGATCTGGCTCGGGACGAACGGTGCCTCGATGTACTGACGGGGCGCCGCACTCTGCTCGACCGCCTGCTGCACCGGCTCCGCGTAGGAGGGGACCGTCGGCTCGACGCGGGGCTCCGATGCCATGTCCGGGTTCACGGTGATCGCGAAGTTCGCCACCGAGTCGTCGCCGATGCGCGAGACGGCCTCGGTGATGGGCACACGGATCCGCTGCTCGAGCATCCCGCGGGTGAGGTCGTTCGGCACCTCGAGGTAGAGGGTGCCGGCGAGGACGCCCTTCGGCTCGACGAGGTTCAGGAAGCCGTGCAGCTGCGGCGTGATGCGGTCGTCGTCCGCGAGGAGTCCGAGGACGGAAGACCAGAGGTCCTCGACGGGGTCGGCCGGCATCGTCATGTCGCGCTCGTCTCCAGGGTCTCGTGTCGTCCGTGTGTGGGCAGGGGCGTTCCGGGCGCTCGGGCGGGCGCAGCGACACCGTTCCCGGCGAGTCGTCCGTGGCTCGGGTGGCTTCGTCGACGCCGTTGTGCCGCGGGCTTCCCACAGGGTTGTCCACAGTCTTGTCCACGACCGCCCTGGTCCGCTGGAACGGGGTACTCCCCCGTCGTACCGGGCCGGAGGGCGGTTCGATCCACCAACTGTAAAGGACCGAGGCCGGTCCCACCGAACGGAAGTTGTCCCCAATGTGGAGAACCCCCGGTCCCGCCCGGGGTTTGACCTCTCCGGCTCCGTCACGTACCGTTGAGAAGTTGACTGCGGCCCCTTGGTCGCGCCCACCTGCGTCAACCAAACGTATTCGTGACGGCTCGCGTCGAGCAGCCGTGTGGAGAAGATCATGAGCAAGCGCACCTTCCAGCCGAACAACCGTCGCCGTGCCAAGAAGCACGGCTTCCGTCTCCGCATGCGGACGCGTGCGGGTCGTGCGATCCTGGCCGCCCGTCGCGCCAAGGGCCGCACCGAGCTCTCTGCTTGATCAAGAGCCGCTCGATCCGAGCTGCATCCGGCGCCGTGCCGGCGGGATCCGTCCTGCCGCGCGGCGCTTCGGTGTGCCTGCGAGCAGCATGGTGACGTCGTGCTCGCGCGCGTGAACCGGATCGTCCTCGGGAACGACTACCGCGTGACCGTCCGTCGTGGCCGCAGGAGCGCCACGGCGAACGTCGTCGTCTCGGTGGTCTCCCGGCCCTCGGAGCCGACACGGTTCGGCTTCATCGTGGCGAAGACGGTCGGCAACGCGGTCACCCGCAACCTCGTGCGACGACGGCTCAAGGGCATCGCCCACGAGCTGCTGACGACGGACCCCACCGGGTACGACGTGGTGGTGCGCGCACTGCCAGCCGCTGCGCAGGCCACATGGCCTACCCTGCTCGAAGACGTCTCGCGATCGTTCGCGCGCGGTGTGGAGAAGGCAGCATGAACCGGACGCTCCTGGTGCAGGTCCTGTGGACCGTGGCGTTGCTCCCGCGCAACGCCTGCGTCGTCGTGCTCCGGGCCTACCGCGCCGTGATCTCCCCGCTCTACGGCAACGTCTGCCGGTACCACCCCTCGTGCTCGCGCTATGCGCTCGAAGCGATCCAGCAGTACGGCGTCGTGCGCGGGACCGCGATGGGCGCCTGGCGCATCGGCCGCTGCAACCCCTGGGCGGCCGGCGGCATCGACGACGTCCCTGACCGTCGTCGCCCCTACAACGTCAACCGGTTCGGCTTCGTGCTCGCCCCGGCACGGCAGCAGTCGCAGTCCCCGGCCGGCATCGTCCGACCGGTCCTGCTCCCCCAGCGCACTCGAAAGGCGTGACCGTCCTCATGGACCTCATCGGAACGATCCTCTGGCCCCTCAAGTGGGTGGTCTCGGCCATCCTCGTCGGCTTCCACTGGATCTTCGAGAGCATCGGGATGGACCCCTCCGCGGGCATCACCTGGGTGCTGTCGATCATCTTCCTGACGTTCGTCGTCCGCGCGGCGCTCATCCCGATCTTCGTGCGGCAGATCAAGTCGCAGCGACGCATGCTCGAGGTGGCGCCGCAGCTGAAGAAGATCCAGGACAAGTACAAGGGCAAGAAGGACCAGTTCTCGCGAGAGGCGATGTCCCGCGAGACCATGGCGCTCTACAAGGAGACCGGCACCAACCCGCTGAGCTCCTGCCTGCCGCTGCTGCTGCAGATGCCGATCTTCTTCTCGCTGTACTCGGTGCTGCACGAAGCGCAGATCAACAAGGTGGGCATCGGCCTGCTGACCAACGACCTCGCGAAGTCCTTCGGCGATGCGGCCCTGTTCGGTGCCCCGCTGCACGAGACCTTCACGAACGCCTCCGGCTGGGAAGTCCGCGCGATCGCCGGCTTCATGATCGTCGTGATGACGGCGTCGCAGTTCATCACGCAGCTGCAGCTCGTCGCGAAGAACATGTCGCCGGAGACCAAGGCCTCCCCGATGTACCGCCAGCAGAAGATGATGCTGTACGTGCTCCCCCTGATCTTCGTGATCTCGGGTCTCTCGTTCCCCCTCGGCGTCATGTTCTACTGGCTCGCGTCGAACCTCTGGACGATGGCGCAGCAGTACTTCGTCATCCGCAGCATGCCGACGCCCGGCTCCGAGGCGGCACTTGCCCGCGAAGCCCGTCTGGCGAAGAAGGCCCAGCGTCGCGGCGTCCCCGCGGGCGTCCTGGCCGAGGCCGGCGCTGGTGCCGGTGCGGCGGAGATCGAAGCCGTGCGTGTCACGACCCAGCGTTCGCAGCCGGTCGGCAAGCAGCGCTCGAAGAAGAACGGGAAGAAGTAAGTGACCGAGCAGGACACCGCCGCAGCCGTGGAGACCACCGACACCGAGGTCGAGGACGCCCGCGACGAGGCTGACATCGCCGCGGACTACATCGAGGAACTCCTCGACATCTGCGACCTCGACGGCGACATCGAGATCGAGGAGCGCGCGGGCCGCGTGTACCTCTCGGTGACCGACGAGGGCAACGCACTGCGGGTGCTCGCGAAGCCGGACACGGTCTCGGCGCTCCAGGAACTGACGCGTATCGCCGTCCAGGCCGAGACCGGCGAGTTCAGCCGGCTCATCCTCGACGTCGGCGGTTCGCGGGACGCCCGGGCGTCCGAGCTGCAGCGGCTCGTGGACACCGCCGTCGAGCGGATCGAGGCCGGCTCCCCCACGGCGTCCCTGCCTCCGATGTCGTCCTACGAGCGCAAGCTGGTGCACGACCTGGTCGCCGAGAAGGGCTTCCGTTCGGAGTCCGAGGGCGAGGGTCGCGACCGTCACACGGTCATCACCCGATGACGGACGCTCCTCTCGACGCGGCTGCCGCGTCGGAGCCGTCCGAGGCGCCGGTGCTCGAAGCGGAGCCGGCTGCCGCTGCGACGCTCTTCGGCGACCGGCTCGAGGTCGCGCGTTCGTTCACGAACGAGCTCGCGCGCCGCGGTGAGGAGCTGGGCCTGATCGGCCCGCTCGAACTGCCCCGCCTGTGGACGCGACACATCCTCAATTCTGCCCTGCTGGCTCCCCTCCTGGAGGCCGATGGTCACGTTGGTGACGTCGGTTCCGGAGCGGGGCTGCCTGGCCTCGTGCTGGCGATCGCCCGTCCGGACGTCACGTTCACGCTCATCGAACCGATGGAGCGACGGGTCGAGTGGCTCACATCGGAAGCCGATCGACTCGGTCTGACGAACGTCACGGTGCTCCGTGGGCGTGCCGAGGACGTCGCCGACTCGCTGGTGCTCGACCAGGTCACGGCTCGCGCGGTGAGTGCCCTCTCGAAGCTGATCCCGATCACCGTGCCGCTCGTGCGGTCGGGAGGTCAGCTCATCCTGATGAAGGGGGCGCGCGTCGACGACGAGATGGCCGCAGCGCGCAAGGTCATCCTCCGCAAGCGCCTGTCTGACGTCGAAGTCGTCGAGCTGGGCGTCGGTGTGGTCGAGGAGACCACGCGCGTCTTCCGGGCTACAGTTGACTGACGCCGCGCGGCGCTGAGACCACTCGTGGATCGTGTGCAGCGCCCCGCGTTCCACGTGAAACATCGAACCGGGGAAGAGGCACTCGTTGAGTTCATCGACCGACTATGACGCGTCGACACCGCTCGCCCGCGAGATTGCCGACCTCAATCGGCGACGACGTGCGATCGCTTCGGAGCAGTTCCCGTTGCCGGCGAAGACCCGGATCATGACGGTGTCGAACCAGAAGGGCGGCGTCGGCAAGACCACGACAACCGTGAACCTCGCTGCGGCACTCGCCCGCGGTGGAGCCCGCGTCCTGGTCATCGACCTCGACCCGCAGGGCAATGCCTCAACGGCGCTCGGCGTGAATCACCAAGCAGAGGTCGCCAGCATCTACGACGTGATCGTCGATGAAGCTCCGATCGCCGATGCGGTGCAGCAGTCCCCCGAGTCCGACACGCTCTGGTGCGTGCCGGCAACGATCCACCTCGCCGGCGCGGAGATCGAGCTGGTCTCCCTCGTCGCTCGTGAGCAGCGCCTCCGTACCGCGCTCGATCAGTACCTCTCCTCGCTCGACGAGCCGTACCACTACGTCTTCATCGACTGCCCGCCGTCCCTGGGTCTGCTGACGATCAACGCGTTCGTCGCTGCACAGGAAGTCCTGATCCCGATCCAGTGTGAGTACTACGCGCTCGAGGGCCTCAGCCAGCTCCTGCGCAACATCGAACTCATCGAGCGGCACCTGAACCCGAACCTGCGGGTCTCGACGATCCTCCTGACCATGTACGACGGACGGACCAACCTGGCGAACCAGGTGGCAGCGGATGTCCGAGAGCACTTCGGTGACCAGGTCCTGAAGGCCATGATCCCCCGCTCGGTACGGGTGAGTGAGGCGCCGAGCTACGGGCAGAGCGTCGTGGCGTACGACGTCAACTCCACCGGATCGCTTTCCTACCTGGAAGCGGCCGCCGAGATCGCAGCACGAGGAGCACAGCACTGATGGCACCCAAGCGGACCGGACTCGGCCGGGGCATCGGCGCCCTCATCCCCACGGCATCCGACCAGCAGGACCGTCCCGTCGACGTGTTCTTCCCCACCGGAGGGACCCCGGCGTCGGCACCGATGGCAGATGGTGCCACCGCTGAGGAGCTCGTCGCTGTTCCCGGAGCTCGTCTCGCGAACCTGAACCCGCTCGACATCGTCCCGAACGCGCAGCAGCCCCGCAAGGAATTCCGCGAAGAAGAGTTGCAGGAGCTGGTGCACTCGATCCGCGAGATCGGTCTCCTGCAGCCCATCGTGGTTCGTCCCATCGAAGGAGCCTCCGGTGCTGAGCCGCAGTACGAGCTCATCATGGGCGAGCGCCGTCTCCGGGCGACGAAGGAACTGGGGCTGGCGACGATCCCGGCGATCGTCAAGGAAACCCCCGATGACGCCATGCTCCGGGACGCGCTCCTGGAGAACCTGCATCGCGCGCAGCTCAACCCGCTCGAGGAAGCGTCGGCGTACCAGCAGTTGCTCGCCGACTTCGGCATCACCCAGGAGCAGCTCGGTCAGCGCATCGGCCGGTCGCGTCCGCAGATCACGAACACGATCCGACTGCTGCGGCTGCCCTCCCCCGTGCAGCGCCGAGTCGCGGCTGGCGTGCTGTCCGCCGGCCACGCTCGGGCGATCCTCGCCGCGCCCGACGCCGAGGCGATGGAGTACCTCGCAGAGAAGATCGTCAACGAGGACCTCTCCGTCCGCCAGTCAGAAGCCGCCGCACAGCAGCTCGCGCAGGGATCGCCGAAGAGGGCTCCGGCGCAGCCGACGAAGCGCGACGCGCACTTCGCCGACGTCGCCGAGCGGCTCGGCGATCGGTTGAACACCCGAGTGCGAATCGCTGTGGGCGCGCGAAAGGGCCGTGTGACGATCGACTTCGCAAATGCGGCCGATCTCAACCGCATCCTCGGTGAGCTCGGCGCGGAGGACGTGAACGGCTGAACCGGCGTACGTTCCACGTGGAACATCCACGAGGAGCGCGCCATGGGCATCGTCGTCATCAACCACGTCAGTCTCGACGGGGTCATGCAGTCGCCGGGAAGGGCCGACGAAGACATCCGAGACGGCTTCGCACTCGGCGGTTGGGCTGACCTGGGCGATGCCGGGCCGGACGGGGCTCTGGGCGCAGCCATGGGGCAGGCCATGGGGCCGTCGTTCTCGTGGCTGTTCGGCCGCCGGACGTACGAGGACGTGGTCGGGCACTGGAACGCCGTCGGTGGGCCGTTCAAGGACGGTTCAACACCGTCGAGAAACTCGTCGTCTCGCGGGACCCGACCGCTCAGCTGCCTTGGCCGAGGTCGCGGCTGATCTCCGGCGACGTCCCCGCGCAACTCCGTCGGCTCAAGGACGTCGAGCCGGGGAACCTCGTCGTCATGGGCAGCGGAGTGCTGGTTCGGTGACTCCTGCCGCTGGGACTCATCGACACGATCATCCTCATCCAGCACCCGGTGATCCTGGGATCCGGTCGGCAGCTGTTCGGGCCTGGTCAGCAGACCGCGTTCGACCTTCGTGACGTCGTCCGGACGTCGGCTGGGCTCGTCGTCTCGACCTATGACCGACGCTGATGCGCGTCCTTGACCGGCCCGCGGCGATGAATCGCCCTCAGGCGTTGCTCAGGGGCCTTGTACTGCGACTGACGGCGTGAACATGCCGATCTCGGGTCTGCGTGAGGGAAGCGGTCTCTACGCCCCGTAGTGACGCGCTGACGGACTCGCCCGGTCCTGGTTCCACGTGGAACATCGCCTCTGTTGACGTTGGCACGATCAGCGCAGGTGCCGGAGCTTCCGAAGACCCACCACGGCGAACAACGGCTTCAAGAGGATCATCTCGCCGAAGCGGTACTCGCCGCCGATCACCAGTCGGTCCGCGAGATCAGGACGCTGGCGGCGCAGGTACTCGCGGGCCTTCTCCGCGTGGAGGCCGTTCGACGCGAACACGATCCACTCCGCAGACTCGATCATCGGGATGATGTTCCGGACGTTGTCCCACGTGGAACGACTCTCCGTCTCCTGGAGCAAGGACCCCGTCCAGCCGAGCTCGTCGCGGAGGTACTGCGCGAGTACCGAGGCTTCGGGTGCCTCGCCCCGCACGGGGCCTCCGCTGGTGATGATCGTCACGGCGTCACTGGTCCCCGCGCTCCGGACGGCCATTCGCGCGCGCCATCGGTTGACGACGTTCGCCCGCATGCCGCGGTTCGCGAAGCCGAGGACCACGACCGCACCGGGGCCTGAGCGGACGCGCGGCGTCGGGCCGAGCCGCCGGGTACGAGCTCGCGCGTGCACGAGCTCCGCCCAGAGCAGGACGGAGCCCGTTCCCACAACGACCGCTGCGATTGCGCGCAGTGTTCCACGTGGAACACCGCGGGGGGTCATGCGCAGATCAAGCTTGGTCGTCGCGGATGGCTTGCTCGGCGAGCTCGGCGTAGGTCCATCCGAGGTCGAATCCGGATGCCGACAGTGCCTGCGGGACGAGGGAGGTCTCGGTGAGGCCCGGGAGGACGTTCGCCTCGAGGAACCACGGAGTCCCGGCCCCGTCGATGATGAGGTCCACGCGGGAGATGTGGCGGAGTCCGAGCGCCTCGTGCGCTGCCACGGCCGCCGCAGCAGCCGCGGCCGCGTGCTCCTCCGACAGACGGGCGGGTGTGTAGAAGGTCGTCTCCCCCGCGTTGTAGCGCGCTTCGAAGCCGTAGAACCCGTTCCGCGGCACGATCTCGACCGGAGCGAGCGCGACCGGGCCGTCGCCGGTGTCGATGATCCCGACCGCGACCTCCGTCCCGCGGATGAGCTGCTCCACCACGACGTCGTCGCAGTAGGTGTACGCGGTGACCATCGCCCGGGGCAGGTCGTTCGTGTCCTCGACGAGGGTCACGCCCTGCGCGCTGCCGCCCCGCGCCGGCTTCACGGCGAGTGGGACCGGGTGTTCGGCGGCGATGCTGTCGAGGACACCGACGGCCCCGAGTTCGCGGAAGACGTCGTGCGAGAGGGTCACCGAGCGAGGGGTGTGCACCCCCGTCCTGGCGACCAATGCGGATGCCGTCGGCTTGTCCCATGCCAGCCGGGCCGACGTCGAACGCGAGCCGACGAACGGGATGTCGACGGCCTCCAGGATGCCGCGGAGCGCACCGTCCTCACCGGAGGCGCCGTGCAGGGCGGGCCACACGACGTCCGGACGGGATTCACGCAGCGCCGGCAGCAGGGTCGCGTCGGCGTCCCGGAGGTCGACCTGCCAGCCGTAGCCGGTCAGGGAGTCGGCGACCCGACGCCCTGATCGCAGGGAGACATCGCGCTCGTGCGAGATGCCGCCCGCGACGACGACCACGTGACGACGGGTGAGCTCGGCCATGCGTGGGGACCTCCGGTACTGCGGTGGGACGAGGAAAAGTGCTGATCAGGAGATGTTCGGCGGCGGTCCGCTGACCGAGGAGGTCTGGCGGACCACCGAGTTCGGCCGGGTGCTCGGACCGAACGTCTCGATGAGCTCGAGTTCGTCGTTGACGACGTTCGCGAGGCGCTTGACGCCGACACGGATCTGCTCGGGCGTCGGGTAACAGAACGAGAGGCGGATGTGCTGGGCACCCCGACCGTCCGCGTAGAACGCGGTCCCCGGGGTGTACGCGACGAGTTCCTTCACGGCGCGCGGGAGCATGCCCTTCGAGTCGAGGGACTCCGGCAGGGTCAGCCAGACGAAGAAGCCGCCGTTCGGCCGCGTCCAGGTCAGGTCGGGCAGGAACTCCCCCAGCGCCTGGAACATCGCGTCACGGCGCTCGGCGTAGATGCCGCGGAACGTGTCGATCTGCCCACGCCAGTCCGCCGCGTCGAGGTAGGCGTTGACGACGTACTGACCGAACGAGTTCGGCGCGAGGACGGCCGACTCGTTCGCGAGCACGAGCTTCTCGCGGATGGCGTGCGGCGCGAGGGCCCACCCGACCCGGAAGCCCGGCGCCAGGGTCTTCGAGAAGGAGCCGAGGTACACGACACCCTCGTCGTCGATGGAACGGATGGCCTGGGGGGCCGGCTCGTCGAACCAGAGGAGCCCGTACGGGTTGTCCTCGAGCACCAGGATGTTGTTCGAGCGGCAGATGTCGAGCACCTCGATGCGGCGCTCGCGGCTCATCGTGACGCCCGCGGGGTTGTGGAAGTTCGGGATCGTGTAGAGGAACTTCATCCGCTTGCCAGCGGCGCGCAGGTTCGCGATCGTCTCGCGCAGCGCCTCGGGCACCAGACCGTGCTCGTCGGTCGTCACGTGGACGGTCTCGGCCTGGTACGACCGGAACACGCCGATGGCGCCGACGTAGGACGGGGACTCGGCCAGGACGACGTCGCCCGGGTCGATGAACAGCCGCGTGACGAGGTCGAGCGCGTGCTGCGAGCCCGTGGTCACCACGACGTCCTCGGCGCTGGCACGGATGCCCTCGAGGGACATCACGTCGACGATGTGCTCGCGCAGGGCCCGCAGACCCTGTCCCCCGCCGTACTGCAGGGCCATCGCGGCGTCCTCCGCCATCACACGGTCCAGGGAGCCCGTGACGAGCTCACGCGGGAGCGCGGAGACGAACGGCATGCCGCCGGCGAGCGAGACCACCTCGGGCCGCGACGCGACGGCGAACAGCGCTCGTACCTCGGAGGCGCTCAGCCCGGCGGTGCGCTGGGCGTAGGAGTCGTACCAGGGGTCGAGACTGTTGCCGTTGGTCATCGAGGGCTCCGTTCACTCGGCATTCCAGCCACAGTACGACATCCGTCCCGGAAACCCGGGCACGGTGACGAGGGCCGATCCGGAACCGGTGGCCCCGTCCCCGGACGGACGAACGCCCCGCCCTCCGATGGAATGGAGGACGGGGCGTTCGAGTCGGTGCAGCGGGTGCCTACGCGAGGAACTCCGCGAGGTCGGCTTCGAGGGCCGGCTTCGGCTTGGCGCCGATGACGGTCTTGACGACCTCGCCGCCCTTGAAGACCTTCATCGCCGGGATCGACGTGATCTGGTAGTTCATGGCCGACTGCGGGTTGTCGTCGACGTTGAGCTTCACGATCTCGATCTTGCCGGCGTGCTCTTCGGCGATCTGGTCGAGGATCGGCGAGACGGCGCGACACGGGCCGCACCACTCTGCCCAGAAGTCGACGAGGATCGTCTTGTCGGACTTCAGGACCTCGTCCGAGAAGGTGGCGTCGGTGACTGCCTTGGCGTTGGACATGTGTACTCCTTCGAGAAGTCGTTCGGTGGGTGGAACGGCGACGGGCGCCGGACCATTCCCTACGCGGAGATGGTGACGGGCCCGGCCGGGGTCTCGCCCTCGGCAGCGCTGGTCAGGGTGTCGTCGAGGTCGGCGAGGAACTTCTCGGCGTCGAGTGCGGCGACCGCACCCGAGCCGGCAGCGGTGATCGCCTGACGGTAGGTGTGGTCGAGCACGTCACCGGCGACGAACACACCGGGGACGCCGACGGCCTTCGAGGTACGGCCCTCGACGGCGATGGTGCCTTCCGGAGCGAGCTGGAGCTGCTTGTGGACCAGGTGCACGCGCGGGTCGTTGCCGATCGCGATGAACAGGCCGTCGAGCGCGAGCTCCGAGGTCTCGCCGGTGACGGTGTCCTTGAGCGTGACGCCCTCGACCGCGGAGGCGCCGGTGATCCCGACCACTTCCTTGTTCCAGGCGAACTCGATCTTCGGGTCGTTGATCGCGCGGTCCTGCATGATCTTCGACGCACGGAGGGTGTCCTTGCGGTGGATGACCGTGACCTTGTCCGCGAAGCGGGTGAGGAACGTGGCTTCTTCCATCGCGGAGTCGCCACCGCCGACGACGGCGATGTTCTTCTGGCGGAAGAAGAAGCCGTCGCAGGTCGCGCACCAGGACACACCGTGGCCGGACAGGCGCTCTTCGTCGGCGAGGCCGAGCTGGCGGTAGGCCGAGCCGGTGGCGTAGATGACCGCGAGGGCTTCGTACGTCTCGCCGGAGCCGACCGTGACCTTCTTGACGTCGCCGGTGAGCTCCACGGAGACCGCGTCGTCGTACAGGACTTCAGCACCGAACTTCTCGGCCTGCTCCTGCATCTTGATCATGAGGTCGGGGCCCTGGATGCCCTCCGCGAAGCCCGGGAAGTTCTCGACCTCGGTCGTCTTCGTGAGTTCGCCGCCCGTCTCGACGCTGGACGCGACGATGAGCGGCTTGAGCTGGGCCCGCGCGGCGTAGATGCCGGCGGTGAACCCGGCCGGGCCGGAACCGATGATGATGAGCTGGCGCATGCCTTCAGTGCCCTTCCGTTGCTTCTGACCGGGTCAACACATGCTACCGGCGTGCCATTCCGCAGCACCCGGGAACGTGCGGTGACGTGCGGGTCAGCGGCCGAGGCGCGCCTTGAGCATGTCGACGGCGCCGCGGATCTCGCCGTTCTTCGCGACGACGAGGGCCCCGAAGTAGACGAGCACCATCGCCACGCCGGACAGCACGACCGTGATGAGGGCACCGGTGAAGTCGGACATCGCGAAGCCGTCCGCCGAGAAGGCGCCGAAGAAGTTCGCCACGAGGAGCCCGACGACCCCGGCGATGAGCGCCGCGATGATGAACTGCACGTGCGACCGGGTCACGTTCGGGCCGTCGATGCCGTGCAGTCGGCGCTTGACGATCACGAGCGCGACGATCGTCTGCGCCGAGCCGGCCAGGGTGGTGCACGCGGCGACCGCGACGCCGATCGAGTGGCTCGGGAGCGTCGTCACGGCCAGGGCACCGATGATGAACAGGCCCGACTGCACGAGCTGCATCAGGAACGGCGTGCGGTGGTCGTGCATCGCCCAGAAGACGCGCTGGATGATGAAGAGCATGCTGAACAGCACCAGGCCGGGCATGTAGGCGAGCAGCACGGCCCCGATCGAGAGCGCACCGTCGAACGTGTTGGCGAACATGCGGCCGAAGGGCACGGACACGACCATCAGTGCGATCGAGGCGAAGACCGTGAACAGGCCGACGATGCGCAGGGACAGTGAGAGGTTCCGCCGGACAGCGTCCAGGTCGCCGCGTTCGGCATCGTGGCTCATGCGGGTGAAGTACGCGGTCGCGATCGACACCGTGATGATCGAGTGCGGCAGCATGAAGAGGAGCCAGGCGTTCTGCAGCACCGCGTTGCCGGCGTTGCCACTGCCGAGGGACGCGACGCGCGACTGCACGATGCCCGCCAGCTGGGTGACGAGGATCATCGCGAAGAGCCACCCCGCGGCCGTCCCGGTCGACTTCAGGCCGACGCCGCGCCACCGGAAGTCGGGACGGAACGTCAGCCCTGCGCGGCGCCAGAAGAACGGCAGGAAGGCGGCCTGGGCGAGCACGCCCACCGACGCGCTGCCGGCGAGGACCGCGATCTTCACCGGGGTCCAGTCGTCTGCGGCCGAGTTCACGGTGCGGTCGCCGAACAGGGCGATGAAGACCACGAGCCCGGCGATGCTGATCACGTTGTTGATGAGCGGCGCCCAGGTGAAGGGACCGAACACCTGCCGTGCGTTGAGGACCTCGCCGAGCAGCGAGTACATCGCGTAGAAGAGGATCTGCGGGAGGCACCAGAACGCGAAGAGCACCGCGAGGTCGAAGGCCTCCGGCGAGAGCCCCTTGCCCGTCGTCGACTGCGAGCTGTAGATGCGCACGAGCAACGGCGCGAAGCACGTCGCGATGATCGTGATGACGACGAAGAGCGAGCCGCCGAGCGTCACGATCTTGTTGACGTACGCCGTCCCACCGTCGGTGTGCTGCTTCATCGACCGGACGATCTGCGGGATGAGCACGGCCGACAGGAGCCCGCCGGCGATGAGCGCGTAGATGTTGTTCGGGAGCTGGTTCGAGATGGCGAAGGCGTCGGCGGACGGGCTCTGGTACTGGCCGATGGCGAACGCCAGGACGAAGGTCTTCGCGAACCCGAGCACGCGGGAGAGCATGGTCCCGGCGGCGAGCATCGCGCTCGCTCGCCCGAGGCTCCGTTCGACGACCGGCTCGGCGTCGACGTCGGGTTCGGGCTGTGTGGTGCTGATGGTGGGCTCCTGGGCGGGGGCGAGCGAGGTACTGGACCCGGCCACGGCGAGAGCGGTGGCGGACCCGGGGAGGTGATCCGGGCCTCCCGGCGGGGTCTCCTGCGCAGCAGGCGTCTCCACGTAGAGGCGGTTCGGGTCCTCGTCCTCTTCCTCCGGCTCGCCGTTCCGGCGGCGCCGGATGCGGCGACGGACGTTGCGGAAGATGCCGAGACCGAAGATCGCGATGACGGCGATCGCCGCGGCGGCGGTGATGAAGGTCTCCCACTGCGCCTGCACGTTGATCTCGACGGTGGCGGGGTCGGCGATCCGGACGCCCGTCGCGCTGGTGAGCGACATCGTCAGCTCGACCTTGCCGTTCGCGACGGACTGCACGGGGAAGGTCACGCGGCTGGAGGAGTCGGCCTGGACCGTCACCTTCACGGCGTTCTTCTCGATGCGGAGGAACGAGTTCGACGGCTGCACGGTCAGGAACACCGTGACCGGGTACTCCGAGCGGTTCCGGATCGAGATCGGCAGGGACGACCGGTCGCCGAGCAGGGTGATGCTGCTGCCGTCGAGGATGCCGACGCTCGAGACGGTCTTCGCGGACTTGGCCACCAGGGCATCGACCGCATGGACGAAGCCGTCGTCGTCGTCACGCCACGCGTTCGAGGACGCGGCGAGGGTCGTCAGGCGGGCCGGTGCGGTGAGGTCGGCGGGGTTCTCGATCGCGGAGGCGAAGTCGGTGAGGTTGCGCTCGGACTGCACGAGGCGACGGAGCTGGTCGAGCCGCGCCTTGCTGTCCGAGGAGCTGCTCAGCGTGAGGGACCCCGGGGTGACCGCCGCCGCGGTGGAGAGATCGGACGGGGAGACCCACGCGGTGCTCTCCAACGCGTCGAGCGCCTGGCTGAGCCGCGCCGAGTCCGTCGGCCAGTCACGGCCGAGGGTGAGGAGGACCGGACCGGTCGTCCCGCCCTGCCGGGACGCCGTGGCGAGGGTCGCGGTGAGCTCGCTCATCGCGCCGGACCAGGCACGCTGCGTGGACGCCGCCGCCGCGTCGCGGAGCAGGGTCGACATGCCCTGGTCGGAGACGAGGACCTGGTGGTCGTCGATCTTCTCCGACGCGGTGACCGTCGTGGCGGCACCGGCGGAGGTGTTGCCGCTGGAGACGATCGTGGACTTCGTGCCGGCAGTGGCCAGGGCGCCGAGGTCGTCGGTCGCGACGGTGCCGTCCGAAGGCCACGCGATGGACGACATCGAGTACGGGAAGTCGAGCAGCGAGGCCGTGGTGGGGAGCGTCTGGACGGCGTCGTCCGGCTCGCCCTGGGCGTCCGTCGTCGGGTTCGAGTCCGGCGTCGCTGCCGGGGTCGTCGCGCTCGGCGTGTTCGTCGCGGTGGGCGACGGCGTCGTCGCGCCCGGGAAGTTCTCCGTCTTGACGTACTGGTCGAGGGAGATCGGCGACAGGATGCCCGAAGCGCCCGCCTGGCGGAGACCGGTGACGTCGGCGTCGGCGTAGGAGAGCGCGAAGGTCTCGTTGCGCATCCGCTGCAGTCGGTCGAGCCAGGCGGTCGCCGAGGACGGCGCGTTCTCGCCGAGGATCCGGATGGAGGCGATGATGCGCGGGTCGATGCCGAGCGCCACGTTGTGGTCCTGGGCGGCGTCGAGCTGCTGCGTCAGGGTGCCGTCGACGGAGGTGGCGGCGGCGAGGTCCTTCGCGCCGATCACCCCGTCGGCGTTCGCGGGCATCGTGATCGGCATCGCGACGGAGACGCCGACCGGGGTCTGCTCGTAGTCCGGGTACCAGGTGATCGCCGAGCGGTCCACGGCGGAGGTGGAACCGGCCGTGTAGTCCGCCGCGATGCGTCGGGCACCGAAGGAGGTGTACCCGCCGAGTGCCACGTTGCCCGAGACGATGGTGACGTCGTCGAGCGTGACCGATCGGTGCGCCGGGACGGCCGGGACGTCCACAGTGTCCATCGGGGCACCGAGGTAACCGGTCGTGCTGGTGTCGGCGAGCCAGTCGCTGAGGACGTCGCGGGTGCCCGCGTACTGCCGGAAGATGTCGAGCTCGGCGCTGCCGGCCGGCAGGTCCGCGTCGGTGTCGTTCGTGACCGTCAGCGTGAGGGAGAGGTCCTGGTCCGGCTGCAGGATCCCGCGGCCGGACGGCACGATCTCGATCGACGCCTTGCCTTCCTGGGACGCGGCGGGGTGCGCGAGACGGGTGGTCGCGGAGGAGGTGGTCGTGGCCTGCGCGGCGGTGACCGACGCGGGCGTGACGACGAGACCGAGGGCGACCAGGGCGGACGCGGCGGCGGCGAGCGAGGTGCGGAGAATGTGCATGCTGGAGGGTCCGTGATCGGAGCAGACCTCGGACGAGTGTATGAGGCCGGACCATGAGAGACCGGCGTGACCACGGTGTCGTGGAGAACCGACGGCGTCGATCTGGGATGATCGAGACCGTCATGCAGTCCGTTGCCCAGGCCGTCGAACGTCTCGACACACTCGCCGCCACCGCGCCCGTCGCCGTCCTCGCCCGCGCCTTCGCGGATGCCGGGCACGAACTCGCGCTCGTCGGCGGTCCGGTGCGCGACGCCTTCCTCGGTCGCCCGGTGACCGACCTCGACTTCACCACCGACGCGCGTCCGGACGTGGTCCTCGGCATCGTCGAGCCGATCGCGAGCGCCACCTGGGACATCGGGCGCCAGTTCGGCACGATCGCCGCCCGGATCGAGGGCGAGCAGGTCGAGATCACCACGTACCGCAGTGACGTCTACGACGGCGAGACCCGGAAGCCCGAGGTGGCGTTCGGCGACACCATCGAGGACGACCTGCTGCGCCGCGACTTCACGGTCAACGCGATGGCACTGCGGCTGCCCGCGCGAGAACTCGTCGACGTGCACGGGGGCGTCGAGGACCTGCTGGCCGGACGACTCCGCACGCCGCAGACCGCGACCGTCTCCTTCCGCGACGACCCCCTGCGCATGCTGCGGGCCGCCCGGTTCACGGCGCAGCTCGGGTTCACGGTCGCCGACGACGTCCGGGCAGCGATGACGGAGCTCGCCGACTCGATCGAGATCGTCTCCGCCGAACGCGTCCGTGACGAGCTCGTCAAGCTCCTGAACACGGACGACCCCGTGCCCGGGCTCCGTCTCCTCGTCGACACCGGGCTCGCCGAGCGGTTCCTGCCCGAGCTCCCCGCGATGTGCCTCGAGATCGACGAGCACCACCACCACAAGGACGTCTACGAGCACTCGCTCACCGTGCTGACCCAGGCGATCGGGTACGAGCACGAGCGGCACGCCGGCGAGGCCCCGGACACGGTGCTGCGGCTCGCGGCGCTCCTGCACGACATCGGCAAGCCGGCGACCCGGAAGCTCGAGCCCGGCGGTGCGGTGAGCTTCCACCACCACGACCTGGTCGGGTCCAAGCTCGCGAAGAAGCGGCTTCGTGCGCTGCGCTTCGACAACGACACCATCGCCGCGGTCGCCCGCCTGATCGAGCTGCACCTCCGCTTCTTCGGGTACACCGACGGCGCCTGGACCGACTCGGCCGTCCGCCGCTACGTCCGGGACGCCGGTCCCCAGCTCGAGCGCCTGCACGAGCTCACCCGCTCCGACGTCACGACGCGGAACCGGCGGAAGGCCGACCGGCTCGCGTTCGCGTACGACGACCTGGAGGACCGGATCGACGTCCTCTCCAAGCAGGAGGAACTGGACTCGATCCGCCCGGACCTGACGGGTGACGACATCATGCGGATCCTCGACATCCCGCCGGGGCGTGCGGTGGGTGAGGCGTACCGCTTCCTGCTCGAGGCGCGGATGGACGAGGGGCCGCTCGGGGCGGACCTCGCCGAGGAGCGCCTGCGGGCGTGGTGGGCCGCGCGCGACGCGTGACGCCGTGACCGGGGCACTGGACCCGGCCTCCCTGCGGACGCCGGTTCTCCACAGGCCGGTGGCGTGCCTCCCGGCCGTGGGCTAAGCTTGCCGGGTTGTGCCGAACGCACCTGCGTGCCGGCACACATGCATCAACCCTCCTGTTCCGGGAACCGCCCGGAGCCGCCAAGACCAAAGGAGGTGGGTTCCGCATGCACCAGTACGAACTGATGGCGATCCTCGACCCCGAGCTCGACGAGCGCACCGTCGCTCCCAGCCTGGACAAGTTCCTCGCAGTGATCCGCAACGACGGTGGCACCGTCGACAACGTGGATGTCTGGGGTCGTCGTCGTCTCGCTTACGAGATCGCCAAGAAGAACGAAGGCCTCTACGCCGTCGTGAACTTCACGTCGTCGTCCGACGCCGCCAAGGAGCTGGACCGCCAGCTCGGTCTCTCCGAGGCCGTGCTCCGCACCAAGGTCCTCCGCGCCGAAGAGGGCATCGCGCAGGTCGCCGCCCAGAAGCAGCGCGACGAGGCCCGTGCCGCGCGCAAGGCAGCCAACGCTGCTGCTGCCCCGGCCGCCGCGACCGCGAGCGCCGAGTAACCGATGGCCGGCGAAACCGTCATCACGGTGGTGGGGAACCTCACTGCTGACCCGGAGCTGCGTTACACGCAGAACGGGCTCGCTGTGGCGAACTTCACCATCGCATCCACCCCTCGCACGTTCGACCGTCAGGCGAACGAGTGGAAGGACGGCGACGCGCTGTTCCTCCGTGCGAGCGTGTGGCGCGAGTTCGCCGAGCACGTCGCGGGGTCGCTGACGAAGGGCTCGCGCGTCATCGCGCAGGGTCGTCTCCGTCAGCGCTCGTACCAGGACCGTGAGGGCCAGCAGCGTACGAGCATCGAGCTCGAGGTCGACGAGATCGGCCCGTCGCTCCGGTACGCGACCGCGCAGGTCACCCGTGCAGCGGGTGGCGGCGGCGGTCGTGGACAGGTCGGCGGCGGTTCGGGCGGCGGCAACTTCGGTGGCAACAACGGCGGCGGCAACGCTGCTGGTGGTGGCCGTTCCGACGAGCCGTGGTCCCCGCAGGGTGGCCAGCAGCAGGGTGGTGGAGCACAGTCGAACGACGTGTGGTCGACCCCCGGTGGCACCTACGACGACGAGACCCCGTTCTGATCCGTTCGCGGTAGAACACAACTTCTTCTTCTCTAAGGAAAAAACACAATGGCTGGAAAGAGCAGCGGCGACCGCCGCAAGCCTCGCGGCAAGGGCGGCAAGAACGCCGCTCCCGCGAAGTCCATCAAGGTCGGTGTCATCGACTACAAGGACGTTGCGACCCTTCGCAAGTTCATCTCGGAGCGTGGAAAGATCCGCGCCCGTCGCATCACCGGCGTCTCCGTCCAGGAGCAGCGCCTCATCGCCCGTGCCGTGAAGAACGCCCGTGAAATGGCGCTCCTCCCCTACGCCGGCTCCGGCCGCTGATCAGGAGGATCACCATGTCGAAGCTCATCCTCACCCACGAGGTCTCCGGCCTCGGTTCCGCCGGTGACGTCGTCGACGTCAAGAACGGCTACGCCCGCAACTACCTCGTCCCCCAGGGCTTCGCTGTCGCGTGGTCCAAGGGCGGCGAGAAGCAGGTCGAGTCGATCCGCGCCGGCCGTGCCGCTCGCGAGCTCGCCACCATCGAAGAGGCACAGGACCTCAAGATGAAGCTCGAGAACGCCACCATCCAGCTGTCCGTCAAGGCCGGCAAGGACGGTCGCCTGTTCGGCTCCGTCCGTCCGGCGGACGTCGCCTCGGCCGTCGAGGCCCAGGGCGTCGGCTCGCTCGACAAGCGCAAGGTCGAGGTCCCCGCGACCATCAAGACCGTCGGTGACCACGAGGCCACCGTGCGTCTGCGCGAGGACATCACCGCAGTGATCTCGCTCAAGGTCGTCGCCGCCAAGTAAGGCTGCGTCGGTCCGACAGCGTCGGTTCCGTCGGAAGGCGGGTCTCCCCTCAGGGGGTGGCCCGCCTTTCGCTGTACCCAGGGGCTTCTGGCACGGTGCGAGCTTCCGTACACCGTGCGACGGACACCGGGCGGCTCACTGTCCGGAAGCTCCCACACTGCGCCCCCGTGGGCTCCGGAGCGTGGTTGCGCGCGTGCGCTGGGTGGTTACTTCTCCCCCGTTTTCTGCCGGGAGGCTCGGGGTGCGCTGGGCTGACCGGTTACGTCCTGCACGTGGTCGGGGGTGGCTGGGAGCCAGCCGGGAACCCTGTCCCCGGCGGGTACGTTTGTCAAGTCGTTTTACACAGTGGAAACGTCAAGTCGGGAACCTTCAACTGCACCTTGAAGCCCAGTTGTCCACACACAGTGTGGAAACGAAAAGCCCAGATCAAGTGGTCGAAAGTGTGTTCGGTGGCAAGGTTCTCCACACACCTGTCCACAGTTGTCCACACGAACTTCCGGCGTGTTCCGCGATTCGTCCACAGAGTTATCCACAGGCCCGTTTGCTGGGGATAACTTGCCCCCCGTAGCTTGGCCCAGCGACTCGGGGATGTCGGTCGCTCGGGGTAGAACAGCCGTGTGGGCGAGAGCTCGTGTCCGCACGACCAACAAGAGGAGCAAGTGTGTCGATCGCGCATCTGGACCCGGCGCCGCAGGACTACGCGGAGCGCGGTGGCATGGAGCGCACCCCGCCGCACGACCTCTTGGCAGAGCAGTCGACGATCGGCGGGATGCTCCTCTCGAAGGACGCCGTCGCCGACGTCATCGAGACCGCCCGTGGCGTGGACTTCTACATCCCCAAGCACGAGGTCATCTTCGACGCGATCCTCTCGCTGTACTCCCACGGTGAGCCGACCGACGTCATCGCCGTCACCGACGAGCTGACGAAGACCGGCCTGCTGTCCCGTGCCGGTGGCGCCGAGTACCTGCACAGCGTCACGAGCATGGTCCCCACGGCCGCGAACGCCGGGTACTACGCCGCGATCGTCGCCGAGAAGGCCGTCCTCCGGCGGCTCGTCGACGCCGGGACCCGCATCGTGCAGATGGGCTACGCGTCGGAGGGTGAGGTCACGGACCTCGTCAACAGCGCCCAGGCCGAGGTCTACAACGTCGCCGGCGGTGTCCAGACCGAGGACTACGTCCCCCTGACCGAAGCCATCTCCGCCGCGATCGACGAGATCGAAGCCGCGAAGGGCCGCGACGGGCAGATGACCGGCGTGCCGACCGGGTTCGCACAGCTCGATGGCCTGACCAACGGCTTCCACCCCGGGCAGCTCATCATCGTCGCCGCCCGCCCCGCACTCGGCAAGTCCACGCTGGCGCTCGACCTCTGCCGCGCCGCAGCCGTCAAGCACAACCAGACCGCCGCCTTCTTCTCGCTCGAGATGGGGCGCGCCGAGATCGCGATGCGTCTGCTCTCCGCCGAGACCAGCGTCCCGCTGCAGAACATGCGCAAGGGCACCGTGGACTCCCGCGACTGGACGACGATCGCGCAGACCCGCGGGCGGATCAACGACGCCCCGTTCTTCATCGACGACTCCCCCAACATGACGCTCGTCGAGATCCGCGCGAAGTGCCGTCGACTCAAGCAGCAGCACAACCTCAAGCTCGTGGTCATCGACTACCTGCAGCTGATGACCTCCGGCAAGAAGGTGGAGAGCCGCCAGCAAGAGGTCTCCGAGTTCTCGCGTGCGCTGAAGCTCATGGCGAAGGAGCTCCAGGTCCCCGTCATCGCCCTGTCGCAGCTGAACCGTGGTCCCGAGCAGCGTGCGGACAAGAAGCCGATGATCTCCGACCTCCGTGAGTCGGGGTCCATCGAGCAGGACGCCGACATGGTGATCCTGCTGCACCGCGAGTCGGCGTACGAGAAGGACAACCCGCGTCAGGGTGAGGCGGACCTCATCGTGGCGAAGCACCGCAACGGGCCGACGGACACCATCACTGTCGCGTTCCACGGGATGTTCTCGCGGTTCGTCGACATGCCGCAGTAGGGGTGTTTGTGTCGCCCGCCAGCTAACTTGTCCGACTGCCACTCAACGTGTCTGAAATACGGACATGGACACGTTGTTTGGCAGCACAGACGGGTCACGTTGACCAGGGGTCGGCTAAGTCTTCGTGCGTCGCGAGGTGTCCGTATGGCGTGCGTGAATCGAGATAGTTCGCGGACCACCTATGTGAGAGGGGGTTCGCCCCGGAGCAGGGCTGGGGGAGTCCGGGGCCGCCCGTAAGCACCCGGGGTCCACTGGATGACCGGCTATCGGGCAGGTGCGGGGAGCTCCTGAATGAGCATCCGCCTGGTCTTATACCGGCGGTCGGGCTTCTGATAACTCATGGATGGCGGGGTAGCGTACCCGCATGACGTCCTGGTGGGATCGAACCGATCCAACTGACCGCCCGGAACTCACGAACCGCGCCCCCGCGGGGCTCCTCGCATCATGGTGGAACGTCATTGCGGGGGCCGCGTTGCTCGTCGGCTTGCCGGTGATCGTGCTCAGCGGCGGCTTCAGCCCAGCGCGCATCGCTTTCGCCCTGTTCGGCCTGGCGGTGATGGTGGCGATCGAGCTCGTCTTCTTACGGAAACTTCTTCAGCGGATTGCAGGGAGGCGAGCCCTTCGAGCGGAGTGCGCCGACGAGGAGTGAGCGCGATGCCCGATGGCCGATCCTCTACCGGGCGGCGCCCGGTAGGAACGACTGCTGCTCCCCCTATAGCCTCCTTGGCGTGAGCATCTCCGACTTCGACGTCGAGCCCAGAACCGGGTCGCGCTTTGGTGTGGTCGTGCTCGGAATCGCGAGCGCAATCGCAGGAGTTCTCGCGATCATTGGGTGGCCGTTGCCTGTCATCTCGTCGACACATGGCCGAGGACAGCATGCTTGGGCACGGACCATCCGAGGAGTCCACGACTGGTTCGCACACGACGGCTGGCGGATGTCTGGCGCATCGTGGATCTACGGTGCTTTCGCCGTCGTCGCCGCGGCCGCCGTGGTCGTTCTGCTTCATCCTGCTTGGAGCGGCCGCCGCGCCTTGCTCATCGTCGTCGTGCCAGCCGGAGCGTTACTCGTGCTGGGCCCTGCACTGCAATGGGCTCTCGGGCTGCCTTGGTCAAACTACGGAAGCGGGTCGGCCGGCGGCACGGCGATTGGCATCGTTGCGACGGTTGTGTGCGGCGCCGTACTCATGGCCTTCCGTCGGGCAGTGAGACGAAGGGCCCGACGCGACAAAGATCAGGGGACGCTCGCTCACTGACTTGGTGAGCCAGCGGGCGGCCTCCCAGGGAGAGGTGCGAGCTGTCGCCCCGACGCGTCTCGTAAGCCTATGGCGGTTTCAAGGGGTCGTTGCAACGGGTGGTTGTTTCGGGTCTGACAGTAGTTGCTCGAATGCTTTTGCCGGGGTGCGGTAGTCGAGCGTTTTGCGGGGTCGTCCGTTGAGTTCAGCAGCGACTTCGAGGAGCCGTTCCGGGGTGTGGATGCTGAGGTCGGTGGATTTCGGGAAGTACTGGCGGAGGAGGCCGTTGGTGTTCTCGTTTGAGCCGCGCTGCCAGGGTTTGTGGGGGTCGCAGAAGTAGATCGCGATGTCCGTGGCGAGGGTGATGTCCTTGTGTCGGGCAAGCTCGGTGCCCTGGTCCCACGTCAACGACCGGCGGAGGTGGTCCGGCAGGGTCTGGATGGTGGGGATCATCGCGTCGCGGACGGCGTCGGCGCTGTGCCCGTTCGGCAGGTGCAGCAGCATCACGTACCGGGTGGTGCGCTCGACGAGAGTGCCGATCGCGCTCCTGGCGTTGATGCCGACGATCAGATCGCCTTCCCAATGGCCGGGAGCGGCCCGGTCGTCGGCTTCGGCGGGGCGTTCGCTGATCAGGATCATGTCGCGGATCTTCGACCACGACGCCCGCCGCGGCTCACCACGGTGCCGGCGGATCGCACGGCCGGTGCGGAGATGTTTGTGGAGGTCAGCGCGCAGGTGGCCGCGGCCCTGGACGAACAGGGACTGGTAGATCGTCTCGTGCGACACGTGCATCTCCGGCCGGTCAGGGAACGTCCTGGCCAGGTCATCACGGATCTGCTCCGGGGACCAGTTCCGCACCAACCGCAGCTCGACCTGCAGAGCAAGCTCGACCCGGTCCAGCTTCCGCGGCTTCGGGCGCCGAGCTCGTGCCCGGCATTGCTACTCCGCGGAGTACGGCCGGTAGCTGCCGCCAGCCGCGGCGTTCCTTGTCAGCTCTCGGCTGATCGTGGATGGTGCCCGACCGAGTGCTTTCGCGATCGCACGCACGCTCGCGCCGCTGAGACGAAGGTCCGCGATCTGGAGCCGCTCTTCCTGGCTCAGGTACCGGTCCGAGCGGGGCTTGTGGGCGAACGGGTTCCGTCCGCCGGCTGCTTTGACCCATCGGTATCCCTGACGTCGGTCCACGCCGACAGCATTACAGGCCGCCGTTCGTCCGAGGCCCTGTCTCAACAGCTCCCAAAACCGCGCCTCTCGAGCGCGGTGTTCCAGCCTGGATCCCATCTGCAGCACTCCGATTCACGGTGGTGTTGCAACGACCGGCTGAACCCAAGATCGGTTATCGGGACGCTGCTCGTTCGGCAGGTTCAGAGGCTGAGGAGCTCGTCCGAGACGGTCCAGAGTCGCTGCGCGAGTGCGGGGTCGAGTGCCCAGGCCTTCACGCCGTGCGGGTGGTCCGCGAGTGCTGCGTCGTCGGGCACGGTGTATGCCTCCTGGCAGTCGTCGAGGTAGTGGCCGCCGGTGTGGGCGAACTCATCCGAGACGGCGGCGACCATGGTCGTCGCGGCGCCCTGTTTGACGGTCTTGTAGGTGAACAGGCCTGCTGCTTGGGCCGCGTCGAGGGATGCCTTCTGCTGCTCGGAGAAGTTGCGTTGCAGTCCGGTGGCGATTCCGCCGGGGTTGACGGCGTTGGCGGTGATGCCGTCGTCTGCCCACTTTCGGGTGGCTTCGACCGCGAAGAGGGAGTTCGCGGTCTTTGACTGCGCGTACGCGATCTGGGGGTCGTAGGGGCGGCGGTCGAAGTCGAGATCATCGAAGTCGAGGCCAGCGCGCATGTGCGCGGTGGAGGTGAGTGCCACGACGCGGGCTTCGCCGCGTTCCGTGGCGCCTGCCGCGAGAGCCCGGTGCAAGCCGGATGCGAGTGCGTGGTGTCCGAGGTGGTTTGTGGCGAATTGGAGCTCTCGACCGGTCGTGGTGCGCTCGAGGCCGGCCGTGACGACTCCAGCGTTGTTCACCAACAGGTGCAGCGGCCCGTCCCATGCGTTGACGAAGGCCGCGATGGAGCCGACGTCGGCAAGGTCGAGTCCGGCGACGGCCGGGCTGCGCATCGTCGACGCCTCGATCAGGGCCGCGACGTTCGCGCCGGCGGCGGGGTTTCGCACTGCGAGCGTCACGGAGGCACCGGCACCTGCGAGTGCTCGGGCAGTCTCGACTCCGAGTCCGGAGGATGCCCCGGTGACGACAGCACGGACCCCGGAGAGGTCGAGCCCCTCGACGACGTCAGCCGCGGTGCTGCTCGCGGTGAACTGGGTGGTGATCAGTGGGGAGGCCATGTCGTCACTATACAGACTAGACAGTAATTGGCTAGTAAGTAGAGTTGCCGGTAGGCTTGTCGCGTGCCTACTCCCGCTGCTCGAACCGAAGACAGCCGCCGACGCTCGGTGTTGGAGTCCGCGCTCGAGACGTTCGCTCGCGTGGGCTACCGAGGCGCGTCGATGCAAGCGATCGCCAGGGCCGCGCGGATCTCGCGACCGGGCCTGTACTTCCTGTTCGAGTCCAAGGAAGCCTTGTTCCGCGAGGCCGTGTCGCACGTGCTGTCGTCAGATCTCGACGCCGTCGAGCAGATCCTCGCGGACGACGCGAGGCCGTTCCCGGATCGGCTCGTGGCCGCGTTCGATCGCTGGGCAGGGAGGTACATCGGTCCGATGGTCCGCGATGTGCCGACCGTCATCGCTGACAACCCGGATCTACTCGATGATGCCGCCCGAGCAGCGCCGGCCCGGTTCGCCGTCCTCCTGACGGCTGCCGTGAGCGTCGAGATGGGGAACGGCGTGGTGGTCGCGCAGACCCTGAACAGCGTGTCGGTCGGGTTGATCCATCAGGTCGCCACACGCGAGGAGTACCTCGAACGCCTTCGCGTAGCGGTCGAACTCCTCACCTGATCGCCTCTTGCCGATCGGCTTCCGACGCCCAATGAAGGATCCCTCAGCGGACCAATCGCACCGTGGTCTCGATCGGCCCGAAGCTCGACGTGGTTCCGTCAGCGGCAAATCCGTTCCGCCGGTAGAACGAGTGCGCGCGAGGATTGTCGGCAGCAACCCAGAGAGATGCCGGGCGCTGGCCGAGCACTGCGTTCAAGAGTGCTTGCCCCGCCCCGCCACCGTGAGCGCGCGCGAGCACGTACAGCATCGTGAGTTCTTCTGGACGGACGGCGTCAGGCTCAGGTGTCTCCTGCGTCGCTGCGAATCCGATGATGCCCGACGCGTCCTCGGCGACGACGGTCACGAAGGCGTCTTGCTCCAGGTTCGCCCGCCACATGTCGATGCGCCGATCGACGTCGAACCACGGATCAGTATCGGGATCCGCGACGAACCGCCCGTACGTCTCTCGCCATGAGGTGGCGTGGACGGCAGCAATGCCTTCTACGTCGACAACCTTTGCGGGCCGAATAGCAATCGAGATGGGGCTGTGCGCTTCCACCCCTCGACCGTAGCGATCACGCCGGCACTCGTCGATAGCAGCCCGGGTGTCCTACAAGCCGGTCCTTGACTGGGTCGCATCGCTGCCTCAGGTCGCTGTGACGAATCGACATACGTGGCGGTGAGCAGCCCCGTCGCACATAGGTGGTCCGGAACGAATCTCGTTTCAGGTGCGTTATACGGCCGGACCGCAAGCGTCGGTATGCGCCTGGTTCCAGCTTCCGGACCGGTTCATTCGACGCGACGATGCAGTCGCTCAAAGTATGACTCGTGACGCGGTCTGGGTGGAAGCGGGTCGTAGCGAGACGAAGCTCGCGGCATGCGTTGGAGGTGCTCGGTGCGGCATCGGAAGTCATAGCCGCTGAATCTCTCTGTAAACCGTCATGCGCAAGCGCCGGCCCTAAGGAATAGGCAGGCAGGAGAAGGAACCCTTATCGGCTCAGGCGACGTCGTTTCGACCCCCACATCTGGGGGCGCGCTCCTGAGGGAAGCTCCGTAGCGTCCTTGATGGTTGGACAGTGCCGTCATGGGGGCGGCAGAGCTGGTCGTGGCCGTTTTGAGGGGTTCTGCGCGTGTTCGTGACGTCGCCGTTGTCTGTTCGTTCTCGCTGGGTTGTGCTCGCCGTGGTGGCGCTGGTCGCGCTACTGGGGTCGCTGTTGGCGGTGGTCTCGCCGCCGCAGCCCGCGCACGCCGAGGTGACTGGGACGGGCGGGCAGTACGTGCCGGTGCAGGACAACGCGACCGTGTTCAGCGGGGCGACAACGGCGGGTGCTTACAAGAGCGTCAAGATCGCTGGGGTGGACGGGTTGCCGTCGTCGGGGGTCGGCGCGGTGACCGTGGTGGTCACGGTCGGCAATCAAGCGAACTTCCCGCAGGGGCAGGTGTTCGGGCGTCCGTCGAGCGGCGACCCGTCGACGTTGCTGATGGTCTACAACTCCGGCATCCCGAACACGGTGTCGAACTCGGCGCTGCTGGCGGTGGGTGATGACGGGTCGTTGCAGATCATGACGGAGACGGCGTTGCAAAGCGTCACGATCACAGTGACCGGGTACTACACGTCCACGCAGAACGGTGTGGGTGCCGGCGGTCTGGTCGCGATGCCGCCGGCTCGCTTGGTGGACACCCGTGATGGCACCGGCGTTCGCCAGGGGACCGTTGCTGGTGGCGGCTCGATCACGTTCCAGGTGACGGGCAAGGCGGGGATCCCGGCCGGAGCGGCGGCGGTTGCTGCGTCGGTCGTCGTGATCAGCAACGACGGCAAGGCGGGTTGGGTGCGCGTCACCCCGACCGGGCAGGCGAAGAGCTCCGCAGTGTTGAACTACACCGGGGTGCAGTCATTGCCCACGGCGATGGCGTCGCAGGTGGCGTTGGGGACGAACGGGCAGTTGACGATCGACACCGCACCCGGTGCGGGTGTGGTGGACATCCTGGTTGATGTGCAGGGGTACTTCCTGCCCTCGAACCCTGGTGGTGGCTTCACCCCGCAGGCCGGTCGGCTGATCGACACGCGGTCTGGGAGCAGCATCGCGTCGGGTGCGTCGTTCACGGTGCAGGTCGCTGGAGCTCGCGACGGGGTGCCCTCGGTCGCGGCGGGCCTGTCCGCGGTGGCGTTGACGTTCACCGCAGTGAACAACTCCAGCCGTGGCACGTACGCGAAGGCCTGGGCCGACGGCGGAACCGAGCCCACTGCGTCCGTGATCAACAGCGACGCCACGTCGATCCGAACCAACACGGCCGTCGTTCCCGTTGGCACCGACGGGAAGATCCGCGTGAAGAACATGGGCCCGACGGAGACGGACTACGTCATCGACTTGCAGGGCACCTACAACTCCCTCCCCGGCGGACCATCGTCGACGAACCAGACCGGACAGCGGACGTCCGCGACGACGCTGCCGTTCCCGATCACGGACCAGACCAACGCGTCGGTCGATGTCGGAACCGGGAACCTCCTCGTGACCACGACCGCGCTGTCCCTTCCGGGCGTGACACAGAACACCACGATTGGTGCTGCGTATAACTCGCGTGCAACCAACGTGGCGAACAGCAACACGATGGACGCGAACCGGTGGCAGTACGCCCTCGCCGGCGCCGGAGATCTGACGACGAACTCGTCGGGGGTGATTTACACGGACGCTGCCGGAACGGCGTGGCAGTTCAAGCCGTCCGGATCCGCTGGGGCGTTCACGACGCCGGCTGGCCTGCAGCAGACGCTCACCCGGGTCGACAGCGGTTCGACGCATGAGTACACGTTGAAGGGGTGGACGACGAACTCGGTCACTCACTTCAACCTCGCCGGGCAGCCGACCTCGATCGTGGATCGGAACGGGAACCAGACCAGCTTCAACACCTCCGACGGTTACGCGTTGACGTCCATCGTCTTCACCGCTGGCGCGACGGGGGCGAAGACGGCGAAGTCCTCCTACGCCAACGGCACGCAGACGTTCTCGCAGGTCAGCGGCTCGAGCAGCCGGAGCGTGTCCTGGGCCAAGAGCACTGCCGGGGACATCACGACCTACACGGACGCGACAGGGAAGAAGACGACGTTCGCGTACACGAACGGGGATCTCACCTCCATCACCGCACCCACCGGCGGGGTGACCGTGTTCACGTACGACTCCTCGGACCGGGTCACGAAGGTCGAGCAGCGCAACACCACTGCCGGCTCGCCTGGCGCCGCCATCACGCGGTTCTCGTACGCGAACGACACGACGACACAGGTCGCCGACCCGCGGTCGGACCAGTCCGCGACGGTGGCCAACGCGAAGCACACCACCTACACGCTCGACAGCAACGACCTGGTCACCAAGGCAGTCGACGCGGCAGGTAGGGAGCGATCGAGGACCTACAACTCCGCGAACAATGGTGTCACCACAGCAACCACTGGCGCTGCCGGCGATGCCGGGTCGGGGACCACGACCAACACGTACGGGAAGAACAGCAGTCAGTCGCTGACCCAGTCCACCTCCGGCACCGGGTCGTCCTCGACTGCTGACTACGGTTCGGGGTCGGCGACGGCGTACTTGCCGTCGAAGGTGACCTCGAGCTCGAAGACGTCGACCAGCATCGGCTACGACGGTGTCGGCAACGCGACGTCGTCACAGTCCGGCAGTGACCCTGCTGCGACGTCGACGCTGACGTACAACAAGAAGGGCACCGACAACTACGCGTGGGGTGCGGTGAAGACCGCAACCGCCCCGGGCAACAGCGGCAACCCGACGGTCTACGCGTACGACACGAACAACCAGCTCGGCTCGATCACCCCGCCCACCGGCACCAGCCTCGGGGTGCAGAAGTACGCCTACGACGACTTCGGCCGGGTGAAGAACCACACCGACGGTGACGGCGGCGTCACCACGTACACGTACGACAACGACGACCGGCTCCTGACGACCGCGTTCGACGACGGCACGGCGACGGTGACGAACACGTACGACGCGGACGGGAACCAGCTCACCCAGACGTCCGCAACCGGGACGGTCACGAACACCTACGACCAGCGGAACCGGCTCACCTCCACGGTGAACACCGCCGGCGGCGGCACCGTCTCCTACGGGTACGACCTCGCCGGGAACACCGTGCAGGTCACGGACCAGACCGGCACGGTCACCCACGAGTACGACCCGACCGAGGTCCTCACCGCGACGACCTACCCGACCGGGTCGGGCACGGCGAAGCAGATCTACCTCACCGACAAGCAGGGCCGCCGTACCGACACCTGGCTCGGCGCCGCCAGCACCGCAACCGCCGGCGTTGAACCCGCGACGTGGGCAGCGCACCAGACCCTGACCTACGACAAGTCCGGGAAGGTCACCAAGGTGCAGGCCTGGTCGGACAGCAGCAACCCTACCGCCGTGGTCGACACCGACTACTGCTACATGGCAACCACCACGGCCCCGACCTGCACCGCGTCGACGGCGAACGACCGGGACAAGCTGCAGTGGTCCTACGACAACATCAGCAAGCAGGCAACGAACTACGGCTACCTCGCAGCCGACGGCACCACCCCCACCGACCGGCTCACGGGCATCACTCAGTCCGGCGGGGTGGACCCGACGAACTGGGCGTACACGTACGACTCCGCCGGCAACCGCACCGAAGCGAAAGCCACGAACGCCGCGACCGGTGCGGTGAAGTCCGACCAGAAGCTGTCCTTCAACGCGGTCGGGCAGATCACCACCACCGGATACTCCTACGACGGTGTCGGCAACATGACCGCCGCACCGGGTGAGACGTACACCTACAATGGCGCCCAGCAGCTCACCGCGTCCACGAAGGACGGCGTGCAGACGACGTACGAGTACGCCGGCGCCGACATGCTCAAGCTGCTCCACCAAGCCACGGACGGGGGAGCGGAGTACGACTACACGTATGGCACCTCCGACAGCAACGGTGTTTCCGTGATCGCGAACCACACCATCGCGGGCACCGGGACGGCCGCGGTCATCAGCGACCCGACCACCGGGCAGGCGTTGGATCTCCGGACCACGGACGGGACGACCAGCATGTACGCCCTAGACGGCATCGGGAACCCCGCCGCGTCCATCGCCGACACCGGCAAGACGGCGTACACCGTCTCCTACGACCCGTACGGTGCCGAGCACGTGACCGCGGGCGGGACGAGTGCCCAGTGGCAGCAGAACCCCTACGGGTACAAGAACGGACTCCGCTCCAGCAACACCGACACCGGGCTCACCAAGTTCGGCTACCGCTGGCAGTCCAACGCCACCGGCGGATGGCTCGAACGCGACACCCTCGACGCACCCCTCGACCCCAACAACGCCAACCGATACGCTTACGCAGGCGCTGATCCAATCAACAAGTCCGACCCCCGTGGGCGGGATGTTTTCGACTCAGCCACTGATGCTTTCGGTAAAGCCGGTTTGGTCGGCGACCTCACCGAGATCGGTTACTACGCCGCCACAGGCAATAGCAAGGCTGCAGCCACAGAAACTGTCGGCTTGATCACCGGTACTCTTGCCGGAGCGGCCTGCGAACTCGGCATAGCCGCCGCCACTGGAGGTGTTGGGGTAGTTGCGACAGCTGGATGCTATGCGGTCGGTAGTGCCGTGTCGAACGTAACGACTGGGAAGGTGTTCTGAGTGTTCAGAATGAAGGGGAATCTGCTAATTCCCACCATCATTGGCGTCTTTGCCCTAGTCCTCGGCATAGTTACATTGCTTTCACCCAATCGCGCCGACGTAGGCGTTGCAATATGGGGTGCACTCGCAGGCTTGTTTGGCATCTACGTAATCTGTGGTGTGATCGTTTCGTGGCGGGCTAAGCGCAGATAGCGGAAGAGCCAAAATGAGCACGTCCTACACGCATTTCCCGGGCAGTTGAATGAGTGGTTGGCATGAGTATCAACTCATTCGATGTTGAAAAGATCGATCATCGCCCGTTCATCCGGTGGGTGGCTGGTGTAGTAGCTGCGATAACTGGCATCCTCGCCATCATCGGTTGGCCGCTGCCGATCGTACCGGGACGATATGTGCAGAACGACGCTTGGGAACGTACCCGCGCTCTGATTGATGCATGGTTGCGGCATGATGGTTGGAGAATGTCTGGGTCTTCGTGGCTATGGGGTGGTCTTTCAATTGTGGCAATCACTGGCGTGATCCTGACGGTAGGCCAGCGGGATCATGCCTGGCTCAAAGAATGGCTTTTGGTCCTCATCCCGGGTGGGGTTTTGGCTACGCTAGGCCCGTTGTTCCAGATACTCTTTGGTGTTCGGTGGTCGAACTACGCACCTGAGGACGACAGTCCCGTGGCCCTCGTGTATTTGATCGGCCTGGTCGTCGTCATCGGTTTTCTGCTTCTACGTGGTTGGGTGATGCGTGATCGGGGCCAGTCCGATGACGTCGATGCGAATACACGCTGAGGTCAACTGACCGGGAGGTAGCTCGACTTGCGCAGTGTGCATCATGGCCCGGGCGCTTCTGCTTATTGGTCAGGGATGGCGATCCTGGTCGCCGACGTCGTTCTCGTATTCCTATTTACTTGCGCATTCTCTGAGTGAACGAGTAGCCCTCGGATCTCTCTAGCGCCGCAGGGCAGCGTAAATACGCATGAGAAGCCAACGGCCGCCTGGCGGGGTTGGGGGCTGTTCTCATGGCGTCTCTCGGCCCTACGGTTGCGAGACGTCTCGTCGGCGCAGTGCTCGCGCACGCGAGTTCCGCGAGATTCCGTAGCACGGCGAGTCTCACAACTATGTGTCGCAAGCGTCCGTCATGATCGCTGTCATGAGGGTTGGTTGCGAGACAGATGCCGCGTCGTGGTGAAGCTGATCGGGTACGCGCGTGTATCGACGCGGCAGCAGGACACCGACCGGCAAGAACAGGATCTCCTCGCCGCGGGTGTCCGCCGAGATGACCTCTACATCGACCACGGTGTGTCCGGGGCTAGGGCGTCGCGTCCGGCGTTCGACCGTGCGCTTGACGCGCTGCATGACGGTGACACGTTGGTCGTCACCACCCTCGACCGGCTCGGGAGATCCACGATCGACATGCTCAGCTTCGCTGCCCAGCTCCGCACCCGGAACGCGGGGCTTCGTGTGCTGAACCTCGGTGGTGGCGACGTCGACACGGCAACGCCGATGGGGTCGATGGTGTTCTCCGTCATGGCAGCGCTCGCGCAGATGGAACTCGAGATCAAACGCGAACGAGTCCGCGACTCCGTCACCAAACGCCGTACCGCCGGCCAGGACCTCGGCGGTCGCCGTGCAGTGTTCACGGACAGCCAGATCCGCGCCGCGATCCGACTCCTCGATGCTGGCGAGCCCGCATCCCAGGTCGCCCGCGACCTCGGCATGTCCCGCGCAACCCTGTACCGCCGCATCCGGCTGCTCCAAGAAGGCGACACGAAGCGAAGCTAGAAGGACGACACGGAGCGAAGCTGCTCAAACGGAATCGTATGTTTGTGATGCGTCGGGTAGACAGGGCTCTCCTGGCCGGGCTGAGATAGCGAAGAGACCCATCCGACTTCGAGGGGGTTCGCCTGAACTGGGTGAGGACAGCGCACGTCCCTGCGTGGTGAGCTTTCTCTGCATCTCCCGCCCGTCGCAGAGCGCGTTCGGCGAAGCCTAAGGAAGTGGTTCGCGGTCATGAGCAAGTACGGGACTGCTGCAGGTTTGGTTGACTCCTGAGAGGTAGGGGCGTTGGCTCCTGCTGGAAGGATGTGCGCCATGGTGAAGGCGTATCCGGAAGAGTTCCGCCGTGATGTGATCGCGGTCGCCCGGAAGGGCGAGACTTCGGTGCGGCAGGTCGCGAAGGACTTCGGTGTGTCCGAGTCCTGCCTGGCCCGCTGGTTGCGGCTCGCGGACCGCGACGACGGCATCAGTGTTGTAGCGGTGCCGTCGGCGAGGCCGGTGGAGCAGGCGGAGCTGCGGGACGCCCAAAAGCGGATCCGGCTGCTTGAGCAGGAGAACGAGATCCTCCGCCGGGCGGCCGCGTACTTCGCTCAGTCGCAACTCCCAAAATGATCTACCCGCTGGTCCTCGAACTCGCCGACGATCGGATCCCGGTCGCGGTGGCCTGCCGGGTGTTGGGTTTTTCGAAGCAGGCCTTCTATCGGTGGCGTGCCGATCCGGTGACCGATCGCGACTGGGCGGACGCGCACCTGACCAACGCAGCGATCGATGCGCACCGCGACGATCCGACGTTCGGATACCGGTTCATCGCCGATGACCTTCATGCTGCCGGCCATCGGGCATCGGAACGGCGGGTGTGGCGGCTGTGTTCGCAGCAGCGGCTCTGGTCGTTGCATGCGAAGAAGCGCGGCCTGAATCGCAAGGCCGGGCCGCCGGTGCACGACGACCGGGTCCGGCGTGCGTTCACGGCACCAGACCTCGACAAGCTTTGGCTGACGGACATCACGGAGCACCCGACCGGTGAGGGCAAGCTCTACCTCTGCGCTATCAAGGACGCGTGCTCGCGGCGCATCGTCGGCTATTCGATCAGTGACCGGATGCGGTCCTCGCTTGCCGTCGCGGCTCTGCAGATGGCGATCTCCCGCCGGAGCCCGTCAGGGACGGTGGTCCATTCGGATCGGGGCAGCCAGTTTCGTTCGAAGAAGTTCGTCCGGGCGCTATCGGACGCCGGGCTGCTCGGATCGATGGGGCGGGTCGGCGCGTGCGCGGACAACGCGGCGATGGAATCGTTCTTCGCGCTCCTGCAGAAGAACGTCCTCAACCGGAGACGCTGGGCGACCCGGGAGGAACTCCGGCTCGCGATCATCACCTGGATCGAAGCGACCTACCACCGGAAACGGCGCCAACGTGGTCTGGGGAAGTTGACCCCGATCGAGTACGAGACGACCATCAACCCACAGGTCGCACTCGCGGCCTAAACAAACGAGTCAACCAACCCTGCAGCAGTCCCAAGTTCATCAAGCAGGCACACACTCGGTCGCGGAACTCGCGGAGTTGTTCGGCATAGGACGCGCCAACGTCTACCGCTGCATCGATCGACAGACTCATACCACCCGCTGACCCGCCAGCTACGCTCTGTTCTCGGACACAGACGTCCGAGAACAGAGCGGAATCCGCTAGCAGAGCTGTCGAGGGACGCAGCAGGGCTGTTCCGACCGTGGGCGTTCGTTGAACGACCGTTTACTGAAGCACCTTGGCCCTAGTCCAGCACCCATGGATGCGATTGAGCGTCCTCGCGGATCCGCTCCCGAAGTACGGCACGGTCTACCCCAAGCTGGAGAGCGCACCAGGCCCGCACGACGAGGACGCATTCCCGTTCAGCGTTCAGGACATCCAGGAGGTCGGGCATGTCACGGTTTGCGTGCTTGATCCCGTTGTAGGCGCGCACCAGGCGCGGGGCCCAGTCCGCCCCGTCGAATGGGAGGACGTCGCCGACATCGGCGAGTATCCGGGCCAGACGGCTCGCCAGAGTCACGCCGCCAGCCGTTTTTCGACTTAGCCCATCACGCCGGGATAGCTCGTAACCCAAGGCCTCAACACCGGGTCCCACTTGCGCCAGCAGCGCGACAGGGGTGACGTTGCGCATATCGATGCTGCTCACGATCGGATCGATGACCCGCTGCAGTCGAGCCCAGATTCCAAACCAGCAACGAAGCCCGTCCGGTCCGAGATCCTCATAGGTAATGAGGTGACGTCGACGCTTGGGTCGAAAGGCAGTCTTCTCCTGAGAGGAGGTCACCGGTCGCCAGAACATGCGCTCGTCGCCGTCGCGATACACGTGTACGTCCGCGGGATGCTGCACAGAGTGAATCGAACCTACCTCCGTGTGCCAACCCGACACGACGAGGAGATCGCGCAGTGCGGTATGTGCGCGAATGTGACGCTCCCATGGGACTGGTGTCCGCGCGCGGGTCTCAACCAGGAGGTCGGTGCGGAGCTCGATGAGGTCGCTTTCCTCTCGCTCAGCGACACGAGCCTGCGGCCGCAACACAATGTCGACGGCGCCCCATTGTCCAAGCTCAACATCCTCCGACAGCTCCCGTCGGTACTCCAACGCCGTTTCGGACGATTCGTACGTAGTCCAAGCGCTGGCGCCAATCCAGTTGCGGAGGTGAGACACGGTCGTTCGGAGCGCGACTGCGGCGGTGTAGTCGCACTCCTCGCGGCCGCCAAAGACAGCGTGCTGCACGCGTATACGTCCGCTGCCCGGCCCTCCGCTTCTGGTGCTGTAACCGCCTTTACGGCAGCCGAGGAGTGTGACGAACCCCATCCGGTCACGGAACTGCAGCAGCCGCGGCACACCGCGCACCGTCGCAGGCGTCCCGAGATTCGAATCCTCGATGAGGTCGAATACGTCTGATTCAGCGCGGAACCAACGCGAAACTGGTCCATCATCAGGTGACGACCATGTCACCTCCAACACGATGCCGTCGTTCGTGCGTTCCAGGACGACATCACCGCCGCCAACTCTCGCTATGTCACCAACCAGTCGGCCAAAGCGGCGCTCCCCCACAGGCAAAGTGTTCGAATCCAACGAACTCGTCATCCCCCGAATGTACGGCCCTTCCGCCGAGCTGCGGACTGGGATCTCGATGTGGTTGGGAGCAGCGCGGCGAGCCCGGTCTCGACAGCAGATCGGCTACCGGATGAACCTCTGCGGCTTCGTCGGGCTTGCCTTTGATGGCGACCACGATGATCCCGAGCGCGGCGAGCCCCGAGCCCGACGGAACAGCCGGACTGCGCTGATGCCATGAACAAGCTCGACACCTCCGCCCTTGGACGATGCTGGCAACGGCCTGCACCCAAGGCGATCACCTGTTGCGCTACCGTGACGCGCATGGGGGAATCAATCTCGGTGGACGGCGCGGGGCTGTTGGCACAGGTACTTCCAGTCGGAATCCTGCTGCTCGTGATCGAGGCGCGTGTGCTCGCCAACTTTCCACGGAAGCGGATTAAATGGAGCGGGTACAACCACGCGTCTCGTCAGTTCTGCGGGATCATCGGGATGTTGAACGTGCCGAGCGTGTTCTTCTGCGTGCAAGCCGTTTCGAGGAACGAACCGGTGGTCGGGTTGCAGTCTGGAATCGTATGGGTGACCGGAACGCTGCTCGCAGGGGCGTCGATCGCCCTGCTCGCCGACCTCGCCTTCCTGCCCGGTAAGGACACTGAGCCGTCACCCGCACCGAACGAGCCGGTATCGAAGGCCCGGGGTGCCCAACCAAGGAAGAAGCCAAGGTCGCGACGGGGTGCGAGGTAGCTCGCTTGCAGCATCGGCTAAGCGACTGCGTGCGCCAGGGCCGGAGGGCGTCCGGCATGTGTTCCGATAGACGACCGCCTTGCGGGACGGCAGCTGCCAGCTGATCACCTGGCTCACCGCCGGACCGTCTCACAGGCGGCAGCCGCCGCTTGGGGGTCGGACTGGTTGACTCAGAGGGCGAAGTCCACCCAACCCAGAGCAAGGATCTGCGCCAGTGCTTAAAGCAAAGAAGCCGAAGACCGCCATCGCCTTCGGGCTGTTCTTCGTCCTGTTCGGAACCGCAGAGATGATCTTCAGCCCCGCGGATGCTGCGGGGAAGATCATCTTCGCGGCAGTCCTAATAGTCCCCGGGCTGCTGTTCATCGCGGCCGGCACACGGGCATCGACGCGCGGAGACCACTCCTAGCGACTCGGCACGCGGCGCCTCTCCGGAGGTTGAAGACCTGCCGGTCCGCTGAACAATCGGCTACCGAGACGCTGTTCACGTCAGGACAAGTGGGCTTCGTCCACACCCACCCCGAGCAAGACAGTGAGCTCCCGGCGCAACCGCTCTGCGCCTCCGCTCGACATGGACGCAGTGAAGCGCTGCTCAGCCTCGGAGTACGCGGCATGAGCACTGTCCCAGGACTCGGCGCCCGCATCGGTCAGCGCGATCAGGTTCCGCCGGCGATCAGCGGCGTCGGGTCGCCGGGTCAGGAGACCTCTGCTCTCGAGCCCGTCGATGATCCGCACCAGGGTCGCGGGATCGACGCCCGCCTCTTTCCCGAGTTGCTGCTGGGTCAGCGGGCCGGTCGCGGCGAGGGCCCGCAGGACGCCGAAGTCGCGCCGGTCGACGCCTGACGCGGCGAGTGCATCATCCGCGAGGGAAGCGAGACGCAGGTGCGCCTGCTTCAGCAGGTACGCAAGGGGAAGTGGAGGCTCTGCGCGGTTCCCGTTGCCACGTGACATGCGCCGATCCTACCGTCCGCTAATCATTAGTGATACAAATGGTTGATTCAGTCAACAGTTGTTCGGAGGAAGCCCGTGAGCATCGAACTCGACCCGACGCCGGCCCTGGTGGTCATCGACCTGCAGACCGGGATCCTCGGCCAACCGACGGCGCACCCGATCGACGGGGTCGTCTCCCGCGCTGCTGCTCTCGCACGTGCCTTCCGCGCGCGCCGGCTCCCCGTCGTGCTGGTCAACGTCGTAGCTACCGCGCCGGGCCGCACGGAACGCACCAAGGCGATGAACCTGTCGGGATCGCAGACGATCCCCGAAGCGGGTACCCGCCTGCTGGACGAGCTCGACCAGCAGCCCACGGACATCACCGTGACGAAGCGCACCCTCGGAGCGTTCGGCTCGACCGATCTCGACGCCCGACTCCGCAGCCTCGGCGTCACGCAGATCGTCCTGGTCGGGGTCGCCACCTCCTCCGGCGTCGAGTCCACAGGACGATCCGCCCATGAGCTCGGGTACGACGTCGCGTTCGTCACCGACGCCATGACCGATGCCGCCGAGGCGCACGAAGCTTCCGTTTCGCTGCAGCTCCCGAAGATCGGGGAACTCGGCACGACAGACGACGTGCTCGCTCTGCTCGACGCGCGCTGAGACTCCTCCCCGGCGCGGCGGGCCGAGGCACGGCGGGCCGGGGCGCGGCGAGCCGGAGCACGAGGGGCCGAGAAGCGGGTCAACCGCCGCCGTCGAGCGCCACCTGGATCGCCCTGATGTGCTCCCCGAGCACCCCCGACATCAGGAGCCCGGCACCGAGCGGACCGGACGGGTCCTCCCCGAGCGGGGGCAACCGCCGGAGCGCCACCCGCACCGGTTCGCTCATGTGCTCCATCTGCCAGGCGAGCTCAGCAGCGCCGCCACGACCGGGGTCCGCGAGTTCCGCGGCCTTCGCCGCGTAGGTGGCAGCGCCGAGGGCGTGCGCTCCCATGTGCGCGACTGCCGAGGCCTGACCGGCCGCCCACGCCGCCGCCTTCCCCGCCGGCGAGGTCGCTGCTGCGGATGCACGCCCCGCAGTGAAGCGACGACGGATCTCGCCCGCCGCACCGAGCGCTCCGCTCGCGAACGACCGTGCGCGTCGGATGCCGTCCCGTGCACGGTCGTCGTCCGGCGCCTCCGCTTCGAACAGGGGCAGGACGCGCTCCGCGCAGTCAGCGGCCCACGCGGCGACGACCCTGCGGTCGTCGTCGGTGAGGGTCTGCGCGGATGGCATGCCTGCACCTTCCCACGTCCAGCGTGACCGCGCGCGGGCTGCCACCCACCGGACGGGAGGCTCGGTGCGGGCCCGACCCGTGCCTCCCGTCCGGTCGTGGCGGCTCCGTGGCCGGAACCGGCCATCGGGTCGGCCCACTTGCCAGCGGGGTGTCCGGACCATAGAGTACGGACCTATATTACAGGTACGTACGACAACCGGACGAAGGAGTTCGCATGACTGTCGCCCCCACCCGCCCCGAAGCGGAACGCGAGCGCCTGTCCGGCGCTCGCATCCCCCTGCTGGTCGGATCGCTCATCGTCGCCGTGCTCGCGTTCCAGCTGAACGCGAGCCTGCTCACCCCCGCCATCCCGTCGATGGCCATCGACCTGCACGCCTCGGCCGGCGTCGTGTCCCAGGTGCAGTCGCTCTTCTTCCTGTCCGGTTCGGTGCTCGGCATGGTGGTGTCGCGCTGGTCGGACACGATCGGTCGGCGCCGGGCGCTCCTGGTGACGATGGCCGCACTGCTCGTGGGGACGCTGCTGACGGTGACGGCACCGTCGCTCCCCCTCCTGCTCACGGGCCGGGTGCTGCAGGGGACGTCGTCGGCGGCGCTGACGATCGCGTTCCTGGTGCTGTCCGAGGAGCTCACGGCCAAGCAGTTCGGCATCTCGGTCGGGGTCGTCACCGCGGTGAACGGCGGACTCGGCGGCCTCGACGGGTACATCGGCGGAGCGATCACGGACACGTTCGGGTGGCGCGCGGTGTTCGTCGTGATCCTCGTCGTCGCGGTGCTCGGGACGCTGTCGGTGCTGGCGTTCGTGCCGCGGGTCCGCCGGAGCGCGGCGCGACGGATGGACTGGCTCGGCGCGACGATCCTCGGCGCGTTCCTGGTGGGCTTCTCCCAGTTCGTCAGCGAGGTGCCGTCGCGCGGCATCGGTGACGCGCGCACGCTGGTGTGGCTCACGGTGGCGGTGCTGGCGGCCGTCGCGTTCGTCCTCGTCGAGCGACGCGTCGCCCAGCCGCTGATCGCAGTGCCGGCGCTCCGGGCTCGGACCGCGTGGCCCGTGCTGATGTGCACGTTCCTGACGCTGTCCGGGGTGTTCGCGTCGACGAACTTCACCATCGTGGTGCTCAGCCAGGACGGAAGCTCCGGGTTCGGCCTGAACGCGGCGATGTCGGGGCTGCTGTTCCTCACCCCGACGGCCGTCGCCGGGCTCCTCACCGCGCCGGCCGCCGGGTGGATCGCGCAGCGCATCGGCTGGGTCCTGTCGCTGCGCATGGCCACCGGGGCGATCCTGCTGATCTCCGTCGCGCTCGCGTTCTTCGCCCTCGACAAGTGGGTGGCCTTCGGGCTGCTCATCGTGATGGGCGTCTTCTACCTCGGGCTGTACCAGGCGACCGCGAACGGCCTCTCGGTGCTGAACGCCCCCGCCGACGCCCCGGGTTCCCTGCCCGGGATCCACGGTGCATGCTTCGGACTGGGCGCCGGCACCGGTGTGGCCCTGGTCGGGCCAGCGGTCAGCGCTGGCACGCCCGAGGGGTACCACCTGGCGCTCTGGATCTCCGTCGCCCTCACCGCCGCCGCGTTCGCCGCGGCGCTCGTCCTCCGTCCCACCCCGAACGCTCTGCCAGCCGGAGCCCGCCCCGAAGGAGCCGCAACCGCATGACCACCCCGACGATCCCGCTCTTCCTCGACTGCGACACCGGTGTCGACGACGCCCTCGCACTCGCCTACCTGCTCGACGTCCCGCACGTGGACCTGGTCGGCATCGGCACGGTCTCCGGGAACATCGACTCCACGACCGCTGCGGTGAACACCTCGGCGCTGCTCGGCATGGTCGGCCGCTCGGTGCCGGTGGCGGTCGGTGCGCACGACCCGCTCGGCGGCGCGTACGGCGGGGGTGCTCCGCACGTGCACGGCGTGAACGGTGTCGGTGGGGTGGACCTGCCCGCCGGTGTGGCAGCCGCTGACGACCCGGCCGCCGAGCTGCTGGTGCGGCTGGCGCGCTCGCACGCTGCTGCTGCTGCTGCTGGTGCTGGTGCCGCTGGTACCCGGAAGCTCGACGTGCTCGCGATCGGACCGCTGACGAACCTCGCGGTGGCGCTCGAGCTCGAGCCGCGCCTGCCGGAGCTGATCGGCACGCTCACGATCATGGGCGGAGCCGTCTGGGAGCCCGGAAACGTGTCAGCCACTGCCGAGGCGAACATCCACAACGACGCCGAGGCCGCACGCCGGGTCCTGACCGCCGGGTTCGACCTGGTCCTGGTGCCGCTCGACGTCACCCGGCAGCACCGGTTCGACGACGCCGACGGTGACCGCTTCATCGCGGCAGGCGATCCGCTGCGCGTCGCGCTCGGGACGATGCTGCACCGCTACATCGACTTCTACGAGACGGTCGACCACGTTCGCCGCGCGCCGCTGCACGACCCCCTCGCGGCGGCGATCGCCGCGGGCGAGGTGGCGCCGACCGTCCGCGAGACCCCGCTCGACGTCGTGACGGACGGCGCCGAGCACGGCCGGACCGTGCCCGTCGAGCAGGGCCCGGCGGTGCGGGTCGTGGTGGCGGCGGACGCGGCTGCCGCCGACGTCATCCGGAACCGGATCCTCGCGCTCGACGCGGTGCCGGCGTGACGGCACTGCCCGTGACCGCACTGTCCGCGACCGCACTGCCCGTGACCGCGCTGCCGTCGCTGACCGTCCTCGGCAGCATCAACGTGGACTCGGTGCTGCGCGTGCCGGAGCTCCCCGCGCCGGGCGAGACGGTCCTGGCCACCGAGCGGCGGACGTTCCTCGGCGGCAAGGGCGCGAACCAGGCCGTCGCGGCGGCACGGCTCGGCGCTGCGGTCACGATGATCGGCGCGGTCGGAGCGGATCCGGACGGTGCGTTCTCGGTCGAGCAGCTCCGGCTGGCCGGTGTCCGGACGGAGCTCGTCCTGCAGACCCCGGCCGCACCGACGGGCACCGCGGCGATCACGGTCGACGGTGCCGGCGAGAACGCGATCGCGGTGTTCCCGGGCGCGAACGACCTGGTCGCGGTGCCCGTCTCGATGCCCGACACCGACGTGCTCCTCTGCCAGCTCGAGGTCGATCCTGCCGTGGTGGAGGACGCCGTCGCCCGCTCGGACGCCTTCGTCGCGATCAACGCGGCGCCCGCCCGTCACCTCGCGTCGGCCACCCTGGAGCGGGCCGACCTGCTCGTCGTCAACGAGCTCGAGTGGGCCGCACTCCCGGAGCTCGCACGGTGCCGCCGCGTGGTGGTCACGGCAGGGTCGTCGGGGGCGTCGGTGTTCGAGCACGGGCGGCGCATGGTCCGGGTGCCGTCGGTCCGCGCGGAGGTCCGGAACACGGTGGGCGCCGGGGACGCCTTCACCGCGGCGGCCACGATCGCGTTCGCCGCCGGACTCTCCGCGGAGGACGCGCTCGCCGTCGCCGCGCACGTCGGCGCCGCGGCCGTGGCGGACGAGGCGTCCCAGCCCGCCCTGGAACCCTTCGCGTCGTACACGGCCCGGGCCGCGACCATCGCACCGACCACGGTCTGACAGGCTGAGCACATGACGACCGCCGACGTCCTCCGGGGCCCGCTCCCCGCGCACGCAGGAGTCCCGCTCCGTGTCGCCGCGTACATGCGCATCAGCGACGCGATCCGCAGCGGCGCCATCCAGCCCGGCATCCTCCTGCCGTCCGAGGCGGAGCTGGTCGAGCTGCTCGGGGTGTCCCGGACGGTCGTGCGCGAGGCGCTGATCTTCCTCGAGGAGGACGGCTTCATCCGCTCCCGCCGGGGCATCGGACGCTTCGTCGCGGAGCGCCTGCCGGTCGCCGGACTCGAGCGGATCGAGGCCCCGGAGCGCCTGCTCGTACCCGAGGGCGGCGACGTCGAGCGGACCGAGATGGTCGTGCAGGACCGCACGGGGCTGTTCGCCGCGGAGTCGCTCGGCATCGCGGAGTCGTCGCCCTCCTGGTTCGTCGAGAGCGTCGTCCGTCGGGGCGACACGGTCGTCGGACTCGTGCAGGAGCACCTGCCGCCCGATGATGCCCTGGTCGGGGAGTTCGCCCCGGTCCGCGAGCTGATCCGGATGAGCCGTCCCGACCAGACGATGCTCGCGGCGATGTTCGACGCCGGCATCGTGCCGGGGCCCGGCACCACCGAGGTCTCGATCGGCACACCGGGCGAGACCCGCGGGCACCGGCTCGGTGTCCCTGCCGAGGAGCCCGTGCTCGTCCTGACGCGGAGCCTGCGCTTCGCGGGTCGGCCGCTCTACGTCTCGAAGACCCTGGTGAACCCGCGCGAGGCCCGGATCACCGTGACGCACGGCGCACCCTGAGTCGCGACGACCCTAGGGGACAGCACGAGCACGGCACGACACCCCAGAACGGCGGTCAGTCCGTCGCGTCGTCGTAGATCCGGATCAGCCGGTCCAGGAACGTCTGCACCGTCGCCCGCTCCGCCGCGTCCATCCCCTCGACGAGTTCCTCGATCCCGTCGATCATCGGCAGCACGAGCTCGTACGCGCGGTCCGAGGAGCTCGACGCCGCGGTGACGACGAGCTTCCGCCCGTCGCTCGGGTGCCGGTCGCGCCGCACGTGCCCGGCGCCCTCGAGCCGGTTGAGCACGAGGGTCATCGCCGCGGTGGAGATCTCCAGGCGTCGGGCGAGCTCGGTCGGCGTCGCGGGGCCGCTCGTGATGAGGTGGTCCATGGCCTCGAGGCCCATCGCATCCACGTCGAGGGCTCGGGCGAGGTGCCGCTCGAACCGCTGCTGCCGAACGGCGACCTGTTGGACCCGGGCGCGGATGTCGTCCTCGGGCATCTCGCGGCCGTCGCGACGAGCAGACTCCCGGTCACGGCGATCGGAGCGGTCACGGCGATCACGGCGATCGGAGCGATCAGCGGGGGGAAGCGTCGACACCCGCCCATCCTAATCGTGTAGATTGCCAATCTCGTTGATAATCAAGAACCGAGGCAACATGCACAGCACGAACCGCGGCCGCGTCCTCATCTCCGGAGCGAGCATCGCCGGACCCGCACTGGCGTACTGGCTGCACCGCTACGGCTTCGCGACGGTGATCGTCGAGCGCGCTCCGGCGCTCCGGACCGGCGGGCAGAACATCGACGTCCGCGGAGCCGGGCGCGAGGTGTCGCGCCGGATGGGCATCGAGGACGACATCCGGGCGGCGACGACCGGCGAGGTCGGCACGCGCTTCATCGGACCCCGTGGTGCCACGATCGCGGAGTTCCCCGCCGGCACGACCGACTCCGGTGGCGCGACGGCCGAGCTCGAGATCCTCCGCGGCGACCTCGCACAGCTGCTCGTGGACCGCACGGAGACGGACACCGAGTACCGCTACGGCGACCGGATCACCGGGATCGTGCAGCACGACGCCGGGAACGGCGACCCAGCGGGTGTGACCGTCCACTTCGAGCACGCCCCCGACGAACGCTTCGACCTGGTGATCGCCGCGGACGGCATCGGTTCGAGCACCCGGCGCCTGGTCTTCGGTGACGAGCCGGAGATCCGCTCGCTCGGCCTCGAGACGACCTTCGGCACGATCCCCCGGACGGACGCCGACGACGACTGGTGGCGCTGGTACAACGCCCCCGGTGGACGCTCGATCACCCTGCGTCCGGACGCCCACGGCACGATCCGCGCGACGATGTCGATCGTGACGGACCGGAAGCGGGAGCGCGCCGGGTCCGAGCGGCGGGACCTCGACGCGCAGCGCCGACACCTGCACGAGGCGTTCGCGGACGCCGGGTGGGAAGCGCGCCGCGTGCTCGCGGGGTTCGACGCCGCCGACGACCTCTACGCCGAGTCGATCGGCCAGGTGCATGCTCCGCGCTGGTGGGACGGCCGCGTGGCGCTGGTGGGCGACGCCGCGTACTGCGCGTCGCCGGTCAGCGGGATGGGCACGAGCCTCTCGCTCACCGGCGCGTACGTGCTCGCCGGGGAACTCGCCGCGCACGTCGACCACCGCGATGCGTTCCGCGGCTACGAGCGGATCATGCGTCCGTACGTCGCCCAGGCCCAGCAGCTGCCGCCCGGGACGCCGCGCATCGCGAACCCGAAGTCGCGGCTCGGGATCGCCGTGTTCGGCGCGGCGGTGCGGATCGGAGCCACCCCGCTGGTCGGTCGCCTCGGAGAGCGGTTCTCCACACCACCCGCAGACGCGATCGACCTGCCCGACTACGCGCACCTCGAGTCGCAGGACCGCACCTGAAAGTGCCTCCACGCGCTTCCGTTTCACTGGAGTGGCAAGCAGCGCAAGCGCGGCGGATGGAGCTCCGATGAAGCACATCAAGTACGACGGTTCGATCATCCTCACCAGTGACGACGTCGCCGACGCCGTCATCGAGTACGCGGCAGCCCTGGCGGGCGGCGACCGCGCGGACACCGTCGCGGTCCCGGCGGTGGCACACGACGGCACCATGACCACGACGAAGATCCTCATCGGCCCTGCGAGCGAGGTCGTCATCGAGGACGCCGAAGAAGACGAGCTCGAGGTGGAGAACGGCGAATTCGTCGAACGTCTCCGCGCCGCTGCGCGCACGTTCGGGCACCGCGAGCCCATCCACGCGAACACCCGTGACGACCTGACGGACGCGTAGGCGGTCCGGCCCTCAGCACCACCTTGGTTGGGTGGAGTCATGCAGTCCCCGCCGACCGTGTCCGTCGTCATCCCGGTACTCGACGACGCCGAGCAGCTCGCGGCGTGCCTGGCCTCCCTGGCGGCGCAGACACGGCAGCCGGACGAGGTCGTCGTGGTGGACAACGGCAGCACGGACGGCAGCGCCGAGGTCGCCCTGGCGGCGGGCGCGACGGTGCTCCACGAGCCGCGTCGTGGCATCGGCGCCGCTGCGGGTCACGGCTACGACGCGGCACGGGGTGCGGTGATCGCCCGCGTCGACTCCGACTCGGAGCTGCCCCCGGACTGGCTGGCGAGGGCGACCCGCTGGTTCGACGACCCGCTCGTCACCGCGGTGACCGGCCCGGGCAGGTTCCGCGGGCTCGGTCCGATCGCCGGCCTGTTCTGGGACGTCGCGTACATGCGTGCCTACTTCTTCCTGATGACGGGGGCGCTGGCGAGGCCGCCGCTCTTCGGCTCGAACATGCTCATGCGCCGGAGCGCCTGGCTCGCGGTCCGGCACCGTGTGCACCGCGACGACGCGATGGTGCACGACGACGTCGACCTGTCGATCCAGTTCGACCCGACGTGGCGGACGGTGCTCGACACGGGTCTGGTCGCGTCGGTCTCGGGTGCGCCGGTGCGGGACGCGTCCGGGCTGGTGGTGCGCACGGAGAAGGCGCTGCGGACGATGTGGCGGTCCGGGATGCGGGCGTTCTCCCCCGCCCGGATCATGCGCCGGGTCCTGATCGGGACCCGTCCGGTGCCGGTGGTGCGGCGCGTGGAGCACGCAGACCGGATTGACCGCGCAGACCGGACGGACCGCGCAGACCGGACCGACCGCGCAGACCCGACCGATCGGCCGGCCCCGGCCCCGGCCCCGGTGCCGCAGTGACGTCGGACGACCCCGTGGTCGGCCCCGTCGGGCCTCCCGCACTCCACTGCATGACCCTCAACGTCCGACGCCCGGTCCCGCACCTGCGGCGCGCCCACCCGGACGCCTGGCCCCGGCGGGCACCCGCGATCGCCACGCTGGTCCGGTCCGAAGCGCCCCACCTGCTGGCCGTCCAGGAGGCCGTGCCCGAGCAGGTGCAGCACCTCCGGACCGCCCTCGGGTCGCGCTGGCACGCCTCCGTCTCCGGCCGCGGACCGTCGGGCGGCGCCGAGGGCGTGGGGTTCTTCGTCGACCGGGACCGGCTCCGCGTCGGGGACACGAGGACGATCGCACTCGCCCGGCACCCGGAGCGCGTCGGCAGCCGCGACTGGGGTGCGCCGTTCCCGCGCATCGCGGTGCTCACCGAGCTCGAGGACCGCGTGACCGGTGTCCGGTTCCTCGCCGTCGCCACCCACGTCGACCCGTTCTCGCCGCTCGCGCAGGTCCGTTCGGCGCGGCTCTTCGGGGAGGTCGTGCACGGCGTGGGGCTGCCGACGGTGGCGATGGCCGACTGGAACGCCGGAGCGGGTTCGGCGTCGGCGCGGATCCTGACGGCTGCAGGACTCCGGGACACCTGGGACCTCGTGCCGGACGAGGACCGCCCGTCGAGCGCCGGGACGTACGCGAACTACCGGACCCCGAAGCCGCAGGGCGCACGTCTCGACCGGATCCTGGTCCGGGAGGGGCGTGATGCGCGCGTCGCGGTCGACCGCGTCGCGATCTCGACCCGACGCCCGGCGGACGTCTGGCCCTCCGACCACCTGCCCGTGCACGCCGTCATCCGATGGGAGGCCCCGTGACGAGCATCGTCACCACCGCCGGCCCGACCTTCCTCCGTCGCCCGCGTGGCGCCGAGTACGTCGCGGACGCGCTCCGTGTCCTCACGCTGATCAGCATCCCGGTCGCCGCGATCGGCTGGGGCGCCGTGGCGTTCGCCGTGATGGCGCTCTCGCTGCTCGGGGTGGTGGTCCCCCGGGTCCTCGGCCTGCGGCCCGGGTTCGACATCGTGCTGTGCCTGCTCGCGCTCGTCGCCGGCTGGAGCAGCGTCCTCGAGTGGTACACGACGGTGTTCGGCTGGGACAAGCTCATCCACTTCCTGCTCATCGGTGCCCTGAGCATCCTCGTCGTCGTGATCGGCGCCGACGTCGGTGTCCTGCCGGACCTCGGCCGGTTGCCCCTCGTCGCGCTGGTGGTCCTCGCGGGGACCGCCGGGCTGGCGATCGGGGGCGTGTGGGAGATGTGCGAGTGGGTCGGCCACACCCACCTCGACTCGTCGATCTACGTCGGGTACGACGACACGATCGGGGACCTCGCGGCGGACACCGCCGGCGCGGTCGCCTCCGGCTTCCTGGTGCGGTGGAGCGCGGCGGACCGCCGGGTCACCGCAGTGCGGGGCAGTGCTCCGGGGTCGGGTGCTCGCTGATCGCGATGACCTCGTCGAGCCGGTCCCGAGCGGCTTCGAGCTCGAGGAGCTGGGCCGAGATCCGGTCGCGTTCGCGGGTGAGGAGCGCCGCGCTCTCCGCCGTCGCGATCCCGGCGTCCACGCACGGCATGAGCAGCGCGATCGTCCGGCTCGGGAGTCCGGCGGCGTAGAGCTGCTGCACCAGTCGCACCCGGTCGACCGCGGCCTCGTCGTACGTCCGCTGCCCCGACGCGGTGCGGTCAGCGGCGAGCAGGCCCTGTTCTTCGTAGTACCGGAGCGACCGCACGCTCACGCCCGCTCGGGCGGCGAGGTCCCCGATGCGCATCCGTTCGTCGATCACGACTTGCCCCTGACGTCCATGTGAGGTCTTAGCGTACCTCCGTCGCTCCGGGAGACGCCCGGACGACGGGAGGAACCCATGGACATCGCCGGATCGGTCGCACTCGTCACCGGATCGAACCGCGGCATCGGACGCCGCTTCGTCACCCAGCTGCTCGAGCGCGGAGCGGCCAAGGTCTACGCCACGGCTCGCCGTCCCGAGCTCGTCGACATCGCGGGCGTCGAGGTGCTGCCCCTCGACATCACCGACCACTCCTCGGTCCTGGCGGCCGCGGAGCACGCGAGTGACGTGACCCTGCTCGTGAACAACGCCGGGATCGCGACGCAGTCCTCGTTGCTGACGGATGACCTGGAGAACGTGCGCCGTGAGATGGACACACACTTCTGGGGGAACCTCGACATGGTCCGGGCGTTCGCCCCGGTGCTCGAGCGCAACGGCGGCGGCGCGATCGTCAACGTCCTGTCCGCGCTCTCGTGGTTCGCCTACCCGGGCTCAGGTGGTTACGCCGCGGCGAAGGCGGCGGAGTGGAACATGACCAACGCCGTTCGGCTCGAACTCGCGCCGAAGGGGGTGCTCGTCCAGGGCGTGCACCTCGGGGCGGCGGACACCGACATCATGGCCGGCTACGAGGGGCCGATGATCGACCCGGCGGAGGCCGCCCGCGCAGCACTCGACGGCGTCGAGCGCGACGCGATCGAGGTCGTCGTCGACGACTGGAGCGCCATGGTGAAGGCATCACTGGCGGCCGATCCCGCGGCCCTCTACGCGCAGTTGCCCGGCTGAGCAGCGGACGGGAGGCACGGTGCCAGCCGGCACCGTGCCTCCCGTCCGGCGCTGGTCACCCCGGGACGGGCCGAGCCGGTCAGGCCATCTCGCCCGCCGGTTCCGACGCCGCAGCCGCGGCGAGGATCGCCGCCAGCGCGACCTCCGGGTGGGAGACCATCGAGACGTGCGAGGCGGCGACCTCGGTGATCGTCGACCCCGCGCGTTCCGCCATCGAGCGGAGGACCGCCGGGGGGATCACCAGGTCCTCGGTCCCGACGACAGCCCAGCTCGGACGGTCCCGCCACGACGGCGGCCCGGACGGCGCGGTGTTGGCGCTCAGCGTGATCGGACGCTGCCGGGCCGCGATCAGGAGCCGGTCCTGTTCGGGGAGGTCCTGCGCGAAGGCCGTGTGCACGGTCTCCGGCTTGAGGAAGGCCTCGAGGTCCCCCTCCGGAGCGGTCGGGTACCCGATCAGGTCGAGCACGGTCGTCGGGTCTGGCACGTCGAGCGCCGACCCGGAACCGCCGAGGAGCTGGAAGACGAACTCGCCCTCGTCCGGGATGAAGGCGTCGACGTAGACGAGCGCCTTCACGTCCTCGCTGAAGGTCGCATTCGTGATCACGAAGCCGCCGTAGGAGTGCCCCACGACGACGACCGGTCCGCTCGTGCGCTGCGCGACGAAGGACGAGATGTACTCGGCGTCACTCGCGACGCCGTGCAGCAGGTTCGGCGGGACGAGGACGGTGTAGCCCTGTTCCTGCAGTGGAGCCGTGACGAGGTCCCAGCTGGACCCGTCGGCCCAGGCGCCGTGGACGAGGACGATGGTCGGTTTCGGCATGCGTGTTTCCTCACGTTCCGCCCCGCAGGGCGCGCCGCCGCTGGGCGGCAGGACGTGTCCCCTCGGGCGACGGGACACGGGAGAGGCCGGGCGTCACGTGGCGACCGCGCGGTCATGAGGGTTCATCGAACGTTCGGAGGCTACTCCGGCAGCCGCGCGCGCAACAGACCCGGCTCAGTCGGTCGTCGGCTCCGGGATCGCGGCTTCGCGGCGGAGGATCGCGGCGGCGACGCGCGCCCGGGGGATCACGACGACGGCAGCCCAGAGCGCGAGGCCGACCCAGAGACCGGACAGCAGCACGGTGATGAGGGTGCCGTGCACGTCACGCATCGACCAGGTCATCGCGGTCCAGAACACGGCGAGCACGATCTTCCCCCAGCCGGCGCGCTGCCGTTCGGCCTGGGCGACGAGCAGCGGCACCCACACCTGCACGGGGACGTCCGAGGGCACTCGACCGTCGGAGATCCACCGCTGGACGGCGCTGGCCCGCTCGTACCCGCCGTCGATGCGCCAGGAGCGCAGGAGCAGGAAGACACCGATCCCGGCGCCGAGCACCGCGGCGGGGACACCGACCGACACCAGCACGCTCGTGGTCGCGGCGGTCCAGGAGGACAGGACGAGCATGGTGAGCACCACGGCGAAGGCCGCGCCGGCCACCGCGTTCCCGAGCAGCCGCAGCCGCCCTGCCTCGTCGATCACTCCCACGGGACCATGACTACACCAGTCCGCTCGGAGCCCCCGCCCGTCCCAGGCTGGCGTGGGTAGCGTCGGGCCCATGGCGAAGAACACGAAGCACACCGGGACCAAGGCACTGCTGCTCGGGATCCTGTCCGGCGGCCGCAGCGCGACCCCGCTCGCACTGCTGGCGCTGAACCGCGACCGCAAGGAGCTCTCCGGCGCCTGGCAGGACTGGCCGGCGTTCCGCACGCCGCTCGGCCGCGGCCTGCTGGTGGCGGGAGCGATCGGCGAGCTCATCGGGGACAAGCTCCCCGTGACGCCGAGCCGGATCGCCGCCGCGGGCCTGATCGGACGTGCCGCGTCCGGTGCGTTCGTCGGACTGGCGATCGGGACGACCGGCAAGCGCGACCGCCGTGTCGAGGGCGCCGTGCTCGGCGCCGTCGGGGCGATCGTCGGCAGCTACGCCGGCTACCTCGCGCGGAAGGCCGTCGGCAAGACCACGGGCCTGCGCGACCCGCTGGTGGCGCTCGCCGAGGACGCCGCGGTGATCGCGGGGACGACGAAGGTGCTCACCACGCGCTGAGCCGTGCGGGTTCCGGCGAACGGGTGTGTGATGAGGGCATGACGACCAAGATCGAACTCATCGTGGACGACCTCGACGACACCGAGGCGTTCGACGCCCAGCTCCCCGGGCTGCTCGACCTCGCCCGGGCACTGCCGGCACTCCAGCGCCTGGAGTCCGGCAAGGTCTGGCCGAAGGAGGACGGCACCGCGCGCCCGGCGCACCGCTCCCTCGACCTGTACTTCGCCGGCTACGACGAGGCCTCGGCGGCGACGTCCTCCCCCGAGGGCGCCGCCTTCTTCCCCGCGTTCATCGGCGCCGCCGGCGGGAAGGTGACCGGGCTCTTCACCGACGTCGAGGAGTGACCCGTCACCACCGGGGGTGGACGGTGGCGCGGAACCAGCGGTCGTAGAGGTCCTGCACGGTGGCGTCGAGCCCCGGCAGGGCGTCGAGCCCGAGGGAACCCGCGGCGGCGTTCGAGCGTGCCTGCTCGGCGTTCCGGGCACCGGGGATCGCCGCGGTCACACCGTCCTGGGCGACGACCCACGCCAGCGCCGCCTGCGGGACCGAGACGCCCTCGGGCAGTGACGCCGCGAACTCCTGGGCGGCGCGGACGCCGTCCTCGAAGGGCACACCGCTGAAGGTCTCGCCCTGGTCGAACGCCTCGCCGTGCCGGTTGTAGGAACGGTGGTCCTGCGGGGCGAACTCGGTGTCGGTCGTGTACTTGCCGGAGAGCAACCCCGATGCCAACGGGACGCGCGCCAGGATGGCGACCCCTGCCTCCCGGGCGGCGGGGAGGACCGCGTCCAGCGGCTTCAACCGGAACGCGTTCAGGATGATCTGGACGCTCGCCACACCCGGCCGGGCGATGGCGGAGAGCGCCTGGTCCGCGGTCTCGACGCTGACGCCGTAGGCGGCGACCGATCCGTCGTCGACGAGTGCGTCGAGTGCGTCGTAGACGGCGTCGTCCGCGATGACCGCCGTCGGCGGGCAGTGCAGCTGGACGAGGTCGAGCGTGTCCTGCTGCAGGTTCGCCCGCGACCGGTCGACCCACTCGCGGAAGTTCGCCGCGACGTAGTTGGCGGGGACCTGGTCGACGCGGCGGCCCATCTTGGTCGGGACCGTGACGTCGGCGTCCGGGTTCGCGCGGAGCCACCGGCCGATCAGGGTCTCGCTGCGGCCGTCGCCATAGACGTCGGCGGTGTCGAAGAGGGTGACGCCCGACTCCGCTGAGGCGTCCATCACGGCGAAGGCGTCCTCGTCGGCGACGGGACCCCAGTCACCGCCGAACTGCCAGGTGCCGAGACCGATGACGGAGGACTGACGGCCGGTACGGCCGAGGGTGCGACGCTGCATGCCGATGACGGTAGTCGGCGTTCGCTGTGCCGCTTCTTGGTTCAACACTGTTGAACCGGAGCGTTCAACGGTGTTGAATGACCGGCATGAGCAACGACGACATCACCCTCACCGCCGGATCCACCATCGGGACGTGGCTCGCCCATCCCGTCGGCGGTGACCTCATCCGCGGGCTGCTCGCGCAGGCCGGCGTCGGGGAGGAGATGCTCGCGCCGGTGCGGACGCTCCCCCTGCAGCAGATGGTCGCGATGTCGAACGGGCAGATGCCGCAGTCCGCGGTCGACGACCTGGTCCGTGCCGCGAACGGCGGCGAGATCCCGGAGCCGTCCGACGACGGCGCGTGGAAGGAACAGGTCACCGCGGGCCGGTTCGGCGGCAAGACGGTGGTCGTGACCGGCGCCGCGTCCGGGATCGGTCGTGCGACGGCGTCCCGCATCCTCCGGGAAGGGGGCCGCGTCGTCGCCGTGGACGTGTCCGCCGAGCGGCTGGCGTCGCTGGCAGCGTCCGCCACCTCGTTCGACGGCGAGGTCGTCACGGTGACCGGTGACATCACCCAGCAGGACGACGTCGACGCGATCGTCGCCGCTGCGGGTGGCCGGATCGACGCGCTCGCCAACATCGCCGGGATCAACGACGACTTCTCGCCCCTGCACGAGACCAGCGACGCGATGTGGGACCGGGTCATCGGGGTGAACCTCACCGGGGCGTTCAAGCTCTCCCGCGCGGTGCTGCCCGTGATGCTGGCGGCCGGCTCCGGCTCGATCGTGAACGTCGCGTCCGAGGCCGGGCTCCGCGGCAACGCGTCCGGGAACGCCTACACGGTGTCCAAGCACGGCGTGGTCGGGCTGACGAAGAGCGCGGCGTTCATGTACGCGCAGCAGGGCATCCGCGTGAACGCCGTCGCCCCGGGCGGCGTCGCGACCGGGATCCCGATGCCGCCGCACGTGTCGGAGGTCGGGGCGGCGCGGCTCGGGCCGTTCCAGGCGGCGATCCCGTCGCTGGCGACCGCCGAGCAACTCGCGGCGTCGATCACCTTCCTGCTGAGCGACGACGGGGTCAACATCAACGGTGCGGTGCTCGCGTCGGACGGTGGCTGGTCCGTCCAGTGAGGTCGGTGCGCGTCGTTCCGCTGTGCGCGTCGTTCCGCGTCGACTACCGGGGCGTGACGAGGTCCTGCACCACGCGGCCGTAGCGTTGCACCAGGTCCGACCGGTCGGCGGCGAGCAGCGTCTCGTCGCCGACCACCCACAGGGCGTAGAGCAGACCGCCGACCGTGGCGGCCGCGAGCGATGCGCGGAGCTCCGCGTCCGGGCCGCTCATGCGTTCACGGAGCGGGTCGACGACCGACCGGAGGTGCTGGCGCCGGAGCTCCGAGCCGACCTCGTCCGAGTCGCTGGCGTGGATGAGCGCCAGGAAGGTCGAGCGGACCTCCGGCTCGGTGCCGAGCAGGTACCCGATGAACCGCTCGCCGATCGTCTCGACCGTGCCCTCGGTGAGCGGGAAGTGCGGCAGCCGACCGGCCATCGCGGCGACGAACAGGCCGTCCTTCGAGCCGAAGTGGTGGATGACGAGTGCGGCGTCGGCCCCGGCGTCGCGGCCGATGTCGCGGAGCGACGTGCCGCCGTACCCGTTTGCCACGAACAGCCGGCCGGCGGACGCGAGGATCGCCGCGCGCTTGGTCCGAGGCTCGTCCGTCACGCTCGAATCGTAGTCGGGGGTCCTGCTGGTCGGTGTACCGACGGTGCCTCCCTCCCGGCGCCGTGCGCTCCTACGGTGGCGGGATGGACGACGACAGGAGCACGCACCTCGTGCGCACTCGCCTGTCGTTCGGGCAGCGCATCGCGACGTGGTGGGCGGTGAGCACCGAGATCCACGAGCTCACGCGAGACCGCGAGCGGGAGGAGCGCGTGCGCGCGGAGGCAGCGGTGCGGTTGGCGCCCGGCCCGTGGGCGATCGCCGACCTGTTCCGCCGCCGCCGCTGACGCCGGCGCTGACGCCGCCGCTGATGCCGGCGCTGCGGCGTCGTCGCTCAGTTCCCGAGCCGGGACAGCTCCTCGAACTCCTCGTCGGAGAGCGTGACGTTCGCACCCGCGAGGTTGTCCTCCAGGTGCGCGACGCTCGACGTCCCGGGGATCGGCAGCACGACCGGCGACCGCTTGAGCAACCACGCGAGGGCGAGCTGCGCGGGCGTCGCGTCGTGCTGCTTCGCGAGGTCGGTCAGGGGCGAGTCCTCCCCGGTCAGCCCACCGGTGGCGAGCGGGAACCACGGGATGAACGCGATGCCCTGGTCGGTGGACCAGTCGAGGAGCTCCTCGGCATCGCGCTTCTGCAGGTTGTAGAGGTTCTGCACGGAGACGATCGTGGCGATCTCCTGCGCCGCCTGCACCTCGTCGACGGACACCTCGGAGAGCCCGATGTGCCGGATCTTGCCCTCGTCCTGGAGCTTCGCCAGCTCCCCGACCTGGTCCTCGAGCGGGACCTTCGGGTCGATGCGGTGCAGCTGGAACAGGTCGATGCGCTCGAGCCCGAGGCGGCGGAGGCTCATCTCGGCTTCCTGGCGGAGGTACTCCGGGCGACCCACCGGCGGCCACTCGTTCGGGCCGGTGCGGGTCAGGCCGGCCTTCGTCGCGATCACGATGTCGTCGCCGTAGGGGTGCAGCGCCTCGTGGAGCAGGTCCTCGGCGACGTACGGGCCGTAACTGTCGGCCGTGTCGAAGAAGTCGACGCCGAGCTCGACGGCGCGCTTGAGGACACGGATGGCCTCGTCGTGGTCCTTCGGCGGACCCCACACGCCGGGTCCGGTGAGCTGCATCGTGCCGTAGCCGAGTCGGTTGACCTCGAGGTCGCCGCCGATGCGGAAGGTGCCGGAGGCGTCAGCGGGACGGGTGGTGGTGTCAGTGCCAGTCGTCATCAGTCCGGTGTACGCCGTGCGGTGACGAGCCCGCTCAGCGCGCAGGTCGCGGGTACGGGGTCTCGCCCCCCTCCAGCATCCCGACGAGCTTGGTGAGCCGGTTCGTCCGCGCGGTCGCACTCGGCGCGGAGGTGATCCGGAACAGCACGGCGTACCGGTTCGTACGGTCGAGCTCGTCGAACAGGGCAGCGGCTGCGGGGGCCGCGTCGAGCGCCGCCCGGAGGTCCTCCGGCACGGTCGCCCCGGCGGCACCCGCGTACGCCCGGTCCCAGCGCCCGTCGGCCTTCGCCCGGTCCACCTCTGCCTGGCCGCGGGCGCGCATCCGCCCGTCCGCGACGAGCGTCGCGACGAGGCCGATGTTCCGCTCCGACCACAGGGACGCCTTCCGCCGCGGGGTGAACCGCTGCAGGAAGGTGGCGGCGTCCAGGGAGCGCTTCTGCCCGTCGATCCACCCGGAGCAGAGCGCCTCGTCGAGCGCTTCGGCGTAGGTCACCGAGGTCGGTTCCGTGGTCCCCTTCTTCGCCAGGACGAGCCACACCCCGTCGGACTCGTCGTCGTGCGCGACGAGCCAGTCCCGCCAGGCGGCGGCGTCGGCGACGACGAAGGGATCGATGTCCATGGCGCACATCGTAGGACTCCCACGACTACCGTCTCCCACAACCGGCCCACAGGGGCCACGAAGGGAACACTCATCATGAGCAGCACTTCTGCTTCTGGCCGTCCGACATCGGTCACCATCTCGTTCGTCCTCTGGCTCATCACGGTCCTCATCGGCATCATCGGCGGCATCGTGAGCCTGTTCTCGTCGGGTTCGCAGGCAACGGACTCGATGGGCACGACCGCCGTCGTGATCGGCGGCGTCATCGGCATCGTGATCGCACTGGTCCAGCTGTTCATCGTGTTCCGGATGCGCGACGGCCGGAACTGGGCGCGCATCGTGCTGCTGGTCCTGGCGATCCTGCAGGTCCTCGGCGTCGTGAGCGCGTTCAGCATCGTCGGCACGATCGGCCTCATCGCCGTGATCATCGCCACGATCCTGATGTTCCTCCCCGCGTCGAACGCGTACTTCCGCCGCTGACGCGTCGCGCTCGCGGCGCTCGCGGCCCCCGCACCCTCGGGCGCCCGCACCGCGGCACTACCAAGACCGGCTCGCACCACGGGAACACGTGGTGCGAGCCGGTTTCGGTTGTGCGGAGCCGATCGGCACCGCGGACGTGGACGCGGACGCGGACGGACGCGGCGCGGCTCACACCCAGTGCGGCTGCGCGAACACCCCGCCGGGGTCGACCTGCTCCGCGATGCGGTGCAGCCGCGAGGTGTTCACGTCGAAGTACGCGGACGGGTCCGTGATCGCCGCGTCGCAGTAGTTCGCGTAGGCGCCGGGGCCCCACGCGGGCGTCATCGCCTTGCGGAAGCCCCGGACGTACGCGTCGAACGGCGCCGGGTCGGCTCCGTCCCGGAACGCCGCGGTGTACTGCACCGTGCAGAGCGCTGACCGCCACGGGAAGGCACTGTCCGTCCGCCCCACGTCCGACACGACGCCGCCGAGGGCATCGAGCGCGACCCCGCCCTCGGTCAGTCCCGAGACCTGCGACGCGGCCGCAGCGTGCTGCACGAGCAGGTCGATCTGGGAATCGGTCAGTGCCGCCGATCCGATCGAGGACGTGGCCGACTGGGACACGCGCTGCGCTCCCCCGCCGAGCTTCGCCATCGCCGTCCCGTAACTCATGTCAGTCGCGGTATGTGTCGTCGGCGTCACTCCCACCGACTGGATGAAACCGTCGACGGAGGTGTCTGCCCCTGACTTCTCGCCGGTCCAGACCCCGGTGATGGTCACGGTCGGCGTGCTGTGCCGGGAACCGCCGAGCAGCTTCAGGGTCGACCAGAGCTTCGGGTCCGCCTTCGGCGCCCACGCCTGCCAGGCGCGCACCACCCGCGCGGCGGCCGTCCAGGGGAAGACGATGGTGACGAGCAGGACGGGAGGCGCGGGCTGGGTCCGGAACGTCATCGACGTCACGACACCCACGGTTCCGCCGCCCCCGCCGCGGCAGGCCCAGAACAGGTCCGGTTCGCTCGTGGACGAGACCCGGTGCACGGCGCCGTCCGCCGTCACGAGCGTGACGCCCGTGAGTTGGTCGCACGTCAGACCGAACGAGCGGACGAGCACGCCGACACCGCCGCCGAGCGTGAGTCCGCCGATGCCGACGGTCGGGCAGGATCCGGCCCCGAACGCCCGGCCGGCCTTCGCGAGCGCCGCGTAGACGTCACCGAGCTCGGCGCCCGGGCCGATCGTGACCGAGTCGCCGGACACCTCGATGCCGTCGAGCGCCGCCGTGCTGATCACGAGCGAGCGCGGGACGTCCGTGCCCGAGGCCCCGCCCGCCGACCAGCCCGTGTACGAGTGACCGCCGGAGCGGAGCGCCACCGGGGTGTTCGTGTTCCGCGCGAAGGCCAGACCTGCCGCGACGTCGTCCGCGTTCGCCACGCGGAGGATCCCCTGCGGATCGGCGTCGTCGTAGCGAGGGTTCCGGAGGACGCGTGCACCGTCCCATCCCTGCGAGCCAGAGCGGAGGAGCGTGCCCGTCGTCGCGGCGGCGAGGGCGGACCAGGTCGTCGGCCCGGTCGTCGTGGACGGCGGCGGACCCGGCGTCCGAGACGGGGTGGGCGTCGAGGACGGTGACCGCGTCGGTGTCGGGGACGGCCCGGAGCAGGCGGCGAGCACACCGGCGATGCCGAGTCCGACGCCGCCGGCGATGAGCGCCCGTCGCGTGGTGGTGGTCGTGCTGGGGGTGCTCGTGCTGCCTTCGCGCGGTTCCGTCACCGCACCTGTCTACCCCGTCGCGGAGCTGATCCGGACGGCTGCGGCCCAGTCGTGCACCCACGCCGGCAGTGCGAGGTCCGCCGGTGCAGCGCCGAAGACGTCGAGGAGCTCCTCGGTCGACACCGTGCCGCCGGTGACCCGGAGGAAGCGCGCCTGGACGACCGCCCGCGCCACAACGGTGCCGCGCCGCAGGAACGTCTGCTCCATGTACGCCGATCGCTCGTCCACGCCGAGCACCCGCGTCACGAGTTCGAACCGCTGCCCGAGCGTCAGCGACCGCTTGTACGTGATCGTCTGCGCGGCGACTACCGGGTACCAGCCGCGGTCCGACAGCTCCTGCCAGAAACCGGAGCGGATCATCAGGTCCATCCGCCCGAGGTCGAGCATCGAGAGGTACTTCCCGTTGTTCACGTGCCGCAACGGGTCGAGGTCCGTCGGGACCACCCGGAACGGCGTCCGCGCCTCGTCCCAGAGCGACAGGCGCGAGGCGCGGCGCGTGCGGAGGCGCAGGAGCAGCAGACGGAAGTACAGGTTCACGCTCTGATCACAGCACGAGTAGACCGGGGACCATGCAGACACGCAAGCTCAACGACCTCGACGTGGGAGCGATCGGCCTCGGCACGATGGGGATGAGCGCCTTCTACACGGGCGCCGGCACCGACGACGACGAGTCGGTGCGCACCATCCACCGTGCGATCGACCTCGGCGTCACCCTCTTCGACACCGCAGAGGCCTACGGGCCGTACACGAACGAGGAGCTCCTCCGCCGGGCCCTCGCCGACCGCCGCGACGACGTCGTGATCGCCACGAAGTTCGGGCTGATCACCCACACCGCCGACGAGATCACGCCGAGCAGCCAGCGCGGCATCAGTTCGTCACCGGAGTCCGTGCGGATTGCGCTCGAAGGGTCGCTCCAGCGCCTCGGGACCGATCACGTCGACCTCTACTACCAGCACCGCGTCGACCCGGATGTCCCCATCGAGGACGTCATCGGCCAGCTCGCCCAGTTCGTCCAGGAGGGCAAGATCCGCCACATCGGGCTCTCCGAGGCGAGTGCCGCGACGATCCGGAAGGCGCACGCCGTCCACCCGATCACGGCGCTCCAGAGCGAGTACTCGCTCTGGACGCGCGACCCCGAGGGCGAGGTGCTCGACACCCTCCGCGAGCTCGGCATCGGGCTGGTGCCGTATTCGCCGCTCGGCCGCGGGTTCCTCACCGGTGCGATCACGAAGCCCTCCGACCTCGACGCCGACGACTTCCGCCTGGCGAACCCCCGGTTCCAGGAAGAGGCCTTCGCCACGAACATGCGCATCGTCGACGAGGTCAAGCACGTCGCGGACGAGGTCGGTGGGACGCCGGCGCAGGTCGCGCTCGCCTGGCTCCTCGCCCAGGGCGACGACATCGTCCCGATCCCCGGGACGAAGCGCGTCAGCCGCCTCGAGGAGAACGTCGGCGCGGCCGACCTCACCCTCTCCGCCGAGCAGGTGGAGCGGCTGTCGGCGCTGCCGGCCCCGACCGGCGACCGCTACCCCGACATGTCGACGATCGGGCGGTAGCGGCTCAGACGTCGGCGGCGAACCCCGCCGCTCGCAGCTGCAGGTCCTCGATGCGCCGGAGGCGGGCCGCCTCCACGTCGAAGCCCTCGTACGCGAGCGGCGGGGTCTGCCGGACGTTCCGTGAGCACTGGAAGTCCTGGCAGACGAGCGTCCCGACCGTGTTGCCGTTCCGTCCCGCCTTGCCGGACCGCTTCGCGCTGTAGAACACCACGTCGTTCGGGAGCTTCACGTCCTGGCACCAGGTGCACTGTGCGCGGGAGCGCGGCGATGCCTCGGCCTGCCGGAAGAGGATCCCGACGAGTTCTCCGTCGAGCGTCGGCACGACGACGTACGCGCGACGACCGATCTTCGGGTCGCGCCAGCCGAAGTAGTCCAGGTCCTCGAAGGACAGCGTGTCGAAGTCGGCGGGCAGCGTGATGTCGCTCGTCTCCTTGCGGGAGGCGTTGACGAAGGACGCGCGGATGGTGGTCTCGCTGATGGGCAGCATGGGGTGAGCCGTTCTGTGATGTCGTCCGGGGCGCTGGTCGGCGCCGCACCGGGCGGTTCTTCCGAGGATGGGTCGACGAGTGCGGCCGTGTCGGACGACACAGCCGGGGGCGTCAGGCCCTGATGCCGGCTGGGGCGCCGACGACCTCCTCGGGACGATTGCTCACGACACCAGCCTACGAGGGTCTGTCAAGGGCGACCCGTGACGAGCACGAGCGACCCGTCGTAGGAGGGCTGCACCCGCAGGGGACCGTGCCGGTCGTCCCACGCGCCGGACTCCAGCGCCGTGCGGAGTGCGGCGACCGAGCGGGCGGCACTCATCTCGTCGACGAAGGCCCACGCCGAGTTCGCCCGGCGCGCTTCGGGGTCGAGCAGCCGCTCGGGCCGGCCGTAGTACGCCTCGGAGAATCCGTCGACGCACGTGAACGGGATGGGCAGCCGGGTCGTCGTGACCTCGCCGCCCAGTGCCGCGGCGATCCGGTCGAGCGCGGGGTAGCGGCGGGCCTCGGTGGCCATCACGTCGGGGGCGTACTCGGCGAGCCAGTAGTCCTGGACGCGCTCGGGGTCGCAGGTCATCACGACGACCGGGCCCCGTGTGACCCGACGCATCTCGGCGAGACCGCGCTCGACGTCCTGCCACTGGTGCACGGAGAACGTCGTCATCGCGGCGTCGAACGTGTCGTCCTCGAAGGGCAGGTCCTCCGCGGTGGCGTCGATCGCCCGGGCGAGCTCCGGCGGACGCTGGGCGCGCATCGACTCCGAGGGCTCGACGGCGGTCACGTCCCGGTCACGGGGTTCGTACGAACCGGCACCGGCACCGACGTTGAGCACCGTGCGGGCGTCGCCGAGTTCCTTCGCGATCGCCCGGCCGAAGGACGGCTCGGGGCGGCGGTAGCGGCCGTACCCGGCGCCGATCGCGCCGTAGTCCGCGTCCCCCGCTGAGCCGTCCGCAGTCCTCGTCACGCCGTCAGCCTACGGCGGGGTCAGTCGACCGACTCGGACTCGGCTTCGCGCAGGGCGGCGACACGCTCCGCACGCTCGGTCGCGGCCCACGTCCCGAGGAGCGCGAGCGAACGCTCGGAGGACGACCCGGGCTCGGCGCTGTACGTGAACATCGTCAGTCCGGGGTCGGCGACGAGGTCGAGTGCCTCGTAGTCGAGCTCGAGGTCGCCGACGACGGGGTGGGCGATCCGCTTCTTGCCGGTGCGGTGCAGCCGGACGTCGTGCTCGGCCCACCACGTGCGGAACTCCTCGCTGCGGGTGGAGAGCTCCCCGACGAGCGTCACGAGGCCGGGCTCGCAGGGGTTCGCGACGGCGGCGGCGCGGAGGATCGCCACGGAGTCCCGGGCGGTCTGCGGCCAGTCGATGAAGAACGAGCGCGCAGCGGGGTCGAGGAACGTGAAGCGTGCGGAGTTCACGGGGCGACCGGGGCCGGCGAACATCGGTGCGTACAGGGCCCGGCCGAGCTCGTTCGCGGCGAGGACGTCGCCGCGCTCGTTCCGCACCCACGCGGGCGCACCGGTGATCGCGTCGAGCAGCCGCTGCACACCGGGACGGATCCGGGTCGGCATGGTCTTGTGCATCATCTTCACGCCGGAGTTCGCCAGGCGGGCGAGGTCCCAGAGGTGCGTGCGCTCGTCCGTGTCGAGCTGCAGCGCTCCGGCGAGGCCCTCGAGCACGCTGTCCGAGACGCCCTTCAGCGTGCCGCGCTCGAGCCGCGTGTAGTAGTCGACGCTGACGCCGGCCAGCATCGCGACCTCGTGCCGACGGAGCCCGGGAACCCGGCGCACTCCCCCGCCGAAGGACGGCATGCCGGCCTGCTCGGGGGTGATCCGCGCCCGCCGCGAGGACAGGAAGTCGCGGATCTCGTTGCGCACGTCGATACCCATGGTCCACAGGCTACGTCGTGGCACCTGGCCCGAGGCAGGTACCACCGCAACCCGTCACCGGACGGGAGGCTCGTGGCGGCGTCGCCACGGGCCTCCCGTCCGTCATCGGGTCGCGGTCTCCCTGATGGCGACGCGTGCGACGCGGTGACCGTCCATGCGGGTCACCTCGAGACGGTGGTCCCCCACCTCGACGACGTCACCGACCTCGGGGACGCGGTCCAGGTGCACCTGCACCAGGCCGCCGACCGTCTCGTAGTCCCCGTCCGGCAGTGCCGGCCCGCCGTCCGCGACGAGGTCCTCGAGCACCGTGGCACCGTCCACGTCACCGGTCGCGCGGACCGGGGCGTCGTACTCGTCGCGGATCGGACCGACGAGGTCCTCGAGCAGGGCCTCCAGCGTGACCATGCCGGCGCTCCCGCCGTACTCGTCGACGACCAGCGCGATCTGCGTTCCCGCGGTCCGCATCTCGGCGATCGTGCTCGACAGGGACTTCGTCTCCGGGAACGCGACGATCGGCCGGCTGATGGTGCGGACGTCGGCGCCCGGATCGACGGGCCGGAGCAGGTCGCGGAGGTGCACGAAGCCGGTGACCTCGTCGCGGGAGCCGTCCGTCACGACGTACCGCGTGTGGCCGAGGTCGAGTGCGGCGTCGGTGGCCTCCGCGATGCTCTGCCGGCCGTGGAGGGTCGCGACGTCGTACCAGGGGCGCATCGACTCGCGGAGGATCCGGCCCTGGGCGTCGAGCGCGCTGCGGGCGATGCGGCGCCCCTGCTCGTCGATCGCGTCGTGCTCCGACACCAGCCCGCGGAGCTCCTCGGTGCTCATCGACTCGCTCCGGGCGTCCGGGTCCCCGCCGAGCAGCCGGACGACCGCGTCCGTGCTCCGCGACAGCACCCAGATCGCCGGGCGCATCAGGCTCGCGAAGCGGTCGAGCGTCGGCGCGACGAGCATCGAGAAGCCCTCGGCGCGCTGCAGTGCCAGGCGCTTCGGGACCAGCTCGCCGAACACGAGCGACAGGTAGGCGATGACCAGGGTCATCGCGATCAGGGCGACGGTCCCCGCCGTGCCGGTCGCCAGACCGAGCCCGACGAAGAGCGGTGCGACGTCCGGTGCGATCGAGGACGCACCGTACGCGGCGGAGAAGAAGCCGGCGACGGTCACGCCGATCTGCACGGCGGAGAGGAAGCGGTTCGGGTCACGGCCGAGTGCGGCGACCCGGGCACCGCGGCTCCCCCGGTGCTCGAGCTGCTGGAGCTGGGATTCGCGGAGGGACACGAGCGCGATCTCGGCGGCGGCGAACACCTCGCCGACCAGCACGAAGACGACGACGAGTCCGAAGGCGATCCAGGTGTCCACACCTGTGATCCTGCACAGGTTCGCTGGGTGACCGGCCCGGAACGCCTGGGGAAGCGTCTAGAGCGACCGGCCCGTGTGGGACTCGATCCACGCGCGGGGGTCGACCGGCAGCGTGCCGTCCATCAGCACCTCGAGGTGCAGGTGCGCGCCCGTGGACACACCCGAGGAACCGACGTTGCCGACGAACTCGCCGGCCTCGACGCGGTCGCCGACCTTGAGCGGCGACGAACCGGGGATCATGTGGCCGTACAGCGTGGAGACCTCGCGCCCGTCGACCACGTGGTCGATGACGACGGCGTTGCCGTAGGAGAAGTACGTCCCCGAGACCCGCACGGTCCCCGCGGCGACGGCACCGATCGGGGCGCCCATGCCCGGGTTGAAGTCGAGGCCCTGGTGCAGCGACGAGCACGCGGCGCAGGGGGCCGTGCGGTAGCCGAAGCCGGAGCTCATCCGGACCTGGGTCGGGAACGGCGAGCGGACCTCCCCGCCGAGCGTGACCTCGGCGCCGGGGGTGCTGCCGCCGCTGCCGCCGACCGTGAAGCCGTCGCGCGTCGTGGTGGCCGTGGCGACCGCCTGGGTCACGGCGAAGTCCTGCGTGCGGACGATCGGGGCGAGGGTCGAGGTGGCGCTCGAGGTGCCGGCGCTCGCGTGGGCCGGCATCGCGGACGCGGCGAACATCGCGACCGCGGCGATCGCGCTGGTGAGTGTGATGCGGCTGGTGCGCTGCTTCGTGGTGGTCGGGGCCTTCGCGGTGCGCGACGTGCGCGCGGTCCGGGCGGTGCGCGCGGTGTTCGTCAGCACGGGGCTGTTCGCCGCGGGCTGCTTCGGCACGGGCCGCCGACGCTTCGCTGCTGCTGCTGCTGCCGCCGCCGCCCGCTCCGCCGCGAGGGCAGCACGACGCGAGTGGTGCACGACCGGGGAGTCGGGCTGCTGGTCTGCGTCGAGTGGTGTCGTCATGGCCGCAGACCATTCTGCACGAACCTGTCCGGTTGTACAGCCCCCAGTCGGCGTCACCTGTCGCGTCAGCGGTCGGGGTCACCGGTCGTGTCACCGGTCGGCGTCACCGGTCGTGGAGACGACGCTCCAGCCAGTTCGACAACCAACCGGCCGGGACGAGCAGCAGCAGCCAGTACGCTCCGCCACCCGGCACGAGCACCGCGCCGACGAGGGCCACCACGAGCGCGATGAACGTCACGGTGCCGTCCACCGGGTGGAGCATCGCGCGGCCGTCCTCGCGGATGAGCGCCGGATCGCGCCAGACCGTCCACTGCATCACGGTCATGCTCAGGCTCGCCATCGCGATCGTCCCGATGTAGAGCGCGTTCACGCCGCGGTCGTGGGTCGTCTGGGCGATGAGGTTCGACGAGAACGGCAGGAACGCGATGCTCGCCAGCCAGACGAAGTTCACGCGCAGGACGATGTTCGAGTAGGACTGCGTCGCCTCGAACAGCCGGTGGTGGGAGAGCCACAGGCGCGAGATCACGACGAAGCTGACGAAGAACGCGATGATCGTCCCGACGTTCTCCCCCAGGAGCTTGCCGAGCGACTCGTGCTCGATGTCGTCGGCGACGTCGACGAGCGGCAGGAGCAGCAGCGTGATCGCGATCGCGACGGTCGCGTCGGAGAAGTTGACCAGCCGGTCGAGACCCCGGTCGGTGCGCAGCATCCGTGCCATGCCGCCAGCCTAGGGCGCTGGCGGGCGTGTCGGCCCGCAGATCAGTAGTGTCCGAGGAGCAGCGAGCGGAAGGACCCCTCATGGCCCGAACGCCCCGGGAACGCCACGAACCGATCGACCTCCAGCACGCCGAGGTCGTCCTGGCCGGCACGCAGGACCTCCTGCCGGTGCTCCGCGTCGCAGCGGTACGCGCCGGCGTCGATGCCGCACGGCTGCGGGTGGTCGGCGTCGACGACCTGCCGGATCCCGCGGAGACCGGCAACGCCGAACTCGCGGTCATCGCGATCCGGCGCCCGGGCGACGACCCCGCCTTCCACCGCGCGCACGAGGCGGCGGAGACGATCAGCCCGCTCCTCGCGCCGCACGCGGTCCGCATCGTCGTGACCGTGTCCGGTGCCACCCGGCTCGCGCCGAAGCTGGAGCGCACGCTGACGACCGAGGTGTTGCACCAGATGGGTGCCGCCGCGGCGCCGACCGGCTTGAAGCGGCCGTTCCGGAACCTGCGGATGCGGCTCGGGCTCGCGGCGCTGCAGACCGCCGGCGTGCGGGTGTTCCGCATCACGATCGGCCACTGAGCACCGCAGGCGCGCGCGTCAGCCGGTCGGGCCCCCGCGCAGTTCGAGCGCGATCTGCTCGGCGTCGAGGTTCTGCAGGACCGACTCGAGCACCTCGGCGTCGAACGTGCCGTCGTCGCGGGCGTCGAGGAGCGCCGACCGCTGCGCGTCGAGCACCTGGAGCCGCCGCACCTTCTCCCGCCCGAACCAGGCACGGATTTCCGCCGGGTCCGTCGCCTCGAGTTCTTCGCGCGTGCGCGGCGTGAACCCGTCCGGGGCGGTGGCGTTGACGGATTCCGCAGCGTCCCGCATGACGGTCATCAGGCGTTGGCGCTCCTCGGTGTCCTTCGCCGTGCTGTCGGTCGTCGGCGGACTGATCCGGCGGAGCAGCGGGCCGATCGTCCCGCCCTGGACGAGCAGGGAGAGCCCGGCGACCGCGAACGCGATGAAGACGAGCAGCGACTTCTGCGGGGCGGTGTCGGGGAGCGTCTGCGCGGCGGCGACCGTGACCGCCCCGCGCATGCCCGCCCAGACCACGGCGGTGCCCTCGCGCCACCCGAGCGGCGCGTTCCTGAAGTACTGGATGTCCGCGAGCGTCTGCCGCACCCGGGTGCCGAAGCGCTCGAGGTCCCGCTCGGACGGCGGGCGGTTCCCGAACCGGTGGTCCTGCAGCGCCTGACTCGTGGACTGGGTGTCGGCGTTCTGGAACCCCTGCAGTCGCTCCTGCATCCGTGCACCGCGCTTCGCACTCTTCGACAGGCCGAAGAGGAGCGGCACCACGTAGGCAGTCCGGACGAGCACCGTCAGCACGAGCGCGCCGACCGCGATGAGGAGCGCGGGGCCGATGCCGGCGTGGTCCTGCTGCACGTCGGTGACGATCGACGCGAGCTCGAGCCCCATCACGAGGAACACCGCGCCCTCGAGCACGAACTCGACGGTGCCCCAGTTCTGCGCGTCGGAGAGGCGGTGGCTCGGCGGCAGGACCCTGGGGGCGCGGATCCCGGTGACGAGCCCGGCGACGACCGCGGCGACGAGGCCGGACGCGTGCAGGGCCTCGGCCGGGATCGACGCGGCGAACGGCACCGCGAACGACAGCGCCGTGTTGACGGTCGCGTTCGGGACGCGGGCGCGGACGCGGAGGTTCAGCCACCCGATGACGAGTCCGATGGCGACCGCGACGGCGACCGCGAACGCGAAGTCGCCCACCGCACCCCAGAACGAGAACGACGCCGCGGCGGCGACGATCGCGGTGCGCAGGAGCACGAGGGCGGTGGCGTCGTTGAGCAGCGACTCCCCGTCGAGGATCGCGATGACCCGCCGGGACACCGAGGTCTGCTTCACGATCGAGGTCGCGACGGCGTCGGTCGGGCTGACGATGGCCCCGAGGGCGATCCCCCACGCGAGCCCGAGGCCCGGGATCGCCCAGGCGAAGAACAGGCCGAGCACGACGGAACTCGCGACGACGAGCACCACCGACAGGCCGCTGATCGCGCCGAACTCCCGTCGGAAGTTCATCGTCGGCATCGACACGGCCGACGAGTACAGCAGCGGTGGGAGGACCCCGGCGAGGATCCACTCGGGGTCGATCTCGGCGTTCGGGATCCACGGGACCAGGCTCGCGACGATGCCGACCGCGACGAGCACCAGGGGCGCGGCGATGCCGATCCGCGGCCCGAGCACCGCGGCGCCCGCGATGACCAGGATGGCGACGAGGCCGACGACGAGGAGTTCTGTCACCGCCCCAGCGTGACACCGATCGGCGGATCTAGTCCGCTTCGGGCCCCTGGCTGTGGAGTGCGGCGGCGTTCACCGCGTGGTGCGGTGCGACCTCGGCGGCCACGAACGCCAGACTGCCGGCGACCAGCGTGAGTGCGAGGGCGCCCGCGGCGATCGCGGTACCGATCCGCCGCAGGCGCGTCGCGGAGCGGCGGTTGCGCGGGGCGAAGCGGGCGATGCCGCGCACCGGATCGGGCCCGACCAGCCACGGGCCGCTGCCGTCCGGGTCGTACGAGAACGGGCCGGAGCCGTCGGGGGCGTACCGGTACGGGCCGGAGCCGTCGGAGGCGTACGCGGAGCGGAGGTCCTCGGCGGTCCACCCGTGGTCCTCGGGGCGTTGTCGTGCGGTGGCCATGGTGTGCTCCTCTCGAACACCTCCATTGCACGACGCTTCGCTATGACGCTCCATTGCGGCGTCTGGACGGTGACTGGGAGACGTCTCGGCAATGTATCTTGATGTCGAGACATCACTCACCACGAGTAGCGTGGAAGCACCGACGCGCGAACAAGGGAGTACCCGCCAGCATGGCCAAGATCATCTACACGCTCACGGACGAGGCGCCGTTCCTCGCCACCCACTCCTTCCTCCCCGTCATCCAGGCGTTCGCCGGCACCGCCGGTGTCGACGTCGAGACACGGGACATCTCCCTCTCCGGCCGGATCATCGCGCTCTTCCCCGAGCGGCTCAGCGACGAGCAGCGACTCGACGACGCACTGGCCGAGCTGGGCGACCTCGCGAAGACCCCCGAGGCGAACATCATCAAGCTGCCGAACATCTCGGCATCGATCCCGCAGCTCAAGACCGCCATCAAGGAACTCCAGTCGCAGGGCTACGACCTGCCGGAGTACCCGGACGAGCCGACCACCGACGCCGAGCGCGACGTCCGCGCCCGCTACGACAAGGTCAAGGGCAGCGCCGTGAACCCGGTCCTGCGCGAGGGCAACTCCGACCGCCGTGCCCCGCTCTCGGTGAAGAACTACGCCCGCAAGCACCCGCACCGCATGGGCGCGTGGAGCCCGGAGTCGAAGACGAACGTCGTCACGATGGGCGTCGACGACTTCCGCTCCAACGAGAAGACCTGGGTCGCCCCGGCCGACGACACCCTGACGATCACGTTCGTCGGGACGGACGGCAGCGAGCAGGTGCTCAAGCAGTCGATCCCGGTCCTCGCGGGAGAGGTCATCGACGGCACCGTCCTGCACGTGGGGCCGCTCGAGCAGTTCCTCCGCGCGCAGATCAAGCGCGCCCAGGACGAGGGGATCCTGTTCTCGGTCCACCTCAAGGCCACGATGATGAAGGTCTCCGACCCGATCATCTTCGGCCACGTCATCCGGGCCTTCTTCCCCGACGTGTTCGACCGCTACGGCGCCGACCTCGCCGCTGCCGGGCTGACCCCGAACGACGGCCTCAACTCGATCCTCACCGGACTCGACGCGCTGCCGAACGGCGCGGAGATCAAGCAGGCCTTCACGGACGGCATCGCTGCGGGCCCCGAGCTCGCGATGGTCGACTCCGACAAGGGCATCACGAACCTGCACGTGCCGAGCGACGTCATCGTCGACGCGTCCATGCCGGCGATGATCCGCACCTCCGGGCACATGTGGGGGCCGGACGGCGACGAGCACGACACCATCGCCGTGATCCCCGACTCGAGCTACGCCGGCATCTACCAGGCCGTCATCGAGGACTGCCGGGCCAACGGTGCGTTCGACCCGTCCACCATGGGCTCGGTGCCGAACGTCGGCCTCATGGCGCAGAAGGCCGAGGAGTACGGCTCCCACGACAAGACCTTCGAGGTCCCCGGTGACGGCACGGTCCGTGTGACGAACGCCGCCGGCGACGTCGTCATCGAGCACCAGGTCGCCCAGGGCGACATCTGGCGTGCCTGCCAGACCAAGGACGTCGCCATCCGTGACTGGGTGAAGCTCGCCGTCACCCGTGCCCGCGCCTCCGAGACGCCCGCGGTCTTCTGGCTCGACGAGAGCCGCTCGCACGACGCTGCGCTCATCGAGCTCGTCCACCGTTACCTCGGCGAGCACGACACCGACGGTCTGCAGATCGAGGTGCTGTCCCCGGTCGACGCGATGGCCTTCTCGCTCGAGCGCATCCGCCGCGGCGAGGACACCATCTCCGTCACGGGCAACGTGCTCCGCGACTACCTCACCGACCTGTTCCCGATCATGGAGCTCGGCACGTCCGCGAAGATGCTCTCGGTCGTCCCGCTCCTCGGTGGCGGTGGCCTGTTCGAGACCGGTGCCGGTGGTTCCGCGCCGAAGCACGTGCAGCAGCTCGTGCAGCAGAACTACCTGCGCTGGGACAGCCTCGGCGAGTTCCTGGCACTGGCGGTCTCCCTCGAGCACCTCGCAGGCGTGACGGGCAACCAGCGCGCGAAGATCCTCGGCGAGACGCTCGACCGCGCCACCGGGACCTTCCTCGAGGAGGACAAGTCCCCCGGTCGCAAGCTCGGCACGATCGACAACCGCGGCAGCCACTTCTTCCTCGCGAAGTACTGGGCCGAAGAGCTCGCGGCGCAGACCGAGGACACCGAGCTCGCAGCGGCGTTCGCGGAGATCGCCGGACAGCTCGACGCCCAGGAAGCCACGATCGTCGACGAACTCGTCGCGGTCCAGGGCTCCCCGGCCGACATCGGTGGCTACTACCGCCCCGACGACGCCAAGACGAGCGCGATCATGCGCCCGTCCGCGACGCTGAACGCGGTGCTGGCCGCGCTGTAGGCGCACCACCCCACGGACGGGAGGCCCGGTGCCGGCTGGCACCGGGCCTCCCGTCCGTCCGTGGTCGCGCCCGCCCCCGCCACGTGACGCTCGTCACCGGTCACGAATCACCGCTCACGTCCGTCGAGCGGTCACTTCCTGTCGCTCCCCGGTGCGAACGGCGACGGATCCCGACCACTCGGCGGGCCTGAGCGGGGTGTCGCGACCGGTCAGCGGGAGGGCACCGGCGGACCGACGCTCAGCAGCACCACGAACACGAGCACGACCAGCACCACACCGACCAGTGCAGCGGCCAACGGGTGCGCGACCACGACGAAGAGCAGGCGGTCGAGCGGCCCCGGACGCCCAGACGAGGACGATCGGCGCCAGGGCCCGTCGAGCATGCGGCGGCGGGCGACGCCGATCTCGAACGGCAGCGTCGTGTAGGGCACGATCGCACTCGCCCAGCCGAGGAGCGTCGTCCGGAACGACCACCGCTGGTTCACCGCGACGACCGTCGTCACGACGAGGTACGCCAGGAACACGAAGCCGTGCACGCTGCCGCCGATGCGCACCGGCAGGTCCCCCAGGCCGGCGCCGTACTCCAGCAGCATGCCCACGAGGAGCATCGTCCAGGTCACGAGTTCGGCGACCGCCAGGGCGCGGAACAGGGATCGAGGCGTCATGTGCTCCATGGTCCCGGACCCGGGATGGGAGGTCGGAACTTCGGGCTGCCTACGCGCGATTCGACCACCTACGCGCGATTCCGCTGCCGACGCGCGACTCGACCACCTACGCGCGATTCCGCTGGCCCCGCCGGACCGGCGGAGAACCCGTGACACGCCGACGGTCGTATCGATTCGACCCGAGCCTCCGGTAGCGTCGATGTCATGTCGACGACGACGAACACGACGACGGATGCAACACGCACGCTCCGCGTCGGGGTGGTGGGTCTCGGGTTCGCCGGGACCACGCACCTCGATGCCTACACGGCACTGCCGGGGGTCGAGGTGGTGGCGCTCGCAGGACAGGAGACCGCGCGGCTCGCCGAACTCGCCGAGACCCGGCACGTGCCGAACACGTACCCGGACTGGCAGGACCTGGTGGCGCGGGACGACCTCGACATCGTCTCGATCGGCGTCCCGAACGCGCTGCACCACCCGATCGCGGTGGCCGCGCTCGAGTCCGGCAAGCACGTCTTCTGCGAGAAGCCCCTCGCCACGACCGGGGACCAGGCCCAGGAGATGGTCGACGCCGCCGTGCGGAACGACCGCGTCCTCGAGGTCGCCTACAACCACCGGCGCCGCGCGGACGTCGAGTTCCTCGCGAACCACCTGCACGCCGACGGCGGCCCGAACCCGCTCGGCCACGTCTACCACGCCCGCGCGAGCTGGCTCCGTCGCGCCGGGATCCCCGGCATCCAGAGCTGGTTCGCGAACAAGGAGACCGCGGGCGGGGGCCCGCTCATCGACCTCGGGTCCCACGTCCTCGACATCGCGCTGCACCTGATGGGCGAGCCGAAGGTCGTCACGGCGAGCGCGGTCGCGTACAACGAGCTCGGCAGCGCCGGCCGTGGCGGCAGCGCCCGCACGCCGGTGTCCGCCGCGACCGGCCGGCCCTTCGACGTCGAGGACTTCGCGAGCGCGCTCCTCCGGTTCGAGGACGGGTCGAGCCTGCAGCTCCAGGCGAGCTGGGCGTCCTACTCGAAGGACGTCGAGGACATCGAGGTCGAGCTCCTCGGCTCGACCGGCGGCGCACGGCTGTTCGTCCGCGACTACGCGACCGAGGGCACGGTGACGCTGTACTCCGACGAGCAGGGCGTCCCGACCGTCACGCGACCCGGGGTGCAGGTGCCGGCCGGGCACCACCAGCGGGTCATCGAGGAGTTCATCGCGACCATCCGGAGCGGCCTGCACGACGGCCACCACGGGGAGTTCGCGCTGCACCGGAGCCGTGTCGTCGACGCGATCTACGCGTCAGCGGCTGCCGGGCACGAAATGGAGGTGCAGGCGTGACCAACATCGTCGTCTGGAACGAGAACGTGCACGAGTCCCGCGGGGACGAGACCGTGCTGGGGCACTACCCGAACGGCATCCACACCGTCGTCGCCGACGCGCTGCGGGAGCACCACCCGGATGCCGACGTCAGCACGGCGACCCTGCAGGAACCGGAGCACGGGCTGACCCAGGAGCGCCTCGACGCCACGGACGTGCTGTTCTGGTGGGGTCACGTCGCCCACGGCGAGGTCGCGGACGAGGTCGTCGACCGCGTGGTCACCGCCGTGCAGTCCGGCATGGGCCTCGTGGTCCTGCACTCCGGGCACTACTCGAAGCCGTTCACCCGGCTGATGGGCACGACGTGCTCGCTGAAGTGGCGGAACGACGGGGAGCGCGAGCTGGTCTGGACGATCGCCCCGGAGCACCCGATCGCGAAGGGCGTCCCGCACCCGATCGTCATCGACCGCCAGGAGATGTACGGCGAGCACTTCGACATCCCGCGGCCCGACGAAGAGGTCTTCCTCTCGACGTTCGAGGGTGGCGAGGTGTTCCGCTCCGGCGTCGGCTACCACCGGGGCCTCGGGAAGGTGTTCTACTTCTCCCCCGGCGACCAGGAGTACCCGGTGTACCACCACCCGGACATCCGCCGGGTCCTCGCGAACGCCGCCGAGTGGGCGGCCCCGACGTCGGCGCGTCGTGCGCTGACGGCGGACCAGCACCCGCGGGACTGGTTCCTGGACCCCGCTCGGGGTAGACAGGACGCGTGAGCTCTACAGCAGAGACGTCCGCTCGCCGGACCGCCGTCGTCGAGGCCCTCGGCATCCTCGGCAGCGGTCCGGAAGAGCGGTTCGACCGCATCACCCGGATGACCCAGCAGGCGTTCGGGGTGCCGATCAGCTTCCTGAACCTCGTGCACGACGACGTGGCGACCGCGCAGTCCGCGCAGGGCTGGCAGCAGGGCGGCAGCGCCCCGGCGAGCCAGGTGTTCTGCTCGACCACGGTCCTGCAGGACGAGCCGCTGGTCGTCCCGGACGCCACGCTCGACCCGCGCTTCAGTTCGCTGGCCGCGGTCACCGGCGAACCGGGCATCCGCTTCTACGCGGGCGCTCCCCTGACGATGGCGGACGGCACGGCCGTCGGCACGCTCTGCATCATGGACGCACGGCCGCGCGAGCTCACCGCCGAGGACGTCGAGCTGCTCCGTGACCTGGCCCGCTGGGCGGAGCGCGAGCTCGGCCACGCGATGGACCGTGACCGGGTGCGGAAGGTCCTCGACGGGCTCACCCCGGAGCCCGTGGACGTCGATGGACACGACCTCGACGTGGTGTCCTCGGCACGCCAGGACTCCGGCGACGTCCTCGACTGGCGGGTCGCCGCGGACGGCACGCTCCGGCTGACGATCGGCACGATCTCGGCCGCCGGCCGGGCCGCGGCGCTCCTCGCGTCGACGATGCGGGCAGCCGTCGTCGCCCGCACGGACGTCCCGCTGGGGTCCGACGGCCCCTCCCTGGAGGCCCAGATCGCCGCCGACCTGACCGCTGCGGACGCCGTCGGGTCGCTCTTCCACGCCCGCGTCGACCCGGCGACGGGGATCGTGACGTGGGTGGACGCCGGTCACGGCATGGCGCTCCACGTGCGCGCCGACGGCACCGCGGCGGTGCTCCGCTCCCACGACCTGCCGATCGGGCTGCAGCCGACCGGCACGTCCAGGACGCACGGCACCCTGACGCTCGCGCCGGGTGACCGGCTCGTGCTGTTCACCGCGGGCACCCTGGCACTCGAGGGACTCCCCGACGTCGACGCCGTCGCGACGATGGCCGCCGACGACGGTGCCGCCGGAGCCGGATCGTTCGCCGACCGGGTCCGTGCACTGCTGCCGACGGCCCCGGACGCGGACGTCACCGTCGTGGTGCTGCGCCGCCCCCCGGAGTCGACCCACCGCTGAGTGTCGGCCGGGTCAGCGCGACCACGAGGAGCGTCGCGAGCAGCCCGAACCCGCAGAGCTCGATGCCGAGGCCCGCGAGCTGCCAGTAGGCGCTGCCGACGTGCTGTGGCTGCGTGACGGCGTCCGGCCACCAGGCCTCGATCAGCGGGAAGGACCCGGGGAACGGGTCGAGCGCGAAGACCGCGAGGCCGCCGAGGAGCATCACGACACCGAGTGCCGCCATCGCGCCGCGGCTCGCCCGGAGCATCCGCACGACCAGGGCCGCCGCGATGCCGACGAGTCCGAGGACCGCGACGAGGAAGGCCGCGACGAAGGCGCCCTGCGGCACGAGGGTGAACCAGTCGAGCACGATGATCGGCAGCAGGAGCCACCGTCCTGTCCGCGCCCAGCGCCCCGGGTTCCGCCATCCGTCCATGCCGGAACGGTAGGGCACGGTGCCTGACGGGCGCCGGTGAACGCGGCCGGTGGACGCGGGCGTCCCGCATCGGCGCGGCCGCTACGATCACGGGATGGCCCAGGACGGACGCGCGCGACAGCAGCGGGCGGTCCTCACCCGGACCGCGGTGCTCGAGGGCGCTGCACGGGAGTTCGACGAGCGCGGGTACGTCGGTGCGTCGATGGACGGCGTCGCGGACCGCGCCGGCGTCACGAAGGGCGCGCTGTACTTCCACTTCGCCTCGAAGGCCGACCTCGCCGCCGCCGTGATCGCCGAGCAACACGCGATCTCCCGGCGGTACGGGGCGGAAGCGCTGGCGAAGGCGAGCTCGCCGCTCGAGGCGATGATGTGGATGTCCCAGGGCCTCGCGACGCAGATGGTGTCCGAGGTCGCGGTCAGCGCCGGCATCCGGCTCTCCACCGAAGCGGCCACGAGCGAGGTCGCCCGGTCGGACCCCTACACGGACTGGATGGCGGTCACCGCGGACCTGATGCGGCAGGGCATCGCCGCGGGCCAGGTGGACGAGCGCTGGGACCCGGAGCTGCTCGGGCGTGTGATCATCCCCGCGTACACGGGGGTGCAGACGGTGTCGGACGTCCTCGCCGACCGATCGGACCTGTTCGAACGGCTGCGGGACCTCTGGACGGTGCTCCTCGCGGCGATCGTCACCGATGCCGTACGGCCGGAGATCCCGCGTCTCGTCGGGATCATCGCACCGGCCGGGGCTCCCTGAGGCTCCGACCGGCGGTGCGGGTCACGGGTCCCCCCACGATGGCACCCGTGCATCCGACGCTATGAAGATACCAAGCGGTAGGTTCCGTCCGCCCACCCCCGTTCACGGGACCACACGGTCGGACTAGCCTGTCCCGGTGCCCACCCCCGCTGCCGAGTTCGCCGTCGACGTGCCGCTCGTCCGGGCCCTCCTCACCGACCAGCACCCGGACCTGGCAGCACTCCCGCTCGAGGTGGTGGCGAACGGGTGGGACAACGTGATCCTCCGGCTCGGGGACCTACTGGCCGTCCGGCTCCCCCGCCGCGAGGCCGCAGCGCGCCTCGTCGAACACGAGCAGCGGTGGCTCCCCGAGATCGCCCGGCGGGTCGCCCCGATCGTCCCGGTCCCCGACCCGGTCCGGATCGGCCGTCCCGCGCTCGGGTACCCGTGGTCCTGGAGCGTCGTCCGGTGGCTGCCCGGTGTCCCGGCCGGTGGACGACCCGCCGGGGTCGCGGTCGCCGAGGGGCTCGCCGCGTTCCTCGGGCTGCTGCACGTGCCCGCCCCGGCGGACGCACCGGTGAACCCGTTCCGCGCCGTCCCGCTGCGGGACCGGTCTGCCGCCGTCCTGGAACGCCTGCGGACCGCGGACGTGCCCCGTGCCGGCGAGCTGGCCGCGCTCTGGCGGACCGCGGCCCACCTTCCCGCCCACGCCGGGCCTCCCGTCTGGGTGCACGGCGACCTGCACCCGTTCAACGTCCTCGTCGAGCCCGGGCCGCGCGGAGACCGCCTGTCGGCGGTCGTCGACTTCGGCGACGTCACCGCAGGGGACCCGGCCGTCGACCTCGCGACCGCCTGGCTGACGCTCGACCGGGAGGCCCGGCGCACCTTCCGCGCGCTCGTCGCGGTCGACGAGGACACCTGGACCAGGGCACGTGGCTGGGCCGTGTCCATCGCTTCCGCCCTCGCGACGAGCGAGGACAGCGTGTTCCGGACGGTCGCACGACGCGGGATCGACGCCACCCTCGACGGCTGAGCGGAACGGGGTTATCGTCTCTCCACACCATCCGTGCACGTGAAGATCGGAGGGGCCTGATGACCCTCGAGTTCCGCGTCCAGCACGACGTCGACACCGACGCCGCACCCTCCTCCTCCCCGTCCACCCGATCCGGTCTCCGAGGGCTCCTCGACCGCCTCGCCGAGCGCCGGGCCGCCGCCAGGGTCCGCCGGGCCGATGCGCAGCTGCACGAGCTGGCCGACCTCGAACGGCTGCTCTCCGGAGCCCGCGGCGTCATCGAGCAGGGCTGGATCCAGCACGCCTGGTTCGCCTACGTCGACGACAAGGGCCGGATGCGCAAGGCGTCCAGCGCGGCCGCGATGGACGTCGCCGGCCGGCCGCTCGTCGGCGCGTGCCTCGTCGGCGCCGTGGTCTACGCGGCCGGCGGCCCGCACGCCGTCCACTCGCAGCCGGTGCAGCGCGCACTCGACGTCGTCTGGCACGCGCTCGCCGTGGAAGAGGGCGCACCCGTGCTCTGGTGCCCGGCACCCGACGTCCGGATGGGGCGCGTGCGCGACCTGACGAGCTGGAACGACGCCCCGTCGCGGACGTCGACCGACGTCGCATCCCTGCTGCTCACGGCCGAACGGGTCGCGGTGTCCGAGTCGGAGCGCATCCGGGCGCGAGTGGTGGCACGATCGAACGCATGAACGACGTGCCGGGACCCGCTGTCGACGACGTCCCGATCGTGCGGGCGGCCCCGCCCGGCGGGACGCTCGCCGCGGTCGGGAACGCACGCCTCAGCGACGAGGGCGGGTCGGCGGTCACCGTCGAGGACGACGTGAAGGCGACGCTGCAGCGGTACCTGCAGAAGCACCGTGCCGCGCTGCTCGGGAAGCTCGACGGGCTCGCCGAGCGGCAGGCGCGGTGGCCGGTGACGCCGACGGGGACGAACGTCCTGGGGCTGGTGAAGCACGTGGCCGCCGTGCAGTCGGAGTACTTCGGCCAGGTGTTCGACCGGCCGCTCCCCGATCCACCGGCCTGGCTCGACTCCGACGACGACCGCGACATGTACGCGTCCCTCGACGAGACGATGGCGGACATCGTCGCGTTCCACCACGCGAGCGCCGCCCACGCCGACGCGACGATCGCAGCGCTGCCGCTCGACGCGCGCGGGGTCGTGCCGTGGTGGCCGGAGGGGCACCGCGACGTCACGCTGCACCGCATCCTGGTGCACATGGCGTACGAGACCGCCCGGCACGCGGGGCACGCCGACATCGCCCGCGAGATGCTCGACGGCCTGGCTGGCGACGGCGACGGCAACCTCGCCGAGAAGACCCCGGCCGAGTGGGTCGAGTGGCGTGAGCACCTGATGTCGATCGCCGAACAGGCCGGCCTCCGGAGCGCCGGCCTGTAGCGCGTCCGCGCGCAGCATCGTTACCGTTCTCCCAGGTATGCAGCCGTAGTGGGCGTCTGATCAGGCTTTTTCGTCTGATCGTCCGCGCAGGTGAGCGGCCCCCGAGCGGATCTCGGTTGTACGGATCGCGCACGCGCTGCGTACCTTTGGCGGCGATCGTGCCCCGAACCGTGGGCAGAAATGCCGACCAGAGGGGAACCAGCGACCGGTGTTCTTCAACTACGTCACGGAGCGATGGAGCCAGATCTGGTTCGCGTCGTGGCAGCACTTCTCACTGGTCGTCCAGTGCACCGTGCTCGCCACCGTCATCGCGGTGGTGCTCGCAGCACTCGTCTACCGCAGCCCGCGGCTCCGGTCGCTCGCGAACGAGGTGTCGACCATCGGTCTGACGCTGCCCTCGTTCGCCGTGATCGGGTTGCTGCTCGTCCCGCTCGGGTTCGGCGTCGTGCCGTCCGTCGTGACCGTCACCTTCTTCGCCGCCCTGCCGATCCTCCGGAACGCGGTCGTCGGGCTCTCCGAGATCTCCCCCGCCGTCGTCGAGTCGGCCAGGGGCATCGGGATGAGCCGCTTCCGCACCCTCTGGCAGGTCGAACTGCCGATGGCGTGGCCGATCATCCTCACCGGGGTGCGGGTGTCCGCCCAGATGGTGATGGGCGTCGCCGCGGTCGCCGCGTACGCGCTCGGCCCGGGGCTCGGCGGCTTCATCTTCTCCGGCTTGTCGCGACTCGGCGGCGCCAACTCGCTCAACTCCGTCGTGGTGGGGGTCGTGGGCGTCGTCCTGCTCGCCCTCGTCCTCGACCTGCTCCTCCTCGGCCTCGGCCGTCTGACCATCTCGCGAGGTATCCGTGTCCAGCACTGACGCACCCATGTCCCACGACGTCTCGGCCGACGTCACCGGCCGCAGCATCCTGCTCGACACCGTGACGAAGCGGTACGCCGGAACGTCGAAGCCCGCCGTGGACGGCATCACGCTCGAGATCCCGGCCGGCAAGATCGTCATGCTCGTCGGCCCGTCGGGCTGCGGCAAGACCACGACGCTGAAGATGATCAACCGCCTGATCGAGCCCACCGAGGGCCGCATCGTGGTCGGCGACGACGACGTCACCGCGATCGACGGCGACGAGCTGCGCCGCCGGATGGGCTACGTCATCCAGGCCGGCGGGCTCTTCCCGCACATGACCGTCGCCGCGAACATCGCGATCGTGCCGAAGATGCTCGGCTGGTCCAAGGACAAGATCGCCGCCCGCGTCGACGAGCTCCTCGACCTGGTCTCCCTCGACCCGGACACCTACCGCGACCGCTTCCCCCGTGAGCTCTCCGGCGGCCAGCAGCAGCGTGTCGGCGTCGCCCGCGCGCTCGCCGCGGACCCGCCCGTCCTGCTCATGGACGAGCCGTTCGGCGCCGTGGACCCGATCACCCGCCAGCGCCTGCAGGACGAGCTCCTCCGCATCCAGGAGGAACTGCACAAGACGATCGTCATCGTCACGCACGACTTCGACGAGGCCGTGAAGCTCGGCGACTGGATCGTGATCTTCTCCGAGGGTGCGCACATCGTGCAGTACGACACCCCGGAGCGGATCCTCGCCGAGCCCGCGAACGAGTTCGTGGAGAACTTCATCGGGTCCGGCGCCGGCCTCAAGCAGCTGACGCTGAACCGGGTCCGCGACGTCGAGGTCGTCGACGCGGTGACCTGCTCGCCGGGGGAACAGGCCGCGGCCGTGCTCCAGCGGATGCGCGAGGCCGGCGGCCACGGGCACGCCGTCGTCGTCGACCGCCGGCAGCGTCCGATCGGCTGGCCGTCGCGCCGGCAGCTCGAACGCCTCGACCGGATCCCGGAGGGCATCGAGCCGAACCTGCCCGTCGTCGGTGAGGGTGCGACCCTGAACGACGCGCTCGACACCATGCTCGTCTCGAGCGCCGGAGCCGCACTGGTCACCGGGCGTCGCGATGCGTTCCGCGGGGTCATCACCGTCGAGACCGTGATGGACGCGATCACCCGGTCCCGCGCCGCCGCAGCCGAGGAGCAGGCGTACACGCCGGTCGGGACGAACACGAACCCGATCGAGACCATGCCGTCGACCCGCGCGGCACCGTCCGCCGGGTCGAGCGCCGGTGGTTCGTCCGCCGGTGGTTCGGAGGTCGTCGATGACTGACGTCGTGACCGAACCGCGCGTGCGCCCGGCGCGCAGTGCGTCCTGGAAACCCCTGGTCATCCAGCCCGTCGCGATCCTGGTCGTGCTCGGCGCCTTCGCGATCTGGCTGGCCACCGCCGACCTCACCGCGACCGAGCGTTCGACGCTGAACCCCGCTGACCTGCTCGCGCTCACCTGGCAGCACGTGCTGCTCACCATCGTGTCGACGCTCATCGTGCTCGTGATCGGCATCCCGCTCGGCATCGTCCTGACCCGTGGGCCGTTGCGCCGGGCCAGCGGGGTCATCCTCGCGGTCGCGAACTTCGGCCAGGCCGCTCCCGCGGTGGGCCTCGTCGTGCTCCTGGCGTTCTGGCTGGGCTTCTCGTTCTGGGCCGCCGTCATCGCGCTGGTCCTCTACGCGATCCTGCCGGTGCTGCGGAACACGATCATCGGCATCGAGAGCGTGGACTCCCGGCTCGTCGAGGCCGGCCGTGGCATGGGCATGAGCGCGTTCGCGGTCCTGCTCAGGGTCGAACTGCCCCTCGCCGTCCCGGTGATGCTCTCCGGCATCCGCACCGCGCTGGTGCTCCTGGTCGGCTCCGCGGCCCTCGCGACGTTCATCGGCGCCGGCGGTCTCGGCCTGCTGATCACCACGGGCGTGAACCTGTTCCTGCCGAAGGTGCTGGTCTCCGGCGCCCTGCTCATCGCGCTCCTCGCGCTGTCCATCGACTGGATCGGCCGCATCGTCGAGACCGTCGCACGACCGAAGGGACTCCGATGACGACCCGAACCCGAACCCGCCGACGCATCGTCGCCGGTCTCGTCGCCGGCGCCGCGGCCCTCGCACTCACCGGCTGCGGCCTGCAACCGGCGACCTCGTTCGTCCCCGCGGCCGAACCGGGCACCATCAAGCGCATCGACGACCTGCCCGACGGCGCGCACATCACCGTCACCTCGAAGAACTTCACCGAGCAGCTCGTGCTCGGGAAGATCGCCGTGCTCGCCGCGAAGGCCGCCGGGTTCGAGGTCACCGACGAGACCAACGTCCCTGGCAGCGTCGCCGTCCGCCAGCTCATGACGAGCCACGACGCGGACATGACGTACGAGTACACAGGCACTGCATGGCTGACCTACATGGGCCACAAGGAGGGCATCCCGGACAAGACCGAGCAGTGGCAGGCGGTCAAGGACGAGGACGCCGAGAACGGGCTCACGTGGCTCGACCCGGCGCCGATGAACAACACGTATGCGTTCGCCGTGCGGAAGGAAGCGGTCAAGGGGCTCGGCGGCATCACGAAGCTGTCCCAGATCGCGGACCTGCCGGCCGACCAGCGCACCTTCTGCGTCGAGTCCGAGTTCAACTCCCGCGCCGACGGCTTCAAGCCGATGCTCGCGAAGTACGGGCTCCAGCTCGGCGGGTCCGGTGCGAACGCGATCCCGAAGGGGAACGTCGACATCCTGGACACCGGCACCGTGTACACGGCGACCGACCGCGGGACGTGCAACTTCGGTGAGGTCTTCACCACCGACGGTCGCATCAAGTCGCTCGGCCTGCAGGTGCTCGAGGACGACGAGGGGTTCTTCCCGGCCTACAACGTCGCCCCGGTGCTCTCCAGCTCCGTGCTGAGCGAGTACCCGGAGCTCGAGGACGTCTACGACCAGATCTCGCCGAAGCTCACCGACGCGGTCCTGCAGGAGCTGAACCGGCAGGTGGACGTCGAGGGGCGCGAGCCGGCCGACGTCGCGTTCGACTGGATGGTCAAGGAAGGGTTCGTCACGCGGGGATGACGGCGACTCCGGCGATCCGGGCCGCGGTGTCGCGCATCAGGGCGACGACCTGGACGCGCACCTCCTCGGGGTCGGTGCCCTCGTGCCGTGCGGCGCTCCGGAGTGCGGTCATCACCATGCCGAGGAGCATCTCCGCGGCCTGCGGGGTGGCTGCCTCCGGCCCCCAGGCGGGATCGCGCTCGAGGACGGTCCGCACCGCGCCGGTCATCGCCTCCGCGACGGTCGTCATCCTGGTCACCTGGCGGCGCATGAGCTGGGGGAACCGGACGATGAGCTCCTTGCGCTCGTGCCGGTGTCGTTCGTCGCCGAACGTGTCGCCGAACACCAGGAACGCCAGGTCCACGACCGCCTGCGCCGCGGGTCGCCCGGCGACGGCGCGCACGTGGGCTCCGAGGGTCTCCGGGGACAGGTCGAGCTCGGTGTGGCCGAGGACCGCGTCCTCCTTGCTCTCGAAGTAGTTGAAGAACGTCCGGGGCGAGATGTCCGCGCGGGCGGCGATCTGCTCGATCGTGGTGCGGTCGATGTCCTGTTCGAGCACCAGGGCCCGCGCGGCTGCTGCGATGCGGGTGCGGGTCTCGATGCGCTTGCGGTCGCGGAGACCCATCTCGCCGGGGGTGACACTGTCGGGCATGGCACGACTGTAACCGGGACGTCATCTGGTTTGCAGCAAACGCAAACTTTCAGTCGTGCAACGGACAGTACGGTTGGCGCATGACCACTCCCGTGCTCGAGGCCAGAGACCTCACGAGGACCTACGGCCGCGGTTCCACGCGGTTCGATGCGCTGAAGGGAGTGTCGCTCGCGGTGCACCAGGGCGAGAGCCTGGCGATCGTCGGCAAGTCCGGATCCGGCAAGTCGACGCTCATGCACCTGCTGGCGCTGCTCGACAAGCCGTCCTCGGGCGAGATCCTCCTGGACGGCACCGACGCGGCGACGCTCAGCGCCCGGCAGGTGAACCGCACCCGGAACAGCACCTTCGGGTTCGTGTTCCAGCAGTTCTTCCTGACGCCGAAGACCTCCGTGCTCGACAACGTCGTGCTGCCGCTGAAGATCGCGGGCATCTCTGGTGCGGAGCGGAAGCGCCGGGGGATGGCCGCGCTCGACGCCCTGGGGCTGGCGGACAAGGCCAAGAACGACGCGAACGACCTCTCCGGCGGGCAGAAGCAGCGCGTGGTCATCGCGCGAGCGCTCGTGGGGGAGCCGAGCGTGATCTTCGCCGACGAGCCCACCGGCAACCTCGACACGAACACCGGTGAAGTCGTCGAGGACATGCTCTTCGGGCTGCAGCGCGAGCGCGGGATCACGCTCGTCGTCGTCACCCACGACGAGGAACTGGCCGCACGGTGCGACCGCAGCGTCAACGTCCGCGACGGTCTCATCGTCGGCGGGTCCGGCGGATCCGGCGGGTCCGGGGGGTCCGGCGGTGCCGATGCGCCCGCCCCGGGTGCCCACGAGCACGGAAGGCACTCCGCATGAACTTCCTCGACCTCCTGAAGACCGCGGTCGGCAACACCTTCCGCTCCAAGCTCCGCACCACGCTGACGGTCATCGCGATCTTCATCGGTGCCTTCACGATCACTCTCACCTCCGCCATCGGCACCGGCGTCGGCAACTACATCGACACCCAGGTCGCGTCGATCGGCGACACCGGGGCGCTGACGATCACGAAGACGGTCGACAGTTCCTCGACGGACAGCGGCCCCGCGAAGTACGACCCGGATGCCTCCACCCAGAGCGTCGACCGCGGGCCGGCCTCCTTCGGGTACCTCTCGCAGTCCGACGTCGACAAGATCAAGGACGTCACGGGCATCGACACGGTGCGGCCAGCGGTCGCGCTCAGCCCGAAGTACGCCGAGTACGGCAGCGAGGGCAAGTACGTCGTCGCGTTGTCCGCCAATGCCGGTGAACTCAAGGCGGACCTGGCCTCGGGCAAGCAGCTCGACGACAGCACCGACGCGAACCAGGTGATCCTGCCGACGAACTACCTGAAGAACCTCGGGCTCGGCAGCGCGAAGGCGGCCGTCGGCAAGGAGCTCACCTTCGCGGTGGACGACTACCAGGGCGCCGAGCACACCCTCACCGCGACCGTGGTGGGCGTGCAGAACGAGTCGCTGTTCGGCGGGAGCGCCGGTGCGAACTCCGCGCTGACGGACGCGATGCAGCAGGCGCAGGAGACCGGCAAGCCGGCATCGATCGCCACCTCGTACGCCAGCGCCTCGGCCACCCTGAGCGACGGTGCGACCGCGTCCACGGTGAAGAGCGCCCTGTCGAAGGACGGCTACACCGGGCAGACCATCCAGGACCAGCTCGGGCAGTTCCAGACCGTCATCAACGGCATCGTCGGCGTGCTCAACGCCTTCGCCGTCATCGCGCTCATCGCGGCCGGGTTCGGCATCATCAACACGCTCCTGATGAGCGTGCAGGAGCGCACCCGCGAGATCGGCCTGATGAAGGCGATGGGCATGGGCGGCGGCAAGGTCTACACACTGTTCTCGCTCGAGGCCGTGTTCATCGGCTTCCTCGGCAGTGCGATCGGCGCCGGTGTGGCGATCGCGCTCGGGACGGGTATCTCCAACGTCCTCGCCGGGACCGTGCTCAAGGACCTGCCAGGGCTGCACATCCTGCAGTTCGCGCCGTCCTCGGTGATCACGATCATCGTCGTGGTGATGGTGATCGCCTTCCTCGCGGGCACGCTGCCCGCCCGACGGGCAGCGCGTCAGAACCCGATCGAGGCACTCCGGTACGAGTAGCGCCGCAGGTGCATAGTGTCGGACCGGTGACGGCATTCGGGCGGGACCTCGGCGACGGCTGCACGCTGACGCTGCGGGACCTCTCGACCGTCGAGGCGGTGCACGACCTCGTGCTCGCGAACCTCGACCGCCTCCGTGCCGCCGAACCGTGGGCGTGGGGGTCGCAGACGCTCGAGGACACGTCCCTGCACACCGAACGGATGCTCGCCCAGTACGCGATGGACCGGTCGTTGCCGTGCGTCATCCGCGTGGACGACCGCGTCGTCGGTGCCGCGTCACTGGCCTTCGACACGTACCTCGGGCAGGCGTCGCTCGGCTACTGGATCGATGCCGGCCAGGAGGGACGGGGCATCGTCCGGCGGGCGGCCTCCGTCCTCGTCTCGGTCGCCGGGGCGCGGGGCGCGAGACGGGTCGAGATCCGCACGGCCGTCGGCAACGAGCGGAGCCGCGGGCTCGCCGAGCGGCTCGGCTTCACGCACGAGGGGACCCTGCGGAGCGCACTGCCGCTCGGGCCCGCGCGGGTCGACGTCGCCCTCTACGGCCGGGTCCTCTGACCCGACCGCTCCGGTCGGCCGTCAGGAGCCCTGGGTGGCGTGCTGCCACGCCGCGAACGTGCCGAACCCGACGAACAGCGCGACGAGCACGATCCAGACGGCGAGGGCGATGACGTTGAGCAGGATGCCCCACCCGGCGCGGCCGCGCGCGAGCGGTTCGCGGCCGCGGGACGCGATCCCGAGGCAGAGCCCGACGATCGGGGCGAAGAACGTCCACCCCGCGAGCAGCGAGCAGATGCCGAGCACGAGACTCGCGGTGCCGAGGCCGGTCCTGGGGGATTCGGAGTACGTGACCATGCCTGCGACGCTACGGACCCGCTCGTGGCGAGTCGTCCCTCCCGGTGGGGATCCGGGTCCCCCTGCGGACTGATGGTCACCCGCCGCCGGTATCGTCGTCGTCATGGCTCTGTTCGGACGGCGTGGCAAGGACTCCACCGAGCGACCCATCAGCCAGGTCGAGCTCAAGCGTGCGGTGGACGAGGGCTTCCTCATCTCGAAGGCGGCCGTCGTGATCGCCGTCGCGAACCGGATCATCACGAACTCCCTGCGTGACCAGGGGTTCTTCGACCACGCGGTCGCAGCCGAGGCGACGCGCGAAGAACTGCACCGGATGGCCGAGGAGCAGCGCGGCGACGCCCAGCGGATGCGGGAGATCCGGTCGAAGGCGATCAAGCAGAAGGGCCGCTCGAAGCACCAGCACGACTACCGGCGCGGCGACGACGTCAAGCTCCGCACGCGCGAAGCCCAGTACGAGCAGCTCGCGACGATGCTCGACCGACGCCGTGACGACCAGGGCTTCGTCGACGGCATCGTCCTCGCCGCGCGGGCCCGCGCGTGGGACGACATCGGCACGACCGTCGTCGGCCGCCTGGGGTGGGCGCAGCGCCCGACCGAGGGCTACGAGATCGGCCGGGACGACCGCGTGCAGCAGATGCTCGACGAGGACTTCGCGGCCCTGCGCGCGGAGCACCCAGTCGGCTCCGGTCCGAGCGCGATCGAGGACACCGACGATGCCTCGGACGGCGCCTCCGACGACGACGGCACGGACGCCGCCGACGCCGACACCACCCGCAGCTGACCCGGGCACCGCGGCTGGGGGTCCGCACACGCGCGCCTCGTAGGCTCGGTGCATGGTCGATGCGGTGGTGGTCGGGGCGGGACCGAACGGGCTCGCCGCCGCGGTGACGTTGGCGCGTGCCGGGCTCTCCGTCGAGGTGGTCGAGCGCAACGACACCATCGGCGGCGGGGCCCGTACCGCAGAGCTCACGCTGCCCGGGTTCCTGCACGACGTGTGCTCCGCCGTGCACCCGATGGCGCTGCAGTCCGAGTTCTTCCGGCGCTTCCGGCTCGAGGACCGCATCGAACTGCGGCTCCCCGAGGTGCAGTACGGCCACCCGCTCGACGGTGGGCGTGCCGGCATCGCGTACCGGGACCTCGACCGCACGGCTGCCGAGCTGGGCGTGGACGGGCCGGCGTTCCGGAACCTGATGGGCCCGCTCGCGCGGAACGCCGACCAGGTGGCGGACTTCGCGACCGACGCGCTGCTCCACGTCCCACGGCACCCGCTCACCGTCCTGCAGTTCGGCCTGCGTGCGCTGGAGCAGGGCAGCAGTGCCTGGAACGCCCGCTTCCGGCAGGACGTCGCACCGGCGATGATCACCGGGGTCGCGGCGCACTCCATCCAGCACATGCCCTCACTCGCGACGGCCGCAGCAGCCCTCTCGCTCGGTGTCTACGCCCACGCCAGGGGCTGGCCGGTGCCGATCGGCGGCAGCCAGGCGATCGTCGACGCGCTCGCCGCAGACCTCGTCGCGCACGGTGGCACGATCGAGACCGGACGCGAGGTCCGGTCCCTCGCAGACCTGACACCCGCCAAGGCGGTGCTCTTCGACACGAGCGTCCCCGGGATGCTGCGGATCGCCGGGAAGCAGATCCCGTCGCCGAAGCGCGGTGCGCTGCGGCGGTTCCGGTTCGGCAACGCCGCGGCGAAGGTCGACTTCGCGCTGTCCGACCCGGTGCCGTGGACGAACGCCGAGCTCCGGAAGGCCGGCACCGTGCACATCGGCGGGACGCGTGCGGAGATCGCCGCGGCCGAGGGCGATGTCGCACGCGGACGTCACGCCGAGCGGCCGTACGTCCTCGGCGCCGAACCGACCGTGGTCGACCCGAGTCGCGCCCCGGAGGGCAAGCACGTCTTCTGGGCGTACGCGCACGTCCCCGCGGGATCCGACGTCGACCACACCGAGATCGTCACGCGGCAGATCGAGCGGTTCGCCCCGGGGTTCCGCGACACGGTCCTCGCGACGAGCTCGCGCACCGCGGTCCAGATGGGCGAGTACAACCCGAACTACGTCGGCGGGGACATCGCCGCCGGCGCCGCGAGCTTCTGGCAGCTCGTGAAGCGACCCCTGCTGACCGGCGACCCGTGGCGGATGGGTGGTGGGATGTACCTCTGCTCGGAGGCGTCCGCACCCGGCCCGGGCGTGCACGGCATGGCCGGGTGGCACGCCGCACGGAGCTCCCTGCGTCACACCTTCGGGCTCCCCGAAGACGTCGATCTCACACCGGAGGACTGAACACCATGGCCAAGAACGTCCGGATCCTGCACTGCACGCCCGAGGACGTCTTCGACGTGTTCGGGGACGGCTGGCTCTACACGACGTGGGTGGTCGGTGCGTCCCGTCTCCGGAACGAGGAGCGCGGGTGGCCCGAGGTCGGCACACGCCTGCACCACTCGTTCGGGGTCTGGCCGCTGGTCATCAACGACGAGACGACGTCGCTCGAGTGGGACCCGCCGCGCCACATGGTGATCCAGCCGAAGGGGTGGCCGATCGGGGAGGCCCGGGTCGAGCTGAGCGTCGAACCGCACGCCAAGGGGTGCAAGGTCACGATCGTCGAGAACGCCGTCGCCGGACCGGGGTCCTGGGTGCCCGGCTTCGTCATCCAGCCGCTCATCTGGATCCGGAACCGCGAGACGCTGCGCCGGCTCGGCTGGGTCGCGACGGGTCGCGCCCGCAACTCCTGACGAGCCGGACGGGAGGCCCGTGGCGGCGCCGCCACGGGCCTCCCGTCCGCCTGTCTGCCACCTACACAGCGCGGCTGAACTCGCTCGCGCGCGTCACCTGGTCCTCGGTGAGGGCGACGCCCGTGTACCGCTCGAACTGCCGCGCTGCCTGCAGCGCGATCACCTCGGCACCCGTGATGACGTGCTTGTCCGCGGCGCGACCCGCGCGGACCAGCGGTGTCTCCGAGGGGAACGCGACGACGTCGAAGACGGTGTGGGCCGCGTCGACACGGTCCTGCTCGAAGGCGAGGGTCTCCGCCTGGTCGCCGTCCATGCCGAGCGGCGTGACGTTGACGAGCAGGTCGACGTCGCCGGCGTCCTGCTCCGACCGCGCCCACGCGTAGCCGTACTGGTCGGCGAGGGCCGGACCGGTGTCCTCGTTGCGGGCGAGCACCGTGAGGTGGTCGAAGCCCGCGCCGCGGAACGCCGCCGTGACCGCCTTCGCCATGCCGCCGGAGCCGCGGAGCAGCACGCGGGAGGCCGGATCCACGTCGTGGGAGGCGAGGAGGGCGGCGACGGCCTCGTAGTCGGTGTTCGACGCGGTGAGCACACCGTCGTCGTTCACGACGGTGTTCACGGACTGGATCGCGGCGGCCGACTCCTCGATGGTGTCGACGAGCGGGATGATCGCCTCCTTGAACGGCATCGACACCGAGCATCCGCGGATGCCGAGCGCTCGGATCCCGGTGACGGCGCCGGGGAGGTCGGTTGTCGTGAACGCCTTGTAGAGGAAGTTCAGCCCGAGCTCGTCGTAGAGGAAGTTGTGGAACCGGGTGCCGATGTTGCTCGGCCGGGCCGCGAGCGACATGCACACCTGCATGTCCTTGTTGAGGATGGGCATCCGGTCAGTCTCGCACGGGATCCCGACGTATTGGAGCGGTCCACACTCGGTCGTCGTCCTGGCAGGGGTACCGTCTGGGGTGATGACTGACCTTCCTGAGACCATGCGTGCCGTCCGCTTCGACGAGTGGGGTGACCGCGGCGTCCTCCACGTCGCCGAGGTCCCCGTCCCCACGGTCGAGCCGGGCCGGGTGCTCGTCCGCGTCCGTGCCGCCGGGATCAACCCGGGGGAGTCCGCGATCCGCCAGGGGACCCTCGGCGGTGACCTGCCGTCCGGGCAGGGCACCGACTTCGCCGGGATCGTCGTGGCCGTCGGCGAGGGCGTCGACGGTGTCGACGAGCGCGAAGAGGTCATCGGCTGGTCGTGGGAGCGCTCGAGCCAGGCGGAGTACGTCTCCGTCCCCGCCGAGCAGGTCGTCCAGAAGCCGCGCCTGCTGGACTGGACCGTCGCCGGCGGCCTCGACATCGTCGCGACCACGGCGGCAGCGGCGGTGCGCGCCGTCGACCCGAGGCCGGGGGAGACCGTCGTGGTCTCCGGCGCCGCCGGGGGTGTTGGCGGCTTCGTCACACAGCTCCTCACGAACGAGGGGGTCGACGTGATCGCCGTCGCGTCCGAGGCGAACCACGAGTGGCTCGCGTCGAAGCGTGCACGCCCCGTTGCCTACGGCGACGGGCTCCAGCAGCGCATCGAGGAGCTCGCGACGAACGGCATCGACGCGCTCATCGACACGCACGGCGCCGAGTACGTGCACCTCGGGATCGCCCTCGGGATCCCGGCGGACCGCATCGAGACGATCATCGCGTTCGAGGCAGCGGCCGAGGTCGGGGCGAAGGCATCCGGCAGCACGGACACCGCCGACCCGGAGATCCTCGGGGCGCTCGCCGCGATGGTCGCCGAAGGGGCGATCGAGGTCCCCGTCGCGAGCACGTACCCGCTCGAGCGCGTGCAGGACGCGTACGAGGAACTGGAGCAGGGGCACACCCGCGGGAAGATCGTGCTCGTCCCCTGAGCGCCGGTGGGGTTCTCCCCACCCTCGATCGGGAGGGTGACCACCTTCTGCCAAGGGCCCGGCGTGCGTAGCGTGATGCGCATGAACTCACTCATCCTGATGCCCTCGGAGGGCAACCGCCGCTGAGGTCCGGTTCGTCCGTCCGGCGGTTCGTCCGTCCGGCGGTCCGGCGGTTCGTCGGTTCGTCGGTTCGTCGGTTCGTCCGTTCGTTCGTCTCCTCCGTCCGTCCGTCCGTCCGGACGGGTTAGGGTGGCGGCGTGCCGGTCTCCGTCTTCGATCTCTTCAGCATCGGCGTGGGTCCGTCGAGTTCCCACACCGTCGGACCGATGCGCGCCGCCGCGGACTTCGCATCCCGTGTCGCCGGGCTGCCCCTGACCACGATCCGCGTCGACCTGTACGGCTCGCTGGCCTCGACCGGGCAGGGGCACGGCACGCTCGGCGCCGTCGCGATCGGCCTGACGGGGGAGCAGCCCGAGCGCGTCGACCCCGACGCCATGACCGCATCGCTCGACGGCCTCGAAGCGACGGGGTCGCTCCGGCTCTCCGGTGGGCAGACCGTCCCGTTCCGGCTCCGGGACATCGTCCAGCACCCCCTGACGATGCTGCCGCGCCACCCGAACGCGATGCGGCTGCGCGCCTTCGACGCCGGCGGCTCCGAGCTCGCCGTCGAGACCTACTACTCGGTCGGCGGCGGCTTCATCGCCCGCGACGGCGAGGACACCTCCGCCGTGGCCAGCGCCGCCATCCCGGTCGGCGACGCCGTGCCGTACCCGTTCTCGAGCGGCGCCGAGCTCCTCGCCGCCTGCGCGCGGTCCGGGCTGCCGGTGAGCGGCATCGCCCTGGCGAACGAGACCGCGACCCGCACCGACGACGAGGTCCGCTCCGGGCTCCTCGGCATCCACGCCGTGATGGAGTCCTCGGTCGACCGGAGCATCCGACGGGGCGGGACGCTGCCGGGCGGCCTCGACGTCCGCCGCCGTGCCGCGAACTGGTACGAGCAGCTCACGCGCGACGACCCCGGGCACGACCCCCTCTTCGCGATGGAGTGGGTGAACCTCACCGCGATGGCGGTCAACGAGGAGAACGCCTCCGGCGGCCGGGTCGTCACCGCCCCGACCAACGGTGCCGCCGGGATCATCCCCGCAGTCCTGTACTACGCGCTGACCTACGTCCCCGCGATCACCCCTGAGCTCCGCGACGACGCGATCGTGCGGTTCCTGCTCACCGCCGGCGCGATCGGCTCGATCTACAAGGAGCGCGCCTCCATCTCCGGCGCCGAGGTCGGCTGCCAGGGCGAAGTGGGGTCCGCGGCGTCGATGGCCGCCGCCGGACTCGCCGAACTGCTCGGCGGGACGCCCGAGCAGGTCGAGAACGCGGCCGAGATCGCGATGGAGCACAACCTCGGGCTGACGTGCGACCCGATCGGCGGCCTCGTGCAGATCCCGTGCATCGAGCGGAACGCGATCGCGGCGAACAAGGCCGTGAACGCCGCACGGATGGCCCTCCGTGGAGACGGGGTGCACCACGTGTCGCTCGACCAGGTCGTCGAGACGATGCGGCAGACCGGCGCCGACATGTCCACCAAGTACAAGGAGACCGCGATGGGCGGTCTCGCGGTGAACGTCCCCCTCTGCTGACCGGGGTCCACGGCCAGCGGTCCGCCTGCCCGCGCGCGAGGGGGACTCGGCGGGGTACATCGCCTCACAACTGGGGGAGCGCCGCGGTGCCCTGACGGGTTACCGTGCTCGCGTCCACTCCGACGCGGGTGGACCGGCGCCCACGGATCGGGTGCCGCACCAGTCATGGAGTGACGCCGATGCTGCACCGACCCCTCGCCCTCGTGACGGCGACCGCGCTCGCCGCGACCCTCGCCGCCGGTCTCACCGCCCCGGCGTCCGCCGCTCCTGCCGTGCCGTCCCCGACCGCTGCGGTTCTCGCTTCCGTCCCGACGCCGACCGACCCGGCCACCGGACGGACGCCCGGCGACGCGACCGTGGACCTGACCATCGTGCTCCGGCCCACGGACCAGACCGCGCTCCGAGCGCTGCCCACCACGACCACCGGCGACACCGCCGCGGATCGGGCCGACGCCGTCGCCGCGGTCGCCCCCGAGGCACCGCACGGCGCGACGGTCCGCGCAGCGTTGACGGCTGCGGGGTTCACCGTCACCGACCGTGACACCTGGGAGCTCGAGGCGACCGGCACCGCCGCCCGTGCCGAGGCGCTGTTCGGGATCCGGCTGCTCGGGAGCGGCGACGGCATGCACCCGTCCGCCGAACCCGTCCTGCCGTCGTCGTTCGGCGGCGCGGTCACCGCCGTGCTCGGGCTCGACACGCGCCCGGCCGCCGCACACGCCGCGCTGCCCGGCGGGTACGCCCCAGCAGACCTGGCCCGTGCGTACGCCTCGTCGAGTGCTGCGAACGCCGGCGCGGGGACGACGGTCGCGACGGTCCAGCTCTCCGGGTGGGACCGGAACGACCTCGTCGCCTACGCGAAGGCGGTCGGGCGCGAGGTCCCCGCGCTCGACCAGGTCTCCGTCGACGGGGCCGACGTGCACGCACCAGACGGTTCCGGCGGCGAGTCCGAGGTCGCACTCGACCAGGAGGCACTGCTGGCGACCGCACCGGGCGCCCGCCAGCGCGTGTACGTCGCGCCGAACTCGTTCCAGGGGCTCTACGACAGCTACAGCCGCATCGCCGACGACGTCCGTCGAGCCGGGATCGTGGCCGTCAGCGTCTCGTGGGGGTCGTGCGAGTCGCTGACCTCGCCCGGTGTCCGAGCCGCGTTCGACAACGCGATCGCGCGCATCGTCGCCGCCGGGGCGACCGTCTTCGCCGCATCCGGTGACGACGGAGCGAAGTGCCCGACCGGACCGAAGACCGTCGTGACGTCGGTCACGTACCCGGCGTCGTCGCCCGCCGTCGTCGCGGTCGGGGGCACCTCGCTCCGGACCACGTCCTCGGCGACGAGCGAGACGGCCTGGGGCAACTCGTACGGCGCGAGCGGCGGCGGCACGTCGGCCGCGTACGCACGCCCGGCATGGCAGAGCGGTGTCGGCGTCTCCGGGACGAAGCGCCTGGTCCCCGACATCGCGTCCGTGGCCGATCCCGCGACCGGTCCCGGGATCTACCTCGGCGCCGCGCGCGGGTTCGCGCTCGGCGGTGGGACGAGTCTCGCGTCACCCGTCGTCGCCGGGCAGCTCGCGGCGGCGCTCAGCGCCCGCGGCTGCGCTTCCGGGGTCGGAGACCTCCACCAGACCCTCTACGCACACCCCACGGCCTTCCGCGACGTGACCGGGGGGACGAACGGCACGTACCCGGCGACGAAGGGGCACGACCGGGCGACCGGCCTGGGGACGCCCAGGTGGTCCGTGCTCGGCGCGCTCCTGCCGACCGCCGGGTGCACCCGTGGGCGGGTCGTCGGGTCCGCCGCCGCTGCCGGGGCCACCGCGACCGGGATCACCGGGTCCGCGGTCGCGGTGCCGTCCGGCACGTCCATCCGGTCACCGCACGGGCTGTGGTGGCTCGACCTGCAGGCCGACGGGAAGCTCGTCGAGTGGGGCGGCGGACGTGCCGTGTGGTCGTCGAACGTGGCGTCGAAGGGCGCGTCGCTCGTGGTCGGGACGAACGGCACGCTGGCCGTCCGCAGCACCACGGGTGCGACCGTCTGGCGTGCCGGGAAGGCCTCGACCGGCAGTGCGCCGCGGCTGCAGGTGACGGACCTCGGGGTGGTGCAGCTCGTCCGGGGCTCCACCGTCCTCTGGCAGCAGGCGCCCGCGACCCGCGACCGGCTCCTCCCCGGAGCGAGCCTGGTCCCCGGGCAGGAGATCCGGGACACCGCGGCGCACCGGCGGTTCGTCGTGCTCGACGACGGGTCGCTCCGGATCGTCATCGGGACGAAGACGGTGTTCACCGTCGCCGGCGGTCGGGGCAGCTCGCTCCGCGTCCAGTCCGACGGCAACGTGGTGCTCTACGACGCGTTCGGGCGGGCGAAGTGGTCGACGGGGACGTCCCGGTACGGGGGCAAGGGCATGGTGCTCCGGATGCAGACGAACGGCGACGTCACGCTGTACCAGGGGACGACGCTGCGGTGGCACTCCAAGACGAAGGGGTGACGCCCCCGCACGCTGCCGCGGGCCGGACGTCGCAGCCGGGACGTCGCGGCCGGGACCGCGTCGCCGTCAGGCTGCCAGCAGTGTGAGCAGCCGCGCCGTCTCCGCGGCGATCGCGTCCCGCCCCGCGGCCACGTACTTCCGCGGGTCCACGACGTCGGGGCGCTCGTCGAGGACGTCCCGGAGCGCCCGCGTGAACAGGCCGTTCAGGTGCGTCGAGATGTTGATCTTCGTCATCCCGGCGGCCACCGCGGCCCGCAGTTCGTCGTCGGACAACCCGGAGGACCCGTGCAGGACGAGCGGCACGGGGACCGCGGCGTGCAGCCGTCCGATGAGGTCACGGTCCACTGCGGCTTCACGGGTCTGCATCGCGTGCGAGGTCCCGACCGCGACGGCCAGCGCGTCGACGCCGGTCGCCGCGACGAACGCCGCCGCGACGGCCGGGTCGGTCCGGACACCGGGGGCGTGGACGCCGTCCTTGCCGCCGACCTCACCGAGCTCGGCCTCGATCGCGATCCCGGCCCGGTGGCAGCGCTCGGCGAGGGTTCGCGTCGCAGCGACGTTGGAGTCGTAGTCGAGGTGCGACCCGTCGTACATGATCGAGTCGACGCCGAGCGCGATGCCCTCGGCGACGAGGTCGACGTCCTCGATGTGGTCCAGGTGCACCAGGACCTCGACGTCGGCGGCGCGGGCGATCGCCTGCGTGGCCGCCGTGATCGGTGCGAGGCCGCCGTGGTACCGCACGCAGTTCTCGCTGATCTGCAGGATCACGGGCAGGCCGGCGTGCACGGCCCCGTCCACGATCGCCTCGGCGTGCTCGAGGAGGACGACGTTGAACGCGCCGACACCGCTCCGGGTCGTGCGCGCCGAGTCGAGCAGTCCGGTCAGGGCGAGGTCGGTGATCATGCGTGGCTCCGGGTCGTCTCGAGGTCGGTGGTGAAGCGGTGGACGGCGTCGTGGTCGATCTCGCCGGCCACCGGGCGCAGGACCGCGGCGGCGCCGAACGCGGCAGCGGTGCGGAGTGCTGTGGCGATGTCCGCGCCACGGGTCAGGGCGAGGACGAGGCCGGCGGTGGCGGCGTCACCGGCGCCCGTGGGGTTCCCGGTGACACCCGGGACGGCGGGGACCTCGACGACGGCGTCGACGGTGTGTGCTGCGATGCCCGCCGAACCGCGGGAGACCACGACGGTGCCCGCCCCGCGGCGGAGGAGGTCGAGCGCGCCGGCACGTTCGTCCGTGCGGCCGGTCGCTTCCGCCAGTTCGTCGCGGTTGGGTTTGCAGATGGTGGCGCCGGCGTCGGCGGCTGCCAGCAGCGCGGGTCCGGAGAGGTCGGCGACGACCAGTGCCCCGGCCGCGAGGGCGTCGGTGATCCACGGGACGACCACGTCGGGCGGGCTGCCGACGGGGAGCGACCCCGCGATCACCAGCGCATCGGCGTCCGGCGCGGCGTGCACCGCGGCGCGCACCGCTTCGTCGACACGCAGCCAGGTCCTGGCGGGCACGTCCGGCCCGGGTTCGCCGAACATCGTCGGGTGGGCGAGGTCGTCCACGACGGTGATCGTGCTCCGGGTCTCACCGGGGACCGACACCACGGTCACCGGCAGCCCGAGGGCCGCGACGGCATCGGCCATCCAGGTGCCCGAGGCTCCGCCGAGGGGGAGGACCGAGTGGGTCGCCACGCCCTCGGCAGCGAGCACCCGGGCCACGTTGAGCCCCTTGCCGCCCGGGCGCCGTTCGACGCTCCGGACGCGCTGGGTCGTGCCGATGCGCTGCTCGTCGACGCGGTAGGTGACGTCCACGGCCGGGTTCGGGGTGACGACGACGATCATGCGAGGACCTCCGGGAGGAGCGGACCGACCCCGACGACGAACAGGTCGGCGCGTGAGCCGACCGCCAGGGGGACCGGGAGGCCGAGCAGGGCGGCGGCGTGGGCGGAGGACGCATCGACCGCCTCGGTGAGCGGAGCACCGGCGTCGAGCAAGCGGGCGAAGCCGTCCGCGACGACGCCCGTGCTGCCGGCGAGCGACGACCCGTCCGCGAGCATCGCGACCCCGTCCGCGACCACGACGTCGGACCCGGCGATCCGGTAGGTGCCGTCGGGACACCCGGTGGCCGCCATCGCGTCGGACACGAGGACCATCCGGCCCGCCGCGCTCCGCCGCACGAGGTCGACCGTCACGGGGTCGAGGTGGTGGCCGTCGACGATGGCCTCGACGCTCAGACGGGGATCGGTCAGCGCGACGCCGACCGGGCCGGGCGACCGGTGGTGCAGCGGCGGCATGCCGTTGAAGACGTGGGTGACGAGCCGGGCACCGGCGTCGACCGCTCGCTCGACCGTCGCAGCGTCGGCGTCGGTGTGGCCGATCGCCACGATGACGCCCGCGTCGGACAGCCGCCCGACCGCGTCCGGTGCGCCGGGGAGCTCGGGAGCGAGCGTCACGATCCGGAGCGCCCCCTGGGCGGCGTCGAGGTACGCGCCGACTTCGGCCGGTCCGGGAGCGTGCAGGAGCGTCGGCGCGTGTGCTCCGCGGCGAGCGGGCGAGAGCCACGGCCCCTCGAGGTGGAGGCCGGCGAGGACGCCGTCGGCCACGAGGGGGCGGAGCCGCCGGAGCGCGGCCACCGTGTCCTCGGGGATGCCGGTCGCGATCGAGGCGACGAGGGACGTGGTGCCGCGGGCGGCGTGGTGCGCGGCGACCGCGCGGGCGTCCTCGGCGGAACAGGTCGCGAAGTCGTGCCCGAGTGCGCCGTGCGCGTGGAGGTCGACGAAGCCGGGGACGACGGTGCCCGCGACCTCGTGCACGCGGAAGGGCCCGTCCGCGTGCTCGGGCGCTCGGCCCGATCCACGTGCCACGACGACCCCGTCGCCGACGAGCAGCCACCCGTCGTCGAGCACGGCGTCCGGGGTGACGATGCGCGGAGCACGGACGAGCGTGGTCATGCGTGCTCCCCGACGGTCGCGAGCGTGGCGAGGAGGTCCTGTGCGAGGAGGCCGGCGCCGATGGCCCCGGCCGCGTCACCGTGGCGGGCCGGCACGACGGCGGGCACCCGCAGTCCGACGAGCCGTTCGGCGACGGCGACACGGAGCGGGTCGAACAGCAGCGCGCCCGACTCGGCGAGCCCACCGCCGACGACGACCGTGTGGCAGCCGGCGACGGCCGTGATCCAGGCGAGGGTGTCGGCGAGGACGTCGACGCACTCCGCCCAGACGGCTCCGGCAGTGGGATCGCCGTCGCGGACCCGCAGCATCGCGGCGTGCGCGGAGTCCGTTCCGGAGCGACGGGCGACGGCGCTCGCCGAGGCGATCTCCTCGACCCGGAGCCCGGCGTGCGGGCCGTGTGCGATGCGCACCTGCCCGACCTCTCCCGCCCAGCCGCCACCGGACACCAGGGCACCGTCGACGACGAGCGCGCTCGCGAGCCCGGTGCCGACGGGCACGAAGGCGACGGACCCGACGGCGAGTGCGGGGGACCGGGTCTCGGCGAGGGCACCGGCGCGGACGTCGTGGCCGAACGCCACGGGGACGTCGATGCCCTGTGCTGCGAGGGCGTCCCGCAGGCGGTCGCGGACGGGGACGTCCTGCCAGCCGAGGTTCACCGAGAGGACGGATCGGCCGGTGGACTCGTCGACGACGCCGGGCACGACCACCCCGACGGCATCGAGTGACTGGTCGGCGGGGCCGGCGCCGCCTCCGGTCGTCCGGAGCGCGGCCACCACGAGTCGTGCAACGGTGGCCGCGAGCCGCTCGGCGTCCGGATCGTCCCGCGGGGTCGGGACCCGCTGCTCGGCGAGCACGGTGCCGACGGCGTCGGTCAGTCGGGCCTTGATGCCCGTGCCGCCGACGTCGACCCCGAGCACGACCCCGCTGCCGGGCATCAGGTGAGGATGACCGACCGGGTCAGCGAGCGCGGGTGGTCCGGGTCGAGCCCGCGGGCTTCGGCCAGGGCGACCGCGAACCGGTGCACCACGACGAGCCCGGCGATCGGGTCGAGGTCGTGGTGGACGAACCGGGCACCGGTGGCCGCGACCTCGTCCGCGAGGCCCTCGGGGGCCGCACCGAGCGACCACACCAGGCGCCCGGGCTGTGCGATCGCGATCGGTCCGTGCCGGTAGTCCATCGCCGGGTACGACTCCGCCCAGAACTGCGCGGCTTCGCGGGTCTTCAGCGCGGCTTCGTAGGTGAGACCGACCGCGGCACCACGCCCGACGAAGGACACCTGCTCGGCGCCGAGCAGGTCGTCGATGGGGAGCGCGAGGGCGGTCTCGGCCTGGGCGGCCAGCGCGTCGACGTCGTCACCGATGGACGCGCGGAGGAGCGCGAGCGCGGTGGTGGCGAATCGGGTCTGCACGACCGAGCGCTCGTCGGCGAAGGGGAGCGCGACGACGGCGTCGGCAACGGCTGCCGCGGGGCTGTCCGCCACGGCGGTGATCAGGACGGTGCGCTGCGTCGGCAGTTCGGACAGGAGCGAGATGATCTCGGTCGTCGTGCCGGAACGGCTGATCGTGACGACGCGGTCGTACTCGCGCCCGGTCGGGTACTCGGACCCGGCGAAGGCGTCCGTGACCCCGAGGCCGGCCTGCTCACGGGCGACGGCGTAGCTCATCGCGATGAACCAGCTGGTCCCGCAGCCGACGACGGCGACACGTTCGCCGGGCTGGGGGAGGGAGTCGACGAAGGAGGGGAGGAGCGCCGCGGCGGCGCGCCAGGTCTCCGGCTGCGACGCGAGCTCCTCGCTCACGAAGGTGTCGGTCATGGGTGCCTTCCGGTCCGGATCGATCCCGATGATCGATGTGGTCGGAAGCATAGCGAGCGATCGTGCGCGAAGCGAGAGCAAAACGTCATTTCCGATCAACGACCGCGCACAGCTCGCCCGTAGGATGGCCTCCATGACTCCGCAACAGCGGCTCAACGCCCTGCTCGAACTCGTGAGCGAACGGGGCAACGTGTCGATCTCCGAGATCGGCGAGATGCTCGGGATCTCCCCAGCGACCGCTCGCCGTGACCTCGCGACCCTCGCCGACCAGCGGCTCGTCACCCGCACCCACGGCGGGGCCGCCGCGCTCGGGGCCGGGTACGAGCTGCCGCTGCAGTACAAGATCGCCCGGCAGGCCGAGGCGAAGACCGCCATCGCCCGTGCCGCGGTCGCGCTCGTCGGACCGGGGGAGACCGTCGGCCTGAACGGGGGCACCACCACGACCGAGGTGGCGCGCGAGCTCGGCAAGAGCGAGCGCTTCATCCGCGCCGACGGCGAGTACGGCGTCACCATCGTGACGAACGCGCTGAACATCGGGTACGAACTGTCCGTGCGGGCGAACGTCAAGATCGTGGTGACCGGTGGCGTCGCACGCCGCCAGTCGTACGAGCTCGTGGGGCCGCTGGTCCGCGACACGCTCGACGAGTTCGCGCTCGACGTCGTCGTCCTCGGTGTCGACGGACTCACCGGCCAGTACGGCGCCACCACGATGCACGAGGGAGAGGCCGAGGTGAGTCGCCACTTCGCGTCCGTCGGCCGTCGGGTCATCGTCGTCGCGGACTCGACGAAGATCGAGCGCTCGACGTTCGCGCGCATCTGCCCGCTGGACCGCATCGACGTGCTGGTCACGGACCAGCCCGTCCCGCCGGCCTTCGCCGCGGACCTCGCCTCGGCCGGCGTGGAGCTCGTCGTCGCCGACTGAGCCGGACCGGGCTCCCGCCGGTCGGCCGGGTGCTCGTCTGCGCGCCGCGGACGTTACCGGCGTGTAAAACCCTTGCATCTCGCTTCCGTGAGCGATCCGTGAGCGCCTATTGTGCATTCATGATCGATTCGGCATCATGGGCGTCACAATCACGCAAGGGAGCGAGATGAGCGTCGACACGAACGAACCCCTCCGCGTCGCGGTGATCGGGATGGGCCAACGGTCCGCCATCGCCCGGCACGTCGCCGAGGCGGTCGCCTCACACCCCGACCTGCGGGCGTCGGTCACCGCCGTCGCGGACGTCACCGCCGACGGGCGGGAACGTGGGCACGCCGAGTACCCCGACGCGCTGGTCGTGGAGCACCACCGTGACCTCGTCGGTGCGGTGGACGCCGCGATCGTGACGACGCCCGACTGGACCCACGCCGAGATCGCGATCGACCTCCTCCGCGCGGGCATCGCCGTCTACCTCGAGAAGCCCCTCGCGATCACCGTCGAGGACGCCGACGCCGTCCTGAACACCGCGGCCGAGACCGGCACCCCGCTGTACGTCGGGCACAACTTCCGGCACGCGGCAGTCGTCCGGCTGATGCGGGAGATCGTGGAGCGCGGGGAGATCGGCGAGGTCAAGGCCGTCTGGTGCCGGCACTTCGTCGGCAACGGCGGCGACTACTACTTCAAGGACTGGCACGCCGACCGCACGAAGGTGAACTCGCTGCTCCTGCAGAAGGCCAGCCATGACCTCGACGTCATCCACGCCCTGGCCGGCGGGTACACCAGCCGCGTCGTCGGCATGGGCTCGCTGTCGGTCTACGGCGACGTCACCGACCGCCGTGACCGCGCCGGCGAGCTGATGGGCGACTGGTTCTCGCTGGACAACTGGCCGCCGCTCGAGCAGACCGGCCTCAACCCCGTCGTCGACGTCGAGGACGTCTCGATGGTGATGATGACGCTCGACAACGGCGTGCAGGCCAGCTACGAGCAGTGCCACTTCACGCCGGACTACTGGCGGAACTACACCGTCATCGGGACCGAAGGGCGCCTGGAGAACATCGGCGACACCGGCGGCGGCGTGGTCAAGGTCTGGAACCACCGGCGGGGCTGGGACGTGCAGGGCGACCGGGAGTACCCGATCGACGGCGTCGAGTCCGGGCACGCGGACGCCGACCTCCTCACCATGACCGAGTTCCTGCGCCTCGTCGCCCTCGGGGAACCGACCTCCCTGTCGCCGATCGCGGCCCGTGCCGCGGTCGCCGCCGGCGCCCTGGCCACCCGCTCGCTGCGGAACGGTTCCGTCCCCATCGACGTCCCGGCGCTGCCGGACGAGACGCTCACCCACTTCACCCACCCCACCCAGACCGTCAGCCGCTGACGGCCGTGCGAAAGGACCCCCCGATGCCCGCACACACCACAGCCCGAGGAGCACGTCGCGTCCTCCTCGGTGCCGTCGCCGCCCTCGGCGCGGCCGTCCTGCTGGCCGGCTGCTCGACGTCCTCGGGCGCCACGAGCTCCGGCAGCGCGTACGACAAGGCCGCGAAGGACACCAAGGCGACGCTGAACTACGCCGTCTGGGACGAGAACCAGGTCGCCGCGATCAAGGCGAACATCAAGGGCTTCAACGAGGAGTACCCGGACATCAAGGTCAACGTCGACGTGACGCCGTTCGCCAACTACTGGACGAAGCTGCAGACCCAGGGCTCGAGCGACACGCTCCCCGACCTGTTCTGGATGAACGGCCCGAACTTCCAGCTCTACGCGGCCAACGGCAAGATCGCGCCGATCACCGGCGAGGTCAAGGCGGGCGCCATCGACCCGGCGAACTACTCGTCCGCGCTGAACAAGCTCTACACGTACGACGGCACCCAGTACGGCGTCCCGAAGGACTTCGACACGATCGGCGTCTGGGTGAACAAGGCGCTGTTCGAGAAGGCCGGGGTCGCGCTGCCGTCGAAGGACTGGACCTGGGCCGACTTCCAGAAGACCGGCGCCGAGCTCTCCGAGAAGCTCGAGGCCGACGGTGCGTACGGCGCCGCCGGTGGCATGGACGGCCAGACCACGTACTACGACACGATCTTCCAGGCGGGTGGCTCGGTCGTGAACGCCGCGGGCACGAAGTCCGGGTACGCGTCGAAGGCGTCCGAAGCGGGCCTGCAGTTCTGGACCGACCTCATCAAGTCGGGTGCGTCGCCGTCGATCAAGCAGCTCACCGACACGACCGCCGACCAGTGGTTCACCTCGGGCAAGCTCGCGATGTACCAGGGCGGCAGCTGGTTCCGCTCCGCGCTGACGGACACCGCCATGGAGAAGGACGTCGTCGTCTACCCGCTGCCCAAGGGCAAGCAGCAGGCCACGGTCATCCACGGCGTCTCGAACGTCGTCTCCGCCAACTCGAAGCACAAGGCCGCCGCACAGGCGCTCCAGGTCTACCTCGCCGGCAAGACCGCGCAGCAGCAGCAGGGCGACATGGGCGCCGTGATCCCGGCGTACACCGGCACGCAGGACGCCTTCACGAAGACGATGCCCGACGCGGACCTGCAGGTCTTCCTCGACGCGGTCGACTACGCCCAGCCGCTCCCCGTGTCGAAGAACACCGCCGCGTGGAACACCCTCGAGACGAACCTGCTCCCGAGCGCGTTCGACGGCTCCACCCCCGTCGACCAGGTGGCGACCGAGCTCGCCCAGAAGATGGACTCCGCCCTCGGCAAGGAGCAGTGACGCCCCGGCGTCGCGGAGAGACCCGATGACGATCAACACCGAGCATCCCGACACGGCGGCGACCCCGGTCGCCGCCACCCCCGCCCGGACGCAGCGCGCGTCCGGGCGGGGCGCCCCGCGGGGCGACCGGAACCCCCGCCGGACCCGCACCGACGGCGCCTGGCCCTGGCTCTTCGTGCTGCCCCTCCTGATCGGCGTCGGCACGTTCTACATCTGGCCGATCATCCAGACCTTCTGGTACTCCTTCACCACGTGGGGCGTCTTCGGCGGCGCGACGTTCTCCGGCCTGGCGAACTACGGCCGGCTGCTGTCGGACCCGCAGCTCTACCAGTCGCTGCTCAACACCGTCATCTACACGGCGATCGTCCTCGTGGGGATCCCGATCGCGGTCTGGCTCGCCAGTCTGCTGAACACCCCCGGTCTGCGGTTCGCGCAGTTCTACCGTGTGCTGTTCTTCCTGCCGTACGTCGCGATGCCGGCCGCGATCGCCCTCGTCTGGCGGATCATGTTCAACGGCGACTACGGCATCGTGAACTGGTTCCTCGGGCGGTTCGGCATCGACGGGCCGTACTGGATCTCGACCCCCGGCTTCGCGCTGGTCGCCGTCAGTCTCGTCGGCCTGTGGTCGTCCCTCGGCTTCTCGATGATCATCCTCGGCGCCGGTCTCAAGGACATCCCGCCGGAGCTCTACGAGGCAGCGGAGCTCGACGGCGCGAGCCGGTGGCGGCAGTTCCGCTCCGTCACGGTGCCGCTCCTGACCCCGAGCATCTTCTTCGTGGTCATCGTCACGACGATCTCGAGCTTCCAGCTGTTCGACCTGCTCTACGCGATCCTCGGCAGCACCAACCCGGTGATCCCGAAGACGATGTCCCTCGTCTTCTACTTCTACAGCGCCGGGTTCATCGACAACGACAAGGGCTTCGCGGCGGCGATCGCCATGGTGATCTTCGTGCTCATCGGCATCGTCACGCTCGTGCAGTTCCGGGTCCAGAAGAAGTGGGTGCAGTCATGACCACCACCACGATCCGGAGCGGGAAGCGCCCAGGTCGCCGCGGCGGCAGCCACTGGTGGATCCACGTCGTCCTCGGCGTCGGCGGGTTCGCGATGGCGTTCCCGTTCCTCTGGCAGATCATCATGTCGCTGTCCACGAACGCGCAGGTGCAGTCCGTCACCCCGGTGTTCTGGCCGGGGCAGCTGCAGTGGCACAACTTCACCGAGGTGTTCGAGCGCCTGCCGTTCCTCAGCCAGCTCGGCACGTCCGTGTACGTCACGATCATCCGGACGATCGCGCAGATCATCCTCTGCACGCTCGCCGGGTACGCGTTCGCCCGGATGCGGTTCCGTGGCCGGACGGTCCTGCTCGCGATCGTGCTGTCGATCCTGCTGGTCCCGTCGCAGGTCTACCTGATCTCTCAGTACCAGATCGTGCAGGGACTCGGGTGGCTCGACACCCTCGCCGGGATCGTCGCTCCGGGGCTGTTCAGCGCGTTCGGCACGTTCCTGATGCGGACCGCGTTCCTCAACATGCCGCCGGAGCTCGAAGAGGCGGCGCGCATGGACGGTGCGAACCCGTTCCAGGTGTTCTGGCGGATCATGCTGCCCCTCGCCCGTCCGTCGATCAGCGTCCTCGCGATCACGACCGTGCTGTGGTCCTGGAACGAGCTGCTCTGGCCGCTCGTCGTGTCCACCCGTGCCGAGGACATGCCCCTCGCCGCCGGGCTCGCGACCCTGTCGAGTGACCGGACGATCGACTACCCGGTGCTGATGGCCGCCAGCCTCATGGCGATGGCCCCGGTGCTGATCATGTTCATCGTCCTGCAGCGCCGGGTCATCGACGGGCTCGCGTCGTCCGGGCTGAAGTGAGGGACGCACCGTGAGCGGACCGGTGGCGGACACGACCGGCCTGGAGGCCCGACCCGCCTCCGTCGCGCTGCTCACCGCCGCCATCGGTCGCTTCCAGGACCCCGCCGCGCCCGTCACGGACCTCGCGGCGGCGCTCGCCGCGACCGTCGCCGACGCACCGCCGGGGGAGCGGGACGACCTGGTGTTCGCCGCGGTCTCCGCCGTCCTGCCCGTCACCCACCGATGGCTCCGGAGCCGAGGGCTGACCGCCGAGCAGGCGGACGCGAGCATCGCGGACGTGGCGCGCAAACGCGACCGGTACGGGGTCCGGGGCACGGGCCTGGACTGGTTCTGCGCGGTGGCGACCGGACGCGTGGTGGCCGTCGGGCGCCTCCAGTTCGAACTCGGCGCGCACCTGGCGGACGGCACGCCGGCCTGGGGTGTGCACGTCCCGGAGACCGGGCCGCTCGACCCGGTCGCCTGCGACCGGGCGTTCGCCGCCGCCCCGGACGTCCTCCGCCGCCTCGCACCGCAGGCCGCCGCGACGGTGTGGAACTGCCGGTCGTGGACGCTCGACCCCGGACTGGCCGATGTCCTCGGCCCCGACGCGAACCTCGTGCGCTTCGCCCGGCGGTTCACGCTGCTCCCGCCCGGCTCCCACGACGTGGCGGAGGGCGACGACAGCGCCGCGAAGTTCGTCTTCGGGACCGACCTGGCGACCGCACGCGCGACCGCGCCGCGCGGTCGCGTCCAGGCCGCCGTCCGCGCGCGGTGGGACGCCGGAGCGCACTGGACCGAGCGCACCGGGACGGCACCGGTCGGGTGAGCCCGTGCACCCGCCGACGCGTACCGTCGCGGGCATGAGCGAAGCAACACCGAAGCACCCGCACGGTCCGGACCGCGACCACCTCGACGACGGCGTCGACATGACGTTCGACGAGCGCCGGCACGACACGCTCCGACGGATGTCGGGATCGGACGCCCACGACGAGGACCCCCGCGTCGAGGTGCACGAGGAGTCCGACGGCACCGTCCGCATCGACGTCGCCGACACCGCTGCCGTGCGACCCGGTGGGACCGACCCGAGCCGCCGCGACCGCTGAACGTCCGGCGAGGACGGTGGTGCACGGCATGATCGTTGCGTGCACCTCGTCCTCAGCCGCGTCGACGGCGGCGTCCTCGCGACCCCGCTGACCGACGCGGGGACCCCGGACGGTGAGCCGGTCCACCTCCGCGAGTCGAGCCTCCCGGCCTTCGTCGCGGAACGCGAGTCCGCGGGCGTGCGCTGGGTGTGGGACGACACCGCGCGCTGGTACCCGGCGCTGCTCGCCGCCGGCGGCCGAGTCGCCCGGTGCGTCGACCTGCGCCTCTGCCACCGGATCCTCCGCTCCGCGCTGGCTGCGCGTGGGTCCGACCTGCAGGCGTCGCCGCCCGGGTCGTGGGACGCCGCGGCACCGCAGGAGCGCCTCCAGCGTGCGACCCAGGCGCAGCTCTTCGACGACGCACTGTTCGACGTGGCACCGGCGGCCGACGACGCCGAACCGGTCGCCGGGCTCCGTGCGCAACTCGCTGCCGTGGCCGGGTCGACCGACCCCGGGGCGCTCCGGCTGCTGCTCGCCGCCGAGTCCGCCGGCGCCCTCGTCGCCGCCGAGATGCGCTTCGCCGGACTCCCGTGGCGCGTCGACGTGCACGAGCGCCTGCTCGCGGACACGCTCGGACCACGGGTGCCCCACGGCGTACGCCCCCGACGACTCGAGGAGATCGCCGACGTCCTCCGCGACCGGCTCGACGACCCGTCCCTGAACCCGGACTCGCCCGCCGACGTGCTGCGGTCCCTGCGCCGCGCCGGACTCGTGGTGGACAGCACCCGGAAGTGGGAGCTGCAGCGACTCGAGCACCCCGCGATCGAACCGCTGCTCGAGTACAAGCGGCTCTACCGGCTGCTCACCGCGAACGGGTGGTCGTGGCTCGACGAGTGGGTGCAGGACGGGCGGTTCCACCCGGAGTACGCCGTCGGCGGTGTCGTCACCGGGCGGTGGGCGGCGAACGGCGGCGGCGCGATGCAGCTGCCGAAGGCCGTCCGGAGCGCCGTGGTGGCCGACGACGGGTGGAAGCTCGTCGTCGCCGATGCCGCACAGCTCGAACCGCGGGTGCTCGCCGCGATGGCGGGCGACCTCGCGATGGCCGCCGCCGGCAACGGACGCGACCTGTACGACGGCGTCGTCGCCTCCGGCGCCGTCGAGACCCGGCAGCAGGCGAAGGGCGCGATGCTCGGCGCGATGTACGGCGCGACCCAGGGTGAGGGCGGCCGGCTCGTCCCGCGGCTGGCCCGGGCCTTCCCGCGGGCGCTGGACCTCGTCGAGCGCGCGGCGCGGGCGGGGGAGCGCGGCGAACCGGTGACCACACGACTCGGGCGGACCTCGCCGGTCCCCGAGCAGGCCTGGTTCGAAGCGAAGAACCTCGCCTGGTCCGTCGAGGGCACCCCGGCCATGCAGCGCTCCGTCGAGTCGCGCGCCCGGAGCTGGGGGCGGTTCACGCGGAACTTCGTGGTGCAGGGCACCGCGGCTGAGTGGGCGCTGTCGTGGATGGCGTCGCTCCGGACCCGACTCGCCGCACGGTACCGGGGCCCCGTGCGGGACGGCGCGCACCTGGTGTTCTTCGTGCACGACGAGATCGTCCTGCACACCCCGGAGGCCGACGCCGCCTGGGTCGCCGAGCAGGTCGAGGCCGCCGCTGCCGATGCCGGCCGCATCCTCTTCGGGGACTTCCCCGTCACGTTCCCGCTGTCCGTCGGCATCGTCGACGACTACGGCAGCGCGAAGGACTGAAGCCCGCTCCGCGCTCGCGTTCGGGTGCCGCCGGGCAGGCTGGGTGGATGGACGACGAAGCACGCCGCGACCACCGCACCGTCGGTGACGTCGACCTGACCACCTGGCGGACCCGAGCTGGCCGGGCGTCGGCGTCCGCGTGGGTGCGGCTCGGTGACCGGTTCGGCGCGCTGCCGCTGCTCCTCGTCACACTGCTGATCGGCATCGCGATCGCCGCCGTCTGCACGTGGGTCGCCTCCGAGGTCTACGACGCGGTGCGCGAGGCCGACGACGTCGCGGTCCTCGACCGACCGGTCCTCGACTTCGCCATGTCGTTGCGGACGCCAGGACTCGACACGGTCGTCACGTGGTGGACGAACGTCGCCGGCACCGTCGGGATGCCGATCGTCGCCGTCGGGTTCCTCGTCGGCTTCACGATCCAGCGCCGCGCTTGGACACCCCTCGTGTTGCTCGTCGCGGCGAGTGCCGGTTCGCTCCTGATGACCGTCGCGGGCAAGGACCTCATCGGGCGCGCTCGACCGCCGCTCGCAGACGCGGTGCCGCCGTACGAGCGCTCGCCCTCGTTCCCGTCGGGACACACGCTGAACGCGACGGTGATCGTCGGCACGATCGTGTACCTGCTGCTCCTCCGGCAGTCCCGCAGAGCGACGCGGGTGTGGACGGTGGTGCTCGGGAGCGTGTTCGTCGTCTCCGTCGGGCTCTCCCGCGTGTTCCTCGGACACCACTGGCTCACCGACGTCCTGGCGGCGTGGGCGCTCGGCCTCGCCTGGCTGGCCCTCGTCATCACGGCGCACCGGCTCTACCTCACGGCCCTCCGCCGCGACGGGGCGAGCGATATCCACAGGCCTTCGTGACGACGGTCGGACCAGGCAAGGATCGATACGTCGGCCGGGACTCCAGGCGAAGCCCGGCCGGACTCGAAGAAGCACGAGAAAAGCCCCCGGTGGCAACCAGGGGCTGATCTCACCTCGTGAAGAGGTCAGTGGTCTGAGTTGCGTAGTAACTCGAACCGCCTACGGTGATCGAGTCTACGCGACCCTCCGGACCATCGGAAGGGGAGCTCGGACCACGGTCTCCTGCCCTGGGAAGGGAGGCCGACGATGGCGAAACACCGGCATCGGTGCGGCAACCGCAGGACGTCCGTCCTCGTGCTCGAGGTCCTCGGGCTCGTGACGGCGATCGTGACCCTCGCGGGCGCGGTCCTGCAGCTGCTGTAGGTCCGCGGGCGGCTCCGGGGACACCGGAGCCGCCCCGTCCACGCGGGGGCCGTCAGGTCGTGCCGGTAGGTTGCCGGGCATGGAAGAACGGGTCTTCGGCGGCAGGTACCGCGTCACGGGAACGCTCGGACACGGGGGCATGGCGTCCGTGTACCGCGCGGTCGACGAGCAACTCGGACGCGAAGTGGCGGTCAAGGTGTTCCGCATGGGGGCGGTGGACCACGGGGAACGCGCCCGCGCCGAGGCGGAGATCCAGGTCCTCGCCGGCCTCCGCAGCCCGGCGCTCGTGACGCTCTACGACGCCGCGCTCGACGACGCCGACGGTGACTCGTACCTCGTCATGGAACTCGTCCCGGGCAGTGACCTCGCGACCCGCCTCCGTGAAGGACCGCTCGACCGCTCGACCACGGCTCGGGTCGGTGCGCAGGTCGCGGACGGCCTCGCCGCCGTGCACGCGCAGGGCATCGTGCACCGCGACGTGAAGCCGGCGAACGTCCTGCTCGAGGCGGACGGCTCGCACGTGAAGCTCGCGGACTTCGGGATCGCGCTCCTCCGCGACGCCGCCCGGGTCACGGGGACCGGCACCGTGATGGGGACCGCCGCGTACCTCGCCCCGGAGCAGGTCACCGCGCAGGGCATCAGCGGGAAGTCCGACGTGTACTCGCTCGGTCTCGTGCTCCTCGAGTGCCTGACCGGCCGGATGCCGTTCCCCGGCAGCGCGGTCGAGTCCGCGACCGCACGGCTCACCCGCTCGCCGGAGATCGACCCGGCACTGCCGACGGCCTGGCGCGTGCTCCTGCACGTGATGACGGCGACCGACCCCGCCGAGCGGCCGTCGGCCACGGAAGCGGCCGAACGACTCCGCGCGCTGGCGTACGACGACGGTGCGCCCGCGACGCAGCTCCTGCCAGGAGGCCCCGGCACGCTCACCGCGGCGGCTGCGGCCGCCGGGGCCGCAGGTGCCACCGCCGTGCTCGGCGCCCCGGGATCGGCGCAGGCCGACGAGGCGACGCGCGCGATGCCCGTGCGCGGACCCGATGACGACGCGACCCGCGTGATGCCGGCGAGTCAGGCCTCCGGATCGGACGACCAGGCGACCACGATCCTGGGGACCCAGCGCGGAACCGGCGAGCCGACCGGCGGCGGAGGTGGCCCGGTTGCCGCGTCGCCGGTGTCGGACGCGCCACCTGCGAAGAAGCGTCGGCGCGGCCTGGTGATCACGCTCGTGATCGTCGGTGTGCTCGTGCTCGCCGGGATCGTCGTCGCGGTGCTCGCGCTCGGCAACGGCGGCGGGACCCCGGCTCCGACCGAGTCGAGCTCGACCTCGCCGTCCGCGCCGGTCGACGAGCAGCCGAGCGACGAGCCCTCACAGCCCCAGGACGAGCCGTCCGAGCCCACCCAGCCGTCGCAGACGACCGCGCCGCAGCCCTCGCAGACCGTCGAGCCCGCGCCGTCCCAGCCCGCGGAGCCGTCGAACGGTCCGGAACCCTCGGTCGAGCCGACGCTGCCGGTCCAGACACCGCTCGACAGCGGTGCGGCGGACACCTCGTCGTCCGGCACGGGCGCTGCCGACTCGACCTCCGCCGACACGACCTCCGCGGACACGGGTCCCGGCAACTCGGAGAACGCCCCGGGTCACAACCAGGGCTGACCCGACCCGGCGGACGGGACGAGGAACGGGTCGTCGTCGACGGTGATCGACTGCGCACGAACGGCAGCTGGTGCAGCAGTGGGGGCCCGTTGCTGCGCACTCGATCGAGCGCCCGGTCGGCGACGTCCCGACGAGCACGGGGTTTCGTCCATCCGTTGGAGCAAATAGGGTGGGGGCGTGCGAGAACTGCAACGGAGCGGTGGCCCGACGACGGCCGTCGCCGCCAGGAACCATGTCGGCTTCACGTCCCTCGAGGGGTACCTCGTCGAACGACCGGAGGGCACCGGCACCGTCGACGCGAGCGTTCCCGGCTTCTCGGGACGGACGATCGAGTCGGGGGACCGGCTGTCCTGGGTCTGGTTCGCGGAGCGCACCCTGCCGGCGGGCCGGACCGAGCCGGACGTCGCGGACCTCGACCACTTCTGGGACGCCACGGCCTTCACCCTCGACGTGCTGTTCACCGACGGCTCCCGGCTGAGCGACTCCGCCACCGACCACTACGGCGACGCGCTGACCCCCGCCGCCCAGGACGCCGCGCGCAAGCAGTGGGTGGACCAGTGGAACCGGCGTGAGGTCGACCTCGCGCCGTTCGCGGGTCGGGTCGTCGACCGCCTGGAGGCCCGGCTCGGCTCCGCCACGCCGGCCGCCGCCGACGACATGGGCACCCTGACGGCCCTCCGCGGCTGGCTCGACGACGTCCGGATCGCACCGTCCCGGCGGCCCGCAGCGACCCGCCCGCTGGACCACGTGCGGACCACCCGCGGCACCCAGGCGTCCTCCCGGTTCTCCCGCGGCAACAACGCGCCCCTCGTCGGGCTCCCGCACGGCGGCGTGTTCGGCCTGCCGATGACCGACGCCGCGAGCAACCGGTGGCCGTACGCGTACCAGGAGCACAACCGTCCGCGTGACAACCGGCCCGCGATCCAGGCCTTCGCGACCAGCCACATCCCGTCGCCGTGGATGGGGGACCGCGGGGTGTTCCAGGTGATGCCGTCCCCGCTCGCGTCGCCGGACCCGGACCGGGTGGCCCGGGCGCTGGCGTTCGACCACGACGAGGAACTCGACGGCCCGCACCGCTACCGGGTGGCGCTCGAGCACGGCGTCACGGCGGAGATGACCGCGGGGGAGTTCGCCCTCGGCTTCCGGTTCACCGGCATCCGCAGCGTCGTCCTCGACCACCACGGCCGGGTCCTCGACGCGACCGTGCGCATCGAGGACGGCACCGCGGTGGTGGAGGCGCACCTCGACGACCGCCCCAGCACGCCGCCGCACTTCGTGCACCTGCGGGTCCCCGGGGTGACCGAGGACCACACGACGTCCGCGGACGGGGAACTCCGCGGGTGGTTCGCGGTCGCGGGGGACACGGACGTGCTCCTCGGGATCTCGACGGTCTCCTTCGCGGACGCCCGGGCGAACCTCGACGCCGCCGGCTCCTTCGACGCCATGCGCGCCCGCGCCGAGGAGCTCTGGACCGCCGAGCTCGCGACGCTCGAGGTCGAGGGTGCGACCGAGGACCAGCTGACCTCGATCTACTCGGACCTGTACCGCCTGTTCCTCTACCCGAACCGTGCCGGCGAGACCGCGCTCACCGGCACGCCGCACTACCGCTCCCCGTACGGCGACGTCCTCGCGCAGCCGATCCGCGACGAGCCCGGTCCCGAGGCGGTCGACGGGGCGATGACGACCACGAACGGATTCTGGGACACCTACCGCACCGCGTGGCCGCTCCTCGGACTGCTCACCCCGGACACCGCTGCCGAGCTCGCGCAGGGCTTCGTCCAGCACTTCTCCGACGGCGGGTGGACCCCCCGCTGGAGCGCCCCCGGCGCCGAGGACTGCATGACGGGCACCACGAGCGACACCGTGTTCGGCGACCTCGTGTCGAAGGGCGTGGACGGGTTCGACCTGGAGCAGGCGTACCGGAGCGCGGTGAAGAACGCGACCGTCCCGCCGCGGGACGAGCGTGTCGGGCGCAAGGGGAGCCTCCCGGGCGCCTTCCGCGGCCACGTCGACACCGACACCGCCGAGGGGATGTCCTGGACCCTGGACGCCGCGATCAACGACTGGAGCGTCTCGGTGATGGCCACCGCCCTGGCTGATCGCACCACCGACACCGCGGCGCGCGAGCGGTACGCGGCAGAGGCCGAGTGGTTCGCCCGCCGGTCCCTGCAGTACCGGAACGTGTTCGACCGGCGCCGCGGGTTCTTCATCGGGCGGACCCCCGACGGGCGGTGGCGCGAGGGCGAGGGCTACGACCCCGACCAGTGGGGCGGTGACTACACCGAGACGAACGCCTGGGGGACGATGTTCACCGCGCCGCACGACGGCGTCGGCATCGTCGACCTGCACGGCGGGCCGACCGGGTTCGACGCCGCGATCGACCGGTTCTTCGCCGCCCGGGAGACCGGCGCGACCGACCGTGCCGGACACTACGGCTTCCCGATCCACGAGATGACCGAGGCCCGCGACGTGCGGATGGGCATGCTCGGGCTCTCGAACCAGCCCGCGCACCACATCCCGTTCTTCCCGATGTTCACCGGACGCCACGACGACGCACACCGGATCGTCCGCGAATCCGTCGACCGCCTGTTCGTCGGGTCGGACCTCGGCCAGGGCTACCCCGGTGACGAGGACAACGGCGAGATGAGCGCCTGGTACGTCTTCGCGACGATCGGCCTGTACCCGCTGGCACCGGCCAGTGGTTCCTACGTGATCGTGCCGCCGTCGGTCCGTCGCGCGGTGCTGCGTCAGACGGGAGGATCGGTGACGGTCATCGAGACCGCCGGCGCTGGTCGGTTCATCGCCTCCGTCACGGTCGACGGGTCGCCCTGGAACTCCATCAGCATCCCGCACGCGGTCGTCGCCGGCGCGGCGACGATCGTCATCGAGCTCTCCGAGACGCCCACCGGCTGGGCAGCGGACACGCGGCCGGTCTCGGCCTCGGACGTGCACGGGTACCGGGACACCCCGACCGACGTGCTCCCCGTGGGGGCGTCGCCGCTGGCAGACGACACCGGCCGGACCGTGACGGCGCTCGCCGCGGGCTCGACGGTCTCGTTCCCGGTCGCGATCGCGTCGGCCTCGCTGTACACGGTGACGGCCGCCGCGCCCGGGGCGTACTCGTGGCAGGTCGCGCTCGGATCGACGGTGGTCACGGTCGCCGACGCGGTGTTCGAGTGGGCCGGGCAGACACGGGTGTTCCGAATCTCCGGGGGCGGTGACACGTTCGACTTCACCCCGACGTCCGCCGTGACGCTCACGCAGCTCGAACTCATCGCGTCCGACAGGGGTGATTCATAGGCGCTGCTCATCGACGGCGGGCATGCTCGTCCCATGTCGATGAGCAGCGCGTTCGATCCCTCCCAGGGCCGCGCGATCCCCGAGGACCAGGTGGCCGAGAACGGCCTCGAACTCGATCAGGACCCGGCACGCGGCCTGGACATCGAGGTCGAGGTGGTCAGCGGCGCCGCTGCCGACCCGGCGGCACCGTCGCTGTTCCTCACGCCGATCTCGAGCCCGTCGCCGAGCAACCCGGAGTAGCGCTCAGGCGTTCCCCGCGGCGTCCTCTTCGGACTCCATCGCAGCACCCTGCTGGAGGAGCCCGGTCGCGACGTCGTTCAACACGCTGGTCAGGTCGACCCCGGTGGCGGCGTGGACGGCCCGCAGGACCGTGGCGTACCGCTCCCGCGCGTCGGCGATCACGGCTTCACCCGCCGGGCTGAGCAGGATCAGGGACCCCCGGCGGTCCGACGGGTTCGGGCGACGCTCGACCAGGCCGGCGGCGGCGAGCCGGTCGACCAGGTTCGTCACCGCGCCCGACGTCAGGCTGAGGTAGCCGGAGAGCTCCGTCGCCGTCGCGTACCCGGTGTCGCTGATCTGTGCGAGCGCGCGGAGGCCGGTCTCGTGGATCCCCGCGCGGTCACTGAGCTGCCCGGCGAGGCCCCGCTCCGCGCGGATGACGGCGTCGAGCGCCCCGAGCAGCTCCGCCGCGTCACCCTCTGCTGTCCCTGCCACCGGGTCCTCTCCCTGTCGTGTTCCGTCGCAAGGATGGCACGGACTCCCGGCGTGGTCGCTGGCTGCCCCCCGCTCTGGGGCAATGGCTGCGCTTCCAGTTATGTGAATGACTGGCTATCTTGATGATCAAGCAAGAAACGCCATCCCGGTGGCGCCCCATCCACTCCTGATCATCGAGGTACCCCGTGTCGAACCCGCACCGCATCTCCCCGGTGAAGCGCCTCCGCTTTGCGCCTGTTGCGCTCATCGCGGGCATCTTCGCCGCCGTCCTGCTCTCCCTCTCCCTCACCGGCACCCTCTCCGGGTTCGCGGCGAGCATCACCAACAGCAGCAACACCGCCGCCAGCGGCACGCTCGTCATGCAGGAGCAGAACGCCAACGCATCGGTGACCTGCCTCAGCACCGACGGCGGCTCCGTCTCGACGAACTCCGCGACCTGCGCCACGATCAACAAGTTCGGTGGCAGCACGACGATGACGCCGGGCAACACGGTCAACACGGCGATCAGCATCAAGAACACCGGCACCGCCGCTGCGAGCACCTTCACGCTCACCCCGGGTGCGACCTGCACCCAGTCGAACAACGGCTCGGCGAACGGCACCGCGACCGACCTCTGCGCGAAGATGAACCTGGTCATCACCTCCGGGTCGACCACCGTGTTCTCCGGCACGCTCGCCAGCTTCAAGGGCGCCGCAGCATCGGCCTTCACGATGCCCGCCGCTCCGGCTGCCGGTGTGAGCGTCCCGTTCAACTTCGCGGTCACGCTGGACTCCTCGGCCGGCAACACCTACCAGGGCCTCGCCGCCTCGGTCCCGATGACCTGGACCTTCACGGCCTGATCTGCTCCACCCCCGGGTGACACCTCGACCGAGCCCGAGCCGGCCGAGGTGTCACCTCCTCGCTGGGACACCAGCACCAGCACCACCCCACCCGCACGACCTCGATCCGAACCGGAGGGACGACCATGAGCCAGACCTCGGCCGTCCCGCTGACCGGCACCCTCTCCCGCCCGCTCCTCGGCGCCCCGACCGCCAGCCGGTTCGAGGTCACCCTCGCCTGGTCGGTCGCCGTCGTCGCAGCGGTGCTCCTCGCTGCCGCCGCACTGTTCCTCACGAGCGGTGGCCGGATGTTCGTCGTCGAGACGCCGTCCATGGGCGAGGCGGCTCCGGTCGGCACGCTCGTCCTCGACCTCCCCGTCCAGGCGTCGTCGCTCCAGGTGGGCGACATCGTCTCGTTCCGGGTCAGCGAGGCCCCCGACACCACGTACACGCACCGGGTCATCAGCATCGACGCCGACGGTGGGATCCACACCCGCGGCGACGTGAACGGCGCGACCGACCCGTGGACGCTGACGCAGGAGAACCTCGTCGGGGCACCGGCCCTGCTCGTCCCGCACCTCGGCTGGCTCTTCCGGGCGGCCCCGTTGCTGCTCATCGGCACCCTCCTGATCTGGGTGCTGACGAGTCCCTTCAGCGACCGGGTCACCCGGAGCTCGCTCCGCATCGCCGGATCGGCGCTCACGGTCTCGTACGCGGCGTTCGTGCTCAAGCCGTTCGTGAACGTGACGACCATCACGAACACCGCGCACCCGCACTCCGTCGAGGCGACGATCATCTCCTCCGGCATGTTCCCGGTGCGGGTCGACGCGCACGGTGGGAACAGCGTCCACCTGGTCGACGGTGAGGTCGGCCGCGTGGTGGTCCACGAGCTCACCCGGAACGGCCAGTACCAGCTCACGTCGAACATCGACCTCGACCCGCTCGGGTGGGCGCTGCTCATCGCCGCATGCCTGATCCCCCTCGTGCTGTGCCTCGCGGTCGGCCGCGTCCACACGGTGCGGCCCTCGTGAGGGGCGTCCGGCTCCGCGACGGCAAGGTCGTCGCGCTGGTCCTCGTGCTGGCCCTCGTCGCCGTCGTGCTGCTCGCCCAGTTCGCGCCGACCCGCTCGGCCTTCAGCGCGAAGGTCACCGACAGCAGCAACACCGCTGGCACCGCGAAGGACTTCACCTGCTCGGGTGCGATCGACGACGACCTGACCGGAGCGGTCTTCGCCTACAAGCTCGGCGAGGCGACGGGCGCGAAGACCGCCGTCGACTGGTCGGGCAAGGGTGCGAACGGCACCTACCAGGGCACGATGACCGCCGCGACGCCGAGCCCGAACGCGTGCCCGCGCGACCCGGGGAGCTCGTACGTCCTCAACGGCAGCACGTCGTTCGTCTCCACGCCCACCGCGGTCAAGAACCCGACGACCTTCAGCGAGGAGGTCTGGTTCAAGACGACCGTCGCCGGCGGGCTCCTCATCGGCTTCGGCAGCAACCAGGTCGCGGTGTCCGGCCAGCACGACCGGCAGATCTACCTGAACACCAGCGGCCAGCTCGTGTTCGGCGCGTACAACAACGCCGTGCAGGTCGTGACCTCACCGGCGTCGTACAACGACGGCGCCTGGCACCACGTCGTGTCGACGATGTCCGCGGCCACCGGGATGCGGCTCTACGCCGACGGTGTCCTGGTCGCGTCGAACACCGCGTACACGCTGCCGGAGAACGCCACCGGGTACTGGCGGGTCGGGTACGACACCACGACCGGGTGGCCGGGCACGGCGAACAACTACTCCTTCACCGGCTCGATGCGCTACGCCGCGGTGTACAGCACCGTGCTGTCGCAGACGCAGGTCACGAACCACTACGTCTCGAGCCGCTGACCCGCCGGGCAACAACGGCAGGGGAGGATCAGTGACCGGTAGTGTTCCAGAATGACACCGACGGCGTACGTCGACGAATCCGAACCAGGTGACGCGCGAGATCCCGGCGCGTACATCCTCGCTGCCGTGCTCGTGCCGGACGAAGCGCAGGATGGCCTCCGCGACGTCCTGCTCGCGCTCAAGCCCAGGTCGGCGAAGAAGCTGCACTGGACCGAGAGTGACTCCCGGCACCGCGATCGCGTCGTCGAGGAGATCTCGGCCGAACCCGTGTCGTCCATCGGCGTCGTTGCCATTCTCGATCTGCTGGCGCGCAGCGAACGCCGACGCCGCATCGCGTTCGAGCGCCTGCTCCTCGAACTGACGACGGTCGGTGTCGACCGGGTCGTCCTGGAATCGCGCGGGCCCGCCGATCGGCTCGACCGTCAGCACCTGGACGCGCTTCGCGCGCGTCGATTGCTCACGGGCATCCGCGTGGAGCACATTCCCGGGGCGGCCGAGCCGCTGCTCTGGGCTGCCGACGCGATGTGCGGCATCATCGCCGCCGACCGACGATGCGTGGAACGGTACCGGGCCGTCGTGGGCACGAAGCTCGTCACGCACGTGGAACGCCGGTGAAAGCGCGAATCCCCGGGCCCCGCTATACCGCAGGATCTCCCAGGGACCACTTCCGCTCCCACCGCGATGGGGCGACTCCAGACAGTGTGACATTTCACGGCCCGAAAGGCAACGAGTCTCGCATGGTGACGGACACGGGCAACGACCTCATGGTCGCACTCGACGTTGCTCTCGTCGCCCTGCGCTTCGCGGCCGACGATGGCAGACGAACCGAACTGGACGAGGTGATCGAGGCGTTCGGCTGCTCCCGCAGCGAGCTGGACTCCGAGAACTGACCGGGCAGGGCCGCCGGAGCGACCCTGCCCGGCCAGCAGCGGGTCAGGGGACGGTGTGTCCCGCGGCCGTCAGGACGCGGTACCACTCCTCGCGCGTGAGCACGACGTCCGAGCCGGCGGCCGAGTCCCGCACACGCTGCGGGTTCGTCGTGCCCAGGACGACCTGGAAGTGCGCGGGGTGCCGGGTGATCCACGCGACGGCGATGCCCGTCGGGGTGACCCCGTGCGCCGACGCCAGCTCCTCGAGCACGTCGTTCAGTTCGGCGTAGTGCTCGCGGTCGCCGAGGAAGACGCCGTCGAAGAAGCCCTTCTGGAACGGCGACCAGGCCTGCGGCGTGATGTCGTGCAGGCGCGAGTAGTTGAGGATGTCGTTGTCGCGGTCGATCGACTGGTCGAGGCCGCCCATGTTCGCGGCGAGGCCCTGCGTGATGACGTTCGCGTGCGTGATGCTCAGCTGCACCTGGTTGAACGCGAGCGGACGCGTGACCGACTTCTTCAGCAGCTCGACCTGCCCGGGGGTGTGGTTCGAGACGCCGAAGTGGTGCACCTTGCCGGCGGCGTGCAGTTCGTCGAACGCCTTCGCCACTTCCTCGGGCTCGACGAGTGCGTCGGGGCGGTGCAGCAGCAGGACGTCGATGTAGTCGGTGCGGAGGGCCGTCAGCGACTCCTCGACCGAGGACATGATGTGGTCGTACGAGAAGTCGAAGTACCCCTGGCGGATGCCGACCTTCGTCTGCAGCTGGATGTCGGCGCGCTCCGACGCGGACAGCGTGACCGCGGCGCCGAAGCGCTCCTCGCAGCCGTGCCAGCCGCCGTAGATCGCGGCGTGGTCGAACATGGTCACGCCCGCGTCGCGCGAGGCCGTGTAGAGCGAACGGATGTCCTCGTCGCTCATGTCGTTGATCCGCATCAGCCCGACGATGACGTCGGATGCGGTGAGGTCCGTCTGTGGCAACTCCAGTGTCTTCACGCCCCCGATCCTGCCAGGCAGGACGCGGTCGAACGAGGCCCTGTCGGTACCCGTCGGGTGGTCGGCGCGGAGGGTGCTCAGGCGCGGAGGACGGCCAGCACGGTCGGACCGGCGTCGGCCCACGTCGCGGTCAGGGTCTCGCCAGCGGGCAGCGGCGTCCCGACGACGCGCAGGATCGTGAGGTCGCCGATGGTCGTGAGCGCGCCCTCGGTCGTCGGGGCGACGGTCGTGACGGCGGGGGAGGACGCGGCGGAACCACTGCCCCGCGCCGAGCCGTGCGACGGCGGTACGTCGAGGCCCGGCGCTCCGACGAGCTCGGCCTCGTGGCCACCGGTCGCGATCGTGCGCCGCAGGACGTCGGCGTACACCGGGTCCCCGGCGGCGTCGTAGACCCAGCGCCGGCCGAGGACGGAGTGGTCCATCTCGGTCACCAGGAACGCCGTGGCACCGGCGAGGGGCGCGTCGCGGTAGGTCAGCGGCGCGTGCAGCACCGCGCCGTCGCCCACCCGGACGAGCATCGTCTCGACACCGACCTCGCCCGCGGGGTCGTCGAAACGGAACCGCCCGACGACGTCCACGGTCGCGCCGGGTGCGACGCCGCTCCAGGGCTGCGACGGCAACCACGCGGCGAGCGCTTCGGCCTTGGACGGACGGAGTTCGGCGCGGTGGATGAGTGCCATGCAGCGAACCTAGCGCCACGGCGAGGACCCGGCGGGGGCGGAGCACGGGGTCAGTGCACGGAGAATCCGCCGTCGACCGCGATCGACTGCCCGGTGACGTAGGCCGAGCCCGGGCCGGCGAGGAACACCGCCGCAGCAGCGAAGTCCGACGTCCGCCCGTTCCGCCCGACCAGGGTCCGCGCCGCCAGCCGCTCCACGGTCGCGGGGTCGGAGCTGAGCCGTCGGTTCAGCGGCGTCTGCACGAACCCCGGGACCAGGGCGTTGGCGGTGACCCCCTGCGCGGACCAGGCCTCCGCCTGGGACCGGACCAGGGCCTCCAGGCCGGCCTTGGAGACCCCGTACGCGCCGCTGGCCGCGAACGGACGGTGGGCCTGCTGGGAGCTGATCGCGATGAGACGGCCGTACCCGCGACGAGCCATCCCGGGAGCGAGACGCTGCCCCAGGACGAACGGCGCGTCGAGGTTCACCGCCATCGTCGCGTCCCACGTCGCCTCGTCGAGGTCCGGCATCGGCGGCCGGAGGTTGATCCCCGCGGAGTTCACCAGGACGTCGACGTCGCCCACGGCATCGGCGAGCGCATGGGCTCCGGCGCGGGTGGCGAGGTCCGCGACGGCACCCTCGGCCGACCCGCCGTCGGCGCGGATCTCGTCGACGGCTGCGGTGATCGTGTCGGCGGTCCGCGCAGCGATGACGACGCGTGCTCCCGCGTCCGCCAGCGCACCCGCGATGGCACGGCCGATGCCGGAACTGCCGCCGGTGACGAGTGCGGTGCGTCCGTCGAGACCGAAGAGCTGCTGGAGCGACATCGGGCCAGGCTACCGACGCCCGTACGCTGGACGGCGTGCGTGACGACCTGCTGCCCGTGCTCGCCTGCCCCGTGTGCCGCGAGCCGCTCGGTCGCACCGGCGTCGGGCAGGCCGGGTGCGCGAACGGGCACCGGTTCGACGAGGCCAAGCAGGGGCACCTGACGCTCCTCCCGGCGAAGCGGCGCGCGCTGACCGCGGACACCCCGGAGATGGTCGACGCGCGGATCCGGTTCCTGGGTCGTGGGCACTACGCGCCGGTCGAGCGGGCGCTCGCCGCGGTGGTCTCGTCCGCCGACGCACCGGGGGTCGTCCTGGACGTCGGGTCCGGCCCCGGGACCTACCTGGCACACGCGCTCGATGCGTCCGACCCGTCCGATCCGTCCGACCCGTCCGACCCGTCCGACCCGTCAGATCCGGCCGGGAGGCTCGGGGTCGCGTTGGACCTGTCGGCCGTCGCCATCCGGCGGGCTGCTCGGGTGCACGTCCGGGCCGGGGCCGTGGTCGGTGACGTCACGGAGCGGTTGCCGATCGTCGACGGCGCTGCCGCCGTCGTCCTCGACGTCTTCGCCCCGCGGAACCAGCGGGAGTACGCGCGGGTGCTGCACGAGGATGGGGTGCTCGCGGTCGTGACACCGCGGGCGGGGCACCTGGCGGAGCTCGCCGAGGCGACGATCAGCGTCGACCCGGAGAAGGAGCGGCGGCTCCACGACTCCCTGACGCCGTCGTTCGTGCAGTCGTCGTCGGAGGACCTGACGTGGACGATGGACCTGTCCGCCGAGGACGTCCACGACGTCGTGCACATGGGGCCGAGTCACCACCACGTCGCTCCCGACGCGGTGTTCGCGCCGGCCACGGTGACCGCCGCCGTCACCGTGTCGACGTGGGTGCCGACACGGTGACCCCGTGTCAGTGGTCGGTGGACTCCGGGGCGACGTCGAGTGCCCAGATCACGCCGAACTTGTCGCGGAGCTGCCCGGCGAGCGGTGACCACGCGGCCGGCCCGAACGGCTGACGGATCTCTGCCCCGTCGGAGAGTCCGTCCCACGCGGCCGTGATCTCGTCGGCGTCGGTGCCGCTGAGGTAGACGTAGGACGCGTTCGTGCCCTGGTCGTAGGGCTGTCCGGGCCACACGTCGAACGCCATCACGCGGATGCCGCTCGCCGTCTGGACCTGGCCCCAGACGATGCGGTCCGCCCACGCGGGGTCGTCGGTGGCGCCCATCGCGCCGTAGGTCATGGTGGCTGGCTCGGTGCCGAGGGCCTTCGCGTAGAAGTCGAGGGCCTCGCGGGCGTTGCCGTCGAAGTTGAGGTGGGGAGTCGTGGTGATCGTCATGGGAACGAGTCTGGCGACGGTAGCGGTCAGATCATGTCCGCTTCTCGACGGATACTGGATCCGTGTCCGGACCGTCCTCGCGCATGCTCGCGCTCCTCTCCCTGCTGCAGGTCCGTCGCGACTGGCCGGGCGACGTCCTCGCCGAGCGCCTCGATGTCAGTCCCCGCACCGTCCGCCGCGACGTCGACCGGCTCCGTGAGCTGGGGTACCGGGTCGAGGCGCTCAAGGGCCCGGCCGGCGGCTACCGGCTCTCCGCCGGCGCGGAACTCCCGCCGCTGCTCTTCGACGACGAGCAGGCGGTCGCGATCGCCCTCGCGTTGGCGGTCGCCCCGGCATCGGGTGCGGACATCGCCGAACCAGCGGCGCGGGCGCTCGCCGCGGTCCGGCAGGTGATGCCCGCACGGCTCCGGCACCGCATCGACGCGGTGGACGTCATCGCGACGCCGGGGACGACGACCGTCGATCCGGAGGTGCTCGTCGCCGTCAGTGATGCCGTGCGGACCAGGCAGGTGCTCCGCTTCGACCTCGACACCGCCTGGGCCGGCGACGATCCGGGCGACCGGCCGCCGCGTCGCGTCGAGCCGCACGCGGTGGTCGCCCGGAACGGCCGGTGGTACCTGCTCGCATGGGTGGACGAACGGCAGGACTGGCGGACCTACCGCATCGACCGGATGCACCCGCGGACGCCGACGGGTCTCCGCTTCACGCCGCGTGACGTGCCCGGCGGTGACCCCGCCACGTTCGTCGCCGCGCGCTTCAAGGGCTCGGACGTCCGGGACGCGTGGCCGTGCACCGGGACCGTCGAGCTGCAGGTCGCCGCGCGGACCATCGCGCCGTACCTCGACGGTGGCACCGAGCTCGAGGAGCTCGGCGCCGACCGCTGCCGGCTCACGATCGGGTCCTGGTCGTGGACGGCGCTCGCCGCGCGGATCGCCGACTTCGACGCGTCGTTCGAGGTCGTCGGGCCGGCGGCGCTCCGCGATGCCTGCGCCGTGGTTGCGGACCGCTTGCGGGCCGCCGTCGTGTGACGGTCTCACCGAGTCGTTCCCAGGCCGACGAGGAGATCCCGGTGATCAGCGAGGAGGAGCTCGAGTGCCGTCGTGCGTGCCGGGTCGGTGCAGACGCTGTCGGCCATGTGGCTGATGAGCGCGAGCGAGCGGGACGGGGACCTCGGCTGCCCCCCTTCGAGGCGTGCGACCAGCGTTGCTGGCGATCGGTACTTCGGCGTCGGCACGCCGAATCGCGTGCCCCAGATCCGAGTGTGGTGCGCACAGCAGTTCCGAACGTGCGTGACGTGCTGCAGCGTGGCGCGGAGCGTCGGTGCGGGGAGCTGGAACGTCTGCGCCACAACACGGGAGACCTGCGGATCGAGGAGCCCGGCGATGCGAGAGATCGCGCCGAGGCTCAGGTGCTCGGAGACCATGGCGAACGAGATCTGATCGAGGTCGCGTCTCGACCAGATCTGTCGAGCGGCTCGGTCTGTGCTCCTGTCGAGCGCGCCGGTGAACTGCGCACGAAGCGCCTCGATGTCGACGCCCGGTCGGAATGCGCGCGGGTCGATGTGCCAGCTCGGTCCGAACCTCGTTGCACATGTCGATGCCATCTGGCCCCGGAGCGCGAGTTCGATCCGCTCGATCCGTATGAGCAGGGCAAACCGGATCGCACTGTCGAACTCATGGACACGGTGGACATCCCCATCGGAGTGCGGGAGTCCGACTGTCCGCAGCGCCCGGCGGAACTGGGTCACGCGCCAGGGCGAGAGGTGAGAGCTGGTGAACGTGATGATGGCGCCTTCGAGATCGTCGATTCGTTCGATCTCGGGCAAGCCGGCAGCAACTACAGCGCAGGAAACAACATGAGCGGTTGGAGGAATCCGTCCTGTGCTGCCGAAGCAGCACAGGACGGAGCAGTCCCGCCCGTTTGAGGAGACGCGAGCGTCGAGCCTTGGCGGGAACCGTTGCAGCCAACATATCAGCGGGTCGGGACAGGGGCAAGTGTTAGGGGAGCGCATGCGTCGTGGGAGGCGGCGTTAGGAGGGCGTTAGGAGCGGCCTGGAGGCCCGGTGCCGGATCCACCATCGGATCGGCACCAGGAACGGTGCCGTCCACGGCACCTGCCGCGGACCCGAAGAACCTCCAGGAGTCCACGTGCTCGGCATCACCATCGCAGCCGCCGTCCTCGGCGTCGCCGCGGTCGTCTACCTCGTCTGGGCGCTCGTGCGCCCGGAGCGGTTCTGATGGGGGCCGCGGCGACCTGGGCCGGCATCGCCCAGGTCGCGGTCCTCGTCCTGCTGCTCGTCGTCGTGCACCGCCCGCTCGGTGACTGGATGGCACGGGTGTTCACCTCGTCGCACCACGGCCGCGCCGAGCGGATCGTCTACCGGCTGATCGGGGTCGACCCCGACGCGGAGCAGTCGTCCGGCGCGTACCTCCGCGGGGTGCTGCTGTTCAGCGCGGCCGGGCTCGTCGTGGTGTTCCTGTTGCAGCGCATCCAGACGGTGCTGCCGGGGGACCTCGGGCTGCCGGACGTCGGATGGTCGCTCGCGTTCAACACGGCGGCGTCCTTCGTGGCGAACACCAACTGGCAGTCCTACTCGCCCGAGGCCACGGTCGGGTACTCGGTGCAGCTCGCCGGCCTCGCGGTGCAGAACTTCCTCTCCGCCGCCGTCGGCCTCGCGGTGGCCATCGCACTGGTCCGCGGGTTCGCCCGTCGCCGCTCGTCGACGATCGGCAACGTCTGGGTCGACGTCGTCCGGGGCACGGGCCGGCTGCTCCTGCCGCTGTCCTTCGTCTTCGCCATCGTGCTCGTCGCGGGCGGCGTCGTCCAGTCGTGGGGGAGCGGCACCGACGTCGCGACGCTGGCCGGCGGGACGCAGCACATCCCGGACGGGTTCGTGGCGTCGCAGGAGGCGATCAAGCTCCTCGGCACGAACGGCGGTGGCTACTTCAACGCGAACTCGGCGCACCCGTTCGAGAACCCGTCGGCGTGGACCAACATCGTCGAGGTCTTCCTCATGCTCGCGATCCCGTTCTCACTGCCGCGCACGTTCGGCCGGATGGTGGGCGACCGTCGTCAGGGGTACGCGATCCTCGCCGTGATGGGCGCGATCTTCCTCGTGTCCCTCGCCGCGATGTCGATCGCCGAACTCGCCGGGGGCGGCGCGGCCACGCACGCCGCTGGTGCCGCGATGGAGGGCAAGGAGGTCCGCTTCGGCATCCTCGGCACCACCCTGTTCGGCACCACGTCGACCGCCACCTCCACGGGTGCGGTGAACGGGATGTTCGACAGCTTCACGCCGATCGGCGGGATGATGGCGCTCCTGAACATGATGCTCGGCGAGGTCACCCCCGGCGGCGTCGGGTCCGGTCTCTACGGCATGCTCGTCCTCGCCGTGATCACGGTGTTCATCGGCGGGCTGCTGGTCGGCCGGACGCCGGAGTACCTCGGCAAGAAGATCCGGGCGCGGGAGATGACCTTCGCGGCGCTGTACATCCTCGTGACGCCCACCGTCGTGCTGCTCGGGACCGCGTTGTCCCTGGCGATCCCGGGCGTCCGGGAGCAGGTCCTCGGCACCTCGGTGTTCAACCCCGGCAACCACGGCCTGTCCGAACTGCTCTACGCGTTCACCAGCGCCGGCAACAACAACGGGTCGGCGTTCGGCGGCCTCACCGCGAACACGACCTGGATGAACACGGCGCTCGGCATCGCGATGCTGCTCGGCCGCTTCGTGCCGATCGCGTTCGTGCTGGCGCTCGCCGGGTCGCTCGCGGCGCAGGACCGGGTCCCCGCGACCGTCGGCACGCTGCCCACGCACCGGCCGCTCTTCGTCGGACTCCTCGCCGGTGTCGCCGTCATCGTCACCGCACTCACCTACTTCCCGGTGCTCGCACTGGGTCCCCTCGCAGAAGGACTGTCATGACCACCGTGACCTCCGAGTCGGAACCGCGCACCGCGGTGGAGCCGACCACCCGCTCGTCCGCCTTCGGGCCCCGTCAACTGGTGGCGGGCCTCCCGGGCGCACTGCGGAAACTCGATCCGCGACTGATGTGGCGGAACCCGGTCATGTTCCTGGTCGAGGTGGGCGCAGCCCTGACCACGGCCGCCGCGTTCGTCGACGCCTCGGCGTTCACCATCGCGATCGCGGTCTGGCTCTGGCTGACCGTCGTCTTCGCCAACCTGGCGGAGTCCGTCGCCGAGGGCCGCGGCAAGGCCCAGGCGGACACGCTCCGGAAGACCCGGTCGACGACCAGCGCCCGACGGGTGCTCGGGTACGACGCAGCCGACCCGGCCGCCACGGCGAACGCGACCGAGGACATCGCGTCCGTCGACCTCGCAAAGGGCGACGTGGTGGTCGTGGTCGCCGGTGAGGTGATCCCGGGCGACGGCGACGTGATCGACGGGATCGCCTCGGTCGACGAGTCCGCCGTGACGGGTGAGTCCGCGCCGGTGATCCGCGAGTCGGGCGGTGACCGGAGTGCGGTCACCGGTGGCACCCGCGTGCTGTCCGACCGGATCATCGTGCGCATCACCTCGACACCGGGCGAGACCTTCATCGACCGGATGATCCGCCTCGTCGAGGGCGCCGCACGGCAGAAGACGCCGAACGAGATCGCGCTGAACATCCTGCTCGCGTCGCTGTCGATCGTCTTCGTGATCGTCTGCCTCACGATGCAGCCGATCGCCGGGATGGTCGGCGCGACGGTCAGCATCACCGTCCTCATCGCCCTGCTCGTCTGCCTCATCCCGACGACCATCGGCGCCCTGCTGTCGGCGATCGGCATCGCCGGGATGGACCGCCTCGTACAGCGGAACGTCCTCGCGATGTCCGGTCGTGCGGTCGAGGCCGCCGGGGACATCACCACGCTGCTCCTCGACAAGACCGGGACCATCACGTACGGCAACCGACGGGCATCCCGTGTGGTGCCCGTGCCCGGGGTCTCCGAACCGGAGCTGATGGCGGCCGCGGCGCTGTCGAGTGCCGCGGACGGGACCCCCGAAGGTCGCTCGATCGTCGTGCTCGCGGCGGACGCCGAGGTCGCCGTGGATGCGCCGGACGGTGCCGTCGAGGTGCCGTTCACCGCGCAGACGCGGATGTCGGGGATGGACCTGCCCGACGGGTCATCGGTCCGGAAGGGCGCCGCAGCCGCAGTGCTCAGCTGGGCTGGAACCCCCGATGCCGGTGTGATCGCGGCGATCGACGCCACGGTCGCCGAGATCTCCGACCAGGGCGGGACGCCGCTCGTCGTCGCCCGTCGTGCCCCGTCGGGCGAGGTCGCGCTGCTCGGGGTCGTGCACCTCAAGGACGTCGTCAAGGACGGCCTGTCCGAGCGGTTCGACGAGCTCCGCAGCATGGGCATCCGGACCGTGATGATCACCGGTGACAACCCGCGCACCGCGAAGGCGATCGCCGCGGAGGCCGGCGTCGACGACTTCCTCGCCGAGGCCACCCCGGAGGACAAGCTCGCGCTGATCCGCCGGGAACAGGAGGGCGGGAACCTCGTCGCGATGACCGGTGACGGCACGAACGACGCCCCCGCCCTGGCGCAGGCGGACGTCGGCGTCGCGATGAACACCGGGACGACCGCGGCGAAGGAGGCCGGGAACATGGTCGACCTCGACTCCGACCCGACCAAGCTCATCGACATCGTCCGGATCGGGAAGCAGCTGCTCATCACCCGCGGGGCACTCACCACGTTCTCGATCGCGAACGACGTCGCGAAGTACTTCGCGATCATCCCGGCGATGTTCCAGCTGGCGTTCCCCGGCCTCGCCGCGCTCAACGTCATGGGCCTGCACAGCCCGTCGTCCGCGATCCTGTCGGCCGTCGTGTTCAACGCGCTCGTCATCGTGGCGCTCATCCCGCTCTCGCTGCGCGGCGTCAGGTACCGCGCAGCGTCGGCGTCGTCGATCCTCGGCCGCAACCTGCTCGTCTACGGGCTCGGCGGCGTGATCGTCCCCTTCATCGGCATCAAACTGATCGACCTCGTGGTCGGTCTCATCCCGGGGTTCTGACTCATGGCAACCAGCTCTCGTTCCTTCATCCGCTCCACCGGCGTCGCGATCCGGCTCATGCTCCTGGCGACGGTGGTGCTCGGCATCGCGTACCCGGTCGCAGTCTGGGGCGTCGGCCAGGCGGCGTTCCACGACCAGGCGAACGGCTCGATCGTGTCCCGGGACGGCAAGCCCGTCGGTTCCTCGCTCATCGGGCAGTCCTTCGCCGGCGAGCAGGCGGACCGGTGGTTCCAGTCCCGGCCGTCCGCCGCGGGCGAGGACGGCTACGACGCGAACGCCTCGTCGGGGTCGAACCTCGGCCCGTCGAACCCCGACCTGACGAAGGCGATCGAGGCCCGGAAGGCCGCGATCGCCGCGGCCGACGGGGTCCCGGCTGCCGACGTGCCCGCGGATGCGGTGACGGCTTCGGGCTCCGGTCTCGACCCCGACATCAGCCCGGAGTACGCGCTCGAGCAGGTGTCCCGCGTGGCATCGGCGCGCGGGCTGTCGTCGTCCGTCGTGCGCGCGCTCGTCGAGTCGCACACCGAGGGTCGCCAGCTCGGCGTCCTCGGCGCTCCGGCGGTGAACGTCCTGTCGCTGAACCTGGCCGTCGCGTCGTTGTCGGCGTGACGGAGCCGAGCAACCTGCCGCGGTGCGGTTGGGCGCGGTGCGGTTGGCCGCAGTGCGGGTGGGCGCGGTGCGGTTGGCCGCGGTGCGGTTGGGCGCGGCACAACCGAAACCCGCTCGAACCACGGACGACCGTGGTTCGAGCGGGAATCGGTTGTGCGCCGCCGATCGGAACCGGGCACGGCGGCGCGGGCAGCGCAGGGGGCGGCGCCGCGCCACGCGAGCGGAGCGGCGCCGCGCGACCCGAGCGCCGGCACGACCACCGGAGAAGCGAGAGGATGAGCGCGTGAAGCGAGGGAAGCTGCGGGTGCTGCTCGGTGCCGCACCCGGCGTCGGGAAGACCTTCACCATGCTCGAAGAGGGGCGCCGACTCCGCGACGAGGGCCGCGACGTGGTCGTCGCCGTCGTCGAGACCCACGGCAGAGCGGCCACCGCCGCACTCGTGGACGGCCTCGAGACCGTGCCCCGCCGCACCGAGACGCACCGCGGGGTCGAGCTCGACGACCTGGACCTCGACGCCGTCCTCGCGCGGCACCCCGAGGTCGCCCTGGTCGACGAGCTCGCCCACACGAACGCCCCCGGCGGCCCGCACGAGAAGCGGTGGCAGGACGTGGAGGCGCTGCTCGCCGCGGGGATCGACGTGATCTCGACGGTGAACATCCAGCACATGCAGTCCCTCGGCGACGTCGTCCGTGAGATCACCGGCACCGTCCAGCGCGAGACCGTGCCCGACGCCGTGGTCCGTGGCGCCGACCAGATCGAGGTGGTCGACCTGTCGCCGCAAGCCCTCCGCGAGCGGCTCTCCGACGGGCTCGTGTACCCGGCGGCCCGGATCGACGCGGCACTGTCGAACTACTTCCGCCTCGGCAACCTCACCGCGCTCCGCGAGATCGCCCTGCTCTGGCTCGCCGACGAGGTCGACGACGCCCTGAAGCGCTACCGCGCCGAGCACGGCATCGAGCACCGGTGGGAGGCGCGTGAGCGTGTCCTCGTCGCACTCACCGGTGGGCCGGAGGGGGAGACGCTCCTCCGCCGCGGTGCCCGGATCGCGGCACGGTCGTCCGGCGGCGAGCTCGCTGCGGTGCACGTCACGACGAACGACGGCCTCCGCGAGCGGCACCCGGGTGCGCTCGGCGCGCAGCGGGCGCTCCTCGAGCAGCTCGGTGGGACCTACCACCAGGTGGTCGGTGACGACGTCCCGAGCACCCTGGTGCGGTTCGCGCGCTCGATCGACGCGACGCAGATCGTCGTCGGCGTGAGTCGTCGGAGCCGTGCGGCCGCGGCCCTGACCGGCCCGGGCATCGGCAACACCGTCGTCCGCGAGTCCGGCGACATCGACGTGCACGTGGTCACCCACGAGCGAGCAGGCGGCGGGTTCGCCCTGCCCCGGCTCGGCGGGAGCCTGTCGCGTGGCCGGATCACCGCCGCGTTCGTCCTCGCGCTCGTCGCCGGGCCCCTGCTGACGCTGCTGCTCTCGATCGGGGACACCCCGGACGCCATCACGGTGGACGTCCTCGCCTACCAGCTCCTCGTCCTCGTCGTCGCCCTCGTCGGCGGGATGTGGCCGGCGGTCTTCGCGGCCGTGCTGTCCGGGCTGAGCCTCGACTTCTTCTTCGTGCAGCCGCTGCACCGGGTCACGGTCCAGCAGCCCTGGCACCTGGTCGCCCTCGTGATGTACGTCATCAGTGCGGTGCTCGTGAGCTTCGTCGTGGACCGCTCGGCCCGTCGGTCGCGTGCCGCCCGGCGCGCGGCCGCCGAGTCCGGGCTGCTCATCGGGATCGCCGGCAGCGTCCTCCGAGGTGACGACGCCCTGCAGGCGCTGGTCGACCGGACGCGTGAGGCGTTCGGCTTCACCGGTCTGCGGGTCCGGCAGGGGGACCTGGTGCCGGCCACGTCCGGAGCGTTCGGTGCGGCGCCGGACGCCACCACGAGCCTCCCGTCCGGAGCGGTCCTGGAGTTCGCCGGTGCGGCGGACGACCCGACCCAGCGCCGGTTGCTGCGGGTCGTGGAACAGCAGATCGACGCGGCCGTCGAGCACCGCGACCTGACCCGCGCCGCGGTCGACGCGGAACGGATCGCCGCGGCGGACCGCGTGCGGAGCGCGATCCTCGCAGCCGTCGGCCACGACGTCCGACGGCCGATCGCGGCCGCATCGGCGGCCGTGCAGACCCTCCGTGCCAGCGACATCGCCCTGTCCGACACCGACCGGGAGGCCCTGCTCGCGACCGCCGACGAGAGCCTCGGCCGTCTCGCGGTGCTGCTCGGCGACCTGCTGGACGTCAGTCGTGTGCAGGCGGGGGTGGTCGCGTCGACCCCCGTCGCCCTCCCGCTGGAGACCGTGGTCGCGCCGGCGCTCGACGAGCTGGAGCTCGGGCCGGACGACGTCGACCTCGACCTGCCCGCCGAACTGCCGCAGGTTCTCGCCGACCCGGTGCTGCTCCAGCGCGTCCTCGTGAACCTGCTCGCGAACGCGGTGCGGTTCACCCCGTCGGGGACGAGTGTGCGGGTCGCGGCGAGCGCGTTCGACGGGGCGGTCGAGCTCCGCGTGGTCGACCACGGGCCCGGGATCCCGGAGGCGCAGCGGAACGACGTGTTCCAGCCGTTCCAGCGGCTCGGCGACACCGACAACGACACCGGACTGGGGCTCGGGCTGGCGCTGGCTCGGGGCTTCACCGAGGGGATGGGTGGCAGCATCGAGGCCGACGACACCCCCGGCGGCGGACTCACCATGGTGGTGCGGTTGCCGATCGCCGGACACATCGGGGTGCAGACACGATGAGGACCCGGAACCGATGAGGATCCTGATCGCCGACGACGACCCCCAGCTCGTCCGCGCCCTCGGGGTGACGCTCTCCGCGCGCGGGTACGACGTCGTCACCGCGCGGGACGGCCGCGCCGCGATCGACGCCGTCATCACCGAACGCCCCGACATCGTGCTGCTCGACCTCGGGATGCCGCGGCTCGACGGCATCGGTGTGCTCGAGGGCATCCGCGCGTGGTCGCAGGTCCCGGTGCTGGTGCTCTCCGGACGGACGGACTCGTCCGACAAGGTCGACGCGCTGGACGCCGGCGCGGACGACTACGTGACGAAGCCGTTCCAGATGGACGAGCTGCTCGCGCGGCTCCGGGCGCTCGGGCGGCGACAGGCCGCTGCCACCGCAGCAGCGGACACCGCGCCGACCGTCCGGTTCGGGGACCTCGTCGTGGACCTCGTCGCCAAGCAGGTCCTGCCGGCCGAGGGTCCCGCGATCCGGCTGACCCCGACCGAGTGGCGGCTGCTCGAGGTCCTCGTCGCCAACCCGGACCGGCTGATGACGCGGGAGATGCTGCTCACCGAGGTGTGGGGGCCGTCGCACGGCAACGACTCCGGGTACCTCCGGCTCTACGTCGCGCAGCTGCGCCGGAAGCTCGAACCGGATCCGTCGACCCCGCGGTACATCGTCACCGAGTCCGGGATGGGGTACCGCTTCAGCCCGTGACCGGCCGCGCCCCGAGCGCCCCGAGCGCGGCGAGCTCCGCACGGGTGCGGGCACCGCGCTTCCGGAGCAGGTTCGCCACGTGGTACTTCACGGTGTTCACGGTGATGCCGAGCCCGTCGGCGATCTCCCGGTTGCCGACACCGGTCGCGAGGAGCCGCAGCACGTCCTGCTCGCGCGGCGTCAGGTCGGCGTCGTCGGGCAGGTCGACCGCACCCGGTGCCGGGTCCAGGGGCAGCGAGATGTCGAGGACGGACCCCCACGCGGGCGTCGACTCGACCGCGAGGCGTCCGTCGAGTGCGACCACCCGCTCGGCGATCGGCCGCACGGCGTCGTCGTGCGCATCGAGCGTCCCGGCGCCGTCGTCGCGCAGCTGCATGAGGAGGTTCCGGCCGTCGCAGTCCCACTGGATCCGCACGCGGTGGGCGTCGCCGGCGTCGACGAGCGCCAGCACCGCGGTCCGGACGATCGCGCGGGCGGCGTGCGCGACGTCACCGGGGAGTGCCCGCCCGGTCGCCGGGGGCTCGACGAACTGCACGTCCAGGTCCCCGAACCGGACGAGCGGGCGCAGGTCGGCGCGGAGCCGCGAGAACGCCCCCGTGACCGGTTCGAGGAGGGTGCTCCGCTGCCGGTCCGTCACGGTGCGGAGCTCGACGAGCGCCGCCGACGCGATCTCCACCGCCTCGGCGCGGGCCGCGGCGTCGCCGACGCGCGGGGAGCGGAGCACCGCGAGCACGGACTCGAGCGTGAGCGCGTGCCGGTCGGCCTGCTCCGCCACGGTCCTGGCGTGCTCCGTGGCCGCGAGCCGACTGGCGGGGCCGAGCCGGGCCTCCAGACCGTCTTCCGCTGCACCGTCCATGACAGCCGAACCTACCTGCCCCGCCCGAGTGGATGGGGCCACCCGATCGGGTGGGGCGCCCGCCGTCGCGGGTAGCGGCGGGCCGGCGCGGTCCCCGTCAGGCTCGTCGTCATGCAGGAACTCTCGGTCTCCCGGTCGTTCGGCCTGATCGTCGACGAGATCCGGTCGCTCGCGGCGAGCGTGGACGACGACGATGCGGGCCGCGCGGTCGACCTGGTCGAGGGTGCCGACCGCGTCTTCGTCCACGGCGCCGGCCGTTCCGGACTCGCGCTCCGGATGACCGCGATGCGCCTGATGCACCTCGGGCTCGACGTGCACGTGGTCGGCGAGGTGACGACTCCGGCCATCCGCGCCGGCGACGTCCTGATCGTCGCCAGCGGCTCGGGGACGACGGCCGGCATCGTCGCGGCAGCACGCACCGCCACGGACGTCGGCGCATCCGTCGTCGCGATCTCCACCACGTCCGACTCCCCGCTGTCCGCGGTCGCGGCGGTCACCATCGTGCTCCCCGCGGCCACGAAGACCGACCGCTCCGGCACCGCCTCCGCGCAGTACGCCGGCAGCCTGTTCGAGCAGGCCGTCGCGCTGCTCGGCGACGCACTCTTCCACACCCTGTGGGCCCGCGGCGGGCAGTCCGCCGACGACCTCTGGCCCCGGCACGCCAACCTCGAATGAAAGGCACCCTCATGCAGCTCCAGTTCGCCATGGACACCCTGACCACCGAAGCCGCCCTCGAACTCGCCGCCGCGGCCGCCCCGCACGTCGACGTCCTCGAGCTCGGCACGCCGCTCATCAAGAGCGCCGGCCTCTCCGCGATCACCGCGGTCAAGGAAGCCCACCCGGACAAGACCGTCTTCGCCGACCTCAAGACGATGGACGCCGGCGAGCTCGAGGCGGACATCGCGTTCGCCGCCGGTGCCGACCTCGTCACCGTGCTCGGTGTCGCCGGGGACAGCACGATCGCCGGCGCGGTGAAGGCCGCCCAGAAGCACGGCAAGGGCGTCGTCGTCGACCTCATCGGGGTCGCCGACAAGGCCGGCCGTGCCCGTGAGGTCATCGCACTCGGCGCCGAGTTCGTCGAGATGCACGCCGGGCTGGACGAGCAGGCCGAGGACGGCTTCACGTTCTCCACCCTCCTCGATGCGGGCAAGGCCTCCGGTGTGCCGTTCTCCGTCGCCGGTGGCGTCTCGGCGGCCACGGTCGCCGACGTCCAGGCGGCCGGGGCGACGATCGCCGTCGCCGGCAGCGCGATCTACAGCGCGTCGGACGTCGGCGCGGCCGCTGCGGAGATCCGCGCGGCGATCCAGGAGACCGTCGCGTCCTGAGCGCTGGCGGTCGGTTCGCGCCCCGTTCCGAACACCGCGCCCCGTCACAGCGGGGCGCGGTGGTCGTCCCGGGGCGCAACCGCGCGCGACCGCATCTCCGGCACGGACGGGATAGCGTCGGGGCGTGACGATCGAGCTCCGTGCCCTGACCGCCGACGACTGGCGGGAGTGGCGGCCGGTACGACTGGCGGCACTCGCCGATGCACCCGACGCGTTCGGATCCCGGCTGCACGACTGGGTCGACGCGCCCGAGGAACGTTGGCGGACACGGCTCTCGATCCCGGGAGCGCTCGACCTGGTCGCCTTCGACGGCGACCGCGCGGTGGGGATGGCGAGCGGGACACCGGGGGACGGCGACCGCGCCGAACTCATCTCGATGTGGGTCGACCCGGCTGCCCGCGGACGCGGCGTCGCCGGACTGCTCATCGACGCGATCGTCCGCTGGGCCGCACGCGTCGGGGCCGCCGAGCTCGAACTCTCGGTGATGCCCGACAACACCGTCGCCCGGCGGACGTACGAACGCCACGGCTTCACGATCGCGGACGAACCCGGTGACCTGCTCCCGGCCGGCCGCCACGAGGTCGTCATGCGCCGGGACCTCGCCACCGACCGCACCCTCGACACCTACGAGCGCGCTGCCGATCGCTACGCGGACCGGACCGACGGGCACCGAGCCGGGCTCGTCGACGATCTCCTCGGCCTCGTCACGCCGGGGGCACGCGTCCTCGAGCTCGGGTCCGGCCCCGGACGCGACGCACTCGCCCTGGAGGCCGCCGGGCTCCGCGTGGACCGGACCGACGGAGCCCGGTCCTTCGTCGACCGGCTCCGCGAGGACGGACACGTCGCCCGGGTGCTGGACGTCCGCACCGGGGTGTTCGGCAGCGGCTACGACGCCGTCTTCGCGAACGCGGTGCTGCTGCACGTCCGGCGCGAAGAACTCCCCGGGGTGCTCCGCCGTGCGTTCGTGGCCGTCGTCCCCGGGGGCGTGCTCGCCGCGACCGTGAAGCGCGGCGACGGCGAGGACTGGAGCACCAGGAAGCTCGACCGGCCCCGGCACTTCACCTACTGGACCGGCGACGCGCTCGCGTCGGTGGTCTCCGAGACCGGCTGGACCGACGTCGACGTCCGCGAGACGACCGCGCCAGGAGCCGAGGAACGGTGGCTGACCGTCACCGCACGACGACCGGAGGAGACCCGATGAACCGAGCACTGCGTTGGACCGCCTGGATCGTGGCGGTGCTGCTCGTCGTCGTGATCGTGTTCCTGGTGTGGGCGAACATCGTGATGCAAGGCACCCGGTCCGCAGCGCTGCAGGTGTGGCGGGACGACCGGGTGGCCGTGCGGGACGCCGGCGACTCGGTCGTGATGACCCCGACCGGCACGGCGAACGGTGTCGGGGTCGTGTTCATCCCCGGCGCGAAGGTCGACCCGTACGCCTACATGGCCACGTTCCGGCAGGTGGTCGCGAGCGGCACGACCGTCGTCATCACGAAGCCGACGCTGCACCTCGCGTTCTTCGACCTCCGCCCCCTGTCCACGTTCGAGGCGCACGCCCCGTCCGTGCAGACCTGGGCCGTCGGCGGGCACTCGCTCGGCGGGGTCCGCGCGTGCCAGCTGGCCGACGACCCGGGCGTGGCCGGACTGCTGCTCCTCGGGAGCTACTGCGCGAACGACCTGTCCGGGACGGACCTGGACGTGCTGAGCGTCTCCGGGTCGCGCGACGGGCTCTCCACGCCGGAGAAGGTCGCCGCGGCGCGGCACGAGCTGCCGGCGGACGCGACGATGACCGAGATCCAGGGCTCGAACCACGCCGACTTCGGTGCCTACGGCGCGCAGCCGGGTGACGGCACCGCGACGATCTCCCGGGCGGACGCCCGCGCGCAGATCAGCGCTGCGGTCGAGCGGTGGGTCGAGGGGATCCGGGCGGCCGGCCTCCGCTGAGCCCCTCGACCGCGAGCCCGACGGCCCTCCGGGCGCGGTCGGGCACGAGCCCGATGCGGTCGAGGTCGGCGACCGGTACCCACGCCGGCTCGTAGCGGTTCCGATCGGTCACCCGCTGCGCCTCCGGGGAGTCTGCGGGCATGGCCGGGGTGCCGTCGTCGACCCGGACACGGAAGTACACGGCCGGAGCGTCGCGGTCGACCCCGACCGGCAGGAGCTGCTCGGGCACGCCCGTCAGGCCGGTCTCCTCGTGGAGTTCCCGGACGCACGCCTGCTGCGGTGTCTCGCCCGCCTCCACCCCGCCGCCCGGCAGGACGGCGTACGAACGGTCGTCACGGTGACGGCGGACGACCAGCACGTCGGCTCCGCGCAGGGCGACTGCGACGGCGCGGATCCGGATCGTCTCTGGCACGAGGACGACGCTACGCCGTGGGGGATCCCGGGCGGTCGTCGGTCCGCCTGCCGCCGCTCCGCCGGCCCCCGGTGAGCCGGGCGACCAGGTACAGCACCACGCCGACCGCGAGCAGCATCGCGGCGTAGAGCCAGACCTGACCGCTCTGCTGGGTGAGCAGCAGGACGCACGACGCGACGCCGAGCACGGGCACGAACGTCCAGACCCGGAAGTGGTCGTGCTCGACGTGGTCGCGCCGGAGCACGAGCACCGCGACGTTCGTGCTGATGAACACGAACAGCAGCAGGAGCACGACGGTCTCGGCGAGCGTGCCGACGTCGCCGACGAGCGTGAGCAGCATCGCGACGACGGTCGTCGCGACGATCGCGGTCCAGGGGGTCTTCCGGTTCGGCAGCACCTTGCCGAGCACCACCGGGAGCAGACGCTGCTCGGCCATCCCGTAGGTCACGCGGCTCGCCATGATCATCGTCAGGAGCGCTCCGTTCGCGACGGCGACCAGGGCGATCAGGCTGAACACCCAGTCCGGGATCGGCACACCGGTCGCCGCCACCACCTGGAGCAGCGGCCCGGACGACTCGCCGAGCTCCGACGCAGGCAGGGCGATGGCGCTCGCCAACCCGACCAGGACGTAGACGACCCCGGCCGTGGCGAGCGCGCCGAAGAGTGCCCTCGGGTACACCTTCCGGGGCTCGCGGACCTCCTCGGCCACGTTCGCCGAGGTCTCGAAGCCGACGAAGGAGTAGTACGCCACGATCGCGGCGCTGAGCGTGGCCAGCGCGGGGTTCGCCCCGGACGGGAACTCGCCGATCCGCGCGACGTCGCCGCCCCCGCCGCCCATCATCACGGCGACCGCCACGATCACGATCACCAGGCCGGACACCTCGATGATCGTCATCACCACGTTGCTCTTCAGGGAGTCCGAGATCCCGCGCGCGTTCAGGCACGCGATGAGCGCGAGGAAGACGATCGCGGCGGGTACCGGCGGCAGGTCGACGAAGGTGCCGAGGTAGTCGCCGGCGAACGCGAGCGACAGGCCGGCCGCACTCGTGACGCCCGCTGCGAGCATGCAGAACCCGACGAGGAACGACACCATCGGCACCTTGTAGGCCCGCTCCGCGAACACCGCGGCACCGCCGGCCTTCGGGTACTTCGTGACGAGTTCGGCGTAGGAGCCCGCGGTCAGCAGCGCGAGCAGCAGCGCGAGCACGAGCGGTGCCCAGAGCGCCCCACCGACGTCGCCGGAGAGCGTGCCCATCAGGGCGTAGATCCCCGCGCCCAGCACGTCCCCGAGGATGAACAGGTAGAGCAGTGGCCCGGTGATCGCCTGCCGGAGCTTGGACCCCTGCGCGTCAGCGGCCCGGTCCGTGGTGTCGGTGGTCATCGTGTCCCCTTCGTCACGACGAGCGAACCGGTCGTGGACTGCACGTCCTCACAGCCGGGCCGACCTCCCGGTGAACTCTCCACAGGGGTGCGTCGGGGTGCGACGCGCTGCCTGGAGCGGTCCTAGACTCGGGCGCAGCACTCGTACGACACCACTCCCTGGAAGGTGTGTCCATGACGTCGTCTGACCGTCGGGCTCCTGCGCGCCTCGCGGATGCCCGTGCCCTGCTCTTCGACCTCGACGGGGTCCTGACGCCGACCGCCGACGTCCACATGCGCGCGTGGAGCCGGCTGTTCACGCCGTACCTCGCTGCGCACGGTGTCGCTCCCTACACGGAGCAGGACTACTTCGCGTACATCGACGGCAAGCCCCGCTACGACGGCGTCCGCTCGCTGCTCGACTCGCGTGGCATCGACCTGCCGCAGGGCACGCCGGACGACGGCCCCGACGACGACACGGTGTGCGGGCTCGGCAACCGGAAGAACGCCGAGTTCACCGCCGAGCTGTCCGAGCACGGCGTCGAGGCCTACCCGGGCTCGTTGCGCTTCCTCACGGCGGCCACCGACGCCGGCCTGTCGGTCGCGGTCGTCTCGAGTTCCGCGAACGCCAAGCAGGTCCTCCGCACCGCGGGGATCCTGGAACGCTTCCCGGTCATCGTCGACGGCCTCGTCGCGCGGGAAGACGGGCTCGCGGGCAAGCCCGCACCGGACACCTACCTCGACGCGGCGAGCCGCTTCGGCCTGACCGCCGCCGAGTGCGTCGTCGTCGAGGACGCGACGAGTGGCGTGGCCGCCGGCCGGAACGGTGCCTTCGGGCTCGTGATCGGCGTCGACCGCGGCGCCGGTGCCGACGACCTCCTCGCGAACGGGGCGGACGTCGTCGTGACGGACCTCGCCGACCTCGTCCCCGACCTCCCCCAGCCCGCCACGCTGACGACGTAGACGACCCGCCGGGCACGATCCGTGCCTCCAGGCCGTTCCTGACCGCTCTCCCTTCCCACGGAGCCCCATGAACCCCATCACCTCGGACCCCCTCGACCGCGTCCGGTACCCGGTCGACGAGTGGGCACTCGTCGAGACCGAGTACGCGCCCGACCAGCAGGGCGTCGCGGAGACGAACTTCGCGGTCGGCAACGGCTACCTCGGCCTGCGCGGCAACCTCGACGAAGGTCGCGGCGGCGTGCAGTACGGCACGTACATCAACGGCTTCCACGAGACCTGGCCGATCCGGCACGCCGAAGACGCGTTCGGGTTCGCCAAGACCGGGCAGACGATCATCAACGCGCCCGACGCCAAGGTCATCCGGCTGTACGTCGACGACGAGCCGCTGGTCCTCGCCGAGGCGGACATCCTGCGGCACACCCGGCGACTCGACTTCCGTGGCGGGTACCTGCTGCGGGAGACCGAGTGGTCGACGCCGTCCGGCAAGGGGGTGCTCATCCGCTCCCGCCGCCTCGTCTCGTTCACCGACCGGCACCTCGCCGTCATCGACTACGAGGTGACGATGCTCGACCACGACGCGTCGATCCTGCTGTCGAGCCAGATCCTCAACCGCCAGGACGTCGTCGACGAGTACCACGCCGGCATGCGCGCGGCGGCGAACGCGTTCGACCCGCGCAAGGCCGAGACGTTCACCGACCGTGTGCTCGAGCCCCGCCTGAAGCGGAACTCCGGCAGCCGGTCCCTCCTCGGGTACCAGGCGGCGACCTCGGGTATGACGATCTGCGTCGGCGTCGAGCACCGCATCGAGACCGACAACACGTGGGACGAGTCCTCCTCCATCGAGGACGACCTCGCCAAGCACGTCTACCGGGTGCAGGCGAAGGCCGGCCGACCGATCCGGCTGACCAAGAACGTGGTCTACCACACCTCCCGCGGGGTGCCGGCGCGAGAGCTCGCGGACCGCTGCGACCGCACGCTGGACCGTGCACGTGCCGAGACGGTCGAGGAGACCTTCGCCAAGCAGCGCACGTGGATGGACGACTACTGGTCGCGCAGCGACGTCGAGGTCGCCGGGCAGCCGGAGATCCAGCAGGCGGTGCGCTGGAACCTCTTCATGCTCGCGCAGGCGACGGCGCGCACCGACGGCCACGGCATCGCGGCGAAGGGCGTCACCGGTTCCGGCTACGGCGGCCACTACTTCTGGGACATGGAGATCTACGTCCTGCCGTTCCTGAGCTACACGGCGCCGATCGTCGCCCGGAACGCGCTCCGCTTCCGCTACAACATGCTCGACGCGGCACGTGCGCGTGCCCGTGAGCTGAACCAGCACGGCGCGCTGTTCCCCTGGCGGACCATCAACGGCGAGGAGTCGAGCGCCTACTACGCCGCCGGAACCGCGCAGTACCACATCGACGCGGACATCGCGCATGCGCTCATGCAGTACGTGCGGGCGTCCGGCGACACCGAGTTCCTGAAGCGCGGGGCGATCGACATCCTCGTCGAGACCGCCCGCCTGTGGGAAGACCTCGGCTTCTGGCGGTCCAACGGCGACCAGAAGTTCCACATCGACGGCGTCACCGGCCCGGACGAGTACACGACGGTCGTCGACGACAACATGTACACGAACGTGATGGCGCGCGCGAACCTGTGGTTCGCGGTCAACGCCACGCGTGAGCTCGCGGTCGACGACCCCGAGGAGTACGCCCGGATGGTCCGCCGGACCGGTCTCAGCGAGACCGAGGTCGTGGACTGGGAGCGTGCGGCGGAGTCGATGGAGATCCCCTTCGACCCGCACCGTGGGATCCACCCGCAGGACGCCCAGTTCCTGGACAAGGAGCTCTGGGACCTCGAGAACACGCCGGAGTCCAAGCGTCCGCTGCTGCTCCACTACCACCCGCTGGTGATCTACCGCTTCCAGGTGCTCAAGCAGGCGGACGTCGTGCTCGCGCTCTTCCTGCAGGGGCACGAGTTCACCCCGGCCGAGAAGCGCCGCGACTTCGACTACTACGACGCGCTCACCACCGGCGACTCGACGCTGTCCGCGGTCGTGCAGTCGATCATGGCGGCCGAGGTCGGGTACCACGAGCTCGCCGAGCAGTACTTCAACACGGCGCTCTACGTCGACCTGGCCGACCTGCACGGCAACACCACCGACGGTGTGCACATCGCCTCGACCGGTGGGATCTGGGGTGCGCTCGTCAACGGGTTCGGCGGCATGCGCGACCACGGCGGCAAGATGTCGTTCAACCCGCGTCTGCCGAAGGAGTGGGAGCGGCTGTCGTACCGGCTGACCGTGCGCGGTTCGCGGGTGCGTGTCGACCTCGAGCAGGAGCAGATGACGTTCACCGTCGAGACCGGCTCCGGGTTCACGGCCTGGGTGCACAACCAGCCCTACGACATCGAATCCGGGGAGCCGACGGTCGTGCCGATCCCGCACCACGGACCGCGCATGTCCGGGCACGCGCCGACGACGAGCGACATCCAGGGCACGCTGCGGGCGGACGGTTCCGTCATCACGGCGTCGATCCCGACGATCTCGCTCGAGCGCGAACTCGAGGTGGACGAGACGACCGCGTAGCGCGGGGCGCTTGCGCGGCGCGCGCGGCTGCGCGGCTGCGCGGCTGCGCGGCTGCAGCTCGGATCGGCGCCGCACAACGGAAACCGGCTCGCGCCACGGACGTCCGTGGTTCGGGCCGGTTTCGGTTGTGCGGCCGCGCATCGGGTCGGTCCCGGGGACGAGGCGACCGCACAGCGCGCGGGCGCGCCGGCGCTCCGGCAGCGTCGGTCCTACAGCAGCTTCCGGAGCGTGTTCACGTTGCGGGTGGTCGTCGTGCGCTTGAACCGGGCGGCTCCGGCGCGCTTGGCGAACACGGTGTCGGTGCTGGATCCCTTCGGGCAGGACCAGGACACGACGCCGTGGCCGCGGGCGACCTGCTCGACCGCCGGGTCGAGCTCGAGGTCCGCGAGCAGGTCGTCGAGTGCTGCCTCGTCGGAGCCGAACAGGACGTAGTCGTGCCGGTCCGGGGCGGAGTCGAACGGGAACCCGTCGACGATCGCCGCGAGCCGGTCGTGCGGGACCAGCACGATCCAGGCGTCGTACCCGAAGCGGTCCCGGAGTGCCTGCTCGACGTCGGCCTTGAGCGTCGCGCTCGTGGCGTCGCTGTCGAAGACGACGTTCCCGGAGGCGAGGACCGTGCGGACGTCCGAGTACCCGCGCTCCTCGAAGAGCGCGCGGAGCTCGGCCGACCTGATCGTGATCCCGTTGACGTTGACGCCGCGCAGCAGTGCGATCCACCTGGCCATGCCGTGACCGTACCGCGACCGTCCGACGCGAGGCGAGCCTCCGGTGCGAACGTACACAAGAAGTGTTGCGCAACGAGTCTTGTGGACCTATCGTGGCGGCATGGACGACGGACGGATCGACGACCCGGCACAGATGCGGGCGCTCGCACACCCGACTCGGCTGCGGATCCTGGGGCTCCTCCGGGCCAACGGACCGCAGACGGCGGCGATGCTCGGCGAGCTCATCGACGAAGCACCCGGCACGATCAGCTACCACTGCGGCAAGCTCGCCGGTGCCGGGTTCATCGAGCCGGCGGACGTGCCGGTGGCGGACCGTCGCGAACGATGGTGGCAGGCGGCGCACGCGTCGTCGTCGTGGCACCTCGAGGACGCGCTCGACGACCCCGAGCGGGCACTGGCGGTGAGCGCGCTCGACCGTGCCGTTGCCCGGACGTACGCTGCCAACTTCGAGGCCTACATCGACCGGGCGGCGACCTACGGGCGCGAGTGGGTGGCGGCCGGCAGCAGCTCCGACCGGGTGATGCGCCTGACCGTGTCCGAGCTCGCACAGCTCGGCGACGAGATGTGGCAGCTCGCCGAGAAGTGGCGGGCCGTGGGCGCCGAGCACGTCGAGGGGGACGGGTCCGAGCAGGTCGTCGTGCTCCAGCAGGCGTACCGATGGCCGCGCGTCTGAGCCCCCGCGGGCGACTCCGGGCACTGCTCGCCGTCCAGGTCGTCTCGCGGATCGGCAACGTCGTCACGACGGTCAGCGTGCCCTTCGCGGTCCTCGCTCGCGGAGGATCGGCGACCGACGTCGGGATCGCCGCGTTCATGGCCACGGTCCCGATCGTCCTCGGTGGTCCGTTCGGCGGGGCGCTGGTGGAGCGGATCGGGTTCGTCCGGTCGAGCATCGGTTCGGACCTCATCAGCGGCGTGACGCTGCTCGCGATGCCGGTGCTGGCCTGGACCGTCGGGCTGCCGTTCTGGGCGCTGCTCGCGCTCGTCTTCGTCAGCGGGCTGTTCGACATGCCGGGGGAGTCCGCACGGCGGGTGCTGCTGCCGGGACTCGCGACCGATGCCGGTGTCTCGCTCGAGCGGGCGGTCGGGCACTTCGAGGCGTCGGCCCGGCTGTCCGTGCTCGTCGGGGCACCGGTCGGCGGGGTGCTCGTCGCGGTCCTCGGTCCGATGCCGGCGCTCGCATGCACGGCGCTGGCGTTCGGCGGGGCGGCGCTGCTGACGGCGCTCTTCGTGCGTCCGGCCGTGCCGAGCGCCCACACGAGCGACACGGAGCCGATCGTGGTGTCGGAAGCCGGGTACTGGCGGGACATCGCCGAGGGCTTCCGGTTCTGCGTGCGGGATCCCTTCTTCCGGCTGATCATCGCGTTGGTGCTCGTCACGAACCTGCTCGACGCCGCACGGTCGACGACGCTGCTGCCCCTGTACGCGGACGAACGGCTCGGCGGTGCGCAGTCGCTCGGCTTCGTGACCGGGACCTTCGGTGGGGCGGCGTTCCTCGGGTCGCTGGTGTTCGGGTACGTGGCGCACCGGGTCCCGCGGCGGATCACGTTCGTCGTGTGCTTCGTGCTCGCCGGCGGGCCGTCGCTCGTGGCACCGGCGCTCGGGCTCGCCCTGCCGTGGGTGCTCGGTGCGGCGGCGGTGTCCGGGCTCGCCGCCGGAGCGCTGAACCCCATCCTCGGCGCGGTCGAGCTCGAGCGGATCCCGGAGCACATGCGGGCGCGGGTGTTCGGCCTGCTCGGCGCGGGGTCGTGGGCGGGGATCCCGCTCGGTGGGCTGCTCGCCGGGGTCGCCGCGGACGGACTCGGGGTGTCGGCGACGTTCGGCATCGTCGCCGCGATCTACACCGTGGTCACGCTCGCCCCGTTGCTCGGCGGTTCGTGGCGGCTCATGGAGCGCCCGACGCCGACGCCGACGCCGACGCCGGCCGATCCGGCCCGCGCGTCCGCCTGAACGTGCACGGCCCGAGCGGTGGGTTCACGACCAGGTGCGGGCGACCCGCCACCCGTCGCCGTCCGGGACGATGTCGACGACCAGGGTCTCGCGGTCTTCTGCCGTGACCTGGAACCGCCACCCGGCGGTCCGTTCGGGCGCGTGGGTGATGGCGGTGGGCAGGTCAGCGGGGGTGACGGTGAGCCGGGTGGGTACGTCGGACACCCACCAGCGACGGCCCTGCCACACGATGCGTGACGGCGATCCCTGGTGCCACCAGACCGTGACGGCTGCATCGACGACGATCATCGGGTCCTCCTCGTTCGAACGTGTGTTCGAATGGTAGGCGGGCGTCGAGGGTGTCGCAACCGGGGAGCGGTTCCCGGATCAGTCGTGTAGACGAGGGGCATGACGAACGACGCACAGGGCCCCGACGAGCAGCACCAGGTTCCCGAAGGGGTGTCCGACGCCACCGTCGAGGCGCTCGGGACGCTGTCCGCCGCGGTCGAGGTCATCGAGCACGCGCGTGGCCTGCTCTACGGCTTCCACCGGCTCACCGGGATGGCCGACCTGAACCTCGGCGACGCGGTCGAACAGCTCCGGGAGGCCGGGCACACCGAGCTCGCGGACCGCATCGACACCGAGCTGATCGGGCGGAACGTCATCGAGGGGCGGTGGACGTTCCAGATCGTCGAGGACTACGACGACGGCTACTACGCCCTCGCCAAGGAGCTCGAACGGACCGCGCGGGACGACCTCGCCGCGGGCCGCCGCCACCTGCTCGAGGCGGGCATGAAGGAGGACCGGCGCACCGGGGGCCGACGCCACCACGAGGCGACCCCGGCCGACCTGCCGGACTGACACCGCGCCTCCCGTCCGCCCTGCCGCGTCCGCGGCTGCCGACTGCACCGTGGCGCGGACCGGACCCGCACAACGGGAACCGGCTCGCACCACGGACGTCCGTGGTGCGAGCCGGTTGCTGTTGTGCGCTGCCGAAGTGAACCGCCGCCGCCGCAGCAGCGCGCAGTGCGCCAGCGCGCCGCCGCGCGCCGCCGCGCGTCAGCCGACGCCGAGCACGCTCTCCAGCGGACCGCGCGCGAAGTACAGCAGGAAGCCGGCGGCGACCACGTAGAGCAGCCACGAGACCTCACGACCCTTGCCCGACAGCGCCTTGATCAGCACCCAGCTGATGAAGCCCGCGCCGATGCCGTTCGCGATCGAGTACGTCAGCGGCATCACGACGATCGTCAGGAACGCGGGGAGCGCCGAACCGAAGTCGCTCCACTCGATGTCCTTCACCTGCGCCACCATGAGCGCACCGACGACGACGAGCCCGGCGGCGGCGACCTCGAGCGGGACGACCTGCGTCAACGGCGTCAGGAACATCGACGCCAGGAACAGCAGCCCCGTGATGACCGACGCCATGCCGGTCCGGGCGCCCTCGCCGATGCCCGCCGCCGAGTCGATGAAGACGGTGTTCGACGACACCGATGCGCCACCACCGGCGATCGCGCCGGCACCCTCGACGACGAGCGCCGAGCGGAGGCGGGGGAAGGTGCCGTCGGGCTTCGCGACCCCGGCGGCCTTCGCCAGGCCGGTCATCGTGCCCATCGCGTCGAAGAAGTTCGTGAACACGAGGGTGAAGACGAGCATCGACGCGGCGAGCGGGCCGATGCGGCTGAACGCACCGAAGTCGAAGTGGCCGACGAGCGACAGGTCCGGCAGGGCGAACAGCGCGCTCGGCAGGCCGGGGGCGTTGAGGTTCCACCCGGTCTTGGAGTCGACCGAGGTCGGCACGTGGAAGATCGCCTGCAGGATGATCGCGATGACCGTCGTCGCGATGATGCCGATGAGCAGCGCACCCTTGACCTTGCGGGCCATGAGCGTGCCGATGATCACCAGGCCGATGAGGAACACGATCGTGGGGAGCGCCCCGACGGAGCCGTCCTCGCCGAGCTGCAGCGGCGGCGACGCGAGACCCGAGGAGCGGACGAACCCGGAGTCCACCAGACCGATGAACGCGATGAACAGGCCGATGCCGACCGTGATCGCGGCCTTCAGCTGCGCTGGCACCGCGGTGAAGATCATCGTCCGGATCCCCGTCAACGCGAGGATCACGATGATCACACCGTTGATCACGACGAGGCCCATCGCCTCCGCCCAGGTGACCTGGTGCACGACGCTGACCGCGAGGAACGAGTTGATCCCGAGGCCGGCCGCGATGCCGAACGGCAGGTTCGCGATCACCCCCATCGCGATCGTCATGAGACCGGCGACGAGTCCCGTCGCCGCGGCGACCTGGGCGTTCTCGAGCCAGCCGCCGGTGACGTCCTTCGCGGCCTGGTCGGCGCTGAAGCCACCGAGGATGAGCGGGTTGAGGATGACGATGTACGCCATGGTCACGAAGGAGACGAGACCACCACGGACTTCGCGGGGGATGCTCGAACCACGCTGGGTGATCGAGAAGAAGCGGTCGAGGCCGGAGGCGACTCGGTTCCGGGGCGTCGTTTCGGTTGTCTGCGGGGCGCTCACCGCCCAAGTTTAAAGGAACCTGGCAACGTCGGTGGCCTGGTGTTGGATGGAGGACGTGAACCCGCGCCTGGACCGTGCCCGCGCCGAGGCCGCCGTGCGGGAGCTCCTCGCAGCACTCGGGCAGGACCCTGACCGCCCGGAGCTCGACCGCACCCCGCAGCGGGTCGTCGACGCGTTCACGGAGTTCTTCTCCGGCACCGAGCTCGACGCCGTCGCGATCGCCCGGGACGGCACCGTGCCCACCGACGACGACGAGCGCGGCGAGCTGGTGATCGTGCGCGACATCCGCTTCCGGTCGGTGTGCGAACACCACCTGCTGCCCTTCACCGGCGTCGCCCACCTGGCCTACGCACCGGGCGAGCGGCTCATCGGGCTCGGCACGCTGTCGCGGGTGGTGGATGCGCTCGCGTCCCGCCCGCAGCTGCAGGAACGGCTCGGCGAGCAGATCGTCGCCGCGGTGCAGGAGGGCCTGGCGGCACGGGGCGTCCTCGCCGTGCTCGACGCCCGCCATCAGTGCGTCACCACCCGCGGGGAGCGCCAGACCGCGTCGTCGACCGTCACGGTCGCCGCCACCGGGACGCTCGCCGACACGGCGGGGCGTGCCGAGGCGATCGCCCTGATCGGCGCCGGCGCATGACGGCGGTGCCGGCCGCGCCCGGATGGGTCGTTCCCGTCCTCCGGAGCCCGGTCCGCACCATCGGCCGCCGCACGATCGACTTCGACCACCGCATCGCCGTGATGGCGATCGTCAACCGCACCCCGGACTCCTTCCACGACCGCGGCGCGACCTTCGAGCTCGACCGCGCCGTCGCAGCAGCGGTCCGTGCCGCCGAACTCGGTGCCGACTGGGTCGACATCGGCGGCGTGAAGTTCGCGCCGGGCCCCGAACTCCCCACGTCCGAGGAGATCGAGCGCGTCGTCCCCGTCGTCGCCCAGCTCGCCGGACAGTCCGACGTCACGATCAGCGTCGACACCTTCCGCCCGGAGGTCGCGTCGGCAGCGATCGCCGCCGGTGCCAGCGTCATCAACGACACGACGGGGCTCTCCGACCCGCGGATGGCATCGGTCGTCGCCGACTCCGACGCGACGATCGTCATCACGCACTCGACGGCGCCGCCGCGCCAGCAGCTGCCCGTCCCGCCGTCCTACGACGACGTCACCGCGTCCGTGGTCGGGTTCCTGCGTGAGCGCGTGGACCGGGCGCTCGCCGCGGGCATCCCGGACTCGCGGATCATCGTCGACCCCGGCCACGACCTCAACAAGAACACCGTGCACACGCTCGAGCTCACCCGCCGACTTCCCGAGGTCGTCGCGCTCGGGTACCCCGTGCTCGCGGCGGTGTCGAACAAGGACTTCGTGGGGGAGTCGCTCGGCCGGCCCCGCGGTGCTCGTCTCGCGGGCTCGCTCGCGGTCGCCACGGTGAGCGCGATGCTGGGTGCGCGGATCGTCCGGATGCACGACGTCGCGGAGTCCGTGGACGCCATGCGCATGGTCGAGGCGACGCTCGGCTGGCGTGTGCCGGTGGAAGCGCGGCACAACACGTGAACGTGCTGCCGCCGTCGATCGCGGACCTGACGGACGACGACCTCATCGCGCTCTACGGTGCGGTCCCGTTCGGTGCGGCGCAGGTCGGCGACGGCCTGGAGGCCCGGGTCGACTCCGCCGCGTCGGCCGGCGGCTGGTTGCGGGTCAACTTCGTGAGCACCCTCGACGGCTCCGCATCGGCCGGCGGTGTCACGGCCGGCATCGGTGGCCCCGACGACCTGCGGGTGTTCGACCTGCTGCGCCGGGTCGCGGACGTGGTGCTCGTCGCCGCGGGAACCGTGCGCGACGAGGGGTACGGGCCGATGCGGGTGCGGGAGTCCGACGTCGCGTGGCGCCGGGCGCACGGGATGCCCGACCACCCGGTGTTCGCCATCGTGTCCGGGTCGCTGTCGCTCGACCCCACGTCGAACGTCTTCACCGAGGCGCCGGTGCGGCCGCTCGTGCTGACCTCGTCCGTAGCCCCTGCCGACCGGCGCGCTGCCCTGTCCGAGGTCGCCGACGTGGTCGCGTGCGGGGACGACCGTGTGGACGTGGCGCTCGTGCGGGCGGCGCTGGTGGACCGGGGGCTCGCGCGGATCCACTGCGAGGGCGGTCCCTCGTTCCTCGGCTCGCTGATCGCGGCGGACCTCGTCGACGAGTTGTGCCTGACGGTCGACCCGTCGCTCGAAGGCGGCGCGGGGCCGCGCATCGCCCGGGGCGCCTCGCCCGAGCTGCGCCGGATGCGCTTGGCGCACGTGCTCCGCGGCGAGGGCGACGTCCTGCTCACGCGGTACCTCCGGCGCTCCTGATCCAGCTGATCTGCCGCGGTCGCGGTCGCTCTGGGTGCTTTGCGCCCGCGTACGCACATCGCGCCCCGACATGCGCGGGCGCAGTGTTCGCGGCGGGGCGCGATCACACGGGCGTGGATCCACCGACAGGTAGGGTCGGGCGCGTGATCGACATCGTGGCGTCCGGGGTCCTCTTCGACATGGACGGGACGCTCGTCGACTCGACGTCGGTCGTCGAGGGAGCGTGGAGCCGCTTCGGTGCGCAGCACGACATCGCCCCGTCGACGATCCTGGCGTTCTCGCACGGCCGCCAGACGATCGACACCGTGCAGCACTTCCTGCCCGACCTGCCGTACGCCGAACAGCGTCGTCTGGCCGACGAGCTCGTCGCGGACGAGGTCGAGAACACCCACGGCATCATCGAGATCCCCGGCGCCGCCGCGTTCCTCGGCCGGCTGGTCGACGCCGGCGTCCCCGTCGCGCTCGTCACGAGCGCACCGCGCGACCTCGCCCTGAACCGGATGCGCGCCGCCGGGGTGACCGTGCCGGAGTCGGTCGTCACGTCGGAGGACGTCGAGCAGGGCAAGCCGCACCCCGACGGGTACGTCCGGGGCGCGGCGCTCCTCGGTCTCCGGGCCGAGGACTGCGTCGCGTTCGAGGACGCCCCCGCCGGCCTGCAGTCCGCGATCGCCTCCGGTGCGACGACCGTGGTCGTGGGGGAGCTCGACGCGGACGTGACGGTCGGGCTCGCGCGGGTGCGGGGCTTCGACGGCATCGAGGTGACGGCCGAGGGGTCGGCATTCCGGCTGCGCGGCTGACGCCCGGAGCGCCGCTGTGCGGCTGACGCCCGGTGCGCCAGCGAGCGGCTGAGTCGACGCCCAGCGCCACCGAGCACCCTGGTCGGTGCGGCCGGAGACCCCGGCACGTGGAAGGAGTGATCATGGCAGCCCTCGACGGGAAGAACGTCCTCGTCATCACGACCAACTACGGCGTCGAGCAGGACGAGATCATCGTCCCGACGGAAGAACTTCGGAAGCGCGGTGCCTCGGTGACGATCGCGGCGAAGGAGACCGACACGGTCCAGACCCTCGTCGGCGACAAGGACCCGGGCAAGTCCCTCGATCCCGACACCACGCTCGCGAACGTCCAGGCGGGCGACTTCGACGCACTCGTCGTCCCCGGCGGCACCATCAACGCCGACACGATCCGTCAGGAGACCGCAGCGGTCGACCTCGTGCAGGCCTTCGTCGCCGCCGGCAAGCCCGTCGCCGCGATCTGTCACGGCCCGTGGACCCTCGTGGAGGCCGGCGTGCTGACCGGTCGGACGATCACGTCCTACCCGTCGCTGCAGACCGACATCCGGAACGCGGGCGCCGAGTGGGTCGACCAGGAGGTCCAGGTCGACGAGACCGGCAGCACGATCATCACGTCGCGGAACCCGGGTGACCTGCCGGCGTTCGTCGACGCGATCCAGGCTGCGCTCGCACCGGCGAGCGTCTAGCCGCTAGACACCGACGGGCACGGGGCGGGCCGTGCGGAGCACCGCGGGGCCGAGGGTGAGCACGCCGTCGGACTCCGGGTCGCACCGCACCCCGCCCCGTCCGCGCATCGCCCGGAACGCGCCGGGAGCGATCTCGTGGTCCATCCAGGCGCAGGGGTTCGCCGGCCGGTACCCGCGGAACAGCACGGGGCCGTCGCCGGTGTCGAGCGAGAACGGCTCGCCCCGGAGCGCCTCGACGTCGACGCCCCGCAGGAACACGTTCCGACGGGTCGCGACCGGGTCCAGCGCGACGCCGAGCGACCGTCCGACGTCCTCGAGCGCCTCGAGCCCGATCACGGTGACGGACGCGTGCACGTGTGCCCGGGACGCGAAGTAGCGGTCGCCGACGATCCCGAGGCCGGCGCGCAGGCTGACCCGGTCGCGCAGTTCCTCCTCGTCCGCGGGGAGTGCGCCGTCGGCGGGCCGTCCCTCGTAGCGGTGTCGCCGGGAGACGAGGAGCGTCGCGACCTCGACCTGGGTGACGTGGTCGAGGGCACTGGACGCGACCGTCTCGGCACCGGAACCCATGTGCCCGACGGTACCGGAGCCTCCCGGCTGCGCCGTCCGATTTCCGCCAGTCGATGACGGTGGCGCGTGCCAGGCTTGCCGCATGACCACCACGGGAACCGACGCACTGCACGACGAGCGGTACCGCATCGCGGCGTCGCGCGACGCGCGGTTCGACGGCCAGTTCGTCACCGCCGTGCACTCGACCGGCATCTACTGCCGCCCGAGCTGCCCGGCGCGCACGCCCCGGTCGACGGGTGTGACCTTCTACCGGACGAGCGCCGCCGCACACCTGGCCGGGTACCGCGCGTGCAAGCGCTGCCTGCCGGAGGCCACTCCCGGCAGCCCGGAGTGGGACCTCCGCGAAGACGTCGCCGGCCGCGCGATGCGCCTCGTCCTCGATGGCGTCGTCGAGCGGGAAGGCGTCCCCGGGCTCGCGGCACGCGTCGGCTACTCCGAACGGCACCTCGGTCGGATCATGACGGAGGAGCTCGGGGCCGGACCGAAGGCGCTGAGCCGTGCGCACCGGGCGCAGACCGCACGGACGCTGCTGACGTCGTCCGACCTGCCGATCGCGGACGTCGCGTTCGCCGCGGGGTTCGCGAGCGTCCGGCAGTTCAACGACACCGTGCGCGAGGTCTTCGCCGTCACCCCGTCGGAGCTCCGTGCCCGCCGGCGGATCCAGCCGACCCTCGACGGCGGCCTGCACGTGCACCTGCCGGCCCGCGCGCCGTTCGACGCGCAGGGCCTCCTCGACTGGCACGCGCTGCACGCGCTCGCCGGGCTGGAGCAGGTGGTGCGGGGCGACGACGGCACGGTCCGGTCCTACGGCCGGCTCCTCGACCTGCCGGGAGGCCCCGGTTGGTTCAGTGCATCGGCCGCGGTCCCGGACGGGGCCGGGCGGGGCACCGGCATCGACCTGGTCGTGCGGGTGACCGACCTCAGTGACCTGCCGACGCTCGTGGCGCGGGTGCGGGCGCTGTTCGACCTCGATGCCGATCCGGTCGCGGTGGACACGGTGCTCGGATCGGTCCCGACCCTGGTGCCCGCCGTCACGAGGGTGCCCGGGATCCGGCTGCCGGGCGCGGTGGACGCGCACGAGGTGGTGTTCCGCACGCTCATCGGGCAGCAGGTCTCGGTGGCCGCGGCCCGGACGGCGCAGACCCGGCTGGTGGCAGCGCTCGGTGCAGCCGTGCCGACGGCGATCGCCCCGGACGGTGTCCTGTTCCCGTCCGCCGCCGTCATCGCGGAGCGCGGCGGTTCGGTGCTCCGGGGGCCGTCCGCCCGGATCCAGACGATCCTCCGCGTCGCGTCCGCGCTGGCGGACGGGTCGCTCGTCGTCGACGGCGGGCAGTCCCTCGACGAGCTCCGGAACGGACTCCTCGCCGTGCGGGGGATCGGACCGTGGACCGCGGACTACGTGGCACTGCGGGTCCGGCACCATCCGGACTTGTTCCTCCACAGCGACCTCGCCGTGCGGAACGGTGCACAGGAACTCGGACTGCCCGGTTCGGCGCGCGAGCTCTCCCTATGGTCGGAGCAGGTGGCCCCCTGGCGGAGCTACCTCACGATGCACTGCTGGCGGCCGATCGTCGACCGCGCGACCGCAGCCGCGCGTGCTGCTTCCACGACGTCCCGGAAGGACACCCCATGACCGATGCAGTGATCTCCACCCTCCAGACCCCCGACGGCGCGTTCACCGTGCTCGAAGACGACCAGGGCCGGGTGCTCGCGTCCGGCTGGACGGACTCGTTCGACCGGATCCTGGCGCGGGTACCGGCGCGCCACCGACCGTCCACCGTGATGGAGGGGCCCGTGTCCTCCGCGGACGCCGTCGACGCCTTCTACGCGGGGGAGATCGAGCACGCGATGCAGGTCCCCGTGCGGCAGGTCGGCACCGAGCTCTTCGAAGCGGGGTGGCTGCAGCTGCGGGAGATCCCCGCCGGGTCCACCCTGACCTACACCGAGCTCGCGGCGGCGATGGGCCGGCCGGACGCCGTGCGGGCAGCGGCGAGCGTGTGTGCCCGGAACGCCCCGGCGCTGTTCGTGCCCTGCCACCGCGTGCTCCGTTCCGACGGGTCGCTCGGCGGCTTCGCGTGGGGGCTCGACGTGAAGCGTTCCCTGCTCGAGCGGGAGTCGGTGGGTACGACCGCGCTGGTCTGATCGGCACCGTCCGCCTGCCCCGATCAGGGTCGTCTGCCCCTGGTTGCGGGGGATGACGGCAGCGCGCCGGGCTGCGACACTCGGAGGACGACCCGCACGGCCCCTCCCCGAGGACCCGACGCAGTGCCGTCGAACCACCGCTGAGGATCACATGCACCCTTCCACCGACCGAACGGTCGTCTCCGCCGACGGCACCCGCATCGCGGTGTCCGACGCGGGCAACGGCCCCGCGGTCGTCGTGGTCGGTGGTGCGTTCGGCCACCGTGGCACGCCGTTCGTGGAAGCCGTGGTCCAGGGCCTCGCCGATCACCACCGTGTGGTCACCTACGACCGTCGCGGCCGTGGGGACAGCGGGGACACCGGTCCGTGGGCGATCGAGCGGGAGGTCGAGGACCTTGACGCCGTCGTCGCCCAGGTCGACGGCCCGGTCACCGTCCTGGCCGTCTGCGTCGGTGCCGGTGTGGTCCTGCACGCGCTCGCCGCCGGTCTCCCGGCTGAGGCGGCCGTGCTGTGGGAACCGCCGTACCGCGCGAGCGTCGACCCGCACGCCGACGACGTCGTCTTCGCGGACACCCTCGACGAGCAGGTCGCCGCCGGCCGTCGCGCCGCAGCGGTCCGGGCGTTCCTGGCCCAGGTGCTCGGGCTGCCGATGAGCCAGGTGAGCGCGTTCCGCCTCCGTCCCCGCCTGTGGCGCACCCTGCTCGCCGACGCGCACGTGCTCGCTCGCGACGTCCGGATGCTCAACGGGCTCGCGATCCCGGAGCGGGTGCTCGCCGCGGTCGGGGTGCCGGTCGTCGTGGGTTCCGGCACCGCCAGCCCGCGGTGGCTCCGGCTCGCCGCGCGGGCCACCGCCGAGGCGATCCCCGGCTCCGAGCTCGTGATGATCGACGGCCAGGGGCACATCCCCGACGCTGCGACCCTCGCACGGCTGCTCGGCGCGCTCCGGACCCCGCGGCACTGAGAGGATGGTCGGGTGAGCGCACCCCGACTCGGACTCCTGCTGGACGTCGACGGCCCGATCGCCAGTCCCGTCTCCCGCACCATCGCGATCCAGAGCATCGTGGAGGACCTCGTCGCGCTCGCGGCAGAGGGCATCCCCGTGGTGTTCAACACGGGCCGGAGCGACGCCTTCATCCGTGAACAGGTCGTCCGTCCGCTGCTCGCCGGCGGGCTGGCTCCCGGCGGCCGGGTGCACGCCGTGTGCGAGAAGGGCGCCGTCTGGTGCTCGATCGGCCCGCAGTACGAGGACGGCATGAGCGACATCGCGATCGCCGAGGACCTCGCGCTCCCCACCGACTACGCCGACGAGATGCGCGAGCTCGTGCGCGCCGAGTACGCCGACCTGGTGTTCTTCGACGAGACCAAGCGCGCGATGGTGTCCGTCGAGCAGCGCGTCGAGGTGCCGAACGCCACCTACCTCGCCCGCCAGCCGGAGTTCGACGAGCGGGCGATGGCCGCACTCCAGCGCCGCGGTCTCGGCGTCCGCCGGCTCGACGACGTCCGGCCCGCTGCCGACGGTTCCGTCGCGTGGCGCATCGACCCGACGATCATCTCCACCGACGTCGAGTCCGACCGCAGCGGCAAGGACATGGGTGCAGAGCGCTCCCTCGAGCTCCTCGCCGAGGACGGCGAGCTGCCGCTGACCTGGCGCACGATGGGCGACTCCCGGAGCGACTACGCGATGGCCGACTGGCTGCACGCGAACGGGCACGACGTGGCGCACGTGGACGTCCGTCCGTCGGACGGTGTCCCGGCGACGCCGTACCCGGTGCTCACCGCACCCGACGGTGTCATCCACGACGAGGCGGGAGCCCGCTACCTGGCGGACTGGCGACGCGCGGCGGACTGACACCGGGCCTCCCGTCCGGTTCTGCACCGCCGTCTGCAGACCGGACCGTCCATGCGGACGCTTTGCGTACCGGGGTGGTACGCCAGTACCCTTCCGGGGTCCCACGCCAGCCGATGACGGGAACCACCCCATGGCAACGAAGCTCCGCACGAAGTCGATCGAGGCCTCCCTCGCCGACTCGGAAGAACAGGGACGCTCGCTGAAGCGCTCCCTGAAGACGTTCGACATCGCCGCGATGGGCATCGCGGTCGCGGTCGGCGCCGGGATCTTCTCGGTGGGGGCGAACGCCGCGGCGAACTTCGCCGGCCCGGGCGTGATCATCTCGTTCCTGCTCGCCGCCGTCACGTGCGGCCTGGCGATCATGTGCTACGCCGAGTTCGCCTCCACCATCCCGGTCGCCGGCTCCGCGTACACGTTCACCTACGCCACGATGGGCGAGCTGCTGGCGTGGATCGTCGGCTGGGACCTCATCCTCGAGACCCTCACCGCCAGTGCCGTGATCGCGAAGTACTGGGGCATCTACCTCAGCACCGCGTTCGAGGTCTTCGGCGTCAAGCTCCCGAGCACGATCGCCCTCGGCCCGATCGGCTTCACGTGGGGACCCGTCCTCATCGTCGGCATCTTCACCGCGCTCCTCGCGTTCGGGACCCGTCTGTCCTCCCGCGTCTCCGCGATCATCACGATCATCAAGGTCGCGATCGTCGTGTTCGTCATCGTGGTCGGCGCCTTCTTCGTCAAGGCCGCGAACTTCACCCCGTTCATCCCCGCCGCGCAGCCGTCGAAGGGGTCAGAGGGCAGTGTCTGGACGCAGTCACTCGTGTCCTGGTTCACCGGCTCCGAGCCCGCGCAGTACGGCGTCTTCGGTCTGCTCGCCGCCGCATCGCTGGTCTTCTTCGCGTTCATCGGCTTCGACGTCGTCGCGACCAGCGCGGAGGAGACCGAGAACCCGCAGAAGACGCTGCCGCGCGGCATCTTCATCGGGCTCGGCATCGTCACCCTGCTCTACGTCGGCGTCAGCATCGTGATCACCGGCATGGTCTCCTACAAGCAGCTCGCGCAGGAGGACGCGCCCTCCCTCGCCTCGGCCTTCGACCTCGTGGGTCTGCCGTGGGCCGCCGGGATCATCGCGATCGGGTCGCTCATCGGCCTCACCACCGTCGTGATGGTGCTGCTGCTCGGCCTGTCCCGCATCGTGTTCTCGATGAGCCGCGACGGCTTGCTGCCCCGCTGGTTCTCGGTGACGAACCCGAAGACGCAGACGCCCGTCCGGGTGCAGGTCGTCGCGGGCATCGTCGTGGCGCTGCTCGCCGGGTTCACCGCGGTGGACAAGCTCGAGGGCATGATCAACATCGGGACGCTCTCCGCGTTCGTGCTCGTGTCGATCGGGATCATCGTGCTCCGTCGGACCCGGCCGGACGCGCCGCGGTCGTTCCGGGTGCCGTGGTCGCCGGTGATCCCGATCCTGTCCGCCGTGCTGTGCTTCTGGCTGATGCTGAACCTCGAGGTCGAGACGTGGCTGCGCTTCGTCGTCTGGCTGGTCATCGGCTTCGCGATCTACTTCGGGTACAGCCGCCGGAACAGCCGGGTGGGGCGCGGGCTGCAGTAGGCATCCGCCGCCGCGTGGTGCGTCTTGGCCTCGCACAATTGAAAGCAGTTCGCACCACGTGATCCCGTGGTGCGAACTGCTCTTGGTTGTCGAAGAAGCGCCGCCGGAGTCAGGCGCCGATGAGCAAGGCGACGCCGAACGCGAGCATGATCACGGCGACGCAGCCGTCGAAGACGCGCCAGGTGAGCGGCTTCGCGAACAGCGGCCGGAGCAGCCGCCCGCCGAACCCGAGCGCGCCGAACCACAGGCAGCTCGCCGCGACGGCACCGAGCGTCCACCACCAGCGGTCGTCGGCGCCCTGCTGGTTGGCGACGGACCCGAGGAACACGAGCGTGTCCAGGTACACGTGCGGGTTCGCCCACGTGAAGACGAGCATGGTCAGGACCGCCGTGCGCATCGCGGGGGCGGCGACTCCGCTCCGGCCTGTGCGGTCGCTTCGGCCTGGAGGCTGGGCGAGCGTCGTCCGCACCGGCCCTGCTCCCACCGTGGCCGGGTCCACTGCCGCGTCGCGCCGCGCCGGCCCGGCTCCCACCGTGGCCGGGTCCACTGCCGCGTCGCGCCCCGCCGGCCCGGCTCCCACCGTGGCCGGGTCCACTGCCGCGTCGCGCCCCGCCACGGACGTCGCGCCCCCGTGCACCGGGGCGCGGTGTTCGCCCGGGGGCGCGACCCCGTCGTCGTCCGCGTTCCCGCCGTCCGTCGAGGTGCCCACGGCGACCCCGTCGTCCTCGGCTGCCACCCGGATCGCATCGCCCGACGGGCGCAATGCCCGCCGCGCCGCGAGCACCCCGTACGTCAGCAGGAAGGCAGCGCCCACGAGCCGGACCACGACGAGCGCGACCGGGAACCGCTCGACGACGGCCCCGACGCCGAGCACCCCGGCGATGATGAGCACGGCGTCGGACACCGCGCACACCACCACCGCGGCTGCCACGACCCGGAGACGTGCGCTCACCGCGAGCCGGAGCAGGTACGTGTTCTGCACACCGATCGCCACGATGAGGGCGAGTCCGGTGCCGAGGCCGGCGAGCACGGGGAGGATGACGGTCACGAGACGACGGTAGGCGTCGGCGCGGATGCAGTACAGCTCACGTTCCTGATGCGCCGTAAGCTCAGTTCATGCTCCGACTACAGCGCGAACACCTCGAGACGATCCTCGCGGCGGTCGACCTCGGCACGTTCGAGGCCGCTGCCCGCGCGCTGTCGATCACCCCGTCGGCCGTCTCCCAGCGGATCAAGGCGATGGAGCAGCTCGTCGGACGGGTCCTGCTGCAGCGGACCGTCCCGATCGAGCCGACGGCCGCCGGGGCGGTGGTGCTCCGACACGCGCGTCAGGTCCGACTGCTCGACGACGAGACGGCACGGGCACTCGGCGAGGGCGGGGACGCGCGGTCGTCCATCCCGTCGATCCCGCTTGCGGTGAACGCGGACTCACTCGGCACGTGGTTCCTCGATGCGTTGGCGCTGGTGCGCGCGGACACCGAGGTGGTCTTCGACCTGCACCGCGAAGACCAGGACCGCACCGCCGAGCTCCTCCGCTCCGGCACGGTGATGGCCGCGGTCACGGCGGAGTCGGAGCCGGTACAGGGCTGTTCGTCGGTGCCGCTCGGCATCGACCGGTACCGCGCGGTGGCGTCGCCGGCGTTCGTCGCTCGCTACCTGGACGGCGCGGACACGGAGCGCCGGATGCTGCAGCGGCTCGACCGGGTGCCGCTCGTGGACTACGACCACGACGACGACCTGCAGCAGGGGTTCCTGCGACGGGTCGTGGGGCACGCTCCCCGGGGTCCGCGGCACTTCGTCCCGACTTCGGCGGACTTCGCGCGGGCGGTGTCGCTCGGCTTCGGGTGGGGGCTGCTGCCGGAGGCGCAGTGTCTCGGAGCCCTCGAGCAGGGTTCGCTCGTGGAGCTGACCCCCGGGCGTCGCGCCGACGTGGCGCTGTGGTGGCAGCGCTGGAACCTCGCGTCGCCGCTCTTGGAACGGGTGACGGACGCGGTACGCGCCACGGCCGACGAGCGGCTGCACCCGATCGGTCAGCGCGCGGGTCAGACCGTCGCGCGGTAGCGGAGTCCGTCGACCAGGAGCCCGACCATGAGCTGGCTCTGCTCGGGCGTCGGTGCGCCGTGGCAGAGGTCCGCGACGGCGTGCAGCAGCTGACGGGCGTCCACGTCCGGGCGGATGGTGCCCGCCGCGGCGGCGGTGTCGAGGAGCCCGGTGAGCGCGTCGCCGAGCCTGCCGAGGAAGTACTCCGGCAGCGCCTGGAAGGCGGGGTCCCCGGAGTGCAGCGCCGACGCGAGGCCCCGCTTCGTCGCGACGAACTCGGTGAACCGCTGCACCCAGAGCGCGAGCGCCTCGTCTGGAGCGTGGGTCGCAGCGAGCTCGGGAGCGGCGTCGGCGCAGGCGTCGACCGCGCGCTGGAACACTGCGACGACCAGGTCGGACCGCTGGGGGAAGTGCCGGTAGAGCGTGCCCACGCCGACTCCGGCCCGATCGGCGATGACCTTCGCGGGGGCGTCGACCCCGTCGGTCGCGAACACGGCCTTGGCGGCGTCGGTCAGCGCGTCGAGGTTGCGTCGGGCGTCGGCGCGCACGGGTTCTCCCTTGCTCCTTGCGTAAACGGAATGGCTTTCCGTATAGTTCCGGAAGGGCGTTCCGGTTCGGTCCACGATACGGCACCGACGGTCAGGACGCCATCGACAGGAGGCACCACCATGCAGTACCGCACCCTCGGCCGCACCGGGATCCAGGTCAGCCCCTTCGCACTCGGCGCCATGATGCTCGGCACGGACGGCCGCATCGGCAACGGCGACGAGCAGGACTCCATCCGCATCGTGCACCGTGCGCTCGACGCGGGCATCAACCTCATCGACACCGCGGACCGCTACTCGCAGGGCGGATCGGAGGAACTCGTGGGCAAGGCGCTCAAGGGCCGCCGTGACCAGGTCGTCCTCGCCACCAAGTTCCACGGCCCGATGGGCGACGACCCGAACCAGCAGGGCAACTCCCGGCGATGGATCATGCAGGCGGTCGAAGGCTCCCTCCGCCGACTGCAGACCGACCACATCGACCTCTACCAGGCGCACCGCCCCGACGACACGGTCGACGTCGAGGAGACGCTCTCCGCGCTGACCGACCTGGTCCGGAGCGGCAAGGTCCGCGCGATCGGCAGCTCGGACTTCCCGGCGTCGATGCAGGTCGAGGCGCAGTGGACGTCGGAGCGCCGAGGGCTCGAGCGCTTCCGCACGGAGCAGCCGACCTACTCGATCCTGAACCGCGGCATCGAGCGCGAGGTCCTGCCGACCGCTGAGCGCTACGGCATGGGCACGCTCGTGTGGAGCCCACTCGCCGGCGGCATGCTCACGGGGCGGTTCCGGAAGGGGCAGGACAGTGACCTCGCTCGCGTCCGGATGTTCCAGCACAACTCCGACGAGCGCCGCATCGACGCCGTGGAGCAGGTCGTGGCACTGTCCGAGGACACGGGCATCCCGATGACGCACCTCGCGATGGCGTTCGCGATCGCACACCCGGGCGTCACGAGTGCGCTGATCGGCACCCGGTCGATGGAGCAGCTCGACGACCTGCTCGCCGGCTCCGAGGTCGCGCTCTCCGACGAGGTGCTCGACCGCATCGACGCGATCGTGCCGCCCGGCACCGACGTCGGCCGCCTCGACCAGCAGTACAACCCGCCGGCGGTCCTGCGCCCCGAGCTCCGCCGGCGTCCGGCTGCCGAGCGCCCCGCCGCCGCCTGACCGCACGCCGTTCCGCCTGCCCCTGCCTGACGTACGCACACTGCCAGCGCGCGGCGGTCAGGACTGGCAGCGCGGGCACCAGTACGTGTCGCGGAGGGTGAGCTCGGAGTCGCCGAGCTCGCCCGCCCGGATCGGCGTCCGGCACCGCAGGCAGGGCTTCCCCCGCCGGTTGTAGACCCAGAAGCGGGACCCCGGACGGTCGACGCCCGTGGTCACCCGGGCGCTGCGGTCCCGGTTCGCCAGGATCAGCCGGTGGGCGAGGGCGATCATCCGCGGGATGTCCTGGACCTCGCCGACCGGCCGCGTCGGCAGCACCCCGCGGAGGAAGCAGAGCTCGTTCCGGTACACGTTCCCGAGCCCCGCGAGGACGCGCTGGTCGAGCAGCGCGAGCCCGACCGGCCGCGCGGGGTCCGCCGTCAGGTTCGCCTCGGCCACGGAAGCATCCCAGTCGGGCCCGAGCAGGTCCGGACCGAGGTACCCGACGATCTCCGACTCCTCGTCGCGCGGGACGACCTCGAGGACCCCGAGGGCGAAACCGACCGTCGACACGTCCGACGCGTCGAGGACCGCGCGGGCCTGGTGGGCGGGGCGTCGCCACCGGTCACCCGGGGCGTAGACGTCCCACCGCCCCTCCATCTTGAGGTGCGAGTGCACGGTGAGGTCACCGATGCGGTGCAGGATGTGCTTGCCGCGCGGGACGACCTCGTCGACGGTGCGTCCGACGAGGTCGAGCGTCGCGAAAGCGGGCACCCGGAAGTCGCTCCGGGTGAGGACCTTGCCGGCCAGTGCGGTGTGCAGCCGGTGCGCGGCTCGGTAGACGGTGTCGCCCTCAGGCACGCAGCCGCACCCCCTGCGGCGTCGCGGTGAACCCGGCGGCGCGCAGCGCTGCACCGAACGGGGACTCGAGCACGAACACGCCGTTCACCCGTTCGACGGAGAGCTTCCCGAGGCCGCTCCGAACCGTGGCGGCGATCGAGGTCGCGGCGGCGGCGAGGTCGGCGGGGTCCTCGGTGAACGTCAGCACGGACTTGCCGCCGCGTTCGACGTAGACCCCGAGCTCCCCGTCGATGAGCACGACGAGCGCCCCGGCCTTGCGACCGGGCCGGTGTCCCCGCGACTTCGCCCCTTCGACCGGAGGTGCGTCGGGGTCGACGGCGTCCGTCGGCCACGGCAGCGCCGCCCCGTACGGGTTCGCCGGGTCCGTCGCCGCGAGCGTCAGGACCTCTCTCGCGCGGTCCGGGTTCGCCCGCTCGTCGTCGTCGAGGTCCCGCGCGTAGGTCCGGAGCCGGTCGATCGTCGGCGAGGTCGCGAACTGCGCCGCTCCGAGTCCTTCGATGAAGTACCCGCGGCGCGCACGACCGGATTCCTCGAACCGGGCGAGCACGCGGTACACACCGGCGAAGCCGCCCCGGACGCCCTCGACCTGCACGGCGCCGCGGGTGACGATGCCGTACCGCTCGAGCAGCTGCTCCGCGGTCGCGGCGGCCCGCACCGTGGCGTCGGCCTCGGCCAGCGGCAGGAGCGACCACCGCCCGCCGACGCTCGGTGGACCGGACTGCGTCGGGAGGGTCGGACGGCGACGCCCGCGGTACGCGCGGGTTCGGGGCGCCGCACTCGAGCGGGCCTTGCCGCCGAGCATCGACCGGAGCGGTGCGAAGGTGTCGTTGGTGATCTGCCCGGCCCACACGAGGTCCCACAGCGCGGTCGTCAGTGCCTGGTCGTCGGTGCTGCCCACGGCTTGGCCGAGCTGCCGGAAGAAGTACGCTCCGCCGCCGGCCAGGGCGCCGAGCACGTCCCGCTGGAGCTCGGTGGTCTCGTCGCCCGCCGGTTCCGCGAGGGTGGTCGGCGCGGTGTCGGCCAGGTGCAGCCGGACCCAGCCGTCGTTGCCGGGCAGCGTGCCGCCGCCGGACCACAGGACTTCCCCGGTGGCGGTGAGCTCGTCGAGCATGTTCGGTGCGTAGTCGGAGACCCGGGCGGGCAGCACGAGCGTCTCCCAGGCACTGGCGGGCAGTGCGACACCGGCGAGCTGGTCGATGACCTGCAGCACGCCGTCGATGCCGCGCAGTCCGCCGCGGGTGCCGGGCACGGTGACGTGCTGCCACGCGGGCAGGAAGCGGGCGAGGGTGTCCGGCGAGACCGGTTCGACCTCGTGGCGGAGTGCCGCGAGCGACCGGGTGCGGATGCGCCGGAGCACCTCGGCGTCGCACCACTCGGCGCCCTGGCGGTCCGGGCGGAACTCGCCCTCGACCAGGCGACGGTCGGCGACGAGTCGGCGCAGGGTGTCCTGCACGACGGCGATGCCGAGGCCCAGCCGGGATGCGGCGTCCTGCGCGGCGAAGGGTCCGTGTGACCGGGCGTACCGGCCGACCAGGTCGCCGAGGGGATCGGCGACGGGCTCGATGAACGCGGTGGGCACGCCGATCGGCAGCGGCACCCCGAGGGCGTCACGAAGTCGGGCGGCGTCCTCGATCACGGCCCACCGGGTCGCTCCGGCGTGCGAGAAGGACAGCACCCGGCGGTCGCGTTCGAGTGACTCGAGCGTCGTCCGAACCGTGTCGCGTGCGGCATCGCGATCCGTGGCGTCAGCCAGCCAGCTGCGGTCGACGGCTTCGTCGAGGTCGAGCGCACCGACCAGCCGGAACACGTCGACCAGTCCCTCGGTGTCCCGGGCACGACGGTCGGGGGAGAGCCGCTGCAGGTCCTGTTCGGTCGAGGCGATGACGGCGGGGTCGAGGAGTTCCCGGAGTTCGGCCCGGCCGAGCAGCTCCCCGAGGAGCGTCGAGTCGAGCGAGAGCGCGGCCGCACGGCGCTCGGCGAGCGGGGAGTCGCCCTCGTACATGAAGGCGGCGACGTACCCGAAGAGCAGCGACCGGGCGAAGGGGGACGGCTGCTCGGTCTCGGTCTCGACGAGCCGGATCTTCCGTCGGGCGATCTCGTCCGCGATGCCGAGCAGGGACGGCACGTCGTACACGTCCTGCAGCACTTCGCGCACCGTCTCGAGCACGATCGGGAAGCTCGGGTACTTCTGCGCGACCTCGAGCAGCTGCGAGGCACGCTGCCGCTGCTGCCAGAGCGGGGAGCGCCGGCCCGGGTCGCGCCGGGGGAGCAGGAGCGCACGGGCCGCGCACTCGCGGAAGCGTGCGGCGAACAGCGCGGAGCCGCCGACCTCGTCGGTGACGAGCGCTTCGAGGTCGTCCCGCTCGAACACGAACAGGTCCGCACCGGGCGGTTCGGCGTCGGTTTCGGGGATCCGCACCACGATGCCGTCGTCCGCGGCCATGGCGTCTCCGTCGATCCCGTGCCGTTCCCGCAGTCGTGCCGCGACCGCGAGGGCCCACGGCGCGTGCACCTGCATGCCGTACGGGGAGTGCAGGATCAGCCGCCAGTCGCCGAGCTCGTCGCGGAACCGCTCGACGACGAGCGTGGTGTCGTTCGGCACGTGTCCGGTGGTCTCGCGCTGCTCGCGGAGGAACGTCAGCAGGTTCGTGACCGCTCGTTCGTCCAGGCCACCGGCGGCGACCCGTGCGCGGGCATCGGCGTCGGAGGCGCCCTCGACCTCCCTGATGAACGCACCCGTGGCGCGGCCGAGTTCGGCGGGCCGACCGATGCCGTCGCCCTTCCAGAACGGCACCCGGCCCGGCTGCCCGAACGCCGGGCTGACGATGACCCGGTCGTGGGTGATCTCCTCGATGCGCCAACTGGTGGCCCCGAGCGCGAAGACGTCCCCGACGCGGGACTCGTAGACCATCTCCTCGTCGAGCTCACCGACACGGGACGCCCGCTCGCCGACCATGAACACGCCGAACATGCCGCGGTCCGGGATGGTCCCACCGCTGGTCACCGCGAGCCGCTGCGCACCCGGGCGGCCGGTCAGGGTGCCGTGCACCCGGTCCCACACCAGACGCGGGCGGAGCTCGGCGAACTCGTCGCTCGGGTAGCGCCCGGTGATGAGGTCGAGCGTTGCCTCGAACGCCGAGCGGGGCAGCCCGCTGAACGGCGCGCTCCGCCGGACGAGCTCGAACCAGTGCTCGACGTCGAGGGTGTCGACCGCGCCGGCAGCGACGGTGTGCTGGGCGAGGACGTCGAGCGGGTTCGCGGGGACCGAGATCGACTCGATCTGCCCGGACACCATGCGCTCGACGGTGACGGCGCTGTGCACGAGGTCGGCCCGGTGCTTCGGGAAGAGCACCCCGCGGGAGATCTCGCCGACCTGGTGCCCGGCGCGACCGACCCGCTGCAACCCGCTGGCGACGGACGGCGGTGCCTCGACCTGGACGACGAGGTCGACCTCGCCCATGTCGATGCCGAGCTCGAGCGAACTCGTCGCGACGACGCACCGCAGGCGTCCGGACTTCAGGTCGTCCTCGATGATGGCGCGCTGGTCCTTCGAGACGGACCCGTGGTGCGCCCGCGCCAGGACGGGCAGGGAGCCGGCGGTCTGTCCCGATGCTCCGATCATCTCCGCGGGGGGTCGAGACGGCGCGGGGGCGTGCGCCGAGGCCCGCGCGGGCGACTGCGGCCGCGCCGAAGGCAGCCCGACGTCGGCCGGCACCACCCCGGCGGGGACGAGCGAGTCGGCGGCTGCCGTCACCCGTTCCTCGTGGATCTCGTTGAGCCGGGCGGTCAGCCGTTCTGCCAACCGCCGGGAGTTCGCGAACACGATCGTCGACCGGTGTTCTTCGATGAGGTCGACCACGCGTTCTTCGACGTGCGGCCAGATCGACCCGTTCGACGGCGCATCGGACGCGTCGGCCCCGACCGGGGGTGCGCCGAGTTCGGACATGTCGTCGACGGGCACGACCACGCGGAGGTCGAACGTCTTCTGTGCGGGCGGGGCGATGATCTCCACCGGCGCACGCCCACCGAGGAACCGCGCCACTTCTTCCGCCGGGCGGACGGTCGCGGACAGCCCGATGCGCTGCACGGGCTTCTCGAGCAGGTCGTCGAGGCGTTCGAGCGACACGGCGAGGTGCGCCCCGCGCTTCGTCGACGCGACCGCGTGGACCTCGTCGATGATGACGGTGTCGACGTTCACGAGGGTCTCCCGCGCTCGCGACGTGAGCATCAGGTAGAGCGACTCCGGCGTCGTGATGAGGATGTCCGGCGGCAGCCGCAGCAGCTTCTGCCGGTCGGACGACGGGGTGTCACCACTCCGGACGCCGACCGTGACGTCCGGCGGTTCGAGGCCCAGGCGGCGCGCGGTCTGCGTGATGCCGACGAGCGGACTCCGGAGGTTGCGTTCCACGTCGACGCCGAGCGCCTTCAGCGGCGAGACGTAGAGCACCCGCGTCCGCTGCTTCGCGGGTGGGTGGTCGGTCGAGCTGATGAGCCGGTCGATGGACCAGAGGAACGAGGCCAGCGTCTTGCCGGAACCGGTCGGTGCGACCACGAGCGCGTGCCGTCCGGTCGAGATGGCGTCCCAGGCGCCGGACTGCGCCGCAGTGGGAGCGGAGAAGGCGCCGCGGAACCACTCGGCGGTGGCCGGGGAGAAGCGCTCGAGGACGTCCGTCATGGTCCGCCCCATCCTGCCCGCGACCCCCGACAACGAGCCCAACGGAGGACATGGTTGACAAACCGATAGTTACCGATCTATCGTTAACCCATCGCGATACGAACGGAACAGTTCGTTCGAGTCCTCCGGGACATCGCGAGCCAACTTCGAACACCATCTCAGGAAGGAGTCATCATGCGCCCCATCGATGACTACGACAACACCAGCAACGACGACCACGGCCGACGCGACCAGCGCGGCTTCGGACCGCGCGGTCCCCGCTTCGGCGGCGCGCGGCAGCACCACGGCGGCTTCCCCGGCCGCGACCGCGGTGACCACGGCGGACGCGGCGGCTTCGGCCCCGGGTTCGGCGGACGCGGGGGCTTCGGCCCCGGCATGGGATTCGGACCCGGCTTCGGCGGCCCCGGCTTCGGCCGTGAGCGTCGCCGTCGCGGTGACGTCCGCCTCGCGATCCTCGGTCTCCTGGCCGAAGGACCGCAGAACGGCTACGCGATCATCAAGACGATCGCCGAGCGCACCGGCGGTGCCTGGAAGCCGAGCCCCGGCTCGGTCTACCCGACGCTCCAGCAGCTCGTCGACGAAGACCTCGTCGTCTCGACCGGTGACGGCCGCAAGACGCTCTTCGAGCTCACCGACGCCGGCAAGGCCGAGGCGGAGTCCAAGGCGGACGAGATCGCCGCGGCGTGGGAGTCCACGCCGGGCGTCCCGGACGCACAGCGCGAGTTCATCGAGTCGCTCCGGAAGACCATGGGCGTCCTGCACATGTACCGGACCAGTGCGACGGAGGAGCAGACCAAGGCTGCAGCCGCCAAGGTCGACCAGCTCCGCAAGGACCTGCTGCAGATCCTCGCCGACTAGCGCGCAACACCACACGGACGGGAGGCACGGTGCCAGCTGGCACCGTGCCTCCCGTCCGTCGTCCGGTCGCGCCCAGGGCGTCAGTCGCCGATGAAGGCGGCCACGTCCGCCAGCTCGGCCGCCGACACCGCGTGCGGCAGCCCCTCGTAGGTGCGGTCGGTCACGTCGGTGTTCGCCGCTGCCCACGCGGCCGTCCTCGCGGTCGCCTCGCCCGGGATGACCGGGTCGAGGTCCCCGTGGCCGAGGAACACGCGGGGCCGCACGGCTGCGACGGCCTCGTCACGCGAGTCGGTCACGCCGGGCACCACGAACCCGGACAGCGACACCGCGAACGCGAAGCCCGACGGCCGTGCCCGCAGCAGCTGCAACGCCATCGACCCGCCCTGGGAGAACCCGAGGAGCCCGATGCGCGGGTGATCGGCGCCGACGGAGTCGATCCAGTCGAGGACACCGGCGACGCTGGTGTCAACCGGCTCGAGCGCGGGGGACCCCGGCGTCCCGAGCGGGTACCAGCTGAACCCACCGCCCCACGGCATCGGTGCCCGGAGCGATGCGACGGTCCATGCGGGCGGCAGCGCGGGCGCGAGCCCGAGGAGGTCCTGCTCGTTCGACCCCACCCCATGCAGCGCGACGAGCAGCGGCGTGCCGGCGCGGTCGGCCTCGGGGCGGGTCCAGCGGACGACGTCGGCATCGATCATGCAGCCGACAGTAGTTGACGCATCAACCATCCCCAACCCCGCGCCCTTCCACCACGTTCGCCCGTGCGGCTGGTAGACACGGTGCATGGCCTCGTTGCGCACCCCTGACCCCGACTCCGGCTGGCTGTCCGACGACGAGCTCGCGATGGTCCGCCGTCGCCTGCCGATCTGCTACGTCGAGGCGATCCCGGTCCGCACGGACGGCCTCGGCGTCGTGACCGAGGTCGGTGTGCTGCTCCGCGTCGCGCCGAGCGGCTCGATCGCCCGAACGCTCGTCTCCGGTCGGGTGATGTTCGGCGAGTCGATCCGCACCGCGCTGTTCCGGCACCTCGAGAAGGACCTCGGACCGATGGCGTTCCCGCAGCTGCCCTCGAACCCGGCGCCCTTCACGGTGGCCGAGTACTTCCCGCTGCCCGGCGCCTCCGTGTACACCGACGAGCGGCAGCACGCGATCTCCCTGGCGTACGTCGTCCCGGTCACGGGGACGTGCGAGCCGCGCCAGGACGCCCTCGAACTCACGTGGATGAGCCCGATGGAAGCCGCCTCGGTCGCCGTCTCCGAGGAGATGGAGGGCGGCCGCGGAGCGCTCATGCGCGCCGGACTCGCCTCCGTCGGCGCCCTGCTCTAGCGCCGCCCGCCCCGCCCGCCGCGCCCGCCCGGCGCGAATCGGACCCGCACAACGCAAACCGGCTCGCACCACGATCGTCCGTGGTGCGAGCCGGTTTCCGTTGTGCCGCGCCGGCCGGCACCACGGCGCGCGAGCGGCCACAGCGCCCCGAACGCGACGAAGCCCCCGGTTCCCTCTGGGACCCGGGGGCTTCGCAGTGCGGCCTGGACGGCCGACTTGGGTCTTACTTGTTGTCCTTGAAGCTGTCGGCGACGCCGTGAGCGGCGTCCTTGACGTCAGTCGCGCCCTGCTTGGCCGAGGCCTTGGCCTGGTCGGTCTGACCTTCGGCCTTCAGACGGTCGTTGTTCGTCACGTTCCCGGCAGCTTCCTTGGCCTTGCCGGCTGCCTTCTCGGCAGCGTTCTTGATGTCATCGATGCCAGCCATAGGCAATTCCTTCCGTCTGCGGACAGGTCTCCGGTGATCGCTCTCGCGTCCTCCGGTGCACCAGAAGGTACCCGCCGACGTTCGCACGCTCGCAGCGCGCGTCAAGGTTGGCCCGGGCGGCAGGTCAGCGCGCGGAGCCGGCCGGACGCGAGGCGCGACGCGAGCCGCCACCGCCGCGACGGTTGCCACCGGACTCCGAACCGGAGCTGCGGCCGGCGGCGTAGCCACCGTCGGACGACCAGACCGGAGCCGAGCCGCCACGGACGCCGTCGCTCGAAGCGCGACGGCTGCCGCCGGAACGGCGCTGCCCACCGGTCGAGGCGGCGCCGGCCTCGGCGGTACGACCGCCGCGACGCCCTGCACCCGAGCCGCTCGGAGCCGAGCCGGACTGCGCGGCCGGAGCCGAGCCTCCCGATCGGCCGCCGCGACCACGCGCACGGCCGCGGCCGCCCGTGGAGTCGGACGAGGACGACGACGCGGACTGCTGGCGACGCGGCTGCTGCTGCTGGACCGGGGCCTCGGCCACGTGGCGGATCGGCGCGATCTCGCCGACGAGCTGCGCGACCGGCGCCGAGTTCGGCGTGACCTGCTGCGGCGTGACCTTGATCGCGGCCTTGCGCATCATCTGCGCGACGTCGCGACGCTCGGCCGGCATGACGACCGTGACGACGTCACCCGACGAACCGGCACGGGCGGTACGGCCCGAACGGTGCAGGTACGCCTTGTGCTCGGTCGGCGGGTCGACGTGCACGACGAGCTCGACGTTGTCGACGTGCACGCCACGGGCGGCGACATCGGTCGCGACGAGGACCAGGGCCTCACCGGCGGAGAACTTCGCGAGGTTGCGCTCACGGGCGCCCTGCGACAGGTTGCCCTGCAGGTCGACCGCGGGGATGCCCTGCGAGGAGAGCTGCTTCGCGAGGCGCTTGGCGTGGTGCTTCGTGCGCATGAAGAGGATGCGGCGACCGGTGCCCGAGGCGAGCGTGCGGACGAGGTCCTTCTTCGCGTCGGCGTCGGCGACCTCGAACACGTGGTGGGTCATCGCCTCGACGGGGCTGGACTCGTCGTCGACGGAGTGCATGACCGGGTTGTGCAGGAACTTCTTGACGAGCTTGTCCACGCCGTTGTCGAGCGTGGCGGAGAACAGGAGGCGCTGCCCCTGCTCCGGCGTCGCCTGCATGATCTTCGTGACACCGGGCAGGAAGCCCATGTCGGCCATGTGGTCGGCCTCGTCGAGGACGGTGACCTCGATCGCGTCGAGCTGCACGTGGCCCTGCTGCATGAGGTCGGCGAGGCGACCGGGGCAGGCGACGACGACGTCGACGCCACCGCGGAGCGCGTCGACCTGGCGGCCCTGCGAGACGCCGCCGAAGATCGTCGTGGTGGTGAGGCCCATCGCCTTGGCGAGGGGGGCGAGCGTCGCGTCGATCTGGGTCGCGAGCTCGCGGGTCGGTGCGAGGACCAGGGCGCGGGGGCGACCGGCGCGGCGCTTCCGCGGGTTCGCGGCGAGGCGGGCGGCAAGGGGGATCGCGAACGCGATGGTCTTGCCGGAACCGGTGCGGCCGCGGCCGAGCACGTCCTTGCCCTTGAGGGAGTCGGGGAGGGTGTCCGCCTGGATCGGGAAGGCGTTCTCCTTGCCCTGGCCGACGAGGACGTCGACCATCGGGGCGGGAACGCCGAGATCTGCGAAGCGGATGTCTTCGGTGAGGTTGGTCATCATGACCTTTCGGGCCGTTGCCGGCCGTGGTGCGCGCTCGGATCAGCGCGCGGGCGGGAGCATGTCCGCGGCCGGTGTCCGCTCCTGGGAGCGGGCGAGCCTGCTCGGGAGCAGGCACGGCGGTGCGGGCACTGTCGCCGCAGCAGAGAGCCTGGCACCGGTTCCCCGACCCGGACGGGTTCCGGGGGGAGGGTGGTGCGCGATACGCATCGGTCGAAATCGACCGGGAGGTTTCGGGGGCGTCCGTACGACGCACGAGGCGATCGGCGCCTCGAGTACGTCCAGCATAGCGGTTGGACCCCTCCACGGGGAAGGGCGCCGACTCCGTGCGAGGATCACGGGCATGCGTGCTCGGTCCCTCGTCCTCGGTTCCGTGCTCGTCGTGGGCGCCCTGCTGCTGTCCGGATGCGCAGCGGGCGCCGGCAGCGGCGTGGGCAGCGATGCCGGGAGCGACGCCGACGGCGACGTCGGCCACGGCTACACGAACCTGCCGACCTCGGGCATCCCCGACTACCAGCTCGGCGGCGCGTACCGACCCGCGGACGGCGTGACGATCGTCGAGCGCGACAGCACCGCCCACCCGGCCTCGGGCAGGTACTCGATCTGCTACGTCAACGGGTTCCAGACACAGCCCGAGGACGCGGCCATGTGGAAGGAGCGGTACCCGGACGCGATCCTCCGGAACGACAACGGGAAGCCCGTGTCGGACCCGGGCTGGCCGGACGAGATGCTCCTCGACACGTCGAGCGCGAGCGCACGGGCCTCGATCGTGCACGTCCTGACGCGGTCGATCGCCCGGTGCGGCGACCGCGGGTTCGACGCGGTCGAGTTCGACAACCTGGACTCGTGGACGCGCTCGCACGGGGCGCTGACGCGAGCGGGCAACCTGGCGCTGGCGAAGTCCCTGGTGGACGTCGCGCACGAGCACGGGCTCGCGGCCGGGCAGAAGAACACCCCGCAGCTCGGATCGGCGGGCAAGCGCGACACCGGCTTCGACTTCGTCGTGGCCGAGGAGTGCATGACGTACGACGAGTGCGGTGCGTACACGAAGGCCTACGGGCAGCGGGTGATCGACGTCGAGTACTCCGACGACTCCGACGGTTCGTGGTCCGATGTCTGCGCCTCGGACAGCCGACCGGCGATGACGATCCTGCGCGACCGCGACCTGGTCGCCCGCGGGAGCGAGGCGTACGTCTTCGAGCACTGCTGAGACGGCGCCGGACCGCTCCGCGACGCGGCGACGGCCCGGTCCGCTACGCGGGCCAGGCGTCCCGCAGGGCCGTCGCGGTCTGGTCCGGGGACAGCCCGGCCGCCTTCGCCTCGGCGATGAGGGAGCGGACCGCGTCGGCCACGGCGTCCGGCACCGCCGCGGGTCGCACGACACGGGTGCCGGCACCACGAGCGGTGTGCACCAGCCCGGTCTCCTCGAGCACCGTGTACGCCTTCGCGACCGTCCCGGCAGCGAGTCCCAGTTCCTCGGCGAGCGAGCGCACGCTCGGCAGCCGCTGCCCGTCGACCAGGTAGCCCGCCGTGATCTGCGCCGCGATCTGCGAGCGCACCTGTTCGAAGGGCGGGATCCGTCCACCGGCGTCGATCGCCACGAGTCCGGTCGTCGTCCCGGTGCCGGTCTTGGAAGACATCGTGTCCGCCCTAGAAGTCGTACTGCTCGCCGACGGGGATCGCCACCGGCACGGTGTTGCCCGGAGGCGCGAGCGGGCACGCCCACGCCGGGTCGTACGCGCACGAGGGGTTGTACGCGAAGTTGAAGTCGAGCACGATCTCCCCGTCGTCACCGCCGAGGTCCGCGCCCTTGATCGTGTCGAGCAGGTAGCGACCGCCGCCGTAGGTCCCGCGGGCCTTCCCGGCGCTGGCGTCCTTCACCGGGACGAACACGCCGCCCGCGTAGCCGCCGTGCGACCACACGTCGAGGGTGCCGATGCCCGGCAGGCTGACGACCCCGAGCCGGTCGAAGTGCACGATGCCGTCGGTGCCGGTCTCGACGTCGAGCACCTGTTCCTCGGCGGGTTCGATGCGGGCACGGAAGCGCCAGTCCGGGTCGTACGCGGGCACCGGGAGCTCCTCGAAGTCCACGGCGTCCTCGTCGAGGAGGGGGCTGGCCGGGTGCTCGGCGAACATCGCGTCGCGGGTCTCGCGCCACATCGCGTGCGCGGTCTCCGGGTCGGGGGTGGCCCGGACACGGCGGTAGAGGTCGAACGTCATCCGACGCCAGTCCACGGTCGCCAGCGTGCGGTGCACACGGTCGTCGGTCGTCGGCTCCTCGGGGCGCGTCTGGCTCACGTGGTCGAGGCTACGCCCGCTGCGCGGCGGACGGGAGGCTCATCTCGCCCCGATCGTGCGTGTCCCGCCCGGCGCACCCCGTCAGGCCGGGGGCCAGGTGGGCGACTGCTGCCGCATCCGGAGCGCCCGCCACTGCCAGATCACCCACATGCCCGGCCAGAGCGCGACGCCGAGGACCGCGGGTGTCATCCGGTAGTCGAGCCGGTCGACGAGCAGCGTCCTGCCGTCCGGGAGCTCCGTCGCCGCCATCCGGTGCCGCATCGCCATCCGGGCGAAGAGGCCGCTCGTGCCGCCGCCGTTGTCGCGCTGCACGGGGACGCCGTCCACCTCGTAGCGGTCGATGTCCACGTGACTGGCCCCGCTCGGGACCACGCCGAAGGCGCTCGCCGCGATCGGGTGCGGCTCGCCCGGCGTCCAGCGGTCGGGGAAGCCCGACGGGTCGAGCGACCGGTACACCAGGAACGGCTTCGTCACCCCGACCATCACCGCCGGAGCCATCAGGGCGTCGCGGACGGCGTCCACCGGGGCATCGAGGACGAGACGGAGACCGACGTGCATGCGGCGGACGCTACCCCTCGCCTGCGGTTCGACCGCAGGTATTTCACATATCAAGCCTGCGACGCTGCACAGCATGACCCCTTCGAGCCTGAGCGTCCGCCGATTCCCCCTCCTCGCAGCACCCGCCGTGCTGCTCGTCCTCGCCGGGTGCGCTGGCACGCCCACCGCGGATGCGGCGCACGATGGTGACGCCGGGACCGCATGGTCCTACGACGGTGCCGGGTCACCCGAACACTGGGGCGCGCTGTCCGACGAGTACGACGTGTGCTCCACCGGCACCGAGCAGTCGCCCGTGGACCTGCCGGCGCCGACGAAGGGTGCCCCGCTCGACCTCGTCGCCGGCGCGCCCGCGAAGGGCCTCACCGCGGACAACGGCCACACCGTGCAGTTCACGGCGGACGACGGCGCGACGACGCGGATCGGCGGCGAGGACCTGCACCTCGTGCAGATGCACTTCCACGCCGGGTCCGAGCACACCGTCCGGGGGGAGGCCGCTGACGCCGAGTTCCACTTCGTGCACGCCGACGGGAAGGGTGCCCTGACGGTGGTGGGTGTCCTCGCCGAGCAGGGTGCGCACAACGCGGCGTACGACAGCTACGTCGCCGGAGCGACCGCCGGCGCCGGCCGCGCGAGCACCGTCGACATCGGGGCGATGCTGCCCGAGGGGCGCTCCCACCACGCCTACTCCGGGTCCCTCACGACGCCGCCCTGCACCGAGGGCGTGCAGTGGATCGTGCTCGAGGACACGGTCGAGCTCGGTGCCGACCAGCTCGCTGACCTCGAGGCCGCGCACGTCGAGAACGCCCGCCCCGTGCAGCCGCTCGGCGACCGGACGGTCGAACACGAACTGCGCTGACGAGGGATCAGGCGTGTCGGGGTCAGGCGTGCCGGTGTCAGGCGTGCCGGGCGGAACGGCGGCGGGAGCCCTCGGCGCGGTCGTGACGTCGGAGCCGCTCGGCCAGGGAGAGCCGGACCGTCGGCCACTCCGCCGCCGTGATCGAGAAGACCACGGTGTCGCGGAGGGTGCCGTCCCGGCCGATCTGGTGGCTCCGCAGGACACCGTCCTGCTTCGCCCCGAGGCCGGCGATCGCCGCGCGCGACTGCTGGTTGTGCCAGTGCGTCCGGAACTCCACCGCGATGCACTGCCAGACGTCGAACGCCTGCGAGAGCATCAGCAGCTTCGACTCGGTGTTGATGCCGGAGCGCTGCGCCGACTTCGCGAGGAAGGTCGATCCGATCTCGACCCGGCGGTTCCCGGTGTCGATGGCCATGAACGTCGTCGAGCCGACCACGCGCCCGGTCGGCCGGTCACGCACCGCGAAGGGCACCATCCGGCCCGCTTCCTGTTCCGCGAGACGGCGGTCGATCTCGGCGTCGACCTGCGCCGGTGCCGGGATCGAGGAGTACCAGGTGCGCCACAGATCGCCGTCCGCGACCGCCACCCGGAGGTCGTCCGCGTGCTCGTGGCCGAGGGGCTCGAGCGTGACGCGGTCACCGGTCAGGGTCGGTGCGGGGGCGATCTCCATGGGAGTCGATCGTACTGGCGGTCCGAGTGCCGATCGGCGGTCAGCGGGCCCCCTGTGGAAAGGGACAGGTCCTCCACAGCGGTTATCGTGACGGAGTGCGTGAACGAGGCCAGCAGCAGTACCAGGTCCGCTTCGGATGGGGCGTCGCCGGAGCCCACCGCGTCGCGATCGGAGCGCACCTCGTCGTCTGGGTCGACGTGCTGCCCGCGGGTGCCGGAGGCGACCACGCCGCCGACCACCGCGCCGTCGCCCGGCAACTCCCCGCGGGCGCGGAGGTGGTGGCGGGCCACCTCGCCAACGCGGCGGCGGTCGCGGAACGGGTGACGAGCCTCCAGGCCGATCGTGGCGACCGGTGCGTCGTCGCGGTCATCGCTGCCGGGACGCACCACGCGCACTCTGGCGAGGACGTGGCCGAAGCCGCAGGCGAGTCCGCCGACGTGCCGGACGCACCCGACTTCGCGGTCGAGGACCTGCTCGGTGCCGGCGCCGTCATCGACGCGCTGTCCGCCGTCGGGATCGACCACTCCTCGCCCGAGGCAGCTGCCGCCTGCGCCGCCTACACCGGGCTCCGGCGTGCCGTGAAGCACCTCGTCACCGCGTCCGAGGCAGCACGGGAGCTCGGCCCGGAGCGCGCCAACGCGGCGCTCGCCGTGGGGCCGGAGCTCGTCACGATCCGGCCCGGGGAACACAGCGCCCGCGCGTAGCGTTCCGACCGGCAGGGCAGACCGCCCACCAACGAAGGAGCGCACCATGAAGGCAGTCGCTGGCGACACCGTCATCGCAGAGGCATCCGAGGACGACCTCATCAAGATCGAGGGCAACTGGTACTTCCCGCCGTCGAGCGTGAACACCGAGTACTTCACCGAGACCGACACGCAGTACCACTGCCCGTGGAAGGGCGACACCCAGTACTTCACGGTGACCGCGGACGGGCAGACGCTCACCGATGCCGCGTGGTCGTACCCCACGCCGATCCCGTCGTCGTTCGACCGTGTCGGCAAGGACTACAGCGGCTACGTCGCGTTCTGGAAGGGCGTCCGCGTCGTCGAGTAGCCGGTGCGCTCGCGCCCACACGTGACGTCGCGCGTTCGTGGCGTCGTGGCGTTCGTGACGTTCGTGACGTCGTGCGGTTCCTGCCGGCGTCGCACAACCATGACCGGCTCGAACCGCGGATTCCCGTGGTGCGAGCCGGATTCGGTTGTGCGACGCCGAATCGCATCGCACGCGCCGAGGGGACCTGCGCGCGCGCCGCGGGGCGTGCGAGCGCGCGGTGCGTGCTGACGCTCAGGTCGTGAGCGTCAGCACGACCAGCGCGACGTTCAGCGCGACGATGACCGTCGCGATCACCCACGCCACCACCCGGGTCCCGAGTGCGTTGACGTCCGCGCCCATCACGCTCCGCCGCGACGTGTAGGTCACGAGCGGGATGATCGCGAAGGCGATCCCGAAGCTCAGCACCACCTGGCTCACGACGAGCAGCATCGTGGCGTCCGCGTCCAGCGCGAGCAGCACGATCGCCGGCACGAGCGTCACGATGCGCCGCACGAGCAGCGGCACCCGCACGTGCAGCAGGCCGTGCATGATCTCCGCGCCGGCCATGCAGCCCACCGACGTGGAGGCCAGTCCGGACGCCAGCAGCCCGACGGCGAACAGCACGCCCACCACCGGCCCGACGTGCGTCGCGATCGCCGCCTGCGCTCCCGGGATGGAGTCCGTCCCCGGCACACCGGGCAGCGTCGCCGCCGCGAGCACGAGCATGCAGACGTTCACCCCGCCGGCCACGATGAGCGCGAGCGCCACGTCCCACCGCGTCATCACGAGCACCCGGCGCCGATCCGGTCCGGCCGGGGTGTCTCCGTGCCGGTCCCGTGCGAGCGCCGAGTGCAGGTAGACCGCGTGCGGCATCACCGTGGCGCCGAGCATCGACGCCGCGAGCATCACCGACTCGGAGCCCTCGAAGCGCGGCACCAGGCCCGACACGAGCTCGCCGGGGGAGACCTGCGCGAAGAGCAGCCCCGCGCAGAAGCCGATCGTCAGGATCGCGAGCATCGCGGTGACGACGACCTCGAACGTGCGAGCACCCCGCCGGTTCTGCAGCACGAGGATCGCCATCGACACCACGCCCGTGATGAGCCCGCCCGCGACGAGGGGCAGCCCGAACAGCAGGTGCAGGGCGAGCGCGCCGCCGATCACCTCGGCGATGTCGGTCGCTGCGGCCACGACCTCCGCCTGCGCCCAGAACAGCAGCCGGGGTGTGCGCCGCATCCGCATGCCGAGCAGTTCCGGCAGGGACTTCCCGGTGACGATCCCGAGCTTGGCGGAGAGGTACTGGACCACCACGGCGCTGGCGTTCGCGGCGACCAGGACCCACAGCAGCAGGTAGCCGTACTTCGCCCCGGCGGTGAGGTTCGCGGCCACGTTGCCGGGGTCGACGTACGCGATGGCGGCGACGAACGCGGGGCCGAGGAGCGTCAGGCTCGCCGCGCGCTTCCGCGGAGCATCGCCGGTGGGGGCGAGGCGCGGGGTGGCGGTGTCGGTCATGGCACCAGCATGCCAGAGGATTCGGCGTCCCGAATTCAGGAATTCGGTGCGATCTGTCCCCGGCTGACGCGAGGTTGTGTCGACGATGTGCTCGGAAGCGCCCGGGTCCGTACCGTGGCGACCATGCAGGGGACGAGACGACGACAGATCGGCGCTGGCGTGCTCGCCATCGCCGCCGCCGCGACGCTCACCGGGTGCGCGCAGGGTGGCCACGACATGGGCGACCGGGTGACGACGAAGCTCAACGGCTCCGCGTTCCACGGCCAGCTGGCGATCCAGGCGACGAAGGTCGAACGGGTGACCTCGGACGCGATGGACCAGTTCGGGCTGAGCTCGAAGGGCGACGACGCGTACCTGGCGCACTTCACCGTGCAGCGGGTCAGCGGCACGTTCGACACCGACGCCGTCGGCGACCTGACGAACGACGCCTGGGGGCTCCGGGCGGACGACCGGCTGCAGGCGGGGCCGTCACTCGACGCGAGCGACCGGAACGACGTCCTGCAGGATGCGTGCCCGTTCGAGCGGAAGGCCATCGCCGAGGCGCTCACCGGGAACGGGACCGCGGACGTCTGCGCGGTGCTGCTCGCACCGTCCGGCAGCACCGTCGACGCCGTCAGCTACATGCGTGCGGCGCCGGTCGACGAGGCGCCCGAGGGTGACTCGACGATCACCTGGCGTTCGTCCTAGGCGCGGGCGGGCGGGTGCGGCTCCGGTGGACTCGGGTGCGGGCGCTGCCCCTGCCGGCAGCGCGCCGGTGAGGCGGTAGCGCTTCGCTCAGGCGGCCGCGCGGCGGGCGCGGTGCGCCCGGACCTTCGCCCGGTTCCCGCACCGCTGCATCGCGCACCACCGGCGCGTGCCACCGCGGGACGAGTCGTAGAACACCAGCCCGCAGTCCGGCGCGGAGCACCGGCTGAGCCGGGTCGGGCGGCCGTCGGCCTCGACGTCGTCGAACCCGACTTCGGTGAAGAGGGCGACCGCGTCGCGCGCGACGCTCGAGAGCGCCTGTGCGAGCCGCACACGGTTCGCTCCGGCCCGACGACGGCCACCCGGGAGGCTCGGGGGCACGTCCGGCAGGGCGGCGAACAGGTTGACGGTGTCGATGTCGTCGGGCGCGGGGCGCGTGCGGCCGGTCCCGGCGCGCAGGCCCGCCGCCACCGCGGTGCGCTCCGCGGCCGTCGACGCGGGCGCCGGTGCCGCGGCCACGGCGAGCCGGCCGATCGCGGCGCGGAGCTCGCGGGCGTCCTGCAGTTCGCGGGCGGTCGCACCGAGGTCGATCGGTTCGGTGTGGTCACTGAGCCACTCGTCGAGGTCTGCCGGGGTCATCAGGAGCTCACCGAGCTGCGCGCGCGGACGCCCACCGTGGGGATCGTCGGCGAAGCCGCCGGTGTGCGCGAAGTCGAGGGCGATCCGACCGGCGTCGAAGAACCACGACGACCCCGAGTCCGTGCGGATGTGCTGCCCCGTGTGCATCCGGCCAGGCTAACGGGTCACACGCGGGTCGTGCTGCCGGGATCCGACGGGGTGCATCGGGCCGGGCTGACGGGTCACACGCCAGCCATGGTCCCCGGCTTCGCGCCCCGGCCGGAGGGTGCGGGATCGGTCCGGCGGCTCCACGCGATGAGGTTCCGCTCGTCGAAGCGCCGGGAGCACTTCGCGCAGGCCAGGGGCCTGGTGGGCGTGCGGTAGCGGTAGTGCTCGTGTCCGGCCGGGCACGCACCGACCCACGGTGCGAGCTCGCTGGCGATCGGCCCGTCGTGCAGCCGCGAGCCGGTGTACCCGATCGACGCCGCGGTCCGCCGCCACTTCGGCCCGTGCCCGGCCCGTGCACCGCTCATCGCGTGGGCGATCTCGTGCAGGAGCACCTGGTCGACGTCCTCGTCGGAGAACCGTGCCGCGAGGTGCCGGCTCACCGTGATCCGCCGCTTCGCGAAGTCGCACTGCCCGGCGCGCGTCTTGGCGTGGTCGAAGGCGAACGCCCACGTGCCCGCGCCGAGGTGTGTGCGCATGAGTTCGTCGGCCCGTGACCGGACGAGGTCGAGCGAGGTCACCGGTCGCGGTCGGTGGGACGGGTCCGGTCGGCTCGGTCGGTCAGCTTGCCCCACAGGGTGTCCGCTTCGGTGCGGGCCGCGTCGGGCGCTCCGAGCACCCGGCGGCGGACGGGCGGGATCTCCTTGACCGGCTCCGCGACGCGGGTGGCCGGGTCGGTCTCCCGACGCATCGCGGCTTCGCGGGCGGTGCGGGGACGGTCCTCGGCTGCGGGGGCCTCGTCACGCCGTGCGCCGTCGGCACGGTCACGCTCGGGAGCGGCGGCCGGCCGGGCGATCGAGGCGCGCATGGCGGCCTCGACCGCGGTGCGGAGCGCGTCCGTGCGTTCGGCAGGTGCGCCGGCCGCGCGGAACGCCTCGTAGGAACGGCCGAGGACCTCACGCGCCTCGTCGAACCGGGAGAGCTCGAACAGGGACCAGCCCTCGATCTCGGCGGCGGCACCCTCGAGCTCCGGCCACTCCTCGGTGGTCGCCGTGTCCCGTGCCAGTGCGGCTTCGGTCGCGGCACGTTCGTAGCGGCCGAGGTCGTGCAGGACGTGGGCTCGGCGGACACGGGCAGCGACCTTGTCGGCCCGTTCACCCGTGAACATCGTCAGGCGGAAGACCTCTTCCGCCAGGACCAGTGCCTCGTCGAGCCGTCCGAGCAGGCGCAGGAGCTCGGCCCGCTCGGCGAGCGCGTCCGTGCTGCGACTCTGGCCGAGGTCGCGGAGGCGGTCCTGGATCACCTGCACGTCGACGGCGGGACGCAGGCTGATCGGCGCGAAGGTGCTGCCGGGGCTGACGCCCGCGGTGACGGGAGCCGCGTGACGCGGTTCCCGGGCGCGGTCGTCCCGGTCGTTGTGCTGGCGGTCGTCGGGCGGGAGGGACATCAGGGTCGAGGGTATCCGCGGTCACCCGGGAGCGGCTGGTGCCACACGCCGATCACGTGACGTCGTCCTCGGACCGACTGCCTCCGAGTGCCTGCGTCAGGACGCCGCACCGGAGGAGGAGACAGCGATGCCGATGTAGACGGAGAACGCGACGAGTGCGGCGACGACGCCGAGGATCAGCGCGAAGACACCCCAACCGCGGCCACGCTTCGTGGCGATCGCGACGATGCCCTGCACGATGCCCCACAGTCCGAAGAGCGTGCCGATCCACATGAACACCGAACCCGCTGCGAGCTGGCCGGCGTTCGAGCCGTTCATCAGCGAGTCCTGGAGCTGCTGCTGGTCGGCGCTCGAGGCGCCGCCGCTGTCGATGACGTCGCGCAGTGCACCGCTGGCGCCGAGCGCGGTGCCCAGCAGGTAGCCGCCGACGATGCCGACGATGAGTGCGACGACGGAGGCGAAGAACGCGATGACGCCGACGGTCTTCTTCTTCGCCTTCGGCTCGTCGTAGCTCTGCCACGCGGGGCTGGCGGAGGACGCCTGTGCGGCGGCGGAGGACTGCTGGGGCTGCCCGTACTGCTGGGGCTGCTGCCCGTACTGCGGTGCCTGTTCGCCGTACTGCGGTGCCGACGCGGGGGTGATGCGCTCGCCGTAGCGGGGCGCGTCCTGGTTCGCCGGCTGCTGCGGTTCGCCCCAGCTCGGTGCCTGGCCGTCGGCCGTCCGGTCGTCGTTGCTCCGGTCGTCGTTCGTCATGAGGGCATCCTCGTCTCGTCGGTCGCGCGCCTGCGCGGTCGTGCAGCACCCATCCTGGCAGCGCCACCCGGACGGTGCCCGGGCTACGCGCCGAAGACGGAGCGGTTCGGCTCCGGCGACGCGACGGCCGTGGCGTCGGTGACGATCGGCGCCCCCGCGATGAAGGCCCGCAGCTCGGCGCCGTGCACGACCTTCGCCGGCATCGGGTCCGAGGAGTACCGGCGCGGCATCTCCGCCACGGGCAGGTCCGTGGGGGAGCCGAGCAGCACGATGTTCCCGAAGCGCCGGCCCTTCAGCATCCCGGTGTCCGCGACGGCGGCGACCGAGGGCAGCACCGACTGCAGCGTCGACGCCTGTCCGCGCGCGAAGGCGAGCCCGGCGCCGTCGGCGACGTTCACGGCGACGATTCCGGTCGGGGACAGGAAGGCCGCGACCTCACGGTAGAACTCGACGCTCGTGACGTGGGCCGGGATCCGCGAGCCGCCGAACACGTCGACGACCGCCAGGTCCACGGTGCCCCGGAGCCCGTGCGGGAGCTTCGACAGGACTTCTCGCGCGTCGCCGTACCGCACCCGGATGGACGCCCCGCGGGGGAAGGGGAGGACATCGCGCACCTGGTCGACGAGGTCCCGCTCGAGCTCGATCACCTGCTGCCGGGAACCCGGGCGGGTGACGGCCACGTAGCGGGGGAGCGTCAGGGCGCCGGCACCGAGGTGCACCGCGGTGATCGGTCCGGGCGGCAGCAGGTCGATGGCGTGCCCGATCCGCCGGATGTACTCGAACGCCAGGTGCGTCGGGTCCTCGAGGTCGACGTGCGACTGCGGCGTCCCGTCGACGACGAGCGTGAAGGACCCGGGGCGGTGCCGGTCCGGCTCGATGACCGAGAACCCCGCACCGAGCTTGAATCCGTCGAACGCGTCAGCCATGCCCCCATCGAACACCACCGCATCACCACCCACGTCCCCACCCGTGGGTGGTGGGGCCGCGGACGCCGCCGAACCACGATGGGATCACCGGCCGGGAACCGCCCCGCCGGACACCACGGAAGGTCCACCACCATGTCGGTCCAGCTCCTCGCGAACATCGTCATCGGGCTCGCCCTCGTCGGGTTCCTCGCGTTCCGCCAGGCGACCTGGCAGTACCTCGACCCCGCCCGCATCTGGCGGACGCCGCTCATCATGGCGATCATCGGCGTGGTCGTGATGGCCCAGACCAAGGCGACGATCACCACCACGGACATCGTCTTCCTCGGCATCGAGGCGCTCATCTCGGTCGCCGTGGGCCTCTCGATGGGATCCATCACGACGTTCCGCACCGTGTCGACGCCCGACCAGAAGGGCCGCACGCTGCAGTCCCGCACGGGGTGGTTCGGAGCCGGACTGTGGTTCGTCCTCATCGCCGTGCGCGTGGGCCTCGACGTGCTCGGCGGTCACATGGGAGCGCACCTCCTCACCTCGACGGGCGCGGTGCTGCTGATGCTCGCGATCAACCGGGCCGCCCGCGCCCTGGTCCTCGACCAGCGCATCCCGAACCGCGCCAGCGGCATGATGGTCCGGTGACCCTGCTGTCCGGCGACGACCCGACCGACCTCTCCGGAGGCCGGTCGCGGTCGCGTCTCGGGTGGAGCCTCAGCGCGGTCGGCATCGTCGCCGTCGGGTTCTGGTTCGTGAAGAACGGCGTCGCGATGGACCTGCCCGCGTGGGTCTGGGTCATCGGGACGGTGGCGCTCGCCGCGTGGGCGGTCCGGGAGTTCCTCCGGACCCCGTGGACGACCGTCGTCGCGGCCGCCGTGATGGTCGTCGCCGGGGCCGCCGTCGTGGTGTCGACCGATGCGCTCATGCTCGCGCCGGTGATCGTCGGCGTCGTGGTGCTCCAGGCCAGCCCGCGGCTGCCCGTGTGGAGCGGCACCGTCGCCGTGCTCGTCGCCCTGGTCGAGATCGCGGTGTCCGCCGCCGCGGCCGGCACCGCCGTCCTGTTCGTCCTGGCGTCCTGCGGCGGTCTGGTGCTCGGTGTCCTGGTCGGGTTCAGCCGCCGGCAGTTCCGGTTCGCCGAGGCGCAGGCGCGGCAGGCGGAACGGGACCAGGCACGTGCGGAGCTCCTCGCCGACCGCTCCCGCGCTGCCCGGGACATCCACGACGTCCTCGCGCACTCGCTCGGCGGCCTCGTGCTGCAGCTCGACGCGGTCGAGGCGCTCCTCGAAGCCGGTCGTGTCGACGAGGCCACCCGCCGGGCAGCCGATGCCCGGACCCTCGCGGCGGACGGCCTGGCCGAGGCCCGACGCGCGGTCCACGCCCTGCGCGACGACGACGACACCCGCGACCACCGTGCCGGTGGGACCGACGCACCGGAGCCGACCCGAGCCTCCAGGCCGGATGCGCCCGACACGAACGAAGCACCCGACGCGAACGGCGCACCCGAGACGAACGACGCACCAAGCGCACCCGGCCTGCCCGCCCTCGTCGCCGCGCACCGCTCCTTCGGCGGACAGGTCCTCACGCAGGGCGACCTGACCCTCGCCGACCTCGACGACGCCCACCGGACCGCCGTCGTCGCGGCCAGCCGGGAGGCCCTCAGCAACGCCCGCAGGCACGCCCCCGGCTGCCCCGTGTCCCTCTCGGTCATCCGGGACGGCGACGCCGTGGACGTCGTCCTCGCGAACCCGCTGTCCAGCGGCGGGCACGGCCTCATCGGCATGCGGGAGCGGTTCGCGGAACTCTCGGACGGCGCGACGATCGACGCCGACCGATCCGACGACGAGTTCGTCGTGGCGATGCACCTGCCCGTCGCCGGCGAGCAGCTCGCACGCGGCGTGGACGGTGATCGGTGATCCGCGTGCTGGTCGTCGACGACCAGGCGATCGTCCGGGACGGCCTGGTGACCGTGCTGTCGCTGGTGCCCGACCTGGAGGTCGTCGGTGAGGCGGCCGACGGAGCGGAGGCGCTCGCCGCCGTGGCGGAGCACGCGCCGGACGTGGTGCTGATGGACCTCAGGATGCCCGTCGTGGACGGCCCGACCGCGACGGCCCGGATCACCGAGCAGCACCCGGGGGTCGCGGTGCTGGTGCTGACGACCTTCGCCGACGACGAGTCGATCACGACCGCGCTGCGGGCCGGGGCACGCGGCTACCTGACGAAGGACGCCGGCCGGGTGGAGATCGCGACCGCGATCCGGGCGGTGGCCTCCGGGCAGTCGACCTTCGACGCGGCGATCGGGGCCCGGCTCGTCGCGCAGCTCACGGCACCGGCGCCCGCTGCACCGACGGGCCTGCGCGACCGCTTCCCCGAGCTCACCCCGCGTGAGGCGGACGTGCTCGAGCGGATCGCGGACGGCCGGACGAACCCGGAGATCGCCGCCGAGCTGTTCCTGACGGTGCCGACCGTGAAGTCGTACGTGAACCAGCTGTTCCAGAAGCTCGGGGTCCGAACCCGCGCAGAGGCCGTCGCCCTCGTCCTGCGCTGACGCCCGACCGCGACGCCCGACCGCGGCGCTCGACCGCACGGCGGCGCCCAGCGGTGCCGACGCCGCACGGCGATGCGGATGAATGCGTACACATGGACTGCCAGTCGATGCCAAGGGACGTCACGTACCGTCGGTACCCGTCGTCGCGCCGGTTGCGTCGACCCGCCGGGACCCCACCCCGCCGCGGGTCCGCACACCGGCCGACCGTGACGAGCGCCCCCCACCGCCGTCACCCGCGTGCCGTCGCGCCCGCGCCGTCGTCGCGCCCCCACCGCGAACGACCGTTGAACACATGTCGTTCGTTATGTAAAATACGGAGTGCAGAATCCGAACGGCCCCGAACCGCAGGAGTCACCCTTGTCCGCCGACACCCTGAGCATCCCGACGCACCGTTTCGCCAGCGCCAGCGCCAGCGCCAGCGCCAGCACGCGCACGAACGCGAGCCGACCCCGTGTGGCGACCCGTCCCTCCCGTCCGTTCCACGCGGACCGCGAGCACGCACCCGCCTGGATGCGCGTGGTCGGGAGCGTGCTCCTCGCCGCAGGCGGCGGACTCACCGGCGCGGTCCTCGGCTGGCCGGGCGAAGCGCCGGAGGTCGCCCTCATCGTCCCGGGCGTCCTCGGCATGGTCGTCGGGCTGCTCCTGTTGCTCGCCCGGTCCGGCTTCACCGTCACCGCGACGCACGTCACCCTGCACTTCCGTCCGCTCCCGCCGCGCCGGATCCCGCGTCACCGGATCACGGACGTCCGGCTCGTCGAGGCCGACGCGCGCACCTACGGCGGCATCGGCCTGCGGCTCGGCCGCGGGGTCCGCGCCCTGATGCTGACCCCGGGGCTCGGGATCGAGCTCACCGACGACCGTGGCCGGGTCACCTTCGTGCGCACCCGTCGTCCGGAGGACGCGTTCCGCGCGCTGGCGGGGTTCGAGAACCGGACCGGAGGCTCGGCTCGGGTCGACCGCGAACGCCTCGGTTAGGCGGGTGGCCGGGGCCCGCACGGCGGAATACCGGCGGCCGGACGGTGCTTATACACGTCGTCCACGAATTTGGTCAAGCCAGGACTGGACATCATGCGCGGCCGCTGCCTATGATGGCAGTTCGCGCTCCCTGGCTGCGTGTCGTCATATTGCGGTCGACTCCGACGCCCTGGTGAAGCCGGACCCGTATATGTCGGCGGGTGCCGCTCACTCAGATCATCGCACATGCCCTTCGTCCTCGTGACACAGGCGTGCGTGCGTGTCTCGGGGTTGCGCCGAGCGTCAATCCACTCACCTACATGCTGCTCGTCAGTACCGGCCCGACGGGGCCTACGGAGGTCACACCCTTGGCTGCTGCGCCCAACGCATCCACCAACCCCAAGAACGGTCGCAACCACTCGCGACTCTCGTTCGCCAAGATCACGGACACCCTCACGGTTCCTGATCTGCTCGCTCTCCAGACGGAGAGCTTCGACTGGCTCGTCGGCAACGACGTCTGGAAGGCCCGACTGGCCGAGGGGCAGGAGCAGGGTCGTACCGACCTCGCGCTGCACTCCGGTCTCGAGGAGATCTTCGAGGAGATCTCCCCGATCGAGGACCTCGGCGAGACGATGCAGCTCTCGTTCACGTCCCCGGAGCTCGAGGACCCGAAGTACTCCATCGACGACTGCAAGGAACGCGGCAAGACCTACGCCGCTCCGCTGTACGTCAACGCCGAGTTCATGAACCACATGACCGGTGAGATCAAGACGCAGACGGTCTTCATGGGCGACTTCCCGCTCATGACCGAGCGCGGCACGTTCATCATCAACGGCACCGAGCGTGTCGTCGTCTCGCAGCTCGTCCGCTCGCCGGGCGTGTACTTCGAGCGCCAGCAGGAGAAGACGTCCGACAAGGACATCTACTCCGCTCGCGTGATCCCGTCGCGTGGTGCATGGCTCGAGTTCGAGATCGACAAGCGCGACCAGGTGGGCGTGCGCATCGACCGCAAGCGCAAGCAGTCGGTCACGGTCTTCCTCAAGGCCCTCGGCCTGACGAGCGAAGAGATCCTCGACGAGTTCCAGGGCTTCGCCTCCATCGAGTCGACCCTCGAGAAGGACGCCATCCTCACCAAGGAAGAGGCGCTCAAGGACATCTACCGCAAGCTGCGTCCGGGCGAGCAGGTCGCCGCCGAGGCCGCGCGTGCGCTCCTCGACAACTTCTACTTCAACCCGAAGCGCTACGACCTCGCCAAGGTGGGTCGTTACAAGCTGGACCGCAAGCTCGGCATCGACGCGCCGCTGTCCGACTCCGTGCTCTCGGTGCAGGACATCGTCGCGACGATCAAGTACCTGGTCTCGCTGCACGCCGAGCGCACCACGATCGACGGCGTCCGCGACGGCGAGCCGGTGCAGCTCCGCCTCGACGTGGACGACATCGACCACTTCGGCAACCGCCGCATCCGTGCCGTCGGTGAGCTCATCCAGAACCAGGTCCGCACCGGTCTGTCCCGCATGGAGCGCGTCGTCCGCGAGCGCATGACCACGCAGGACATCGAGGCGATCACGCCGCAGACCCTGATCAACGTGCGCCCCGTCGTCGCCGCGATCAAGGAGTTCTTCGGGACGTCCCAGCTGTCGCAGTTCATGGACCAGAACAACCCGCTCGCGGGCCTGACGCACAAGCGTCGTCTCTCGGCCCTCGGCCCGGGTGGTCTGTCCCGTGAGCGTGCCGGCGTCGAGGTCCGCGACGTCCACCCGTCGCACTACGGCCGCATGTGCCCGATCGAGACCCCGGAAGGCCCGAACATCGGCCTGATCGGTTCGCTCGCGTCCTTCGGTCGGATCAACTCGTTCGGCTTCATCGAGACCCCGTACCGTCGCGTCGTCAACGGCGAGGTCACGAAGACCATCGACTACCTGACCGCTTCGGAAGAAGACGAGTTCGTCGTCGCGCAGGCCAACGCCCCGCTGACGGCCGACTTCCACTTCGCCGACGACAAGGTGCTCGTCCGCAAGAAGGGCGGAGAGGTCGAACTCGTCGCCCGCGGCGAGGTCGACTACATGGACGTCTCCCCGCGCCAGATGGTGTCGGTCGCGACGTCGCTCATCCCGTTCCTCGAGCACGACGACGCGAACCGCGCCCTCATGGGTGCGAACATGCAGCGCCAGGCCGTGCCGCTCCTCCGCTCCGAGTCGCCGCTCGTCGGCACCGGCATGGAGGGCTACACCGCCATCGACGCCGGCGACGTCGTCATCGCCGAGAAGGCCGGTGTCGTCTCCGAGGTCTCGGCCGACGCCGTGACCCTGCAGCTCGACGAGGGCGGGACGCAGTCCTACTACCTCCGCAAGTTCGACCGCTCGAACCAGGGCACGAGCTACAACCACCGCGTGATCGTCAGCGCCGGTGAGCGTGTGGAGCAGGGCGAGGTCATCGCCGACGGCCCCGCGACGGAGAACGGCGAGCTCGCGCTCGGCAAGAACCTCCTCGTCGCGTTCATGCCGTGGGAGGGCTACAACTACGAGGACGCGATGATCCTGTCGCAGAACCTCGTGAAGGACGACACGCTCTCCTCGATCCACATCGAGGAGTACGAGGTCGACGCCCGCGACACCAAGCTCGGCAAGGAAGAGATCACCCGCGACCTCCCGAACGTCAGCCCGGACCTCCTGGCCGACCTCGACGAGCGCGGCATCATCCGCATCGGCGCCGAGGTCCGCCCCGGCGACATCCTCGTCGGCAAGGTCACGCCGAAGGGCGAGACCGAGCTGAGCGCCGAAGAGCGCCTCCTCCGCGCCATCTTCAACGAGAAGTCGCGCGAAGTCCGCGACACCTCGCTGAAGGTGCCCCACGGTGAAGAGGGCACGATCATCGGCGTCAAGGTGTTCGACGCGCAGGACGGCGACGACGAGCTCGGCTCGGGCGTCAACCAGCGCGTGGTCGTCTACATCGCCCAGAAGCGCAAGATCACCGCTGGCGACAAGCTCGCCGGTCGTCACGGCAACAAGGGCGTCATCTCGACGATCCTGCCGGTCGAGGACATGCCGTTCCTTGCGGACGGCACCCCGGTCGACATCGTGCTGAACCCGCTCGGCGTCCCCGGCCGCATGAACTTCGGCCAGGTCCTCGAGATCCACCTCGGGTGGCTCGCGAAGCAGGGCTGGAACGTCGATGGCATCCAGGAGTGGGCTTCGGCTCTCCCCGAGGCCGCCCGCAGCGCGGAGCCCGGCACCAAGGTCGCGACCCCGGTGTTCGACGGCGCCTACGAGCGTGAGATCGAGGGCCTCCTCGACTCGACGCTCCCGAACCGTGACGGCGAGCGCCTGATCGGTTCCTCCGGCAAGGCCCAGCTCTTCGACGGCCGCTCCGGCGAGCCGTTCCCGGAGCCCGTGTCGGTCGGTTACATGTACATCCTGAAGCTCCACCACCTGGTCGACGACAAGATCCACGCCCGTTCGACCGGTCCGTACTCGATGATCACGCAGCAGCCGCTGGGTGGTAAGGCGCAGTTCGGTGGACAGCGTTTCGGCGAGATGGAGGTGTGGGCGCTCGAGGCATACGGCGCCGCGTACGCCCTCCAGGAGCTCCTGACGATCAAGTCCGACGACATCCTCGGCCGCGTGAAGGTCTACGAGGCGATCGTCAAGGGCGAGAACATCCAGGAGCCCGGCATCCCGGAGAGCTTCAAGGTCCTCATGAAGGAGATGCAGTCGCTCTGCCTGAACGTCGAGGTCCTCTCGGCCGACGGCCAGGCGGTCAGCCTCCGCGACACGGACGACGAGGTCTTCCGTGCCGCTGAAGAGCTCGGCATCAACATCTCCTCGCGGTTCGAGTCGTCCTCCGTCGACGACATCTGATCCCGCCCCGCCCGACAACGTTTCGAATTCAGCAAGAGAGAAGAACATTGCTCGAAGCAACTTCCTTTGACGCACTGCGGATCGGCCTCGCCACGGCCGAAGACATCCGCCAGTGGTCGTACGGCGAGGTCAAGAAGCCGGAGACCATCAACTACCGCACCCTGAAGCCCGAGAAGGACGGTCTGTTCGGCGAACAGATCTTCGGTCCTTCCCGCGACTGGGAGTGCGCCTGCGGCAAGTACAAGCGTGTCCGCTTCAAGGGCATCGTCTGCGAGCGCTGCGGCGTCGAGGTCACCAAGTCCTCGGTCCGTCGTGAGCGCATGGGCCACATCGAGCTCGCCGCACCCGTCACGCACATCTGGTACTTCAAGGGCGTCCCGTCGCGCCTGGGCTACCTGCTGGACATGGCGCCGAAGGACCTCGAGAAGGTCATCTACTTCGCCGCGTACATGATCATCAGCATCGACGAAGAGGGCCGGCACGCTGACATGCCGGGTCTCGAGAACGAGATGCGCCTCGAGATCAAGAACCTCGAGAACCAGCGCGACTCGATCATCGCCGACCGCCTCAAGAAGCTCGAGGACGACCTCGCAGCGCTCGAGGAAGAGGGCGCCAAGGCCGACATCAAGCGCCGCACCAAGGACACCGCCGAGAAGGAGATGTCCCAGGTCCGCAAGTCCTTCGACGAGGACATCACCCGTCTCGAGCGTGTGTGGGAGGACTTCCGCAACCTCAAGGTGGGCGACCTCAAGCCCGAGGACGCGGTCTTCCACGAGCTCCAGGACCGCTTCGGGATCTACTTCGACGCCTACATGGGCGCCGAGGCGATCAAGCTGCGGCTCGAGGCCTTCGACCTGGCCGCCGAGGCCGAGGCACTGCGTCTGCAGATCGCCGAGGGCAAGGGCCAGAAGAAGATCCGTGCGATCAAGCGTCTGCGCGTCGTCAGCTCCTTCCTCGCCACCGGCAACTCGCCGGCAGCGATGGTGCTCGACGTCGTGCCGGTCATCCCGCCGGAGCTCCGCCCGATGGTGCAGCTCGACGGTGGCCGTTTCGCCACGTCGGACCTCAACGACCTCTACCGTCGTGTGATCAACCGCAACAACCGCCTCCGCCGCCTGCTCGACCTCGGTGCCCCCGAGATCATCGTGAACAACGAGAAGCGCATGCTGCAGGAAGCGGTCGACGCGCTGTTCGACAACGGTCGTCGTGGTCGCCCCGTCACGGGTACCGGCAACCGCGCCCTGAAGTCCCTGAGCGACATGCTCAAGGGCAAGCAGGGTCGTTTCCGCCAGAACCTGCTCGGCAAGCGCGTCGACTACTCGGGTCGTTCGGTCATCATCGTCGGCCCGCAGCTCAAGCTCCACCAGTGCGGTCTGCCCAAGCAGATGGCCCTCGAGCTGTTCAAGCCGTTCGTCATCAAGCGCCTCATCGACCTGTCGCACGCGCAGAACATCAAGTCGGCCAAGCGCATGGTCGAGCGTTCGCGTCCGCAGGTGTGGGACGTGCTCGAGGAGATCATCCGCGAGCGCCCCGTCCTGCTGAACCGTGCGCCGACGCTGCACCGTCTGGGCATCCAGGCGTTCGAGCCGCAGCTCGTCGAGGGCAAGGCCATCCAGCTCCACCCGCTCGTGTGTGCTGCGTTCAACGCGGACTTCGACGGTGACCAGATGGCCGTGCACCTGCCGCTGTCGGTCGAGGCCCAGGCCGAGGCCCGCATCCTGATGCTCGCCTCGAACAACATCCTGAAGCCGTCCGACGGCCGCCCGGTGACCCTGCCCGCACAGGACATGATCATCGGTCTGCACCACCTGACGACCGTCCGCGAGGGCGCCGTCGGTGAGGGCCGTTCGTTCTCCTCGGTCGCCGAGGCGATCATGGCGAAGGACCAGAACACGCTGCACCTCAACGCGCAGGTGAAGATCCGCATGTCGGGTGTCCACTTCGCCGAGGGTGAAGCCCCCGAGGGCTACGAGGTGGGTCAGTCGATCCTCCTCGAGACCACCCTCGGTCGCGCGCTCTTCAACGAGACCCTGCCGGCGGACTACCCGTTCGTCCAGCGGGTCACCGACAAGGGCACCCTCTCCGCGATCGTCAACGACCTCGCCGAGCGCTACTCCAAGACCGAGACGGCCGCTGCGCTCGACCGGATCAAGGACGCGGGCTTCTACTGGGGCACGCGCTCCGGTGTGACCGTGGCGCTCTCCGACGTCGTGACGCCTCCTCGCAAGAAGGAGATCATCGCGGGTTACGAGATCCAGGCCGCCAAGGTCCAGGGTGAGTTCGACAAGGGTCTGATCACCGACGCGGAACGTCGCGCCGACCTGATCAAGATCTGGACCGAGGCCACCAACGAGATCGCGCAGGAGATGCGCGACAACTTCCCGATCGACAACACCATCAACCGCATGGTGTCCTCGGGTGCTCGTGGTAACTGGCTGCAGGTCCGCAACATCGCCGGTATGCGTGGTCTGGTGAACAACCCGAAGGGCGAGATCATCGCCCGCCCGATCATCAACTCGTACCGCGAGGGCCTGACCGTGGCGGAGTACTTCATCGCCACCCACGGTGCTCGTAAGGGTCTTGCCGACACCGCGCTCCGTACCGCGGACTCCGGGTACCTCACCCGTCGTCTCGTGGACGTGTCGCAGGACGTCATCATCCGCGAGGACGACTGCGGCACCACGCGTGGTCTCGAACTGCCGATCGCCACGGTCGACGCCGACGGCAAGCTCGTCCGCGACGCCCGCGTCGAGAACACCGTGTACTCGCGCACCCTCGCCACCGCGGCGACGGACGCGAAGGGCACGGTGGTCGCCGAGGCAGGCGAGGACGTCGGTGACGTCCTCATCGACAAGCTGGTCGCGGCCGGTGTCGAGAGCATCAAGGTGCGCTCGGTCCTGACCTGCGAGTCGGCCGTCGGTGTCTGCGCGAAGTGCTACGGCCGTTCGCTCGCCACGGGCAACCTCGTCGACATCGGCGAGGCGGTCGGCATCATCGCCGCCCAGTCCATCGGTGAGCCCGGTACCCAGCTGACGATGCGTACCTTCCACACGGGTGGTTCGGCCTCGGCCGACGACATCACCCAGGGTCTGCCCCGTGTCACCGAGCTCTTCGAGGCTCGTACCCCCAAGGGCGCGTCCCCGATCGCCGAGGCCCCCGGCCGCGTCGTCATCGAGGACACGGACAAGGGCCGTCGCATCATCCTCACGCCGGACAACGGCGACGAGCCGTTCATCTACCCGGTGCTCAAGCGTGCGACCCTCCTCATCGAGGACAACCAGCACGTCGAGCTCGGCGAGCAGTTCATCGCCGGCACCGTCGACCCGAAGGAAGTCCTTCGCGTCAAGGGTGTCCGTGAGGTCCAGAAGCACCTGGTCAACGGTGTGCAGGACGTGTACGGCTCGCAGGGCGTGCCGATCCACGACAAGCACATCGAGGTCATCGTCCGTCAGATGCTCCGCAAGGTGACGGTCGTCGACCACGCCGACACGGACCTGCTGCCCGGTGAGCTCGTCGACCGGTCGCGCTACAACGCGATCAACCGTGCGGCGCTGCAGGAGGGTCGCAAGACCGCTTCCGCTCGCCAGGAGGTCATGGGCATCACCAAGGCGTCCCTCGCGACCGAGTCGTGGCTGTCCGCCGCGTCCTTCCAGGAGACCACCCGCGTGCTCACGCAGGCGGCCATGGAGGGCAAGCAGGACCACCTCGTCGGCCTCAAGGAGAACGTCATCATCGGGAAGCTCATCCCCGCCGGGACGGGCCTCAGCCGGTACCGCGACGTGGACGTGAACGCGACGGAAGAAGCGAAGGCAGAGCGGTACCCCAACCGCATCTTCGCGGACGACTCGTCGTTCTCGGACGCCGACCTGAGCTTCGTCGACTTCGACAGCTTCTCGTCGGACGACTTCACGCCGGGTACGTACAACTGAACCGAGTGATCCGAAGGAAGGGCCCCGCATCCATTGGATGCGGGGCCCTTCCCCGTTTCTGGGGTGTGGTCGTCAGCGGTAGGTCAGGGTGACGTTGCCGTGCACGCCCTCGTCGCCGGTGACGGTGGCGGTCACGGTGCCGCCGGCCATCCGGCGCGGGTCGAGCGTGACGGTCCACTTCGAGGTCCCGGGGACCGGCGGTTCGACGCGGTTGCCGTCGGCGTCGGTCACCGGGGTGCCGTCGGCGTCGACGAACGACAGACGGGCGCCGGGTTCGGCGGTGCCGGAGAGCACCAGCTTCTTGGCGGTGTACTTCGTGACCACGGCCGTCACCGGCAACGGGATCGTCGCACTGGTGGTCGTGGAACCGACCAGCTTGCCGTCGTCGTACACCTCGGCGACGATGCCCATGAAGCGGGTGCCGACGCCCGGGTATGCGACATCAGCCGTCCAGGTCCCGTCGGCGTTCGTGATCCAGTCGGTGCCGTCCGTCAACGACCACGGGGCGCCGGACTCGTCGACGAAGCGCATGTCGGTGCCGGCGGGCCCGCGACCGGACAGGTGCACGAGGTGACCGGCCGGGTCGACGCGGACGTCGTCGACGACCGGGAAGGGCTCGAGGAGTGCGGAGGAGTTGATGCGGAGCTGCTCGGCGCCGTCGAAGCGCTCGCTGGTGGTGACCGTGTGCTGGCCGAACGCCATGCCGGAGATCCGGTGGGCGAAGGCGCCGTCGCGATCGACCGTCGTGGTGCCTCGTGGGACACCGTCGACGGTGAGGTCGACGTGTGCGCGAGGCTCGAAGCCCGATCCGCGCACCAGGAGGGACCGTTCCCAGTTCTCGCGGACCACGACGAGACCCGTGTAGCTGACGTCGCGCGTCGTGGCGGCGAGGGTCCGGGCCGGTGAGCCGATCGAATCGGTGACGCGGAACGTGTGGTCGCCGGGACCGTCCACGTGCGCGACGGTCCGCCAGGAGCCGTTCGGCTTCACCCGGGTCTGCACCGGGGCGCCGTCGGACGGCGTCACCTCGACGAGGTCGCCCGGGTCGCCGTTCCCGGTGACCGCGACGTCGCCGGCGTTGTGCGCGATGGCTCCGACCCGAGCGGAGAACTCCGCGGCCTGCGCGGGCGCGGCGAGTGCCACGGAGCCGAGCGAGAGCGCCAGCACGATGAACCCGCCCGTGACCCGCCGTTGTACCACATCTGAAATACGTGTCTTCTGCATGCCGACAGCGTGGCACTGCGCGGCTGCCGCGTCCAGACCCGAAACGTGACGTTCACGAAGTTGCTGCACCGCAGAACCGACGGGAGGCGCGGTGCGGGCCCGCACCGCGCCTCCCGTCCGCCGTCTGGTCGCGTCTAGAGCGCGCGGCCGGCACCGCTGTCCCGGCCGTCCGATCCGTGGCCCGTCTCGTCCGCCAGGGAGTACAGGCTCAGGACGTTGCCGTCGGGGTCGTGGACGTCGAACCAGTCGATCGCACCCTCGACGCGCTCCACCGGGCCGACGTCGATGCCGAGCGCGGCGATCCGGGTGTGCTGCGCGGCGACGTCGTCGACGCCGAAGCGGACGACGGCAGAGTTCTCCTCGGCGTCCGGGTCCTCGACGAGCTGGATCCAGATCCCGCCGATCTCGTACTCGGCGACGCCCTCGGCCGGTTCGAGGTCGGGGTCCACGCGCTCGAACACCGCGCCGTACCAGAGGCAGGACGCCTCGAGGTCGGTGACGGGCAGCCCGACGGTCACGCTCGTGATCTCCATGACTCATCATGTCCCGGCGGCGTGCCGCGCGTCGAGACTTTTTCTCCACAGGAGGCATCCCGAAGCCGTTGTCCACAGCCCCCGTTCTGGGTGCGCCAGGAGGCCTCCGCCCCCTCATTCTGGGACTGCGGGGCCAGCCGGTCCCGGACATAGCGTGGACAGGCGTCGAACCCGAGCGGCGCAGCGCCCGCACCCCACGCCAGCGTTCACTCAACCCAGGAGGCTCCGAGCCCATGGCGACGCTCTCCGAGATCCTGATCCTCAACGGAGCACTCCCGATCGAGCACCTCGACTCGCTCACCGGCGACGAGGAGATCGACGAGCGGTCGATCCGCTCCCTGGTGAGCCAGGGCGTGGTCAGCGAGGCGCAGTTCATCACCGCACGTGCGGCCTCGAACAACTCCAGGACCGTGCCGCTCACCGACTACCCGGTCGACGGCACCGCGGTGTCGATCCTGCCCGCAGCGCTCTGCCGCCGCCACGGGGTGCTCGGCGTCGGGTTCGAAGGCGACGTCCTCGTCCTCGCCATGGTGAACCCGACGAACGTCCTGGCGATCGACGACGCCCGCGCCGCCTCCGGCCGGGCGATCAAGCCCCTCCAGGTCGAGGAACGGGACCTCGCCAGCGCGCTCGACCGCTACCTCCGCGCCGACGACGAGCTGAACGACCTGACCTCATCGCTCGAAGAGGAAGCGTCGGCGACGGCGCAGCAGCAGGCGGACATCTCGGAAGGGTCGCTCGACGACGTCCCGATCGTCCGCTTCGTGAACCTGCTCGTCTCGCAGGCCATCCAGGACCACGCGTCCGACATCCACATCGAGCCCGGCGAGCACGAGGTCCGGGTGCGGTACCGCATCGACGGCGTGCTGCACGAGATGGCGCCGGCGCCGAAGAACATCCAGAACGGCGTGATCAGCCGCCTGAAGATCATGAGCGACATCGACATCGCGGAGCGACGGAAGCCGCAGGACGGCCGCATGTCGGTGCGCCACGGCGGCCGCCAGATCGACCTCCGCGTCGCGACCCTGCCGACCGTGTGGGGCGAGAAGGTCGTCATGCGGATCCTCGACAACACGAACACGTCGATGACCCTCAGGGACCTCAACCTGCTGGAGCGGAACGCCGCCGCCTACCAGCGGTCCTACTCGAAGCCGTACGGCATGATCCTCGTCACCGGACCGACCGGCTCGGGCAAGTCGACCACGCTCTACACGACCCTGAACGCCGTCGCCCGGCCCGAGATCAACGTCATCACCGTCGAGGACCCGGTCGAGTACCGGATGGCCGGCATCAACCAGGTGCAGGTGAACCCGAAGGCCGGACTGACCTTCGCCTCGGCGCTCCGCAGCATCCTCCGCTCCGACCCCGACGTCGTGCTCCTCGGCGAGATCCGCGACCACGAGACCGCGCAGATCGCGATCGAAGCGTCGCTCACCGGCCACCTCGTCCTCTCGACCCTCCACACCAACGACGCCCCGTCCGCGGTCACCCGCCTGACGGAGATGGACATCGAGCCGTTCCTGGTCGGGTCCGCACTGGACTGCGTCGTCGCACAGCGCCTCGCGCGGAAGCTCTGCGACCGCTGCAAGGCGCCCGCCGTCTACGAGCCGTCCCAGCTGCGGGCGCTCGGGTTCGTCGACGGCGCCGATGCCGAGATCCCCGAGTTCTTCGCCCCGATCGGCTGCGCCGTGTGCTCGAACACCGGGTACCGCGGGCGCATCGCCCTGCACGAGGTGATGACCGTGTCCGAGGAGATCGAGCGGCTCGCCGTCGCCCGTGCCTCGAGCGCCGAGATCAGCCGCGTCGCGCAGGACCAGGGCATGCTCACCCTCCGTCAGGACGGGTGGGAGAAGGTGAAGCTCGGCATGACGAGCGTCGACGAGATCCTGCGCGTGGTGGCGTAGGCCGAGGAGAGCACGAGATGACCGACTCCGTGTACGACATCACCGCTGCGGGCGACGAGCCCGTGGCCGGGTGGCACCCGGGCCGTCCCGGCCACGAGATCGGGTCGCGCCGCGCCGCGCGGCTCGCCGAGACCGGCGCGCAGCCGACCGTGCCTGCGGCCGGGGCTGCGCCGTTCGCCGCAGCGCCCGCGCCCGCTCCCGCCGTCCCCGTGTACGACCTCGGCGACGACACCGCCGCCTGGCCGGCACCCTCCGGTGCGCCCGTCGCCGTGCCGGTGGCGCAGCCGCTGGCGGCGCCCGCGACCCCGCCCGCCGCGGTCCCGCCGTCCACTGCCAGCTACGGGTACGCCGACGCGGTGACCGAGCACCTGCCGGTCGCGCCCGCGGTGCCGACCACGAGCCTCCAGACGGTGCCGACGTACGCCGCTCCTGCTCCCGTCGCCGGTGGCGCCGGTGTCCCAGAGATCGGGTTCACGCGGCACGCGCGTGAAGTGGCCGACCCCGACCTCGTGACGGCGCTCGCCCAGGTCGTCTACCAGGGCGGCTCCGACCTGCACCTGACCGCCGACGCCGCCCCGACGGTCCGCGTCGACGGCTCCCTCCGGCCCGCCGTCCCCGGCGGACCGTGGGCGCGGAACAAGGTCATCGCCGCGCTGAAGACGCTCATGACCGTCGAGCAGGCCGGCCAGTTCGACCACGAGCAGGAACTCGACTTCGCGTACTCGCTCTCGCCGGAGTACCGCTTCCGCGTGAACTACTACCAGCAGCGCGGCAACTGGGGTGCGGCCTTCCGCATCATCCCCACCAAGATCAAGACGCTCAAGCAGCTCGGCATCCCCGCCCACGTGGGGGAGTTCGCGAAGCTGCCGCGCGGACTCGTGCTCGTCACCGGACCGACCGGGTCCGGCAAGTCGACCACGCTCGCCGCGCTCATCGACCTGGTGAACGAAACCCGTGCCGACCACATCGTCACGGTCGAGGACCCGATCGAGTTCATGCACGACCACAAGAAGGCGATCATCAACCAGCGCGAGGTCGGAGCGGACACGCAGTCGTTCGCGAAGGCCCTGAAGCACGTGCTGCGCCAGGACCCCGACGTCATCCTCATCGGTGAGCTCCGCGACCTCGAGACGATCTCCGTCGCACTGACCGCCGCCGAGACCGGCCACCTGGTCTTCGCGACCCTGCACACGCAGAGCGCACCGGGCACGATCGACCGTGTCATCGACGTCTTCCCGCCGCACCAGCAGGGGCAGATCCGGACGCAGCTCGCCGCCACGCTCGAAGGAGTCGTCTGCCAGACGCTCGTCCCGAAGGCGAACGGGGCAGGGCGCGTCGTCTCGACCGAGATCATGAAGACCACGCCGGCGATCGGCAACCTCATCCGCGAAGGCAAGACGTACCAGATCACCTCGGCCATGCAGGCTGGGCGTGACACGGGCATGCACACCATGGACCAGGACCTCGCGGAACTCGTCAACGTCGGCACCGTCACCCGGGCCGCGGCGCTGGAGAAGGTCCACGACCACGAAGGGTTCGACCGGCTCGTGCAGCGCGTCGAATCACCGTCCGACTCGTCCGCAGCGGCCATCGCCGCGAGCGGGATCGACTTCGGCGACAAGTTCTCCGGAGGCCACTGATGTCACTCGCGTTCGACTACCGGGGCCGCGACGGTGGCGGCAAGCTCGTCAAGGGGCGGCTCGACGCCGCGTCCGAGGGCGCAGTCGTCCAGCGCCTGCGCACGATGGGGGTCTCGCCTATCGCAATCTCCGAGGCGAAGGCCGGCACGGGGCTGCAGGCAGAGATCAAGATCCCCGGGTTCGAGAAGGGCGTGGGCCTCAAGGACCTGGCGATCATGGCTCGGCAGGCCTCGACGATGCTCACGTCCGGACTCTCTCTGCTCCGCGCGCTGACGATCCTCGCCGACCAGACGGAGAGCAAGAAGCTGAAGTCGATCCTGGCGAAGGTCCGCGACGAGGTTGAGCAGGGGGTGTCCTTCTCCGACGCCGTTGCGAAGTACCCGGTGGACTTCCCGCCGATCATGATCAACATGATCCGCGCGGGTGAGACGGGCGGCTTCCTCGACCAGGCCATGGACTCCATCGCCACGAACTTCGAGAAGGAGCACAAGCTCCGCGCCACCATCAAGTCTGCGATGACCTACCCGGTGGTCGTCCTCGTGATGTCGCTTGCGGCCGTCGTGATCATGCTGCTCTTCATCGTGCCGATCTTCCAGAACATGTTCGCGTCGCTCGGCGGTCAGCTGCCGCTGCCGACGATGATCCTCGTCCACCTTTCTCACGCGATGCGGTGGCTCGCCCCTCTCCTCGCGGTCGCGTTCATCGCCGGCTGGCTCTGGTACCGCGCGAACAAGAACACCGATGCGTTCCGCGGGTTCCGCGACCCGATCATGCTCCGACTGCCGGTCTTCGGTGCGCTGACGAAGAAGATCGTCATCGCCCGCTTCGCCCGCAACTTCTCGAACATGATCGGCGCCGGCGTTCCCATTCTTCAGGCATTGAAGATCGTCGGCGAGGTTTCCAACAACTTTGTGGTTCAGAAAGCGCTAGACCGCGTATCGGAAAGTGTTAGGCATGGTCAATCAATTGCGGAGCCACTTTCCCAAGAAAAGGTGTTTCCAAGCATGGTGACGCAGATGGTCGCCGTTGGTGAGGACGCGGGATCGCTCGAAATGATGCTCGAAAAGATTGCGGTGTTTTACGATTCGGAAGTGGAATCCACCACCGAGGCGCTGACCTCGCTCATCGAGCCGCTTCTCATCGCCTTCCTCGGTGTCGTCGTGGGCGGCATGATCGTCGCCCTTTACTTGCCGATCTTCCAGATCACATCGCTCATCCACTAAGTGGCCCGCCGCTACCCCTCGTGCTGGGGTGGTTTGGTACACAGATGCCCCCGCTCCTGGGGGCGTCTTGGTGCGAACTGGCCCCCGTTCTCGGGATTACCCCCCCCAATCGGTCTCGAATAACCTGATGTCCGGCGGCGAGCAAAGCCCCGAACTCCACCTGACATTTCCTACTGAATGGAAACAACCATGTACTTCGCTCTCATGGGCAAGCTCGACGCTCGCCGCAAGGGTCTCCTGGCCGAAGAGGAGAAGGGCTTCACGCTCATCGAACTCCTCGTCGTCGTCATCATCATCGGCATCCTCGCTGCGATCGCGATCCCGGTGTACCTCAACGTCCAGAACAACGCGAAGGACTCGGCCGCGAAGAGCGACCTCGCCAACGCGAAGACCGCTGTGATCGCCTACCAGACTGAGAACGGCAAGCTCCCGGACGGCACGACCGTCGGCCAGACCTTCTCGGCGTCGACCTCCGAGCTCGGCAAGTACGGCCTGACGAAGAGCGACAACACCACTGGTCTCGGCTACAAGACCGCGCCGACTGCCACTGCCACGACCTTCTGCATTCAGGAGACGTCCGCAGCGAGCAACGCGTTCCACATCACGGAGTCGACCGCCGTCGCTACCGGCGGCTGCTGACCTGATCAGCCCAACTGGGAGGGGGCGGCGCGCGCAACGGCGCGACGCCCCCTTTCAGCTCCCGAGCCGGCCACAGGAGGTGACCATGATCCAGCGACTCACCGCCGTACTCCGTCCCCGCACGCGCGAAGAGGGGGAGGTCGGCTTCACGGTCATCGAGGTGATGGTCGCCATGATCGTCTTCGCGGTCATGTCCGTGGGCATCGCCTACGGGATCGCGAGCACGCTGCAGCTGACGCAGAACAGCCGCGGGCGTGAGACCGCGGTGGCTCTCGCCTCACAGGACATCGACCAGCTCCGTCAGACCGCAGCGGCGTCGACGAGCGGAATCTTCAGCATCGCGAGCAAGAGCGGCAGTGCCAACACGAAGACGCTCGGCGGCGTCACGTACAACATCGACCGCGCCGTCACGTGGGTGCAGAGTGACGGCGCGAGCGGCGCTTGTGGCACCTCGACCGGCAAACTCGCATACAAGAGTGTCGTGGAGACTGTGACCTGGAACAACGGTCGCGGTGGCACCAGCTCCACCTCGGTGGGCTCCGCGATCGCGCCGAGCGACGCGGTCACCGACCCTGGCTACGGCACGGTCATCATCTCTGCCGTTGATGCATCCGGGGCGGCGAACCCCGGTGTCGCGATCACCATCACCCCCGTTGCCGACGGAACCGGCAAGAACCTCGGGACAGCGCCGCAACCCACCGACAGTCAGGGCTGTTCCTACGCCGTGAACGTGATCCCCGGTGACTACACCGTGACTGCGACGACCACCGGAGGGATCGACACCGCCCAGTCGCAGCCGTCGATCCAGACCCCGATCACGGTCACCGCGGGAGCCAGCTCCCCCGTCCCGTTCGTCTACGACACGGCGAGCACGCTTACGCTGCAGTACGCATCGACCTACAACGCCACGCTGCCGACGAACATGAGCACGGTGCTCTCGAGCCCTGCCGGGGGGCTGGACACCGTCACCCCGTGGGACGTCACGAGCTCGTCGCTCCGCGTCACGTCCGCGTCGCGGCCATCGCTGCCGGTGTTCCCTTTCACTTCCGGCTACACGGTTTACGCCGGGCCGTACTCGAACAGCACGAACGCCGCCACGAGCTGTCAGAGTCCTAATCCGGCGGCATGGTCCACAGCGAGTCAGTCCGCTGCGATCGGCGCGAGCCCTGCCGCGGTGGCGACCAGTCCCGGGCAGCCCGCCAGCGCGTCGGTCATGATGGGTGTCGCGACCATTAGCGGAGTCAAAGGGCGCTACATCACGGCGATCTCGTCGGCGATCCCCGGCGCTGGCGACCCCGGCTGCAGCGCAGGCATGACGATGAAGTTTCCCGTCACCACTGGTGACACCGCAACGATCGCCCTGCCGTTCGGGACGTGGGTCGTGTATTCGGGCACGAGCTACGGGTCCACGTCGAAGAACGAAATCGTGTCGAACGCATCAAACGTGAAACCGGTCACACCTGGGAACGTGAACCAGAAGACCGCGCTCATCATCATCAACTACGACAACACGCTGACACTCGACCCGCGGGGACAGACGTCATGACGCCCGTCCTCCGCCGCTTCCACCGTGACGACTCCGGCATCAGCCTCACAGAGATGCTCGTCGCGATGAGTGTGGCGATGATCATCGTCGTCGCCGTCGGGGGGTTCTTCGCTGCCACCGTGCGGGCCGGCTCGACCAACACCACGTCGGACGCCAATGCCCGGAACGCATCGATCGTGCTGAACTCGATGACCCGGTACGTCCATGCGGCATCCCTCCTCCCGAAGGTCGACGGTTCGTATGCTTCTGCGGTCACGCAGGCGGGGTTGACGCAACTCACCTTCTACGCGTACATCAACCTCGACGGCAACAGCACGGACAAGCCCGTGCAGTTGCGGTACTCACTCAACGGATCGAACCGCCTGGTCCAGGACCAGTGGGACGGTTCGGCAGTCAACGGCTTCTACAGCTTCCCCGGGACGAGCCAGACCCCGACGCGCAGCGCCGTGATCGGGGGCCCGATCGCATCGCCGACGAGCGATGGGGACCCGCTGTTCACCTACCTCGGAGCGGACGGCAAGGCGCTCACCACACAAGCCGATGGGACGCTCGCATCTGCGCAGCTCTCGAAGGTGCGCGCGGTCCGTGTGAACCTCGAGCTTGGGTCCGCAACGGCGGGGGTGCCCGGCAGCACGCACGTGCAGAACACGCTCTACCTCTTCAACGTCGTGTACGGCACGACCACCGAAACGGGAACCCCATGATCCGACGCATCGTCTCGTTACTCGAGCGCGCGCGGCAGGATGACCGCGGGATGGTGCTCGCGAACGTCGTGATCTTCGGCACGGTCATGATGCTCCTCGTGGCCACCATGGTGGCGGTCTCTACGTCCGGTGCGGTGAAGGCTGCCACCGACCGGAACTTCCAGAACGCGATGGCTGCCGCCTACGCGGGTCTGGCTGACTACCAGGCGAAGATCTCGAACGACAACGGGTACGCGCTCAACGGCAACAGCAACGCGCAGTTCAGCAAATCGAGCGGCTCGAACTTCTCCGGGACGCCAGCGAGCAACATCGCGAAGAACGTGGCCTTCGCCAACAGCGGCTCGACCTGGGCGCAGGTGGTCGGTTCGACGGACGAGTGGTACCGCTACGAGGTCGACAACTCGAACTACTCGTCGAAGGGCGTTCTCAAAGTGCGGGTCTCCGGAAAGTCCGGCGGCAGCGTTCGATCGCTCGTGGCCAACCTCAAGGGTGACGGCTTCATCAACTACTTGTACTTCACGAACTACGAGTCGTCCAACCCGTCGATCACCGGCAGTTCGTGCACGACGGCGTACCAGTGGCAGAGCGGTGTGAGCGGCCGTTGCGACGCCGTGCAATTCGCTGGCTCCGACGTCCTCAACGGCCCGGTCAGGACGAACGACGTCTTCACTGCGGCCTGCAGCACTACCTTCAACGGCACCGTCGAGCAGCACGACACCACCGTGCGGTCGCCGTCGGGCGGGTCGTGCAGTGGGGTGTTCAACGGCGGAGCCGCCACCGCGGTGCCGTACCTCGGGCTGCCAGCGCTCAACTCCAACATGTCCCAGGAGACGCGCACGGACCTGCCGACGTCGGTGTCGCGCCCGGGGTGCCTCTACACGGGTCCGACCCGAGTGTCATTCCTCGGCAACGGCAAGATGACCGTGTGGTCGCCGTGGACGAAGGCGACACAGATTAAGGTCAACGCCACGAGCGGAGCGGTGACGGCTGGCGACGACACGGCAGCGGCTGCGTCCCTGTGTGGGTCGCTGACCGATCTGCAGAGTTCGGTCGGAGCGACGATAGCGACGTTGCCGTCGAACCTGATGTACGTCCAGGACATCCCGTCGGCGGCGAACAACGTCAACACCTGGGCGAGCGGCACCTACCCGTCGAAGTACACCAACACCTACTGCACGACCACGGTGACGGTGAAGTCCAACGGCACTTCTACCACCACGAACAACCAGACCTTCAGCAACGGTCAGGGCTTCCCTGCGGCCAGCGAGTGGATCAACGGTGGTCGGACCGGCAACTCGAACAGCTCGCCGTACCAGACCGGCTCCGCGTCGGACGCCTACAGCTGCTCGGCTGGCGACGTGTTCGTGAGCGGGCAGTTCTCCGGCGCCATGACGATCGCGTCGTCGGGCACGGTGTGGGTGACGGGCAGCATCACCTACAAGGACGCCTCGAGCGACGTCCTCGGGCTGGTCGGCCAGAACGCCGTGGAGATCTACAACCCCGCGCAGTGCACGTCGTACCCGTCCACCTACTCGTGGTGGAGTGGGTACACCGTGGACTACACGCGGTGCAACAGCTCCGGGGTCGGCCTCCTCAACCGCAGCTCCGGCGCCTCGATCACGATCAGCGCCGCGATAGCGAGCAACGCCGGCACCTTCTGGAACCAGAACTACGACATCGGCCCGCAGCTCGGCGTCCTGAAGGTGATCGGGTCGATCGCACAGAACTGGCGTGGCGCGGTCGCCACGACTGGTGGCACCGGATTCTCGAAGAACTACGTCTACGACCAGCGCCTCCTCACGACGGCGCCACCGAAATTCCTCCAGCCCGTCTCGACGTCCTACGGCGTCACCACACAGGTGGAGGTGCAGGCGGCTTATAACGCGGATGGGTCCTGCGCGACCACTGCCGGGACCTGTCGATGAACGCGGTACGTGAGATGCTGCCCGCGCTCATTCCGCTGGTGGGCGTTTTCGGACTGTTGATCGGGTCCTTCCTCAACGTCGTCGTGTACCGCATCCCCGCTGGCCTGTCCGTCGTGCGTCCAGCAAGTGCGTGCCCACGCTGCGGGCACGCGATCCGGGCGCGCGACAACCTGCCGGTACTCTCTTGGATCCTCCTCCGCGGCAAGTGTCGAGACTGCGGGGCCCCGATCGCCGTGCGGTACCCGCTCGTCGAACTCACGACCGGAGTGCTGTTCGTGGTGGTGGGGCTGACTTCTGCTTCGCTGTTCGCCGGACCGGACGCTCGCCGCGGCGCGTCCGGCGCTGTGGTGTTCCTCGCCCTGCTGTACCTCATGGCCATCAGCGTCGCGTTGGCACTGATCGACATCGACACGCACAGGCTCCCGAACGCGATCACCTACTCATCGGCCACAGTGCTCGCGGTGCTCTTCCTCGTGGCATCGGCACTCAGCGGTGACTGGGCAGCGTTCGTCCGCGGTCTCATCGGAGCCGCCGGCCTCGGATTCTTCTACCTCGTGTTGGCCGTTGCGGTCCCCAACGGTATGGGGCTCGGGGACGTCAAGCTCGCCCTGGTACTCGGCCTCGTCCTCGCGTACCTCGGATGGGGACCCCTCACAGTGGGTGCTTTCGGGGCCTTCATCGTCGGCGGTACTGTCGCGATCGCACTCCTGATCTCGGGCCGCGTGCGGTGGCGTGGAGGCGTCCCGTTTGGGCCGTCGATGCTCGCGGGAGCTTGGATCGGCATCCTGTTCGGGCGCGCGCTCTGGGACGCGTACCTCGGCTCACTCGGCCTCGCGTGACCCGCGCTGGCGTCTTCACCCTCCGAACGCTGCCCACCGACTCCCGACCGTCCTGACCGAAAGCAGCACAATGAGCAAGACCATCGTCGGCCTCGACATCGCCGGATCATCGATCCGCGCGGTCGAGGTCGCTGACGCGGATCGTGCGCGGCCCACCATCGTCCGATTCGCCGAGGTCCCGACCCCTGACGCTGCGGTCAGCCGAGGTGAGGTACTCGAGCCGAACACGGTCGCAGGGGCCATCAAGAAGCTCTGGTCCATCGGTAAGTTCCGTTCGCGGAACGTCGTGCTGGGGATGGGGAACCAGCGGGTCCTGTCTCGAGACCTCACCGTGCCGCAGGCCCCCCTTGCGCAGATTCGGGAGAGCCTCCCGTTCCAGGTGCAGGACATGCTCCCCGTGCCGGTCGGCGATGCCATCCTCGACTTCTACCCGACGTCGGAGGGAGAGAGCGTCACCGGGCCCGTCGTGAACGGACTGCTCATCGCCGCGATCAAAGACGCGGTCCTCGCGAACGTGAAGGCAGTGCAGCTCGCTGGCCTCAACCCCGTGGGCGTGGATCTCATCCCCTTCGCCCTCACCCGGGTCCTCGTGAGGCGCCAGGAACCGGCAGGGACGACCGCACTCGTCCAGCTTGGCGCCGACACCACGAGCGTGGTCGTCGCGACCAACGGCGTGCCGCAGTTCGTGCGCATCATCCCGACTGGCGGCAACGACATCACCCGCACGCTGGCCGGGCGCCTCGACATCTCGTTCGATGACGCAGAGGCGATCAAGCGACACTTCGGCATCGGTCGGGGTGCGGCCACGTCGGACGACGCCCGCGCCGTCGCAGTCACCTACGACACCGTCAACGAGTTGCTGGCCAGCTTGCGGAACACGATCAGCTACTTCGTGAACACGCGCCCGTCTGAGCCGGTGTCGAAGGTCGTGATCGTCGGCGGCGGCGCACGGCTCGTGGGCCTGCGTGAGGCACTGTCCGACTGCACGCATCTGCCGGTTGAGATCGGCTCGGCCTTCGCCGAGTCGGTGCTTGCACGATCCATCCAGGAGCAGGACATCGCGGAACACGGTGACACGATCGCGGTCGCTTACGGGCTCGCAGTGGGGAGCAGCGCAGCATGACCAGCACCGAGGCGCGCCCCACACCGACGATTCCGGAAGCTCCCCGCAAGGGCCGCGCGGTCAGAAGTCGATCGGCACAGTCGACTTCGTTCGTGGGACGGGAGCCGCGCGTCGATCTCCTCCCGGGCGAAGTACACGTCGAACGTCGGGAGCGTGCGATTGCGCGCCGGGCGTGGCTCGGGGTCGTCGTCGCCGGGGCTGTCGTGGTCCTGGCCACCGGCGGAGCATTCGTACACCAGATGGATTCAGCCACTCAGCTCCAGTCGGCCCAGTCCCAGACTTCGAGCCTGCTCGCGCAGCAGCAGAAGTACGCCGAGGTGCGTTCCGCGGAGCGCGACACGACCCTGCTCGGTTCGGCGCAGGCAGTCGCCGGCAGCACGGAGATCGACTGGGACAGCACTCTTTCGAGTGTCGCGAGCGCACTGCCGACCGGTGTGCAGATCTCCGGTATGACCATTTCGGCGGCGGACGCCACCCACCCGTTCGAGCAGTCCACGGTGGCGCTCGACAAGCCCCGCATCGCGACCCTCCAGTTCACGGTGATCAGCCCGACCATCCCGTCTGTGCCGGACTGGACCGATCGGCTGTCCGGGATCACGGGATACGTGGATTCCTCGATCTCGTCAATCGCGCTCAAGGAGGACACCGGGGACTACACCGCGACCATCGGACTGGACCTCGACGAGAAGGCCTACGACGGCAAGTACACGAAGGACACTGACAAGTGAACCGGAACAGGCTCTCCCTCATCATCGCCCTCGTCGTCGCAGTCGGCGTTCTGGCTGGCGGCTGGTTCCTCGGGGTTCAGCCGCAACTCGCGGCGGCGTCGGCCAACAGCACGCAGCAGCAGGACATCGACGCGACGAACGCAGCGAATCGTCTGGAGCTGACTCGTCTGGCCAAGGCGTACACCGAGCTCGACCAGACGAAGGCAGACCTCGCGCGTCTCCGCTCATCCGTCCCCGAGACCGCGGACACGACGCCCTTCCTCAAGGCCCTCGACTTCGATGCAACGAACGTGGGTGTGACGATCACCTCCATCACGCTCGACGATGCGGTCGTGTACGCGCCACCGAGCGACGCGGCCGGGTCGTCGACGGCAGGGGAACCCACCGCGAGTGCGTCTGCGACGAGCGCTCCAAGCCCCGCCGGGATGCCGACCACAGCGGCGACGCCCAGCGCGACGGCACCGCACACGGACTCGTCGATCACCGGGGCGAACTTCTCGCTCATCCCCGTGACCGTCTCGGTCACGGGGTCGTACGACCAGGCACTGGCGTTCACGAAGGCCGTGCAGAAAGGGGAACGACTGTTCCTCGTCAGTGCTATCGCAGCCACGAGCGACGCCGAGGACGGTAACCCGATGGACAATCAGGCCTGGTCGCTGTCCGGTTCGATCTACGTCCTCGCGGAGGCGTCAGCGACGTCGACCGCCAGCCCGGCGGCAACCCCCAGGAACGGCTGACCCCACCCCTCCACACCACCCCCGCCAACTGGGGGAGAAGCCGCCACGCCGAAGCCTCTTCCTTGGAGGCTTCCGCTGTGCGTACGATGCTCCCGATGCCGCGTTATGCGGCTCGTCAACCCCCCCTCGAACGGCCGGCTCGAATCGGTCGCTCCTCGTCGTGCCCGGAGCCGCGCGTGTTGTCTGGATTCGTAGAATTCCTCGGATGGTTCGGAGCTGTAACCGTCCTTGCTGGTTACATTCTCTTCTCTACGGGGAAGCTCCCGAACGGCCCGGTCTACCAGCTGTTCAACTTCGTCGGCGGGCTCGCTGTGGCGGTCAATGTCGCCGCGCACCACGCCATTCCCTCGACCATAGTGAACGGCATCTGGGCCGTCGTCGCGATCGTCGTCCTGGTCCGAATGGTCACGGCGCGTCGCACGGCGAAGCAGGCCGGTCTCGAGACGCACCGCGAGCTCTCGAGGGAGCCGCCGGCCACGACCGCGGTGTTGCCCGTGATCGGCCCCGCGGTCCGGCACCACGAGCCGGACGCGACCGACGTGGCGGAGGTGGCCCCGAGCCTCCAGGCCGAAGAGGGCGAAGAGGCCGAACCGACGACCACCGCGACCACCGCACCCGCCGCCCCCATGACGGAGAGCGTCCCGGTCATCACAGCCGCGATAGCGATCGCCCTCGTGAGCGCCGCTCAAGAGCAACGCCGAGCCGAGCGCAACGAACGGGACGACCGCGCGCAGCAGGAGCAGCACGGGAGCTGACCTCGTCGGAGAACCACGCACCGGACACAGCACCGCGCATCGTCGTGGTGCTGTGTCAGTCTCGCGGTCCACTGCGGGAACCACGGACCCCGCCGCCACGGCGACCGCCACCGGCGATACGATCGAGGCATGTCCCGGTGGTTGGTGGCGACGATGACGTCGATCCTCTTCATCGCGCTCGTCATCGCCGTGAGCGGGTTCGAGTCGCTCTTTGCGGACATCGCGATCATCGCCCAGGCCGATGCCACCCCGTACCTTGGGCCGGCGATGGTCTTGGGCGGCGCGGTGGTGGTGTTCCTCGCGACGGCGTTCGGCGTCCCCGCGGGCAACCCCGGCGTCACGGGGCTGGTTGCAGCTGCGACGAGTTACCTCGCCATGCTCGGCGTCGGGTCGGTGGGGTACGCGCTCATCAGGCAGGACGTCACCGAGCTCCTGGTGTTCCCCGCGGGCTACGCCCTCGGCCCGTTCGTGGTTGGGTCCGTCGTCATCGGCCTGCTCTGCGTCGTCGGGGGCATCACGCTCGCGCGGCACCAGACGAGACGCACGAGCCGGAGCAGCGACGGCGGTCGTCGGTAGGATTCCTCAAGCCGGCGGACCAGCGCGGCAGTGACACTACGGGGGATCCATGAACACGGGGCTGACCAGTACGCAGTCGATCGCGCTGCCTGACGGATGGGGATCCGTCCCGCGCGTCGCGGACATCAGCGGCACGCAGGACGCACCTGCGCCCGCGCCGGCGAGTACGGCAGCCGCGCTCCGTCCCCGCAGGCGGATGCGTCGCGGTGCGCTCGTCGGCGTCATCGCGGGCGGTGCGGCCGTGGTACTGCTGGCCATCGCGGGCGGGGTCGGGTACTCGGTGGAGTCGAGTCGCCACGCGCCGGAGCACCAGGTCGAGGCGTTCCTCGACGACCTGCAGGTAGGCAGGGTCAACGCGGCCCTGACCGACGCGGGCATCGACCACACCAAGGACGACGTGCTCCTGACCAAGGCTGCGTATGCAAATGCGAAGTCTCGGTTCACCTCGTACCGCATCACCGCGACGCAGACCGACGGCGACACCGCCAAGGTGGGCGCGTACCTGACGCAGGGTGGCAAGCAGGTCGCGGCGACGTTCACGCTCGACAAGACCGGCACGGACTGGGGCGTGTTCCCGAAGTGGGACCTGCAGGCGCCGGAGCTCGGGACGGTCGACGTCGCGGTCCAGGGTCCGGCGAAGACCGCGGTCGAGGTCGCCGGCGCATCGACGACCACGAACTCGTCGGGTGCGGTCTCGCTGCGGGCACTGCCCGGCACGTACGACGTCGCGGTCGACGGCGGCAAGTGGTTCTCCGCAGATGCCACGACGGCGCAGGTCACGGGCTTCGGTGCGGCCGCGGAGCCGGTCTCGCTGACGACGACCCTGACGGACGACGGAGCACAGGCCGCGACGAAGGCAGTGGATGCCTGGGTCGACGCCTGCATCGCGTCCACCTCGACCACGCCGGACGGCTGCAGCTTCTACGCCTACGGCGAGAACCCGGCGAACACCTACACGAACCAGAAGTGGACGCTCGACTCCCGCCCGACGGTGAAGGTGTCGGGCTGGCTCTCGAAGGGGTGGATGGTCTCGACGTCGTCGTACGGTTCGGCGACGTTCACGGCGGACTTCACCGGCCCGTCCGGCACCGGGACGGCGAAGGCCGGCCCGATCAACGTGAACGCGAGCGGCTACATCACCGGCTTCTCGGACAGCGGCGCGACGTTCGTCTCGGCGATCGGCAACGGCTCGACGGAGTCCGGTTCCTGACACCGGGCACGCCCGGCGGGGGTCGTCTCGGACCCCGGCCTGGAGGCTCGACACCCCTCCCGCGGGGCCGCCCACCGGGCGGGGTGGCCGGGATTGATTTCGCACGGTGACGCGGGTAGTCTCTCTTGGGTGTGCGCCCTCGGGCGCGCCTGAAAGTCCGGCGGGTCTGAGGCCACGCCCGGACTGTCCGCCCCCAATCCACGGCCCGCCCTCATCGGCGGCCGTCTGCGTGGGCGAGGATGCCGACGGACCGCGTCGGACAGAGAACACGAGCGAAGAACCAGGAGAACAGTTGCCTACTATTCAGCAGCTGGTTCGCAAGGGTCGTACGCCCAAGGTCGTCAAGACCAAGGCGCCGGCACTCAAGGCGAACCCCCAGCAGCGTGGTGTGTGCACCCGCGTCTACACCACCACCCCGAAGAAGCCGAACTCGGCACTGCGCAAGGTCGCTCGTGTCAAGCTCTCGAACGGCACCGAGGTCACGGCCTACATCCCCGGTGAGGGTCACAACCTCCAGGAGCACTCGATGGTGCTCGTCCGCGGCGGTCGTGTGAAGGACCTCCCCGGTGTGCGGTACAAGATCATCCGTGGCGCCCTCGACACGCAGGCCGTCAAGAACCGTAAGCAGGCGCGTAGCCGCTACGGCGCGAAGAAGGGTTGAGTTAGATGCCTCGTAAGGGACCGGCCCCCAAGCGCCCGGTCGTCGCAGACCCCGTCTACGGCGCCCCGATCGTCAGCCAGCTCGTCAACAAGATCCTCCTGGACGGCAAGAAGGGTCTCGCCGAGCGCATCGTCTACGACGCACTCGAAGGCGTGACCGCCAAGAACCAGCAGGATGCCGTCGTCACCCTCAAGAAGGCGCTCGACAACGTCCGACCGACCCTCGAGGTCCGCAGCCGCCGCGTCGGTGGCTCGACCTACCAGGTCCCGGTCGAGGTCAAGCCGCACCGTGCGAACACGCTGGCCCTGCGCTGGCTGACCTCGTACGCCAAGGCCCGTCGCGAGAAGACCATGACCGAGCGCCTCATGAACGAGATCCTGGACGCGTCCAACGGTCTCGGCGCCGCTGTCAAGCGTCGTGAAGACACCCACAAGATGGCCGAGTCGAACAAGGCCTTCGCGCACTACCGCTGGTAGTCACCGGCATCGTCCGGGCGCCGGCGGTCAAGAACCCCGGCGCCCTGACGGACGCCATCTCTCCTACAACTCTTCCGGAGGAACCCTGTGGCACAGGACGTGCTCACCGACCTGAACAAGGTCCGCAACATCGGCATCATGGCGCACATCGATGCTGGCAAGACCACGACGACCGAGCGCATCCTGTTCTACACGGGCATCACGCACAAGATCGGTGAGGTCCACGACGGCGCAGCCACGATGGACTGGATGGCGCAGGAGCAGGAACGCGGCATCACGATCACGTCGGCCGCGACGACCTGCTTCTGGGACAACAACCAGATCAACATCATCGACACCCCGGGTCACGTGGACTTCACGGTCGAGGTGGAGCGTTCGCTCCGCGTCCTCGACGGTGCGGTCGCCGTGTTCGACGGGAAAGAGGGCGTCGAGCCCCAGTCGGAGACCGTGTGGCGTCAGGCGGACAAGTACAACGTCCCGCGCATCTGCTTCGTCAACAAGATGGACAAGCTCGGCGCGGACTTCTACTTCACCGTCGACACGATCGTGAAGCGCCTCGGCGCCGAGCCCCTCGTGCTGCAGCTCCCGATCGGTGCGGAGTCCTCCTTCGAGGGCGTCGTCGACCTGGTCGAGATGCGTGCACTCACCTGGCGCGGCGACGCGAAGGGTGACGTCCAGATGGGCGCGAAGTACGAGATCGAGGAGATCCCCGCGGATCTCGTCGACCGTGCCGCCGAGTACCGCGAGAAGCTCATCGAGCGCGTGGCCGAGGCGAACGACGAGCTCATGGAGCGCTACCTCGAGGGCGACACCGACTTCTCGGTCGCCGAGATCAAGGCCGCGATCCGTTCGCTCACCGTCAACTCCGAGCTCTACCCGGTCCTCTGCGGTTCTGCGTTCAAGAACCGTGGTGTCCAGCCGATGCTCGACGCGGTCATCGACTACCTGCCGTCGCCGCTCGACGTCCCGCCGATGATCGGTCACGACGTCAAGGACGAGGAGAAGGAGATCATCCGCAAGCCGGATGCCTCCGAGCCCTTCTCGGCGCTCGCGTTCAAGGTCGCGGTGCACCCGTTCTTCGGTCGCCTCACCTACGTCCGCGTGTACTCCGGCCACATCGAGTCCGGTGCACAGGTCATCAACTCGACCAAGGGCAAGAAGGAGCGCATCGGCAAGATCTTCCAGATGCACTCCAACAAGGAGAACCCGGTCGACGCCGTCACCGCTGGTCACATCTACGCGGTCATCGGCCTCAAGGACACGACCACCGGCGACACGCTCTGCGACCCGCAGGACCAGGTCGTCCTCGAGTCGATGACCTTCCCGGAGCCCGTCATCGAGGTCGCGATCGAGCCGAAGACGAAGGCTGACCAGGAGAAGCTCTCCACGGCCATCCAGAAGCTCGCCGAAGAGGACCCGACGTTCCGCGTCGAGCTCAACGCCGAGACCGGTCAGACCACGATCAAGGGCATGGGCGAGCTCCACCTCGACATCCTGGTCGACCGCATGAAGCGTGAGTTCAAGGTCGAGGCCAACGTCGGCAAGCCGCAGGTGGCCTACCGCGAGACCCTGACCAAGGTCGTCGAGCGCTACGACTACACCCACAAGAAGCAGACCGGTGGTTCCGGTCAGTTCGCGAAGGTGCAGATCGCGCTCGAGCCGATGGAGGTCACCTCCGAGAAGGTCTACGAGTTCGTGAACGCCGTCACCGGTGGTCGCGTGCCCCGTGAGTACATCCCGTCGGTGGACGCCGGTATCCAGGACGCCATGCAGGTCGGCATCCTGGCCGGGTACCCGACGGTGGGCGTGAAGGCGACCCTCAAGGACGGCGCGGCGCACGACGTCGACTCGTCCGAGATGGCGTTCAAGATCGCCGGCTCGATCGCGTACAAGGAAGCGGCCCGCAAGGCCGGTCCGGTCATCCTCGAGCCGATCATGGCCGTCGAGGTCCGCACGCCCGAGGAGTACATGGGCGACGTGATCGGTGACCTCAGCTCCCGTCGTGGCAACATCGCTGCGATGGAGGACGCCTCGGGCGTCAAGGTGGTCCGCGCGAGCGTGCCGCTGTCCGAGATGTTCGGCTACGTCGGGGACCTTCGTTCGAAGACCTCCGGTCGTGCCGTCTACTCGATGACCTTCGAGACCTACAACCAGGTCCCGTCGAACGTCGCCGAGGAGATCGTCGCGAAGGCCAAGGGCGAATAACGCTTCCGAGCGTGTTCTCCACAGGCGGGGGAGCCCGGCGACGGGCCCCTCGCCACCAAGTAAAGTAAAGACACACACACCGCGGACCAACGGTGCAGCACCCCGGATCGGGATGCTCCCGGTGGTGTCGCATCCGAGTCCTGAGGAGGACCCACAGTGGCCAAGGCCAAGTTCGAGCGCACCAAGCCGCACGTCAACATCGGAACCATCGGTCACGTCGACCACGGCAAGACCACGCTCACGGCGGCGATCACCAAGGTTCTGCACGACCAGTACCCGGACCTCAACGAGGCCCGTGACTTCGCTCAGATCGACAACGCCCCCGAAGAGCGCCAGCGCGGCATCACGATCAACATCTCGCACGTCGAGTACCAGACGGAGAAGCGCCACTACGCGCACGTCGACGCTCCTGGTCACGCCGACTACGTGAAGAACATGATCACCGGTGCGGCCCAGATGGACGGCGCGATCCTCGTGGTCGCCGCCACCGACGGTCCCATGCCCCAGACGCGTGAGCACGTGCTGCTCGCCCGCCAGGTCGGCGTGCCCTACATCGTCGTCGCACTGAACAAGTCCGACATGGTGGACGACGAGGAGATCCTGGAGCTCGTCGAGCTCGAGGTCCGTGAGCTCCTCGGCTCGCAGGAGTTCGACGAGGACGCCCCCGTCGTGCAGGTCTCGGCGCTCAAGGCGCTCGAGGGCGACGAGAAGTGGGTCAAGTCCGTCCAGGACCTCATGGCCCAGGTCGACGAGTTCGTGCCGGACCCCGTGCGTGCCACGGACCAGCCCTTCCTCATGCCGATCGAGGACGTCTTCACGATCACCGGTCGTGGCACCGTCGTCACCGGTCGCGTCGAGCGCGGCGAGCTGGACCTCAACTCCGAGGTGGAGATCGTCGGCATCAAGCCGACCCAGAAGACCACGGTCACGGGCATCGAGATGTTCCGCAAGCTGCTCGACAAGGCAGTCGCGGGTGACAACACCGGTCTGCTCATCCGTGGCCTCAAGCGTGAGGACGTGGAGCGCGGTCAGGTCGTCGTGAAGCCGGGTTCGGTCACGCCGCACACCGAGTTCAAGGCGAACGCGTACATCCTGAACAAGGAAGAGGGCGGCCGTCACAACCCGTTCTACGCGAACTACCGCCCGCAGTTCTACTTCCGCACCACGGACGTCACCGGCGTCATCACGCTGCCCGAGGGCACCGAGATGGTCATGCCCGGCGACACCGTTTCGATGACGGTCGAACTGATCCAGCCGATCGCCATGGAAGAGGGCCTGCGTTTCGCCATCCGTGAGGGTGGCCGCACGGTCGGCGCCGGCACCGTCGAGACGATCATCAAGTAACTTCCGTTACCTGCGCGAGCGGGGTCGGGCCTTCGGGCCCGGCCCCGCTTTCGTGTTGGTGCCGAGCCCTGGACCCCACGTGCAGGCGGGGTCGACCACGTCCTTCACCATCACGGTAGCGACGCCGACTGATCTGACCGGGACGCGGGCCAACACGGTGACGGCGGACAACGCCGCGACGCACGAGGCCGATACCTCGCGCAGCGCGACGCGGACTGCCCGCGCCGGCACGACCCCGAGCGTCCGGGCGCAGGACACTCTGCCCCCTGGTGTCCTCCGTCGGCCTGACCGACGGCACCACGGCACACTGGACGCTCGAGTCGAACGAGGACGGCGTCCTCATGCTGGTCAGCACCGACGGCATCGCAGTCGGCGCCGAGGACCCGAACACGATCGGCATCGTCGTGCACGTGCTGGCTTCGGCCACGGGATCGTCGATCGGGAACACCGCGACCGCCGCCCGGTGACGACGCAGGGTGCCACGGCACCTGACGGCGCGACGGTGGATGTCACCACCGAGGCCGTCCTGTCGATCACGAAGACCCGGACGAGCGCGGCCTCAGCCGACGCCGGCACGCAGGTGACCTAGGACGTGACGGTGACGAAACGACGGCCCCTCGGACGCGCAGCGCCCCCGGCCTGTCGTTCGTGAGCGTCGACGACCGGGGCGCGACCTGCACCACCGGCTCGACCGTGGCCGCGGACGCACCGGACCGGATCACCAACGTCGCGACCGTGCAGTCCTCGACGGCGCAGGTCGTCCCGAGCGACCCCAGCACGGTGACGGCGGGCGACCCGCTCCGCGCGAGCGACCCGGCCCCGGTGCACGCGGCGCCGAAGCCGGCGAGCGAGCTCGCGTTCACCGGTGCCGTCGGCCTCGGCCTGGGCGGCCTGCTCGCCCTGGCAGCGGTGATGGCCGGACTGGTGCTGCTCCTGCTGCGTCGCCGACGCGTGTGACGGTGACCACCTGACGGACGGGAGGCCCGGTGCCGGCCGGTACCGGGCCTCCCGTCCGTCACGTGCGTGCGCCCAGGGCCGGGCGTGCATCCTCGGAGAGGTGACACGTCTCCGCAGATCCAAGACCAACGGTCGTGGCTACCACCGGGTCCGCAGCGGACGCGGGTTCACGTACCGCGACCCCGGCGGCAACACCGTCACCGACCCCGAGGTCCGGCAGCGCCTCGAGGACTTCGTCATCCCGCCCGCGTGGGACGACGTCTGGATCTCGCCGTACGAGAACGGCCACATCCTGGCGACCGGGATCGACGGGGCCGGGCGACGGCAGTACATGTACCACCCGTCCTGGCGTGACCGGATGGACAAGATCAAGTACGACCGGGCGCTCGCCCTCGCCGAGTCCCTCCCCGGTGCGCGTCGGATGGTCACGCAGGACCTCCGTCGACCGGAGCCGGACCAGCGCCGGTCGCTCGCGGCCGCGTTCCGGATGCTCGACCAGGGCTCGCTGCGCGTCGGGTCCGAGCGGTACGCGTCCGAGCACGGCAGCCGCGGGCTGTCCACGCTGCTCTGCGCGCACGCCCACGTGTCCGGGGACGACATCGAGCTCGACTTCCCCGGCAAGAGCGGGCAGGAGTGGTCGTCGTCGATCCACGACGCGGACCTGGCCCGGGTGGTCGTCGGCATGAAGCGGCGCGGCCCGAACGCCCGGCTGCTGTCGTACCGGGAGTCCCGCGGCGCGGAGTGGGAGCCGCTCTCCGCCGAGGACATCAACGCCTACGTGAAGGAGCGCGCGGGTGAGGAGTTCACCGCGAAGGACTTCCGGACCCTGCACGGCACGGTGGCCGCCGCGGTCGACCTCGCCGAGACCGGCCCGCAGTCCGCCGCGAGCCGTCGCAAGCAGGCCGTCTCGCACGCGGTGAAGGCCGCGAGCGAGGTCCTCGGGAACACCCCCACCGTCGCCCGGCAGAGCTACATCGACCCACGCCTGCTCGACGCGTACGAGCACGGCGAGACCATCGACCCGGCCCGTCTGCACGCCGCGGAGGCCGAGGTCCGGGCGCTCCTCTACCGCCAATGAGCTGGACGGTGCCGCAGAACGGCCGTGATGACGTAGCGTTTACCCTTGTGCCGTTCCACCCCCACGCGGCACGGAAGGACCCACACCAGTCGTGACCGACGAGTGCATCCACGGATTCCCCACCGAACTCTGCGACATCTGCGCGCCGCGCCAGCGCGAGCTGCCGGACGTCCCCAAGACCCCGGCACCGCGGCGGACCCGCGTGAGCACGTCCCTCCGGTCGACCCCCGGCGGCTCCCCGGCACGTGCCCGGGCCACCGCGCTGCGCACCGCTGAGCCGGAGATGCCCGCCGCGCGGGTGTTCGGCACGCTGCGGGCGCACCACGTCACCCACATCGACAACTTCGACGGCATCGTCGCGGACCAGGCGATCCTGGCGTCCGACCGGGTCACCCCGTCGTACGACATCAGCGCGCCGGCCCTCCGCGAGTCCCGCGCAGCGGCGACCGCTCCCGACGGTTCGAGCGTCGCCGCGCACGTGCCGTTCTCGCTCTCGCCCGACGGGGCCCGCTGGGACGAGGTCCGCCGCGGTGCGCTCGACGAGACGCGCTGGTCGGACGCCGCCCGGCACACCCGCGGCACCGACTACGTCGTACTCGTCGTCCCGACGGCGGCGTTCGGCGCCTCCGTGATCTTGTCGGACACCGACGCCGACGCCGAGGACGTCCGGTTCGCCGTCGGCCCCGAGGCGTCCGCGAACATGCTGCGCCGCACCGACCTGACCGACCCGGAGATGCATGGCCTCGAGGTGCTCGCCGGCCCGAGCGTCCCGTTCACCTCGGTCGCGGTCATCGGCGTGCCGAACGACCGGGCCCGGCACGCGGTGAAGGACATCCTCGCCGAGCACGGCGGTCACGCTCCCCGCGTCGCCGTCTTCCCGCCGTGGTTCGTGCCCCCGGTGATCGACGACGAGGACTAGCCCGCAGTCGTCACCGCACCACCTTCCGGACACAGCACCGCGCGATCGCGTGGTGCTGTGTCCGTTTCGCGGTCCGGCCGGTCCGCGGCGGGCTTCCGGACGGCTTCCGGCGGTGGTCCCGGGCGGCTTCCGGAGGCGTGTTCCGGGGCGGGCGCGACCCGGGCCTCCAGGCCGCTGGATCCGCGGCAGACCGGGGGAGTGGCACCGTTCCGACACGCCCGGTGAAGCGCGACACGCCCGGGTTGCACGGATGCTGTGCCTATGGGAGACTTGTCCGGTTCCGAAATTCCACGGGCGTCCGCGCCCGCAAGGATCACTGCTCTGGCAGTGCACAACCCCCTTGTTCAGCAGGGCTGGGTTGGGCCGCAGGCAGCAGAACAGCTCGAATCCCAGGGAGCACGCCGGTCCGCCGGCGTGTGTGGGAAGCGACACGTCCACGTGGGCCGGTGTGAGCACCAGCAGCATGCCCGCCCACGCGGTTGACAGGAGAACAGCGGTCATCCCCAGCGGATGCGTCCGGTGATTCACGCAAACAGCCAGGTCCGCACAGGGCGGAACCCGGCGGCGTCAGGCGGCCCGAGGGTGCGCGGCGCAGAGAGGACAGAGAACACATGGCGGGACAGAAGATCCGCATCCGGCTCAAGTCGTACGACCACGAGGTCATCGACACGTCGGCCCGGAAGATCGTCGACACGGTGACCCGTGCCGGTGCGACCGTGGTCGGCCCGGTGCCGCTCCCCACCGAGAAGAACGTGATCGCAGTGATCCGTTCCCCTCACAAGTACAAGGACTCGCGCGAGCACTTCGAGAAGCGCACGCACAAGCGGGTCATCGACATCGTCGACCCGACGCCGAAGGCCGTCGACTCGCTCATGCGTCTCGACCTCCCGGCCGACGTCAACATCGAGATCAAGCTGTAAGGGGGGCTGACTGATGGCGAATTCAACCAAGTCCGTCAAGGGCCTCCTCGGCAAGAAGCTCGGGATGACCCAGGTGTGGGACGAGAACAACAAGTTCATCCCCGTCACCGTGATCGAGGTCGGCCCGAACGTGGTCACCCAGATCCGCAACGTCGAGCGTGACGGCTACGAGGCGATCCAGATCGCCGCCGGCCAGATCGACCCGCGCAAGGTGAACAAGCCGGCCGCTGGCCACTTCGAGGCCGCCGGGGTCACCCCGCGCCGCACCCTCACCGAGATCCGCACGTCGGACGCCGGCGAGTACACGCTGGGCCAGGAGCTCACCGTGGACGCCACGTTCGAAGCCGGCGCGAAGGTCGACGTCGTCGGCACGAGCAAGGGCAAGGGCTTCGCGGGTGTCATGAAGCGCCACGGCTTCGCCGGCGTCTCCGCCTCGCACGGTTCGCACCGCAACCACCGCAAGCCCGGCTCGATCGGTGCTTCCTCGACCCCGTCGCGTGTCTTCAAGGGCATGCGTATGGCCGGTCGCATGGGTGGCGAGCGCGTCACCGTCCTCAACCTCACGGTGCACGCCGTCGACGCCGAGAAGGGTCTGCTGCTCGTCAAGGGCGCCGTCCCCGGTGCTCGCGGTCGCTCCGTCTTCGTCCGCACCGCCGTGAAGGGTAAGTGATCATGGCCACCACGACCGCAACCACGATCGACGTCCTCGACGCATCGGGTGTCAAGTCCGGCACCGTCGAGCTCCCCGCCGAGCTCTTCGACGTCGAGACCAACGTCCCGCTGATCCACCAGGTCGTCACCGCGCAGCGCGCCGCTTCGCGTCAGGGCACCCACAAGACCAAGAACCGCGGCGAAGTCCGCGGTGCCGGTCGCAAGCCGTTCAAGCAGAAGGGCACCGGCCGCGCCCGTCAGGGTTCCGTCCGTGCTCCGGAGCACACCGGCGGTGGCGTCGTCCACGGACCGACCCCGCGCGACTACTCGCAGCGCACCCCGAAGAAGATGATCGCCGCGGCTCTGCTCGGCTCGCTCTCGGACCGCGCCCGCGGTGGCCGCATCTCCGCTGTGGAGGGCTTCGTCGCGGCCGAGGTGCCGTCGACCAAGACCGCCCGCACGCTCCTCGAGAAGGTCGCGCCCGTCAAGAACGTGCTCGTCGTGCTCGAGTCGGACGACGAGCTCACGCTCAAGTCGATCCGCAACCTGCCGAACGTCCACGCGCTCTCGTACGGCCAGCTGAACGCCTACGACGTCCTCGTGTCGGACGCCATCGTCTTCAGCAAGAGCGCCCTCGACGCCTTCATCGCGTCGAAGACCGCGAAGGAGATCACCGCATGAGCGGCTTCAACAAGGACCCGCGCGACATCATCATCTCGCCGGTCGTGTCGGAGAAGAGCTACGGCCTCATCGACCAGGGCAAGTACACGTTCATCGTGGACCCCCGTGCGAACAAGACCGAGATCAAGCTCGCGATCGAGAAGATCTTCAACGTCAAGGTCGCCGGCATCAACACGCTGAACCGTCCGGGCAAGACCCGCCGCACCAAGTTCGGTCTGGGCAAGCGCAAGGACACCAAGCGTGCCATCGTGACGCTCAAGTCCGGTTCGATCGACATCTTCACGGCTGTCGGCTGAGGACCAGAGGGATAAATCATGGCTATTCGTAACTACAAGCCGACGACCCCGGGTCGTCGTGGCTCCTCGGTCGCCGACTTCGCCGAGATCACCCGCTCGACCCCGGAGAAGTCCCTGCTTCGTCCGCTGCCGAAGACCGGTGGCCGCAACAGCTCGGGCCGCATCACCACCCGCCACATCGGTGGTGGCCACAAGCGCCAGTACCGCGTGATCGACTTCCGTCGTCACGACAAGGACGGCGTGGACGCCAAGGTCGCGCACATCGAGTACGACCCGAACCGCACGGCGCGCATCGCGCTCCTGCACTTCGTGGACGGCACCAAGCGCTACATCATCGCCCCGAACAAGCTCAAGCAGGGCGACGTCGTCGAGCAGGGCCCCGGTGCTGACATCAAGCCCGGCAACAACCTGCCGCTCCGCAACATCCCCGTGGGTACGGTCATCCACGCGATCGAGCTCCGCCCCGGTGGCGGCGCCAAGCTCGCGCGTTCGGCCGGCTCCTCGGTGCGTCTCGTCGCGAAGGACGGCCCCTACGCGCAGCTCCGTCTGCCGTCGGGTGAAGTCCGCAACGTCGACGCCCGCTGCCGCGCCACGATCGGCGAGGTCGGCAACGCCGAGCAGTCGAACATCAACTGGGGCAAGGCCGGCCGCATGCGCTGGAAGGGCGTCCGCCCGACCGTCCGTGGTGTCGCGATGAACCCGATCGACCACCCGCACGGTGGTGGTGAGGGCAAGACCTCCGGTGGACGTCACCCGGTCAGCCCCTGGGGCCAGTCCGAGGGCCGCACGCGCAAGCCGAACAAGCCGAGCGACAAGCTCATCGTCCGTCGCCGTAACGCCGGCAAGAAGCGCAAGTAGGAGTTCAGAAGATGCCACGCAGTCTGAAGAAGGGCCCCTTCGTCGACGAGCACCTGCTCCGCAAGGTCGTCACGCAGAACGAGGCCAGCACGAAGAACGTGATCCGTACGTGGTCGCGCCGCTCGATGATCGTCCCGAACATGCTCGGGCACACCATCGCGGTGCACGACGGACGCAAGCACATCCCGGTGTTCGTCACCGAATCGATGGTCGGTCACAAGCTCGGCGAGTTCGCGCCGACCCGTACCTTCCGCGGTCACGTGAAGGACGACAAGAAGGGCCGTCGCCGCTAAGGCGGCGACGCAGAGGAGGAACGAAATGGTGGAGTCGATCGCACGCGTGCGACACATCCGCGTCACGCCTCAGAAGGCCCGTCGCGTCATCGAGCTGATCCGCGGCAAGCAGGCCCACGAGGCGCTCGCCATCCTGAAGTTCGCCCCCCAGGGCGCTTCGGAGCCCGTGTACAAGCTGGTCGCCTCGGCGATCGCCAACGCACGTGTCAAGGCGGACTCGACGAACAGCTTCCTGGACGAGCGCGACCTCTACGTGAGCCGCGTCTTCGTCGACGAAGGCACGACCCTCAAGCGGTTCCAGCCGCGTGCCCAGGGCCGCGCCTTCCGGATCAACAAGCGCACCAGCCACATCACGGTGGTCCTCGCGACCCCTGACGAGGCCGAGGCTGCTGCCGCGACGAGCAAGAAGGCGAGCAAGTAATGGGCCAGAAGGTCAACCCGTACGGCTTCCGTCTCGGGATCACGACGGACCACGTCTCGCACTGGTTCACCGACAGCACGAAGCCGGGTCAGCGTTACGCCGACTACGTGGCCGAGGACATCAAGGTGCGTCAGTACCTGAAGAAGACCCTCGACCGTGCCGGCGTCGCCCGCATCGAGCTCGAGCGCACCCGTGACCGTGTCCGCGTGGACATCCACACGGCGCGTCCGGGCATCGTCATCGGCCGCCGCGGCGCCGAGGCGGAGCGCATCCGCGGTGAGCTCGAGAAGCTCACCAAGAAGCAGATCCAGCTCAACATCCTCGAGGTCAAGAACCCCGAGACCGAAGCCCAGCTCGTCGCGCAGGGCATCGCGGAGCAGCTCTCCGCTCGTGTCGCGTTCCGTCGCGCCATGCGCAAGGGCCTCCAGGGTGCACAGCGCGCCGGTGCCAAGGGTGTCCGCATCCAGGTCGCCGGCCGTCTCGGCGGCGCCGAGATGTCGCGCTCGGAGTTCTACCGCGAGGGCCGCGTGCCCCTGCACACGCTCCGCGCCAACATCGACTACGGCTTCTACGAGGCCCGGACGACGTTCGGTCGCATCGGTGTGAAGGTCTGGATCTACAAGGGCGACATCACGAACAAGGAGCTCGCTCGCGAGCAGGCGAACCAGCGTTCGTCGCGCCCGGAGCGTCGTGGCGGCCCGCGTGGCGACCGCAATGACCGCGGTGACCGTCGTGGCGGCGACCGCGGCGACCGCGGCGGCCGTGAGCAGCAGGCCCCGCAGGAAGCGCCGGCCGGCGCAGGAGTTGAGGCGTAACCATGCTTATCCCCCGTCGAGTCAAGCACCGCAAGCAGCACCACCCGAAGCGCTCGGGTCAGGCCACCGGTGGCACCAAGGTCTCCTTCGGTGACTACGGCATCCAGGCCCTCACGCCCGCTTACGTGACCAACCGTCAGATCGAGTCCGCTCGTATCGCCATGACACGTCACATCAAGCGTGGCGGCAAGGTGTGGATCAACATCTACCCGGACCGTCCGCTCACCAAGAAGCCTGCTGAGACCCGCATGGGTTCCGGTAAGGGTTCGCCCGAGTGGTGGATCGCGAACGTCAAGCCCGGCCGTGTGCTCTTCGAGCTCTCCGGCGTCAGCGAGGACATCGCCCGTGAGGCGTTGACCCGTGCAATTCACAAGCTGCCCCTCAAGGCACGCATCATCAAGCGCGAGGAGGGCGACGCATAATGGCGATCGGTTCCAAGGAGCTCCGTCCGACGGAGCTCGACACGTTCGAGAACGAGCGTCTCGCTGACGAGCTGAAGAAGGCCAAGGAGGAGCTCTTCAACCTCCGCTTCCAGTCGGCCACCGGCCAGCTGGAGAGCCACGGTCGTCTCCGTGCCGTCAAGCGCGACATCGCCCGGATCTACACCGTCCTCCGCGAGCGCGAGCTCGGCATCCGTGCCACTCCCGCTCCCGTCGAGACCGCAACCAAGGCCAAGAAGTCGACGAAGAAGGCCGAGAAGCCGGCTGAGTCGACCGAGGCCGAGACCGCCGAGGAGAACTGATGGCGAACGAAGAGAAGGACTCCGCCGCCCTCACCCGCGGCTACCGCAAGACGCGCCGCGGTTACGTGACCAGCGACAAGATGGACAAGACCATCGTCGTCGAGGTCGAGGACCGCGTGAAGCACGCCCTCTACGGCAAGGTCATCCGCCGCACCTCCAAGGTGAAGGCGCACGACGAGGCCGGTTCGGCCGGTGTCGGCGACCTCGTCGTGATCAGCGAGACCCGTCCCCTCAGTGCCTCCAAGCGCTGGCGCCTGGTCGAGATCCTCGAGAAGGCCAAGTAGGCCTCGCGGCCCGCTTGCGGAAATAGGAGACAGCAGTGATTCAGCAGGAATCCCGCCTGAAGGTCGCCGACAACACGGGTGCCAAGGAGATCTTGACCATCCGCGTTCTCGGTGGCTCGGGTCGTCGCTACGCCGGACTCGGTGACGTCATCGTCGCCACGGTGAAGGACGCCATCCCCGGCGGCAACGTGAAGAAGGGTGACGTCGTCAAGGCGGTCATCGTTCGCACCAAGAAGGAGACCCGTCGTCAGGACGGCTCCTACATCAAGTTCGACGAGAACGCGGCAGTGATCCTCAAGGCTGACGGCGACCCGCGCGGCACGCGCATCTTCGGTCCGGTCGGTCGCGAGCTTCGTGACAAGAAGTTCATGAAGATCATCTCGCTCGCGCCGGAGGTGCTGTAAGCCATGGCGAACATCAAGAAGGGTGACCTGGTCCAGGTCATCACGGGCGCGACGCAGGAGCGTGGCGGCGACCGTGGCAAGCAGGGCAAGGTCATCGAGGTCATCACGGGCAAGAACCGTGTCGTCGTCGAGGGTGTGAACTTCGTCACGAAGCACGTCCGCGTCGGCCAGACGCAGCGTGGTTCCAAGACCGGCGGCATCGAGCAGCACGAGGCTTCGATCCACGTGTCGAACGTCGCGCTCGTCGACCCCAAGACGAAGAAGCCGACCCGCGTCGGCTTCCGCACCGAAGAGGTGGAGAAGGACGGCGTCAAGAAGACCGTCCGCGTCCGCTACGCCAAGAAGTCTGGTGAGAAGCTCTGATGACTGACACGACTGCCGCGACAGCTGAGAAAGTTCAGCCGCGCCTCAAGCAGAAGTACAAGAACGAGATCAAGGCAGCGCTGACCGAGCAGTTCGGCTACGGCAACGTGAACCAGGTCCCCGGCCTGGTGAAGGTCGTCGTGAACACCGGTGTCGGCGAGGCAGCTCGCGACTCGAAGATCATGGACGGGGCCATCAAGGACCTCACCGCGATCACGGGTCAGAAGCCGCAGGTCACGATGGCCCGCAAGTCCATCGCGCAGTTCAAGCTGCGTGAGGGCCAGGCCATCGGCGCACACGTCACCCTCCGCGGTGACCGTGCGTGGGAGTTCCTGGACCGCCTGCTCTCGCTCGCCCTCCCCCGTATCCGCGACTTCCGTGGTCTCTCCGACCGCCAGTTCGACGGCAACGGCAACTACACGTTCGGTCTCACGGAGCAGAGCATGTTCCACGAGATCGACCAGGACCGCATCGACCGTGTCCGCGGCTTCGACATCACCGTCGTGACCACCGCGAAGACGGACGACGAGGGACGTGCCCTGCTCAAGCAGCTGGGCTTCCCGTTCCGCTCTGCCGAGCAGACGGTCTAAACTACTTCGAGCGACGCGGGCCGGAGGATGCAAGTCCTCCGGCCCGCCCGCACGAACACACGGACTCCGGGGAATCGCCCTGGAGTCACTCGATCGCTCAGGTCGGCATTCGTGGAACGGGTGTCGAAACCAGGTGAGAAACGGAATCACATCATGACGATGACCGATCCGGTCGCAGACATGCTGACCAGATTGCGGAACGCGAACTCGGCGCACCACGACGCCGTCTCGCTTCCGAGCTCGAAGCTCAAGACCACCATCGCTGACATCCTCAAGCGCGAGGGCTACATCAGCGAGTGGAAGGTGGAGGACGCCCGCGTGGGCAAGACCCTCACCATCGAGCTCAAGTACGGCCCCGAGCGCGAGCGCTCGATCGCCGGCATCAAGCGCGTGTCGAAGCCCGGTCTCCGGGTCTACGCGAAGTCGACGGAGATCCCCCAGGTCCTCGGTGGCCTCGGTGTGGCGATCCTGTCGACCTCCTCGGGTCTCCTGACCGACCGCGAAGCCGAGCAGAAGGGCGTGGGTGGGGAAGTCCTCGCCTACGTTTGGTGATCGAACATGTCTCGAATCGGACGTCTTCCCATTGACATCCCCGCGGGCGTGACCGTCTCCATCGACGGTCAGAACGTCGCGGTCAAGGGCCCGAAGGGCGAGCTCTCGCTCGTCGTCGCGGAGCCCATCCAGGCCAACGTCGAGGAGAACCAGGTCCTCGTCACCCGTCCGGACGACGAGCGCACCTCGCGTTCGCTCCACGGGCTGACCCGGACCCTCATCGCGAACCAGATCATCGGCGTCACCCAGGGCTACTCCAAGGGCCTCGAGGTCGTCGGTACCGGTTACCGCGTCCAGGCGAAGGGCTCGAACCTCGAGTTCGCGCTCGGCTACTCCCACTCGATCACGATCGAGCCGCCGGCGGGCATCAGCTTCGCCGTCGAGGGCAACAACAAGGTCACCGTCAACGGCATCGACAAGCAGGCCGTCGGCGAGGTCGCGGCCAACATCCGGAAGCTGCGGAAGCCGGAGCCCTACAAGGGCAAGGGTGTCCGCTACGCCGGCGAGAACGTGCGCCGCAAGGCCGGAAAGTCAGGTAAGTGATCATGGCTATCGGAACTCGAGGCAAGAGCAAGGCGGCCGCCAAGGCCCGCCGCCACAACCGTCTCCGCAAGAAGATCACCGGCACCGAGGCACGTCCCCGTCTCGCCGTCACCCGCTCGTCACGTCACGTGTTCGTGCAGGTCATCGACGACTCGAAGGGTCACACCCTCGCCAGCGCATCGACGATGGAGGCAGACCTCCGCTCGTTCGACGGCGACAAGACCGCCAAGGCGCGTCGCGTCGGCGAGCTCCTCGCCGAGCGTGCGAAGACCGCCGGTGTCGAAGCCGTCGTGTTCGACCGCGGTGGTAGCAAGTACGCCGGTCGCGTCGCCGCGATCGCCGATGGTGCCCGTGAAGGAGGGCTGAACCTGTGAGCGACATCGCGAACAACAGCAACGCCGAAGAGACCCCGGCCGTCGAGGAGACGACCAGCGTCGAAGAGACCAGCGAGACCACCGAGGCCACCAGCGCCGAGGAGACCCCGAAGGGCAAGGAGGCGGAGGCAGCTGCCCCCGTCGCCGAGCGTCCGGTCGAGACCGCTGCAGGCTCCGCGTCCAACAACCGCGACTCGGCCGACAACCGTGGCCGTCGTGGTGGCGGTCGTGACCGTCAGCAGGGCCGTGACCGCAACAACCGCGGTGGCGACAGCCAGTTCCTCGAGCGCGTGGTGACCATCAACCGCGTCTCGAAGGTCGTCAAGGGTGGTCGTCGCTTCAGCTTCACCGCGCTCGTCGTCGTCGGTGACGGCAACGGCCTGGTCGGTGTCGGCTACGGCAAGGCCAAGGAGGTCCCCACGGCGATCTCCAAGGGTGTCGAAGAGGCGAAGAAGAACTTCTTCCGCGTCCCGCGCGTCGGCAACACCATCCCGCACCCCGTGCAGGGTGAGGCCGCAGCCGGTGTCGTCCTCCTGCGTCCGGCCGGCCCGGGTACCGGTGTCATCGCCGGTGGTCCCGTCCGTGCCGTGCTCGAGTGCGCCGGCATCCACGACGTCCTGAGCAAGTCGCTCGGTTCGTCGAACACCATCAACATCGTGCACGCCACGGTCGAGGCCCTCAAGCAGCTCGAGGAGCCCCGCGCCGTCGCAGCACGTCGTGGCCTCGACATCGACCACGTCGTGCCGGCCCGCCTGCTCCGTGCCGAGGCGGCCGCACGTGCCGCCGCGAGCGAGAAGGCAGGTGCCTGATGGCCATGCTGAAGATCACGCAGACGAAGTCAGTCATCAGCGAGAAGCAGTACCAGCGCGACACGCTCCGCAGCCTGGGTCTCAAGCGCATCGGCCGTACGGTCCTGCGTGAGGACAACTCCCAGAACCGCGGCTACATCGCGACGGTGGCGCACCTCGTGAAGGTCGAGGAGGTCGACGCATGAGCGACGAGAAGAACGAGCGCGTCCAGATCCTGAAGGTGCACCACCTTCGTCCGGCCGCTGGCTCGAAGAAGGACCGCACCCGTGTGGGTCGCGGTGAGGGCTCGAAGGGCAAGACCGCGGGCCGCGGTACCAAGGGCACGAAGGCCCGTTACCAGGTCCGCGTCGGCTTCGAGGGTGGGCAGATGCCGCTGCACATGCGCACCCCGAAGCTCCGCGGGTTCAAGAACCCGTTCCGCGTCGAGTACCAGGTCGTGAACCTGGACAAGCTCGCGGAGCTGTACCCGAACGGTGGCGACGTCACCGTTGCGGACCTGGTCGCCAAGGGCGCCGTCCGCAAGAACGAGAAGGTCAAGGTTCTCGGTCAGGGTGACATCAGCGTGAAGCTCACCGTCACGGTCGACAAGGTCTCGGGCTCCGCCCAGGACAAGATCGTGGCTGCGGGCGGCACCGTCACCGAGTAGTCCCGTCGGCGGCCCGTGCATTGCGCACGGGCCGCCGTTACGGTTTCCTTGATGGAGGCCCGGATCCCCCCGTCGGTTCGACGACGGACGCCGGGCCACGCGGTCGGCGCTTCCGGCCACGGGCGGATCCGCCCGGCACGATCGGCAAGACCGGTCCCCAGAAGTTCGGAGTTCTCGTGTTCAGAGCGGTCGCGCGCATCATGCGCACCCCCGATCTTCGGAAGAAGATCGGCTTCACCCTCGCGATCATCGCGCTGTTCCGCCTCGGGTCGTACATCCCGGCACCGTACGTCGACTACGCCGCGGTGCAGACCTGCCTCGCGAGCGCTTCGTCCTCCGGCGGTCTCTACGACCTGATCAACCTGTTCTCCGGCGGCGCGCTGCTGAAGCTCTCGGTCTTCGCGCTCGGCATCATGCCGTACATCACGTCGTCGATCATCGTGCAGCTCCTGCGCGTCGTGATCCCGCACTTCGACGCCCTCTACAAGGAGGGTCAGACCGGTCAGGCCAAGCTGACCCAGTACACCCGCTACCTCACCATCGCGCTCGGTGTGCTGCAGTCCACGACGCTGATCACGGTCGCCCGCTCCGGCCAGCTCTTCGGCACGAACGCCAGCTCCTCCTGCTCGTCGATCATCTCGAACGACAGCTGGTACGCGATCATGCTCATGGTCGTCACCCTGACCGCCGGCACCGGCCTCATCATGTGGATGGGCGAGCTCGTCACCGAGCGCGGCATCGGCAACGGCATGTCGCTCCTCATCTTCACGTCCATCGCAGCGCAGTTCCCGTCCGCGCTCTGGGCGATCGAGCAGTCGCAGTCGTTCGAGCTCTTCCTGTTCGTCATCCTGGTCGGCCTGGTCATCATGATGGCCGTCGTCTTCGTCGAGCAGTCGCAGCGGCGGATCCCCGTGCAGTACGCCAAGCGCATGGTCGGCCGTCGGACCTACGGCGGCAACAACACGTACATCCCGATCAAGGTGAACATGGCCGGCGTCGTGCCCGTCATCTTCGCCTCGTCGCTGCTGTACCTGCCGGCCCTGGTCGCGCAGTTCAACCAGCCCTCCGACGGCTCCGAGCCGGCCGCGTGGGTGACCTGGATCCAGAACAACCTGACCTCGGGTGACAACTGGTTCTACATGGTCCTGTACTTCCTGCTCATCGTCGGGTTCACCTACTTCTACGTCGCGATCACCTTCAACCCCGAAGAGGTCGCCGACAACATGAAGAAGTACGGCGGGTTCATCCCCGGCATCCGTGCCGGTCGTCCCACCGCCGAGTACCTCGACTACGTCCTGACCCGGGTGACGTTGCCCGGCTCGCTCTACCTCGGTCTCATCGCGCTCATCCCGCTGGCAGCACTGGCGCTGTTCGGCGCGAACCAGAACTTCCCGTTCGGTGGCGCGAGCATCCTCATCATCGTGGGTGTCGGTCTCGAGACCGTGAAGCAGATCGACTCGCAGCTGCAGCAACGTCACTACGAAGGGCTTCTCCGTTGAGCGCACGTCTCATCATCGTCGGACCTCCCGGAGCCGGGAAGGGCACCCAGGCCGGCCGCATCGCCGAGTCCTTCGGCATCCCGGCCGTCTCCACCGGGGACATCTTCCGGAAGAACGTGTCGGAAGGCACGCCGCTCGGGGTCCAGGCGAAGGCGATCATGGACGCGGGTGACTACGTCCCGGACTCGCTGACGAACGAGCTCGTGAAGTCCCGCCTCGAAGAGCCGGACGCCGAGAGCGGCTTCCTGCTGGACGGCTACCCCCGCACGGTCGGCCAGGTCGAGTACCTCGACGCGCTGCTGACCGAGCAGGGCGCCGGGATCGATGCGGTCATCCGGCTCGTGGCCGACCAGGACGCGCTCGTCGAGCGGCTCCTGAAGCGCGCTGAGCAGCAGGGCCGCAGCGACGACAACGAGGAGACGATCCGTCGTCGCCAGCAGGTCTACGCCGAGCAGACCGCCCCGATCGTCGACGCCTACCAGCAGCGTGGGCTCGTGGTCGAGGTCGACGGCCTCGGCGCCATCGACGAGGTCGGTGACCGCATCCAGGCAGCGCTCGCGTCGCGCGGGCTGACCGCCGGCGTCTGACCCGCGTGGCACGGTTCCGCAAGCCCTCGATCTACAAGACCCCGGACGAGCTCCGCGCCATGGTGCGCCCGGGGCTCCTGACCGCGGCAGCGCTCGACGCCGTCCGTGCGGCGATCCGGCCCGGCATCACCACGGGGGAGCTCGACGCGATCGCCGAGCGGACGATCCGTGACGGCGGCGGGATCCCGAACTTCCAGCTGGTCCCCGGGTACCGGCACACGCTCTGCGTGTCGGTGAACGACGAGATCGTGCACGGCATCCCGGGGGACCGGGTGCTCCAGCCGGGTGACATCGTCTCGGTGGACGCCGGTGCGGAGGTCGACGGCTGGAACGGCGACAGCGCGTTCACGACGGTGGTCCCGGGCGGCGACGCCTCCCTGTCGGCCGCCCGACAGCGGCTCAGCGACACCACCGAGCGGTCGCTCTGGCACGGCATCGTGGCGCTCGCGAAGGCGAAGAACCTCAACGAGGTCGGCGACGCGGTCGAGGACGCCATCGACGAGACCGGCAAGTGGGGCATCGTCGAGGACTTCACCGGCCACGGCATCGGTCGGTCCATGCACGAGGAGCCCCCGGTCTTCAACTACCGCATCCGTGGCGCGGGTCCGGCGGTGCGTCCGGGCCTCGTGGTCGCGATCGAGCCGATGGTCACCGCCGGCACGATCGACAGCTCGACCGACGACGACGACTGGACCGTCCGCACCCTCGACGGTTCGGATGCTGCGCACTGGGAGCACAGCGTCGCGGTGCACGCGGACGGGATCTGGGTCCTGACGGCCGCCGACGGCGGCGCCGCGCACCTGACCCCGCTGGGTGTGACGCCCGTCCCGATCCCGTAGCACCACGAGCCTCCCGGCCCGCTCGTCGTCCCGCACTGCGGACGCGAGCCGATCCGTCGCGTCCGCAGGTGGTCACGTCCCGATCGGACGGGAGGCGCGGGGCGGGCCCGCCCCGCCGGCTCAGTTGCCGACGGAGCAGGTCTCCTCTGCGGCGCTCTGTCCGGTGATCGACGACGGCAGCGGCGTCGCGGAGGCACTCGGCGTGCTCGTGCTGCTCGACGACGACGACGACGACGACGACGAGGACGAGGACGAGGACGCTGCGCTCGACGGCGTGGCCGACGGTGAGGCGCTCGACGACGTCCCGCTGGAGCTCTCCTCGGACGCACGTCCGGTGGTCGAGTCGCTCAGGGTGGTCTTCTCGTCCGTCTGGAGCGCGACGTTGAGCGCGTGCGCGGTGTCCTGGTCGACGATCACCCTGGCGCTGTCCGCCGGGTCGTCCGCGACCGGGTACTGCACGAAGAGCATGCTCGACGTGCTCATCCCGCGGAGCATGCCGGCGAGGCCCACGAGGGTCTTCGCCTGGCCGAGCCCGTCGGAGAGGACCATGTTGCTGAGCGCCGCTCCGGCGAGCTTGTAGAGCGTGATCGGGTTCGAGAGCGTGCCGTCGGAGGTGACCTTGCGGAGCAGCGCCGACAGGAACACCTGCTGGGAGCTGATCCGGGCGAGGTCGCTGCCGTCGCCGACGCCGTGCCGGGTGCGGAGGAACGCGAGGGCGTCGGAGCCCTCGAGCGTGTGCTCGCCCGCGGTGAGGTGCAGGCCGGTGTAGGTGTCGTCGATCGCCTTCGCCACGCAGACGTCGACGCCGCCGAGGGCGTTCGACATCTCGATGACCCCGTCGAACGTGATGAGGCTGGCGTACGGGATGCTCAGGCCGGTGAGGTTCTCGACCGTGTCGACGACGCACGAGACGCCGCCGTTGCCGAGCGCGGTGTTGAACATCGCGGAGGACGCGGCGGGGTAGGTGGTCCCCGTCTCCGGGTTCGTGCACGCGGGGATCGGCACCATCAGGTCGCGCGGGAAGCTCACCGCGGTCAGCTGCTGGTGGTCCGCGGAGATGTGGATGAGCATCGTCACGTCGTTGCGGGCGCCGTCGACGTCGTCCGCGGAGTCGAACTGGCCGACGCGGGTGTCGCTGCCGATGAGCAGGATGTTCGCGCCGCCCTTGATCGCCGTGATGTCGGCGGTCTTCGCGGTGCTCTGGTCGTCGGTGCTGAGCTGGACGCTGGTCGGTGCGGTCGCGAGCTGGGCGCCGGCGATGGCGGCGACGCTGGTGCCGCTGACGAGGACGACGGCGAGGGCGGAGGCGACGACGGACACGAGTGTGGTCCAGCCCCGACGGCGCGCGAGGCGGCCGTGGCGGGCGATCGTCCGCTGGTTGCGGGTGGCGGGCACAGGTGTCTCCGTTCGGGGGGCTGCACTGTCACCGTAGGGCCGGAGTCCTGCGCGGCCCCAGGAGCGCGCCGTGGAACCACTGTGGAACGCTGGCCCTCCCCTCAGGAACACCCCAGAGGAGGGGGCACGGCGCGCGCACTTGGCAATCGGGCGCGGATCCCATAAGATCGATCTTTGGTGTGCCATGCCTTCTGGGCGTGGCGCCCGACCCGCAGACCGGCTCGGGGATCACACCGGTAATCCAACCAAGCGACAGTGAGGCTATGGCCAAGAAAGACGGCGTCATCGAGATCGAAGGCTCGGTGCTCGAAGCTCTGCCCAACGCGATGTTCCGCGTTGAGCTGACCAATGGGCACAAGGTCCTCGCGCACATCTCCGGGAAGATGCGCCAGCACTACATCCGCATCCTCCCAGAGGACCGCGTGATCGTGGAGCTGAGCCCGTACGACCTGACCCGCGGCCGGATCGTCTACCGCTACAAGTGATCCGCGAGCTGGAAAGGAACGACTCGGCGAACCCGCCGAGCACGAAGCCAGCGAGCACGAGGAATCAGCAATGAAGGTCAACCCCAGCGTCAAGCCCATGTGCGAGCACTGCCGTGTCATCCGCCGCAAGGGCCGCGTCATGGTGATCTGCAAGAGCAACCCGCGTCACAAGCAGCGCCAGGGCTAGTCCCAGCGCGTGACCGGGGCCGTCGCAGGCGGCTCGAGCACGAACCACAACTCAACATCGACAACGCAGTACCAGATCCCGCTCGTCCGCGAGCGGGGGACACCCCGGGTCGGAGGCCCGAGCACCGGTACTGCGCCACACCTCCATCGACAACAGGAGCAGCCAGCACATGGCACGTCTAGCAGGCGTCGACATCCCGCGCGAGAAGCGCGTGGAGATCGCACTCACGTACATCTACGGCGTCGGCCGCACTCGCGCGGTCAAGACGCTCGCGGACACCGGTATCTCCGGTGACATCCGCGTCAAGGACCTCACCGACGACCAGCTCGTCGCCCTCCGCGACTACATCGAGGGCAACTACAAGGTCGAGGGTGATCTCCGCCGCGAGGTCGCAGCCGACATCCGCCGCAAGGTCGAGATCGGCAGCTACGAGGGTCTTCGTCACCGTCGTGGTCTCCCGGTGCGCGGTCAGCGCACCAAGACCAACGCGCGTACCCGCAAGGGCCCGAAGCGCACCGTGGCAGGCAAGAAGAAGGCCCGATAGGAGATCATCATGGCTACCCCCAAGACTGCCGCGCGCAAGCCGCGCCGCAAGGAGAAGAAGAACGTCGCCGTGGGCCAGGCCCACATCAAGAGCACGTTCAACAACACGATCGTCAGCATCACCGACCCGTCGGGTGCCGTCCTCAGCTGGGCGTCCTCCGGGGCCGTCGGCTTCAAGGGCTCGCGCAAGTCGACGCCGTTCGCGGCGCAGCTCGCCGCCGAGTCCGCTGCGCGTCAGGCGCAGGAGCACGGCGTCAAGAAGGTCGACGTGTTCGTGAAGGGCCCGGGTTCGGGTCGTGAGACCGCGATCCGCTCCCTCCAGGCCGCTGGCCTCGAGGTCGGTTCGATCAACGACGTCACGCCGCAGGCGCACAACGGGTGCCGCCCGCCCAAGCGCCGTCGCGTCTGACGCGAGGAGCAACCGGCCGTTCCCCGCTCGTTCCCTGACGGAACAGTGCGTTTCCCTCACGGGACAGTGCGTTCCCTGACCGGAGCGAGCGGGGGCGGCCATTCCTGGTCGTTCGATCGCGCACCTCGGTGCGCGTGATCACAACTCAACAGACCCGTCGGGGCCCGGTCGGCCCCGTCGTACCGCCAAGTGTCATATAGCGGACACTTCGCCGAAAGGAATCCCACAGTGCTCATTGCACAGCGCCCCACCCTGACCGAGGAGTCGATCTCCGAGCACCGCTCGCGCTTCGTCATCGAGCCGCTCGAGCCTGGCTTCGGCTACACCCTCGGCAACTCGCTGCGCCGCACGCTCCTCTCCTCGATCCCCGGCGCGGCTGTCACCAGCATCCGCATCGACGGTGTCCTCCACGAATTCAGCACCGTTCCCGGTGTCAAGGAAGACGTCACGGAGATCATCCTCAACATCAAGAGCCTGGTCGTCTCCAGCGAGCACGACGAGCCCATCACGGCGTACCTGCGCAAGCAGGGTGCCGGTCAGGTCACCGCCGCGGACATCTCCGCGCCGGCCGGCGTCGAGATCCACAACCCGGACCTCGTCATCGCGACCCTGAACGACACCGCGCGCTTCGAGCTCGAGCTCACCATCGAGCGTGGCCGCGGCTACGTCTCGGCGACGCAGAACCGCTCGGAGTTCAGCGAGGCCGGTCAGATCCCGATCGACTCGATCTACTCGCCGGTCCTCAAGGTCACCTACCGCGTCGAGGCGACGCGTGCCGGTGAGCGCACGGACTTCGACCGTCTGGTCGTCGACGTCGAGTCGAAGCCGGCCATCACGCCGCGCGACGCCATCGCGTCGGCTGGTCGGACGCTCGTCGAGCTGTTCGGTCTCGCCCGTGAGCTCAACACGGCGGCCGAGGGCATCGAGATCGGCCCCGCGCCGGTCGACGCAGTGCTCTCGAACGAGCTGCAGACCCCGATCGAGGACCTCGATCTCTCGGTCCGCAGCTACAACTGCCTGAAGCGGGAGGGCATCAACACGGTGTCCGAGCTCGTCGCCCTCTCGGAGACGCAGCTCATGAACATCCGCAACTTCGGTCAGAAGTCGGTGGACGAGGTCAAGGACAAGCTCACCGAGCTCGGCCTGTCCCTCAAGGACACCGTCCCCGGATTCGACGGCGCCCACTTCTACAGCGGGTACGACGAGGACGAGTCCAGCAACTGACCTCGCGCTGATGCGCACGCGCGTCGTCACGGCGCGCACCACTCTTTCACCACTGGAGAACTGACATGCCGAAGCCCACCAAGGGCCCCCGCCTCGGTGGCGGCCCCGCCCACGAGCGCCTGCTCCTGAGCAACCTCGCCAACGCCCTCTTCACGCACGGTCGCATCACGACCACCGAGACGAAGGCCAAGCGCCTCCGCCCGGTCGCCGAGCGTCTCATCACGTTCGCGAAGCGCGGCGACCTGCACGCTCGTCGTCGGGTCATCGCGGCCCTCCGCGACAAGACCGTCGTGCACACGCTGTTCACGGAGATCGCGCCGCAGGTGGCCGACCGCCAGGGCGGCTACACCCGCATCACGAAGCTCGGCTTCCGCAAGGGTGACAACGCGCCGCTCGCCTCGATCGAGCTCGTCCTCGAGCCCGTTTCCGGCACCCCGGCCCCCGTCACGCGCAACTCGGCTCCGGCTGCTGCTGCGCCGGCCGCCGAGCCCGCCGCGGAGGAGACCACCGAGGAGGCCCCGGTCGAGGAGACCGAGACCACCGAGGAGTCGGCTCCCGTCGAGTCGGAGACCGAGACCGAGGCTGCCGCCGAGGTCGAGGAAGACGCCGCCGAGAAGTCGGACGACAAGTAGTCACACGCACCACCACGAACGGCCCTCGCAGCGCTGCTGCGGGGGCCGTTTGGCGTCCGGTCAGCGGGCGCACCGTAGGGTGACGCGTCGGCCCATCGGGTGAGGGCCGACACCAGGAGGACACATGGGATTCGAACACGTCGCGGGGGTGGGGACCAGGATCTGGCGATGGAGCCGGACGTCCGGCACCCAGCCGCGCCTGCTCCACGCCGCGAAGGCCGCCGGAGCCGCCGCGCTCGCGTGGTTCGTCGCACGCCACGTCCCCGGGGTCGCGTCCGACTACCCCTACTACGCCCCGCTCGGCGCCGTCATCGCGATGCAGACGACGGTGTTCGCCGGGCTCCGGAGCGGGATCCAGACGCTCGTCGGCATCGCGCTCGGCATCGGCGTCGCCGCGTTCACGATGTGGGTCGGGGACCCGGGCATCCTCGCCGTGGCCCTCGCGGTCGGCGTCGGTGTGCTCGTCGGCGGGTTCCGGATCCTCGGGGAGGGCAGTTCGTGGGTGTCCACGGCGGCGCTGTTCGTGCTGCTGGTGGGCGGTGCGCACGCCGAGGGTTACTCGCTCGGGTACCTCGTGCAGATGGCCGTCGGCGTGGTGGTCGGGCTGCTCGTGAACTTCCTGGTGTTCCCGCCGCTGCACTTCTGGGACGCGGAGCACCGGATCGACGCGGTGAACGACGTCCTCGCCGACCACCTCGACGGCCTCGCCGCGGTCATGCGGGAGGGCAAGCGCGACGAGCCGGCGTGGGACCGCCAGCAGGACCGTCTCGACCGGGCGATCGCGGACGTCCGGTCACGGGTCTCGATCGCGCACGAGAGCCGCAAGATCAACCCGCGCGGGGCACTCCGGGGCTCACGGGCGCGGCTCCAGCAGGACGGTGCCCGCTTCCGCGCCCTGGAACGGGTCGCCTGGTACACGACCGACCTCACCGAGCTCGTCGCCCGCTCGGGTCCGGTCTCCGAGGGCGTCGGTCGCCCTGATCCGGCCTTCGCCGAGCCCCTGGCGAAGGCGATGACGCAGCTCGCCTGCATGATCCGCGGCGAGTGCCCGGAGACCGCGGGCGAAGAGGCCATCGAGGAGGTCGAACGGGCACTCGATGCGAGCCGGGAGAACCCGTCGCACGTCGCGGTCACGGCGGCCGCCCTCGTGTCGCTCCGCGGCATCGTGGAGTCGGAGCGCCGGGCGACCGAGAACCTCGACACCTCGACCGGTCCGTCCGCGTTCAGTCGGCAGCGGCGCTGAACGAGGCCTCCGCCCGTAGACTCGGCCCGTGCCAGGACACCCCCGCATCGCCGTCCTCGGACCCGTGCTGGTCACGGATCCGACCGGCACGCCGACGCCCGTCCCGGGAGCGTTGGCACGGGCGTTCGTCACCGCCCTCGTCCTGGCCCGCGGGCACGCCATGTCCACCGACGCGATCATCGACGAGCTGTGGGGCGAGGCGCAGTCGAAGGGCTCACGGGCCGCACTGCAGACCCTGGTGTCGCGGCTGCGACGGAGCACCGCGGACGGCCTCGTCGTGTCGACGAGCACCGGGTACGCGCTCGGGGTCGGCCCGGACGACGTCGACCTGGCGGCGGCCGAACGCGTCGCCGGGACGGGTGGTGCGGCGGACGACGACGTCCGCGCCGCGCTCGAGCTCTGGCGCGGCGACCCGGGTGCCGACGTCGAGGGTGACCTCGGCGCCGCGCTCGGCGAACGGGCAGCGACGGCACGACGCGGACTCCGACGTGCGCTCGGCTCGGCGCTCCTCGCCTCGGGCGACGCGGACGCCGCCGTCGACCTGTGGCGCGAGCAGGCGGACGCGGACCCCTTCGACGAGGTGGCCGTCGCCGGCTCGATGCGCGCACTCGCTGCGGCCGGCCGGACCACGGAAGCGCTCGCCGCGTTCGCAGCGCACCGGGAACGCCTGACCGACGGGCTCGGCGCCGACCCCTCCGCCGACCTCGTCCGCCTCAACGCGGAGCTCCTCCGACGATCCGCGTCCGCCTCGGGGGCCGTCCGCCGGATCGGCCTCCGGGCATCGCCGAACGCGTTGATCGGACGGGAGGCCGACGTCACCACGGTCGCGGACCTCCTGTCGCGGGAACGGCTGGTCACGATCCTCGGTGCGGGTGGGCTCGGCAAGACCCGCCTCGCGCAGGCGGTCGCCGCGTCGGTGCCGGCGGACCGCGGGGTCGTGGTGCTCGAGCTCGCACCGCTCGCCGCGGGAGAGGACATCGTCCCAGCACTCGGTGCCCTGCTCGGGATCGCCGAGGTCCGCTCCGCCCGGGCGCTCCGGGACGCCGTCGTCGCCGACCTCCGTGGCCGCGTGGTCCGGGCGCTCGGGGACGAACCGACCGTCCTGGTGCTGGACAACTGCGAGCACCTCGTCGCGGACGTCGCCGCGTTCACCGCCGACCTGCTCGCGGTGCTGCCGGCGCTCCGGGTCCTGACGACCTCGCGTGCGCCGCTCGCCATCGCGGGCGAGGTCGTCGCGCCCCTCGCGCCGCTGCCCGTCGAGGCCGAGGGGGCAGCAGTCCGCCTGTTCACCGAGCGGGCCCGCGCAGCACGACCGGGCGCGGTGCTCCCCGTGGACACCGTCCGGCGCATCTGCACCCGGCTCGACGGCACCCCGCTCGCGATCGAGCTCGCCGCCGCCCGGATCCGCGGCATGAGCGCCGAGGAGATCGAACGCCGGCTCGACGACCGGTTCGCCCTGCTCCGCGGCGGCGACCGCACCGCCCCCGAGCGGCACCGCACGCTGCTGGCCGTCATCGAGTGGAGCTGGCGGCTCCTCGACGACGGCGCGCAGGACCTGCTGACCCGGCTGGCGCTCTTCCCGGACGGACTGGCCGTCGACGCGGTGGAGGCCGTCGCGGCGGACGAGCGCCGGGACGACGCGCTCGACGACCTCGCCGAACTGGTCGAGCAGTCCCTGGTGCAGCTCGTCGAGCGGGAGGGCGACCCCGTGCGCTACCGCGTGCTCGAGACCGTGCGGGAGTTCGGCGCGGCCCGGCTCGACGAACGCGGCCGGACGGACGAGGTCCGCGCCGCGATGATCCGGTGGGGGCGCGACTTCTCCGCCGCCCGGAACATGTTCGCCGCGACCGGGGAGCCGCAGCGACGGTACTTCAGAGAGGTCGGTCGCGAAGCCGACAACCTCGTCACCCTGCTCCGCTGGGGTCTGCAGGCCGAGGACCGTCCCGCCGTCGCGCAGGTGTTCTCGGCCCTCGGCGGCTACTGGACGCTCCGCGGTGCGCACGGCGAGGTCGTCGCGATCGCCGCGGACGTCGTCACCGTGCTCCGGCAGGCGCCGCCGGCAGCGGAGGACCGTGCCGCCACCATCCTCGGGCTCGTGCTCACCGGCGGGTCGTCGGCGTTCTCCGACCGACGCACCGCCGTCCGTGCCATCTCGACGCTCCGGCACGTGACGCGTGCGGGCTGGAGCGGGTTCCCGGTGCTCGACGCCCAGGCCGCGCTGCTCCTCACCATCGGACGGCCGGCGGAGGGGATGGCCCTCCTCGCCCGGTACCGCGAGGACCCGGACGACGGTGTCGCGTGCCTCGCGCACATGCTCAGCGCGCCGCTCGCCGAGAACGACGGCGAGTTCGTCCTGGCGCTCCGGTACGCCGAGCGCGGCGAGACCCTCGCGGTCACCGTGGACGACGCCTGGGCGATGGGGTCCGGCGCCGTCACGATGACGCAGCTCCTCGCACAGACCGGCCGGTACACCGATGCGCTCGCCGCAGCCGCCCTGGCGCGGGAGCGGCTCGAGGTCTTCGGCGCCGAGGACGACCTGTACGAGATCGGCTGGACCGTCGGGCTCTGCGCCGCAGCGACCGGGGACGTGACACTCGCCCGCTCCATCGCCGCCGAGCTCGGGAACCAGCCCGTCACGAACCGCGGCGGGTTCGACGGCGACGCCGCGCAGATCGGGGTCCTCGCGATCGCGATCGACGCCGAGTGCAGCCGGAGTCTCGGCGACCTCGACGCTGCTGCCGCCCGCTACGGGGACGCCTGGGACTTCGTCCTGCCGCGCCGGAAGCAGACGCCGCACTGGACGCTGATGGCGGGCGCCGCGCGGCTCGCGGCGCTGGACGAGGCGACGGTGGGCCGATCCGACGGAACCGAGCCGGGCCTCCCGGCCGTGGCCACCACGTCCGCCATCGCGCGCCGCATGCGCGTCGGTGCACTCGTGATGCTGCGCCTGCACCCCTGGTGGCTGGACCTGCCCGTCATCGGGACGGCCCTGCTGGGCCTGGCGCTCGCCGCGGCCCGGCTCGGCGACCACGACCGGGCCGCACGGTGCTGGGGGCTGGCGAGCCGCTTCGGGTCACGGCAGGACTTCGCGGTGCTCGCGCACGCCCGGATCCGTCCGCTCCTGGTCGAGGTGCTCGGCGACCGGACGGTCCTCGACGCCGAAACGGCCTCGGCCGGATGGGACCGGGCCGAGGCCGTCTCGCAGGCGCGCCTGCTGCTCGAGGAACTGCGCTTCAGCCGCTGAGCGGCGTCACGCCTTCCGCATGTACGCGCGGACCGTGAGCGGTGCGAACACCGCGACCACGACGGCGGCACCGACGAGCGAGATCCACAGGTCGCCGCCCACCTGGCCGTGGTTCACGAGCTCGCGGACCGCGGTGATCAGGTGCGAGATCGGGTTGACCTCGGAGAACCAGCGCAGCCAGTCGGGCAGGGTGTCAGCGGGGACGAAGGCGTTCGAGAGGAACGTCAGCGGGAAGAGCACCATGTTCGAGATGCCGGAGACGCTCGACGCGGTCCGGGCGATCACGCCGAAGTAGGCGAAGATCCAGCTGATCGCCCACGCGACCACGATCACCAGGAGCCCGGCGAGGACCACCGAACCGACGCCACCGGCCGGGCGGAGTCCCATGATGATGCCGACCACGAACGTGATCGTCGTCGCGATGGCGTACCGGACGGTGTCCGCGAGGAGCGCACCGGCGAGCGGGGCGATCCGGGCGATCGGGAGCGACTTGAAGCGGTCGAACACGCCCTTGTCCATGTCCTCGCGGAGCTGGACGCCGGTGACGATCGACGACGTGATGTTCGTCTGGACGAGGATGCCCGGGATGATGATCGGCAGGTAGGCCGCCACGTTCCCAGAGATCGCGCCACCGAAGATGTACGTGAACATCACGGTGAAGATGATCGGCATCAGGGTGACGTCGAACAGCTGCTCCGGCGTGCGACGGACCTTGATCAGGCCGCGGTACGCCATCGTGAAGGACTGCCGGATCGTGGCACCGAGTCCGGTGCCACCGACGCCGGGGCGCGGGGTGATGCGGGGCGCAGCGGTCGGGGTGGGGGCGATGGTGGTCATGCGTTGCTCCCTTCGAGCTCGCGCGTGGTGTCGGCGTCGTCGGTCGTGGCCGGGGCGCCCGTGATGGTGAGGAAGACCTCGTCGAGCGTCGGCTTCTGCACGCTCATCTCGGCGAGGGAGATGCCCGCGTCGCGGAACGACACGAGGAGGTCGGTGACGCGGTCCGGGTCCGCCATCGGGGCCGTCAGGCGGGTGCCCTCCGGGCTCGCGACCGCGTCGACGCCGAGCGTCTGGCGGACGAGCGTGCGCGCCGCGTCGAGGCGGAGCGCGTCCTGCAGCCGGAGCTGCAGGGAGGCGGTGCCGATCGACGCCTTGAGCTCGTCGCCGGTGCCTTCCGCGACCACACGGCCGTGGTCGATGACGGCGATCCGGTCGGCCAGCTGGTCGGCCTCGTCGAGGTACTGCGTCGTGAGCAGCACGGTCGAGCCGGTCGCGACGAGCTCCCGGATCGTGTCCCACATCTGCGCACGGGTCCGCGGGTCGAGGCCCGTGGTCGGCTCGTCGAGGAAGATCAGCGGCGGCTGCGCGATGAGGCTCGCCGCCAGGTCGAGGCGTCGGCGCATGCCGCCGGAGAAGTTCTTCAAGGGGCGGGTCGCGGCCTCGGTCAGGCCGAAGCGCTCCAGGAGCTCGGCGGACTTCCGCTTCGACTCCGCCCGGGAGAGCCCGAGGAGCCGGGAGAAGATCACCAGGTTCTCCGTCGCGCTGAGCGTCTCGTCGACGCTGGCGTACTGGCCGGTGACGCCGATGAGCCGGCGGACCTCCTGCGCTTCGCGGCGGACGTCGTGGCCGAAGATGCGGGCCTCGCCGGCGTCCGGCTTCATGAGCGTCGCGAGCATGCTGATCGTGGTCGTCTTGCCGGCCCCGTTCGGGCCGAGCACGCCGTACACGGTGCCGGCCTCGACACGGAGGTCGACACCGTCCACAGCGCGGTTCTGCCCGAAGGTCTTCACGAGGCCGGTGGCCTCCACCGCGAGTGGTGTCGTGGTCATCGTCGTGTCCTTTCGTCGATGTCGAGGACGATCGTGCCGCGGGGCGCTCACGCGGCACTGACGCGGCGCTGACATCGGTACCGTTGGTGCGTGAGTGAAGGAACCGTGCGGCTCCGGCTGGACGTCGCGTACGACGGGGCCGCGTTCTCCGGGTGGGCCAGGCAGCCCGGGCTGCGGACCGTCCAGGGCGCGCTCGAGACCGCGCTCGCCACCGTCTTCACCCGGTGGGGCGCACCGCCGCTGCTCACCGTGGCCGGGCGGACCGACGCGGGCGTGCACGCGACCGGGCAGGTGGCGCACCTCGACCTCGACGCCGCGCAGTGGGCGACCCTGTCCCGTCCCCGCCGGACGCCGGCGGACGGGGCGCAGCGGGACCCGCTCGACGGGCTCGTGAAGCGGCTGAACGGGCTCGCCGGGCCCGAGGGGGACGTCGTCGTCACCCGGGCATCAGTGGCGCCCGACGGGTTCGACGCCCGGTTCTCCCCGCTCTGGCGGCGGTACCAGTACCGGGTCGCGGACCTCGACGCCCCCCGCGATCCACGTCGTCGGGGGCACACGCTCTGGTACCCGGGGCGTCTCGACCCGGCGGCGATGGAGCGCGGTGCGCTGACGCTGCTCGGGCTGCACGACTTCGCGGCGTTCTGCAAGCCGCGCGAGGGGGCGACGACCATCCGGACGCTCCAGGAGTTCCGCTGGGACCGCGAGCCGGACGGCGTGCTGGTGGCGAGCCTCCAGGCCGATGCCTTCTGTCACTCCATGGTGCGCGCGATGGTGGGGGCGACCATCGCCGTCGGCGAGGGACGCTTCGGGGCCGACCGTCTCGAAGCGTTGCGCGTGGCGGGGGAGCGGACCAGCGCGTTCAAGGTCGCACCGGCCAAGGGGTTGACCCTGACCGAGGTCGGCTACCCGGCGGACGAGGAGCTCGCCGCGCGGGCCGTGCAGACGCGTGCCCGGCGCTCCTCGAACGGCGGCTCCGATACCGTCGGGGGATGACTTCCCGCGAACCCCGGTCCGTCGTCTCCGTCGCTCCCGGGGTGGTCTTCGTCGAGGGCCCCGTCTCGAACTGGGTCGTCCTCGCGGAAGAGGACGGCGTCGCCCTCATCGACGCCGGCTACCCGGCCGACAGCGACCTGGTGCTCGACACCGTCCGCTACGCCGGGCACGACCTCGACGACCTGCGGCGCGTGTACGTCACGCACGGGCACGTCGACCACGTCGGCGGCATCCCCGGGATCCTGGCGCAGTACCCGCACGTCGAGGTGCTGGCACACGCCGACGAGCTGGGGAACGTCCGCGGGCCGGACCGACAGCAGGTCACACCGGCCGAGATCGGTGGGCGCCTGGCGTCGCCGCGGGTGCTCCGTTGGCTCGGGCGCGCGATCCGCTCCGACGCGCTCCGGCCGACCACCGTGCCGACCGCGCGGGCCTTCACCGCGCGGGACTTCGAGGGGCGGGCGATCACCCCGTTCCCGGCCGTCGGGCACACCGCCGGTTCCACCGCGTACCTGCTGCCGGCGGCCGACGCGATCGTCACCGGGGACGCGGTCGTGTCCCACCACGACACGCAGCCGGGGTCGTGGACGCCGCGTCCGCGGATGATCACGCCGTTCTTCACGGCGGACCAAGCGGTGGCGGTCGAGTCCGCGCGGGCGCTGCCGATCCCGGAGATCGTGCTGCCGGGGCACGGGCCCGCGGTGCACCGGGTCGGGCGGGAGTGGCTGCCGGTGGGTTCCTGATGCGGACCGAACAGCATCCCCCTATGTTTCCATCCTGTAAACTGTTGTGCATACGGTGAAATACTGAACGTCAGTTCTGCCAGTCTGTTCTCGCGGCAAAGGTGCCGACACGAGATAGGGGACAGCATGAACAAGATCAGATCTGTAGGGATCATCGGGGCGATCGTCGCTGGTGCGATGCTCAGCTCGGTGGGAGCATCTGCGGCTTCGGCGCAGCCGATTGCCATGACCACGACCTCGACCGCGACCGTGGTGGGAGCGTCCGTGAACGTGGGGGCGGTAAAGGGCCGGCTTTCCCCATCGGGAGGGGTGGTTGCTCCAGCACAAGGCGGGGCATCGACCGACGGCATCCCGATCAAGCCGATCATCGACTGGGTCAAGAACAACGCCTCGTCGATCATCCCAGCGATGAAGAGTGCGCTGAAGAGCGGCCTGAACGCGTTCAAGAAGTGGTGGAACGGGCTTGCCAGCTGGATCCGGGCCGGCATCACCGCGCTCGGTCAGATGAGCGTGCAAGAGCTGTTCAGCCAGCTCTGGAACTACTTCTTCGGTTGATCGGACGGGTCGGAGCGGGCTGCGACCGGCTCGCTCCGACTCCTGGGAAGGGAGCCGATCGATGATCGAACTCGCAAACGTCGGGCTTCGAGGGCGGGGACGAGGACGACCGCGACTGCGGGCGGTGTCGATGCAACTGCTGCCTGGCCACGTGTACGGCCTGATCGGCCCGAACGGCGCTGGCAAGTCATCGTTGTTGTCTGTCATCGCCGGATTCACGCCAGTGACCTCCGGCGCGCTGCGCGGGACGCCATGGCAACGTGGGGAGCCCGTTGGGGCGGTTTTCAGCGACGTGCCCATGCACTCGGGGCGCACTGTGAGAGAGACGTTGACCCTGCGAAGTCTCTACGTCGGCGTCGACAAAGCGGTCGTTCCCGAGGCTGCGCGGCGAGTCGGACTCCATTCTGCCCTCGGCCGTCGGGTCGGTTCACTGTCTCTCGGGATGAAGATGCGGTTGTCGATCGGGGTCGCGCTTCTCGGAAGTCCGTCCCTGGTGCTCCTCGACGAGCCGATGAACGGCTTGGACCCGAACGGCATCGCGTGGATGCGGGGTGTGATCGCTGCATTGAAGCGTGACGGTGCCACTGTGATCGTCTCGAGTCATCTGCTCGGAGAGCTCGAGGCGCTGATCGACACCGCGATCGTGGTCAGTCAGGGGGTGATCGCATGGATCGAGCCGGTCAATGGAGTCGGCAAGACGGCCTGCAGGATCGAGGTGAACGATCCGGGCGTGCTCTCGAGAGCACTCGCCGAGCGCTGCATCAGCGTCACGACCACAGCGCGGACGCTCAATGTGGATGCCCCGCCTCCCGAGGTGATCCGGCTAGCCGTGTCGATCGGCCTTGAAGTATTCCGGGCGGCTCCCGCGGCCAGGACTCTCGAGGACCTCTACGTCACTGTGTCTTCCGCAGAATTCGAATCCGAGGTGCGGCGATGACGCCCTTTTCGCGAGCTGTACAAATTGAGCTGCGCAAGCAGATCGACACGGTCGGCGCGTGGGTCGGTTACGGCGTTCTCGTCGCGACCGTCGTCGCTTGCGGGGCTTTCGGTGTCTCCGCGGTGACGCGGGTCCCGTCGTTCGAGGTGGGGGAACTCATCGTGATGGCGGGGCTTCCAGCCGCTCTGACATCGTCGATCGTCGGGGTCGTGATCGGTGTTGGTGATGCGGCACGGGGCGGAGAGCGTGACGGCGTGCTCAGCGGGAACACCCGGGGCCGGCTCTATGTGGCCCGCGGTGCCGCTTGCGGAATCGTCACCGGTGCGCTCGTGCTCTTCACGATCGTGGTTGCGGGCTCCTGTACGGTCACCGCTGTCCTCATCGGCGGTCGCATCTCGACCTTCGCGCTCGTGGGTGCGATCGGCCAGGTCGCCGCGCTGGCATTCTCCTCAGCGACATTCGGCTTTGGTATCGGTGCAACGGTGCGGTCTCTCGCTCTCGGTCTCGTGAGCGTGGTGCTGCTCGTGCTCGTGCTCGACGTCGTCCTGACTCTTCTCGGCCCTTGGAGCGAGTACGTCCGCTTCAGCACGCTGCAGAGCGGACTGACCGGGATGGCGCCAGCGGTGCCGACGGCCACTTCGGGCCTCATCTGGGTCCTCATCCCCGTGGTCGTCGGTTGGTTTCGAACGAGAGCGGTATCGACGTGAGCGAAAATCGAGCCCAGACGAGGGGGCCGCTTCGTCGTACGCTGCAGGCTGCGCTCGTGGCCATTGCCACCGTGGCGATGTTCGCGATCGGTGTGAGTGGCCAGGCACCCTCTGTGCGGTGGGTGGCGCTCGCGATCGCAGCGAGCGCGGCCGCGCTGTCGTTGGTCCTCGCGAAGAAGAAGAGCAACCTCGTGGGCTGGTACGTCATCACGGTCGGCGTGCTGGCACTGCGGTTGCTGTCGGAGGACTGATGTTGCCGAGTGCAATGGTTTACCTGACCGCAACCTGAGCGACTCTGCAGGTCTGTACGGTCTGAGGGTTTCCCGCTCTCGAACCGAAGGTCAGCATGCAACAGCACGTCGGACGCACTCTGCTGTGCGCCACGGTCGCCGCGACGTTCCTCGCAGCACCACTCGTCTCCGTCACCGCCGCCAGCGCGAACACCACCGGCACGGGCCTCGTCATCCAGGAGGCCTACGTCAAGGGCGGCAGCGCCGGCGCCTTCTCCGCGCAGAAGTTCGTCGAGATCGGCAACCCGACCGACGCCCCGGTCGATCTCGGCACGTGGTCCCTGCAGTACCGTCCGCCGGCCACCGGCTCGAACGTCTCGGCAGCGCCGCTGAGCGGCACGGTCCCGGCGCACGGCACGTACCTGGTGCAGCTCGGCAGCAACGGCGCGAACGCCCGCTACGACCTGCCGACGCCCGACGCGACGCTCGGCCTCAACCCCGGTGGTGGCGGCGGGGTGCTGGTGCTCGCGGACCAGACCGCCGCGGTGGCACTCCCGGCAGGGTCGGTCACGGACACCACCGAGGGTGTCGTCGACCTGCTCGGCTGGGGCACCGCGACCACGTTCGAGTCGAACGTCGCCGTCGCCGGGACCGCGAACTCGGTGCCGGACGCCTTCGTCCGCGCGGGCTCGACCGACACCGACGACAACGCGGCGGACTTCACGAAGACGCAGGAGCTGACGCCGACGAACGCCGCGGGCGAGACCGCGACGCCGATCGAGACCACCCCGACGGAGCCGACCGAGCCCGCCGGCCCCGCCGAGCCCGTCACCATCGGGCAGCTGCAGGGCACGACGGACACCTCGCCGTACGCCGGGAAGAACGTCGTCACGACGGGCGTCGTCACCGCGGTGTACGCGACCGGTGGGTTCAACGGCTACACCGTGCAGACCCCGGGCACCGGCGGCGCGCTCGACCTCGCCGCGCACACGGCGTCGGACGCGGTCTTCGTGTACTCGCCCGCCACCGTCGCCTCGGTGCACGAGGGTGACCACCTCGAGCTGACCGGCGCGGTCTCGGAGTACAAGGGCCTCACCGAGCTCACGGTCACGAGCGCCGCCGACGTGACGACGCTCGCGGGGGCCGTGCCGGCGCCGCAGCCAGCCGCCGTCGCGTTCCCGTCGACCGATGCGCAGCGCGAGTCCCTCGAGAGCATGCTCGTCGCACCGCAGGGCGACTACACGGTCGCCGACAACTACACGACGAACCAGTACGGCGAGGTCGTCCTGGCGAGCGGCACGAAGCGGCTCCTCCAGCCGACCGAGGTCGCCCGCCCCGGGAGCGCCGCGGCGAAGGCCGTCGAAGCGGACAACGCCGCCCGCAAGGTCACGCTCGACGACGGCGCGAGCACGAACTTCCTGCCGTACGACGGCTCGGACCAGTCGGCCCGCAACATCCCGGTACCGTGGCTGACGAACGACGCCCCGGTCACGGTGGGCGCCGCCACGACCTTCACGAAGCCCGTGGTCCTGGACTACCGCAACGGCGGCTGGGCCTTCCAGCCCACGGCACCGATCACCGGCGCCACCGCGACGACCGACCTGCCCGCCACGTTCTCGAACGTGCGCACCGCGGAGCCCGCTGACGTCGGCGGTGACCTCAAGCTCGCCGGGTTCAACGTGCTGAACTACTTCCCGACCACCGGCGACCAGCTCACCGGCTGCACGTACTACACCGACCGCGCGGGCGACCCCGTCACCGTGAACTCCGGCTGCGACGCCCGCGGTGCCGCGGAGGAAGAGGACTTCCAGCGCCAGCAGGCGAAGATCGTCACGGCGATCAACGGCCTCGGCGCCGACGTCGTCTCCCTCGAGGAGATCGAGAACTCGGCCCGCTTCGGCGAGGACCGGGACGCCGCGGTCGCCACCCTCGTCGGTGCCCTGAACGCCGCGACCGGCACGGACACCTGGGCGTACGTGAAGTCCCCCGCGGTCGTCCCCGCCAGTGAGGACGTCATCCGCCTCGCGCTCATCTACAAGCAGGCCCGTGTCGCGCCGACGGGCGCGTCGACGATCCTGCTCGACGACGCGTTCACGAACGCACGGCAGCCCGTCGCCGACGCCTTCCGTCCGGTCGGCGGCAGCGCGGACGACGAGTTCCTGGTGATCGCGAACCACTTCAAGTCGAAGGGCTCCGGCACCGGCGAGAACGCCGACCAGGGCGACGGTCAGGGCGCCTCGAACGCGGACCGCGTGCGGCAGGCCACGGCGCTCGCCGCGTTCTCGACGACGATGCAGCAGCAGTACGGCACCGACAAGGTGTTCATGCTGGGCGACTTCAACGCGTACAGCCAGGAGGACCCGATGGTCGTCCTCGGTGACGCCGGCTACACGGACCTCGGTCCGGCGCTGGACTCCTCGGAGTGGTCGTACGTCTTCAGCGGGCTGAGCGGTTCGCTCGACCACGTGCTGGCATCCCCGGCCGCACTGGCGAGCGTGACGGGCGTGGACATCTGGAACATCAACTCGACCGAGTCGGTGGCCCTGGAGTACAGCCGCTTCAACTACAACGCGTCGAACCTGTACAGGGACGACGTGTACCGGGCGAGCGACCACGACCCGATCCTGGTCGGCTTCGACCTGGCCGACGGCTCGACCGACCCGACCGACCCGACCGACCCGACCGACCCGGGCACCGACCCGGGAACCGACCCGACCGATCCGACCGACCCGGGCGCCGATCCGTCGGAGCCCGGCACGTCGCCGGCGAGCCTCTCGGTCTCGGGCGACCTGCGCGTCGGCGGCACCTTCACGCTGACCGGTTCGGGCTTCGCGGCCGACGAGCGGACCCGTGTCGAACTGCACTCGGACCCGGTCCTCCTCGGAACGGTGGTCGCGGACGCCGACGGCGACCTGTCCGGCCGGCTGACCATCCCCGCGTCGGTCTCGGCCGGGACGCACACGATCGTCGTGACCGGCCCGACCACGGGCACGGTGACCCTGCGGGTCACGATCGACCCGGCGACGGGTGCGGCCTCGGTCGGCGCGCTCGCCTTCACGGGTGCGGAGCTCGGTGGCGGCATCGCCGCCGCGCTGCTGCTGCTCGCAGCCGGAGCCGGTGTGCTCGTCGTGCGCCGTCGTCGCGCCGCGTAGGCAGATGACGGACGGGAGGCTCGGTGCCGGCTGGCACCGGGCCTCCCGTCCGTCTGCTGGTCGCGTCCACGACCGCGACGAGTGCGCAGGACAGGGCCCGTGGCGGGCCGTGCATCGCAACGTCTGCGCAGTCGACCCCAGCACACGCCCATGCACCCGCGTTTGACCGACGTGAGTCGCGTCCGGTAGGCTCTCACCTTGGTCTGCGCGCCACGTGCGCCAGACAGTCAGATGAGCCCTCCACCGGGACGTTCGCCGGGCATCCGCCTCGCAGAACCCCCACCGGAGCGGGATTCACGGACTCCTCACCTCGACACGAAAGCAGCACTCCTGTGACTCGCACGTTCTCACCGAAGCCGGCAGACGTCCAGCACGACTGGATCGTCATCGACGCGACCGACGTCGTCCTCGGCCGTCTCGCCTCGCACGTCGCCGCGCTCCTCCGCGGTAAGCACAAGGCCACCTTCGCCCAGCACATGGACATGGGTGACTACGTCATCATCGTGAACGCGGACAAGGTCGCCCTCACCGGCTCCAAGCTCGCGAAGAAGGTCTACTACCGCCACTCGGGTTACCCGGGCGGCCTCACGGCGACCTCCTACCCGGAGATGCTCGAGAAGCACCCCACCCGCGCCGTCGAGAAGGCGATCCGCGGCATGCTCCCGAAGAACACGCTGGGCCGCGAGCAGCTCAAGAAGCTCAAGGTGTACGCGGGTGCCGAGCACCCCCACGCCGCGCAGCAGCCCAAGACGTACACCTTCGACCAGGTCTCGCAGTAACAGCGGCCACGACGACTTCCAAGGACTAGAGAAAACTCATGGCTCAGATCGCTGACTCCCTCGACCAGACCCCGGAGAGCTTCACCACGGAGAGCGCACCCGCCGCTACCGAGGCAGCTCCCCGTCAGATCCTCAACGTCTCCGGCGGTGCCGTCGGGCGCCGCAAGGAGGCCATCGCCCGCGTGCGCCTCGTCCCGGGCTCCGGCACCTTCGTGGTGAACGGCCGTTCGCTCGAGGACTACTTCCCGAACAAGCTGCACCAGCAGCTCATCAACGACCCGTTCAAGGTGCTCGAGCTCCTCGGCTCCTACGACGTGACCGCCCGCATCACGGGTGGTGGCCCCTCCGGCCAGGCCGGCGCACTCCGCCTCGCCATCGCGCGCACGCTGAACGAGATCGACCGCGAGAACAACCGCGCGATCCTCAAGAAGGCTGGCTTCCTCACCCGTGACGCTCGCGTCATCGAGCGCAAGAAGGCCGGTCTCAAGAAGGCCCGCAAGGCGTCGCAGTTCTCGAAGCGCTGATCGCCTGACGGCGGAGGATGCAATGCCGCGTCTGTTCGGTACCGACGGCGTTCGTGGCCTCGCCAACGGCGAGTTGACGGCCGCGCTCGCACTGGGTCTTGCCCAGGCGAGCGCGGCCGTGCTCACGCACGGACACCATGCGGACGCCCGTCGGGCGTCCGGCCGACCGCGCCCCCGCGCGGTCCTGGCGCGCGACCCGCGCGTCTCCGGTGAGTTCCTGGGTGCCGCGGTCGCGGCCGGGCTCGCCTCCGCCGGCGTCGACGTCCTCGACGCCGGGGTCATCCCCACTCCCGCTGCCGCGTTCCTGGTCGCGGACATCGACGCCGACTTCGGCGTGATGATCTCCGCATCGCACAACCCGGCCCCGGACAACGGGATCAAGTTCTTCGCGACGGGCGGCAAGAAGCTGCCCGACGAGGTCGAGGACCGCATCGAAGCCGCGATGCACGACCAGTCTGCGCCCACGCCCACCGGCATCGGCGTCGGCCGGATCACCCGGTTCGCCGACGCTGAGGACCGCTACGTCGTGCACCTGCTCGGCACGCTGCCGCACCGGCTCGACGGCATCCACGTCGTGCTCGACTGCGCGAACGGTGCCGCCGCCGGTGTCTCGCCCGAGGTGTTCGTCAACGCCGGCGCGAAGGTCACCCTGATCGGTGCCGAGCCGGACGGCTGGAACATCAACGACGGTGTCGGGTCTACGCACATCGACAACCTCGCCCGTGCGGTGCTCGAAGCCGGCGCCGACGTCGGCATCGCGCACGACGGCGACGCGGACCGCTGCCTGGCGGTCGACGCCGCGGGCAACGCGATCGACGGCGACCAGATCATGGCGATCCTCGCGCTGTCGCTCAAGGAGCGCGGGCACCTGGTGTCCGACACCCTCGTCGCGACGGTGATGTCGAACCTCGGGCTCAAGCGTGCGATGTCCGACGCGGGCATCACCGTGATCGAGGCCGGGGTGGGCGACCGCTACGTCCTGGAGAAGATGAACGAGGGCGGGTACTCGCTCGGCGGCGAGCAGTCCGGCCACATCATCTTCCAGGAGTACGCCACCACGGGCGACGGCATCCTCACCGGCCTGCACCTCGTCGCCGAGATGGCGCGGACGGGCAAGTCCCTCGAGGAGCTCGCATCGTGCATGACGGTGTTCCCGCAGGTGCTGCTGAACGTCCGCGGTGTCGACCGGCACGGACTCGCTGACCAGGGCGTGCAGGACGCCGTCGCTGCGGCGTCCGAGTCGCTCGGCGACACCGGCCGCGTGCTGCTGCGTCCGTCGGGCACCGAGCCCGTCGTGCGCGTGATGGTCGAGGCCGCGTCGCAGGAGACCGCGCAGCGGGTCGCCGAGGAGCTCGCGGCGGTCGTCGAGGAGCGCTTGGCGCTCGACGCGGCGTAGCGCGCCGGCGCGGTGCCGCCGCGTGGTGCCGCCGAGTGCGGTGCCGCTGCCGTGCCGCGTGCAGTGCCGTCTGTCCTTGAGCAACCGAAACCCGTTCGCACCACGGCCGTCCGTGGTTCGAGCGGGTTTTCGTTGTGCGCCGCCGGTCCGCACCGCGGCCACGGGCGCCGGTCAGCGGCCACGGGCGACGGCGGGCGCCGCGCCGCGCGTCCGCCGCGCGCGCTAGATCTTGCGGAGCAGGACCGACGACACCTTGTGGTCGGCGGCCTTCTTCAGCACGAGGGTCGCCCGGGAACGGGTCGGCAGCACGTTCTCGACGAGGTTCGGCTCGTTGATCGCGCGCCAGACCTGCGTCGCGGTCGCCACGGCGTCCTCACGCGAGAGCGACGCGAACCGGTGGAAGAACGAGTCGGGGCTGGAGAACGCCTCTTCCTGCAGGGCCAGGAAGCGGTCGACGTACCAGGACTCGATGTCCCGGGTCTTCGCGTCGACGTAGATCGTGAAGTCGAACAGGTCGGACAGTGCCAGGCGTCCGTGCATCGGCGGCGCGAGCACGTTGAGGCCCTCGACGATGAGGATGTCGGGCTGGCGCACGACGATCTCGGCGTCCGGCACGATGTCGTAGACCAGGTGCGAGTAGAACGGCGCACGCACCTCGGTCGCGCCGCTCTTGACCTGGCTGACGAAGCGCAGCAGGGACCGGCGGTCGTACGACTCGGGGAAGCCCTTGCGGTCCATGATCCCGCGGCGCTCGAGCTCGGCGTTCGGGTACAGGAAGCCGTCGGTGGTGACGAGTTCCACACGTGGGGTGTCCGGCCAGCGCTTCGTGAGTTCGCGGAGCAGGCGGGCGACGGTGGACTTGCCGACGGCGACGGAGCCCGCGACACCGATGACGAACGGGGTGCGTCCGGCTCGGTCGCCGAGGAACCGGCTCGTCTCCGCGTGCAGGTGCTTCGCCCCCGCCGCGTACAGCGTCAGGAGTCGCGAGAGCGGGAGGTAGACCTCCTGCACCTCCTGCATGTCGAGGCGGTCGCCGAGCCCGCGGAGCTGGACGATCTCCGTCTCGGTGAGGGAGAGGTGCTCCTTGGGGGCGAGCTGCGACCACTCCGCGCGCGGGATCTCCACGAAGGGGGTGGGGTGCGCGACGGCGGTCTCCGGGATCGGCATGGGATCGAGCGTAACCAGACGGGAGGCCCGTGGTGCGTCGCGCGCGCCGGTCACGTCGTCGGCAGGGCCGCCTCGATGGCCGCGATCACCTCGGGTGCGTCGGGTTTCGTCGTCGGACGGAAGCGGGACACGGTGCCGTCCGGTGCGACGAGGAACTTCTCGAAGTTCCAGATCACCCGGCCGGCCTTGCCGGTCGCGTCCGGGGTCTGCTTCAGCTCCTTGTAGAGCGGGTGCGCACCGCCGCCGTTCACCTTCACCTTCTCGGACATCGGGAACGTCACACCCCACGTGGTGGAGCAGTACTCGTCGATGGCCTCCGACGAACCGAGCTCCTGCAGGAACTGGTTGCTCGGGAACCCGAGGACCGTGAAGCCGCGCGGTCCGTAGGTCTTCTGCAGCTCCTCGAGCTGCTCGTACTGCGGTGCGAGCCCGCAGCGCGACGCCACGTTCACCACGAGCACCGCCTTGTCCGCGTACGCGCCGAACGTGGTGTGCTCACCGTGCAGCGTCGTGATGTCGATCTCGTCGAAACGTCCCATGGCCCGGACGCTAGTCGTCGAGGTCGAGATCGGCCTGACGGCGGACGAACTCGCACATGTTCGGCACTGTGAAGGCGATGCGGCCGCGCTGCGGTGAGAACACGATGCCCTTCCCGATGAGTGCGTGACGCGCTTGGCTTGTTGCCTTGGCGGGCACGCCGAGCCGAGATGCGACTTCACCGGTCGACGATTCCCCAGTAGCGTCCTCGGCCATGGCGACGAGGTACTGCCGCTCTGAAGGAGTGGCGCTGGCCCATCTGCCGGGGAAGAATCCGCTGTCGAGCTCGGCATTGCCCCGGTCGATTGCCCCGATCGCGTCAGCTTCGGTGATCCGCTTGTCGGCGGCCAGGTCCCAGGCGGCGGACCCGTACGTCTGCAGGAAGTACGGATAGCCGCCGGCTGCGTCCACGAGGATGTCGAGGGCGGGCGCATCGAAGGACACACCGGAGCGTCGCGCTGGCAGGACGAGAGCATCGGCCGCGGCGCCGGACGGCAGCGATCCGATCTCTCGGTAGTCGAAGAGCCGCTCCGCGTACGACTTGGCGGCCGTCAGGGTCCCCGGCACGCTCGGCAGCCCTGCGCCGACGACGACGAAGGGCCAGTCTCGCTGTCCGGCGCGATGCTGCACGGAGATCAGTGCTGCAAGGAGTGCAGGTTCCAGGTCCTGCAGCTCGTCGATGAACAGGGCCAGGACACGTTGCTGCTCGCGGAGCGCCGGGGCGAGGTCCTCGACGAGTTCCTCGAGGTCGATCTCGATCACTCCGGTGTCGGCCCGTCCGACAGAAGCATCGACGTCGATCGAGAACCCGAGTCCACCGAACTGGACGCTGAACGCCTTCACGGTCGCGAGCGCATTCCGCACTGCGGAGGTGACAGTCCGCCCGCGGTGGAGGCGGCGGGCGGCGAGCGCGATCTCCCGCGCGAGACGTCGGCGTGTGTTCTGCTGCCCGGAGTCCGAGGTCTGCCCCTCGACGTCGACGACGAGCCATCCAGCGCTGTCGGCTTGTGCTCGGAACTGGTTCAGCAGCACCGTCTTCCCAACGCCGCGCAGTCCGTGCAGCACGAGGCTCCGGGAGGTCTGCCCCCGTCGAGACCTGGCCACGAGGAGGTCGAACGCGTCCACTTCGGCCTGACGCCCGACGAGCTCCGGTGGGCGCAGACCGGCGCCAGGCGCATAGGGGTTCAGTTCGGCGTGCATCTGACAGATTCTAGTGCTGTCTGTCGTTTCGATGAGACTCTGCCAGAAAGCGGCAGACCGCCAGATCAGTATCGATCAGGTCTCCTCGCAGGGAGCAGTCCCCGCCGCATCGTAGGATCGGGACCATGTGTGGAATCGTCGGCTACGTCGGCAGCAACAGCAGCACGGACGTGCTCCTCGGTGGTCTCCGTCGGCTCGAGTACCGCGGGTACGACTCGGCCGGCATCGCGGTCATCGACCCGTCCGGTGACCTGACCTCGGCCAAGAAGGCCGGCAAGCTCCAGGCCCTCGTGGACGAGCTCGAATCGCACCCCATCGCCGACGGTGGGACCGGCATCGGGCACACCCGCTGGGCGACCCACGGCGGCCCGACGGACGAGAACGCGCACCCGCACCTCGCCGACGGCGGCAAGCTGGCGCTCATCCACAACGGCATCATCGAGAACTTCTCCGAGCTGCGTGCCGAACTCGTCGCCGAGGGCGTCGAGTTCCTCAGCGAGACCGACTCCGAGGTCGCGGCGCACCTCGTCGCCCGCGCCTTCCGTGCCACCGGCGACCTGACGAGCGCCATGCAGCAGACCGTGCAGCGGCTCGAGGGCGCCTTCACGCTCCTCGTCGTGCACGCCGACCAGACGGGTGTCGTCGTCGGCGCCCGTCGCAACTCGCCCCTCGTGGTGGGGCTCGGCGACGGCGAGAACTTCATGGGCTCGGACGTCGCCGCGTTCGTCGCGTACACGCAGCGTGCCCTGTCGATCGGTCAGGACGAGATCGTCACGATCCGCCCGGACGGCGTCGACGTCATCCACTTCGACGGGACCCCCGCCGAGGCGAACGAGTTCGAGGTGAACTGGGACGCGTCCGCCGCGGACAAGGGCGGCTGGTCCTCCTTCATGGCGAAGGAGATCAGCGAGGAGCCCGAGGCCGTCGCGAAGACGATCCTCGGCCGCGTGCACGACGGCGCGGTCACCCTGCACGACCTCGACCCGATCGCGGAGCGCCTGCAGCAGGTCGACCGCGTCATCGTCATCGCCTGCGGCACCGCGGCGTACGCCGGCATCCTCGGCAAGTACGCCATCGAGCAGTGGGCACGCGTCCCGGTGGAGGTGGAGCTGGCCCACGAGTTCCGCTACCGCGACCCGGTGCTCGACGAGAACACCCTCGTCGTGTCGATCAGCCAGTCCGGCGAGACCATGGACACGCTGATGGCCGTGAAGTACGCGCGGGAGCAGGGCGCGCAGGTCCTCTCGATCTGCAACACCCAGGGCGCCACGATCCCGCGCGAGTCCGACGCCGTGATCTACACGCACGCCGGGCCGGAGGTCGCCGTCGCATCGACGAAGGCGTTCCTCGCGCAGGGTGTCGCGCTGTACCTGCTCGGGCTGCACCTCGCCACGATCCGCGGCACCCTGACGGCGGAGCAGATCGCCGTGCAGGTCGCCGAGCTCGAAGCGCTGCCGGCGAAGCTGCAGCAGACCATCGAGGACGCCTCCGGTGTCGCCGAGCTCGCGAAGTGGATGGCCGACACCCGCAGCGTGCTGTTCCTCGGCCGCCACGTCGGGTACCCGATCGCACTCGAGGGCGCGCTGAAGCTCAAGGAGCTCGCGTACATCCACGCCGAGGGCTTCGCCGCCGGTGAGCTGAAGCACGGTCCGATCGCGCTCATCGAGCCGGGGCAGATCGTCTTCGTCATCGTGCCGTCGCCGCGTGACGCCCGTTCGCTGCACCCGAAGGTGGTGTCGAACATCCAGGAGATCCGCGCTCGCGGCGCCCGGGTGATCGCCATCGCCGAAGAGGGCGACGCCGCGGTGCTGCCCTTCGCCGACGAGGTCCTCCGGATCCCGCTCGCGACGCCGCTCTTCGAGCCGCTGCTCGCCGTGGCCCCGCTGCACATGTTCGGCATGGAGCTCGCGGCCGCGAAGGGCCTCGACGTCGACCAGCCGCGCAACCTCGCGAAGTCGGTCACCGTCGAGTAGTCGCGCGTGATCATCGGCATCGGGGTCGACGTGGTCGACCTGGAGCGGTTCGAGCGGGTCCTGACACGGACGCCCGCGATGCGGACGCGCCTGTTCACGACGTCGGAGCTCGTCCGTGACGGCGAGCCCCGGCCGATCGCGTCCCTCGCGGCGCGGTTCGCCGCGAAGGAAGCGCTGATCAAGGCGTTCGGGTCGAGTGCTGGGCTCAGCTGGCAGGAGCTCGAGGTGGTCTCGGACGACCAGCGGAACCCGTCGCTGACGCTCCACGAGGGTGCCCGGCGGGTGGCCGACGCGCGTGGCGTCACGGCGGTGCACCTGTCGCTCTCCCATGATGGGGGGATCGCCACGGCCTTCGTGGTCATCGAGGGGACAGAGGACAAGGCTTGAGTGCGTTCACCGGGATCACGGTCGACCGGGAGGCCCTGATCGCCAACTACGCGACGGTCGCCGAACAGGTGGCCCCGTCCGGCGTCATCGCCGTCGTCAAGGCGAACGCGTACGGCCACGGCGCGGCTGCGGCCGCGCAGGCGTTCGTGGACGCCGGTGCGGAGTGGCTCGGCGTCGCGGACATCGACGAGGGCATCGCGCTCCGGCAGGCCGGCATCGACGAGGGGGTCCGCATCCTCGCGTGGCTGCACGCCCCGGACGAGGACTTCCGTCGTGCCGCCCAGTTCGGGATCACCCCGGCCGTCTCCAGCGTCGAGCAGCTCTCCAGCGCCGCCGACGCCGAGGTCCGCGCCGTGCACATCTGCGTGGACACGGGCCTCAGCCGGAACGGCGCGGTGGAGTCCGAGTGGTCGGAGCTCTTCGACCGTGCGGCGTCGCTCGCCCGCGGCGGTGCCCGGACCCGCGTCGAGGGACTGATGTCGCACCTGTCGAACGCCTCACGCACCGACGACCTCGACCAGGACGCCGCACTGCAGCGGGCGCTCGACGGCCTGTCGTCGCGGGGGATCGTGCCGGACGTGGTGCACCTGGCCGCCAGCGCCGCGAGCATCGCGGTCCCGGAGACCCGCCGTGACCTGGCCCGCATCGGGATCGCGCTCTACGGGCTGAGCCCGTTCGCGGACCGGACGTCCGCCGAGCTGGGGCTCCGCCCGGCGATGCGCGTGACGGCGGCGGTCCTCCGCACGGTCGTCGTGCCCGCTGGGGACGGCGTCAGCTACGGCTACACGTGGCGTGCGGAGTCGGACACCCGGCTCGCGGTGATCGGACTCGGGTACGCGGACGGCTTCGACCGTGCGTTCGGCAACCACGTCTCGGTCCGCATCGGCGACCGACGCTTCCCGGTCGTCGGCCGGGTGGCGATGAACGCCATGCACATCGACATCGGCGACGCCGAGGTGGCCGCCGGCGACGAGGTCGTCCTCTGGGGCGACCCGGCGAACGGCGACCCCGCCGTCGAGGACTGGGCGGCCGCCGTCGACACGATCAACTACGAGGTGGTGGCCCGGCTCGGCCGGAGCATCGAACGGAGGACGACGTGAGCGCGCCCCTGCGCCAGGCCGAGATCGACCTCGACGCGTACCGCGCGAACCTCGAGCGGGTCCGTGGGTGGATGGACCCGGTCGAGGTGATGGCCATCATGAAGGCCGACGCGTACGGGCACGGCCTCGAGCCCATCGCCCTCGCGGCCGTCGATGCCGGCATCCGCTGGATCGGCGTCCTCACCGTCCCGGCCGCGCTCCGGCTGCGGTCGATCGGCGTCGGCGAGGACGTCCACCTCTTCACGTGGCAGCACGACCCGGCCCTCGACTTCCGTGACGCGATCGACTCCGCGGTGGACCTCGGCGTCTCGAACGTCGCCGAGCTGCAGCGCGTGGTCGACGCGGTGGACCAGCGCCCGGCGCGGGTGCACCTCGGCGTCGACACCGGCCTCCACCGCGACGGTTCCGCCGTCGACGACTGGCCCGCCCTGGTCGAGACGGCCCGGGACGCCGAGCGTGCCGGACGCATCGAGGTCGTCGCCGCGTACACGCACCTGGCGGAGTCCTCGGACGACGACGACCGCGCCGCCGTGTCGCTGTTCGAGGACGCGATCGAGCGGGCGGAGGACCTCGGCCTCGACCTGCCGCTCGAGCACGTCGCCGCGTCGCTCGCCGGCCTCGAGCGCAAGGAGTTCCGGAAGGACATGGTCCGGATGGGGGCGAACCTGTTCGGCATCCCCGGCGCGGACGGCGTCTCCGCGGCGGACCTCGGCCTCGAACCCGTGATGACCCTGACGGCGTCGGTCGCGAAGACCAAGCGGGTCCCCGTCGACACCGGGGTGTCGTACGACTACACGTACCGCACCGACCGCGAGACCACGCTGGCGCTCGTCCCGCTCGGCTACGCGGACGGGGTCCCGCGGTCCGCGCAGGGCCGGCTCGAGGTGACGATCGGCGGCAAGCGGTACCCGATCGCCGGGCGGGTCGCGATGGACCAGTTCCTGGTGGACGTCGGCGACGACGACGTCCAGGTCGGTGACACCGTGGTGCTGTTCGGCACGGGGGAGCGCGACGAGATGACCGTCCTGGAGTGGGGCGAGGCGCTCGGCACCATCGGCGAGGAGATCGTCTGCCGGATCGGTTCCCGCGTGCCGCGCGTCTACGCGGGGCACTCCGTCGAGGGCCGGGTGGGCGAGTACCTCCGGGGCGAGAACCCGTGACCGTCCTCCTGGACACCACGGTCGCGAGCACCGAGGAGATGGGTGCGCTCGGTGCCCGGCTCGCCGCGGTCCTCCGCGCCGGCGACCTGGTCGTCCTGACCGGGCCGCTCGGTGCCGGCAAGACCACGTTGACGCGGGGTCTCGGGGCGGCGCTCGGCGCTCGCGGGCAGGTCTCGAGCCCGACGTTCGTGCTTGCGCGGACCCATCCCACGACGTCCGGCCCTGACCTCGTGCACGTGGACGCGTACCGACTGTCCGACCCGGTGGAGCTCGACGACCTCGACCTCGACTGGGACGCCTCGATCGTCGTCGTCGAGTGGGGGCGGGGCTTCGTCGAGGGCATCACCGACAGCGTGCTCGACGTCGAGATCGTCCGCGCGACCGGAGCCGACGCGACCGATGCCGCGCCGGACGACCTCGACCCGGACGACGTCCCCGACGAACCCCGCCGCGTGGTCGTCACCGCGACCGGTCCACGCTGGGTCGGCGTCACGCTCTGACGCCGACCGTCAGGTGGTGCGGCGTCAGTTGATGATGGCGCCGCGTTCTTCGGTCCGGAGCACGGCGAGCCGGTCCCGCCAGGTCTGCAGCGCCTCGGGCGTGAGCCGGGTCCAGTCCGTCACCTCGCCGACCACCCGGATGGGCGACGTGCTGCGGTAGGACCGCGTCGGGTTGCCCGGGAACTTCCGGTCGGTCACGTTCGGGTCGTCCTCGAACGCACCCGTCGGCTCGACGATGTACACGCGCGGCTCGCCGGGACCCGCAGCGAGTTCCGCTGCGAGCCCGGCGCCGGCACCGACGGCCGTGAAGTAGACGTGGTTCATCACGATCTCCGGACGGTAGTTCGACCGGAACCCCGCGGTCAGCAGGTCACCCACCCGGAGGTCGGCCTTCGTCCCGTGGAAGAACGGCCCGTCGTCCAGCGTCTGCTCCTCGGCCATCGGGTCAGCCCACGTACTCGGCCATGCTGACCCAGTTGATGTAGAGGTGCCCGGAAGCGCCCCAGTTGCCGACCTGGAACATGTAGCGGTGCGGCGTGGTCGGGACGTCCGAGGTGATCCGCTGGACCACCCGGTCGTCGACGAGGTACGTCACGGACTGCCCCGGGATCCACTCGACCGAGTAGGTGTGCCAGTCCCGCCACGAGACGCCGGTGCTGGCGCTGTGCGAGAGGCCCTCGAGTCCAGGGGTCATCAGGTGCTGGTACGCCATCGGCGTCGCTTCGAAGTTGCTCTCCGGGAAGTCGATCTCCCCGTCGGCCCAGCGGTTCGACGTCGGGTAGAGGATGAACGCCGCGCCGTTCCGGTCACCGCCGGTCGCCATCGCCCGGACGGTGAACTTGCCGCCCTGGTGGCTCCAGGCTCCGGACGGGGTGCCGAAGGTCCCGGCTGCGCCGTGCCGCCCGTCGAGCGCGACGTCCATGTACCCGTCGTGCGCGCTGATCTGCGAGCCGGAGTACCACATCCCGCCGGTCCCGTCCGGGTACGGCTGCCAGGAGTTCGCGTACTGCCGCGCGAACTGTCCGCCGGCCGCCGCATCGGTGGCGAAGTCCTCGCCGTAGGTCTGTTCGAACTGGGCTCCGGTGACGGAGGTCGTCGCTGCGGATGCGGCCGACGCCCCTCCGAACGGGACGGCGACGAGTGTGGCGCCGAGCAGTGCCGCAGTGAGTGCCGCTCGCTTGGTACGTGTCTGCATGGATGTCATTTCCCTGACGTGAGCGCAGCGCCCGTCCCCACGAGTGCCGCACAGCCGGATCTCGGCACGGCGAGCACTCTAAGCAGATTCGATGACGTATCACAAGGATTGGACAGCCGAAAAGTCCCCCGAGTAGGGGACACCCGGTCAGGGCTTGTAGTCGTAGGTCGTGACCCAGTCGATGTACAGGTGTCCGGCAGCGCCCCAGTTCCCGACCTGGAACATGTACCGGTGCGCGGTCTTCGGGACGTCCTTCGTGACCTTGCTGATCACCCGGTTGTCGACGAAGTAGGTGACGGACTTCCCGGGGATCCACTCGACCGAGTAGACGTGCCAGTCCTTCCACTTGACGCCCGTCGAGGTGCTGATCGCGTTGACCTCCTTGCCCTTCACCATCGAGTGGTGGTGGACCATCGGCGTCGCCTCGAAGTTGCTCTCCGGGAAGTCGATCTCCCCGTCGGACCACACGTTCGACGTCGGCCAGAGCATGAACGCCGCACCGTTGGCCTTGCCGCCGAGCGCCCGAGCGCGGATGGAGAACTTCCCGCCGACGTGCCCCCAGGCGCCGGTCGGCGTCCCGAAGGTCCCGGCAGCGCCGTGCTTGCCGTCCAGGACGACGTCCATCGAGCCGTCGTGCGCGCTGATCTGTGAACCCGAGTAGTACATCCCGGACATCCCGTCCGGGTACGGCTGCCACGACTTCGCGTAGGTCTTCGCGAACTTGCCCTTCGCGGGAGCAGCGGTCTTGAAGTCCTCGCGGAAGGTCTGCTTGAACTTCCCGATGTTGCCCACCGGCACGGCAGCCTCGGCGGTGCCTCCGCCTCCGAGCGGTGCAGCGACCAGTGCGGCGGTGAGGATCACGGCGGCGACGGCGGCCGTGGTGAAGCGCTTGTGCATGAGCTCTCCCTGGGATCGAGCCCTCCCGGCGGGCTCGTACCCGGAACTGTCGGTCGCGGCGACCGGCCCGACAGCGCCGTCCTGCCCCCAGAGGGAGGGCGAACCACCGGTTCTGTCCGCCTACGATGGACGGGTGCTGCTCGCGATCGACACCTCCGCCGGGACCTCCGTCGCCGTCGTCGACCCCGAGACCCGGACGGTCCTCGCGGAACGGTCCACCGAGGACTCCCGCCGCCATGCCGAGGTGATCGGTCCGTTCCTGCAGGGCGTGCTCGACGACGCCGGCATCACCGCCGCGGACGTCACCGGCGTCGTCGCGGGCATGGGCCCCGGCCCGTTCACCGGCCTCCGCGTCGGCATCGCGGCCGCACGCACCTTCGCCGTGGCACGCGACGTCCCGTTCCTGCCGCTGGTCAGCCACGACGCGGTCGCAGCCGAGGCGACGTCGGAAGCCGACGGCCCCGTCGTCGTCCTGACGGACGCCCGCCGGCGCGAGGTCTACTGGAGCGTCCACGACCAGACCGGCACGCGCACTGCGGGCCCTGGCCTGGCCAGGCCGGCGGACCTCGACGACGTGCTGGGAGCCTCCAGGCAGCTCCCGCGGGTCACCGCGACCACCATCCCCGCCGGGAGGCTCGGGGCGCTCGCCGCGGACCGGCTCGCGTCCGGCGGTTCCTTCGCCGAGGACGCCCCCCTCTACCTCCGCGATCCCGACGTCACGATGCCCGGCGCACCCAAGCGGGTGGGCCGGTGACCCTGCCCGCCGGGCTGCGCCTGCGGCGCGCCCATCCGCAGGACCTCGACGACGTGATGTGGCTGGAGCACGCCTCGTTCCCCACCGACGCCTGGTCGGCATCGCAGATGTCCGGCGAGCTGTACTCGCCCCACGGGTACTACGTCGTCGTCGAGACCACCGACGACGGTGCGCCGACGATCGTCGGGTACGCGGGCCTGTCCTCGCTCGCGGGCAACCCGGTCGCCGACGTCCAGACGATCGCGGTGTCGGCGGAGCACCGCGGGGAGGGCATCGGCCGCGTGCTGTTCACCGAGCTCCTCGACGAAGCCCGTCGCCGTGGCGTGGAAGAGGTCTTCCTCGAGGTCCGCGCCGACAACCCGGTCGCCCAGGCGATGTACACCGCGTTCGGGTTCGAGCACATCGCCACCCGGCCGCGCTACTACCAGCCGGACGGCGTCGACGCGTGGGTGATGCGGGCCGCGCTCGCACCCGCGCAGACGCCGGGGCCCGGCCCCGTCGGACAGGAGGCACTCGATGCGTGAACCACTGGTGCTCGGCATCGAGACCTCGTGCGACGAGACCGGCGTCGGCATCGTCCGGGGGAGCACCCTCCTGGCGAACGTCATCGCGTCGAGCATGGAAGAGCACGCGCGCTACGGCGGCGTCGTGCCCGAGGTCGCCGCACGCGCGCACCTAGAGGCCATGACCCCGACCCTGTCCGAGGCGCTGCAGCGCGCCGGCGTGACCCTCGACGAGCTCGACGCGGTCGCCGTCACCGCCGGCCCCGGGCTCGCCGGTGCCCTGATGGTCGGTGTCGGGGCGGCGAAGGCGCTCGCCGTGGCCACCGGCAAGCCGCTGTACGGGGTGAACCACCTCGTCGGACACGTCGGGGCGGACGTCCTCCGCGCCGACGGCAGCGAACTCGAGCTGCCGACGGTGGCGCTCCTGGTGTCCGGTGGGCACACGTCGCTGCTCCTCGTGCGGGACCTCGTCGACGACGTGGAACTCCTCGGCGAGACCATCGACGACGCCGCGGGCGAAGCGTTCGACAAGGTCGCACGGCTCCTCGGGCTGCCGTACCCGGGCGGGCCGCAGATCGACCGCGCCGCTGCCGACGGGGACCCGAAGGCGATCCGGTTCCCGCGCGGGCTCACCCTGCCGAAGGACATGGCCGCGCACCGCTACGACTTCTCGTTCTCCGGGCTGAAGACCGCCGTTGCCCGGTGGGTCGAGCGCTGCCGCGACGAGGGGCGTGAGGTCCCCGTGGCGGACGTCGCAGCGTCGTTCCGGGAAGCCGTGGTCGACGTCCTCGTGACCAAGGCGCTGAACGCCTGCCGGGACTCCGGGGTGCCCCGGCTGCTGCTCGGCGGCGGCGTCGTCGCGAACGCCCGGCTCCGTGCGGTCGCCGAGGCGCGCTGCGCGGAGGCGGGGGTCGCGCTGCGGATCCCCCCGCTCGACCTCTGCACCGACAACGGCGCGATGATCGCGGCGGTCGGTGCCCGGCTCGTCGCCGAGGGGCACGCGCCGAGCGACCTCGGGATCGCCGCGGACTCGACGCTCCCCGTCACCACCGTCCAGGTCTGAGGTCCGGTCCCCGCCGGTGTGGGAGGATCGAACGGACGGCCGCACGGGCCGTCGGGAGGGGTGCACCGTGTCCGATCAGAACGAGCGGCCGAAGCCGGACGAGCAGCAGCCGCAGAACCCGTACAGCGCACCGCAGCCGCCGCAGTACGGCGCTCCCCAGAACCCGTACGCGCAGCCCGGCCAGCAGCAGCAGCAGAACCCGTATGCGCAGCCCGGCCAGCAGCAGAATCCGTACGCCCAGCAGCCGCAGAACCCGTACGCCCAGCAGAACCCGTACGCGCAGCAGCAGAACCCGTACGCCGCCCCCGGCAGCGCCTACGCCAACACCGGGTACCAGCCGTACGCGCAGCGCCCGAAGACGAACATCCTCGCGATCCTGTCGATCGTCTTCGGCCTCGGCGCGGTCCCGTTCTTCTTCATCGCGATCCTGCTCGGCCCCGCCGGCGCGATCCTCGGGCACGTGGCGCTCGGCAAGATCCGGCAGAGCGGCGAGCAGGGCCGCGGTCTCGCGCTGACCGGCATCATCGCCGGCTGGGTGATGACCGGCATCTGGATCCTCTGGATCGCCCTGGTGGTCTTCGCGATCGGCCACTCCGGTGGCTACTCGGACTACGGCACCGACTACGGCTCGGACTCCGGCGCCTTCGTCAGCTGAGGCGCTCGCACAGCAGCGCGGTGTGCCGTCCCGCCACGCGGGTGAGGACGAGCGTCATCCGGCGTGAGCCGCCGCGCAGCCGCAGACGCTTCCGGAACTGCGCCGGGTCGACGTCGACGCCGCGCTTCTTGATCTCGACCGTGCCGACCCCGTCCGCGGCCAGTCGTGCGGCGAGCTGCTTGACGTCGAGCGGCATCGTGTCGAGCACCCGGAAGGTCTGCGCGAACGGGGTCGTCACCGGGCTGTCCGACGTCACGTAGGCGATCCCCTCGGAGAGCATCCGGCCGTCCATCGACCGGGCCAGGTCGCCGATGAGCCGTGCCCGGATGACCGCGCCGTCGGGTTCGTGGAGGTACTCGCCGACCGGGCCCACCTCGACGTCCTCGGCGTCCTCCGCCCCGGTCAGCTCGGCGATGCCGTGCGTACCGATGACGGTCGCGGCGCGCCGGATGCCGGGTCGGGCGAGCGGGCCGAACCACAGTGCGAGCTCCACGACCTCCCGGTCGACGGAGGTCCACTGCGCCTCGGCGGTGTCCGGGATGAGGTCGCGGTCGATGCCCGGTCCGAGCTTCACGCCGGTCGGGGTCGTGGTGGCGGCGGCGAAGACGGTGTCGAGCGATGGCGACCAGTCGTCCGGGTCGGCGAGCCGACGGGTGTTGGTGTGCCCGGCGGTCCGTCGTGCCGGGTCCATCCAGACCCCGTCGACGCTCGACACGTCGAACGTCGCCGCGTCACCGAGCAGCACACGGGCGTCCGGCCACGGTGCGAGGTTGTGCGTCGCCACCGCCGCCGTCACCTCGTCCTGGTCGACCGCGGTGACGTCGAGGTCGAGCGCGGCCATCGCGAGTGCGTCACCGCCGATCCCGCAGCCGAGGTCGGCCACCCGGTGCAGCCCGGCCGCGGCGAACCGCCCGGCGTGCCGGGCGGCGACGGAGAGCCGCGTCGCCTGCTCGAGGCCCGCCTCGGTGAACAGCATCCGGCTCGCGAAGTCGCCGAACTTGCCGCGGGCCTTCTGCCGGAGCTTCGCCTGCGTGAGCACCGCGGCGACGAGGCGGGGATCGTGTCCCTCGGCCCGGAGGCGGGAGACGACGCGGACGATCTCGCCGTCGTCGGAGACCGCCGGCGTCCGGTCGAGGAGCGCCATCCCGTCCGGGGTCAGGAGCTGAGCGAGTTCGGTGGCGTCCATGAGACGATCCTGTCATCACCAGGAGGACTGGCACTCGGATTGACCGAGTGCCAGAGGCCCCCTACAGTTGGACCTGGCACTCTCGTGTGCGTAGTGCCAACCGGTTTTCATCTGTACCGAGTCAGTACCGAGAAAGAAGAGGTCACCGTGGCCGTCACCATCAAGCCGCTCGAAGATCGCATCGTCATCCGTCAGGTCGAGGCGGAGCAGACCACTGCTTCCGGTCTCGTCATCCCGGACACCGCGAAGGAGAAGCCGCAGGAGGGCGAGGTCGTGGCCGTGGGCCTGGGTCGCATCGACGACAACGGCAACCGCGTCCCGCTCGACGTCGCCGTCGGCGACAAGGTCATCTACTCGAAGTACGGCGGCACCGAGGTCAAGTACTCGGGCGAGGACCTGCTGGTCCTCTCCGCTCGCGACGTCCTCGCGGTCATCGAGCACTGACACCTGCTCCACCCGTCGAACGCCTCGGCAGCCTCGTGCTGCCGGGGCGTTCGCCGTTTCCGTAGCATTGGTCCGTGACAGAGCGGGCGGTTCGGAGCGAGGCATCGGTCGGCGTCGTGCAGGCGATCGTCGCGTACGGGCTCTGGGGGCTGATGCCGCTGCTGTTCGTCGCGATGGCGCCGGCGGGAGCGTTCGAGATCGTCGCGTGGCGGATCGTCTTCGGGCTGGGGTTCTGCCTGGTCGCCATCCTGGTCACGCGGTCGTGGCTGCGCACGCGCTCCCTCATCGCCCAGCGCCGGGTGATGGGCGTGATGGCGATCGCCGCGGTGCTCATCGTCGTGAACTGGACCGTGTACGTCATCGCGACGACGACGGGCCACACCGTCGAGGCAGCGCTCGGGTACTTCATCAACCCGCTCGTCACGATCGCGCTCGGCGTCGTGCTCCTCCGGGAACGGCTGCGCCCGGCGCAGTGGACCGCCGTCGGCATCAGCATCGTCGCGGTCGTCGTCATCGCGGTCGGCTACGGGCAGATGCCGTGGATCTCCCTCGCGCTGGCGTTCTCGTTCGGGCTGTACGGGCTCGTGAAGAAGCGCGTCGGCGGGACCGTCGACGCGCTGTCCGGGCTGACGATCGAGACGATGTGGCTGACCCCCGTCGCCGTCGTCACGCTCGTGGTGCTCGGCGTGACCGGCATCGGCGGCGGCATCACCTTCGGCAACCAGGGCTGGGTGCACGCGCTCATCATGATCGGCGCGGGCCCGGCGACGGCGGTGCCGCTGCTCCTCTTCGCGTCGTCGGCGCGGCGCCTCTCGCTGTCCACGCTCGGGCTGACCCAGTACCTGACGCCGGTGATGCAGCTGATCGTGGGGGTGACGATCCAGCACGAGGCGATGTCGACCTCGCGGTGGATCGGGTTCGGCATCGTGTGGATCGCGCTGCTGATCCTGTCCACGGACTCGTTCGTGGCTGCGCGCCGCGCCCGCCGCACCGCGGTGCCAGCCGTGGCGGCCTGACGGGGCCGAACCGAGCCTCCCGTCCGCCGTGGTGGCGACCAGCTGCCGGGCCGGACGCGACCGATCGCGGAAAGCGACAGTCCCCGGGAGGAACCCTCCCGGGGACTGTCGCTTTCGTTGCGGTGCTACTTCTTGACCGAGCCCTGGATGGCGCTCTGGTACACCGGCTTGTTGTCGCCGTCGAACTTGTAGATGCCGATGTAGGCGCTCGACGGGTCGTTGTTCGAGTCGAACGGACCGATGCCCGACGGACCCGTGTAGTGGATGTCCTTGCCGTCGTCCAGCAGGGCCTTGCAGTCCTTGAACGTCGAGCACTCGGTGCCACCGTCGGCCCCGGACACCTTGTCCATGTTGGCCTGGATCGTGCCGGAGTCGGTGCCCTTGCCCTTCACCGCAGCGAGTGCGGCGAGGGTGGTGGCGTCGTAGGACTCAGCCGCGTACGAGTAGTCGGCGAGGTCCTTGCCCGACGACTTCTTGTAGTAGGCGGCGAGACGCTGCTTCAGGTCGTCCTTCGGCGAGGCGCCGGGGATCGTGCCCTGCGCACCGTTCAGGGTGCCCTTGTCGAAGTCCTTCGAGTAGTCGGCGGTGTTGCCGTCCGACATGTAGACCTTCGACATGTCCCAGCCCTGCGAGACGAGCTCGGGGATGATCGACTTCGTCTCGTCGAACGCCAGCACGACGATCGCGTCGGGCTTGGCGGCGAGGGCCGCCGTGACCTCGGACGAGAACGTGGTCTGTCCGGGCGGGAACTCCTGGCCCTTGCCCTTGCCGCCGTAGACGACCTGGCCACCGGAGGACTCGACGGCCTCCTGGACGGAGTTGCGGAGACCCGTGCCGTACGTGTCGTTGAAGACGAGGAACGCGACCTTGGCGTTGCCGTCACCCGTGACGAGCTGGCCGAGCGCCGAACCCTGCACCGAGTCCGGCGGAGCGGTCCGGTAGTAGTACGACGAGTAGCCCGAGAGGTCGGACGCGGTGTTCGCGGGGGAGATCTCCACGATGCAGTTGCTGGTGAGCTGGTCGATGACGTTGAGCGTCACGGACGAGGACTCCGCGCCGATCGCGACCGGGACCTTCGCGTTCACGAGCTTGGACGCCGCCGAGCTCGAGACCGTCATGTCCGTGCTGTCGCCGGAGTCCGTCTGCGGGTCGATGGAGACGTCCTTGTCGAGCACACCGCCGGCCGCGTTGATGTCGTCGACCGCGAGGCCCACACCGGCCTCGGCCGGCGGGTTCAGGTAGGCGAGCGAGCCCGTGAGGGGCAGGATCGTGCCGATCTTCAGCGCGTCGGTGCCGGGCGACGACGGGGCCTGGCAGCTGGCCGCCGGGTCCTTCTTGGACGCGGAGGCGGACGACGACGGGTCGGCGCTGCCGGAGGTCGAGCACGCCGCGAGCAGCACCGCCGCGACTCCCGCCAGTGCCAGCGCCGTGGTGGCGCGGGTGGTTCTGATCATCCGTGGAACCCTTTCTCGGCACGGGGGCTGTTGTCGCATCGGGTCGAGTGCGACGCCTCCGTGTGGGGATGCGAGCAAAAGTAGGGTCCGGGTGTTTCGCCCGTGTGACGGGGCGGTACGGAAAGTGTTTCGTTACCGAGCCGTGACGAAACCTGTGCGGGTACTCCGGTTCGCGGGTGGCCCGCGGGGACGGGCGCCGCGCGCGCCCGGGCACCGCGCGGGCTGCGCTGCGGGCGGTGTGGTGCCGCAAAGCGACAGTCCCCGGTGGGCTACCCACCGGGGACTGTCGCTTTCGAGCAGGAGTTCTGGCTACCGGCTGTAGTTCGGCGCCTCGACGACCATCTGCACGTCGTGCGGGTGCGACTCCTTCAGCCCCGCCGGGGTGATCCGGACGAACTTGCCGCGGGCCTTGAGCTCCGGGATGGTCCGGCCGCCGACGTAGAACATCGACTGCCGCAGCCCACCGACGAGCTGGTACACGACGTTCGCCACGGAGCCGCGGTACGGCACCTGGCCCTCGATGCCCTCGGGGACGAGCTTGTCGTCCGAGGGGACGTCCGCCTGGAAGTAGCGGTCCTTCGAGTACGAGGTCTTCTTGCCACGGGTCTGCAGTGCACCGAGGGAGCCCATCCCGCGGTACGCCTTGAACTGCTTGCCGTTGACGAAGACCAGGTCCCCGGGGGACTCGTCGGTGCCCGCGAGGAGCGATCCGAGCATCACGGTGTCCGCGCCGGCGACGAGGGCCTTCGCGATGTCGCCCGAGTACTGCAGACCACCGTCGGCGATGACCGGCACGCCGGCTTCACGCGCGGCGAGCGAGGCTTCGTACACGGCGGTGACCTGCGGCACACCGACGCCGGCGACGACGCGGGTGGTGCAGATCGACCCGGGGCCGACGCCGACCTTGACCGCGTCCACGCCCGCGTCGATGAGCGCCTGTGCGCCTTCGCGGGTGGCCGCCTGGCCGCCGATGACGTCGACGCCGGCGAACGCCGGGTCGGCCTTCAGGCGACGGACCATGTCGAGCACGCCGGCGCTGTGGCCGTTGGCGGTGTCCACGACGAGGACGTCCACACCCGCTTCGAGCAGGGCGGTCGCGCGCTGCCACGCGTCGCCGAAGAACCCGATCGCGGCACCGACACGGAGTCGGCCGGCGTCGTCCTTGGTGGCGTCGGGGTACTTCTCGCTCTTGTCGAAGTCCTTGACGGTGATGAGGCCGCGGAGCTTGCCGGCCTCGTCGATGAGCGGCAGCTTCTCGATCTTGTGCTCGGCGAAGATCGCGACGGCGTCGTCCGGGTCGATGCCGACCGGTGCCGTGATGAGCGGCGCCTTCGTCATGACGTCGCGGACGAGCGTGGTCTGCTGCTCGAACGGCGCCACGAACCGCATGTCGCGGTTGGTGATGATGCCGACGAGCGTGCCGTCGCCCTCGACGACCGGCAGCCCGGAGACGCGGAACTGGCCGCAGAGCGCGTCCACCTCGGCGACGGTCGCGTCCGGGGTCGTGGTCACCGGGTTGGTGATCATGCCCGACTCGGAGCGCTTGACCTTGTCCACAGCTGCGGCCTGGTCGGCGATCGACATGTTGCGGTGCAGGATCCCGATGCCGCCCTGGCGCGCCATGGCGATGGCCATGCGGGCTTCGGTGACGGTGTCCATCGCCGCGGAGAGCAGCGGGACGTTGACGGAGATCCGCTTGGTGAGCCGGGACGTCGTCGACGCCTCGCTCGGGATGACGTCGGTGTACCCCGGCAGGAGCATGACGTCGTCGTACGTGAGTCCGATGAATCCGAACGGATCCGGCTGGTCCATGGGTCCCCTTCGTGGGCGAGGTGAAGTGGTGAGACACCGGACGCAGCGTCGGGTTCCGGATAGACCATGCTAACGCGCGCGGCGGGTCGCGCATTCCGGCGGGTGCCCGGTGGGGAGCGGCTCCGGAACCGGCCTGGAGGCTGGGGTCGGCTCCGCAACGGACGGTTCCTCCACATCGTCACAGTTGCGCCACGAATTCCACAGGGAATCTTTTGGAAACACGGGTGACACAAAATCACCATAGGTTCCTCGTCATCCGAACGAGAGGCTCTTCCGTGGGATCCATCACTCCTGCGGGATCGGCGCTGCTGCGCCGATTCCGCCCCGGTGCGCCAGGCCGTCGCCGACTGGTGCTCGTCGTCGTGCTCGTCGCGGCGTTCCTGGCGACCTTCCTCATCGACTGGGCGGTGACGCTCCCCGCCCAGGGCGCGACCACCACCGCGACGGCGAGTGCCAGCGCGAGCGCGAGCACCGCACCGTCCAGCACCCTGCCCTGCACCGTCAGCCCGACGAACGGGTGCATCCAGGGCACGATCCTCGACTCCGCGCGGAAGCCCGCGTCCGGCGTGGACGTCGACGTCGCGGGCCCGTCGGGCTTCACGGCGACGTCGACCACGACGGACGCCGGCCGCTGGTCGGTGAGCGTCCCGGCCTCCGGTCAGTACACCGTGACCGTGGACCAGGACACCCTCCCGAAGGGGCAGTACCTGACGAACGCCGCCGACGCGAAGCGCACGGTGCAGGCGAACCTCAACGCCAACGCGGGACAGATCTTCCAGCTGTCCGACCAGCAGGGCGCGACGACGAGCGACGCCACGACGAGCGTCACCGCCGCACGGGCCTGGCAGCAGTTCGTGTCCGGCATCCGGCTCGGACTGCTCATCGCCCTCGCCTCGATCGGCCTGTCGCTGATCTACGGCACGACCGGGCTGTCGAGCTTCTCCCACGGTGAGCAGGTGACGCTCGGCGGTCTGCTGGCGTACGTGTTCGCGAACCAGCTCGGCTGGAACATCTGGCTCTCCGGGGTGATCGTCGTCGTCCTCTGCGCGGCGAGCGGCTACTTCCAGGACATGATCATCTGGAAACCGCTGCGCCGCCGACGGATCAGCCTGACGCAGCTCATGATCGTGACGATCGGGCTGTCGATCGCGGCGCAGTACGCGTTCCAGTACTTCTTCGGTGCCTCGACCGTCCGCATCCAGCAGAGCAACCCGTCGACGGTCACGTTCGCCGGGGTCACCCTGACCGTGCAGTCCTACGTGGCGATGGGCATCGCCCTCGTCGTGTTGATCGCGACCGGGCTCTTCCTCGCGAAGACCCGATTCGGCCGGGCGACGCGTGCGGTCTCGGACAACCCGGCGCTCGCGTCGGCGTCCGGCATCGACGTCGACCGGGTGATCCGCTTCGTGTGGACGCTCGCCGCGGGTCTCGCCGGTCTCTCCGGCGTGATGCTCGGCCTCGTGCTCAACGGCGTGAACTGGCAGACCGGTCTGCAGCTGCTCCTGCTCATGTTCGCGTCCGTGACCCTCGGTGGTCTCGGTACCGCGTACGGCGCACTCGTCGGTTCGATGATCATCGGCGTCGTCGTCGAGCTCACGAACCTGGTGCTGCCGGGCGACTTCAAGTACGCCACCGCACTCGTCATCCTCATCCTCATCCTGCTGTTCCGGCCGCAGGGCATCTTCGGCCGTGCCGAGCGGATCGGCTAAGGGGCAGCCATGGACTACATCGTCAACCTCCTCAGCGCGCTGACGCAGGAGGCCCTCGCGCCCACCACGGCGGCGTTCGCGCTCGCCGCGATCGGGCTGAACGTGCACTTCGGGCTCACCGGTCTGGTGAACATGGGCCAGGCGGCGTTCCTGCTGCTCGGCGCCTACGGCTTCGCGATCTCGATCACGAACGGGCTGCCGTTCGGGATGGCCGTCCTGATCGCCCTGCTCGTCGCGATCGTGTTCGCGATCATCCTCGGCATCCCGACACTGCGGCTCCGTGGCGACTACCTGGCGATCGTGACGATCTCCGGCGCGGAGATCATCCGCATGGTCGGCAGGTCGAGTCTGCTGACCACCACGACCGGTGGATCGAACGGCATCACCGGGTCGAGCTACCGCGACGCGTTCAACGCGCTGAGCTTCCTGCCGGACGGCACCACCACCATCCTGTGGTTCACGTACTCGAACAACGGGGTCAACGGCTGGTGGATCCGCATCGTGGGCTGGGGCCTCGTCGCCCTGTTCACCTTCGTGCTGTTCCTCCTGATGCGGAGCCCGTGGGGCCGCGTCGTGAAGGCCATCCGTGAAGACGAGGACGCGGTCCGTTCCCTCGGCAAGAGCGTGTACTCCTACAAGATGCAGGCGCTCGTGTTCGGCGGTGCGCTCGGCGCTCTGGCCGGCATCATCTACGTCCTGCCGAGTTCGGTGCAACCGGACGCGATGGGCCGCTCGATGACCTTCTTCATCTGGACGGCGCTCATCCTCGGCGGTGCTGCGACGGTGTTCGGCCCGGTACTCGGCTCGGTGCTGTTCTTCGTCCTCCGGCTCGCGATCCGCACGCTCGCGGGCGACTTCATCCCCAACTCGATCATGAACGCGCAGCAGGCGGAGCAGTTCTCCTACGTGCTCGTCGGCGTCGCGCTCATGCTGCTCATCGTCTTCCGCCCACAGGGACTCCTCGGGAACAAGAAGGAGCTGACGTTCAGTGTCTGAACCATCGACGACCACGGTCGCGCACACCCCGGGCTCCGCGAAGCCCGACCCGATCCTCACGGTCGACGCCATCACCCGTCACTTCGGCGGCATGACGGCGGTGGACGTGGACCACCTCGAGGTCCAGCGCGGCTCGATCACCGCGCTCATCGGCCCGAACGGCGCGGGCAAGACCACGTTCTTCAACCTGCTCACGGGCTTCGACAAGCCCTCGAGCGGCAAGGACGCGCGCTGGGTCTTCAACGGGAAGACGCTCGGCAACACCGGCGCCGCGAAGGTGGCGCGCGCCGGCATGGTCCGCACCTTCCAGCTCACCAAGGCGCTGTCCCGGCTCACCGTGATGCAGAACATGCTGCTCGGTGCGAAGGACCAGCCCGGCGAGAACTTCTTCGCCGCGCTGATCAAGCCGGTGTGGTCGAAGCGTGAGCGCGAGATCACCGCGAAGGCCGAGGACCTCCTCGAGCGCTTCAAGCTCCTCGAGAAGAAGGACGACTACGCCGGCTCGCTCTCGGGCGGCCAGCGGAAGCTCCTCGAGATGGCGCGGGCGCTGATGTCCGACCCGACGATGATCATGCTCGACGAGCCGATGGCCGGCGTGAACCCGGCGCTGACCCAGTCGCTCCTCGGGCACATCCAGTCCCTGCGCGACGACGGCATGACGGTGCTGTTCGTCGAGCACGACATGCACATGGTCCGGCACATCTCGGACTGGGTCGTCGTGATGGCGGAGGGCAAGGTCGTCGCCGAGGGGCCGGCGGGCACCGTGATGGACGACCAGGCCGTCATCGACGCGTACCTCGGCGCGCACCACGACACCGACCTCGGTGACGACTCGCTCCTCACCGAGGAGACCTACGAGGAACTCGCGGAAGAGGTCGCTGAGGAAGACCAGGCAGAAGACGGCACGGCGGAGACCGCCGCCGACGACGGGAAGGCGACCCGATGACCGACGCGACGAACCCCGTGGACCCGAACAGGGCCTCCGGTCCGGCCGACCCGACCGGCGCGCCCGACGTGACCGGTGGCGGCACCGCCACGGCGACGCTCGAACCGGTGATGCGGGCCAGTGGCCTCGTCGCCGGCTACCTGCCCGGCGTGAACATCCTCAACGGCTGCGACCTGGACTGCTACCCCGGCGAGCTCATCGGCATCATCGGCCCGAACGGCGCCGGCAAGTCGACGCTCCTCAAGGCACTGTTCGGCCTGGTCTCCGTGCGTGAGGGGACGGTGACCCTGCAGGGCGAGGACATCACCAACATGAAGGCGAACAAGCTCGTGCAGGCGGGTGTCGGCTTCGTGCCGCAGACGAACAACGTGTTCCCCTCGCTCTCCATCGAGGAGAACCTGCAGATGGGCCTCTACCTGCGGCCGCGGAAGTTCGCCGAGCGCCTCGAGGTCATCTACGACCTGTTCCCGGTGCTCGGTCAGCGCAAGGGGCAGCGGGCCGGATCGCTCTCCGGCGGTGAGCGGCAGTCGGTCGCGATGGCCCGTGCGCTGATGATGGACCCGAAGGTGCTGCTGCTCGACGAGCCGAGCGCCGGCCTGTCCCCGGTGCGCCAGGACGAGACCTTCATCCGCACCCGCCGGATCAACAAGGCCGGAGTGTCGATCATCATGGTCGAGCAGAACGCGCGACGCTGTCTGCAGATCTGCGATCGTGGGTACGTGCTGGACCAGGGGAGGAACGCCTACTCGGGCACCGGACGTGAGCTCGCCGACGACCCCAAGGTCATCGAGCTCTACCTCGGGACGCTCGCCAAGGACGTCGACGCCGCTCGGTAGCGAGCAATCGCTGAGCGGGGTCGACCCGCCGGTGCCGCTGTGGGGGCGGTACCGGCACCGAGAGGGGTCGTGCGAAGTCGCGTCAGCGCCGCACGGCCCCTCTCCCACGCCCGGGGTCACTCGGCCGCGTCGATGCGGTGCGCTCGGGGTCGACGCGACGGAAGCGACAGCGCGCAGGGCAATGCGCCGCGCACAACGCCGCACCGTGTCGCTTTCCCCGGAGCGGACGCGGCCAGACGCCCGACGGGGTAGGTTCTCGGCGTGCAACGAGTGTCGAGCGTCGCGATGGACGTCCTGGTCTGGATCGTGTTCGCCGTGCTCTTCGTCGGTGCCGCGCTCCTGGTCAAGGTCGCGGCCGCACTGCTCGTCGTGCTGATCGTCCTGGCGCTCGGCCTCGGCCTGACGCTCCGCGTGCTGCGTCGACGCCGCGCGCGCTGACGCGGCGCCCGCCAACGCCGCGCCCGCCAAACGCCCCGCCCCGCCGACGCCCGTCCCGCCGCGCCCGCCGACGCCCGTCCCGCCGCGCTCGCCGACGCCCGTCCCGCCGCGCGCGCGACCCGACCCGTCCACCTGGACCGTGCGGCGTGAGAACCCCGCCCGGTAGGCTTGCCGGGTGAGTGAAGTCGAGATCGGTGCAGGCAAGCGCGGACGACGGGCGTACGCGTTCGACGACATCGCGGTGGTTCCCTCGCGGCGCACCCGTGACCCGCGCGACGTGAACGTCCAGTGGTCGATCGACGCCTTCACGTTCGAAGCGCCGATCCTCGCGGCGCCGATGGACTCGGTGTCCTCGCCCGCCACGGTCATCCAGATGGGCCGGCTCGGGATCCTCGGTGTGCTCGACCTCGAAGGCCTCTGGACCCGGTACGAAGACCCGGAGCCCTACTACGCCGAGATCCGCGCGCTCACCGACGGCAACGTCACGAAGCGCATGCAGGAGATCTACGCCGAGCCCGTCAAGGCCGAGCTGATCACCGCGCGTCTCGCCGAGATCCGCGCCGCCGGGGTCCCGGTCGCCGGTTCCCTGAGCCCGCAGCGCACGCAGGAGTTCTCCCAGACGGTCGTCGACGCCGGTGTCGACCTCTTCGTCATCCGCGGCACCACGGTCTCCGCCGAGCACGTCTCGCAGAGCACCGAGCCCCTCAACCTCAAGAAGTTCATCTACGAGCTCGACGTCCCGGTGATCGTCGGCGGCGCCTCCACCTACACGGCGGCGCTGCACCTGATGCGCACCGGTGCGGCCGGTGTCCTCGTCGGGTTCGGTGGCGGTGCCGCGTCGACCACGCGCGCGGCGCTCGGCATCCACGCCCCGATGGCGACCGCGGTGGCCGACATCGCCGGTGCCCGCCGTGACTACATGGACGAGTCCGGTGGCCGGTACGTGCACGTCATCGCCGACGGCGGCCTCGACACCGCGGGAGACGTCGTCAAGGCAATCGCGATGGGCGCCGACGCGGTCATGCTCGGCACCGCGCTGGCCCGCGCGACCGAAGCGCCGGGTGGCGGTTTCCACTGGGGTGCCGAGGCACACCACCCGGAGCTGCCCCGTGGCCGACGGGTGGAGGTCGGCACGATCGCCCCGCTCGAGAACGTCCTGAACGGCCCGACCCCGACGTGGGACGGCCGCGCGAACATCGTCGGCGCGCTGCGTCGCTCGATGGCCACGACCGGATACTCCGACGCCAAGGAGTTCCAGCGAGTAGAAGTGGTCGTGGCGCCGTACCACCAGCAGTGACGGTGGCACCCGTACAGCGCGGGTGACGCCACGGCGCTCGACGAGAAGCACGCACGACGTGCTCGGCAGCGCGGAGGCGACCATGGCATCGACGGTCTCGGGCAAGAAGGCACCCACCGGAGCGTTCGGCACGGCGGGGTTCGACCCCGGGGCGAAGCTCGGCCCGGACGAACGGGCCGCAGCGATCGAGGCGCTGAAGACCAAGGAGCTCGACGTCCTGGTCGTCGGCGGCGGCATCGTGGGCGGCGGCAGTGCGCTCGACGCCGTGACCCGCGGCCTGAGCGTCGGCATCGTCGAGGCGCGGGACTGGGGCTCGGGGACCTCGAGCCGATCCTCGAAGCTCGTGCACGGTGGCATCCGGTACCTCGAGCAGCTCAACTTCGCGCTCGTCCGTGAAGCCCTCATCGAGCGCGGCCTGCTCCTGCAGCGCATCGCTCCGCACCTGGTGAAGCCGGTCCGCTTCCTCTTCCCGCTCAACCACCGCGTGTGGGAGCGCTTCTACATCGGGATCGGCATGGCGATGTACGACGCCTTCAGCTGGTCCGGCGGTCGTCCGCCCGGCGTCCCGCACCACCGGCACCTCAGCCGCACGCAGGTGCTGCGCTCGATGCCGTCCCTGAAGAAGGACGCCTTCGTCGGCGGCATGACCTACTACGACGCGCAGGTCGACGACGCGCGCTACGTCTCCTCCCTGGTCCGCACCGCGGCGTCGTACGGTGCGCACGCTGCCGCTCGGGTCCGGATCGAGGGCTTCATCAAGGTGGGCGAGCGGGTCGTCGGTGCGCACGCGCACGACATCCAGACGGGCGAGAAGTTCGACATCCGGGCCAAGCAGGTCGTCAACGCGACGGGCGTCTGGACCGACGACACCCAGGCGATGGTGGGGACCCGCGGGCAGTTCAAGGTCCGGGCGTCCAAGGGCGTGCACCTGGTCATCCCGCGTGACCGCTTCCAGTCGAACATGGGCATGATCCTCCGCACCGAGAAGAGCGTGCTGTTCGTCATCCCGTGGGGGCGGCACTGGCTCGTCGGCACGACCGACACCGACTGGTACCTCGACAAGGCGCACCCGGCGGCGACCGCGGCGGACATCGACTACATCCTCGAGCACGTCAACAAGGTGCTCCGTGTCCCGCTCACCCGCGAGGACGTGGAGGGCGTCTACGCCGGACTCCGTCCGCTCCTTGCAGGCGAGTCCGACCAGACGTCGAAGCTCAGCCGCGAGCACGTGGTCGCGCACACTGCCCCCGGCCTGGTCGTCGTGGCGGGCGGCAAGTGGACGACGTACCGCGTGATGGGCAAGGACGCCATCGACGAGGCCGTCGCGGCGATGGACGGCAAGATCCCCGCCTCGACGACGGAGGACATCCCGCTGCTCGGCGCCGAGGGCTACCCGGCCGCGTGGAACAAGCGCGGCCGCACCGCGAAGTCGTTCGGGGTGCACAAGGTGCGGATCGAGCACCTCCTGAACCGCTACGGCACGCTGACGACCGAGGTGCTCCAGCTGGTGAAGGAGGACCCGGCGCTCGCCGAGGCCCTGCCCGGCGCGGACGACTACATCGGCGCGGAGGTCGTGTACGCGGCCTCGCACGAGGGTGCCCTGCACCTGGAGGACGTCCTCGCCCGCCGCACCCGCATCTCGATCGAGGCGTGGGACCGTGGCGAGTCGGCGGCCCCGGTCGCGGCCAGGCTCATGGCCGGTGTCCTCGGCTGGGACCAGGAGCAGACCGAGGCAGAGGTCGCGAACTACCTCAAGCGCGTCGCGGCCGAACGCGAGTCGCAGCTGCAGCCCGACGACGAGTCGGCGGACCGCGTGCGTCTCGAGGCGCCGGACATCGCGTTCGGCTTCGAGGAGGACGACGTCAAGGTGCCCGGCGCCGCCGGCTCGGGGACGACCGACGGGGCGAAGGCGTCCGACGAGCAGGTGGTCGGCGAGAAGACGACCGAACCCGAGTAGGAGATCGGGAGACCGGCGGCTTGTGCTCGTCCGCATCGTTCAGCCCCCGCGGGCCATCGAGAGCGCACTGGTTGCGATCGCACCGTCCACGATGGTGACGAGGTCGTCGAGCGCGTCCCGGTGGACGAGATCGTGGGTGACGAGCAGGGTGGCCGTCCGACGTTCGTGCGTGAGGCGTGCGACGAGGTCCATGATCGCCCACCCGCGTTCCTGATCGAGCGCGCTCGTGGGTTCGTCCACGAGCAGCACGTCCGGTTCGTGGACGAGCGCCCGGGCGATGGCGACCCGCTGCCGTTGCCCGCCGGAGAGCTGCGCCGGGCGTTTGCCCGCCTGACCGGACAGGCCGACGGCGTCGAGGAGTTCGTCGGCGCGTTCAGCGATCCGGTGGCGTTGCGCTCGAGGTGTCCCGCCGAGTTCGGCCATCACGAGCAGTTGTTCCCGGGCGGTGAGCGATGGCAGCAGGTTGGACTGCTGGAAGACGATGCCGATCCGTTCCCGCCGCATCGTCGTGGCCTCGTCACGGGTGAGTTCCGCCGCGTCGACGTCGCCGATGAGCACGCGGCCGGCGTCTGGCCGGATGAGCGTCGCCGCGACCGCGAGCAGCGAGGACTTGCCGGAGCCGGACGGACCGGTGATGCCCGTGACCACGCCCGCGTCGGCTCGGAGTGTCACGTGGTCGACAGCGGTGACGCGGGATGCGCCGTCCGGGAAGGTGAGGGTGACGTCGTCGAGGGTGATCATCGGTTGCTCCCGAGGGCGGTGAGGGGGTCGGTCGCGGTGACGGTCCGGAGGGCGACCGCTGCCCCGGCGAGACCGAGCACGGCCATCGCGAGGGCCGGGACGAGGGTGGTCAGCGGGCTGAGGAGGAAGGGCAACGCGCCACCGGCGAGTGCGCCCAGGCCGACGACCGCGAGCATGCCGACGCCGATCCCCGTTACGAGTACGACCAGAGCCTGACCGAGTGCGTCGCGGACGAGCGAGCCCGTGCTCGCCCCGAGCGCCTTGAGCACGGCGACGTCTCCCGCGCGTTGCATCGTCCACACGGTGAAGAACGCCCCGACGACGAGTGCCGAGACGCCGAACAGCATCGCGATCATCAGCGCGAGGGACCCGACCTCGGACTTGAAGGTCTCGAGGGCGCCGAGGCTCAGCAGTGGTGCATCGGCGGCGGTGTGGGTGCGATCGGCGGCGGCGTCCCAGTCGGGGTCCCCGCGCACGGCCAGCACGGTGGCCTCACCGTCGCCGCCGAGTCGCTGGTCGGCCGCTGCCCAGGCGTTCGGGGTCATCGCGACGACGGGCGTGTGGCTGTACCAGGCGTCGACGCCCACGCTGGCGACGCGGTAGGTGCTGCCCGTGATCGTGACGTGGCCACCGGCCGAGACGCCCAGGTCTTCGGCCGCGCCGGCGGAGAGCCCCACCTGGTCGTCGCGGGCCGGTGCCAGGTCCGAGACCGCCGAACGGGGCGCGTCGTGCGGGAGCCCGAACAGCGCGACGCCGACGGGGGTGCCCGTGGCCGCGCTGCTGGTCTCGACCCCCTGCGCGCGGCCCTGGACGATCCCGATCGGGACCACCCCGTCGACGCCGCCCGTGGCACGCCAGGCGGCGACGGTGTCCGCATTGACCGTGGACTCGGAGAACGAGGGCTGGCCGCTCGACGGTTGCTGGAGGACGAGCCGGCTGCCGGGGAGGCCGAGCACCGCCGAGACGTTCTGGGCGGCGAGGCCCCCGGTGAGCCCCGCGAGGAAGCCGACGAGCAACGTGATCAACGCGACCACCGCGGCGATGAGGACGAAGCGTCCGCGGGCATGTCGCAGGTCGCGCCAGGCGACGAACACGGTGTCTCCCTTCTGCGTCGCAGACCCTCTGCGACGTCTCCATCAGCCTCGCCGGATGGGGGTCGCGGAGCATCGTCGTCCGGGTTGGTCCTGGGATCGAACTTTCGGTTGATCTCCTCCGGATGCCTGCTCCGTACGCTGGTGGTGCCATGGCACACAGCACGCTCACCCCGGTCTTCGTGGGGCTCCGGACGGGGCTGCACGTGCTCTTCTCCGTGCTTACCGTCCTGGTCGTGGTGCGGGTCCTCGTCGATCGTGGCCCGTCGATGTGGATCGCCCTCACGCTCACCGTGGTCTTCGCCGCGGTCTACGTCGCCGGTGGCCGCGTGGCGCGTGCGGGACCACGCTGGCGCACCGTTGCGAGCGCGAGCTGGATCGGTGCACTCACGGTGGTCTGGATCGCGCTCCTCGTCCTCGTGCCCGAGGCCGCCTACCTGGTCTTCCCGCTCTTCTTCCTGTACCTCCACGTACTCCCGGGCGTCGTCGGCCCCGCGGCGGTGGTCGTGGCGACCGGGGTCGCGATCGTGGCGCTCGGGGTCCACGGCGGGTTCACCGTGGGCGGTGTCGTCGGGCCGCTCGTCGGTGCCGGCGTGGCGCTGCTGATCGGGCTCGGGTACCGTGCGCTCGCCCGTGAAGCCGTCGAACGCGAAGAGATCGTCGCGCGACTCATCGCCACCCAGGGCGAGCTCGCGGCGACCCAGCACGAACAGGGCGTCCTCGCCGAGCGGTCGCGGCTCGCACGCGAGATCCACGACACCGTCGCGCAGGGCCTCTCGAGCATCCAGATGCTCCTGCACGCCGCCGAACTGGCCGACGGGGAGCGCCCGGGGATCGAGCACATCCGACTCGCCCGTGCGACCGCGGCCGAGGGCCTCGCCGACACCAGACGGTTCATCCGCGAGCTCTCCCCGCCGTCGCTCGACCAGGGTCTGGCCGCCGCGCTCCGCCGTCTCGCCGAGTCCTCGACGCGTGACGGCCTCGCCGTGCGGGTCAGCGTCCCGGATGCCATCGACCTGCCGATGACGGCACAGAGCGCACTCCTGCGCATCGCCCAGGGTGCCGTGGCCAACGTCGTCCAGCACGCCGGGGCGACGATCGTCCGCATCGTGCTCACCACCGATGAGCACGAAGCCCGTCTCACCGTCGCGGACGACGGGTCCGGGTTCGATCCGGTCACCGTGCAGTCCGGCGCCGGGCGGACGGACTCGTTCGGTCTGCGGGCGATGCGAGAGCGCGTCGCCCAGTTCGGCGGCACACTCGACGTCGACACCGCTCTCGGCCGGGGGACGACGCTGGTGGCGGTGCTGGAGGTGGGGAGGTGATCCGGATCGTCATCGCGGACGACCACCCGGTCGTCCGGGCCGGGCTCCGTGCCCTGCTCGACGCGGCCGAGGGCATCCAGGTGGTCGGCGAAGCCGGTGATCCCGACGAAGCGGTCGAGTACGCCGATGCGTTCAGCCCCGAGCTCGTGCTCATGGACCTGCAGTTCGGGCAGTCGCTCACCGGTGCCGATGCCACGCGACGCATCCGCGCCCTCGATGCCCCGCCGTACGTCCTCGTGCTGACGAACTACGACACCGACGGCGACATCCTGAGCGCGGTCGAAGCGGGCGCGAGCGGGTACCTCCTCAAGGACGCGCCGCCGGCGGAGCTCGTGGCTGCGGTCCGCGCCGCCGCGGCGGGCGAGAGCGCACTCGCCCCGGCGATCGCCGGACGGCTGATGGAGCGGATGCGGTCGCCGCAGGTGAGCCTCTCCGGCCGAGAGCTCGAGGTCCTCCGACTCGTCGCCGACGGTGCCTCGAACGGTGACGTCGCCGCGGCGCTCCACATCAGTGACGCGACCGTGAAGTCGCACCTGGTGCACGTGTTCTCGAAGCTCGGGGTGACGTCGCGAACGGCGGCCGTCTCCACAGCCCGGAGCCTCGGGATCCTGCGCTGACCGAGTTTCCACAGATGGAATGCTCGGGACTCCACGGTGGTTAGCATGGGCGTACTCGAAAAGGGAGCCATCATGGTCGACGTTCATCGCGTCAAACTCCCCGGAGTCGGCGTGCTGCACAGCTTCTACACCGACGACGGTGGCAAGTGTGGTGTCATCACGCACCGGTCGGGGCACTCCGACCTCATCTCGTTCGCCGACGTCTCGGACGGCGCGGACAAGTCCGAGAAGGTCTCGCTCCGTCTCAGCGAGGACGAAGCGCACACGCTCGCCGAGCTCCTCGGCGGTACCCGGATCACCGAGGGCCTCGACAAGCTCGACGAGATCCCCGGCCTCTCCATCGACTGGTTCTCCGTCGACTACGACGACGCGATCGCGGGCAAGCCCCTCGGCGACCTCCACGACTCCGGCTTCATCGGCCTGACCGTCGTCGCCGTGGTCCGCGGTGACAGCGCCAACCCGGCGCCCTCGCCCGACTTCGTGGTCTTCCCCGGCGACACCATCGTCGTGGCCGGCTCCCCCGAGAAGGTCGCGAAGGCCTTCTCGTTCTACCGCAGCGGTGAGCTCGCGGCGGCAGCTGCTGCCGAGGCCCCGCCCGGAAGGTAACGCGGATGGACCTCGGTGGTGAGCTGCTGACCATCGGCGGCCTGTTCCTCATCGCCTACGTCCTCGGACGACTCGGCAAGCTCATCGGCCTGCCCGCCATCCCGATCTACATGATCGTGGGGCTCATCGCGAGTCCGCACACGCCGTGGATCGGGCTGAGCGTCGAGTCCCACACCATCGAGCTGATCGCCACCTTCGGGCTGATCCTGCTCCTGTTCAACCTCGGGCTGGAGTTCGACCAGGAGGAGTTCTACGGCAACGCCGGCAAGCTCCTGATCTCCGGCGGCACGTACGTCGCGATCAACATGGCCGCCGGGTTCGCGTTCGGCTTCTCGCTCGGCTGGGGCACGCGAGAAGCGCTCGTCATCGCGGGCATGACGGCGACCTCGTCGAGCGCCATCGTCACGAAGCTCCTCATCGAGCTCCGACGACTCGCGAACGACGAGACGCCGATGATCCTCGGTGTCACGGTGATCGAGGACGTCTTCATCGCGATCTACCTCGCGATCGTGTCCGTCGTGCTCTCCGGCGACACGAACATCTGGGGCGTGATCGGCAAGCTCGCGTTGGCGTTCGGCTTCCTCATCGTGATGTTCAGCCTGGCGCGGTGGGGCGGGAAGCAGGTCTCCCGGATCTTCGCGACCCGTGACGACGAGCTGTTCACGATCCTGTTCTTCGGCCTCGCGGTGATGTTCGGTGGCATCGGCGACCTGCTCGGCGTGACCGACGCGATCGGCGCCTTCGTCATCGGGCTGCTCTGCGGCGCCACCCGGTACCGCGACCGGATCGAGCAGCTCGCTCTGCCGATGCGCGACGTCTTCGCCGCGTTCTTCTTCGTCAACTTCGGCCTCGGCCTCGACATCTCCACCTTCGGTGAGGTCGTCTGGCCGGTCCTCGCGGCCATCGGCATGACCGTGGTGCTGAACGCCGTCGCAGGTCAGCTGGTCGCCCGGATGAACGGCTTCAACGCTCAGCAGGGCATCAACACCGCCGTCATCCTGGTGAACCGTGGTGAGTTCGCGCTGATCCTCGCGACGCTCTCGGCCGCCGCCGGTCTGGAGGCTCGGATCACCGCGTTCGCGGGCCTCTACGTCCTCATCATGGCTGTTCTGGGCCCCGTGCTCGCGTCGAACTCGGACCGGATCGGCCGCCTCGTGCTGCGTCCCGCCCGGGTGCGCAAGCTGCGTGGGCGCGAGCGCGCCGCCGCCGAGGCGGCGGCAGCGCGGAAGGCCGAGCGGGACGCCCGGTTCGCCGAGGAGATCGCCCTCGTGGAGGCTGCTGGCAGGGACGAGCGGGAGAATGTGGAACCGGAGACGACACCCACGCCAGAACCGGAGACGGTGAGCAGCGGGACGTCGTCGGTCGAGATCCCCGCCGAGCGCCCCGAACGCCCGGCACGCCAACGCGATCCGGAGTACTGAAACGCATGTGGGCCGTTGCCCGACGACCGAGGTGGATCGCCCTGCTGTTGCTGGCGCTGGTCCTCGCTGCGGTGTTCGCTTTCCTCGGCAAGTGGCAGCTCGAACGGAGCATCGAGAACGGCAAGCCACTGCCGGCCACCACCGAGACGCGCCACGTGCTCTCGGACGTCTCGAAGCCCGAGCGCGGGGTCGGTGACAGCCTCGCCGGCCAGAAGGTGACCGTCACCGGTCGGTTCGTCGCGGGTGACACGACCGTGCTGACCGGGCGGAGCGGCGGTGGGCGCTACCAGACCGTGGGACACATGGTCGACACGGTCACCGGAGCGAGCCTCCCGGTCGTCCTCGGATGGTCCGACCAGCGCTCGGCCGCCGTCGCCGGTGGTGACCGCCTGGCGGACGGCGCGACGATCACGGTGGAGGGCCGCTACTACCCGTCGGAGTCGCCGGACCAGGACTCCTTCACACAGGACCAGTACTCGGCCGTCGCGCCCGCACGCTTCGTGAACACCTGGAAGGCCTTCGACGACCGGATGTACGGCGGGTACGTCGTCGCCGACGGCACCACCTCGTCGGCAGCCGACCTCGGCACCGTGGCCGATCGTGCCCCCACCCGGGACGTCCAGTTCGACTGGCTCAACCTCTTCTACGCGGTCGAGTGGGTCGTCTTCGCCGGGTTCGCCGTGTTCCTCTGGTGGCGCTTCGTGAAGGACGCCTGGGAGCGCGAGAACGAGGACGAAGAGGTCCTCCTCACGCGACGGTAGGATGGCCGATATGGCTCTGACCGTCCGAACCCGCGACATCCCGAAGATCCCGGGCGCGGTGAAGTGGTACCGCGTCTCGGCGTACATCACCGGTGTGCTCCTGCTCGCCCTGGTGATCGAGATGGTCATCAAGTACACGCCGCTGCACCTCGAGATGCAGCTCGGCGGGGGCGCGTTCTTCGTGCCGGAAGGCACGGCGGGCAAGGACCCGGGCACGTTCAACCTGTCGATCGGCATCCTCATCGCCCACGGCTGGCTGTACGTGCTGTACCTGTTCACCGACTTCCGTCTGTGGAGCATCATGCGCTGGAAGCCGATCCGCTTCCTGCTCATCGCCCTCGGGGGCATCATCCCGTTCATGTCGTTCGTGGTCGAGCACCGCATGCAGAAGATCGCCATGGACACCTACCACGAGCTGACCGCGCAACAGGCGCGTGAGAAGGAGGCCGCTCGGTGAGCGAGACCGAACAGCGCCCCGTCCTGGTCGTCGACTTCGGAGCACAGTACGCGCAGCTCATCGCTCGCCGCGTCCGTGAAGCGAACGTCTACAGCGAGATCGTCCCGCACTCGATCTCCGCGGAGGAGATCCGCGCGAAGGACCCCGCAGCCATCGTGCTGTCCGGTGGCCCGTCGTCCGTCTACGAGCAGGGGGCACCGGCCCTCGACGGCGAGATCCTCGAGCTCGGCGTCCCCGTCCTCGGCATCTGCTACGGCTTCCAGGCCATGGCCACCGCACTCGGCGGCACCGTCGCGAACACCGGGCTCCGGGAGTACGGCGCGACCGACGTCTCCGTGACGGGGACCGACAGCGTCCTGCTCGGTGGACAGCCGGCGTCCCAGACCACGTGGATGTCGCACGGCGACTCCGTGTCCGAGGCCCCGGCGGGCTTCGAGGTCCTGGCGTCCAGCTCGTCGACCCCCGTCGCTGCCTTCGCCTCCGACGAGCGCAAGCTCTACGGCGTGCAGTGGCACCCCGAGGTCAAGCACTCCGCGTTCGGCCAGGCCGTGCTCGAGAACTTCCTGCACCGCGCCGCCGGGCTCCCCGGCGACTGGAACTCGGCGAACGTGATCGAGGAGCAGGTCGCCCGGATCCAGGCGCAGGTCGGCTCCTCACGCGTGATCGCCGGGCTCTCCGGTGGCGTCGACTCCGCCGTCGCCGCCGCGATCGTGCACAAGGCCGTCGGCGACCAGCTCACCTGTGTCTTCGTCGACCACGGGCTCCTCCGCGCCGACGAGCGCAAGCAGGTCGAAGAGGACTACGTCGCCTCGACCGGTGTCCGCCTCGTCACGGTCGACGCCGAGCAGCAGTTCCTCGACGCCCTCGCCGGCGTGAGCGACCCGGAACAGAAGCGCAAGATCATCGGGCGCGAGTTCATCCGCACGTTCGAAGCGGCGGCCGAGGCACTCGTCCTCGAGGCCCGCGCGGACGGCGACGAGGGCGAGGTCAAGTTCCTCGTGCAGGGCACCCTCTACCCGGACGTCGTCGAGTCCGGCGGTGGTGCCGGTACCGCGAACATCAAGTCGCACCACAACGTCGGTGGCCTCCCCGAGGACATGACGTTCGAACTCGTGGAGCCGCTCCGCACCCTGTTCAAGGACGAGGTCCGCGCCGTCGGCCGCGAGCTCGGCCTGCCCGAGGTCATCGTCGGGCGCCAGCCGTTCCCAGGCCCCGGACTCGGGATCCGCATCGTGGGAGAGGTCACCGCCGAGCGGCTGTCGCTGCTGCGTGAGGCCGACGCCATCGTGCGCGCCGAGCTCACCGCCGCCGGCCTCGACCAGGAGATCTGGCAGTGCCCGGTCGTCCTGCTCGCCGACGTCCGCTCCGTGGGCGTCCAGGGTGACGGCCGGACGTACGGGCACCCCATCGTGCTCCGTCCGGTCTCGTCCGAGGACGCCATGACCGCGGACTGGACGCGCCTGCCGTACGACGTGCTCGCGAAGATCTCGAACCGCATCACGAACGAGGTCAAGGACGTCAACCGCGTCGTGCTCGACGTCACGTCGAAGCCGCCGGGGACGATCGAGTGGGAGTGAGCGCCTGACGCTCCCGGAGGCCCGTCGAGCTGCGCTCGGCGGGCCTTCGTGCGTCCGGCCGTGCGCGTCCGGGTGGGGCAGCGCGGGCATGACGAAGGGCCCCGGCGTACTCGCCGGGGCCCTTCGCGTTCGTGCGGGCGCTGCGCGCCCTAGCTGCGCTGGCTGCTCGCGATGATGGCGAGGATGCGCAGGATCTCGAGGTAGAGCCAGACGAGCGTCACGATGAGGCCGAACGCTGCCGTCCACCCGTAGATGCGCGGTGCGCCGCGCTGGACGCCGGTCTTGATCTGGTCGAAGTCGAGGATGAGCGAGTACGCGGCCATGATGACCACGAAGATGCCGATGACGACGCCGAGCGGGATGCCGAAGATCGTCGTGCCGAGGAGTCCGAACGCGGTGCTGGTGACGCCCGTCCACATGAGGACGAGGTTCACGAGCGAGAACGCCATGTACCCGACGATCGCGACGAGGAAGAACTTGGTCGCCTTCGGGGTCGCGCGGACCTTGCCCGACGTGAACAGCAGGAGCGTCACGAAGAACACGCCGAGGGTGCCGAAGACCGCCTGCGTGACGATGCCTTCGAACGCGCTGTTGTAGTAGCCGGAGATGCCGCCGACGAAGAGTCCTTCGAAGAACGCGTACGCCAGCACGAGGCCCGCGGACGGCTTCTTCTTGAAGGTGTTCACGAGCGCCAGCACGAAGCCGATGAGCGCGCCGGCGATCCAGACGACCGGAGGGAGGTTCCAGCCGGCCACCGCACCGACGACCAGCACGCCGAACGCCACGAGCGTCTTGATGATGGTGTCTTCGTACGACATGCGGTCCGTGTCGACGGTGTTCGCCGACGGACGGTCGTACATGTGCTGCAGCTGCTCAGGCGTCATGCCCGCCGACTGCTGGGGGGTCTGGCCCCATCCGGTCCGCTGCTGCGAATTGGCGCCGGCGCCCCAAGCGTTCCGGCCCGCGTCGTTGAAGGCGGGGGACTGATCGAAACCGGGCTTGAAAGCCATGGTGTCCTCGTGATTCCTCTGGATTCGGGTCGTCGAGCGGGAACGTGGACCGTTCCTTCGCGTCCTCTCAGCCTAGGTGGGCATCGCGCCGGAAGGCTGAGGATTCGCGGCGAGCGGACGCCGGTGCTGCCACCGGTGCCTGCACTCTACGGGCACGCGCTGCGCGGCGGATCGGCGGGCGTCGGGAGTTCGCCGAGGGCACGTCGGGCGGCTTCGGGCGGTAGAGCCAGGTGACGAGCGCGACCGAGATCGTCATGAGGAGCAGCCACGCGACGATCTTCGTCGGGGCGACGGGGTGCCACGCGGCTTGCTGGGCCGGGTAGGTCCACGCACCTGCCCAGGTCGCGACGTTCTCCGCGATCCAGATGAACACCGCGACGAGGGCCATCGCGACGAGCAGTGGCATCCGGAGCGTGGCGCGGTGCACCCGGGCGTGCAGGGTGGTCCGGGCGAAGAGGAGCACGACCGCGCCGAGCAGCAGGTACCGGGCGTCCCACACGAAGTGGTGCGCGAAGAAGTTCCCGTAGACCCCGCCGGCGACGACCGCGGTCCACCACTGGCGCGGGTACCGCTCGAAGCGCAGGTCGAACAGGCGGTACACGCGGACCATGTACGACCCCACGGCGCCGTACATGAACCCGGAGAACAGCGGTACCCCGGCGATGTGGAGCACACCGCCGCCGTCGTAGGACCAGGAGCCGACGTCGGTCTTGAAGACCTCCATCACGGTGCCGACCACGTGGAAGAGCAGGACGACGCGGAGCTCACGGACCGTCTCCAGCCCGAACGCCAGCATCCCGACCTGGATCAGGACCGCGGCGATCGTCAGGGCGTCGTTCCGGGCGAGCGGTGCGTCCTCCGGCCACGCGAGCCGTGCGGTCGCGATGACGAGGAGCAGTGCGGCGCCGAACGTGCACGCCCACGCCTGCTTCGCCCCGAACACGAGGAACTCCGTCACGAACACCCGGGCCGGGCTGCGCGGCTGCCGGCCGGCGTCGAGGACCCGGCGAGCCGCGCGCTCGATGCGGTACTCGACGGCGGTGGAGAGGGATCGGTCGGCCATGACCGGATGCTCGCGCCGGGACCTGGGACCGGAGTCGCTCAGTCCTCCACATGTGCCCTCGGACACACGCCCCTCCACACCCGGAACCGAGGGTTGACACGAGTAAACCCGCGTCACCACAATGGGACAGCAACGACGCACCCCGGCAGAAGGAGCCAGCATGACGTTCACCCTCGGCATGGTCGGAGCAGGCCAGTTCGCCAGCCACTTCGCGACCCTCTTCGACAAGCACCCCGGCATCTCGGCGGTGTACGCCACGGACGTCATCCCGGAGCGCGCCGACCAGCTCGTCGACGAACTCGCCCTCGCGGGGACCTTCCCGAGCCTCGACGCGATGCTCGCGAGCCCCGACGTCGACGCGGTCGCGATCTTCACCCAGCGCTGGACCCACGGGCCGCTCGTGCTGCAGGCGCTCCGCGCGGGCAAGCACGTGTACTCCGCGGTCCCGATGGCCGTGGCCGTCACCGAGATCGAAGCGATCATCGCGGCGGTGCAGGAGACCGGCCTCACCTACATGATGGGGGAGACCAGCCAGTACAACCCCGCGACCGTCTTCGCGCGGCAGAAGGCCGAGCAGGGCGCCTTCGGCCGGGTGTTCTACGCCGAGGGCGACTACGTCCACGACATGGACCTCGGGTTCTACGACGCCTACAAGTACAGCGGCGGCGACGACTGGAAGGCCACCGCGAGCTACCCGCCCATGTGGTACCCGACGCACGCCATCGGCGGCGTCCTCGGAGCCGTCCCGCGGCACGCGACGAGCGTCAGCTGCATCGGCGTGCACGACGACCGCGGCGACGGGGTGTTCGACACCGACGTCAGCATGTTCGACAACGACTACTCGAACATGACCGCGCTGTTCGAGCTCGACGGCGGCGGCTCGATGCGCATCAACGAGTTCCGCCGTGTCGGGTTCCCGTCGTACATCCGTGAGAGCCGGTTCCGCTGGTTCGGCACCGACGGCAGCTTCGAGCAGCTCGTCACGAACTCCGTCTGGCAGGACCGCGACGGCGTCACGGACGTCTCCGAGGAGATCGCCACTCGTCCGACCATGGACGAAGACGACCCGCGCCTCGCCGACGTCTCGCCCGCGCTCCGCAGCTCCTTCGTCTCCGGGCACGCCCCCGTCCACGACTCCCTGACGGGTCGCCTGCCCGCGGAGTTCGACTTCGCGCCCAACGGGCACGAAGGCTCGCACCAGCTCCTGGTGGACGACTTCGTCACCGCGGTGAACGACGGCGTCCTGCCCCCGGTCAACGCCTGGCAGGCCGCGCGGTACACGCTGCCCGGCCTGATCGCGTTCGAGTCCGCTCGTCGGGACGGCGAGCGCCTGCCGATCCCGGACCAGGGCGATGCGCCCGTGGCCGTCGGGGAGCGCCTGCCCGTCGCCGACCGGGTGTCATGATCGACCGGTGACCGATCGAGCGAGCGGGCGACCGAACGAGGAGCCGAGCGGGCGACCGAACCAGGAGCCGAGTGGGCGACCGAACGAGGAGCCGAGCGGGCGACTGAACGAGACACCGACGGGTGAACGAGCACGTAAACCCACCCGGCGGGACGTCGCTCGGCTCGCCGGGGTGTCCGACGCGGTCGTCAGCTACGCCCTGAACGGCGGCGCGCCGGTCGCCCCGGAGACCAGGCGGCGCGTCCTCGCCGCGGTGGCCGAACTCGGGTACCGCCCCAACCAGGCCGCACGGGCACTCCGGTCCGGATCGGCGCGCACACTCGTGCTCGCCGTCCCCGACCGAGAAGACCCGGTGTTCGCCAACCCGTTCTTCGCCGAGTACGCGGCGGCGATCGAGTCGGCAGCGCGCGAGCGTGGCTACGCCCTGTACTCGACGGCGACGAGCTTCGAGCCAGACGGCATCCGCGCCCGGTTCGAGGAGTTCGCCGCCCGGATGGTCGACGGCGTGCTCGTGCTCTCGAGTGGCGCGGTCGACCGGTCCGCGATCGACCCGGTGGGGCTCCCGTGGGTCGACCTCAACGTCTCCGCGGCACGTGCGGGTGTCGCGAGCGTCGGCACCGACCTCCGCTCCGGGGCGGAGCTGGCAACGCGGCACCTGCTGGCCCACGGACGGAACCGGATCGCGTTCGTCGGCCAGCCCGATGCGGGAGAAGCCCGCCACCGTGGATGGCGAGATGCGTGTGCGGGTCAGGGCGTGCCTCCAGGCCGGGTGTACGACGGCGGCTACACCCGGGAAGGCGGCTACGTGGCGGGCCTGCAGATCGCCGACGAGGGCGACGGCACGGCCAGCGGCGACGGCGCCGACGAGGCGGATCGGCCGGACGCGGTCTTCGCGGCCTCCGACCGCACCGCGGTCGGCCTGCTCCGCGCCTTCCACGAGCGCGGGGTCCGTGTCCCCGAGGACGTCGCAGTGGTCGCGTTCGACGGCTCGTGGGAAGCCGAGTACACGTGGCCGCCCCTCACGACCGTCCGGCAGCCCATCGAGTCCATGGCGGAAGCCGCGGTCCGGCGTGTGCTCGACGGCACCGCGCCGAACCACGAGGAGTTCCCGCCGGAACTCGTCGTCCGGGCCTCGTGCGGCCGGCACGACACCCCACCCCAGTAGGGTCGGCCGCATGACCCTGGTGATCGCCCACCGAGGTGCCTCCGGGTACCGGCCCGAGCACTCGCGCAGTGCGTACGAACTCGCGATCGACCTGGGCGCCGATGCGATCGAACCGGACCTCGTCCCCACGAAGGACGGTGTCCTGGTGCTCCGGCACGAGAACGAGATCTCGGGCACGACCGACGTCGCCGACCACCCCGAGTTCCGCGATCGCCGCACGACCAAGCGGATCGACGGCGCCCAGCTGACCGGCTGGTTCACCGAGGACTTCACGTGGGACGAGCTCAGCACGCTCCGGACCCGCGAGCGACTGCCGGAGCTGCGCCCGCGGTCCGCCTCGCACGACGGCGACGACCCGATCCTGCGGCTGGAGGACCTGCTCGCGATCCTCGACGCCGCTCCGCGACCGGTCGGCCTCGTGGCCGAGGTGAAGCACGCAACGTACTTCGACGGCATCGGGTACCCGATGGGAGCGCTCGTCGACGCCGCCGTCGGGGACGCCGGCTGGCGCGACGACGACCGACTGACGTTCGAGTGCTTCGAGAAGGGGGTGCTCCGCGACCTCCGCGCGCGTGGTGCGGGTGGCCGGCTCGTGTACCTCCAGGAGGCCCGTGGCAGTGCCGCGGACGAGGTCGCCGCCCACGGGTCCGCAGCTCCGAGCTACGCCGCCGAACGCACCGACCCGGCGCTGACGGCGCTCGCCGCGGAGTTCGACGGGATCAGCCTCCCCGTCGGCACGGTGATGGCGGGAACCGATCCGGTCCGCGTTGACGATCCCCGGCCGGTCCGGTCGGACGTCGTCGATCGTGCGCACGCCGCCGGGCTCGCGGTGTTCACTTGGACGCTCCGTCCGGAGAACCGGTTCCTGCCGGCGCCGCTCCGTCGTGGCGGCGAGGTCGCGGGACACGGGGACTGGGAGCGGTGGTTCACCTCGATCATCCGGACCGGTGTGGACGGGGTGTTCGCCGACCACGCCGACCTCGCGGTCCGCGCACGTTCGCTCGTCGAGGACGGGACCGCCGGTGTCGGGGGCCCGGCCTAGACTGTCCCGGACATGACGATCGTGCTCGACCCATTCGACTCGACGCCCGAGCCGGGTGCCGGGAACCGCCCCTACGAAGACCCGTTCACCGCCGGTCTGAACCCCCAGCAGAAGGAAGCGGTCGAGTACCGCGGCGAATCCCTGCTGATCGTCGCCGGCGCCGGTTCCGGCAAGACGAGCGTGCTCACGCGCCGCATCGCGCTGCTCCTGGCGAACCGTGAAGCCTGGCCGTCGCAGATCCTCGCGATCACGTTCACGAACAAGGCCGCCGCCGAGATGCGCGAGCGCGTCCGTGCCCTCGTCGGGCAGGCGTCGGAAGGCATGTGGATCTCCACGTTCCACTCGGCGTGCGTGCGGATCCTCCGACGCGAAGCCGAGCGGTTCGGGTTCCCGCAGTCGTTCACCATCTACGACTCCGCGGACTCGCGTGCGCTCCTGAAGCGGATCATCAAGGACCTCGAAGCGGACACCCTCGGGTTGACCGTCGGCGCCGCGGCGTCCAAGATCTCGAAGCTCAAGAACGAGCTGCAGGACATCGACTCGTACGCGCGGAACATCAACGCGAACGATCCGCAGGAAGTCATGTTCACCGAGGTCTTCCGGCGCTACACGAACGAGCTCCGCCGGGCCAACGCGTTCGACTTCGACGACCTCATCGGTCAGACGGTGTTCCTGTTCCGGGCGTTCCCGGAAGTCGCAGCGCTCTACCAGCGGCGCTTCCGCTTCATCCTGGTCGACGAGTACCAGGACACCAACCACGCGCAGTACTCCCTGATCCGCGAGCTCACTCGTCCGGTGCCGGTTGAGCAGGTGGACCGGCTCGAGGACGAAGGGCAGCACGTCGCCCGCATGCGCGAAGCCGACGGATCGATCGCGGGTGCCTCGCTGACGGTCGTCGGTGACTCGGACCAGTCGATCTACGCCTTCCGTGGCGCGGACATCCGGAACATCGTCGAGTTCGAGCGGGACTTCCCGAACTCGAAGGTGGTCCTCCTCGAGCAGAACTACCGCTCGACGCAGAACATCCTCGACGCGGCGAACGCCGTCATCGCGAACAACTTCGACCGGCAGGTGAAGAACCTCTTCACCGAGGTCGGCGCGGGCGACAAGATCGTCGGGTTCACGGGCTACACCGGCCACGACGAAGCACAGTTCGTCGCGGACGAGATCCAGCGCCTGCACGAGGACGGCATGGACTACCGCGACATGGCGGTGTTCTACCGGACCAACTCACAGACCCGTGCGCTGGAGGAGATCTTCATCCGTGCGGCGATCCCGTACCGGGTGCTCGGCGGCACGAAGTTCTACGAGCGTGCGGAGATCAAGGACGCGATGGCGTACCTGATCACCGTCGCGAACCCCGCGGACCCGATGGCGCTCCGCCGCGTGCTGAACGTGCCGAAGCGCGGGATCGGTGCCGTCACCGAGACCACGCTGCAGCGCTACGCCGACGACCACGACGTCACGATGCGCGAGTCCCTGCGGCACGCGGACGAGCTCGGTTTCGGGCCGAAGGTGCGGAACGCGATCACCTCGTTCGCGGCGCTCCTCGACGAGGTCTCGGCGAAGGCCGCCGACCAGCCGGTCGTGGACACCCTGACGCAGCTGCTCGACGGCTCCGGGCTCCTCGAGCAGCTCCGGAAGTCGCCCGACGCGCAGGACGCCGCCCGCGCGGACAACATCGACGAACTCGTCGCGGTGACTCGCGAGTTCCAGAAGAACAACCCCGACGGCACCCTCAGCGACTTCCTGACCGAAGTCTCGCTGGTCGCTGCGGCGGACGAGCTCGACGACTCGTCCGGCACGGTGTCGCTCATGACGCTGCACACCGCGAAGGGCCTGGAGTACGACGCGGTGTTCCTCACCGGCGTCGAAGAAGACCTCCTGCCGCACCGCATGTCGGCGAACGAGCCGGGCGGCCCCGCCGAGGAACGCCGGCTCTTCTACGTCGGCATCACCCGAGCGAAGAAGTCGCTCTTCCTGTCGCTGGCGATGACCCGCGCCCAGTTCGGCGACGTGAACGTGGCGATGCCGTCCCGCTTCCTGCAGGAGATCCCCGAGGGGCTCATCGAGTGGAAGCAGTCCCCGGGCATGGCGAACAGCCGCGGCGGCACGCAGCCCCGGGCGCTCAACGCCAAGCGCGACGGCGCCGGCGGTGGCGGCGGTGGTGGCTACCGCGGTGGTGGCGGCTGGGGCGGCGGCTCGTACGACCGCGCGGCCGCTGCGGCGAAGACCCGTCCGAAGACCGAGTGGGCGAACCGGGTGTCCGGGCAGGTCCGCGACAACGGCGACATGGAACTCGCACCCGGCGACCGCATCAAGCACGTCGACTTCGGCGAGGGCACCGTCTTGGCGGTGACCGGTCAGGGCGCCAAGCGCATCGCGGAGATCGCGTTCGACTCGGCGGGCCGCAAGAAGCTCCTCATCAAGATCGCTCCGATCGAGAAGCTCTAGCCGACCTCACCGGACCAGTCGCACGGCCTCCATCGGGTGCGGCCCGAGGTGCTCACGCTTGGCCGCGCCGTCGCGAAGGAACCCGTTGCGCCGGTAGAACGCCTCGGCACGGGGGTTGTCGTCCGCCATCCAGAGGTACGCGGGAGCGTCGCCGACTGCTCCGTCGAGCAGTGCTTGGCCGGCACCCGAGCCGTACGCCGCTGCCAGGACGTAGATGCCCTCGAGCTCGCGGTCGCGGGGTGCAGTCGTGTCGCGCCCGCTGCCGGCGGATGCCCACCCGATGACGGCATCGCCGATCGTGGCGATGAGCACGTCGGTCTGCGGGTCCGCGATGATGCCCCGCCATCGTTCGGCCCGGGCGTCGACGTCCAGGGCTGCCAGGAACGACGGGGGCAGCAGGTGCGCGTACACCTCGCGCCACGCGGTGACGTGCACGTGGGCGATCGCCGCGGCGTCGGCACTGGTCGCCCGACGCACTGCGGGTCCGTTCCCTCGCTTCACCCGCTCATCCTCTCGCGTTTCGGTGATTCGACGCCGCGGTTCTGGCCGGCGGCGCACAACCGATTCCCGCTCGAACCACGGTCGTCCGTGGTTCGAGCGGGTATCGGTAGTGCGACGCCGAAACGCACCGCCGGCGCCGCACCGCCGGCGCCGCACCGCCGGCGCCGCACCGCCGGCGCCGCACCGCCGGCGCCGCACCGCCGCCGAAGCGCACCGCCGCCGCCGCACCGCCGCCGATGGTCGAGCTGGCCGATCGCGCGGAGCTCGCCCCGCGCCGGGACGCGCCCGCTACGGCTGCAGCACCGCGGACGTCCAGCCGTCGGCGGTCCGGCGGTACTGCAGGCGTCGGTGCATGCGGTCGCGGCTGCCGTGCCAGAACTCCACGGACGTCGGCTCGAGCCGCCACGCCCTCCACGACGCCGGACGCGGCACGTCCTCCGACTCCTCGAGCAGTGCGTTCGCATCGTCGATGAGGTCCTGGAACGAGCCCTCGAGCGGCGCCGACTGGGCGGCGACCGCGGTGGCCGCGCGCGACTTGGGTGACCGGGCGCTGAACAGCTCGTCGGACTCCTGGTCGGAGAGCTGTACGACGACGCCCTCGAACCGCAGCTGCTGCATGGTCTCCCGCCAGTAGACCTGGAGTGCTGCGGCCGGGTTCGCGGTGAGTTGCTGCCCCTTCGGGCTCTGGGTCGACGACCCGAACACCAGTCCGCGGTCGTCGATCGACTTCACGTCGACGGTGCGGGCACTCACGGCTCCGTCGGCCGCGGTGGCCAGGGTCATCGACATCGGCTCGGACACGTCCCGAGCGTTCGCGACCCAGGTGCGCGCGACGTCGAGCGGCGAGGCGGGCGGGTCGTCGAGCTCGGGGAACGCGAACGAGGAGTCGCCGGAGAGCGGAGCGGAAGCCATGTCCCCAGCCAACCCCTAGCGCCTGGTGGCGTACCGACGCATCGCGCGGAGCAGCAGCGGACCGGGGAGCCGGAGCAACGCGCCCGGCACGACGGCCCGGATCTGACGCACGAACCGGACGGTGCGGGCGTACCGCGCCTGTTCGCGCGGGCCCCACGCGAACCCGTACTGCGCGCGTACGACGTCCGGCAGCATCCCGACCGTGACGATCCGCACGAGCGGCATCGCCGCCCGCACCCACAGGGGAGCGAACCGGGGGTGCAGGAGGTCGCGGACGACTCCGCGCGCGTCGTCGGAGACCCGGAGCGTCCCGAGCGTCGCGGTCCAGTACGCGTCGAACGCCGCGACGGTCGAGGGCCACCGGGAGGCCGGGACACGCAGCGCGACGCCGAGTGGCGCGTAGGCGTCGAGCACCCGCTGCGCAAGTCCGGGCGGGACTGGGTCGCCGAACTCCTCGTGCGCCCGGAGCGCGGAGTCGTAGAGGGTCGCCGCGACCCAGAGCTGACGGTCGACGTCGTCCGCGCCGGCGACGGCCGTGTGCGCGCGGTTCACGAAGGACGTCGCGATCGCCGCGTCCGACGGCGTCCCGACCACGACGGCGTACACGTACATGAGCGTGTGGGCGAGCCGCTGCTGTGGCCGCCGGGCGAAGTCGGAGTGCCGTCGCACGCCGGCGGCGACCACCGGGTCCGCGATCTGCAGCAGGATGGCGCGCCCACCGGAGATGACGGGCGTGCTGTCCGCGAGGAAGTGCGCGAGGTCGGGTTCCCGACCTGACGACGGACTGGAGGCTCGGCGCACGTCCGGCGCCGAGCCTCCAGTCCGTCCGTTGGTCACGGCACCCGTGTGCCGGACCGGACCGCCGCTCAGAGCGGCTTGGTCCCGAGGTCGCCGCCGAGGTCGGGGCGTTCGGTGTCGTCGTCGTGTTCCCAGAGGTCGGCGCTGCCCTCTCGCGGGGCGCCACCGGTGGGGCCGTCGTCGGTGCCGTCACCGACCTGCGGCTCGACGGTCTCGCCGGCGACCGCGTCGTTGGTGACTGTCTCGAGCGACTCCTCGGCCTCGTCGACCTCGTAGGGACCGACGTGTTCGCGGTCGATGTCGTCGTCGCGGCGCTCCTGGGAGTCGAAGTCGTCGACGGGGCTGATGCCGGGATCGGACATGGTGTTCCTCCTGGTGGTCGTGGTGTCGGGGGTACGGGTGGTCAGGCGCTGACGAAGTGCACGTCGGACCGGTCGAGCTGGAGTTGCTCGGCCAGGCCCTTCTCGTCGGTGGCGCCCCAGCGCTCGGCGATCTTGCCGTCGCGGAACTTCGAGACCTGGATGCCGCGGACGGTGAACGTGCGCCCGGTCGGCTGGTGGCCCTGGAACGGGCCGGTGTGCGTACCGCGGATCGTGAAGACCGCGGTGATGAAGTCGTCGGTCACGACGAGCGGGTCCGGCTCGAGCGTCAAGTCCGGGAACGCGGTCGTGAACTGCGTCCAGAAGTCGACGATGCCGGCGAGTCCGGGAGCCTGGTCCGGTGCCGGGTCGTGGTCCACCACGTCCTCGGCCCAGACCTCGCCGAAGCGGTCGAACGCTCGCTGCTCGAGGAGTTCGCCGAGTCGTTCCTGTGCCTGCTGGTTCTCTGACGCCGTCATGTGCGCTCCTTCCGTGGGGTGGTTCCTGTGTACGCCGCAGCGGTCGGTGGCTCCTCAGCCGTCCGTCTTGTCTCGACGTCCATGTGTCGGCGCTAGGGTGGTCGGCGGCCGTTGTCTCGACATCGAGCGACCCTCGACGTCGAGCGCTGCGACCTGCGAAACCGATGCCGACGCACGACACCGTGCGGGAAGAAGAACAGCGTGGATCTTTTCGAGTATCAGGCCAGGGACCTCTTCGAGTCCTACGGCGTCCCCGTCCTCCAGGGGATCATCGCCGACACCCCCGAGGAGGCGAAGGCCGCCGCCGAGAAGATCGGTGGGGTGGTCGTCGTCAAGGCGCAGGTGAAGGTCGGCGGTCGCGGCAAGGCCGGCGGCGTGAAGGTCGCGAAGACCCCCGACGAGGCCTACGAGCACGCGAAGGCGATCCTCGGCCTCGACATCAAGGGCCACACCGTCCAGCGCGTGATGATCGCCCAGGGTGCCGACATCGCCGAGGAGTTCTACTTCTCCGTGCTGCTCGACCGCGCCAACCGCTCGTACCTCTCGCTCGTCAGCGTCGAGGGCGGCATGGAGATCGAGCAGCTCGCGGTGGAGAAGCCCGAGGCGCTCGCCCGCGTCGAGGTCAACCCGCTGACCGGGATCAACCAGGAGGCCGGCGAGGCCATCGCGCGCCAGGCCGGGTTCCCGGACGAGCTCGTCACCCAGGTCGCCGGCGTGTTCGCGAAGCTCTACGACGTCTTCGCCGGGGAGGACGCGACCCTCGTCGAGGTGAACCCCCTCGTCCGCACCGGCGACGGGCAGATCCTCGCCCTCGACGGCAAGGTCTCCCTCGACGAGAACGCCGACTTCCGCCACCCGGAGCACAAGCAGCTCGAGGACACCGCGAGCGAGGACCCGCTCGAAGCCAAGGCGAAGGCCCACGGCCTCAACTACGTCAAGCTCGACGGCGAGGTCGGCGTGATCGGCAACGGCGCGGGCCTGGTGATGTCGACGCTCGACGTCGTCGCCTACGCCGGTGAGCGCCACGGCGGCGTGAAGCCCGCCAACTTCCTCGACATCGGCGGCGGCGCCTCGGCGGAGGTGATGGCCAACGGCCTCGACGTCATCCTCGGCGACCCGCAGGTCAAGAGCGTGTTCGTCAACGTCTTCGGCGGCATCACCGCCTGCGACGCCGTCGCGAACGGCATCGTCGCCGCCCTCGGCATCCTCGGCGACGCGGCCACCAAGCCGCTCGTCGTCCGCCTGGACGGCAACAACGTGGAAGAGGGTCGCCGGATCCTGCGCGACGCGGCACACCCGCTCGTGACGATCGCCGCGACCATGGACGATGCGGCCGAGAAGGCCGCCGAGCTCGCCGCGGCCGCGGCGTAAGGAGCGCTCAGAACAATGTCGATCTTCCTCAACAAGGACTCCAAGGTCATCGTCCAGGGCATCACCGGCGGCGAGGGCACCAAGCACACCGCGCTCATGCTCAAGGCCGGGACGCAGGTCGTGGGCGGCGTGAACGCCCGCAAGGCCGGCACCACCGTCACCCACGGTGACGTCACGCTGCCGGTGTTCGGCTCCGTGCGCGAGGCCATCGACACCACCGGTGCCGACGTCTCGATCGTCTTCGTCCCGCCGGCGTTCGCGAAGGACGCCGTGATGGAGGCCATCGACGCCGAGATCCCCCTCGTCGTCGTCATCACCGAGGGCATCCCGGTGCAGGACTCCGCGGAGTTCTGGGCGCACGCGAAGGCGCTCGGCGAGAAGACCCGCATCATCGGGCCGAACTGCCCGGGCATCATCACCCCGGGGGAGTCGCTCGTCGGCATCACCCCGGCGACGATCACCGGCAAGGGCCCGATCGGGCTCGTCTCCAAGTCGGGCACCCTGACCTACCAGATGATGTACGAACTCCGTGACCTGGGCTTCTCCACCGCCATCGGCATCGGCGGCGACCCGGTCATCGGCACCACGCACATCGACGCGCTCGCCGCGTTCGAGGCCGACCCCGAGACCGAGGCCATCGTGATGATCGGTGAGATCGGTGGCGACGCCGAGGAGCGTGCCGCCGACTACATCAAGGCGCACGTCACGAAGCCGGTCGTCGGGTACGTCGCGGGCTTCACCGCCCCCGAGGGCAAGACGATGGGCCACGCGGGCGCCATCGTGTCCGGCTCGGCCGGCACCGCCGAGGCGAAGAAGCAGGCGCTCGAGGCGGCCGGTGTCAAGGTCGGCAAGACGCCGTCCGAGACGGCGGCGCTGCTGCGCGAGGTGGTCGCCGCTCGCTGAGCGGATCACGGCTCCACAGGAGCCAGCCGGGAGGCTCGGTGCGGGTTCCGCGCCGAGCCTCCCGTCGTTCGCGGTGCGGGGCACGTATCCTCGCTGCGATGAACCGCCTGGGAACCGCTCTGCTCGCCGCGATCGAGGCGGTCGTGACGGTCGGCGTCGGTGTCGGCCTCGTGCTGGTCCCGCTGACGCTCCTCTGGGGCTTCGAGTACGGGCTGCAGGTCGACTGGGACGTCTTCTGGAAGGCCGCCGGCAACATCTGGCTCGTCGGCCACGGGGTCGACGTCACGTTCGTGCTGAGCGCCGCCGCCGCGAAGGCGTCCGGGGTCAGCGGGGCTGCCGCCCCGATCTCGATCACGCTCGCAGCGCTCGGGTTCGCCGTCGTCACGGCCTGGCTCGGCGCACGAGCCGGGCGCCGCTTCGCCGAGACGGAGCACCGCGTCACCGGGATCCTCGTCGGCACCGCCGCCGTCGCGCTCCTCGGGCTCGGCCTCGGCCTGTCCGCCACGTCCTCCGCGTCGCACCCCACGCTCTGGCAGGCGATCGTGTTCCCCGCGCTCTGGTTCGGCGTCCCCGCACTCGTCGCCGCCGAGGTCTGCCGCCGTCGACGTTCGATGCCCGCGGACGCGGTGACCGGTCGCGTGCTCGACCAGGTGCACCGCATCCCCGAGGTCTGGCGCGCCGTCGTCGGCTTCGGGCTCCGCGCCGGGACCGCCGCGACCGCGATGGTCGTCGCCGTCGCGGGGATCGTCGTCGGGTTCCTGCTGCTCGGGTCCTTCGCCGAGGTGATCACCCTGTACGAGCGCTCGCACGCCGGGGTCGTCGGCGGGATCTCGCTGACGATCGGGCAGCTGGCGTTCCTGCCGGACTTCGTCGGTTGGGCCACCGCGTGGCTCGTCGGCCCCGGGTTCGCGATCGGGACGGGATCGAGCGTCTCGCCGATCGGCACGACGCTCGGCCCGATCCCCGGCATCCCGGTGTTCGGCGCGCTGCCGTCCTCCGGTCACACCTTCGGCCTGCTGTGGATCCTCGTCCCGGTGCTCGCCGGGTTCGCGGCTGGCGGGTTGCTGCGACCGCGGCTCGTGCGGGTGCTCGGCGCTGCTGACAGCGCGCTCCTCCGTGCGTCCGCCGGACTCGCGACCGGCATCGTCGCCGGCGTGCTCACCGGCGGTGTCGCGTGGCTGTCGTCGGGGTCCTTCGGGCCGGGGCGTCTCGCCGACGTCGGGCCGCACGCCCTGGTCGTCGGGTCGCTCGCCGCGCTCGAGGTCGGTGTGCCCGCGATCGTGGCGCTCGCGATCGGGCAGGACCTCGTGCGGATGCCCGAGCGGTCCTGGACGCGTGAACGCTGGCACGAGACCGAGGACACCGAGACCGCAGCGGCCGCGGCGTCCGTCGATGCCGAGGGGTCCCTCCTCGACGCGGTCGACCGCGCCGGCGCCGGGCGCACCACCGACGTGCACCGCTTCGTCGTCGACGAGGCGCACCACCCCGTCACCCGCGCCGACGACCACACACCGGACGCGGACGAGACCGACCACGCACCGGACGCGGTCGAGACCGACCACGCACCGGACGCGGTCGACACCGACCACGACGTGCGGCTGCCGGACTGGGCGCGGACCGGCGCTCCCGCGGTGCCGGCGAACGCGGACGCCTCCCGCACCCCGGAGACCGCCGGACGGGTCGGGAGCATCCGCGACCGACTCCGTGGGGCGGCGGACGGCGTGCGCGACGGCGTCCGAGACCGCGCCGACGGCCTCAAGAGCCGGGCCGACGGCCTGAAGAACCGCGCGGAGAGCCTCCGCGAGCGGGTCACGGGTTCGGACGCCGAGCGCCCGGACACCGCGCCCGACGACCGCCCGGACCGGCACCGCCCGGAGCGCCCCGACGTCGCGGGTGCCCGGATCGATGAACAGCCCGCCTTCCCCTGGAGCACGGAGGAGTTCGTGGCCGGCCGCGACGACGTCGACGACGAACCCGTCGTCACCCCGCCCGCCGCACCCGCCGGGAAGCGCTGGGACGCCACCGACCAGATCCCCGAGGAGGAGCTGCCCTGGTGGCGCCGTCCCAAGGGCGACCGGTGACGGGCGTCGCACCGCTCGACCGCCGCTAGGCTTGACCCGTGCTCGAACTGGTCGTCCTGATCTCCGGTACCGGCTCGAACCTCCGAGCCCTGCTCGAAGCGACCCGTGACGCCGAGTACCCCGCCCGTGTCGTCGCCATCGGTGCCGACCGTGACGCCGAGGGCCTCGGTCTCGGCGAGGAGTACTCGATCCCGACCTTCACGGTCCCGTTCTCCCGCTTCGACTCCCGCGCCGAGTGGGGTCAGGCGCTCGCCGAGCAGATCCGGCCATGGTCGCCCGACCTGCTGGTGCTGTCTGGCCTGATGCGCCTGCTGCCCCCGGCCGTCGTCTCCGAGTTCGGGCCCGCGATCATCAACACGCACCCCGCGTACCTGCCCGAGTTCCCGGGCGCGCACGGTGTCCGCGACGCCCTCGCCGCCGGGGTCGAGCAGACCGGGGCGAGCGTCATCAAGGTCGACGACGGCGTCGACAGCGGCCCGATCCTGGCGCAGGAGCGGGTCCCCGTCCTGCCCGGCGACTCCGAGTCGACGCTGCACGACCGCATCAAGCCCGTCGAGCGGCGCCTGCTCATCCAGACCATCCTCGACATCGCCAACGGACACACCGACCTGAAGGGCACCACGAGCGCATGAGCGTCCACGCCGCCGACCCCAGCCTCTACCGCGACCGGGACGTCGTGCCCGTGCGCCGCGCCCTCATCTCGGTGAGCGACAAGTCCGGCCTGCTCGAGCTCGCCGGCGCCCTCGCCGACGCCGGTGTCGAGATCGTGTCGACCGGCTCCACGGCCCAGACAATCCGGGACGCCGGGTACGCGGTGACCGACGTGTCGAGCGTCACGGGCTTCCCGGAGTCGCTCGACGGCCGCGTGAAGACGCTGCACCCGTCCGTGCACGCGGGGCTCCTCGCCGACCTCCGCCTCGAGTCGCACGAGCAGCAGCTCGCGGGCCTCGGCATCGAGCCGTTCGAGCTCGTCGTCGTGAACCTCTACCCGTTCGTCGAGACCGTGGCCTCGGGCGCCGACACCGCGACCGTCGTGGAGAACGTCGACATCGGCGGCCCGGCGATGGTCCGTGCCTCCGCGAAGAACCACCCGAACGTGGCGATCGTCGTGTCCCCGGGCTCCTACGCCGAGGTCGTCGAGGCGGTCCGTGCCGGTGGCACCACGCTCGAGCTCCGGAAGCGCCTCGCCGCACAGGCCTTCGCGCACACCGCCGCGTACGACACCGCGGTGGCGTCGTACTTCGCGAGCGACGTGGCCGCGGCCGCGGCAGCCCCGAGCGCGGCGGGCGACATCGCGACCCCCGGCACCTTCGACGAGCACCTGTCGTTCGGCGCCGACCTGGCCGCGACCCTCCGCTACGGCGAGAACGCGCACCAGGCCGCGGCGCTGTACACGTCCGCCGAGGGCACCGGCATCGCCCAGGCGACGCAGCTGCACGGCAAGGAGATGTCGTACAACAACTACGTCGATGCCGACGCAGCGGTCCGCGCCGCGTTCGACTTCGCCGAGCCGGCCGTCGCGATCATCAAGCACGCCAACCCCTGCGGCATCGCGGTCGGTGCAGCGGACGCCGCCGACCCGATCGCCTCCGCGCACGCCGCCGCGCACGCCTGCGACCCGCTGTCCGCGTTCGGTGGGGTCATCGCCGCGAACCGTCCCGTGACGGTGGCGATGGCCGAGACCGTGAAGGACATCTTCACCGAGGTCGTCGTCGCACCGGGCTTCGACCCCGAGGCGCTGGAGATCCTCTCCCGCAAGAAGAACATCCGCCTGCTCACGCTCCCGGCGGACTTCGCGCTCGCCCCGCGCGAGGTCAAGCAGATCTCCGGCGGCTTCCTCGTGCAGGACGCCGACCGTTTCACCGGCTTCGACCAGTCCACGTGGAGCCTCGTCTCGGGCGAGCCCGCGGACGACGCCACCCTCGCCGACCTCGCGTTCGCGTGGAAGGCGTCCCGCGCCGTGAAGTCGAACGCCATCCTGCTGGTGAACGGCGGCGCGAGCGTCGGTGTCGGCATGGGCCAGGTCAACCGCGTCGACTCGTGCCACCTCGCGGTGAACCGGGCCGGCGAGCGTGCGGCCGGTTCGGTCGCCGCGTCGGACGCGTTCTTCCCGTTCGCCGACGGCCTGCAGGTGTTGCTCGACGCCGGTGTCCGCGCGGTGGCGCAGCCCGGCGGCAGCGTCCGTGACGACGAGGTGATCGCCGCGGCGAAGGCCGCCGGCGTCACGATGTACTTCACGGGCGAGCGTCACTTCTTCCACTGATTCGAGCAATTGCCGGAAACCTGTTGCGCCCTGTGACGTGCTGTGAATAGTCTGTAAGGCTCCGCGACAGGCAGCCGACGACTCCCCGGGGTCGGCGGCACCGCGGACACAACGGTGACGAAGACGACGACTGGAGTGACGATGGACAACATGACCGGAACCGTGGCGACGGCCGCCCGCGCAGGTCTCGTGTCCGTCGTGGGGACCGCTCCCGCTCCGCGACCCCGCCGGGCCGCGGCCGCCGCCTAGCCAGGCCGTCTCCCACGGCCTCGCGGCGTCGCACCACCACGGCGACCGCGAACCACCCGCCTGAACCCGGGGGACGAGTGTCTCCCGGTGCCTACCGGCCCGACCGACGTCACGGAAGTGACGGCGGTGGCGCGCGACCACGCGCCCGGCTGATGATGACCACGCAACGCAACACCGAGCCTCCAGGCCGTCGACGCGCGACGCACGCCGCGTGACGCGACCCGGGGACACGGCAGACGCATGAGGACGCAACGCATGTCCAAGTCGCCCACCACGGCGCGCCCGTCCACCTTCCGCGCGATCGCGCGGATCTACCCCTACGTGAAGCCCTTCCAGGGCCGCCTCATCGCCGGCATGGCCGCGGCGATGGGTGCCTCCCTGGTGGCGCTCGCAATCCCCTACGTCCTGCAGTGGCTGGTCGACGGCCCGCTGTCGTCGAAGGACTCCGCACAGATCTGGCCCGCCGGTCTCGGCGTGCTCGCCCTCGGTGTGCTCGAGGCGTTCTTCATCGCCTCGCGCCGCCGGATGGTGATGCGCCCGTCGACCCGCATCGAGGCGAGCATGCGGAACTCGCTCTACGCGAAGCTGCAGGACCTGCCCGTCGCGTTCCACGACCGGTGGGAGTCGGGGCAGCTGCTGTCCCGTTCGGTCTCCGACCTGTCCCTGATCCGCCGTTGGCTGGCGTTCGGCGTCGTGCTGCTCGTCGTCAACATCGTCACGATCGTGGTCGGATTCGTCGTGCTGTTCACCTTCGGGTGGCTGCTCGGGCTGATCTTCCTGATCGCGTCGATCCCGCTGTGGATCAACGGGCTGCTGTTCGAGCGCCGGTACTCCGTCGTCGCGCGCCGCAGCCAGGACCAGGTCGGTGACCTCGCGACGAGTGTCGAGCAGTCGGTGCACGGCATCCGCGTGCTCAAGGCGTTCGGACGCGGCGGCTACAAGCTCGAGGAGTTCAGCGAGCAGGCCGAGGCGCTCCGCGGCACCGAGATCAAGAAGGCGAAGGCCATCGCGAGCATCTGGCTGTGGCTGCTGCTCGTGCCGGATGTCGCCTTCGCGCTGTGCCTGCTCGCCGGGATCTACCTGGCCAGCCAGGACCAGCTCACCGTCGGGCAGCTGTTCGCGTTCTTCGCGACAGCGACGGTGCTCCGGTTCCCGATCGAGTCGATCGGCTTCCTGCTCTCGATGACGTTCGACACGCGCACCGCGGTCGACCGCTTCTTCGAGGTGATGGACTCCGAGAACACGATCACGGACCCGGAACACCCGAAGACGATCGCGGAGCCGCACGGTGCGTTGTCCTTCAACGGGGTCCACTTCCGGTACCAGGACTCGCCCCCGCAGTTCCCGGACCTCATCAACGGGGTCGAGCTGCGGCTCGAGCCGGGCGAGACCATGGCGCTCGTCGGGCTCACCGGGTGCGGCAAGACCACGCTGCTGTCCCTGGTCCCGCGGCTCTACGACGTCACCGGCGGTTCGGTGACGATCGACGGGGTCGACATCCGGGACCTCACCCGCGAAGAGCTGCGTCGCCACGTCGGCGTCGCGTTCGAGGACGCCACCCTGTTCTCGACGACCGTGCGGCAGAACGTGCTGCTCGGTCGCCCGGACGTCACGGGTGACGAGGCGGAGGCCCTGATGCGCGAGGCGCTCGACATCGCGCAGGCGTCCTTCGTGGACGACCTGCCGGACGGCGTCGACACCCGGGTCGGGGAAGAGGGCCTGTCCCTCTCCGGCGGCCAGCGGCAGCGCCTCGCGCTCGCCCGTGCGATCGCGGCCCGTCCGTCCGTGCTGGTGCTCGACGACCCGCTGTCGGCGCTCGACGTCGACACCGAGGCGCGGGTCGAGGCCGGGCTCCGGCGCGTGCTCGCCGAGACCACGTCGCTCATCGTGGCGCACCGTCCCTCGACGGTGACGCTCGCGGACCGCGTCGCACTCATGGAGAACGGCGTCGTCACCGCCGTCGGCACCCACTCGGAGCTGATGGCCACGAACGACCACTACCGCTACGTCATCTCGTCCCTGGACGACGACGACGCGACCGCACGAGAGGAGGCGATGGCATGAGCCAGCAGACCGACCAGAACCTGCCGGGAGGCACGGCACCGGTCAGCGACGACGCTGCGGACACGCAGACTGCCGCGCCGATCACTGCCTCGATCACCACCCTCGGAGTCCGTGGCGAGGAGCGCGAGGACTTCACCAAGGCGGAGAGCAAGCGCCTGCGGCGCCGCTCCCTCGCCCTGCTCGGCTCGCTCGCGGCGCCGCTGAAGCTGCGCCTCGTGCTGCTCGGGATCGTCGTGGTCGTCTCCACGGCGGGAACCGTCGCCGGCCCGGCGCTCATCGCGTGGGGCATCGACAACGCCCTGCCCGACGTGCTCGACCGAAACGACTGGGTGCCGGCGTTCGGGGTCGTCGCGACGTACATCGTCGTCGCCGTCCTCGGCGCGGTCCTCACCGCCTGGTACACCGTGCTCGCCGCGCGGATCAGCCAGGCCATCCTGTTCGACCTCCGCAAGCGGGTGTTCCTGCACACGCAGCGGCTGTCGCTCGAGTTCCACGAGACCTACACGTCCGGCCGGATCATCTCCCGCCAGACGAGTGACCTCGACTCCATCCGCGAGCTCCTCGACTCGGGGCTGAACCAGCTCATCCAGGGCGTGCTCTACATGGTGTTCACCGCGGTGGCGCTCGTGTCGCTCGACCCGACGTCCGGGCTCGTGCTCGCGGTGTCGCTCGTGCCGCTGTGGTTCCTGATCCGCTGGTTCCAGACGAACTCGCAGACGCTGTTCCGCGCGACGCGTGTCACCTCGGCCCGCGTGATCGTGCACTTCGTGGAGACCATGACGGGCATCCGCGCGGTGCAGGCCTTCCGCAAGGAGTCCCGCAACAAGGACGAGTACGGCGGCTTCGTCGAGGACTACCGGCTGGCGAACACGAAGGTGTTCAACCTGTTCGGGACCTTCGACCCGGTGCTCGTGCTCATCGGCAACGCCACGCTCGCGGCGGTCGTCATCGTCGGCGGCTACCGGGTGATCGGCGGCTCGATGGAGGTCGGCGCGCTGCTCGCGGTCGCGCTGTACGCCAAGCGGTTCTTCGACCCGGCGCAGGAACTCGCGATGTTCTACAACGGGTACCAGTCGGCCTCGGCGGCGATGGAGAAGATCTCCGGCGTCCTCGAGGAGCGGCCGAGCGTGCCGGACCCCGTGAAGCCGACGAAGCTCGCCGACGCCCACGGCAAGATGGACTTCGACGACGTCGTGTTCGCCTACAACGCGGGCAAGGTCGTGCTGCCGGCGTTCGACCTGCACATCCCGGCGGGGCAGACCATCGCCCTGGTGGGATCGACCGGTGCGGGGAAGTCGACGCTCGCCAAGCTGATGGCGCGCTTCTACGACCCGACCGAGGGCTCCGTGAAGCTCGACGGCGTGGACCTGCGGGACCTCGACACGAAGGACATGCGCCGCGCGATCGTCATGGTCACGCAAGAGGCCTACCTGTTCTCCGGGACCGTCGCGGACAACATCGCCCTCGGGAAGCCCGGGGCCTCCCGCGCCGAGATCGAGGCGTCGGCGAAGGCGGTCGGCGCGCACGAGTTCATCATGGCGCTGCCCGACGGGTACGACACCGACGTGAACAAGCGCGGTGGTCGTGTCTCGGCGGGGCAGCGACAGCTGCTCTCGTTCGCCCGGGCGTTCATCGCGGACCCGAAGGTGCTCATCCTCGACGAGGCGACGGCATCGCTCGACATCCCGTCCGAGCGGCTCGTGCAGGAAGGCCTGGAGACCCTCCTCGCCGACCGCACGGCCGTGATCATCGCGCACCGTCTGTCCACCGTCGCGATCGCCCACCGGGTGCTCGTGATGGAGTACGGCAAGATCGTCGAGGACGGCACCCCCGACGACCTGATCGCGGGTACCGGGCGCTTCGCCCAGCTGCACGCGGCCTGGCGCGACTCGCTCGTGTAGGCGGGGGTCTCCCGGCAGGGTCACATGGTTGGCTTGGGGCATGAGTGACGACAGCCCCCAGCCCGGCGGTGTGGCCCTCCGGGACCCCTTCTACGGCGCCCCGTTCACCGAGGCCGTCCGGCGGTTCTGGCGGAAGTACACGGTGTTCACCGGCCGGGCCTCGCGTGCCGAGTTCTGGTGGTGGTGGATCACGTCGCTCGCCATCGGCCTGGTTCTGCAGCTCGTCCCGCAGATCTTCACGCCGGACACCCCGATGCTCGAGAACCCGGTCGGCTCGTACCTGTTCGTGCTCTGGGCGCTCGTGACCCTGATCGGCTCGCTCGCCCTCGGGGCCCGTCGTCTGCACGACGCGAACCTGTCCGGCTTCTGGCAGTTCCTGCACGTGCTCGTCGGCATCGGGTCGCTCGTGCTCTTCGTGATGTTCCTGCTGCCGCCGAACCCGAAGGGCACGCGCTTCGACGCCTGACCGGCACGACGCCTGACCGGCACGACGCCTGACCGGTACCGCAACGACGAGAACGCCGTCCCCTGGTGGGGGCGGCGTTCTCGTGTGTGGTGCTGGTGGTGCTGGGTGTTACTTGATCTGGGCGGTGATCGTGGCGGTTCCGACGAGGAGGCCGGCCTTGACGGCGTCGGTCTTGAAGGTGCTGTTGAGCAGCTTCGCGGCGTCGGCGGAGACGTG